>NZ_JAFFJV010000010.1 GCF_016924645.1 Rufibacter psychrotolerans | reverse complement strand
CCTTACCAAGACCCCTTACAGCCGCTTTTTAAGGCTATTTTGGCCCCGAGAATCGGGGAGAAATTAAGAAATCAAGGGAGACAGATGGGAAAGTTCTACTTCAGCCAAGAGTTGTGCAACAGCTACCCTTGTTAGGCGTAGAGATTTATTTATTGTCTTTATATAAAGGTGGTGGCTGTGAGTTAGGTGGTAACGGGTGCTTAGGCAATATTACTCTCCTAACAATACTGTCCGCCTTTGAAATTATGGACGCTGTATCCGAGAAAACAAATTCATTCAATGAGGAATTAGGTCGCTTCAAAGAATGAGCGAGGCTAGCCAATCCGCCTTCTGCTGTTTCAGGGTCAAAACCTACTACAGTTTCCCTTCCGCCACTTCTTTCAATGATTAGCATATGCAGAAATGAATTACTCAATTCTTGGCTATCGTTGTTTATTACCATTAAAGTTGTGTCAGTCTGGTAGCTTTCAGCCAATTCAGGAAAATAGCTGGTGAGAGCTGTAGTTGAGTCGGAGAATAACTGAAGGGGAGAATTGAAGCTTTTCCTTCTAAATATTCTTAGGCTTCCGTCTGATTCAAGTTCATGCAAACTGGCTAAGTAAAAATCATATCCCTTCCTGTCTGAGCGTTCTCTGTATTTAAACTCTATAAAAGAAACTTTCTCTATAGATTCATTTTCAACTTCAGCGTTTTTTGGGGCGCAACTAGCGAAAATGAGCAAGAATACGATTTTTACATTTTTCATTTCTTACGCCTAACGGTCTCGTGCATGAGGCGTGCAAGGCCGTCGGCCGTAGCATGCCTTATGCACGAGACCGTTAGGCACTGGTTTTCTTTACTCTATATGTAGCCAAACGTACTTTTGACCATTCCAATAAATTATGCCGCCTCCTTCTGATTCGTCAAGGTGCATATAAACCCCATTCCCTTTCAATTTAACTGCATTTTTAGTATCTGGGCCGATTATGTCGCCCGATTTTTCATCTACTAAAGTTGATGCAACAGTTTCTTCCTTAGGTATGCTTTCAAATATATCAATCCAGTCCAGGTCGTCCATTCCGTTGACGTCTTTGCCTGCACCAAAAACTTGGTAATCATTTTTAGCGGAGTTATGAATGATTATTACTCCTCTCTTCCCATTTTTCAGGTTAGTTACTCTAGCTGAAAAGTCCTCCTTATTATCTGCATTAAAGTCCCCTTCAATGAATTCAATTGAATCAACTGAGAATTCTTTTGAAATTGATTTGATTGTTCTTGCGGCAAATTCAGGAATGGAAACTTTTGGTTGGTGATTGTTCTGTTTTGTTGTGTCTGATTCTAAAGTTGTCTTATCTATTGGATCAGCCTGAATTTTTGAATCCTCTTTTTGTGACTGTTTTGTTTCCTTCTCAGAGCAAGAGAAAATCAAGGCAACGAGTAAGACTGATAGAATATACTTCATAATTTTAACTTGTGCCTAACGGTTGGTATAAACGGCGGCGGAGGCCGTCGGCCGATGCTGGCGTTTATACAGTGTTAGCAACTGTTCCTCTATTTTATTTCAAGATAGAAATTAGGAGAAACAGGAGGTGTCATTTCTTCTATCTCAGCCTTTATTTTATTTAGCTCGTTCTCGTCCTTAACAAATCCACCAATGTTCAGTTGTTTAGGGTCAATTATGCTTCTGCCGACGAATAGTTTTGTCCAACCCGCATCCTCAACCTTTCTCCTTGTGCTTTGAACCCAATCTTCCAGCCTAAGCACCAACTTCCCGTCCTCAGACTTTCGCCACTTTAAGTCCTCTTTTATTTCACTAAGCTCCTCAACGCAAGAATCGTAAAGCTCTTCGTCAAGATGCTTTACTTCCCTTTTCAAAAAGTCCTTTAGTTGCTTTATTTCTTGGTTTGTATTCAGCTCTATCCTGAGAATCGGGTTGTTTTCAAATTCTTTGTTAAGGTCTATTAAATCATCTATCAACCATTCAGAAAGTGATTTTTTGCTTAATTCTATCGTGAACAGAATCGTGTTTGATTTTACAAGTTCTAATGTGTCATTCATTTAATTTGAATTGTTGCTAACTATTGTATAAACCGAACCCTATTCGGCTTATTGGCTCCTTGGGCGGAGTTGGCAACGGAACGCCGGCCTAACGCAAAGGAGTAGCTTAAATATAAGGCAAAACTTATATTTAAGCTACTCCTTTGTGGCGCTTCCAGGCATGGGAGGCTACTTCTTCGCTTCGGCTTTCTTGTCTTCGCCGTTAATGAGAGCAATGGCTTTTTCCAGCAATTCATCGCGGCGGGCCAGTACGCCGGTTACCGTAGGGTGTACCTCCTGGTCCAGGCGCACGCCCAGGCGTTGCGTCACCGCATTGTTGGGGTAATACACCCCGTTTCCGGAGAGCGTGACCACGTAGTTGCCCGGCAAGACCATTTTCTTGGCGTCGCCGTCGGCGCCCGCCGTTTGCTCACCCAGGGTAATGCTGGTCGGGAACAGCCGTTGCAGGCTCATGGTATGCCACTCTGCAATGGTATGGGTAGCCCCGTTCACCAGAATCACCACTTTGCCGGGATACTCGGTCTCCTGGGGGGTAACGTCGGTGGGGTAATAGACATCGGGTTGGGTAAGCAGCCGGAACGTACCTACCTGGTAGGGGTTTAGCTGGTAGTAGCGGGCAAAATGGTGGTCTTTCTTCCCAAACTTCCGGTAGAGGTAATAAAACACAAAGTCGCTGTTATCTGGCTCCCCGCGCATGTCAAAGATGAGGCCCTTGGCTTTAAGGGCCCGGGTCAGGAGCGAATCCATCAGGTGGAAGTCCTCCTCAGAAGACTCGTCCCTGATCATCCGGAACGTATCATTGATCTTAAAGTGCACGATGCCTTTGGCGGCGTACACCAGCCCCCGGTTTACCTTGGCCGGGGCCGCCTGTTTCTTTTTGAAGTAGGCATCAATGAGCTTGGCTTTGGCGGGAACGGAGGGGTTCAGGAGCCGGAGCGTGGTAGCCACGGGCTCCCCCCTGCGCGAAAGGTGCACCTGCAGCACGGGGTCTTCTGACCGGAACAGCAGGTTATCGCCCCATTCCCCTACCCTGGCCCACAGCGCCTGCTGGTTTGAGACCGAGAGCAGCGCGTCCAGGGCGCTCACCCACTCGTGCACCGCCACGCTGTCCAGCAGTTCAATCACATCGCCGCGCTTAATGTTGGAGCGGGCACACAGCGCCGGATCAATGAGGCCCGTTACCACTATCTTCTTCTCTACCACCTGGTAATCAAAGGGCGGGTAGTACCGGTTCTTGAACACCTGCTCTTTGTGGTGCAACTGCCGGAAGAAGGAATAAGCCTGGGTGTCATCTAACCGCGCGTTCACGCCCAGCAGCAGGCGCTCATACTGCTCGCGGGTCTCGCACTGGGCAAACTGCGGAAGGGCCTGCTCCATCACCTGGTTCCAGTTCTGGTCCATGAGGTGCTTGTACGGGTACAGGTAGTCTACAAAGGCCTTGAACCGGGCCAGGGCCAGCAGCCGCAAGGGGTACGGCAGGTTCTCTTTGGGGCTAAGGGCATAGGCGGGTTCGTTTGGCAGGGTGCCCCCGTACGGGTTGTTGCGCACATACAGGTAATGGTGCTTGTCGCCTGTGTAGCGCCGCTCAAAGATGCGGGCCAGTTGCCTGCGGTTGTCAGAACTGAGGAACTTAGACTTGGTGCGCCAGGTGTCGTCCAGGTTCTTCACCAGGAATGCGCCCTTGGGGTGGTCTTTCTGCGGCCCCACCTTGTCGCTGGCGGGCACGCCCACGTCCCTGAGCAGTTGTTTGAACACGGCGTTCACCTGCTTCTGGTTCTGGGCAGAGTCTACCTTGGGCAAGTGGTGCAGGAAAAGCGAGTCGGCGTTGAGTTTGCCCATGGCCGAGGCCGGGTGGAAGTACTTCACGTGCCCCCAGATGTGGAAGAAGTACAGCCGCTTCTGGGTGTCAAAGTCTTCCTGGGCCCGGGCCGGAACAGCCGTAAGCAGCCAGAAAAAGAGCCAGGCCAGCCAGGGCCCCACCCGGCGGGTACCAGACCCGCGGGTACTCAATGAAAGAAGGTGGTAGTGGTGTGGCATACGGAAGGCGTCTGTGGCAGATGGTGGAACAAGGCTGGGCGGGGCTTCAGGGGGGTGTACGCAAGCCACCCCCTGCTGTGTTTCCGGTGAGCGGCAGCGCGGCCCAAGCCGCCGGGCCGCCCGGCTGTTTTGGCCCCGTTTTAGGGAAAACAGCCCTGAATCAGTTGTACAGAGAACGCCGCCCGGAGCCGGCTTATTTTCCTACTCTTCCACCAAAACGCCTTTGCCGGCCAGCGAATCTGTGAAGTGCAGGTCATCCAGGTTGGTGAACTCCAGGGTGCGGCGGCGGTTGTTGCGCAAGAACAGCGTTACCAGGGGGGCGGCATCTGAGGCGCGCAGTTCTTTCTGGGCCTTCACAATCTGCCTGACGTGGATCTCGTCGCGGCCCGTGCCTCGGAGGCCCCGGGTAAAGCCCACGTACACCCAGAACCCCACCGCCAGGGCCGAAATCAAGAGAAAGGCCAGCTGGGCCAGGTCGCGGGTGAGCAGGAAGGTCTTGTAATGCTTCTGGGCCTGCAGCGCGAAAAACACACTCCAGCACACGGCCGCAACCAGGTGCAACGCCTTCACAAACCAGGCCTGGTCACCACTGATGAAGATGCGGTCGCCCTCTATGCGCAGGCTCCCTTTTTTTAACTGAAACGTATTCATTGGATGTAACTAAGCCCTTCAACCACGAACTTACCACAACGGCGGCAAAAACGAAAACCTACCGGCACCTGCTATACGCAAACCAGGCCGGGAGGCTGGGACTCCCGGCTATTTTTGGGCTGATTTTTTAGAAACAGGCCCTAAACGCCAGCTCCCGGCGTGCCCCGCCGCCGCTTGCCTAACCACCCGGTACCCTTGCCCGTTACAGTATAACTACGATAAACGGCATGCCACACTACCTTCCCATTGAAAAATACGGCCTTATTGGCAATCTGCACACCACGGCGCTGGTGTCTAAATACGGTTCGCTAGATTACCTCCCCTTCCCCAGGTTTGATGCGCCCACGGTGTTCGCCCGGCTGCTGGACCACAAAAAAGGGGGCTTTTGGTCCATTAAACCCGCTACCAGCCAGTTCCGCAGCCGGCAGCAGTACATCCCAGACACGGCCATTCTGCACACCCGCTTCTACACCCAGGACGGCATGGCCGAACTCACCGATTTCATGCCGCTCAAGGGCCAGGAGGAAAGCGGCGTGGTGGTGCGCATGCTCAAGGTGGTGAAAGGCCAGATGTCGTTCCGGATGGAACTGGCGCCTTGCTTCAACTATGCCCGCTCGCCCCACACGGTCACGCGCAAAGGCCCCCACACTTTTCTGCTGCAGAGCCAGGGCCCCGACGGCACCCTGCTGCAGTTCTCCACCGACCAACCCTGCACCGTGCGCCGGAACACCATTCGGGGCACCTGGACCCTGCACAAGCATGAGACCGTCTGCTTTGTGCTGGCCGGCCAGTCTACTGCCGCCGGTGAACCCATCCCCAACCTGCGCACCTACTTTGAGGGCTGCCTGCGCCGCACCTACCGGTACTGGCACGCCTGGGTGGCCAAGTCCTCGTACCAGGGCTACTGGCGCGAAATGGTCATGCGGTCGGCCATTACCCTGAAACTGCTCACCTCCAGCACCTACGGCTCCACCGTGGCGGCGGCCACCTTCAGCCTGCCCGAGGACATTGGCGGTCCCCGCAACTGGGACTACCGCTTCACCTGGATCAGGGACGCGGCCTTCACCATCTACGCCTTCCTGCGGCTGGGCTACATGGAGGAAGCCCGGCAGTTTTGCCTCTGGGTAATGGACCGGTGCCGCGAAATGCCCAGCGCCGCCCACTTGCAGCTCATGTACGCCGTAGACGGTTCCACCGACCTGCACGAGACCACCCTGGACCACCTGGAGGGCTACCACCAGACCGGCCCGGTGCGCATTGGCAACCAGGCCACCGAGCAGTTCCAGCTAGACATTTACGGCGAACTCATTGACACCATCTACCTCTACAACAAGTACGGCGGCCCCATCACCTATTCCTTCTGGAAAGACCTGTGCGCCCTCATTGACTTCGTGGCCGAGAACTGGCAGCGCCCCGACCACGGCATCTGGGAGGTGCGCAGCGAGCGGCAGGAGTTTACGTACTCCAAGATCATGGCCTGGGTAGCCCTGGACCGTGGCGTCCGGATTGCGCAGGACCGCTCCTTCCCGGCCCCGCTGGAACGCTGGATCTCGGTGCGCAACGCCATCTTTGAGGAAGTCTATGAAAAGCACTGGAACGAGGAAAAACAAGCCTTTGTGCAGTTCAAAGGCGCCTCCACCCTGGACGCCGCCGTGCTCCTCATGCCCCTGGTGCGCATGATCAGCCCCGTGGACCCCAAGTGGCTCTCTACCCTGAAAGCCATTGAGGAAGACCTGATGGCTGGCGCCATGGTGTACCGCTACAACCTCCAGCAGGGTGCTGAGGACGGCCTCACCGGCGACGAGGGCACCTTCAGCATGTGCTCGTTCTGGTACGCCGAGAACCTCTCCAAAGCCGGCCAGCACGACAAAGCCCGCCTGCAGTTTGAGACCATGCTGGGCTACGCCAACCACCTGGGCCTCTATTCTGAGCAGATAGGCAAACAAGGCGAACAACTGGGCAACTTCCCCCAAGCCTTCACGCACCTGGCCCTCATCAGTGCCGCCTACCAACTCAACCGCCAACTCAACGGAGAAGACCACAAGAAAGGCAACAGGGATTTATACATCTAAGTTTTTTTGTTTTGGAGCAGTTTTCAGAAAATGGGCTTCAAAACAGTAAGAGGTTTCAGTCACGTCCGCAGGACGATGGAGGTATTGCAACGTCCTCAAGTAGTAATTACTTGAATGCCTCCAAGCCCAAGTTGGGCGCCTGCGTACCCCAATCTGGGATTTGGGGCAAGCAGTGCTCCACAAGTGGCAGTGGCCCGCGCTCCCTGTAGAACAGAGTACGGCTGCCCGGTGTCACGGGCAAGGAAGAAAAGACTGCCTGAGCGTCAGCGAGTTTCTTTTCTTCTTGTTTCTATTGGTTAGGTTGAACATCAAGGAGAAACGTGACGAACGCTTGCAGAGCGAGTCTGGAGTCTCGAGTTCTGAGTCAGGAAGTAGGAAGTAGCGGCTTGAGGGGCAGTTTGGGTTGTTGGTGAAAACACCAACAACGGCGAAGGGCGAAGCAGCAATTAAAAAAAGGCACGTAAGTAACTTCCGCGCCATAGAAGGTGAGGCTGTCGCCTCACTGATTTGCAAACTTCAGATCATTATAGGTTCAAGTCGCAGACTTGAACCAGCAAGAAAGAAAAGTGAACCAGGCAAAAAAGAAAAGAAGAAACAGCTAGTGGAAATATCCCCCTAGCCCCCATCAGAGGGGAATCCGCTTGATCAAACTTAACCCTTACAAGGTTAATGTAAAGGGGAATGCAAACAAAATGGCTTATTGTTGGCCGTCGTACACTGCGTTTTAAGCTTATTTCTCTGAAAACAGCTTCAAAAACCGACGGTATTTCATAAAGATGCTGGACTTGGAAATAAACCCAAGGTACACGCCATTTTCCACCACCGGCAGGTTCCAGGCACCGGTAAGATCAAACTTGCGCATGACCTGGGGCATGGTCTCGGTGAGTTCCACTTGCTGCGGAGGGGCTTTCATTAAATTCTGCGCCGAGAGGGTATCGTACAGGTCAGGTTTGAACATCACTTCTTTCAGGTCATCCAGCACCAGAATGCCCAGCAATTGATTGGTTTCCTTTTCCACCACGGGAAACAAGTTCCGTTGCGAGGCTTCTATGGCTTCCACAATCTGCCGGAGGGGCGTGGCCGGATACAGCACCTGAAAGTTCTTCTCCACCAACTCCGCCACCGATAGGGAACGCAAGATGTTCAGGTCCCGGTCGTGGGTGTGGATCTGCCCTTTGCGGGCCAGCTCCCGGGTATCCATGGAGAATAGGTCATAGCGCCGCACCAACGTGTAACTGGAGGCTGCCACCAGCATGAGTGGCACAATAAGGTCATACCCCTGCGTAATCTCCGCGATGAGGAACACGCCGGTCAAGGGAGCATACATTACGCCCGCCAGAATGCCCGCCATACCCACCACGGTGAAGTTGTCCTCGGGCAGGCGGTAAGAGGACACCATGTTCACCAATCGACTAAAAAAGAACCCCACGTACCCGCCCACAAACAAGGAAGGCGCAAAATTGCCACCGTTGCCGCCGCTGCTCAGCGTCACCGAGGTGGCCACCACTTTCACCAGGCCAATGGCCCCAATGAACAGCAACACAAACCATTCATTGTGCTGCACCTGTTCATAGAGGCTTTGCTGGAAAAGCGCTCCCACGTTTCCCTGAGATAAGTTCTTGATACTTTCGTAGCCCTCGCCAAAAAGCGGCGGGAAAATGAAGACCAGCAAGCCTAAAATCAGACCGCCCAGGATTGCCGTCGCCCATTTGTGTTCCTGTCCCAGCCTATGGAAGGTCCGCTCCACTTTCAGGGTGACCTGCGCGTAGTAAATGGACACCAGTCCGCACAACAGCCCCAGCATGATATAGAAGAACACATTATGGTAATCAAAAGGCTGCAGAGCCCTGAAGTTGAACAGCACCTCTTCGCGCATGATGATCTTGGAACACAGCACGCCCGCCACCGAGGCCATGATCAAGGGAATGGCCGAGGAGATGGCCACCTCGGTGAGCAGCACTTCCAGCGAAAACAGCAGGCCCGCCACCGGCGCATTGAACACGGCCGCAATACCCGCCGAGGCGCCGCAGGCCAGCAGCACCGTACGGTCTTTGTAGCTAAAAAAAGAGGCTTTCCCGTAATTTGACCCAATGGCCGCACCCGTGACCACGATGGGAGACTCCAGACCCGCCGATCCGCCAAACCCCACCGTGATGCCGCTGGTGATGATGTTGGAGAACATCTGGGTGCGCCTAAGCCTGCTGGACCGCTGGGAAATGGCTACCAGCACACTGGCCACGCCCCGCTCCAGTTTCCCTTTCAGGAAAATCTTGACTACCAGCAGGGTGAACAGAATCCCGACGAGCGGAAAGATGAGGAAAATCTGGTTCTGGAAAGCGATGGACCGGTTGGTAACCAGTTCCTGCCGGATGTAGTGCACCAGGGTCTTGAGCACCGCGGCAGCAATTCCCGCCGAGAAACCCACCAGCACACTGAACACCAGTAAAAGTTGATTCCGGTTCAGGTGACGTTGCAGCCAGACAAGGATGAATCTTTGGTAGTAGGTGAAAGAAGAATGTTCCTGCTTTTTAGCCATTACTATATAAGGGTGCCTCTGCGTGCGCAAAGATAAAGAGGTCTAGCTCCGGATTTGCCAAAACCACCGCAAAGACCAAACCACGTATCACCTTACATTACGGCTAAAAACCCCGCGGAGTAGAAGCCATCTTTGTTTTCGGTCTATTTTCCGGAAAACAGGCCAAAATCACCTTCTTCAAACACCTTTCTCTATACGTGTCCAGATGGACGTGTAAGGTTAGGACAATCTGTTTGCCCAGCGCTCAAAGGTCATCTCAAACTTGGTTTCTCCTTTGCCGTGGGTGCCTACCTCCTGCCAGCCCGTCCTGCGGTAGAAAGCGTCGGCCCTGGATTGGGGTTGGGTGCCTAACCACACCGGCTCCTGGGTTTGCGCAAAGTACCAGTCCAACATAAGGTCGTGTAATGTTCGTCCTATGCCTTTCCCTTCAAATTCGGGCTGAACAAACAAAGCCCAGATGTTGTGGTCTTTCAAGTCCGCGATGGAAAAGCCTACTATTACTCCTTCTACCTCGCACACCCAGCCCTTGCCCCGTTGGGTCAGGTACTCGGCACAATCGGCATCGGTAACCAGGCTGGGATCAGACAACACATTTTCCTTTACAGAGTGTCTTACCTGCTGGATTTGAGGGATATCCCGGAGGGTTGCTTCCCGAAAAGTCATTTTCACTTCTTCTAGTATCATTTAATTAGGCTGCCGTGCTTATTCTGAACAGCAGCATTCTTCTGTAACGCCACAAGAACTCTCCGGTACCTGGGCCGGTTAAAGCGCTGCAGCAGCACCGGATAGATATTCAAAACTACATTCAACACCAGGAGCCACCTGGCCTCACTCCAGGAACGCATTACCAGCCCAGCCACTGCGAACACAATCACCGCAATGACAAGATGGCCTGCCTCTGAGGTGCGGCTGTTGCGGTCAGCCGTGGTGAGGGAGGCAAGGTCTTTCCTGATAGGATTGGCTTTTCGGCTTACCTTCTCCCAGCCTGTCCACACCAGCAACTTCCGGTAAAAGTGTACTCCCAGGTACTCATAGATTCTTCCTTCCTGCTCAAACCTGTAGGAGTTGAAGTAACGGGAATTCAGCTTGGGCACAGACAATGCCACCAAGGCGGTGTACCAGGCCATCAAGGTAAAATGGAGGGTCCAACTGAAAACAAAGCTTGTTTCTCCAAAGCTATCAGCCACGAAATAATTCAAAGCCAGGGTGAGCAGGGTTGCTCCCATTGCGATTGCCCCATTACGGAAAGGTTTGCTCATTCAGATGCCTGGCCAGAAACCACAAGATAAGGAATGTGCTGAAAGAAACACCTGCACCAGCTTTCTCTTTTAAGGCCCTTTTCTATAAAACAGCCCCAAAACAAGAAGGCCATTCCTGGTGGAGGAATGGCCTTTTATACCTTGTGGTAGATTGCTTAGAACGGAGGGGCATCATCAAACGAAGAGGCCGGGAACCCACCGCCGTCGTTCATTTTGCTGCCTAACCGGATGGTGTTAGGACCTGCGCCCGCGGCGGGGCCGTCAAAGTCTGAGGTTGGGAAACCGGCTCCGCCTTCAAACGGATTGCTGCCCGGCCCGAAACCGTCTTCCAGGTTCCCGAACTTGGTGAACTTACCAATGAATTTCAGGTTCACGCTGCCCACCTCACCGTTCCGGTGCTTGGCAATGATCACCTCACCCACGCCAATGGTGGGGTTCCCCATCTCATCCTCGGTGATGCCGTAGTATTCCGGACGGTACAGGAACACTACCATGTCGGCGTCCTGCTCAATGGAACCAGATTCACGCAAGTCGGAGAGCATTGGTTTCTTGTCGCCCCCGCGGGTTTCCACGGCCCGGCTCAACTGCGAAAGCGCGATCACCGGCACGTTTAGTTCCTTGGCCAGCTGCTTCAGGGCCCGGGAGATAGACGCGATTTCCTGCTCACGGTTCCCGCCGCCTTTACTGCCCTCGGCGTTTCCGCTCATGAGCTGCAGGTAGTCAATGATGACCATCTGGATGTCATGCTGCGCTTTCAGACGACGGCACTTGGTGCGCAATTCCCGGATAGAAAGACCCGGCGTATCGTCAATAAAGATGGGTGCCTGGCTCAGGCGGGAGATTTTGTGGTTCAGCTGCGCCCACTCGTACTCGGCCAGGTTTCCTTTCTTGATTTTCTCAGAATCCAGCTCGGCCTCCGCGGAGATCAGACGATTCACCAGCTGAATGGACGACATCTCCAGGGAGAAGATAGCCACTCCTTTGTTGAAATCTACCGCCGCGTTCCGCATCGCTGACACTACGAACGCCGTCTTACCCATGGCCGGACGGGCCGCCAGGATGATCAAGTCGGAAGGCTGCCAGCCGGAGGTAACGCGGTCCAGGGCAGTAAAGCCGCTGGGCACCCCGGTCAAGCCTTCTTTCTGGCTTTTCTTGGCTTCCAGTTCTTTGATGGCCTTGTGCATCAACGACTGCATGTCGTCAAAGTTCTTCCGGATGTTGCTCTCAGACACTTCAAACAGCTTGGCCTCAGTGGAGTCCAGCAGCTCAAAAACGTCGGTGGTGTCTTCGTAGGCGCGGCCCAGCACTTCAGAAGAAATGCTGATAAGATCCCGCTTAATGGCCGCCTCGGTGATGATACGGGCGTGAAATTCAATGTTGGCCGCCGAGTTGATGCGGGTGGTGAGCTGCGTAATGTAGTAGGCACCGCCCACAAACTCCAGCTCGCCTTGTTGCCGCAACTCCTGGGTAACCGTTAAAATATCTATTGGCTCTGATTTGTCAAACAGGCTCAGAATCGCCTTGAAGATGCGCTGGTGGGCATCTTTGTAAAAACTTTGTGGTTTTAAAAGGTCAATGACCGCCGTGAGGGCGTCTTTCTCCAACATGAGCGCACCCAACACCGCTTCCTCCAGCTCCAAAGCCTGGGGCGGAAGCTTCCCTAATCCCGGAGATACGGTCTGCTTGGGGTTCCAGGCAGCCTTACCTCGCGTCGCTTTTAATTTCGTCTCCTCCATAAGAGCAAATGTAAGGGAATAAGGGTCTCAGGTAATCCACAAAACAGGGCTACATTTCCACAATTTTCGGATGCACAAAGGAAATCTGTTTAGCCGAGTTGACTGCCGTTTCGCGCCTGTTTCCTGGAAAACGGGCCTAAATCCACTTATAAGCTTGCCTTGGCGTTCATTGTAGCGGCGTTACCCTGTAACGCCGAGCCTCTATGAAACGGAACCGCTACAAATCATAGGGAACGGCTCTGGCTTTGGGCAATGCCCTGGAGAAACGATCCTCTCGCTTTCAGCTGGTATCTCTTTGAACCACCACGGCGTTACAGGGTAACGCCGCTACGGAAAAGATAACCCGGCGCTTTTCTGGTCTCCTTCCTGCGAGGCTCTTTCACCTATCCACAAATTTCCGGGCAGATATCCACAAATCCGTTTGGTGCGTAGCAGTAGTGCGTAGGGGAATTTAACTACATTTGCTCTCTTTGAACGAGATTACATGAGTACAGCGGCGTATCAACACATCCACATGATTGCCATTGGGGGAAGCATTATGCATAACCTGGCATTGGCATTGCACCGGAAAGGCCTGAAAGTCACCGGTTCTGACGATGAGATTTTTGAACCGGCCAAAAGCCGATTGGCAGCGGACGGGTTACTCCCCGAAGCCGAAGGCTGGTTCCCGGAGAAACTCTCTCCCCTCCCCGATGCCGTCATTGTGGGCATGCACGCCCGACCCGATAATCCCGAGCTGCTCTTCGCACAGGAGAACAACATTCCCATTTTCTCTTTCCCGGAGTTCATCTACGAGCAGTCCAGGAACAAGCAACGCATTGTGATTGCCGGTAGCCACGGCAAGACATCCATCACGTCCATCATCCTGCACGTGCTCAAATACCACAACCGCCTGTTTGACTACGCAGTGGGTGCCCAACTGGAAGGCTTTGACCTGATGGTGAAACTCACCGAGGAGGCTCCCATCATTGTAATTGAGGGTGATGAATACCTGTCTTCGCCAATTCAACGGGTACCAAAAATCCATAAGTACCACCACCACATTGGCGTGATCAGCGGCATCAGCTGGGACCACATCAATGTGTTCCCAACCGAGGAGAACTACCGCGAGCAGTTCCGCATTTTCGTGGACATGACGCCAAAAGCCGGTACCCTGATCTACAACCAGGACGATGAGCAGGTGCTGGAAGTATGCGTGCCCAACAATTCAGACGTGAATTACATTGGCTACACCATCCATGAGCACAAAATCAAGAAGAATGGCAAAACTTGGCTCAAAACCAAGAAGGACGATGTAGAGATCCAACTGTTTGGTGAGCACAACCTGCGCAACATCTCTGCGGCCAAGGAAGTCTGCAAGCAGATCGGTATCAAAGGTCAAGCGTTCTATGAGGCGCTGGCTACCTTCAAAGGAGCCGCCCGCCGCCTGGAGAAGATTGGCGAAAGCGAAAGCACCCTGGTGTACAAAGACTTCGCCCATGCACCATCTAAGCTGAAAGCTACCTCCGAGGCTTTGAAAAAGCAGTTCCCGGAGCGCGAACTCATTGCCTGCCTGGAGCTGCACACCTTCAGCAGCCTGAACAAAGACTTTCTGCCGCAGTACAAAGGCACCTTCCTGGCGCCCGATGTGAAGATTGTCTACTTCAACCCCAAGACCCTGGAGCACAAACGCATGCCTCCGTTGGATCCCGCAGATCTGAAGGCTGCCTTTGGCGATGAAGCGATAGAAGTGTATACCGATAACCAGGCCCTGCAGGAGTACCTGCTCAACACCAACTGGAAAGACAAGAACCTGCTCATGATGACCTCGGGTAACTTCGGGAACCTGGATCTGCAGGAACTGGCCAATAAAATCACCGCTTCTTAACCTCTGCCGCATGAAATTACATCTACGCAAGCCCATCGTCTTCTTTGACCTGGAAACCACGGGCGTGGACATCTGCAAAGACCGTATTGTGGAGATCAGTATGTTGAAGGTGATGCCCAACGGCGAGGAAATCCTCAAGACCCGGCGCGTCAACCCCACCATTCCCATCCCCATTGAGTCCAGCATGATCCACAAGATCTATGACGATGACGTGGCCGATTGCCCCACCTTTGCGCAGTTGGCCAAATCGCTGGATGAGTTCCTGCGGGGCTGTGACCTAGGCGGTTTTAACCTGATCCGGTTCGATATTCCGTTGTTGGCCGAGGAGTTTCTGCGCGTGAACATCGATTTTGACATTGAGAACCGCGCCATTGTGGACGTGTGCCGTATTTTCCACCAGATGGAGCAGCGCACCCTTTCGGCGGCCTACAAGTTCTACTGCGATAAAACCCTGGAGAACGCCCACTCCGCCGAGGCCGACACCATCGCCACGTACGAGATCCTGAAAAGCCAGGTGAGCCTTTATGCCAATGTGCCGCTTCCCGGCGCAGAGGACCAGTCTCATTTTCCCGTTCAGAACGACATGCAGGCTCTGCACAAGTTCACCTTCCAGAAAACCGCCGACTTGTCTGGCTGCATCGTGTACAATGCCCAGGGCGTGGAAGTCTTTAATTTCGGGAAGCACAAAAACTCAGTGGTGGAAGAAGTGCTCAAGAAAGAGCCTAGCTACTATGACTGGATGATGAAAGGCAACTTCCCGCTCTACACCAAGAAAGTGTTGACCCGTATCAAACTCCGCGGAGCCCTGCAGCAGACGGCCATGAAACTGTAGTTGGTAGCAGGTAACGCGTATCAAGTAGCACGATCTTGTGTTTTAGGGCTGTTTTCCTGAAACACCCTTGAAACCCTATATGGTGCGGAAGTTACTTCCGTGCCTTGTGTACATAATAAGGGAAGTCACGGAAGTAACTTCCGCGCCATAGTAGCCATAGTAGATATTTGTTTTAGGGCTATTTTCCTGAAAACACCCTGTAAACAGCAATGCCTCCGTTTCCAGACGGAGGCATTGCTGTTTACAGGGTGTTCAATCTTTTCACCCTGCTTTCAGTTGGCTGACCTTTTTATTACCAGATTCCGGCACCTTAAAGAGTACTAGTAAAGGGGTAAGGAACACCACGGGCAGCGGTGTCAAGAGCACATAGTCGATGATGGCCCGGGACCGATGCCGGAGGGCAGGGTCGTCTCCCGCCAGTTTCACTGCCAGGGCGAAAAGCAAGGGCAGGAAAAAAAGGCCGCCGTACACCCACAGGGTAATCCTACGCCTGGACCAATCCCTAAACAGGGATAACAGGATCATGAGGCAAAAAGCAGCGTTCAGCAGGATCAGGGTAAGCACCTTCACGTCAAATACTTTTTCGGACAGCTGATCATACAGCTTGGGAAACCCGATGACCTTAAATGCTTCCCGGTAAAATACCTCCAATCGGTCAAACAGAAAATCTACAGCTGTACCCAGCACCAGGAGCGCCAAAGCCAAGCTCAGGGGCAAGATTAAGGACTGGAAAGAAGGTAGGATTATTATGGGCCTGTTGTCACGCATGGGAATTGGCTGCTTGTCCTTCAAAAGTGAGGCTTGAGTACTTTTTTACCCAGATCACCCACATGCCGAAGATAAACGCATACACCACAAACGAAAACGTATACTTGTGGTTGAAGTCTACCGTGCCATGGCTGTATATATGGTTAAGTGACAGAGCTGCCACCCGCAACACGTTGATCAGGTAAATCGCGACGATGCCTACCGGAATAAAGAATAACTTCTTTTTGAGGTCGCCCGGAAAAGCTCCGATGAGCCCCGTGAAAGTGGCCATCAGGGCCAGGCTATTACAAGGATTTCCTATAAAAACGGTAGGCCTGCCATCCACCAGAATCATAATCTTCTGCGCTTGGGTTGAATAACCCAGTAAACTCAGGGACCAGGCCCCGGCTTGGGCAACCTGCTCAGACAACCAGGTATCTACGTAATCGTTTGGCCCTACCCAACACTCATACACCAGAAACCAGATCCCATATAAGCCTAGTATTGTGCCTAAGAACTTAAACAGGCTCTTTTGTTGATGATATAGTTCAAACATTTTCTGTATTCAATTTAGTTAAATGCTTCTGTCTCGCTTTGGCCTGATAAAGCTCTCATGGCCTTAAGTCACTCCAGTCCACATTCTACTGCAAGTGTTGTATTCAAGTATCGTTCTTACTAGTTAGGTGGGTGATTTCTCTACACCTTAGGGTGGGCGCTGTACGGCCTTCTCTCCTACTTAAAGGAAGATTTTTATCATGAGGCTTAATACCACCACCGCAATCACTATTTCCCACGCAATAAAAGTTCTGCGCGGGGCGATCACGTTGTCATTCACCAACATGGTCTTTCCTCTGGAATAGATAGGCAGCAGCAGCAATAAAAAACTCCCTAAAAGCACTGCATCATAGTTGGAGAGTGAGTCTTTCAATAAAAAGATAGCAACAGACCCAAAGAACCAAGGGAGCAATAACATGCCCTTCAACAAAAGCGGCCGGTTGCTCTCCTTCATAAGGGTAAGGGAATCACAGCTCATGAAAAGCAAGACACAACCCAAGTACCCAATTCCTAAAAGGATGAAAAATGCGAGACCAGCTAACCCGTAGATCAGGGGGTCAGGGAAAGATAGCCAGCGCAGGGAGTACCAGATTCCGTCATTCGTGACTGCCCCACTGATAAGCGTGCCTATGCTTAGGTTCATTCCATGCAGAAAACCCCAAAAGAAGAACTGTTTCCAGACAGTGCCCTTTGTCTCTAGGCTCACCAAGCATCTAAGCGAAATCATGCCCAGCACAAAGGCCAGAACAGGGGAAGCAAGAAAGACCGGAACCACACTACGTGGGGTCCAGGTCTTTCCCTGCAGTAGAAACTCCAATTGGTCAAAATGCAACGTGGTATTAATCCCGAAGGCGAGACTGGCCACCAAAACAGAGGCTGCCTGGGCAAGCAGGTAAATACCGAGGTAGCTTAAAATGAACATGGACCACCCATTCAGGGCGGCCCACACCATCACGCTTTTATCGGTCTTTTCTTCTTTGCCTTGTATGGTTGAAACGATAGACATAAAGGATTACAAACTCAAAAGCCTTTGCTTTGTGACTTATTGCTTTCGGGCGTTCCGTCTATCGCGCAACATTTTAATGCCATACCCGGCACCGGCAGCCAGGAGTAAACTAGCCCCGCCATCAATGGGTACGCCGGTAGGCGGAGGGGTGTTATCTTCCTCCTCTTCCTCCTGAGGTTGGGGCCCTCCACTTCCTGGCAACTGCGCAAAAGCTATGGATGCAGCAAATAAGATGTATGCTGCGGCCAGGCAGCATGATTTCACTAGTGTAGAAGTATATTTTTTCATGTAAGAGTAGTTCTTATGATTTACTAAAAGGTATGGCAGGCGCACCCATCGCACGGATGCGCCTGCTTTACTTTACTATTGAAGCACTAATTTTTTGGTGTGGATTTTACCCTGTGAGCTGACTTTCACGTGGTAAACGCCCGGGGCAAAACCTGCGGTTGCTAACTTAACTCCTGCTTGCACTTCGGCTCCTTTAAGGGTTCTGGTTAACACCTGTTGGCCCAGGGAATTAAAGATTACTACCTGTACCGGCTCAGAAGAAGCTTTAACATTAGAATACAACAGGTTTACATCACCAGTGGCAGGGTTAGGGTAAACTTGCAATTGCTCACTCTCCAACTCTTCTCCGGCGCTTAGAGGTCCTCCTTTTACGGCGGTAAATCTCAGCACATAGCGGCCAGGAGTTGTGGTTGTGGTTAACTGCACACTTACCTCTTTACCGTTGCTCAAATCATAGGTCTGGCTTTTTTCCAGGTCAATTAACTGCACCTGCGCATTAGAAGAGAAATTGACCATTTTAGCCACCGAGAAGGTGTACGTTCCATTAGCCGGCACATACAACTCAAGCGGCAATGTCTGAACGGCGTTATTCAATGGCAGGCCTTTAATGGAGAGCGGCTCCTTGCCTAACCGGGCAAACAAGGTGGGTCGGTCAAAGTTATAGGTCAATACCTTAAAGGCATCATATTTCCCGTCTACCGTGGCGGGTACATTCTCCTCAAAATACACATACAGTTCATCTGCCAGATCAGAAGAATTCTTCAGGTTCAACTGCAGTTGAGGGCGCAGGTCTCCGCCGGTTCTATAAAGGTTGGTTTTGACATTGTAGACCCTTGCATCGTTACTAAAGGTAAAAGTCTGGTTGTTTGCGGTGGCACGGACAAAGAAGCCTTGCATAGGGGCAATGTACCGGGCATCAGCGTCACCTACTCCATTAACATAGGTAGCATACGATCCAATGTATCGGCCAGAAGACCTATACACGTAAACGGCATTGCCAATACCTGAAGGGAGGATAATTTTTGTCCAATCTATGGGGGAAGGGTAAGGGTTGCCCAGCAAGTGCCAGCCAGAAGCAGACCCAACCTGCTGGTTTCCGAGACCAGATACGGAGATAGTGCCTGAGTTTAACTCTCCGCTAAGGGTTACTTTTGCCGTGGCCGGAATATTAACAGAATATCCTTTGCCTGGTTCTAAAGCGGAGGAAAGCGAAGCTGGAGAACTCCAACCGAAATCAAAGGCGCTGGTAGTAGCGTTTGTAGAAGACAACCTGCTTTCATCATAGCCAAATATGGTGGGGAAAGGCTTCACTGTATAGGGGTTAGGGGCAGTATTGTAAGCGGGGTTCACCATTGGAGCGTAACCGTCTGCCGCTAAGCTGCTAACCGTTGTGTTCTTAACCGGCGAAGAGAAGTGACGATAGCCAGGCCCTACGTTGAATTTATCATCAATCTGGCGCTCCATGGAAGCAGTTCCTTCTACTTCCCCCCCGGCATTGTTAACATACGCGGTGCCATTCTCATTGGAAAGGAGCATCAGGGTTTGGTTGTTGGTTTTTAGATCTCCCTTCAAGGTCAGCACCCCTGCAATAGCGACTGGTCCCGCCAACTCAGCTCCTGTACTGCTCACAGTGAAGTTGTTAAACTGAGTTAAAGAACTTCCTCCTATGGTACCTACCGTTAAGACTCCGTTCTCATCTACATAAACACCATTGTTAGAAAAATTCTTTCTTACGTTTAAGGTACCTCCGGTAGCAAGCGTAAAGGATGCTCCCTGGTTAATCAGGAAGTTTCGGGCATTGAAGGTTCCACTGTTTAAAACCGGATACCTTGTAGCACTTTTAATGATTACGTCTGTATTCTCATTGGGTAACCCAAGGGACCAGTTGCCAGCGTCTCCAAAAGCAGTAGACCTGGAACCTGTCCACTCTGTAGGCGCCACTTGTAAATTATCCTCCCCTCTATCAATGTTTCTCTGGCTTGCCACAGGCCAGCCAGTGCCAGGACTCCCAGACGCGCTTTCTACTGCATCTACCGTTACGTTATAAAAACCATTTTCAAGGGGGGCCACAAATTCAATCTCATAAGATTCTGGTAAGTCTGCTATCTTTTTAAAGGCAACTATTGCGCCGTTCACCTTTACTTCAAAATAATTGTTTGGTCCAGCAGGACCTCCGTATGAGATCCAGACTTTAACTTTATCTCCGGGTTTTACAACAGATGGGCTAACCTGGTCTAGCTCAATAGAAAAACCGCTTTCCATTACGCCAAAGAAGGCGCTTCCATGCTGCTTCCCTGCCCCCCTGGCTCCAGAGTAGCCAAAAGGAGTTAACTGGTATACTGCATCATACTCTACTCCTAGACCTCCAGCACTACCTACAAAACCTCCTTCCTCAATGGTAGCAAAACCAAAATGACCGCCTACATACGTAGTATAGTACCCGTTAGTGATCGCGCGGACAGCACTTTGGAATCCAGTGCCTGCGTATTTATCTGACAGTGCTCCCAGATTGTTTATATTGGCGAATCTGTTTCTACTTTCACCATTAAATGTGGTAAAGTCACCTCCTACAAACAGTCCATCGCCTCCTGATTTTATTACATAGACTGGTCCATTGGCGCCTCCTGCTGGATCAAAGGTTCCATCTAAGCTTCCGTCAAAATTTATTCTGGCAATACGGTTAATGTTGGTACCATTATAAGAAGTAAAGTCACCCCCGATATAAAGTTTCTCGCCGGAAATGTATTCTATGGTGAAAATGCTTCCGTTTGCGCCTTCACCCGAATTAAACGTTTCATCCAGGCTACCATCTGCGTTGATCCGGGCAATCCCTTTGGCAGGCTTGCCATTATAGGTAGTAAATTCACCTACCAGGATGACCTTAGAAGAACCTGGGGGTATAACCACATCTCTGATAGCCCCATTAGCACCAGAACCAGCATTGAATGATTTATCTATACTTCCATTTGCTTTTACAACCACCAACCTGTTTGCCAGGGTATCATTATAGGCTGTAAAATCACCCGCAATCAAAAAGCCTTGCTTATACTCAATGGCGGCATAACCAGCCCCGTTTAACCCGGTTCCGGGATTAAAGTCAGAGACAGGTTGCTCATCAACGGCAGAGTTACCTAAAACAGCTACCCCTTTTAGTGGTTTACCGCCATAGGTTGTAAAGTCCCCCACGATGATAAATGCAGGAAACTTGTCATTCTTATAAATATCCCTGTAATCCCGCTCAAGCCCATGGTAGGAATAAACCGCACCATTTTGCCCGAATACAGCAAAAGAAAAGGAACATAGCAAAAGCAAAAAGAGCAAACTGGTTTTAGTGACCAGCGTCTTACTAGAAGTAGAAATTTGCATAGAGTATGAGTTATGTTTAAAATTAATTGTTGTTTGTATCTGCCCGGGAGGTAAGCTTTAAGTGAGGTTCAGGTCCATTCTATCTTAACTCTTTGAAGTTCTATGGTGCCGTTGGTCAAATGCACACATGGGTTTATCACAGCAAAACCTAGTAATAACACCATCTAAGGTTGGTAAACACTGATTTTACTGCAATAGAATTACCCTAGGCACACTTTTCTTCTTTACAAACGCAACATTTACATCTAAAAAGGAAAGTTTAAAGCACTAGGAATGTGATGAGTTACATCCAAACACAATATTATAACAGTTTCAGGGCGATTACAACCCTTAAAGGAAAGTAGTCGCTACTTTCCGTATAAATCTGCCAAAACTGGCCTATTTTACAAGAAAATTTAAAATGGTATTGTACTAAAATATATTTTTATTTTTAAATATAGCATTGAATGCATGCATTTTTCTTTAGCACGCACGTGAGACACCCTGGGCAGCCTTCATTTAGATGAATAAAACCAATAAGTCCAAAACAGGAACGCCCCTTCAAGAGAAGGGGCGTTCCTGTTTTGGACCTAAATTTCAAAAAACAGGTGAGAAACTAAAGCGAGAGGCCTTTTACCTGGCCTTATCAGATTTCAGCAAAAGGGCCATTAAAACGGCACCGAACACAAACCATTTTGTTCTTGCTTTCATGGCTTAACGGGCTGCGTAGTATTTCTTCGCCTCAGGCAGGTTCTTTCTGATGTTGTTGATGCGGGTTTCGTTGGACGGGTGGGTGCTCAGGAACTCAGGGGTTCCACCACCGCCGGCAGCGGCCATGCGCTCCCAGAAGGAAATGGCACTCTCGGGGTTATAGCCAGCCATGGCCATGAAGATCAGGCCTAAGTGATCGGCCTCCGATTCCTGGTCGCGGCCGTATTTCAGTAAGCCTACGCCGGTTCCAATTCCGTAGACGGTATTGGCAATCTCCTGGGCCGCGGCAGACCGGGCGCCTACCACGGCCCCGAGGGCGGCCCCGCCGTATTGCTGCGCCATCTGCTGGCTGATGCGCTCATTAGAGTGCTTGGCAATGGCGTGGGCAATCTCGTGGCCCATGACCACGGCCAGTCCGGTCTCATTCTGCGTAATGGGCAAAATACCGGTGTACACGGCAGTTTTCCCGCCCGCCATGGCAAACGCGTTCTGCTGGTTAGGATCGTCAATCAGGTTGAATTCCCACTGGTAGCCTTCCAGTTGAGAAGAAAGGCCGTTCTGGGCCATGTAGCGCTCCACCGCGCTCTGAATGCGCTGGCCCACCCGCTTCACCATGGCGGTCTGGGAGGCGTTGGTAGACAATTTGCTTTGTTTTAAGGTCTCGTTATAGGCCTGGAAAGACATGGCAATCACTTCCTGGTCACTTACCAACGACAGTTGCCGCCGCCCGGTGATAGGAACAGTGGTACACCCCGCCAACAGCACAACGGTGAAGGCAAACAGGGCATTTTTAAACTTACTCATTTTCATAGATAGGTTAAGTGGTACAAAAACTAGATTCCGCCGGAGCTCTTGCAGCTGTACAGGACAGTTGACCTATACGAAGAATGCAAGACAAAGTGCAGGCCTTCGGACATCCGGGCGCAAATCTATTTTTATATCTATACAATTCCATGCCAATTTTATTTTTAAGCGCCCAAGCCTTTTTCTGGTTTGAGGCGGCAGAGAGAAAGCCCTATCTTTGAAAACAAAAAAGCAGCATGAAAATACTAGCCATAGGACGTAACTACGCAGAACACATTGCCGAGCTGAAAAACGAGGTACCCGAGGAGCCCGTGATTTTCTTCAAGCCCGATACCGCAGTGCTGCGCAACAATGAGCCTTTCTACTACCCAGACTACAGCTCAGATATCCATTACGAGGTAGAACTGGTGCTGCGCATCAGCAAGGAAGGCAAGAACATTCAACCTAAGTTTGCGGCCAAGTATTTTGACGCCATCGGCATTGGCATTGACTTCACCGCGCGTGACCTGCAATCCAAAGCCAAAGCCAAAGGCCTGCCCTGGACCCTGGCCAAGGGCTTCAACGGCTCCGCCCCTATCTCAGATTTCCTGCCCGTAGAGGAGTTCCCAGCCTTTGATAACATCAATTTCGGGCTGAAGGTGAACGGCGAGCTGAAGCAACAGGGAAATTCCGGCATGATGCTGCATGACTTTTCCGCCATCCTGGCGTATATGTCCCGGTTCATCACCCTCAAAAAAGGCGACCTTATCTTTACCGGCACACCGGCCGGGGTAGGCCCCGTTAAAATAGGAGACCGGTTAGAGGCGTTTATTGAAGACAAAACCCTGTTGAATTTTGAAGTTAAGTAGTTTCAGCCTGTACCTGGCGGCTTTTTTCCTGGGGAGCAGCGGGTTAGCGGTCGCCCAGGCGCCGCCCACCCAGCAGGCCCCGTTTGCCGCCAACCCGTTTGTATTTCCCATAAAACCCGGCACCCAGAACTTTCTATCGGGCAGCATGGGCGAGATCAGGCCCAACCACTTCCACGGCGGCATTGACATCAAAACCGAGGGCAAGATAGGCCTGCCGGTGTACGCCGCCGGCGATGGCTATATCTCGCGCGTGAAGGTTTCCAGCTACGGCTACGGCTACCTCATCTATGTGACGCACCCCAACGGCTTGGTGACCACGTACGCCCACCTGAGCCAGTTCGCCCCGGCCCTGGCCGACTACATGCTGCAGCTGCAGTACCAGAAAAAGGCCTTTGACGTGGACGCGTACTTCACCGAGAACCAGTTTCCGGTGAAGAAGGGCGATGTGATCGCTTTCTCCGGCAACACAGGCGGCTCTGGCGGCCCACACCTGCACTTTGAGGTACGTGACACCAAAGACAACCTCCTGAACCCGCTGCGCT
This sequence comes from Rufibacter psychrotolerans, assembly GCF_016924645.1. Classification (GTDB taxonomy): domain Bacteria; phylum Bacteroidota; class Bacteroidia; order Cytophagales; family Hymenobacteraceae; genus Nibribacter; species Nibribacter psychrotolerans. Next base: position 36,109 of record NZ_JAFFJV010000010.1, on the reverse strand, counting down.
ACGGCTTCGCCGAGGTGGTGGACCAGATTCCGCCCACGGTGTACAACTTCGCCTTAACCCCCCAGAGCCTTGATGCCCGCGTGAAGGGCGAGTACGCGCGGCGCGAATTTACCCCGGTAAAGCAAGGCAGCACCTATACCATTGCTGATACCATTCAGGCGGCGGGTATGCTGGGGCTGGAGATTCAGGCCATTGACCAGTACAACGGCGCCGCCAACTCCAACGGCGTGCAGGCCATGGAACTGCGCATCAACGGCGAAACCGTGTACCGCCACAACATTGACGGGGTGCCCTTTGACAAGCAACGGCAGGTGTCGGCGCACATCAACTTCCCGGTGCTCAAACTCAACAACCGGGCGTTCCAGCGGCTGTACGTCGCCGACGGCAACACCCTGCCCATTTACGAGATTGACGCGAACCGCGGGCGCTTCAGGGTGGAGGAAGGCCAGGTCTATGAAGTGGTGGCCGATCTGGTGGATTCTTACAAGAACCTGTCGCAGGTGCGCTTCTTCATCAAGGGCGAAAGCAGTGCCTACAAGGTGCTGGCCCAGCCTAAGGTAACCACCCCCAAGATAGGCCATGAAGTAATGGAGAGTATTCTGAAGATCACGGTGGCCGACACGGCCAAAGAAGCACGCAACCTTGACCTGTACATCGGCAATTACAAATACGCTGTGATTCCCTCCTACACCACCAGCGCGGGCTCGGTGTACCTGTACAACATGATCGGGGGCCTGCCAGACTCGGCCGAGGTGGCCGGCATCAAAGCCCGTTTCCCGTTCAGCCACCTGGTGCCGCCCAATACCGAGTACCTGTATTCTAACCGGTACCTGGACATCACCTTCGCCGAAAAATCACTGTACGACACCCTGATCCTGCAGGTCTCGCGCGACGCCCAGGACGTGTTCAGCATCAACAACCCCTTGACCACGCTGTTCCAACCCGCCAAGGTCACCATCAGGCCTTCCAAGCTGCCCCCAGACAAGTCTAAGGCGGCGGTGTACGCGCTGGGCTGGGGCCGGGGCGCCGGTTTCCTGGGAGGCACCTGGAACGGCGACGCCATCACGTTCTCGGCCCGTGACCTGGGCAAGTTCAAAGTGCTCACCGACACCGTGGCCCCTACCATCAAGCTCAACAGCAAATCGGCCAACCAGATCAGCTTCCGCATCCGCGACAACCTGTCGGGCATCGCGTCCTGGTCCTGCGAGGTGAACGGCCAGTGGCTGCTCCTCAAGTGGGAACACAAGGCCTCTATGCTCACCTCGGAGAAACTGGATAAAACCGTACCTTTGAAGGGCGATGTGGTGCTGCGCGTGAAAGACGCCATGGGCAACGAAGCCGTGTACACCACCAAAATCTAGGGCTTAGTGGTTGGTTGTCAGTTGTTAATTGTTAGTTTCTTGACAACTCCCCGTTTGCTTTGGGGCTTTTTTCATATAATTAGCCTGAAAACGAATAAAGCACGACTGACAACCTATAACTTACCACTCACAACTACTTACTAACAACCAACCACAACACAACATGCTAAAGATAGGTGATGCTGCCCCAGACTTTGAGGCGAAAGACCAGAACGGTCACCTGGTGAAATTGAGCGATTTCCGGGGCAAAAAGGTAGTGCTTTACTTCTACCCCAAAGATGACACCCCCGGCTGCACGGCGCAGGCCTGCAACCTGCGCGACAACCATAAGGCCCTGCTGGCCAAAGGCTACGTGGTGCTGGGCGTGAGCGTAGACGATGAGAAATCGCACCAGAAGTTCATCCAGAAGTTCAACCTGCCCTTCCCCCTCCTGGCCGATACCGACAAGCAAATTGTGGAGAAATACGGCGTATGGCAGGAGAAAAGCATGTACGGCCGCAAGTACATGGGCACCATGCGCTACACTTTTGTCATTGATGAGCAAGGCACCATTGAAGACCTCATCACCAAGGTAGACACCAAGAACCACACCGCCCAACTGCTTAAATAAGAAGGAATATCGGGTCCTTCGCTCGCTCCTTTACTTAGTCACACCATTTCTTTTTAGGCCTGTTTTAAAAAAAATTACCCAAAAACAGGAAAAATGAATAGCCATCACCATTTTCAAATTTTCACATCGTCTAATCTTCACATCATCCATATGAACCCATTCAATTACGACGCTGATCAACTGCTGAACGTGGCGCACCAGGTTCGCCGTGACATTGTACGCATGGTGCATGCGGTAAACTCCGGCCACCCGGGCGGCTCGCTGGGCTGCACCGAGTTCCTGGTTACCCTGTACTTCCGGCAGATGACCCATGACCCTAAATTCAACATGAACGGCGTGGGCGAAGACCTGTTCTTCCTGTCTAACGGGCACATCTCACCGGTGTGGTACAGCGTGCTGGCCAGAGCCGGTTACTTTGAGCCGAAGGAATTGGCTACGTTCCGCAAACTCAACTCGCGTCTGCAGGGCCACCCCGCCACGGAGGAAGGCTTGCCGGGCATCCGCATCGCGTCTGGGTCGCTGGGTCAGGGCCCCTCGGTGGCCATTGGCGCTGCCCAGGCCAAGAAACTGAACCAGGACGATAAACTGGTGTACGTGCTCACCGGCGACGGCGAGTTGGAGGAAGGTCAGGTATGGGAAGCCGCCATGTACGCCGCCCACCACAAAGTAGACAACCTCATCTGGACCGTAGACTACAACGGCCAGCAGATTGACGGTCCTGTTGACGCGGTCATGAGCCTGGGCAACCTGCGGGCCAAGTTTGAGGCCTTCGGCTGGAAAGTCCTTAACTGCGACAACGGCAACAACTTTGCTAGCCTGGTGCCGGTGCTGGACGAGGCCAAAGCGCTCACCGGTCAGGGTCAGCCTATCTGTATCCTCATGAATACCCAAATGGGCTACGGCGTGGACTTCATGATGGGCTCGCACAAATGGCACGGCGTGGCACCCAACGATGCCCAGCTGGAGCAAGCCCTGGTGCAACTGAAAGAAACCCTCAACGATTATTAATCCTGGCTGGCGGTTGGGGGCGGCGGCCCCTGGCCCGGTGTTTTGCGCGGTATGAAGAGCATGCGGTCTGTTTGTGTGTGGTTGGTCTGCCTCCTGCTGGGAGGCTTGCTGGCCCTGCCTGCCCTGGCCCAGAACAGACCGGCCCCACCGCCCAAGAAAACCCGCCTGCTGTTCCTGCTGGACGCTTCAGGCTCCATGATGGCCACCTGGGAAACCAGTGACCGCTGGAAAGTGGCCCAACGCATGCTGGCCCGCATGGCCGACTCGCTGGACGCCTACGCCAACCTCGAGATTGCCCTGCGCGTGTACGGCCACCAAACGCCCGTGAACCAGAAGAACTGCAAAGACACCAAGCTGGAGGTTCCGTTTGCGGCGCACAATGCGGCCAACATCAAGAAGCGGCTGCAGCAGATCACGCCCAAAGGCAACACGCCCATCACCTACTCGCTGGAACAATCGGCGAATGACTTTCCGCGGGACCCCAACGCCCGTAACGTGATCGTCATCATCACCGATGGCCTGGAGAGTTGCGGCGGTGACCCGTGTGCCACGTCCTTGGCGCTGCAGAAAAAGCGGGTGTTCCTGAAGCCGTTCATCATTGGCCTGGGCGATGACCCGGGCTATGCGCAGCAGTTTGGGTGCATGGGGCAGTACTACAATGCCTCAGACATCAAGACCTTCCAGCGGGTGCTGGACAACGTGATCAGCATTGCGCTCAAGAAAACTACGGTTTCGGTGGAGCTCCTGGATGACGCGGGCCGCCCGGTGGAGACCAATGTGAACATGACGTTCCTGAACAACGTCACTGACCAGCCCGAGTACAACTTTGTGCACTACCTGGATGCCACGGGCAAGCCCGATGCGCTGGAGATTGACGCCCTGCTCTCGTATGACCTGGTGGTGAACACCTTGCCCGCGGTGCAGCTCAAGAACCTCAACATCAAGCCGGGCCAGCACAACGTGTTCCGGGTGAAGGCGCCCCAGGGTTACCTGTACCTGCGGCAAGATGCGCCCACGGGCTACGGCTCCATGACGGCCCTGGTGCGGGAAAAAGGCAGCCCCTACATCCTGGAGACCCAGCGGTTCCCCAGTCAGCAGAAGTACCTGGCCGGCACCTATGACGTGGAGCTCCTCACCCTGCCGCGCATCAGGCAAACGGTAACCATCAGGGCGGGGCAGGCCACGCAGGTGACCTTTCCGCCGCCCGGGGCCCTGAACATTACGCAAGACCTGCAGGGCTACGGCAGCGTGTACCAGCTGTTTGCAGACGGACGCCAGCAGTGGGTCTGGAACCTGCCCGGGGGCAGCAGCAAGATCAGCCTTCCGCTGCAGCCGGGCCGCTACCGGGTGGTGTTCCGGATGAAGACCGCCAAGGGCAGCAAATTCACCGACGTGAAGGATTTCAGTATTAAATCAAATTTGACCACTACGATAAAACTTTTCAACTAATACGATGAAGGATTTTCCTTACTCAGAATCAAAAGATACACGCTCCGGTTTTGGGGCCGGTTTGCTGGAATTAGGCCGCACCAACCCCAACGTGGTGGCGCTGTGCGCCGACCTGGTAGGCTCCCTCAAAATGGGAGACTTTATCAAGGAGTTTCCCGAGCGCTTCTTCCAGGTGGGCATTGCCGAGGCCAACATGATCGGGATTGCCGCGGGCCTCACCATTGGCGGCAAGATTCCGTTCACGGGCACCTTCGCCAATTTCTCCACCGGCCGCGTGTATGACCAGATCCGGCAGTCGGTGGCCTACTCGGGCAAGAACGTGAAGATCTGCGCCTCGCACGCGGGCCTCACCCTGGGCGAGGACGGTGCCACGCACCAGATCTTGGAAGACCTGGGCATGATGAAGATGTTGCCGCACATGACGGTGATCAACCCCTGTGACTTTAACCAGACCAAAGCGGCCACCATCGCCATCGCCGACCACGAGGGCCCGGTGTACCTGCGCTTCGGCCGCCCGGTGGTGCCTAACTTCACCCCCGCCGACCAGAAATTCGAAATCGGCAAGGCCCTGCTGCTGAACGAAGGCAAGGACGTGACCATTCTGGCCACCGGCCACCTGGTGTGGAAAGCCATCCTGGCGGGCAAGCTGCTGGAAGAGCAAGGCATTGACGCCGAGATCATCAACATCCACACCATTAAGCCGTTAGATACCGAAGCCATCCTGGCCTCGGTGCGCAAAACGGGTTGCGTGGTCACCGCCGAGGAGCACAACTACCTGGGCGGCCTGGGCGAGTCGGTGGCCCGGGTGCTGGCGCAGCAGTTGCCTACCCCGCAGGAGTTTGTGGCCGTGCAGGACACCTTCGGCGAGAGCGGTACCCCCGAGCAACTCATGGAGAAATACGGCCTCAATGAGCAGAGCATTGTAGACGCCGTGAAGCGCGTGATGGCCCGTAAGGCCTAATCGGTTTCCCTGATACTTTAAAAACTATTGCTAAGGTTTTGGGGCTGTTTCTGGTAAAACGGCCCCAAAACCCTGGCTATTTTCCGCTTGCCCCTGTCTTTAGAGTAATAATTTGAAGAAACGTCTACTAATCCCTTATTCTCACCTCTGAACCGCCAACTTCCCTTGGAAGACAAAGAGATTTTAGACAAGTTTCAAGACCCAGCTTCCCGCAACCTGGCCTTTAACCAACTGGTGCGCAAATACCAGCAGAAGGTGTATTGGCACGTGCGCAAAATGGTGATTGACCATGATGACGCCGATGACCTCACCCAGGAGGTGTTTGTGAAAGTGTGGACCCACCTGGAAAATTTCCGCAAAGATTCCCAGCTCTACACCTGGATCTACCGCATTGCCACCAACGAGTGCCTCAACTTCCTGAGCGCCAAAAAGAAACGCTTTTTCCTGCCCCTCCACGACGTGGCCGCCGAGCTCTCTGAGAAACTGGATTCCTCTGATTCTTTCTCCGGCGACGAGATCCAGCTGAAACTTCAGAAGGCCCTCTTGCGTCTGCCCGACAAGCAGCGGCTGGTCTTTAACATGAAGTACTTTGATGAAATGAAGTACGAGGAGATCTCTGAGATTCTGGGTACCTCGGTGGGTGCCCTCAAAGCCTCTTACCACATTGCGGTAAAAAAAATTGAAGATTATTTAAAAAAAGATTAAACCTCTGGGGCAATCCCGCATCTAACCAACAGATGGACATGAGAAAGGAGCTTGACATGACAGAACTACCCAAAGACCCGGGCTTTGCGGTGCCGGAGCGTTACTTTGACGCCCTGCCCACGCGCATTATGCAGCGCACGGCCTATGCCCCCGCCAAACCGGCCCTAACGGCCTCCTGGCTCTGGCAGTTTAAGACCGCGGTGGCTGGCGCCGCCATGGGGGTGGTGTTTGCGGTGTCGTTCCTGGCTACCCACTACTTTGACTCCACCCCATCCTCAGAAGAGGTCATGGCGCAGGTGTCGCAGAAAGACATTTACCAGTACCTGACCACCCGCGTGGAGCTGGAAACGGCAGACCTGGCCGAAGTGCCCGCCGTGAAGCCGCGCCAGTCGTTGGAGTTCCTGGATGTGCGTTCCTCAGATTTCACTGAAGAGCAAAGCAAAGAGCTGTTGGAAGAGGCGTATGAGTACCGTTAATAAACCAAGAATGAAGATCACTAGAATCTTGTTTCTGTTTCTGATTCTTCTGGGCACCGCCTCCGCGGCCCAGGCCCAGAAGAAGGAAACCCCTGAGGAGCGCAAAGCCCGCATGGAAAAGATTGAAACCGCCAAAATCGCCTTTATCACCGACAAGGTGAAGTTCACCACGGAGCAGGCCCAGCGGTTCTGGCCGGTGTACAAAGAGCACGAGAGCCGCAAGAACGAGCTGAGGCAAAAGAGCCGGTCTATCCGCGACGTCAACCTGAGCAACCTCACCGATGAGCAGATCCAGGACAAGCTGGAGAGCCGCCTGGCCCTTCGGCAGCGCGAGCTGGACCTGGACAAAGAATACATGGACCGCTACCTGCGCATCATCAGTGCCCGGCAACTGGCCACTTTTTACCGGGCCGACCGGGAATTCACGAAACTACTGCTGGAACGCCTGCAAACCGCCAGCAAGTAACCTTTTGGTTTTAGTGTAGAGAGGGAGACGCGAGTCTCCCTTTTTATTTTGGGGCTGTTTCTGCTAAAAGGGGATGAAAACGGTTGCTACCTTCTCACGCTGGCCTCTCGGACGCGTGTGAGTTATTGGGCGGCCTATGGCCGCGTTGAGGAAGAACAACGGCTTATTTTCCCCCCTTAGCTACCTCCTCCATTTTTTCCTCGCTCGCCTCTGGCGAGTGTGAGCTATCGTGCGGCCTCTGGCCGCTGTGTACTCAAATCTCCACATAGCGGCCAGAGGCCACCCAATTTCTCAACATAGCGGCGGGACGCCGCAAAACAGCTCACACTCGCCTGAGGCGAGCGAGGGAAACAGGTATACACCATTGACCTGAACTTCCCAAAGGAGTCCACGGCTACCGGCATTCTTCGTATCTTTGCCGAGGAATCAACGAACCACAACATGCTCTCACCCCGCCAACTCTTTCTGCAGCACCAAGCCCAGACCACCGATTTTCCCCTGCTCCTGGAAGTGGAGCGGGCCGAGGGCGTGTACATGTACGGTCCCAACGGCGAGCGGTACCTGGACATGATCTCGGGCATTGGGGTGAGCAACGTAGGGCACCGGCATCCACGGGTGCTGCAGGCCATCCGCGAGCAACTGGACAAGTACCTGCACCTGATGGTGTACGGCGAGATTGTGCAGGCCCCGCCCGCCCAGCTGGCGCACGCCCTGGCGCAAACCCTCCCGGCCGGGCTGGACAACGTGTACTTTGTTTCCTCGGGCAGTGAGGCGGTGGAAGGCGCCTGCAAGCTGGCCAAGCGCTTTACCGGCCGCACTGAGCTGGTGGCATTTGACAGGGCGTACCACGGCTCAACCCAGGGCTCCCTTTCCCTGAACGGCTCAGAAAACTTCAAGCGGGCGTTCAGGCCCCTGCTGCCCGACGTGCGCCACATCCGGCACAACGAGCCTGAGGACCTGGAACTGATCACCGCACGCACCGCCGCCGTGATCCTGGAAACCGTGCAGGGCGAAGCCGGGGTCCGCGTACCCACCCAGGAGTACCTGCAGGCCCTGCGGGAGCGCTGCACGCAGGTGGGCGCCCTGCTCATTCTGGACGAAATCCAAAGCGGCTTTGGCAGAACCGGTACTTTCTGGGCTTTTGAACAATTTGGGGTAGTGCCAGACATTGTCACCTGCGCCAAAGGCATGGGCGGCGGCATGCCCATTGGGGCGTTCATCTCGCGCCAGGAGGTGATGCACTCCCTCAAGAATGATCCCATGCTGGGCCACATCACCACCTTTGGGGGGCACCCGGTCTCCTGCGCTGCCTCCCTGGCCACGCTGCAGGTGATCCAGGAGGAAGGGTTGCTGGCGCAGGTGCCGGCTAAGGCGGCCCGGTTCAAGGAGCGCCTGGTGCACCCGGCCATTAAGGAGATCAGGAACCAGGGCCTCATGATGGCCGTGGAGTTTGGCTCATTTGAGGTGTTGAAGGCCATTATTGACCGGGCCATCCTCAAAGGGGTGCTCACAGATTGGTTCCTGTTTTGTGACAATTCCATGCGGGTGGCCCCGCCGCTCACCATCACGTTCCAGGAGATTGACGAGGCCTGCAACATTATCCTGGCGGCCATTGCCGAAGAAGTCCATTTCTAGCCTGTTTTTGCCAAAACCCGGCAAAAACGGCACCCCATTATTTTTTTGAACCTTTTAACCCCACTACCAGTACAAGACACGAATCAAAGCCGGGCAGCTCTTCCGTCCCGGTCTTTCGTGCCTAAAGAAATAGACTCCCCACCATAACCCTTCGCTTCTGCATGGAGATTGCCTTAGTCCTCACCCTGCTACTGGTGGCCATTGGGCTGTTTGCCTCTGAGAAACTCTCGGTGGATGTGATCACGCTCATCTTGCTCATCATCCTGACGGGCACCCAGATCATTACCCCTGAGGAAGCGTTTGCGGGTTTCAGCAGTGACTTTATCATCATTCTGGCCTCTATCTTCGTGCTCAGCGCGGCGCTGGAAGACACGGGCATCCTGGACTTTCTGGTGAACTGGCTCATGCGCCATACCGGGCACCGCCCCACCGCCTTGCTGCTGTTCATCATGGTCATTCCGGGCATCATCTCGGCGTTCATGAACAACACCACGGTGACAGCCCTGTTTGTGACGCCCATTGTGGGCGTGGCCAAGAAAATGGGCACCAGCAGCTCTAAATACCTCATGCCGCTGGCCTATGCCTCTATTCTGGGCGGCACCTGTACCCTTATTGGCACCTCCACCAACGTGGCCGTGAGCGGGTACATGAGCAAGGCCGGGTTTGAGCCGTTCGGGTTCTTTGAGTTTTCGGGCATTGGGCTCATCATCTTCGCGGTGGGCATTGCCTACATGATGACCATTGGGCGGCGCATGCTGCCGGCCAGCACGTCGCAGGGGCTTACCTCCAAGTACAACATCAAGACCTACCTCACGGAGATTGTGGTGGAAGAGGACTCACCCCTCATCGGGCAGATCGCCTTCGCCTCAGACCTTTCCAAGATGGGGTTCCGCATCCTCAACATCATCCGGAACAAGGAGAACTTCCTGCCCGATTACCGCACCCGCATCCGGCCGCAGGATGTGCTGCTGGTGGAGGGCGAAATTGAGGACCTCATCAGGGTGAAGGAAACCAAGGGCATCCAGATCCTGGCCGATGTGATTGTGGAAGACGACCTGGTGGGCGGTGACATCAGGCTGGCCGAGATCCTGATCACCGGCAAGTCTGACCTCCTTACCCGCACCGTAAAACAGGTAGAGTTCCTGCGCCGGTTCGGGCTGGTGGTGCTGGCCGTGTCGCGCCAGGGCGAAACCATCCGCACCAAGATTGGTGACGTGCAGCTGCAGCTGGGTGACCTGCTGCTGGTGCAGGGCTCCGCCGAACGGCTGGAGTACCTGAAGATGAACCAGCACCTGGCCGTATTGGACGAATTCAAGCCGATTTTCTTCAAAGAGCGCAAAGGCATTCTCACGCTGGTGTTCTTTATTGCGGCCATTGCCCTGGGCAGCTTTAACGTGCTGCCGCTGTCTATCTGCTTCCTGAGCGCCGCGGTGCTCAGCGTCCTGTTCAAGTGCATCTCCACGGAGCGGGCCTACCAGGTCATTGACTGGCGCTTGCTCATTCTCATTGGCGGCATGACGGCCTTTGGCATGGCCATGGAAAATTCAGGCGCAGACAAGTTCCTGGCCCAGTTTATTGTGGACCTACTGGAGCCCATGGGCATTCTGGTGATCCTGGCCGGCTTTATCTTGCTCACGGTGTTCCTCACGCAGCCCATGTCCAACGCCGCTGCCGCGCTGGTGGTGCTGCCGGTGGCCCTGCAGACCGCCGTTCAGTTAGATGCCAACCCCCGCACCTTCGCCATTGCCATCATGCTCTCGGCCTCGGTATCGCTCATTACTCCGTTTGAGCCTTCCTGCATTTTGGTGTACAGCCCCGGCAAATACTCCTTCCGGGACTTCCTCAAGATTGGCTCTGGGCTCACGCTGCTCCTGGTGCTCATCATCCTGTTCCTGGTGCCCATGTTCTGGCCCCTGGAAGCCTGATTTGGAGCTAATTTCCTTAAAACAGGCCCAAAACAGCGCCAATGCCAACGGCCTCCCCAACATTGCGTACTGCTAGGTAAACCATGTAGCATGCGTATGACCCGTGTTCTGAGTGTAAGCCTTTGCCTAGCCCTTTTGAGTTGTTCCCCCAAAAAAGACCCCGAAGACCTGGCGGTGGTGCCGGTCACGGCCGACTCCCTGGAAGAAGTAGTGGATTCGGTGGCCAACGTGCGCGAAGACGGCACCGCCACCGCCTCCACCCCGCCCCTTGACGTGAAGCAGCAGCTGCCCGCCGAGCTGGAAGTGCACCTGGACCGCACCCACGGCCTGTGGCAACTGCCCGTGCTCACCGACCAAGACATACAGCGCGTGCCCCCCGAAGAGCAGGGCCCCTACTACCTGGAGGCTGATTTCAACGGCGACCGCCAGAAAGACTACGCCATTCAGTTGCTGGAGCGGGACTCCGCCTTTGTGTATGCGTTTATCAAGGAAAAGGATGATTTCAAAGAGTACCTGCTGGAGCGGCACCAGCTCTTTGACATTGCAGGCAAACAACGCAGCATCAGGTACCTGACTCTGGCCAAAAAGAACGGCAAGTACTATGATTACACCACCCGCAAGTCCATGACCATTCCGCAGGACGGCATCTCAGTGGGAGCCGAGAACTACACCGCCACCTATGTCTGGGAAAAGAGTGGTTTCCGGAAGTTTGAGACGGGAGACTGATCTGTACTCCCTGGCAAGCTTGTTGGGATGGGCGGCGCGCCGGGCCATAAGGGCTGCTGGCCCGCTCCGGCGCGGTTTGGCAGAAGTCTCTGAAAAGTAGCCCTTAAACGGACGAGCCGGCAACGGCCTGCGCCCGGAGTGCAAAAACTGGGAGGCGCTGGGGGTTAAAGCTCCAGGAAACTGATAGCTTCGTTCTTGATTTCTTCGCGGCTCAGGCCGTCTTTTACGCCGGTGGTGATCTTTTTCACCAACACGCCCACCACCGCCTTCCTGAACCCCATCTTGGTGGCAATGTCAATGCAGAAGTCCATCTCGCTGTCGTCCACAATGCCATCGGCCAGCATCATCTCCACCAGGTCGTAGATCTGGTCAAAGCGGTCCAGATCATTGTTGGGCATGCTCAGTTTCACGTTGTGGCAGTCGGCCAGCAGGGCTTTCACGTCCTGGGCCCGCATGCCCTTGCGCTCGCCAATAGAGACAATGTGTTCCATTTCGGCTGCATCAATATGCCCGTCAATTTTAGCCAAAGCCCCAAGATTAACAATATGGCTCTTGAGCCGTTTTGTCTCCTCACTCTCAAAAATTGAAAACATAGAGTAACTGAATTGGTGATGATCAGATAAATTTCCCCCGGTTGCATTACCTTTGCACGAATTGTTGCACAAGGAAAATTGCACCGTATAATTTACGGAAACCGCAGGAATTCGCTGCACCCTTGCCAGAAAACTATAGAAATTTTTCTGGACGCCCGTTTTTCTGCCGTTTTTCTAAAAAAAGCCTTGTTTTAGAGATTGCCCCCGGCAATTCAGCGGGCCCGCCCAGCGGGAACTAGCCGCCACAAAAACTTGGGAATTGTATGGTATTACATTACTTTGTGGCTCCGTATAAGAAGTTAAGATGAAGAAAATAGCTGTTTTTACGTCTGGGGGAGATGCTCCCGGCATGAATGCCTGTATCCGCGCCGTGGTGCGGACGGCAGTTTACCATAAATTAGAAGTGTACGGAATTGGCCGTGGGTACAACGGCATGATCCAGGGAGAGATCTACCGGCTGTTCTCCCATTCCGTGAGCAATATCATCCAGAAGGGCGGCACCATCCTTAAGTCGGCCCGCTGCATGGAGTTCCAGACGCCCGAGGGCCGCAAGCGGGCCTTTGAACAAATCTCCAAGTTCGGGATTGAGGGCATTGTGGCCATTGGCGGAAACGGTACCTTCACCGGGGCGCAGATTTTCTACGAGGAGTACGGCATTCCCATCATCGGCTGCCCCGGCACCATTGACAACGACCTTTACGGCACCGACTATACCATTGGTTATGACACCGCCGTGAACACCGCCCTAGACGCCATTGACAAGATCAGAGACACCGCCGACAGCCACGAGCGCGTGTTCTTTGTGGAGGTGATGGGCCGCGACTCTGGCTACATTGCCCTGCCCTGCGCCATTGGCGGCGGGGCCGAGATGGTGATGATCCCCGAGACCATCACGTCTATGGCTGAGGTGATTGAGACCCTGCAGCAAGGCTGGCGCCGGTCCAAGACCTCGTTCATCATTATTGTGGCCGAGGGCGATGACGAAGGCGGCGCCACCGAGATTGCCGCCAAGGTGAAAGAGGCGCTGCCGCAGATGGACGCTAAGGTAACCATCATTGGGCACGTGCAGCGCGGGGGCCGCCCCACCGCCGCCGACCGCCTGCTGAGCAGCCAGATGGGCATGGCCGCCGTAGAGGGCCTGATTGCCGGCCGCACCAACGAGATGGTGGGCGTGATCAACGGTGAGCTGGTGTACACCCCTTTCCATGACACCATCACCAAAAAGAAACCCATCAGCGAAAGCTTCCTGCGTTTGGTAGAAGTGCTGAGCGTGTAAGCTTCCCCACTTCCGTTAAGAACCTGAAAGGTGTTTAGGGGCCGTTTTCTGCAAAACGGCCCCTAAACACCTTTTTTTCATGGGAAGAGGTTGGGAGCAACTACCCCTTTTGGGCCATTTCCTGCCGGATGTAGGCGAGCACCTCATCAAACTGCTCCGGGTGAAACCAGCGGATGTCCTGGTCGCGGGTGAACCAGGTGAGTTGCCGCTTGGCGTAGCGCCGGCTGTTGCGCTTAAGCAGCCGCACCGCCTCCTCAAAAGGGTACGCCCCGTCTAGATACGCAAACAGCTCAGAGTACCCCACGGTCTGCAGGGCCTGGTGTTGTCGGTAGGGCAGCAGGCGCTTCACTTCTTCCAGCAGCCCCTGCTCCAGCATGAGGTCCATGCGTTGGTTGATGCGGTCATAGAGTTCAGCCCGGTCGCGGTTCAGCCCGATTTTTATGAGTTGGAAGTCCCGCTCCCGTTCGGCACTTTTGGTTCTGAAGCTGGAGTAAGGCTGTCCGCTGCTCAGGCACACCTCCAGGGCGCGCACCACCCGCTGCGGATTCTGCGGGTCTACCTGACCGGCGTACTCCGGGTCAAGTTGCTGCAATTGGGCCACCAGACTGGGCAAGCCCTCCTGCGCCAAGCGCCAGGTCAGCTCCTCCCGGATGCCGGGCAAGATCTCCGGCATCTCGTCCAGGCCTTCGCACAGCGCCCGCACGTACAAGCCCGAGCCGCCCGTGGCGATGACCACCTCGTGCGTCTGGAACAATTCCTGGAGCAGGCGCAGGGCATCGGCCTCAAAGGCTCCGGCGTTATACTCTTCCAGAATAGAATGCGAGTCAATGAAATGGTGCACCACGCCACCCTGCTCCTGGGGGCTGGGTTTGGCCGTGCCAATGCTCATTTCCCGGAAGAACTGCCGGGAGTCCATGGAGATGATCTGGGTCTGGAAGTGGCGCGCCAGCTGCACGCAGAAATCGGTTTTGCCCACGGCCGTGGGGCCCACCACCACCACTAAGAAGTTTCTTTTGTTCATGTAAATTGTGCGTAAAGGTCTACCAGCCGGTGCGCCTCCTGCTCCCAGCACCATTCTTCGCGGGCCAGCAGGCAGTTTTGCCGCAGTTGGTGGTAGGTTTCGGGGTTGTGGAGCAACGTTAGCAGGGCGGCGCGCACTTCCTCCACACGTAGGGGAGTGAGCAGGGCCACCCGGTGCCGGGCATTGAACCGTTGGTACTCGGGGAAAGAGACACACACCTGCGGAATACCAGCTTGTACGTAGTCAAAGAATTTGTTGGCCAGGGAGTAGTAGTAGCTGAGGCCCTGGTGCTCCAGCAGCATGATGCCCGCCCGGGCCGCCGCCGTGAGCCGGGCCAGTTCGGCGGGAAGCACGTTGCCCGTGAACGTGACCTTGTCCTCCACCCCCAGTTGCCGGGCAAGGGCCTGCAACCGCTCTTCTAAAGGGCCTGCCCCGCAGATCATGAGGCGGGCGGGCACCTGCTGCAGGGCTTCCAGGGTAATTTCCAGGCCCCGGCCCTCGTTGAGGGCTCCCTGGTAAATAAAGTAAGGCGGCTCCTGCCCCTCTGTAACGACAGTGGTCTGGCGCCGGGGCATGTTCCTTACCAGGCCTACCTTGCGGCGGTAGCGCTCCTGAAAATACTGGGCCAGGGATTCGCTCACGGTGTAGGCCAGTTGGGCCTGGGCAAAGGCCTGCCGCTCCCAGTACGCCCAGACCTTTTTTACCAGCGGCCGGTGCACCACTTCGGGCATCTCGGGGAACAGCTCGTGGGCGTCATACACCAGCGGTTTTCTGCGTACGCGGGACGCGAAAACCCCGGCCAGGGCCGTGTCGGCGTCTACGGTTCCAATCAGGTCGTAGGGCTGAAAGAGCAGCCACCAGAGCAGCCGCAGGTTGTACTCCAGGTAAAAGAAGGGGCCTTTCAGGAAAAAGCACCGGAGGCGGTGCTGCCTGTAGGGGGCCGGCTGCAGGGCGGGCGAATGGGGTAACTCCCGGCCCACCAGGGTCACGTCAAAGCCCGCCTGGGCCAGGGTACCGGCAATCCGCTGCATCCGCTGGTCGTGGCTCAGGTGGGTGGTAACCGTAAAGACAATGGATTTGCCCATGTTGCTGCCTGCCAGGCAAGGAACCCGGGCCATGCTGTCAAGCCCGCTCCTTCCTTTCTGTATAATGGATTTTTAAGTTATTTTTGCTAAAATAGGGTAAATCCAGCCAACTGTCTTAAAAACTGCGGGCCAATAATCACCAGACACAGCAGACTCACTGGGTATGACAACATTGAATACAACTGTAGAACAGCAAGCGCAGGTTGCGGCGGCAGAACACTTGATTGACTTTGCGGAGCATGTGAGCGGCAGCCGGAAGTGCATCTTTGTCTGTTTGCCAGAGGGTACGCTGCTGGCGGCCAACCAACAGGCCAGGGACTCTTTCTTCGGGGGCGGCGGCTTCGCGGAGGGCCTCAACATCAAGGAACTGCTGGAGGAGGAGTACCAGACTACCTTTGAAAGAAACGTGCGCCTGCTGCGGAATAGAAAGAACGTGAGCGGCTTTATCCGGTCAAAAGACAAGACCCTGGACAGCACCCTGCTGTATTTCAAATCAAGCCTGGTGAAACAGGATGGGGTTGAGCTGCTGTACATCGCGCTGCGGTCGGCCACGGCCGAGGTCATGCCCGTGGGCGACATGTTTGCGTCTGAGTCCAGCTACCGCAGCCTGTTTGAGGAAAGCAGTGACGCGCTCTTCATCCTTGACAAGCGGGGCATGTTCATTGACATTAACAAAGAGGCCCTGCAGATTGCCCAGCTGGAAAAGGAACGGCTCATTGGCAGGAGCGTTTTTCAGGTGTTTGACCTAAACCATGCCGAAAAGATAGGCTTTAAACGGCAGGTGCAGCAGCTAACCGAGGGAAAGCCGCAGCAGTTTGTCTGGTGGCTCAAAACCAAGGACGATACCGTTTTCCCGCTGTCCATTTGCCTCAAGAGCGGCAAGTACTTTGGGCAGGCGGTGGTGCTGGGCTCGGCCAAATTTGTGGAAGACACGCCCCTGCAGCTGGAGAAAGGACGCCAGCGCCAGGAGCAGCAGGAGTTCCTGAACCACCTGTTCCCGCAGTTCGCCAACCTGAAATCTCCCGAGGACATCCTGCAGGTGGTGTTGCAGGAGCTCATCAAACTGCCCGCCATCTGCGGCGGTGGCCTGTACGTGTACCAACCAGCCACCCGCATGGTGCAGCTGGTCACCAGCAAGGGCCAGGAATCTATCCTGCTGCAGGAAAAAAGCGTGCTGGCCCTCTCGCCGGAGTTTCTGCAGCAGCTGGAGAACAAGAGCAAACACAGACCCATTCTGGGGATTTCGCGCAATTTCCAGAATCTGTTCAATAAACGGGAACTGCTGGCCCTGCCCATCTCCACCGACAAGCACTACCTGGCCACCCTGCTGCTGCTGGTAGACGATGCGCAGCACATGACCACCACGCTGGCCGAGTTCCTGAACCACGTGGCCTTTGAGGTAAGCTCTTACCTGTCCCGGTTTGAGCTGCGCCAGGAGCTGCATTACTCAGAAGGCAAATACAAGACTTTGTTTGAGTCTTCCAACGACGCCATCTTCCTGCTCAACAACACCCAGATTGCCGACTGTAACTTCCAGGCCACGGTTTTGCTGGACTGCGACAAGCCCCACATCATTGGCAAGCGCCTGGCCGACTTCTCGCCCGGCCTGCAGGCCGACAACTCCTCCTCGGTGGAAAAATCGCTGCAGATCATTGAGAACACCGTGCTGGACGGCCAGCCCCGTAGCCTGGAGTGGCGCATAGAGAAGACAGACGGCACCATCATAGACAGCGAGATCAGCTTCAGCGCCATCCAGCTGGAGGGCGTGAGCTTTGTGCAGTGCATTGTGCGCGACATCACCTCGCGCAAAGAAGCCCAGGCCCTGATCCGCCGCCAGGAGGTACTCCGCGAGTCCATGCACCAGTTCCGCACGTTCCTGAGCCAGGTGAACCTGGCCTACGTGAGCATGGACCTGGACCTGCGGGTGGTGTACGTGAACGACTATTTCCTGCAGTACACCGGCTACAAACGCGAGGAGGTGGTGGGCCAGAACTACTATGACCTGTTTGTGCCCGAAAAAGAGCGGGCCATGCGCATTCAGGAGATCAAGAAAGCCGTGCAGAACCAATCGCTGCGCAGCTACTATGAGTGGGACCTGATCACCAAGTCCCAGTCGGTGAAGATCCTGCGCTGGAACATCATGTTTGAGATGGACGCCGAGGGCCTGGTAATTGGCATCACCGCCGTGGGCAAGGACATGACCGACAAGCGCATTGCCATGGAAGCGCTCAAAGACAACAAGATCAGGCTGCAGGACTTGTTTGACAACGCCCATGACCTGATCCAGAACATTTCCACCGACAATAAATTCATCTTCGTGAACCGGGCCTGGAAGGAAAAGCTGGGCTACAATGACTTTGACATTGAGAATCTTACCCTCAATGACATTGTGCACCCTTACTACAAGGCCAAGCTAATTTACCAGCTGCGCAACCTGTACAAAGGCGAAGATGTGAACAAGATTGAGACGGTTTTCCTTACCAAGAGCGGCAAGCCCATTCACCTCATTGGCAGTATCAACTGCAGTTGGCAAGACGGCAAGCCCATTGCCACCCGCGCCATCCTGCACGACATCACCGACCGCATCAAGGCCGAGCGCCTGCAGAAGGTGTATTACAGCATTGCCAACCTGGCCATCAGCTCCAAAGATTTACCCTCTTTGTACAGCGCCATCCACCGCGAGCTGAGCAAGATCATTGAGACCCACAACTTCTACATCGCGCTGTTTGATGAGGAGAAAGACCTCATCAACTTTGTGTATTACGTAGACCAGCTGTCCAGCGTGCCCGCTGCCCCCCGGCCTTTCTCCATGGGCATGACCGAGTACATCATTAAGACCGGCAAGCCTTTGTACGCCACCAAAGCCGACTTTATGCGCCTGGTAGACGAAGGCAAGGTGGAGCTGAACGGCGTGGTGCCGGAGGTGATGCTTTCCTCTCCCCTCTCCATTGGCGAGCGCATTATTGGGGTGATTGCCGTGCGCGATTACAAAAACCCCGAGGCTTACGTGAGCACCGACATTGAGATCCTGCACTTTATCTCTAACCAGGTAGCCCTGGCCATTGAGCGGAAACGCAACGAAGAGCAGATCACGCTACAGAACGCGCGGCTGCAAGCCATCTTTGAGAGTGGAAACCACTTAATGTGGTCCATTAACCGGCAGTACCAGCTCACCTCCTTCAATCAGAATTTCTACGGTGAAATTCAGAATTTAACGGGAAACCAGCCTACGCTGGGCCTGAAGCTCAGCGATCTGGTGGGCTCGTTCTTCCGGGAAGATTACGTGAGATTGCTGAAAGAAACTTACGAGGCCGCCTTTGCCGGACAGCCGCAGCAGTTTGAGATTGAGCTGCACCACCCCGACGGCACCAGCGAGTGGCGCGAGGTGCTCCTGAACCCCATTTACCTGCAAGACGGCAGCTTTGAGGACGTCTCGGCGATTGCCCTGGACATCACCGACAAGAAAATCTCCCAGCTGGCCCTGGCTGAGAACGAGGAGAAGTTCCGCCAGATCTTTGAATCGTTCCAGGACCTGTACTACAAGACCGGCATTGAGGGAGACTTCCAGCTGATCAGCCCCTCGGTGCAGGAAGTGCTGGGCTACTCCCAGAGCGAGGCCATGGGCATGAACGTGAGCCAGCTGTATGTGTACCCGCAAGACAGAGACGCCCTGCTGCGCATGCTCTTTGAGCGCAAGAGCGTGCGCAACTTTGAGACCACCCTGCGCACCAGCCAGAACCAGGAGATTGAGGTGCTCATGAACTCGCGCCTGATCCTGAACGCCGACCAGCAACCTGTGGCCATTGAAGGCATCTGCCGCGACATCACCGAGCTGAAGGACACCCAGCGCGAACTCATCAGGGCCAAGGAAGTAGCCGAAAACTCCCTGCAGGTCAAAAACCAGTTCCTGGCCAACATGAGCCATGAGCTGCGCACGCCCATGAACGGCATCATTGGCATGATTGACCTGCTGTACCACTCGGCGGGCAATGACGAGCAGCTAGACTACATTGATACGCTGCGCAAGTCCTCAGACGCCCTGCTGGACATCCTCAACGACATCCTTGACCTTTCCAAGATACAGGCGGGCAAGCTGCAGCTGCATGAGACCGGCATTGACCTGTTCTACGCGCTGGAGAAGATCCACTCGCTGTTTGCCAACCGGGCCCAGCAGAAAGACCTCACCTTTACCTACACCATTGCCCCGGAAACGCCCCGCTACATCATCACCGACGAAACCCGTTTGTTGCAGGTACTGTCTAACCTTACCTCCAACGCCATCAAGTTCACCAACGAGGGCGCGGTAAGCCTGGAGGTAAGCCCCGTGAAAGGCAACGAAGGCCAGCCGCTGCTCATGTTCAGGGTGAACGACTCGGGCATTGGCATCAGCGAGGAAGACATTCAGCTGCTCTTCACCAATTTCACACAGTTGGACAACTCCTCTTCCAAGACGTTTGGCGGTACTGGCCTGGGGCTGGCAATCTCCAAGCAACTGAGCGAACTGCTGGGCGGCGAGATTGGGGTAGAGTCGGTGCCGGGCAAGGGAAGCACTTTCTGGTTCACCATCCATTGCCGCGAGGCCGACAACATCCAGCAGATTCACGAGCAGCTGCATGCGGCCAAGGAGCAGGAAGCTATTGGGTCCTTTAACCCCGCCCCCAAGCTGCTGCTGGTAGATGACAACCAGATCAACCAGAAAGTGGCCGTGAAGCTGCTGGAGCGCATGGGTTGCTACGCCGATGTGGCCTCTAACGGGTATGAGGCCATTGACAAAGCCTGCCAGCAGGACTACGACTTAATTTTCATGGACATCCAGATGCCCGAGATGGACGGGGTTACCGCTACACAGGAACTGAAGAAGCGCCTGGCAGAGAATTGTCCGCCCATCATCGCCATGACCGCCTACTCCATGAAAGACGATGCGGAAAAATTCATTGGGAAAGGACTGGACGACTACATCTCCAAACCGGTGAAGATCACCGACCTGCACAGCCGAATCTTGAAGTGGTTTGGCAACGGCACCACCACGGTGGTCTCAACGGCGGAAGCCCCCGCCCAGGAAACTGCCGCCTCGCCTACCCCCCAGACTTCAGCTGGCAAACGGGAGTTTTCGCTGGACATGAACGTAGTGGACCAACTGAGGAGTCTTGGGGGCGATGACTTTGCGCTGCAGCTCTACGTAGAGTTTGAGGAAGAGACCTCTGAACTGCTGGCCGAGGCTAAAAAAGAAGTAGCCGCACAACATTATGAGGGTATTTTAGGTACACTGCATCAAATCAAGGGTACTGCCTCCACCTTGGGCCTTGACACGGTTTCTACCATCGCCAAAGAGCTGGAACATGACATATTAAAAGGTAAATTAACATTTGTTACCGCCACCTTTTCTGATTTAGAAGCAAGTTTTACTAATTTTAGAGCAAACTATCGAAATAAAATTTTATCGAACTGACCATGGCCGAGCCTAAAACCATTTTAATTGCAGAGGATAGCTCAGTAATTCTGAACCTCACCAAGAAAATTTTAGAACTTCAGAACTACAAAGTAGTGTCGGCTAAAAACGGCGGGGAAGTTCTCAAGAAAGTGCAGGACCAGAAGATTGACGCTATCTTGATGGACCTGAACATTCCGGTGAAGAACGGGATGGAATGCACCAAAGAGATCAGGGCCAACGAAGACCCGCAGATCTCCCAGATTCCTATCATTGCCGTTACGGGCAATGCCAACAACTACACTCTAGAACAATTCAAAGAAGCGGGCATTAACGCGTACCTGCCCAAACCGCTGGATTTTGACATGTTGGTGCAGACCGTAAAAGAGTACGTGCGCTAAGATTATAATTTTTCTGTAGTATGCAGCTGAAGTACACCCGGCCCTTTTTAAACCGGTTAGAAGATATTTTTGCGGAGTCTGAGTATATGCTGCGGTACGAGAAAGGGACTTTCAAGTCGGGCTTCTGCATCTTGAAGGACACCAAAGTAGCGGTAGTGAACAAATACTTCCCCCTGGAGGGAAGAATCAATTGCCTGGTGGAGATTCTGCGGGCGGTTGACATTAACCCCGAGGCCCTGCGCCCCGAAAGCCAGGAACTGTACCTGGCCATTAAAGACCAAACCATAACCTCTGCGTGAAAATCACATTCTTAGGAACAGGCACCTCACAAGGCGTACCCGTCATTGGGTGCGAATGTGAGGTGTGCCGTTCCTTGGATTTCAGGGATAAACGGCTCAGGGTCTCCATTCTGGTGGAAGCGGCGGGCAAAACCCTGGTCATTGACTCGGGGCCTGATTTCAGGCAGCAGATGCTGCGCGAGCGGGTAAAGCGGTTAGACGCGGTCTTGTTCACCCATGAGCACAAAGACCACACCGCCGGCTTAGACGACATTAGGGCCTTCAACTTCCTGCAGCACATAGACATGCCCCTGTACGCCGACCCGCGCGTGCTTACCCAGTTACAGCAGGAGTTCAGCTATATCTTCACCAACACCACTTACCCGGGCGTACCCAAGGTAGAACTAAACCCCATCCAGAACCAGCCCTTTGAGGTGCACGGCATTTCCGTGACGCCCATCCAGGTGCTGCACCACCGCCTGCCGGTGTTCGGGTTCAGGATTGGGGATTTCACCTACATCACCGATGCCAACTTTATCTCAGAGGCAGAGCTGGAGAAGATCAAAGGCTCAAAGGTGGTGGTCCTGAACGCGCTGCGCAAAGAGCCGCACATCTCCCACTTTTCCTTGTCTGAGGCCCTGGCGGTGCTGGAGGAGATTGCACCGGAGCAGGCGTATCTCACCCACATCAGTCACCTGCTGGGCCGGCACCAGGAGGTGGAGAAAGAATTACCGCCCAATGTGAGCCTGGCATATGACGGGCTTGTCCTTACGCTATAACCGTGCACCAGAATTACTATTTTCTTCGTCAGCTGGCCCGGCAACTGGACAGCCACCTGCGGGGCTACACCCTGCAGGCTGCCTTCAGCCAGGAAAAGGATGAGCTCATGCTGGCTTTCTACAAGGGGGAGGAAGAATTTTACCTGAAGGCCATCCAGACGTCTACGTTTTCCAGCCTGCAGTTTCCCAGAACGTTCCACAGGGCCAAACAAAACTCGGTAGACCTTTTCCCCGACCTGCTGCACCAGCAAGTGCTGGAAGTAAGGGCCCACCGGCAGGAGCGCAGCTTTTACATCAGGTTCACCCAGGAACGGGTCTTGCTGTTCAAGCTGTTCGGTAACCGCTCCAACGTGGTCTTGTTTGTGGACGGCGAAGCCACCGAGCTCTTCCACCGGAAGCTTTCCAAGGACCTGGAGCTGGATTACCGGCAGATGGACAGAGATGTTCTACTGGACAAGGAGCTGTTTCTGGAGCAGCCCCAAAATCTCCGGAAACTGCTGCCCACCCTGGGCGAGGTGCCGGGGCTTTACCTGCAGGAGAAGGGCTATGACACGCTCTCGCCGGAGGAACAGTGGGAACAGGTGCAGGAGATGGTAGCCCTGCTGGAAAACCCCACCGCCTATTACCTCACTTATCTCCACAAACAGTTCCGGCTTTCTCTGCTGCCCGTGGGGGAAATCCAGGAAACGTGGGCCGATCCTATCTCGGCGCTGAATGCCTTTGTGCCGCAGTACAGGGCGCAGGAGTACTTTCAGAAGAACTACTCCGCCGTTCACCGGCAACTCAGCAAGCAACTGGACGGCGCGCAGAAGATCTGGTGGCAAATACAGGAACAGCTGGAAAAGTGGGACCACGGCACGCCCTACGCCCAAACCGCGGATATCATCATGGCCAACCTGACCAATATCCCGCCGGGCAGCAAAGAGGTGGAGCTGTATGACTTCTACCATGACACCCACCGGCTGGTTTCGCTCAAATCTACCGAAACGCCCCAGAAAACGGCCGAGCGGCTGTACAAGAAAGCCAAGAACCAGAAGATTGAGCACCGGCTCTTAGAAGAAAGGGCCGCCCGCAAGGAGCAGGAGGTTACCCGCCTGAGCGCCCTGCTTCAGCAACTGGAAAGCATAGAGACGGCCCCACAACTCAGGACGTTCCTGAAGCAGAACGCCCCCAGCCAGGCGGTGACGCAGGTAGATCTCCCCTACCACACGTTTGAGCTGATGGGCTTCAAGATCCTGGTGGGCAAAAATTCGAAGGCCAACGACAAGCTCACCCTGAAGCATACCCACAAAGACGACCTCTGGCTGCACGCCAAGGATGTGCCCGGCTCGCACGTGGTTATTAAGTATCAGGCGGGCAAAGCGTTCCCTGCGCCGGTACTGGAGGCCGCCGCCCAACTGGCGGCCTTTTACTCCAAGCGCCGGAATGACAGCCTCTGTCCGGTGCTGTACACGCCTAAAAAGTACGTCAGGAAGGCCAAAGGTGCGGCCCCTGGGTCGGTGATTGTGGAGCGCGAGAAAGTGCTGCTGGTAAAGCCCGAAAACCCGTTCAGGTAATCTTTGGACGTGTAGGGGGCGGCGCCTGTTTTAGGCTTCTTTTTGCGAAATCAGCCTAAAAATAGGGTGAACCCTCATGTTTCTTCTCCCTAACTAGAGCGGCTATATTGAAAATGGCGCTTCTATTGTCAAGGCTGTTTGAATTTCAGGTCTACAGCCTCTACTGGGTAATACCCTAAAGGAAAGCCCCACCTGCTGTGAGCAGGTGGGGCTTTCCTTTAGTAATGATTTCTAATCTCTCTCGTCTCGGTAAGTAAAGGTACCAGAATACCCCCCTTTCGCGGTCTTCCCGTTTTCAAGGGTTACATCAAATTCTACGGTATAGTTTCTGTTGTTACCTCCCGACACCTTTACGGTTCCGCCGGTCACTCCTAACTCCTCATCCTGCTCATCTAAGATATTGTCATTGTTGGTGTCTGTCACAACAAGGGCATCTTCAAATACATGCTTATTCTCGTTCCCCGCATCATTATAGTTCTGAACGAAGCTGAAAGTGCCGGTTTTGAATTCTGAAGTACCTGGTGACAAGAGTTCCGCAAACAATACAATTTTGCTATTTACTACTTCAAAATCGTTGTTGCTGGTTGTGATTGTTCCGTCAGTTATATAGAAGTCATAGTTATAGTGATTGTCACTAGGACCATAATCTTCCACCAAACCACTTTTCATAGAGTAGGTCGTTCCGTTATAGACCACCTTGTTATCGGTGTTAGGGGAAACCTCTTCTTCGTCGTCGTCAGAGCAGGAGACAAACGTAAAGCCTGCCAAGACAGCAAGGCAAAAGCACTTGAGGGAGTAGAAGCGATTATTCATAGAAATACAATTAGGAGTGATTGTAAAGGCTCCAAAGATATAGCTATTCTGCCCCGCAGGCTATACCCAGAAATAGGTATCCTTGACCTTTCCATGATGCTAAGAACGCCCTCTGCTCATATCTGGTACCATGCGCTAATCTTCATACACCATAACGCCTACCACAATAATTACCGTAGTCCTCCGGCAAACTTAAAAGACCCGATAATGGAGTTTAACTTAGCAAGTAGCAAAAGGTACCGAACGCCCCACAGGGATGGGGACAGGTTAGGTTGGATTAGGGCAGTTTAAGCCTATAGTGCATGCTTTTCCAAGCAATGTTGGCATCCAGGAACAAACACTCAACTTCACCAGGCACCAACCAATAGCTCCCTCTCCCATTTGTCCTGCTAGGCATTTCCCCTTTAGTAAGAGCGTTATTGCCAGGATAAACTAGCGGCTAAACGCTAGAGAGAGTTGCAAAAAGATTCTTCTAATGTATTTCTGAGGCAAACCCCTAGTGAGCGCATTACGGACCTAAAAGAAAAAAGCCTTGCAACTCATAAAGTTACAAGGCTTCAAACACAACTAAGTGCGCGCGGGGAGATTCGAACTCCCACGCCCGTAGGGCACCACCCCCTCAAGATGGCGTGTCTACCAGTTTCACCACGTGCGCAGTTTCCAAACAAGGCTTTTCCTTATTGGTGGTACAAATGTATTGCATCCTTTTATTTTCTGCAAATGCTTTTCAAAACTTTTCCGCCTTTTGAGACTGGCCGGCCCAGTCGTACGCTCGTCCCCCCATTACTTTCCCTGAATATGTATTACGAGGTAACTATTCATACCGCATTAAATTAGCCAACCTAGGCGACTTACAATGGTAAACTATATTACTTTTTATATCTACTAAATTGAGATTCTCAGGCCTAATTTACACTGATTTAATTTTGAATCACATCCAAAACATAAGCACAAAACCCTACCAGAAATTAGAAGCATCAACTAAGCTTACCTTCACCACGTACACAATTATTCAATTTCCCATCTTAACATTATATCAACTCAAAATTCATAATTACTTAACACATACATAAAACATTAATCCTTACAATAAGGAACAAACACTACTATCTAGTTCATAAAACAGCAATTGATATTTCAAATAATTTTCACCACTTCATTAAGAAAATACAATCAATCACAACAAACTATATATCATTATACTTAATCCAACCAAATACAGGAAGCATTACTTAATTAAGGGTAACCATGCATAAAATAGAATCCTTGTTATTCTAATTTCGATTCAAATCACTATTTCATTCTCATAACTCAACCATGCACAAAAAGGAGTCTCTTATATTAACATACTAGTAATCCAACAAGCCATACACTTTATTCAATCTACTAACACATCAACTTATTTTCATACAAGTATTGGTTCAATATCCGTGTTTTTACAAACACTTAACTATATATTGTTTTAATAATTACAACAAAATTGTAAAAAGAAGCTCATAAACGTTCTGTTCCATTCAACATATATGCATCAAAATAACACCTATAACATAACAAATCACCACCAAGCTTTATGGCACATTTACCAGAAATACAGTAAAAATGCTTTTCATAACTGCTAAAACTTATACCCGTCAAACAAAGTAAACCTATCCCTTACAAACTTCGTATTACCTAAGCATGTCCGTGTATGGGTCTTCTACACCTTCGGTAGGTCTCAACCAACAGGAAAAAGTCATTCAGTTTCATGCACCATCCAAAACCTAAGCTTCCTTTAGATTTATCTTAAAGCAGAATTTATCATAGACTGCAATACAATAAAGGTCTTCAGTTGATTATATGACTTTACCTTAAAGGGAGCTTCAAGCAGAGTTTACACATGCCCAAGCAGGTTGAGTTGGCTAGCTGGTAAGTGAGAGCATGATGGCACACCCCAATGCTAATATTTTTATCAATCTCCTTGTTCTATATAAGTTATCTGGCTTTTGTTTTTGCTTAAATATTTAATTCTGAAAACAGGTCAACAATTACTCTAGTTTTAACATCAATTTCAAACGTGCTAAAAGCGAGCCAGAACCAAAGATACAAAATCCATTAACTAGCCATTTATTTTAACAAGACTACCACATATCCGTTCAAGCACAACATACAACAAGAGCTCAATCTATCTGGATAAAAGCACCCGTTATAACCAACTCATGGATCAACAGAATAAGCGTAGAATTGAATCATTTGCAAAGGCCGGGTACGTAGCCAAGGGCGTGGTATATATTTTGGTGGGCGTGTTAACCGCCATGGCTGCGTTTGGGTTAGGCGGACAGAAATCCTCTAATTCAGAGGCGCTCGTACAAGTGAAAGAACTACCCGGGGGTGGTTTCCTGCTGGGAATTTTAGCGGCAGGACTAGCAGGCTATAGCGTATGGAGATTGATTCAGGCTATAAAAGACACCGAACAAAAAGGAACTTCGGCGAAGGGCATTGGCAGAAGAGTGGCCTATGCGTTCAGCGGATTATTGTATGGTTCGTTGGCGTTTCTGGCCCTCAGAATTGGCATGGGCAATGGGGGAAATACCAGTGGAGGCAGCAAAGAGAAAATGGTAATAGCCGAACTACTGGACAAACCAATGGGCAAGTATCTGGCCATCTTGATAGGCTTAATTACCATTGGAAACGGAGCCTACCAGTTAAAAAAGGCCATCACTGGTTCCTTCATGAAAGAGGTCAGGCATTTACCTGCCGGACAGTTTAATTTATTAAAAAGAGCCGGCCAAGCGGGGTTTGCCTCCCGCGGAATTGTGTTCAGCATTATTGGTTTTTTGTTTGTACGGGCAGCGTGGCTGCAGCGCCCCCAGGAGGCAGAAGGCACCAAAGGAGCCTTTACTTTTCTGCAGACCTCCCCCTTCGGTGACCTGCTCCTGGGCATCGTTTCCCTGGGTCTGATTGGGTACGGCGTGTTCATGTTTGTGCAAGCCAGATACAGTGACATATCCATTGACTGAGGCCACCCCGGATCCCTGCTGCTGACTTCCCCCTGCCCCGCTGCCTCCCACAGCGTACCTTCCGGCCCCTAGAGAAGGCACCTGCTTCAAACCCGAGCCTGCAAAACTTCGGCCTGGCCGCTGCCCAACGCCGCGCATGTGCCAGATACTTGCTATCTTTTGGGCATGCACACCTTACCGTTCTATATTGTAGATGTATTTGCCAATGCTCCCTACAAGGGAAATCAGTTGGCCGTTTTCCGGCAGGCCCAGGGGCTTTCCACCCACCAGATGCAGCAGATTGCCCAGGAGATTGGCTTCGCTGAGTCCTCCTTCATTCTTGAAGACCAACCTACTCCAGCAGGCTTTGAGGCCCGGTATTTCACCGTGGAGTACGAGGTTCCCTTCGCGGGGCATCCTACCCTGGGTACCGCCTTCGTCATTCAGCAGTTCCTGGTGCGGGAGCCTGTGGCTGAGGTAAACCTGCGGTTAAAAGTAGGCCAGATTCCGGTGTCTATTGGGTATGAAGGCACTTCCCCCCACTTTCTGTCCATGCGGCAGATCAACCCAACGTTCGGGGAACCCTTGCCCAAAGAGGAACTGGCGGCCCTTTTTCACCTTCCCCCGGCGGCCCTGCACCCCCACTTTCCCGTGCAGGAAGTGTCCACCGGGCTGCCCTTCCTCCTTATCCCGCTCCAGAGCCTGGCGCAGGTGCGGCAACTCCAAGCCGAGCCACAGCAGGTGCAAGCCTTCCTGGAAAAGCACGGCCTGTACAAAACGCAACGCGCAGATGGGCTTTCGGTGGCCTTTTACTTCTTCTGCCCCCAAACCTACGCCCCCGAGCATCAGCTCAACGCGCGCATGCTGGCCCTGGAGAACGGCCGCCTTATTGAAGATGCCGCCACCGGCAGCGCCAACGGCTGCCTGCTGGCCTACCTGCTCAAACACCGGTACTATGCCTCAGAAGCGGTAGAGCTGCTGGTAGAGCAGGGCTACGAGATCAACCGCAATGCCACCATCAAACTGAAAGGCCAGAAAACCGGTGAGCACCAGTATGAACTCCTGGTCGGCGGCCAGGTGCAACTCATCGCGAAAGGAGAATGGTATGTACGGTAAGATCCTTAGCCCCCTTCGGGTAACCGGGTGGAAGCTCCTCTGTATCCTCTGGGTAGGTATTTTCCCGTTTAGGGGCAGTTTCGCGCAAAACAGCCCTAAAACAGACTCGGTGTACGTGCTCAGGCCAAGTCAGGTGTTTGACGGCCAGGACCTGCACCAGGACTGGGTAGTGGTGGTACAGGGCGAAAGGATCACTGCCGCCGGCCCTGCCGCCAGGGTATCGGTTCCCCCTGGGGCCCGCACCATTGCCCTGCCCGGCCAAACACTCTTACCGGGGCTAATTGAGGGGCACGCCCACCTGCTGCTGCACCCCTACAACGAAACTTCCTGGAACGACCAGGTCCTGAAGGAGGCCGATGCCCTGCGCGTGGCCCGCGCCACCGTGCACGCCCGCAACACGCTGCTGGCCGGCTTCACCACGGTGCGTGACCTGGGCTCTGAAGGCGCCGAGTACGCCGATGTGGGGCTGAAGCAAGCCATTGACCAGGGCATTATTCCAGGTCCGCGCATGCTGGTGGCCGGCAAGGCCATCATTGCCACGGGCAGCTACGGACCCAAAGGCTTTGACCCCGCGTTTGAGGTGCCCCAGGGCGCCGAGGCCGCCGATGGCATAGACAACATCACCCGGGTGGTGCGGGACCAGATAGGCAAGGGCGCCGACCTGATCAAGGTTTACGCCGATTACCGCTGGGGCCCCAACGGCGAAGCCATGCCCACCTTTACCCTGACCGAGCTGAAACTGATTGTGGAGATTGCCGGCAGCAGCGGCCGACCGGTAGTGGCGCACGCCAGCACGCCCGAGGGCATGCGCCGCGCGGCAGAGGCGGGGGTAGAAACCATTGAACACGGCGACGGCGGCACTCCCCAGGTGTTTAAACTGATGGCCAGAAAAGGCGTGGCCCTCTGCCCCACCCTGGCCGCCGGCGATGCCCTTCTGCAGTACAACGGCTGGCGCAAAGGGATAGACCCCGAGCCCGCCCGCATCATCCAGAAACGGGCCAGTTTCAAGGCAGCCCTGGCCGCCAAGGTGCCCCTCAGCGTGGGCGGTGACGTGGGAGTTTTCCCCCACGGCGACAATGCCCGCGAGCTGGAACTGCTGGTGGCCTACGGCATGCCCGCCCTGGACGTACTCCGGGCCGCCACCTCCGGCAACGCCAGGATATTTCACTTAGACAACCGCCTGGGCAACGTAAAAGAAGGCTTGCTGGCGGATCTGATTTCCGTAGCCGGAGACCCCACCAAAGACATCTCCGCCCTGCGGCAGATACGGCTGGTGATGAAAGGCGGCCAGCTTTACCGGCAGCCCTAACCCAACCTAGCAGTTCAAAAGCAGAAGCCGTTTTGGAGCCGAATTTCAAGATTCAGCCCCGAAACGGCTTCTGCGGTCTAGAATCAGCCCTTACTGAACCACCAGCGCCAGATGCGTACCGGCGGGGCTAACGGCCAAGCGGGTAATGTTCCTGATGCCATGCTTGCTCAGGTCGGCGAACTCTTCCCAGCGGGGATCCTGGCCCGGCCGGTAAGTAAACAGCCTGGCGCCCTGGGCCATCAAGAGCCTTCCATCGGGGAGCCAGGCAAAATCCTGACTGCCGGGCAGGGCCTGGATCAAGGTCTGCTGGTCTCCGGTCCTCAGGTCTACCTGCTTAATCTGGGCAATGGAGTCTGACAAGGGCACCAGGTAGCTCATGACCGGCCGGCGGGGCACCTTCTGCAGGCTGCGGCCAATGGATTCTTCCAGTTTCACCGGCGCTCCGCCCGAGGGCCTCACCAGGTACATGCCCATTGGCGGCTGGCGGGGAAAGGCGGCCACCACCAGGGTGTCGGGGCTGTACCAGGCATGGTAGCCAATCAGCTGGGGCATTTGCACCAGTACAGCAGGTTCACCGGTGCCCGGTTGCAGGGGGAAACGCCAGAGATGCTGCTCTTTGCCGCGCACCACGGAGAAGGTTTTGCCGTCTGGGGTCACCAAAGGCGAGTACTCGGCCTCCGGCGTGGCGGTTAGTTGCTCGGTCTTTTTGCTGGCCAGGGAGTACCGGTAAATATCGGTCTGCTGCCCGTCTTGCTGCGAGGTGTACAAAATAGACTTGCCGTCTGGGGTAAAACTGGGCTGGTTGTCATAGCCCGGCCGTTGGGTGATGTTCAGGGGCGTTCCTACCTGCAGGCCTTGCTTCTGCTTTTTCACCGGCACCAGGAAGATCTCGGTATCGGGCATGGCCTGCCCCCAGGCGTTCCCCACCATCAACCCTAGCCCCAGCAGCAGCGCACTCTTTTTGATTTTTCTCATGGCTTTGGTATGCAGACAAGCTGCTTAATTTAACATATTATTTGAGCTAAGAACAGCAACCATCCCCCGCCGGTAGCCCGAGCTTGCTTTTAGACCGAAGTGTTCCAAAAGCTACAACGGACCTTGGTGGCTCTTCCCCCTTTATGGCGAACTCAGCCTAGCAGTAAATTAGCACTTCGGCCTGAATTATCCCATAGTTGTGGCGGGTAGCGCCCCCCTGGTCGTTGCGAGATCGCTGCCAGGACCGCCGTAAAAACAAAGCGCCTCCCTTTTAAGAAAGGAGGCGCTTTGCCCTGGTGGGTTTTAGGGCCGTTTTAAGGAAAACCAGCCAGAAACGCTTACACTTCTTCGGCCTTCAGGTCCTGCATGGGGCGCAGGAAGAAGTCGTTGAGCGGCTTTACGGCCTTCATGGCTCCCAGGCACTCGTCGTAGAGGCGTTCACTGGTTACCACGTCATCGGGGAGCAGGTAGGTGGTGTTCCAGCTTTTATGCCGAAGCAGGTCAATGGCCGGGTTCTCGCCGTCGTAGCCTTTGGGGTTGGTTTTGAGCTTCTCCCCGCTCAGGCCGCCGTAGTACTTCTTGAACGCCGGGGCGTTCAGGATTGCCTTCAGCTCCTCGTAATTGTAATCAATTTCCTGGCGGATAGCCTTCAGCTCCGGGGCGGGCGGCATCCAGACACCACCGGCCAGGAAAGACCCGTCGTTGGGGCTGATGTGCAGGTAGAAGCCCGGGTTGATGGTCTTGCGGCCGCCTTCGGCCATGTACGCGCAGATGTGCTCTTTGTAGGGCCGCTTGTCTTTGGAGAACCGCACGTCGCGGTAAATGCGGAACAGCAGGTCTTTGGCCTCCTGCCCTTCCAGGGCCGGCTCAAACTGCACGGCGCCCTGCAGCAGGGTTTTGAGGAAAAGGATAAAGTCCTGGCGGGCGGCCTCGTACCGGTTGCGGTTCTTCTCAAACCACTCCCGGTGGTTGTTCTCGCGCAGGTCCCGGATAAAGTCCAGGGTAGATTGGTCTAGGTATTTTTTCATGTAGATCGCTTTGGCTGGCAAACGCCGGCGGAAGAACACGCGGGCGCAAAAGTAAGTTCGTCCCGCAGGTTTCCAGGAGATAACGCCCGGGGCGGATGGAAAGTCTGTTTTGGGGCACTTTTCAGGAAAACCGAGCTAAAACGAACCTCAGGCCGGCCTTCTTCCCTGAGGCCTGTTACCTGCCAGGGCTGGTACCCATCACGTACATCTGCTCCAGGGTAGGGTTCACGCTGCCGCCCTCGGGCTCCAGGGTCACGGCAAAAGCCTGAGCTTCGGCCACGGTTTTCATGCGCTGCAGGGTGCTGTCGGCCGGTTTCACCAGGCCGGCATCCACGGGTTTGCCCTTCGCCAGGGCCCAAAGCTGGTACTGCCGGCCGGTGGGCGCCTGGGGCAGGCCAGAGGCGTCAAAGTACACTTCCTTGGTCTCTTGGTTCCAGAACACGGTGGCCTGGGCCCCGGGGTGCTGCTCCACGCCTTTCAGCGGCACGGCCAGCGTATTGGGGTTACGGAGCACGCCCAGCAAATTCTCTGACTGAAGGTTGCGCTGCTCCAGTTGGTGCACCTGCAGGGCATACTGGCGAGAGTCCTGGCGGGCCAGGGCCAGCGCAGAGCGGGTGTTCTGCAGGGTGCTGTACAGGAACACATTGGCACCCACGCTCAGCACCAGCAAAACCGCCGCCGCCATCTGCCACCAGCGGTTGGCAGGCTGCAGGTTGGTGGGCCCCGCCACGGGGGAATCAAAGGGCAGCACCCGCCCTTGCGGATGCGCTGTTTCCGGGCGCGGGGCTGTCACGGCCTCCATCTGCCGGATGATATGGTCTTCCAGTTCAGGGCGCGGGGCTTTGGCGTGGGTTAAGGCATACGCCTCCATGGCGCGCAGGCACTCCTCCAGCGCCAGGCGCACCTGCGGATGTTGCGCGGCCATCTGGTCTACCTCTGCGCTTTCGGCGGGGGTTAGCCCACCAGCCGCGTAGAGTTCCAGCACTCCTGAGTCTATGTACTCCTGTATGTTCAACGCTATTTAATTAGTTTGCTCAAGAATTTAAGGGCCATGCGGGCGCGGGTTTTCACCGTACCCAGCGGGATATTCAGCTCCTCGGCCACTTCGCTCTGCGTGAATCCGTTAAAGTACATCAAATCTATGATTACTTTTTGATCTGGGTTCAATTGTTCGGTCATTTCCTGCACGCCTATGTGGTCTGGCCTGATTCCCTCGCTGCTCTCCAGGTGGCGCGTAACGGTATTCTCCATGGGCTGTGTCCTGGAACTTACGCGGTACTGCTTGGAGCGGATTTTGTCAATGGCCAGATTGCGGGCGATGTTGAGCATCCAGGTGAACAGGCGACCCTTCTGCTCATCATAGGTGGAGAAAGCAGACCAGATTTTCACGAAGCTTTCCTGCAACACGTCCTCGGCTACCTCTTCCTGCTTGACAATACGAAGGATGACCCCGTACAGCGCGGCCGAGTAGTTGCGATAGAGAAGAGTGATTGCTTTCTGGTCCTGGGCCCGCAACTGGGCCACCAGCTTCTCTTCCGATGAAAGATGTGAGGTTGTATCCAACAAATATAGGCGTTAAGGCATACACATTGCAGCGCAAGCCGTGGAGACTAAGCCGGGGGAACTCGCCGTTTCGGGGCTTTGCGTTACTCATAACAAGCCCGTGGGCCGATTGTTTTGAGAGTTTTCACCATTCAAGGCCCACCCGAAACTCCGTATTCTACGCAACTAACCCCAACAGGTTAGCGGTCTTTGGCAGGGCAGGCCTCAGGCGTAGCCCAACACCTTGTAGGTGAGGTAGCCCACCCACTCATGGATCAGGCGCGACCACTTCCAGAGGGCCTCCGCATCGGGGATGAGCAGATCATCGGGGTAGAAGCTGCGGTCGTGCGTCTGGAAATCGGCGGGAAAGGGGTCTACCGGCAGGCCGGCTTTCTCAAAGCAACCCTGGGCCCGCCGCAGGTGAAACGCCGAGGTAATGAGCAGCAGCCTTTGGCCCTGCGGTTGGGTGCCCAGCAGCTCTTTGGTAAACAAGGCGTTCTCGCGGGTGTTGCGGCTGCGCTCCTCCAGCAGAATAGCGTGCCGGGGAACCCCTGCGTACAGGGCCGTTTGCTGCAGGTGGCGGGCTTCGGTCCTGGCTACGTCTTTGATGGCCCCCGACCCGCCCGAGATGATGATCTTCTGCAGCTTGCCCATTTTGTAGAGCTGGATGGCGTCCAGGATGCGCTCGGCCCCTTCGCCGTAATGCACCCGGTCGTGCGGCGATTTGTTGGGCTCTGTGACGCCGGTGAGCACAATGACCGCGTCATACTGTTGCACTTGCCGCATTAAGACCGGCGCGGGCTCCCAGGCCAGCCAGGCCTCGTTGACCAGGAACGGATTGGTGAAGAACAGGAGCAGCAGGATGCCGGCCGCGTAGGCCTTCCGCTTTTTAGCGGGATTTTTGAAAACCAGCCCCAAAACAAGCAGGGCTATGATCCACAGCAAGGGGGAAATGAGGTACTGGAGCAGTTTAGACAGCAGAAAGAACATAGCAGGCACAAGCCACCAGAGCGCCGGAACAAGAACCCCACGGCTCCGGCCCGGGCAGGCGTTGGTGGAAGAAGGTTAAGGGCAAACAACTACCCAAAGAAACGCCGGATAACCCAAAGCACCAAACTGAGCAGCAGGCTAAGCAGCAGCATGGTGGTGAACGGGGCGAAGACCTTGAACCCCGGGCGTTCTACCCGCACATCGCCGGGCAAACGGCCAAACCAGTCTAACCGGGGACCAGCCAGCCAGATCACCAGGCCAACAACGGCTATGAGTACTCCCAGCACTACCAAAAACTTTCCTATGGGCTGCATCTGCGCAATCAGGTTAGGTGAACGATAGATACGATACTTGCTGCTTTTACGCGAAGCCACCCAACCCGGTCGCTCCTTTTTAGCGGGCCATCCGCGTAAGTAAGCCTATCGTTGCTGATTGGCACACCTTACGTTTCTAAAGCATTTCCTGCAAAACAGCCTAAAATCGGGGGTGCGGGTTGATGGGTTTTGCCCCGTACATCTGAAAATTAAATACCTTTACCGCGCAATCAAAAGTACCCCAAGCAATCTATTCTCCACCTCACTCCTTTGCCCTATGAAAGCCGTTGGTATCATTCCTGCCCGTTTCGCCTCAACCCGTTTCCCTGGCAAGCCGCTGGTGATGCTAGACGGGAAATCCATGATTGAGCGGGTGTATGCGCAAGCCCAACAGGCCCAGCTTCAGGAGGTAGTAGTGGCTACCGATGATGAACGCATCTACCAGCACGTGCTGGCGTTTGGGGGCAAGGTGGTGATGACCGCCCCGCACCACCAAAGCGGCACCGACCGGTGCCAGGAGGCATGTTCCCAACTTCCGGAGGCTTTTGACGTGGTGGTGAACATCCAGGGCGATGAGCCTTTTATCCAGCCCGAGCAGATAAACAAGGTTATCGGCTGCTTTGCCCAACCCCAGGCGCAGATTGCCACGCTCATTAAACCGGTACAGTCGGAGGAGGAACTGTTTAACCCCAACAGCCCCAAGGTAGTGATCGGCGCGCAGCAGCAGGCCCTTTACTTCAGCCGGCATCCTATTCCGTACCTCCGGGGCGTGGAGCAGCAGGCCTGGCTGGGGCAGCACCCGTTCTACAAACACATCGGCATCTACGGCTACCGCCGCGCGGTGCTGGCAGAATTGACGCAGCTACAGCCTTCGGCCCTGGAGAAAGCAGAGTCGCTGGAGCAGCTTAGATGGCTGGAACACGGGTTTACGATTGTCACGGCTGTGACGGAGTTGGAGACCATTGGGATTGATACGCCTGGTGATGTGGAGAAGGCCTTAGCGTACTTACAGACGTTTAAATAGGATTTAAGTCTTGGGCTTAGCTGATGGAGACTTCGTGGAAGCTTTTTTATTCTAGCCTGAAAAGTAGCTTGATTTTTTGCTGTAAGTGGCGGTTTGCCGTTTGGCCAAGGGCTGTTGCTTTTGTCAGTTATCGCTGGCGTGGGGTCGTTTGGCTATAGATTTTTGGATTTGTTGGCTATCGCTGGCGTTTCTGCCGCTTGTCTATGGACTTATGAATTTCTGTGCTTTCGCTGGCGTAGCTTTCGCTTGTCTATGGATTCATGAGCTGTGTTGTTGCATAGCTA
>NZ_JAFFJV010000009.1 GCF_016924645.1 Rufibacter psychrotolerans | reverse complement strand
GGGCCCCGTCTTCCGCCTTCGCGCTGTGCTCTCTCGCCTGGCCCTCAGGCCTGCCGCATGCGCGGCACCGGGTCGAGCGCTAGGCGCTCAAGCGAAAGACTGGAACAGGTCTGCTTAGCACACGCCGTCGCTTCCTCTTTCCGGCCTCCAACATAGGTATATATGATAGGTATACAACATAGGTAAACATGATAGGTATACATGGTTCAAGTCTGTGAGGTGGACCTACCATGAGGGCAGTTTGTAACTGCCGTGAACCACTAACCCCTTAGGAGAATATAAACATATTGATCCGCTGGCGCGAGCGTCCCGCTCGTGTCTGCACGCATTCCTGGACTGTACACCCATCCACGCAAATTCACCTCATCAGCAAACCAGCGCTTTCTTCAACCCAGAAGGTAGATACGGCCCAATCACCTCGCACTGCCAACACAGCGTTTCCAGGCCAATTCTCTGAAAAAGGGCTGAAAACAGGAAAGGCACAGACCAATGCCTGTGCCTTTCCTGTCTGGGCAACCGTCTGCCGGAAAGCTGCGCCGCAGCAACTGTTCAACCGCCCGACTTTTTGGCTTTGTAGCCCAGGTCCAGGAGTAGTTGCAGCACTTTGTCCCGGAAATCGCCCTGCACGGTGATCTCGCCATCTTTGGCGCTGCCGCCCACGCCGCATTTGGTCTTCAGGGTTTTGCCCAGGGTTTGCAGGTCGGCGTCTTGCCCCACAAAACCGGTCACCAACGTTACCTGCTTGCCCCCCCGGCTTTTCTTGTCCAGTTGCACGCGCAGGTTCTGCTGCTGGGGCGGCAGGGTCTGCGCTGCTTCCTCCTGCTGGTAGTCGTACTCAAAATCTGGGTTGGTGGAATAGACCACGCCTTCGCGGCCTTTTTTGTTCTTGCTCATGGTTCTATGCTTTGGCCTCCAGGGAGGCGATTACTTCTAACGACTGCGGCTCTATCTGCACCTCAAACTCGGTGGCCTGGCCCATGGGTTCGCCATCGGCATGGTAGTACTGGGGTACTTCACAGTGTACGCGCACGGTGGCACAGGTATGGAACTCCGCCAGGTGAGAATGGGCAATCTGCTTGGTCATGAGCCCATACCCTAGCTGGATGGCCTCGGCCACCCCCACGTGCCGGATCAGGCAGACATCCATGAGCCCGTCCTGGATGTTGGCCATGGGCGCAATGTAGGCGTTGTTCCCGTACTGCGACGCATTGGCAAACGCCACCACAAAAAAGTCTGAACTGAGGTCACGCCCGTTGATGCTGACGGTGGCGGCCTCTGCCTTGAAGTTCCTGAATTCGCGCACCACCAGCTGCACGTAGCTGCTGAGGCCCCGCTTGGTGCTCAGCGCGAAAACCGAGCTCACCAGGCCGTCGAACCCGATGCCGGCGGTGCAGAAAAACGGGTGCCCGTTGATGGAGCAGGAATCTATGCGGTGGAACGTAGGCTGGTTGAGCAGGGCCAGCGCCTGCGGCAAGGCCATGGGAATGCCCAGATGCCGGGCCAAGCCGTTGCCTGAGCCTTTGGGCAAGATCCCCAACGCGGTGTTGGTTCCTTTGAGGCCCCGGGCTACCTCGTTCACGGTACCGTCTCCGCCTACGGCCACCACCAGCCGGGCTCCCGCTGCGGCGGCTTGCCGGGCCAGCTCGGTGGCGTGGCCGGCGTACTGCGTGGGGATGAGTTCGGCCTCCCAGCGGGCAGTGTCCAGGTGCTCGGCAATCAGGTCTGGCACCGACACAGCGCTCCGCACCCCCGACTTAGGGTTGAGGATGAAGCAGGCTTTCTCTGGGGCTACGGGCTGTGTCATAGAGGGCTGGGGTTGAGGGATAAGCACAGCGGCAGACGGGCTTTCCTTGTATAAATCTTGCCTTAAAAGAGAACGCAACCGCATGGTACTCCTTTCTGTTTTGGGGCTGTTTTGGTAAAAATAAACAAAAAAGTGGTGCCGCCCCACGGCAGCACCACTCTTGAAATAAGGTCAGGCAGAAGCCTAAGCGCCTAAACGCTCAATCAGGTCGGCGGCTCTGTTAGAGTAACCGGTTTCGTTGTCATACCAGCCCACTACTTTGGCCAGGGTACCGTTCACAGAGGTCAGCTCGGCGTCAAAGATGCAGGAGTGCGTGTTGCCTACAATGTCAATGGAAACGATGGGGTCCTCGGTATACTCCAGAATGCCCTTCAGCTCGTTTTCGGCGGCTTGTCGCATGGCGACGTTGATTTCCTCCTTGGTCACTTCGCGCTTCAGGATCACGGTAAGGTCGGTCAGAGAGCCATCCGGAATAGGAACGCGCATGGCCACGCCGTCTAGTTTCTTGTTCAGGTGCGGCAGCACCAGGCCAACCGCGCGGGCGGCACCGGTAGACGTAGGCACGATAGAGTAGGCAGCAGCGCGGGCGCGGCGCAGGTCTGCGTGCGGAGCATCCTGCAGGTTCTGGTCGGCGGTGTAGGCGTGCACCGTGGTGATGTAGCCTTTCTCAATACCGAAGGCAGAATCCAGCACCTTGGCCATAGGGGCCAGGCAGTTGGTGGTGCAGGAAGCGTTGGAAACGATGGTTTCCTGGCCGGTAAGGGTTTCTTCGTTCACCCCTAACACCACGGTTGGGATGTTTCCTTTGGCAGGAGCCGAAATCACCACTTTTTTGGCACCAGCCTCTAAGTGTCCGCCAGCGCCTTTCTCATCCACGAATCTACCCGTAGACTCCAGTACCACGTCTACTTCCAGTCTGCCCCAGGGCAGGTTTTTAGGCTCCCGCTCCGCGAACACTTCAATGCGCTGTCCGTTTACGGTGATGCTGTTTTCATCAGCAGTAACGGTGCCATTGAAACGGCCGTGTACGGAGTCATATTTTAATAAGTGGGCCAGGGTAGCGTTGTCGGTCAGGTCGTTGATCCCTACCACTTCTACGTTCTCGCGCTCAATCAGAGTCTTAAAGGTAAGACGGCCAATGCGGCCAAAGCCATTGATGGCTACTCTTATTTTCTTAGACATGTTACGTAAGGTTTTGTTCTTATAAAGCCCCGGCAAGTTACGGGTTCCGGCAGGCAAAACAAATTAAAAATTTTAGGGCTCACGGTGAGCTATTTAGCGTTTAAACGCAGCTTTTTTAAGAAGGGTGCTTGGCAGATTAAATTCTGCCCTCTATATTTGCAGCATCAAAACCAACAGATGGTCCGTTCGTCTAGGGGTTAGGACACCAGATTTTCATTCTGGTAACAGGGGTTCGATTCCCCTACGGACTACAGCAAAGCCTCTCAGCAATACTGAGGGGCTTTTTTTTATAATTCGGTTCAAAGCTCAGACGCTGCAGCTCTCCCTATTGCTGCGCATCAAAAATTCCTACCAAAACAGGCACCAGGAAACAGATTACAGGCAATGCCAACACCTCCAGCTGGACTTACCTATCTAAATCAATATTACTCTTTGGGCACCCTGTCAATTCCATCATCACTTCTTGAAGAATCACTTTTAGCTTTCTTCGCCGCGGCTTTAAGCAACTCCTGATGCTCTTTTCTTTCCCTAAATTCTTTCTGGCGCTGCTTCTTCTGTTGGTCTCCTGATCTGGTACTCATTGTTTAATTTACTTTATCTGCAACTAATTCTACCCTGACGTCCATAGTGACCTTGTGTATACGCTGGAACGAAAATAAAATACTTCTGCAGAAGGTATTTCCCTGTCATAATGGGTTAAGCAGTGGCTCTAAAAAAGATGAGAAACACTGAATCACATAGAAAGCCCAGGTTCCACTAGGCTTCTGCTATTCTAAAACGTTACCAAAGGGTAGCTATACATCTAACCTACTCTTATTCTTGCCTGCAATGTTAAGAAAATAACCATACGGTTTAAATCTTGTACCAAGAGGTTCGATACTTCTATCCTCTAGTCTACAGCAAAGCTGCTTCATGAAAATGGAGCGGCTTTTTTATTCACTCCCTCCCTCTGCCGCCGGTTCTCTCCTCCCATTTTTGCTTTCCTAAAGCGCTTGCAGGAGTTTCATCTTTCATTTTGGAATCATATATTCAGAAAACAATATTTTATCCCAGATTAGATCATGCACCATCATGCCATCATCAGGCGGCACCTGACCATTCTGCGTCTGGTACAGCCGCCTTTCCTGTACCCCACCAAAGCCCAGATAGCAGAACGCCTGCGCGAAGAAGACTTGGAGAACGTCTCCCGAAGGACCATTGAGCGCGACATCAAAGAAATCCAGGACAACTACGGCATCACCATTAAGCCTTGCCCCCGGCGCAGAGGCTATTACCTGGAGCAGCCCCAAGAGGAAGACCTTTCTAATTTCGGGCAGTTTCTGCAATTGCTGGAGCGGGGCGAGCGGCTGGCGTTTCTTACCCACTCCTCAGACGCGCTGCGCACCAGCCAGTATCTGCTGTTGGAGGAGAACCAATCGCAGCAAGACCTGCAGCATCTGCCTGTGCTGTGGGAAGCCCTGCGTACCCAGCGGCAGCTCTCGTTCACCTACCAAGCCTTTGGGGCGGTACCTGCCAAAGCCTACCAGCTAGACCCGGTCCTGCTGCTGGAGTACCGCAACCGCTGGTACCTGGCCGCCTGGCACGAAGAAGACCAGCGGTTCAAGACCTTCGGACTGGAACGGATGCAGGCCCCGCAACTCACCAATACCCCGGTACAGCAAGACCGACGCGCGGAGTTCCTGGCCCTGAAGCAGGATGGGCTGGGTGTTTTCATTGGCCCGGAGCATGAGGTGACAGAAGTGGTCCTGAGGGTTGACGCGACCATGGCTCCTTATATCAAGACCGTTCCCCTGCACCCTAGCCAACAAGTAACAGAGGAAAGCAGCACGGGCATGGTGCTCTTGCTTCGCATCATCCTCAACCCAGAATTAGAAAGTCTTATTCTGGGCTACGGGGAACACGTGGAAGTACTGGAACCAAAGGAACTACGCGAGAAAATCAAGCAGCGGGTACTGAGAATGGCGAAGCGGTACGAGGTGTAAGGGAAGCCTCCGTTTCCGGCCTGTTTTCGCAAAAACAGACCGGAAACAGAAAAGCATCAGATGACCAATTCAATATTATTTCTAAAAAATCAGCATCTCATTCAGCCGCCGCCGGATTCTGGCGAGCACTCCATTTAAATAGCATCAATAAACAGAACTTATGCGGATACAACTAAAACTTTCACCCAATACGCAGCAGGTGCCCTTCAACCACCTGTATGAGCTTACCCTACGGCTGCACCGCTGGTTGGGACCGGACAACGCCCTGCATGACGGGCTGAGCCTGTACAGCTTCGGGTGGCTGCGGGGCGGCAAAGCCCAACGCGGGGCCCTCTCTTTCCCGGCCGGGGCCACCTGGCAGATTTCCTTCCATTCTGAAGAAGCTACCCGCAAACTGCTCATGGGCATCATCAACGAGCCGGAGCTTTTTTATGGCATGCGGGTGTACGAGGTACAGGAATTACCCACTCCGGCCTTTGGTGAGCAGTACCGCTTCCTGGCAGACGGGCCCGTGATTGCCCGGCAGGTTCGGCCCGACGGCACCCGTGAATACCTCTTGCATGACTCCCCCGCCGCCGATGTAGCCCTCACTGCCACCCTGCGCCACAAACTGGAGAAAGCCGGGCTTTCCTCTGAAGGGGTTTCAGTAGCCTTTGACCGCGACTTCCTGGCTCCGCGCCACAAACTGATGGAGATAAAAGGCATCCAGCATAAAGGCAGCCTCTGCCCCGTGCTAGTGCAGGGCCCGCCGGAAGCCGTGCAGTTCGCGTGGCTGGTAGGTGCTGGGGAATTGACGGGAAGTGGTTTCGGGGCTTTAATGTAATATTTTATGACAAAATCTATACTACACCTTGTTAAATACTCCGGTCCTTTTGCCTTTATCAAACCTTGGACAGCAGTCAGGGACAGTGAAACCTATAGCCAGCAATTTTTAACACCTTCTATTACAGAAGGCATTGAGAAGAAACTTTTCCCTTATCTTTTAGGAGCCACTGGCATACACAAGATTAGAAGACATCGGCTTAGGTATGAAGGTATGTCTATGCAGATGGAGCAGACCCAGACCCGAGGGTGGAATAAAGTCAGCAAAAAGATGGAACGTCCCCGCTCCATTCTTTACAGAGGTGTGTTACTTAACCCTACCTTATATCTGGCCTTTGGCACAGAAGAAGATGCGCGCATAGCCTCAACCCAGCATATTTGTTTGTGTAGAAATGAAGACATACTGTTACCAGATGAACAAATAAGATCTGTTACTGAGAACGACTTTGACGAGGACTTAGAACAGTTTTCCGGCTTTGAATTAATATTTGAGCAAAATGAGCAAGCGTTTTTAGTTGGCCATAACCGCTGGAATAAGGCTGAACCCATGCACGGGTGGTTAAAGACCTATGGAAATCCAGTAACAACTTTTTCCTGATAGTATATGGAAGCCATTGCAAAGGAGATACAAGTCTCTTCCCTAAACCATTTAAAGGCTAAAGGAAAACCTGACCACACCACTCTGTATGACCATTTATTACATGTGGCATTGGTAGCAGAAAAGGTGGCCCAACATACTGGGTTGGATATTGAGTTAGCACGAACGGGTGCATTGCTTCATGATATAGGGAAAGCTAGCTGTGTCTTCCAGAAAAAGCTACAACCAAATTATACCCGCGACCCTAACGAAGCACCATTCCGGCATGAAATAGCCTCCCTTTTTTTCTTGCCGCTCTTTCCAGAGCAAGACCATGCCGCCTTGATTGAAATGATTATCGCCCATCATAAATCTATTAAAAAAGATGCAAGGCAAGGTGGCATCTGTGACTTGGAAGAACGGTTTGAAGCAGGAGTAAACCTAGAAAATCATCTACAGGACTGGGAAAGTTGGTGTGAAGATGCGCTACAACTTTTATCCTTGCTTGGGTTTAGAACACGTCCTATCTCCAGAGGCGAAGCAGAAGCCGCATACCTTAAAGTAGTTGATTACTGTGAATCTGTCGCACCGGGATATTCAGAATGGAAAGGCCTTCTAATGGCTGCAGACCACTTTGCCTCAGCGTTGGTTCATAGAACAGCATCTCAACTTAATCCACTCTTCAAAGCACCTAATTTAAATCACTACAATAGAGTAAGCGAGTTACACCCTCTTTCCCTGATTTCAGCCGCATCAGAAAAGAGGCATACGCTGGTTACCGCACCAACTGGTGCCGGAAAAACAGACTTTTTAATGCGCAGGTGCTCGGGTAGGGTATTCTATACGTTGCCCTTTCAGGCTTCCATCAATGCTATGTACAATAGGTTCTGTGGTGACTTGAAAGAAGACAATCCTGATTTACATATAAGGCTATTGCATTCTTCTTCCAGCTTGATTATTGAAAAGGGGAAAGTGGAAGAAAAGATTTTACAAGGCCATATAGGGGCCTCCATAAAAGTACTCACACCGCACCAAATGGCAGGCATTGTGTTTGGCACCAACGGTTATGAAGCACTTATCATGGATTTGAAAGACAGTGACATAATCCTGGATGAGATTCATACCTACACGCAGGTCACCCGCGCTATTGTACTCAAAATAGTGGAAATGCTTAGCAAACTGAATTGCAGACTGCATATAGGCACTGC
Source organism: Rufibacter psychrotolerans (assembly GCF_016924645.1). Lineage (GTDB taxonomy): Bacteria > Bacteroidota > Bacteroidia > Cytophagales > Hymenobacteraceae > Nibribacter > Nibribacter psychrotolerans. The sequence continues at coordinate 428,728 of NZ_JAFFJV010000009.1, read as the reverse complement.
CACGATGCCCACCTGTTTGTATAAGCAAATTCTGGAGTTACTTGGGGAAGGCAATGTTTATGAAGTAAGTTTATCTGAGAACGAATTAGAAAAGTTTAACCGCCACATCGTTTACAAAGAAGAAAGCTTTGAAGGTTGCCATGAGACTTTAGAAACAGCTCTAGTACAAAGAAAAAAGATTCTTCTGGTTGCCAACCAAGTAGATACAGCGCAAAAATGGTTTGAATACCTAGCAGATTACTTTCCAGAAGAGCCCAGACTCCTCATTCACAGCAGGTTTAAGCGCAAAGACAGGCAGCAGCTAGAAAAAATGCTGACTGGTAGTAGAATAGATGATTATGGGATACCTATTGCTGAATTCAACACGGCAGAAGGCTCCTGTATTGTAGTAGCAACGCAAGTAGTGGAAGTTAGTTTGGATATCAGCTTTGACCTGATGATAACACAATGCGCACCCATTGACGCACTGATACAGCGCTTTGGCCGCATCAACAGGAAAAGAACTCCCCATACTATTGGAGAATACAAGCCTGTATATGTATTGGCTCCCCCACCGTCTGAGAATGATGCAAAACCTTATGAATCCGAAATACTTCAACGAAGCTACTCAGCTCTACCCGATCAAGAGCTCTTAGACGAAAGAAGCCTGCAAGAAAGAATAGATGCTGTGTTCCCAACCATAGAGGATGTTACAGTAGAGAAAGAAGCAATTTTCTGTCAGAGCCGCTGGCGAATTGATAAGCTTCAGCACAAGGCAAAAACCGCCCTGTTAGAGAAACTGGATATTGACAGCGTCACCTGTATTACACAGGCAGACCAAGAGGCCTACGAAGCAGCAGAATACGAAGACCGAATGCAATTTGAGATCCCTGTCCGTTACCACACAATTGCATATAGAAAGTTAGATCAATCACTTTTGGGAACCAGGCCTTTTATTATACCTGACTGTGCTTATGATCCTGAGAAGGGCTTATTGTTAGAATTCGCAAAGCCAGAGCATTACGCCAATAAATATAGATTTATTTAAAGCCTACATATACACAATGATAGCAGTAACTATAGGCAGAAAGCTCTTAGAGCTTTACAACCAGGAAAAGAGAGATGCCCTAACTCCCAAGAGCTTTTTTGAGAAAGTATATTTTGAGCTTTTCTATAATCACTCCAGATATATGCAATGGGTTCCTAACTCACCCTTTGTACAAATGAAAAAAGGGCAAAAGCCTGATGCACTATCTGTTGCTGAACGTCAGGAAAAACTTCAAAATCTTTATGAAAAGGTTGAGACAGGATTCAGAGATGCTAGTATTGCCATTGGTTTTGCAGCCTCAGAAAAAAAAGAGTTCGCCACTACCTCTGGTCAAGTCTCCGCATTAGATTTAGTGACCACAGAAGAAGATGTTTATCTTTCTTGGATTGGAAGCGGCTTAGGGGTTGGCGTTGCAGGAGGTATCTCCATTTTCTTTGATCATCCCAAAATACTTCTGACACTCTTTGAAGGATGGCAACACTATCGTAACTACTTAAATGATCCTGCCTATATCGGTTTAAGAGGCAATCAGATCAATACATGGAATGGGCAATGGCTTTCCCATGCCTTTAGTAAAGACTACAGGGAGTATGATCCATTACAAAACTTTGATCCTTTTGGCACAATAGCAGGCGGCGGGATAGAGCTTACCACTCAAAGCTGGACCTCAGTGCTTTTCAATATTGCTAGAAATCTTCCTAACACAGATTTAATAGGCTATGTGTATAGCTTAGGCCAAAGTAGCCCTAATAGGACATTAGGATTTGTGCCGTTTCGTTTGCCTCAGATACAACGTCCAATTGAATTATACAAAAGCTTGTTTGGGGAGAACGATTACCATAAAGATGCAAAAAGGATAGAGCCGCTATACGGTACCGCCTTCAGCTTTCAAAGAGCTTGCCAAATGGGTGCCATAGGCGTACAGGCACTTGAACCTAAAGGGTTAAGGGGCTTGATCCCTACTGGCAGAGACTCTACCAGCCTGCCCAACTTCTCCAAAGCAGATCATGAAAAACTTGTCTCATTTAGAACTTATCAAACTTGGTTATTAGCTATGCTCAACAATGACGAACTCTGGGAAACCGCCGGTAAGGCAGCCGAAGCCCTTCTCCACTATGAAGCAGGTGCAGGAAAGGCTAGAAAAGACAGATTTAATAAAGTTAAATCTGTCTTAGATACTGCCCGAAAGCCGCAGTTCATGCGGGAACTGACTGTTATAGTCGAAGAAACAGACTACAAAGAACCTCTTGTTGAACTCGGCAAGACAGTGAACAGAATGCCCGTTGACAATGTGGGGTATTTTATCACCTTAATCCGCTTCCGTTACGCTGAACTATCTTCTAAAACTGTTCAAGAACCTATAATATAAAAGAAAAAATATGAATCACTTTATCTATTTCCGTGCCCTTAAGCATGCTAATCACACAGTTTTTTGTGTAGAAAAAGGCCAGAAAACCTTTAGAGATGCCCAATTTGGCAGAAGCATGGCTTACTCTAGTGGCCAACAAGTAAAACGCTCTATTTTAGAAGCCATCATTAGCGAAATGAATGTGCCTTTTTCCCCAACTACTTTTACATTTAATATAGATAAAAGTAAAAAATTAGGTGAAGGGGAAGCTTGGAGTGCCTGCAATCCGGTTTATGTGGATCAATTGTTAGGTGGTTGGATGAAAGCTGAAGTTGGTGGAGAAAGCCGTACCTTAAAAAGAAGAAGCCCATTTTCTATATCTGCCATGCGGCCTCTGCATCCATTATTGGCTACTTATATCAAGGAGGATTTAACATTTGACCGTAGTGATAGACCTGAAAGTCACAAAGTGATTGTTAAAGATGTTAATGGTAATACTCTCTCTGAAGAAGAAGTACAAAATTTATTAGCAGGAACAAATAGAAGCTTACATAGGAAATGGGTTCCTGAAAATGCTCGGACAACAGGTTTATTTGTACATGATATTGCCCTTGATCTACGAACACTTTTTGCGGTATCAATAAACAAATTTGAACCTGAAATAAGCCCTGAAACAGAAGATCTATTACGAGCTGCGGGGTGGATAGAGGGCGAGACTGTATTTGGTAAATGCTTGATTGCACCTAAAGAATTGCGGGAGAAGATTATTCCTGCTATTGCTAATGCACTGATAAATTGGCGAATTACCACTAACCAATCCCGCACTTTCAGCTTAATGGAAACATTAGCTATTGCAATCAGCCCAAATGCGAATAAGTTGGCTGCCGCAATACGGACAAAGTTGAAAGAAGATGAAGACAAAGTAGAACCTATTGTAGATGACAGTTTAGAAGACGTTCGCACCTTTATCTCTCTTCCGGCTGCAGGGTACATTAGAACCAACACCGAATCAGCTGACGCTTTAGACAAAGCAGAAGAGCACTTAATTGAACTTCTGCAAAATTACCCGTATGAGGCCCAACTCCAGGAAATAGTTCCTGCATAGCGTTTCTATGCTTAAGACTGTAACCATTAACGCCACCGTCTTCTCCTACTACCTCATCTGCCCGCGCAAAGCTTGGTTACACCACCAAGGAATCAGAATGGAGCAGGAATCAGAGGACGTGGCGTTGGGGCGGCTCTTGGATGAGACCACCTACAGCCGCAGCGAAAAGCACCTGGACCTGTACGCCACCGCCCCGGACGGCACGCCGCTCACCGGCCGCATTGACCGGGCGGTGCTGCGTGATGGAGTGTTGCACGAGACCAAGAAGGGCCGCTCCTGCCAAGCAGCGCACCTGAGCCAGGTTCGGTTCTACCTGTGGCTCCTGAAGCTGAACGGCGTCACGGGCGCGGGCGGCGTGCCTTTCAAGGGGCAGATTGACTACCCCGCTTTGCGCCGGTCTGAGCCGGTCACGCTGGGGCCGCAACAGGAAGAGGAACTGGCCTTGCAGCTCCGGCACCTGACTCAACTGCTGGAGGAACCGCATCCGCCGGCCCGGCTTACCAAACGCGAGTTCTGCCGCAAGTGCGCGTTCGAGGAGCTCTGCTACGGGTAAACCTCTATCGGCTTTAGCTGCTGCTTTTCATTCAAACTTGCGTTTTTGGCCTCATTTTCAGAAAACAGGCCTGAAGCGCAATTCCCCCCAGCCCCTCTCTACTGGAGAGGGGCTGGGGGTGAGGTACCCTTCACCAATAAATTTTTTCTGCCCATGAAACGCCCTTTCTACCTGTTTTCCAACGGTCGGCTGCGCCGGAAGCACAACACGCTGGCCCTGGAGAAATGCGCCCTGGACTGCCGCATCCCCGATGACGAGGACACCGAGGGCCTGCCCAGCCAACCCGCCGACGGGCAGCGGCTGCCGTTCGCGGTGGAGAGCGTGGACAGCATCTACCTGTTCGGGGAGATTGACATCAACACCAAGCTGGTCACGTTTCTGGCGCGACAGGGCATCCCGCTGTTCTTCTTCGACTATTACGGCAACTACACCGCCTCTTTGTACCCACGTCAGCCGGTGGTGAGCGGCCGGGTGCGCATGGCGCAGGCTCAACATTACCTCAGCCCTAAGAAGCGGCTGGTGTTGGCGAAGGAATTTGTGGATGCTGCCTTGTTCAACATCTTGCGGGTGATGCGCTATTACGTGCCGCGCCTGCCGGAGCCGGAGTCTCTGGCGCTGCAGGAGAGCTGCGAGCAGATTGAGGCCGAGCGCGCCCGGATTCCGGCCTGCCCCGATATTCCTACGCTCATGAGCGCCGAGGGCCGCGCCCGTGACTGCTATTACCAGACTTGGCCTTTAATGTTGGGCGAGGCCGTGGCGCAGAAGTTTCCGTTCAACAAGCGGGAGCGCAGGCCGCCGTCCAACCCGCTGAACGCGCTCATCTCCTTCGGCAACTCGCTGTGCTACACGGTGGTGCTGCGGCAGATTTACCGCACGGCGCTGGACCCCACGGTGTCTTTCCTGCATGAGCCCGGCGACCGCCGCTACTCGCTCTCGCTGGACGTGGCCGAGATCTTCAAGCCGCTGCTGATTGACCGCGCCATCTTTAAGCTGCTCAAGAACGGCTAGATCCAGCCCAAACACTTCGAGCAGCGGCTGGGCGGCTGCTACCTCAAGGAGGAGGGCCGCAAGATCTTCATGGCGCACCTGGACCAGCGCCTGCAGAAAACCGTGCTACACCGTCAGCTGGGCCGCCACATCTCGTATGAGCGGCTGGTGCGGCTGGAGTGCCACAAGCTGGTGCGCCATCTCTGCGACCCTAAGCAGGACCCTTACCAGGGCCTGCACATGTGGTGGTGAGGCGACCCCCTTACGTGCGTTTCGGGCCTGCTTCCCTGAAATCAGGACGGAAACATACGTTCCTCGTTCTTTGACATCTTGTAGAAAACTATAATTGACATGCCGTATTTTATTGCCGTGTATGACGTGGGCCAGAAGCGCGTGGGAAAAATGCTGAAGCTCTTCCGGAAGTACCTCACTTGGATCCAGAACTCGGTGTTTGAGGGCGAACTCACCGAGGCCCAGTACCAGCGCCTCCGCCATGAGGCCAACCAATTGATGGAGGAGGGCGACGGCGTGGTCATCTACCGCATGCGCGAGGAACGCTACCACGAGCGCCACGTCCTCGGCACCGACAAAGGTAGCCCGCAGCGGTTCCTGTAGTCGTCGGGTGAGAGGCCTACTACCTGCGGGTGGAGGCAAGTGCTTGTCCGTTTCCGGCTTGTTTTTATAAAAACGTCTCAGAAACAGACCATTAGCTCAGTCGTCGGCTGCCCGCTGATTTTTCCTTACCACCACCTGACGCTTCTTTAGCGCCATTTTATCTAGAAAAGCCTGTCCCTACGTGCTGGAAAAGGCTTTTTTCCGCTATTTTTAGAGCGCATTTCAATTGCACCTCAGTGGTATAGAAAGTTTAAGAATCCAGCTTTCAGGAAGCGCAGAATCACGATTTCAATTGCACCTCAGTGGTATAGAAAGTTTCTATTTTGTGTTATTAATACTTTGCCCATGTGCAAATTTCAATTGCACCTCAGTGGTATAGAAAGGTGGAGGAACCGAAACAGCCGGACGGGCCCAAACCACCATTTCAATTGCACCTCAGTGGTATAGAAAGATGGAGGCGAAGTCGTAAACGTGGTTCGTGGTCATTAATTTCAATTGCACCTCAGTGGTATAGAAAGCCTATACCACCAACGCCAAAGATCCCTACACGCCAGTAATTTCAATTGCACCTCAGTGGTATAGAAAGAGAGGAATAACAAACTCCCTAGCCAAAGGAGGCTTGAATTTCAATTGCACCTCAGTGGTATAGAAAGTGTAGACCGATTCCATATACAGTTCCACCAGGACGGGTATTTCAATTGCACCTCAGTGGTATAGAAAGACGGGAAGCGAAAGGTGGAAGAGCAGGAGGATAATACATTTCAATTGCACCTCAGTGGTATAGAAAGCATTATGCGCCTGGAGCAGCAGTTGATGGCCCTCAAGAATTTCAATTGCACCTCAGTGGTATAGAAAGTTCCCGCTCTTGGGGTAGAAGCTTACTCTCATGGAGCGCAAGAATTTCAATTGCACCTCAGTGGTATAGAAAGCTTAGCGGCTTTTACGGAGGTTGGACCTGCTTATATATTTCAATTGCACCTCAGTGGTATAGAAAGTTCCAAGTAAGCCCAGCGGCTGGAGTATGGTGGGGGAAATTTCAATTGCACCTCAGTGGTATAGAAAGCTTTCAGAGCGTTTGTATCTGGTTTTAGCAGAATTGATTTCAATTGCACCTCAGTGGTATAGAAAGGTCTGAAAAGGCCGCCTAATTCATTTACAGGAGTTGCGATTTCAATTGCACCTCAGTGGTATAGAAAGGTTCTCTGCTGGCAGACATTGACCACACCAAAAGCCCAATTTCAATTGCACCTCAGTGGTATAGAAAGGCGGGAAAGCTATTCTGGCCAGTTGCGCGCTGGATTGAATTTCAATTGCACCTCAGTGGTATAGAAAGCTTTCAGAGCGTTTGTATCTGGTTTTAGCAGAATTGATATTTCAATTGCACCTCAGTGGTATAGAAAGTTTCCCGAATGGAGGCGGAGGCAACGAACGGCAAGAGTATTTCAATTGCACCTCAGTGGTATAGAAAGAAGATTGGGAAGTACGGATTGAGAAGAAAGAAATTTTAATTTCAATTGCACCTCAGTGGTATAGAAAGCTATGGCAGTGGTGAGCATGTGCCGAACCTCATTGATTTCAATTGCACCTCAGTGGTATAGAAAGTGGGTAGAGGTATGCTCATAAATGAGCGAAAAAATCAAATTTCAATTGCACCTCAGTGGTATAGAAAGTTCGTAAAGCAGCCTCGAACGAGCTCGTCTCGTCGTATTTCAATTGCACCTCAGTGGTATAGAAAGACAATAGAACGTATTTAAAACCCTGGCCCCGCCTTTCCTGATTTCAATTGCACCTCAGTGGTATAGAAAGAGAAAAAACCTACTGCTAACGCAAAGGGCAAGAAAAAGATTTCAATTGCACCTCAGTGGTATAGAAAGGTGGTGGGCTTGTCGGTCACGTACTTCACCACGTTGGCCGATTTCAATTGCACCTCAGTGGTATAGAAAGTTTAAACCGCCCAGAATTCTTAGGTGGCACCAAACAGCCGAATTTCAATTGCACCTCAGTGGTATAGAAAGACGATATACCGCCCATCAATGCGATATTCTTTGAAAAGATTTCAATTGCACCTCAGTGGTATAGAAAGGGTGGGCACCTCAATACACGAAACACCCAGGAGAGAAATTTCAATTGCACCTCAGTGGTATAGAAAGATGCAGGAGATTGCCGAGATCTACGGCAAGGCAAAGGTGATTTCAATTGCACCTCAGTGGTATAGAAAGACGCAAGACTTCGCCGCACGACTGGCGGCGAAATACGGATTTCAATTGCACCTCAGTGGTATAGAAAGGGATTTATTGTATTTAGGCTGGAAACGGTAGTCATTAGGCATTTCAATTGCACCTCAGTGGTATAGAAAGTGCTTTGGGTCACCAGTTCGTCGCAGATGGTCCCCGGCATTTCAATTGCACCTCAGTGGTATAGAAAGTAGGGTATGACCCCTGGCAGTCTCAGTACCTGGCCAACAATTTCAATTGCACCTCAGTGGTATAGAAAGGAATGATGTGCCAGATAAGGGCGTAGGGATATGGTACGCATTTCAATTGCACCTCAGTGGTATAGAAAGCAGCCAGAACGCTCAAGATGCAGCATTCTGGTTTTGTCTGATTTCAATTGCACCTCAGTGGTATAGAAAGGGTTTAGCGGCTTACGCAGTTTGCCGCGGCTGGCGATTTCAATTGCACCTCAGTGGTATAGAAAGAAGATGATACAGGAACTTTGCGCCAGGTTTGCCAAATTTCAATTGCACCTCAGTGGTATAGAAAGTAAAAGGCAGGTCCGTTTGTGAGGTTTGTGACGCATTTCAATTGCACCTCAGTGGTATAGAAAGGGTCTGGTCGTAGGTCATCTTGGCGTTGGCGTTGGAGTATTTCAATTGCACCTCAGTGGTATAGAAAGAAGTCAGCAAGGAAAGCTTGCCAAGTTTGAGCAAAATATTTCAATTGCACCTCAGTGGTATAGAAAGCGGTTAGGAGCGGGTGGAAGCCCCGGAAATACAGGCATTTCAATTGCACCTCAGTGGTATAGAAACAAAACAGCGAACAAGCGAGAGTGGCGGCGGCAGAAATCATTTCAATTGCACCTCAGTGGTATAGAAACGCGGCAAGGTCACCTACAGCAAGCGCTAGCCTTTCACTTATTTCAATTGCACCTCAGTGGTATAGAAACTGATCAGGGTCACGCCACCCACAAAGGCTAGGGCCACGCATTTCAATTGCACCTCAGTGGTATAGAAACCAGGAAAAGAGATTTACGCAAGCGCGCTGAGTGTTCAATTTCAATTGCACCTCAGTGGTATAGAAACAAGCGCTCCCCACCGGTGTACTGATCAAGCCCCCCGTTGATTTCAATTGCACCTCAGTGGTATAGAAACAAGTTTGGAGGTTCCACCGTTGCCAGAGCTGGAAAAATTTCAATTGCACCTCAGTGGTATAGAAACAGTAAACGCATTTTCGCGGTCACTGACCCGAACGATCATATTTCAATTGCACCTCAGTGGTATAGAAACAACGGAAAATGCCTCTCTTTGGAACTCCGTTGATTTATTTCAATTGCACCTCAGTGGTATAGAAACAGGGGGGAGAATGGTGGGGGGTGGAACCTCAAGCACATTTCAATTGCACCTCAGTGGTATAGAAACAGATAACCCTACTAGTTGCTGTCTTTTGTTTGGGCATTTCAATTGCACCTCAGTGGTATAGAAACATCCATGGAGAAGCTTACGCCTTCCTCTAAACCACTGGATTTCAATTGCACCTCAGTGGTATAGAAACGAAGATGCCGAACACCTGAGAAACAAAGTCTGGGACAATTTCAATTGCACCTCAGTGGTATAGAAACGAGGCAATGTGCGCAGATTTTAGAGCCGCTTCCTGAGATTTCAATTGCACCTCAGTGGTATAGAAAGCAGCTCCGTTGCCACGGCAGGCGCTTCGCTTCCTGCATTTCAATTGCACCTCAGTGGTATAGAAAGGAGCCTACGCCCATATCGCGGAACCGGCCTCGCTCCAGATTTCAATTGCACCTCAGTGGTATAGAAAGGTGGGGAAACTCTCTGACGTTGTAGAAATTGATAAAAATTTCAATTGCACCTCAGTGGTATAGAAATCTGGAAGTGTGAGCGTTACAAAGGTCGGATAATACCATTTCAATTGCACCTCAGTGGTATAGAAATCCGGGCAGACCCCTGACACCCTGCGCGTGGTCAGGAATTTCAATTGCACCTCAGTGGTATAGAAATATGGGCTTCCGGTTAATAATCAAGGTGAGGCGTTTGATTTCAATTGCACCTCAGTGGTATAGAAATCAGGATGTCCACCCGGTGCTCCCGCTCGTCGGCCGAGATTTCAATTGCACCTCAGTGGTATAGAAATTTTTGTACATCATGGAGGTTTCCCAGGATCGGGAGTATTTCAATTGCACCTCAGTGGTATAGAAATTTCTTATGTGAGGAAACTTTGTGCAGCTGTACACGATTTCAATTGCACCTCAGTGGTATAGAAAGTTTCTTTATAGCTTTGGTACCACTCCTTTGTCATGGCATTTCAATTGCACCTCAGTGGTATAGAAAGATGGTCTTTGAAAAAAGAACCCCGTAACAACAGAAAATTTCAATTGCACCTCAGTGGTATAGAAAGTTTTTTTGTGGTTCTGCGCGCCAGAAATAGTGTTTTAAACAATTGCACCTGTATGGTATAGAAAAGTTGAATCAAGCTCTCAGCGGCTGAAAAAGGGAAAGACCCTGCCGCGAGAGGTGCTTTGATGGGTAGTTCCCAACAGTTCCAGACCACCCTACCCCGGAGGAAATGGTGGCTGTCAACCGTTTGCTGTACGCTGTGCATTCTAAATAGGTCAGAAGCTTTTATTGCTATGTCCTTGCTTCCTGCCTGTTTGGTTCTTACCAAAAGAAAGCCTTGCAGGAGCAAACGGGTAGTTGATCCGATTAGGCCAAAAAGGCCAGGGGAGTTCTTTACCGGCGTGCTTCAACCTGCCAGAAGAACCAGCATACTAAAGTGGGCACAACAAATACAAAGGACAAAGGCTCTGGAGTTTTACTTCTTCTCGTAAACAATGAGCAGGGTTAGCTCCGTGTCTTTGTCTGGGGAGAGTCCGTGCGAACTTCCGGGCCGGGTAAGGATGGCGTCGCCGGGTTTTACCGGGAAGGTTGTCCCGTTCATCTGCATCTGGCCGGTGCCGCTCAGGATGTAGTATATTTCGTCTTCTTTCTGCAGGTGATACCCAATGGAGGCACCGGGTTTCAGGACTCTTTTCCGGAAAGCAGTCTTAAAATTGGGCACGCCCTCAAAGAAACTGTAGGCAACGGTCTCCCCTCCTCCTTTGTGCGGACCGGCTTGCTTTTTAGCCACCTGCGCGTCCTGCTCCAGCACATATCCTTTGGGCGCAGGCGCTTTCTCCTGCGCATACAAAGGGGCGGCGAAGCCGAACAGGAGGGTAAGGGCAAATGCAGGAAATAATCTGGTTTTCATGGGCTTGTAGTAGGTCTACGTCAAAGATAGGCAGATTGAAGCAGTAGCAAACTTCTGCCTGAAGAGATTTGAAAAATGCCTGCTACGCCCCCATCCGCCAGCAACCACGGGGCATTGGTGCGTTACAGGCACAACTTACCTTGAACTGCTACCCACACAACCACAGAGAACGAGAGGGCAGCTTGTGGCTTAGGCTTGGCTGTAGACTGCTTCGGCGTTTTTGGCCCTTTTTCCGGAAATCACCCCTAAAACCTGGTGCGCCGGTGGTACTCACTAAAAACTACGCAACCCTAAACTCCCTCGCCGCTCCGCGGTTAAGGGTGAGAAGGTTAGACATCAGGCTCCCGCTCTGGTGAGGTAACAACCTTGGCCCGAATGCCGTTTGCTGGGGAAGGTTCCTGCATGAACCCAGGCCTGCGCGCTTTCAAAGCCAGGCCACCAAAGCCACCTGCCAGAAAAGAGCCGTAATGGGGAAAAAGATAGCGATGACCACCCTGGGTACGCTGGGTGATATTAACCCGATGCTGGGCCTGGCCCTGGAACTAAAGCGGCGCGGACACGAGATCAGCTTTTCCACCTCCCACTATTTCAAGCCTTACATTGAGAAACACGGCCTCCGGTTCCACGAGGTCTGGCCCAACCTGGACCCGCACAACCCAACCATCATCCAGACCGTGCTGGACCCGAAGCGGGGCCCGGAGCGCTTCCACCGGGACATCATCTTTCCGGCGGTGGAGCCCAGCTACCGCACCTTTCTGCAAGTGGCCACCTCCGCCGACCTGATCATTAGCGGCATCCTCTCCTACTTTGCCCCTCTCTGCGCCAAAAAGCTGGGGAAACCCTGGGCCTCGGTCATGCTGTCGCCCATGACCTTCTGGTCGGTGTACGATCCGCCGGTAATTCCCACCATGGAATTTATGAAGTACGCGTACCGGTTTGGCCCCGAAGTGAACCGGTTTGTGTTCAGGGAGATTTTCAGGGTTACCCAGAAATGGACCCAGCCGGTGCAGGACCTGAAACGGCGCGAAGGCATTTGGGAGGAAACCAACCCCCTGACCAACGGGGCCACCTCAGCGTTCCTGAACCTGGGCCTGTACTCCCGGCTCCTGGGCGAGGTGCAGCCCGACTTCCCGCCCAATTCCCAGATCACGGGCTTTGTCTGGCATGACCAGAGCCTCGGGCACCAGGAGCTATCGCCCCGGCTGAAAGCGTTTTTAGAGAGCGGCCCGGCCCCGGTGGTGTTCACGCTGGGCTCTAACAGCGTCATGAAGCACCAGGCCCTTTTCGACCTTTTCCACCGGGTAGCCCAACGGCTAAGCCACCGTTCCGTGATCTTAACCGGCGAGGCCAACTTCCAGAAGTACAAAGACCTGAGCACCCCCAAGGTGTTGTTTGACGCGTATGCCCCCTATTCCCAGCTGTTTCCGCACGCGTGCTGCATTGTGCACCAGGGCGGCATTGGCACCACGGGTCAGGCCATGGCCGGCGGCAAGCCGATGATCATTCTGCCCGAGTGCAACGACCAGCATGACAACCTAGAGCGCGCCCAACGCCTGGGCATTGCCCGAGGCATTGCCCTGCAGGACGTAAGCGCCCGCAAGCTGCGCCGGGCCATCAAGGCCCTCCAGTCCGATGCCGCGTGCCAAGCCAGAGCCACCCAGGTAGCGCAGGCGGTAAAACAGGAAAACGGCCTGAAAACGGCCGCCGACGCCATAGAACGCCTCCTGCAGCTCACCCCAGAAAACCAGACTGCTCCCTTGCCCCCCATTCCCCAAGCCGCCTTCTCGGCCAAAGTTGAGAAGGCATGACAAGCACTACTAAAGACTGTATTTCAGGATCAAGGAGCAGAACTTTCTGATTCTTTTTGAGCGACGCAATACAGAACCAACTCCTGAACAAGCACAACGCCTCTCCCATTTGGGAAAGGCGCTGTGGCATCAGCAGAAGGATGGACTACGACTGATTTCCCGATAACTGGTTAATAGAACTTCGGCAGGGGGTTTAACTTGGTGTTCTGCCGTTGGTGCCAGTACGGGTAAACGGGCGGCACTTCGCTGGCGGCATCCAGGCGCTTTACCTGGTCGGTGGTCAGGTTCCAGCCCACGGCTCCCAGGTTTTGCTTTAGCTGCTCTTCGTTGCGGGCTCCAATGATAATGTTGGTCACGGTGGGCCGTTGCAGCAACCAGTTCAAGGCTACCTGGGCCACTGTCTTGCCGGTTTCCTCGGCTACTTCGTCCAGCACATCAATGGTGCGGTAAAACACTTCTTCGTTCACTACGGCTTCCGGCACGGGACTGCCGCCCTGCGCCACGCGGCTGTCGGGGGGCAGGGGCTGGTTTCGGCGGTACTTGCCTCCCAGCCTGCCCGCGGCCAGCGGCGACCAGACAATGGCTCCCACGTTCTGGTCCAGACCCAGGGGCATCAGTTCCCACTCGTACTCGCGGTTGGCGAGGGAATAGTAGACCTGGTGGGCGATGTAGCGGTTCCAGCCGTATTTTTCAGAGAGGGACAGAGACTTCATCAGGTGCCAACCAGAGAAGTTGGAGGCCGCAATGTAGCGGATCTTGCCGCTTTGCACCAGGTCATCCAGGGTGCGCAGGGTCTCCTCCATGGGCGTGTTGCCGTCAAAGCCGTGCATGTGGTAGATATCCAGGTAGTCGGTGTTCAGGCGCTTGAGGCTGCCTTCCACTTGCCGGAGCAAATGGAAACGAGATGAGCCCTGGTTGTTGGGTCCCTGGCCGAACGGAAAGGTTCCTTTGGTGGAGATGAGCGCCTGGTGCCGGCGCCCGGCCAGGGCCTTGCCCAGGATTTCCTCGGCCATGCCCTGGGAGTAAATATCGGCGGTGTCAAAGAAGGTTACCCCGGCGTCCAGGCACAGGTCTACCAGGCGGGTGGCTTCCTCTACCTGGGTGCTGCCCCAGGCTTTGAAGAACTCAGTACCACCCCCGAAGGTGGCCGTGCCGAAGCTAAGCACCGGTACCTGCAGCCCCGAGGCCCCTAGTTGTCTATATTCCATAGTGGTTGTTGGGTTGGGTTTGGGTAAAGAAACGTGTTTCTCAGGAGCAGGTTGGTCAGCCCAAAAAAAGAAGCCCCGCCGGGTACCTGGCAAGGGCTTCTTTTTATAACGGATTTCTTAAAAGATATACCGGATGGTGCACCACGGAATCACCTCTTGCTGCAATTGCCTAAACTCATGGATCCAGACGGCCTTTCGTTGGTACTGGTACCGCACGTTGATGCCGCCAAACTGGCTTTGCTTGGTTTCCTGGATGTTTGGTGCCCAGATCAATTCCTCGGCCCGGGGGTTGATGGCCAGGTTAAGCTCGTGCTGCCCTTGGTTGTGGGTGAGGAAGATGACCTCACAGTCCATGGTCTGCTTGAGTTGAGGGGGCACTACCTGGTTGAGCTGCTCAAAGAGCTCGCGGTAATCGTCCAGCCAGCCTTTGTAGACAATCACCGGTGAAAAGTTAACGTGCACTTCATACCCGGCCTGGTAGAAGTCTGCAATGGCGGCCAGGCGCTTCTCCAAACTGTCGGTGCGCACGTCTACCAGTTTGCTCACCCTCTTGGGCAGCAGGCTGAACCTGATGCGGGTTTTGCCCTGCGGGTCATAGGTGAGCAGCTCTGGGTTCACAAATTTGGTGGCAAACGTAGCAAACGCTTTGGGGTGCTCCCGGAAGAACGCCACCGCCGTCTGCACGCTGTCAGAGATAGAGGCATCTACTGACACGTCTGAGTTACACCCAATGTCATAGGTATAAAAGCGGGCGTGCGTCTGGTTGGGAACTTTGGGCCAGGCTTGCTGGTGCACGTGCTTGTCCACGGCCCGCAGGATCTCCTCGGTGTTGGTGAACAAGGTGATGGGGTTCACGGCCTTGTTGCGGTCTACGTAGCAGTAGGCGCAGGCCCCCATGCACCCGTTGGCCAGGCTGGGCGCAATAAAGTCTGAGCTTCGGCCGCTCTCCCTGCACACCAGCGTCTTCAACCGGCCCAGCACCAGGGCATTTGACTTGATCTGGTAATGGTTGCCCTCCAGGGCAGGCAGCCGGTTGTGCTGTTTAATCTCCTGCTGCGCCGCCTGTGGGTAGGCCAGCAAGGCCTGTTTCCCGCGCGCATTCAGGGCGTCTGGCGTGTATAGAATAATGGAAGGATCAAATGTCTGCATACCCTTTTTCAACAGTTCTCCAGCAGGCTTGGTTCAACAAAATACTTATACAAAACACTGAGCATCAGCTACATACAAACCAAAACAAAGGCTTCGTTTTGAATTATACCAAGCCTGGGCATGTTCTTACACTAGCAGAAACAACCAGAATCCCCATCGGGTTTTCGGGCCGGTTTCTGCAAAATAACCCCAAAACAGACACATGGAACTAGTGAAGGAAAATATAGCGGCTGTACCCCAACTGCGTTCGGCCAAACGCTGGATGCCCAAACAGGTGCTCATCACCCCGGCGGCCCTGGACGAACCCTGGGGCAGGCAGATGTACGAGCGCGTGCAGGCCCTGGGCTTGCCGGTGCAGGAACTCAAGCAGAACCGCATCACCGGCTTGCGCGGGGAAGACGAGCGGGAGACCTACCGTAAGGCCAAAAGCACTCTGGCCATTGTGACCGCCCCTCCCAGCGCCCTCAAACTGCAACCCATTCCGCCCTCGGCCGACTACCAGTTTCACCTGGCCGAAGGCTGCCCCGCGCACTGCCAGTACTGTTACCTGGCCGGCAGCCTGCAGGGACCACCCGTGATCAGGGCCTTCGCCAATCTGCCCACCATTTTGCAGAACCTCACCCAGTACCGCAGACCGGGCCAGCCCACCACGTTTGAGGCCAGCTGCTATACCGACCCGCTGGGGATTGAGCACCTGACCGGCAGCCTGGTCGAGACCATCCGGTTCTTTGGGGAGCAGGAAGACATGCACCTGCGCTGGGTCTCTAAGTTTGACCAGGTAGACGGCCTCCTCTCGCTGCCCCACCACGGCCACACGCACCCCAGAATCAGCCTGAACGCCGATTTTATCTCCCGCCGGATGGAAGGCGGCACGGCCTCTCTGGAAGCCCGCCTGGCAGCCATCCGGAAACTGGCCTTGCCCCAGGCAGCGGGTGGCGGCGGGTACAAGGTAGGGCTGGTGATTGCCCCCATCATGGCCATCCCCGACTGGGAGGAGCAATACACTCACCTGCTGGACCGACTGGCGCAGACCCTGGATTTTCCCTGTGCTATCACGTTTGAGTTGATCAGCCACCGGTTCACTCCCGGGTCTAAAGCGCTGCTGCAGGAATGGTACCCCAACACCCTCATTGACTTTGACGAGACCAACCGGTCTATGAAGTTCAACAAGTTCGGGGGCAAGAAGTACGTGTATGATGCCTCTACCATGGGCCAGCTCCGCAGCTTCTTCTACGCCCAACTTAAAGCCCGCTTCCCCCAGGCCCCCATCCTGTACTGGACTTAAGGCCAGCGGGCGGATAGATGGTGCACTACAGTTTTGACATCCCTCAGCGGCAAGGCTCGGCGGCAAACTTCCCAGCACTCTGCTGCCTGGCCTTGCCTCTGTTTCGGGCCTGAAATCCTGAAAATTTGGTAAAATCGCTAAGAGATAGTTTTTGCTTCGCCTCTCCTAAGCTGATCCGGTTTTCTATTTTGCCTCTGGCGAACAGCATTCGTTTGAGTCTTTTGGGAAGCTTGTGTTTCCGGGCTGTTTTCTGAAAAGTGGCCCCAAAAGGATCCTAATCTTCCTCCATAGAAAACCCAAAAAGCCTACTCCCTCTTTAACCATCACCTTAGGGCAAGGCAATGGTTGAAGAGGGAGTAGGCTTTTGTCTTAGCGCTTTCTTAGAGCCGTTACTTCTTTGCTTCCTGGAGCACGCCGTAGATCACCGGACTGAAAAACCTTAGGTTCTCCAGAATGTAGGTCATGCTGTAGAACTTGCCGGGGTCAATTTCCTTGTTTTCGGCCATTGCCTCCAGCACCGCGTCCAGGGCCTCCACGTAATTCGCATCAAACTCTTCTTCCGTCATTTTTTATCTGTTTGGCCCAAAACAGGCTGAAAACTACTCTCCTTCTACTCTGGCAGCATCTGCTCGCTGTAGGGTAAACAGATTCCGGCCCCAAGTGATTCACTGGCAGCCACGCATTCTTTCCTGGGTTTCCATTAAGACCTGTTTTGGGCCTCTTTTTACAAGAATACAACAAAAAAGGCTCCCTGCAGCAGGGAGCCTTTTTTCTGGTTAGCTTCTGACAACTTACCGGTTCAGCACCAGGCGCTTAATGGTGGTCTTGCCGTCTACCGTGATGCGGCAGATGTAAACGCCGTTGGAATGCTTGCTGCCGTCAAACTCATACTGGTAGGCTTGCCCGGCTTCGGCTCTGCCCGAATGCAGCGCCTGTACCCGCTGGCCGTGCACGTTGAACACTTCCAGTTGTACCTCCCCGGCGTTCTCCACGGTGAACCCAATGGTCACCCGGTCGGTGAAGGGGTTCGGGCTGGCCGTGAACGCTGCTTCCGATGCCTTAGGTGCCGCAAGTTCGGCGCCCTGGGTGGTGGCTAGCATGTCAGCGCCAGTGTACGGAATCAGGCTGGAGCCGGGGATGGTCTCCATGGTGCCATCGGGGCGGGTCCAGGCCACGGTCATGTGGTCTTTGGAGCGGAACTCGCGCATCACCGCCTCAATGTAGTAGCGCTTGCCGGCCTCCAGCATCACCGTGCCCGACTGCTGGGTGGGGAAGGTGGAGTAGCGGTGGCGGTCCTGAGCGAGGCCACCCTCATTTTGTTGGCCGGGTCCTCGTCGGTGCTCAGCCACAGCTCGGCCCGGTCGTCGGCGCTCAGGTGGAAGCGGTAGTTGCCCGTCATCGGAACGCACAGGTAGCCGCGCACCCGCGCGAAGTAGTTGTCGCCCACGTTGGCCGGCACCGAGAACGAGGAGATGGTGCTGGTGCTGCTGGGCGCCGTGCCCGCAGGCAGGTGGTGGATCTCCACTAAACGTGAGGCTACGTTAGCCCACATCTCATAGGTGATTTCACCCGTTCCAGAGCAAGCCATCGGCATGCCGGTGAAGGGCACCAGGCTGGAGCCGGGGATGGTCTCCATGGTGCCGTCGGGGCGGGTCCAGGCCACGGTCATGTGGTCTTTGGAGCGGAACTCGCGCATCACCGCCTCGATGTAGTAGCGCTTGCCGGCCTCCAGCATCACCGTGCCCGACTGCTGGGTGGGGAAGGTGGAGTAGTTGCCCGGCGCGGTGGCGGTCCTGAGCGAGGCCACCCTCATTTTGTTGGCCGGGTCCTCGTCGGTGCTCAGCCACAGCTCGGCCCGGTCGTCGGCGCTCAGGTGGAAGCGGTAGTTGCCCGTCATCGGAACGCACAGGTAGCCGCGCACCCGGGCGAAGTAGTTGTCGCCCACGTTGGCAGGCACCGAGAACGAGGAGATGGTGCTGGTGCTGGTTGGCGCCGTGCCGGAAGGCAGGTGGTGGATCTCTACCAAACGTGAGGCCACGTTGGACCACATCTCATAGGTAATGCCGCCGGTGTTGGCGCAGGTTACCGGAGTAGTGTTTCCGGTGACCATGAACCGCTGGATCACAGGCTCTGCGGCAGCATACTCGTCATTGCCCGCTTGTGAAGCCTCTACCACCACTTCGCCCTGCATGCCGGTGAGCGTGATGGTATTGCCGCTGATGGTGGCCGGCCCTGACACGATTCTGAAGGACACCGGCAAGCCCGAAGTTGCGGTGGCGCTGATGGTGAATGGCGCATCACCTACCATTTTGTTGGCCAGCGGGCCAAATGCAATGGTCTGGCTTTTCTTGGTGGCAGTCACCCACGTAATCTGCGCCGTGGAGCTCACCGTGCCCGAAGAGGCCACAATGTTATCGGTGCCGGGGTTGGTGCCCGTGTAGCAGAACCTGGCTTGTCCGTTAGCCCCGGTGGTGGCAAAACCGGTCTGACCGTTTGCCCCGGTAATGTTGAAATCTACCCTAACCCCAGCTACTGGATTATTGTTTTGGTCTGTGGCGGTGGCCAACATGCAGTGCTCGGTGCCCGTAGTGGCGGTAGAACCGCCCTGTAAGGTAATGGTAATGGTCCGTACCGTTGCCACCGGTGCCAGAGACTGTCCGCCCGGGTACCCGTAGGAGTCCGCGTTATCAAACCCGTACACAAAGGCGCCAAAGGGGAAATTTCCGCCCGTGAGGTTATGCGTACCGGCTTCCACCGGAATCTGCGCCCCAGAAAACCCGCTGCTTCCAATGGCCATGAAGGACGAAGCCGGGATAACCGTGCCGTCTACCCTGATGGACCCTATGCCCGCGGTTGGGGCCACTACGTTGATGTAATTCACCCTGAACCCAGAGGCCGGGGTGGCCACCGTGTAACTGCCTAAAAACTGCTCAAAGGGCGGAATCAACATCATGAACGGATCTGATGTTACCCCGTCAAAGGAGGTGCCGTTGGAGTATTGCGCCACCAGAATGGGTTTGGTGGAGGTTATCTGGGCTGCCGTTGCCACAATCTGCTCATGGTATTCGCCCCTTTCCAGGGTGGCCACCGTCGTGCCGTTGATAGACACCACAGTATTCCCCTCTGATGCTAAGAACCTAAAGGTATCTCCGCCCCTTCTTGTGGCCAGCGGGATGGTGACAAACGCCTTGCCCCACGCCGAGCTTGGGGGCAGCTGCTCTACGATATAATCACACGCAACCGTGTTGCCGTCGGGGATGTTGGCGCAGCCGTGGCTCCCGAACACCGCCACCGGCTGACTGGACGAAATCAGGGTTCCGCTCAGATCACTTGGGGCCGGGCTGGTGTTCTGCAGCAAGTAGGTCTGCCCCTGATTCAGCGTGATGGTGTAAGGAACCCCCATGGCATGCCCGTCAGTGGCCTCCGTTGGGGTGATGGTGACGCTGGTATTGTTCACGGTGGCCACTATTGCCAGCTGAGTGGCATTGACCACGTTTACGTTCTTGTACCCCAGGTTGATGTATTCCGTGCCCAAAATATTGGTGGGCAGCGCCAGGAAAGCATCGGTGGTAAATTGCTGCCGGTTCAGGCCGTACACCGTCACTTCCTGCTGGGAGACAACGTGAATCCCTTTGTTCTCAATGCTGTTGGAAGCCATTAATTGGGCCCCGGTGGGTAAAACTACTGAGGTAATCTCCCCTGGCGTAACAGAGAAATTAGTGGAAAAGCCCATGCCCGGAATAGACACCACGCCGGTGGTTCCTACCTCCCCGGTGATAAACAGCGTCAGCGTACTTTGCCCCCCGAAATTACCCGGAAACGTAAGCCAGAAATCGCTTCCCTTGCTGTCTGCCACCGGCGTTTGGGCCCTGCCCTGTGCGACAATTCCTAATAAAATAACGAAGATGCTGAGCATCCTACACCTGAGAATCAACCGAGTAAAATCTTTCATAATTTTTTTGGGGTTAGAGTTGAACATTGTTTTAATAAATAGGGGCAATAGGTTAGCTTCATTTTGGGGTTACTCCAGGGGTTTTACACGCACATTTTTAAAGTTTACCCTGGTAATGTCGGCCTTGAAGGTTGGCAGGGCCTTCTCAGAATAAGTGATACATTCTTTGATGCCCACCTGCGTGCAATCGTCTTCAGAAGTGTCGCCCGGGGGCAACACAAGGCGCTTGCCTTGGCCATAACTTTCAAGCTCTTCGGGCACCTGGCTGGTCTGATAGGCTTCTTTCCAGGCCAGTTCCACCTTTTTCTTGGTGGTATTGCTGAACTTCAGGAACACCACGCTCCTATTCTCACAGGTACCTATCTTGTAGTATATCTTCACTCCCTGGGCCTCAGAATGAAATATCCAACTGGCATCATCGGGCTGAACCGCTCCTGGCCGGGAGCCCACCGTAGAAAGCGCCGGCGCCAGGAGAAAGAGCAGCACCAACCACGTTGCCTTGCAGCCCAAGAGGCTGTATTTTCTCTCATTATCGCTCATACTTGTGATCATTTAAGTCTCAGTTCTACACTCAAAAGGCACTACTTACACCGAGGATTTTTATGCATTTCGGTATCCTTGTTAGGGAGGAATAGACGCGGCATTTACCAAAGACTTCATCTATTGCTTTTGTTGCTTGGTATCAACTTTAGAAAGCAGTTTGCCTTGTATCTCATGCCCTAAAGGCATGCCGTGGCGTAGCGCAGAAAAGAAAAGGTGGCCTGGGGTTATGGTGCATAACCCTTCTTACTTTTTAAGCAAAGGCAGAATGGAGGTAAATGGCTTGGGCCCACAAGCAGCCCCTTAGAAAAGGTAATTGAAAGCCTAACGACCACGCCTTAAAGGGCCAGCAAAAACTAAAAGGGGCTAAGGCTTGAAAGCAATGGGCAGGGTAAACCTGGCAGATTTAGAGAAGCAAAAGACGGGCAATAAACAGCTGGAAGGCTTGGTAGAGTTAGCGTGCATAGCATTAACGTTAGGTTAACCAAATACCTGTAGCCCCTAAGCTCTTAGGCTACAAAAACTACTCAGTACTAAACCAACACAAACACACCTTTCGTGTTTTGTTGTACATGCAGGTCACCCATGGGCGCGGCGGGTACCGCTTACCCAATAAGTACTCTATATAGCATATACCCCTCAATCCAGATACTATACCTTGGCAATATGAACTAAAGCTAGTTAGCCCTGTACCACGGAGTTCCTGGTACAAAGGCATGGCCAA
This sequence comes from Rufibacter psychrotolerans, assembly GCF_016924645.1. GTDB lineage: Bacteria > Bacteroidota > Bacteroidia > Cytophagales > Hymenobacteraceae > Nibribacter > Nibribacter psychrotolerans. The sequence goes on along the minus strand of NZ_JAFFJV010000009.1, from coordinate 406,944 downwards.
CCAACCATGTTTCGCTGGTAACAACAGACCTACAGGAAGCCCTCTACCGGTACGCGCGTAAAGCGCCGTAAACTTCTTTCAGATCCTGACAGGAAAGTAACTGGTGCTGTTATGAAAGCAAATGTAGTATAAAAAATAATTATTCCAATATAATTTATACTTATTTACACAAATTTAACAGACTTCTTAATTTATACTTACAAGTAGGTACCCTAGGGGCGGTAGGGTGAAAAAAGTCTGCCGCCTAAGCCGCGAACAGGACGCGAGGCTCCTGGCCGGCTTTAGCACATTGGCAGCAGGGCAAGTTATCCTGGAAGCCGCGCTTCTCACAGTAATCAGGAGGAATGGGACAATCCCTACAAAAAAACAGCCATTGAAGCAGGTCCTCTTCAATGGCTGTGGGAGACAGTTCAGGCAGGCCTTACCGTCAGGCACTTTCGGGCACTTGCAGCTCTGGCACGTAGGGCTCAATGATGTCCATGTAGGTGGCAGCAGCATGGAAGGAGCCGATCACTTCCACGCCCATTTTAGCCCACACCTCCATAAAACGGTTCTCAAAGGAGAACAAGGTAATGGCCCAGCCTTTGTGGTTTCGATGGGCCAGGGCAATGCCTTTCTGCTCCAGCAGTTCGGCCTGGTTTCTGGGTGGAAGTTTATGAAAAAGCGAATGTTCTAACATACCGTCTCGTAACGCTGAGGTTCTCCCTCATAAGCCAGGCAGGAACGTTTTAGTTCACCCGGCCCGGGCCTGCGAAGGTAACAAAGTTACTGGGGAAAAGGCCAGGCAATCCGGTTCCCCTATGCACGAAAGGGAAAGCCTCCAGCGCTCTCTTCCAGGTGTTTCAGGCCGGTTTTCAGCAAAATGGCTCCAAAACCTCACGGCCCCATCCTGCCTGCAACTGCCCTCGTTTCAGGGCTGTTTGTACAAAAACTGCCCCAAAACGCTGCTGAAGCTCATTGAAAAAGTGTATAGCCCTACTTATTGATGTACACCGGGTGCACCATGTTCTCAAAGGTGTAGATCTCGTCCCACTTGGCCTGGTCTAGCAGTTTGCGCTCCAGCACCACAATCTGGTGGATGGACTTGCCGGTGGCCAGCGCCTCTTTGGCAATGGAAGCGGCGGTCTCGTAGCCCAGCAGCGGGTTGAGGGCGGTCACAATGCCAATGCTGCGCATGACTTCCTCGCGGCAGACCTCCACGTTGGCCACAATGCCGTCCACGCATTTGGTGCGCAGCGTGGTGATGGCGTTGATCATGTAATTCATGGAGGTAAACAGGCTGAAAGCGATGACCGGCTCCATCACGTTCAGCTGTAGTTGACCGGCCTCAGCGGCCATGGTAATGGTCACATCGGCGCCTATCACGTAAAACGCCGTCTGGTTCACCACTTCCGGGATAACGGGGTTCACCTTGCCGGGCATGATGGAGGAACCCGGCTGCATGGGCGGCAGCTTGATCTCGTTCAGGCCGGCCCGGGGCCCCGAGGCCAGCAACCGCAGGTCGTTGCAGATCTTGGAGATTTTGACGGCGCTGCGCTTGAGCATGCCAGACACCAGCACGTAGGTTCCCATGTCGGAGGAGGCCTCAATCAGGTCAGGGGCCAGGTGGATGGGCAGCTTGGTGATCTGGGCCAGGTACTTGGTGCAGAGCTGGGGGTAGCCCTTGGGCGCGTTGATGCTGGTGCCTATGGCGGTGCCGCCCATGTTGCACTCGGTAAGCTTCTCCTGCACTTCCGCCAGGTGCTTGATGTCATCGTTGATGGTGGTGGCAAAGCTGTGGAACTCCTGCCCCAAGGTCATGGGCACGGCGTCCTGCAGCTGGGTGCGGCCCATTTTCAGCACGTTTTTGAATTCCTCGGCCTTTTTCAGGAAAGCGGCTTTCAGGTCAGCGAGGGCCTGCAGGTACACATCCACCTTCAGGTGCACCGCCATCATGATGGCCGTAGGGTAAGTATCGTTGGTGGACTGGGAGCAGTTGACGTGGTTGTTGGGGTGCAGGAACTCATATTGGCCTTTTTTGTGCCCCAGGTACTCCAGCCCGATGTTGGCGATGACCTCGTTCACGTTCATGTTCACCGAGGTGCCCGCCCCGCCCTGGATCAAGTCGGTCACAAACTGGTCCAGGTACTTGCCGGCAATCAGTTCATCGCAGGCGAAGATAATGGCCTCGGCCAGCTTTTTGTCCAGGACGCCCAGGTCACGGTTGGCCATGGCGGCGGCCTTCTTCACGTAGGCAAACGCCACAATGAACAGCGGCTCTGAGGCAATGGTGATGCCGGTGATGTTGAAGTTTTCCAGGGCCCTGAGCGTCTGCACCCCGTAGTAGACGGTATTGGGAATCTCTTTCTCGCCCAGGAAATCATGTTCTATTCTGACGTTGGGTTTCATGTAGTCTAGGTTAGTAACAGGCATTTCCTGTACTGTACCCCATTTGCGGCAACTTGGTTATCTGCCTAGCCCCCGCGCGCCAACCTCCGCCTGGCCCTCACTGCCCAACCTGTTTTAGCCCCATTTTCTGAAAACGGGCCCAAAACGAGCCTCAGACCTTCAGGAATTTCACCTTGATGATGGTGGTGAGATAGTCATAGATCTCGGTGACTTCCTTGTCAAACAGGAAGGTGTTGTAGCCGTCGGCATCTACTTTGCTCACCCGGCAGCCGTTGCCCACCATCTGGTACACCACTTCCCTGATGCGGAGCGGGTGCCCGGCCAGGTTCAGCATGCAGGTGGCGTCCTGGGCCTCTACAATTAAGAAAAGGTGCTCTAAGGAATCTTCAGAATAAGTATGCGCGTCAGTCATTTCGTGGTAATCCATGTTTTGCTTCAACGCCCATTGGGCCGTATGGGTGCCCTTTTGGGACTATTTTTTAGAAATCGGCCCTTAAACCGCTGGCTTTTGGGGTTTGCTCACCAGGTAAACGCCCCCAAAGATCATGGCCGCGTAGAGGGCTTTCTGCCAGGTAAACACATCTTTGCCCAGGCCCACGGCAATGAGAATGGCAAATACCGGCTGCAGGTAAATGTACACGCCCACCAAGGCCGGGCTGGCGTATTTCATGGCCCACACGTTGAGCAGGTACGCCAGAATGGTCATCCCGATGACCACAAACGCGATGGCGGCCCAGATGGAGGCCGGTAACGTGGCATATGCCGGGGCCAGCACCTGCTCCAGCCCGAACGGGATCACCCCTACCGCCCCCACCAGGAAAATGCGGCTCACCACCGTGATGGGGTGGTACCGCTGCATCAGGGGTTTCACCAGCACCAGGAACGCGCCAAAGCACACGGCATTGAACAGGATCAGCAAATCGCCCAGCAGGTGCCCGTGCGCGGTGCCGGCCTTGCCCGAGATCAGCATCATGGCCCCCAGCCCGGCCACAAGGATGCCCACCATGCGGAACACTTTGATGCGCTCCCTGAGCAGGTACGCCGACAGCAGCACCACCATCACCGGCGACACCGTCTGAATAAGCGAGGCATTGATAGGCGAGGTAAGGTTGAGCCCGCTGAAGAACGACAGCTGGTTAAGCGTGATCCCCAAAAGTCCGGAAAGGGTAATCCGGACCCAGTCGTTTTTGCTCTGGATTTTCTCTTTCACCACGAAAACGGAAATGGCCCCAAACACCAGCACCGCACTCACCACCCTAATCACAATTAGCCCAAACGGCTGCACATAGGCCGGCATAATCTCCTTCGCAATGCTGTAGTTGGCCCCGTAGATAAGCGCCACCAGGAACAAAGCCCCGTGCACCTGTACTTGTCTGTTCATGGCCGCAAAGGTAACTAACCTGCCCCTGCGCGCCACCAAAAGAGTCTTGGGCTAGTGTGGTTTCTTCGGGTAAAGTAGGGCTAACCAGCTCAACCCGTGCCGTTTGCCCCTGCCCTATCAATCGGACTAAACCTGCCTGGGCTATTTGGTTTTGGCACTATAAACAGCTGAAGTAGTATTGGTTAAAGGAATTTCACTGCCTAGGCCAGGTATGCCCCAATTAAGGGTTTGGGGCGGAATGAATGGGGGGAGAAATTGGTTTTGGGAGTAGCGGGTTACGTATTTTTTTGCCTTACTTTGCATGCCCAAACCGCTCTGACGCTTCAAAGCAGCTTGGTAGCAGAAAGCTATTGAACACGTGCTTTCGCTTTAAAACCTTTTCAAATGAGTGATGCGATCAAACATGAGTGCGGCATAGCCATTGTCCGCCTCCGCAAACCCCTGGAATATTACACTGAGAAATACGGCACCCCCATGTACGGCGTACAGAAAATGTACCTGCTCATGGAGAAACAGCACAACCGTGGGCAAGACGGCGCCGGCTTTGCCAGCATTAAGATCAACGCCAAACCCGGCACCGAATACCTGGCCCGGTACCGGTCGGTGAAGACCAAGGCGATTGACGCCATTTTTGGCAAAATAAGCGAGAAATACAACAAGGTTAAACGCAAGTTCCCCCACGACGCGAAAGACATTGATTGGCTCAGACAGCATCTTCCCTTCCTGGGCGATGTGTATCTGGGCCATTTGCGTTATGGTACCCACGGCGAGAACAGCGTAGACAACTGCCACCCCATGGTGCGCGAGAACAACTGGCGCAACCGCAGCCTGGCCGTGGCCGGTAACTTCAACATGACCAACGTAGATGAGCTCTTTGACGTGCTCACCGAACTGGGCCAGCACCCGCGCCAGAAAATAGACACCGTGACGGTGCTGGAGAAGATAGGCCACTTCCTGGACGAAGAGAACCAGCGCCTGTTTGACTACTTCAAGCCCGACCACAACAACGAGGAAATCACCGCCCTCATTGAAGAGCACCTGGACCTGCAGCGCGTCTTGCGCCGGGCCTGCAAAGACTTTGACGGTGGCTACGCCATGGCGGGCCTTACCGGCTACGGCGCCTCGTTTGTGGTGCGCGACCCGTCGGGTATCCGGCCCGCGTACTATTACATGGACGATGAAGTGGTAGTGATCGCCTCTGAAAAACCGGCCATCAAGACCGCGTTTGGGGTGGAGTACAGCCAGATCAAAGAGATTACCCCCGGGCATGCCCTCATCGTGAACAAAAACGGCGAGGCCGCCGAAAAGGAAATCCTGCCGGCCCTGGAAAAGAAATCGTGCAGCTTTGAGCGCATCTACTTCTCCCGCGGCAACGACCCCGAGATTTACCAGGAGCGCAAAGCTTTAGGCAAACTGCTTTGCCCGCAGGTGCTCAAGGCCATTGACTTTGATCTGGAGAACACCGTTTTCTCCTACATCCCCAATACCGCCGAGACTTCTTTCCTGGGCATGATGGAAGGCGTGGAAGATTACCTGCGCGCCTACCGCCGCAAGGCCATTCTGGAAGCAGACGGCGATGAAGAGAAACTGGACAACCTGCTTTCTTTCCGGCCCCGGGTGGAGAAACTGGTCATCAAAGACGCCAAGCTGCGGACCTTCATCACCGATGACACCTCGCGCGACGACCTGGTGGCCCACGTCTATGACACTACCTATGAAGTGGTGCGGAAAGGCATTGACACCGTAGTAGTGATTGATGACTCTATTGTGCGTGGCACCACCCTGGAGAAAAGCATTATTAGAATGCTGGATCGCCTGGGCCCTAAGAAAATCATCATTGTGTCCTGCGCCCCGCAGATCCGCTACCCAGACTGCTACGGCATTGACATGTCCAAGATGAAGGAGTTTGTGGCCTTTCGGGCGCTCATGGGCCTGCTCAAAGACCGCAACCAGGAGTGCCTGGCGCACGAGGTGTACCAGAACTGCCAGCTGGGCCTGAAGACCGGCGAAGCCCGCACCAAAAACTTTGTAAAGGAACTCTACAAGCAATTCACGGCGGAGGAGATTAGCGCCAAGGTGGCCGAAATTGTCAAAGCCCCTAACGTAAAGGCCGAGGTGCAGGTGATCTTCCAGACCATTGAAGGCCTGCACGAAGCCATCCCTAACCACATCGGGGACTGGTATTTCACCGGTAACTTCCCTACCCCGGGCGGCATGAAAGTGGTGAACCGCGCCTTCGTGAACTTCATGGAAAACAAAGCTGGAAGAGCGTATTAAGGTGCTAATGGTTTAATGTGCTCATGTGCTAATTTCCTGGCACAAATTATAAACGAAACGGGCCGGTTCTTGGGAACCGGCCCGTTTCGTTTTAGGGCTGTTTTCTGGAAAGAACGCTCAAAACGGTTTACAGCTTGATGAAGCGTTGCTGGATAAGTCTATCTGAATTCTGAATTTTCAGGATGTAGTTTCCTGCGGGCAGATGCTTTACGGGAATGGCCGGATTCTGACCCGTTGAAACAGGCTGCACCTTTTCTACCCGCTGCCCTTTCAGGTCCAGGATCTCCACCACGGCCGTTGGCTCCAGCGTGATGTTGGCCAGATACACCGTTTCGGCGCTGGGGTTAGGGTACAACCTCACGTGGGCCTCGGTGCGGTTGCCCTCCTTTACCGCAATGGTCTTGCTGTACTCAAATTTGCCGTCATAGTCTAGCTGCTTCACGCGGTAATAGGTGGTGGCGCTGGAGGCCTGCCCGTGCTGGAACTGATACTTCTGTACGGTACTGCTGTGCCCCCCTCCTTTCACCACGCCCACCAGGGAGAAGTTTCTGCCATCCTGGGAGTACTCCACCTCAAAGCGGTCGTTGTTGATCTCGGTGGCGGTGGCCCATTCCACCAGCACTGCCTGGTTTTTGCGCTGTCCTTTCACGTAGAGCCAGGACACGGGCAGCACGGTCTCCATGGTGGCAATGCCTATCTGCCCGAAGGGTTTGATGAAGTTGCGCTTGGCGTAGCCGCTGGCTAGGGTCCGGCCATCTTTGTCGGGCGCGTCCAGGGTGCCTCCCCCGGTGGTCCAGTCTTTGCCGCTGGTGGAAGTCAGGGGTCTGATCAGCAACGCGAATTTATTGTCAGAAAGGTTATTGAACCCCTGCAGATAGGCCAGGGCCGTGAAGTTCCCCTCGCTGGGCACCGCGTTGGGCTCTACCTGCCACACGCCTTCCGTGCCCATGTGCGTGTAGGTATGCCCGCCTTCGGTCAGGAATAAATCACCATCCTGATGGTGCTGCAGGGGCTTGAAACTTACCAAAATGCTTTGGAAACCGTTGCCGCTTAGCCCTAATGACATCAGGTCCATCTGCCGCTTGCCGGTGGCATGGCCTACCGGAAACGTGTACGTTCCGCTGTTGCCCACCGCCCGCCTGAGGTTGCCCTGTACCCACAGGTTGGGGTCTACCACCTGCAACGCTGTGGCCGCCGGGCTCAGTAGGGATACTTCATGGAGATCGGTTTTAAATACCCCACTTCTAAGGGTGAGCACGTTAGTCACCTTCACCGACTTGCTGAGGGTAACTCCACCGGCGGTTTTGGCCACCAGCAGGTTGGCCACCGTAGCAGGCAAGCCATCGCCGGTCACCATCTCAGAGTTCCCGATGAACCCGTAACTGGCCTGCGGTGAGAAAGAGCGGGTCCCGCTTACGCGCACGTTGCCGTCCAGGGTACCGGTGCCGCTAAGTTTGATGCCCTGCGGCGAGCCGTACAGCAACGTGGCCCCGGGTTCCAGGATAAAGTTACCGGTACCGCCAATGGCGCGGTTGGTGGCAATCTGCAAGACCGAGGGCGCTTTCACCGTTAGGGTACCGGCTACATCAAAGTTGGCACTCACCAGCTGGTTGCCCAGGTCATTGTCGGTGTTGGCTTCTGCGGCTGTCAGGAGCACGTTGTGATAAGTAATATTCTGGGAGTTGCCGTACGTACCCCTGATGCTCTGGTTCTGGGTATTGACCGAGCCGTAGAACTCAATGGTGCCGCCCGTAATCTGGTAAGGTTCACTCTTGCCCTCCAGCTCGGGCCATGTCCCGCTGATGCGGCTGGTCCTGAACAGGCCCCCGGTCATGGTCAACCCACCAGTCCCCTTCAACGACTTATTGTTGAGGTCCAGAATGGCATTGGGCAGAATGGTAAGGTTCTGGTTGATGGTGGTGGTAGTAGAGATGGTCTTGGCATTGACCCCGGGTGTATTGGTGCCTCCAACAATAATCTTGTGGTAAGTTTTCCCGCGAAGCGTCTGCTCTCCGTTGCCAGCCAACTCAATGGCGCCCCCGGTAAGCTCGTAAGTGCCGGTCAGCTGGGGCACTGTGGTATTGGCTGCTATTTTGTAAGTCCCTCCGGTCATCACCAGCCTGCCGGCCCCGTTGATATCAGCGCTGGGGCTAGCGATGAAGGTTCCCTGCCTGATTTCCAGTCTTCCACCACTAGAGGAAATACCGGTACTTTGCGTGAGGGCCAAGGTGGTAGGATTATCCATGATCATGATTTTACCGCTGGTAGTAGCCGTCAAAGCATTGCCGGTTTGCTGCGGCAGGAGGCTGTTGTACACGAAAGTAGCCACCTGGTTGAAGGTTCTGCGGCTGTCCGTCACCACCACGTTGCCGCTGTTACCGGTGGCATTAATACCTTGGGCACTGGTGATGTACAAGGTTCCGCCCTGGTCCAGTTTGAAGTAACCTTGTCCCTGCACCTGGTACCCAAGTCCGTTAGCATCGGCTCCAAAGTCCAGAGTGGCCCCATTTTCCACCTGGAGCGTACCGGCGTAAACGGAATTGGAGGGATTCAGCAGCACGTGCTGCCCTAACCTGACCAAGGCACCGGATTTCACCATTAAGGACACGTGGTTGATGGGCCCGGCGGCTTGAAGCAGCTGCCAGCTGGTTCCCACCAGCCTGATGCCACTGAGGTCAGTTTTTACGGTGCTGCTGTTGTTGATGGTAGAGGCCCCGTCGGTCTGCAGGTTTCCTTTAAGGTCAATGTTAGACACGGCGGTGGAACTGGAGAGTTGGTTGAGGGTGAGGACGCTGCCCTGCAGGCTCATATTACCGGCAACCGAAAGCACGCCCGTTCCAGCGTTCTGACTTTGCACAAAGTAAGTCCCACCCGATAAGGCGACGTCGGCCCCAAAGGAAAGGCTCAGGCTGGCACCAGACAGAAACAACAGCGAAGAGGAAGCGGGCAACGTGGACCGAAAGGCCTGGGCCGCCAGCGGGGCGGAAACATCGGTCAGCTTCCACTGGGAGGTACTTCCCGGCAAGGCCAGGGTTAGGCGGCCAAACCAATAGCCGTGGGGCTGGGCAGTGAGGTGAGCACCGCTAAATAGCAAGGCATTAGCAGCAGCAGCCTCAACCCGTACCTCCGCCGAAGCATCTATCTGTTCCAGACCAGCCCACAGGGGTGAGGCTGCCTGGTACTGAGCCGATTTGATGATCAATCTTGCATTGGTCTGTAATTGGAGCACTCCCCTACTTTCCACCTCGCCTTCCTGGATAAGTTCTGCCGAGGGGGCAACTGTTACCCTATCTGTGACGAGCAGTCTGGAACCGGCAGGTACCGTAAGTGCCTTTGAGGAAGCTACCTGCAGGCGGGCGAGCTGAAGCGGGCCGGAAAGTTGAACCGCATGCTCCACATAAACAGTGGCGGTGGTTGGAAGCGGATACGTTGCCGGCAGCCAGGTACCTTGGGAGGTTAGCTGCTCCAAGGTGCTGGTGCCCCCGTTTTGGCCCAGCGTGCCAGCAGTGACCGTTCTGTAATCGCCCGCGGTGTACGGCCCAGCACCTTGTGCCCCCACTAACGTACTTTTGAAGATTGCAAACGCCCAAACCAGCATCCAAACTCTGAAAGCTGCTTTGCCTTTCCCAGAGAATCTCTCCACTTCCATCTGCCTTTTAGTACAAGCTTAAACTTAGTTAAATGATAAAATTTCTTGTTGAGGCCAACTCCAATTCAAGTCCAGAAGTTCAACCTCCATGTTAAACTTTATCATTAACCAACTTCACCATTCTAATAAAACAGCAGGTTTTAACCCTACTAAGTACAACAACCTGCCAGCATCTCACTACTTAGATGAATTAATTTAGGTACAAGGTTCAACTTATTCCTTCCGTCACTTTACAACGAAGAAAAACAAGGCGTTTTTGTACTGTTTGGGGCAGGTTAGAACGAATCAAGGACTTGGGTTGCACCTGGAGCCATCTGGGAATGATGATAGAAGCAATAGAACCTATTTTTGATGCTAGTAAGGTCCGAGGGGTAGTTCGCTCAACTTTAAGTTTTCAAGCGAAAAAAATTGAGAATATGATTTTACACGGAATCTTCCCTAAAGTGGAAATATTTTTCTGTTTTTGAGCTATTTCAAGGAAAGTAGGCTCAAAATGCAGGGACAGGAGAACTTAGTTTGAAAGAAGTTGGGGAACATACGTGTCTCCTTTTGAAGGACTTCTTTCAACGTACCATTCACCAACTAGCCCTTAGATCACCGAAGTGGCTTTAGGTGATAGGTGGAATTAAGGAATCTCAATCCTGATATAAAAGGCAACACAAGCTACAGCCTACGTTGTTAGACCTTACCATGGCACCTGCAGTCCCAGCCGCCTCACCGCCTGTTCCTGGCTCCGCAGTTGGATCGAAATCACACGGCAAACCCGATTGTTTTAGGGCCGAAATCTCCAAAACGGGCCAAAAACAGAAGGCAAGGCTTTCTCCACAGCCCAATCATTCCCAATGGGAGCTTATCGTACGCCGGCTCTGTAGATCCTGACGGGGAACAGGCGGTAATCGTTGAGGTTAAGGGCATAGAGGCAGCCTTCCCAGTGGAGAACGGGCACCAGGCCGGTGGGGGTAATGCCGTTGTTGTTGGGGATGGTTACCAGGGCATTGCCCACATAAGAGGCGTCAGGCAGGCCTAAGCGCACCAAGAGGTGCTCCAGGAACGCCTCCTTTTCCTCTTTGGAGGAAGTAAAGCCCACCTCCTTGGGCACCAGCTCCTCCTTTTTGCCTTGAGAGTAGTACGTTACTTTCTCTACGGTATTGATGGAAATTTCTGGCACATATAACCGCGGCACGCTGGTTTTGGCGCCCCGGTCATGGTAATACTGAACCGAGTTCTGTACCGGCCGCACCAGCTCCGGCAGGTTGGCGGCCTTCTCCAGCCGCTTAAGTTTGGCGGACCTGCTTTCGTGCAAAGGGGTTTCCTTGCCTCTGGCGGCCCCGTTGGAAGCCGGCGCGAGGTGCTGGAACTTCTGGTGCACGTCCAGAATGGCGGTAAAGGTGGTCAGGAAATGGTCGGTGTTCTGGAGGTGGAACATTTCCAGTTCGTGCACCTTCTTGCGCGCTACCAGATAACTGTGGATAGTGCGGGTTTTCTCGAAGGCGGCCTTCATCTTTGCCGCGTGCGGGGTGCCCTGGTAGCGGGTGGTAAGTTCCTGCAACTGGGTGAGGCGGCGGTTAGACTCCTGGATAAACCCTGCTTCCTGCAGCCCAAACTCCGCGGGGTTCCCCACCACTTCTCTTTGCCCCGTATCCGCTTTCATCCCGAAAAGGGCGCGCACGAAATCCATCATTCAGAAAGTAATTTTTTAAGGTGCATGGTCTCAATCTCCACCTGGATCTTCTCAGCCGCTTTCTGGTTCTCAAAGAAATTGTCCAGGTTCTGGAGGTACAGGTCCAGCAGGGCATCCTGCTCTTGGGTCAGGATGCCGTTCAGGTCTGTGGCGGGGTTCTGGTTGGGGACCATTATTCAATTTCAATTTTCCTGGATTTGGAGCCCAGCGCCCCCAGGATTTTGGAGTTAAGCTCTTCCTGCACCTGGGCCAGTTCTTTGACGGCTTCGGCCCGTTTGCGGCTTCCTTCCTCAGAGATTTTGATCACGGCGTCCAGGGTCTCCACCATGTCTTTGTTCACTTTCTTGAGGGTATCCACGTCCACAATGCCGCGCTCGTTTTCCTTGGCCGCCGTGACCACGTTGTTCTTGAGCAGCTGGGAGTTTTTGAGGAGCATCTCGTTGGTGGTGTCGGTGACCTTTTTCTGGATCTCCAGGGCTTTGCGCTGTTTCTCCAGGCCCAGGGCAATGGCTACCTGCTGGCGCCACACCGGAATCACGGTCACAATGGAGTTCTGGATTTTCTGGGCCAGCACCTCATTGGTGGTCTGGATCATGCGGATCTGCGGCATGGACTGCGTGGCTATGGTGTGCGAGAGCGTGAAGTCGTGCACTTTCTTCTCCAGCCGCTCCTTAAAGGCCACCATGTCGGCCAGGCGCTGCACCACCAGTTCGTCCTGCCCGCTGCTCTCCACCTCGGCCTGCAGCTTAGGAATCACCTGGGTCTCAATCTCCTCAATCTTCATCTTGCCCGCGGCAATCAACGCGCGCACCTCATGGATGTACTCCACCACCTGCTTGAACATGACCTCCAGCCCGGTAGAGTCTTTCATCACGCTCTGGCGGGTTTTCTCCAGCTTCACCACCACATCGTCTACGTTCTCAGACACTGAGTTGTACTGGCTGGCCAGCTGCTTGGTCTTATCTTTGATCTTGCCCACAAACGGCAGCCGCGAAAAGAAACCGGGCTTCTCAGTCTCGTCTACCTTGATCATGTTGATCTGGGCCAGCAGTTCATTGATGGCTTCGCCCGCCTCGCCGGAGTCTTTGGCTTTCACCTTAGAAAGCAGCTCATTGGAGTAGTGCCCCAGTTTGCGCTGCGTCTCTACCCCAAAGTTGCTGAGGCTTTCGGGCTTGTTGGGGTCAAGGGTCTTGGAGATCTCCAGGGCTTTCTGCTGAACCAGCTCTTTGTTCTCTGCTAGTACTATTTCGTTATTTTCCATGGTGTAGCTTTCTTAACTGGTGAGGGTGTTTAACTGTATCTATTGCTTGCACAAACGCTCTAAGGTGGGCATGCCGGTCTTCTTGCTCGTACCACTCAATCTCGCTTGCGGGCAGGTAGTCGCCCAGCAGGCCCTGTACTTCCTGCAACAGCGCCTCGCCCTTGCGGGTGCGGAACGCCGGATTTTTGTAGTACGCGCTCAGGTACTGCACCTTTACTTGCCCCGCCTGCGTCACGGCCAACTCCTTTACTTCCACCACCAGCTCAGAAGACTTCTGCTCTTCCTGCACCAGGGTTTTGTAAACGCCCTTGCGGCCTTCCTCCAGCACGGCCTGGCATTTCTGCCGCACCTCGGCCAGCGCCTTCCTCAACTTTTGGTTAGGCCTGATGCGGTTTCCGTAAATGTACCCCAGAAACGCTGCCAATATACACGCGAATATGATTGCTCCCATTATTTAAACCTGTTTTCTAATGAACGTAGAAACCGGAAGATTCTATACGCAAATTTCCTGACAACGCCCCACTGCGCAAGCCCCATGCTCTGGAAGCAAACCCGCGCGACCCGTTGCCGACCTTGTTGGGGTAGCGCTTTAGCCCATTAGTCGAACCCAGGGGCAGAATATAACAGGAGCCGGTCAACTTTTTACCGGTTCAGCCCCGGCTTGCTGCGTCTTGCGGCACTTGGCAGCGGGGCGTTTATGGGCCGTTTTCAGGAAAACCCACCGGAAACAGACCGCTATCCGTAGCCCTTTCAGGTGGGCCTGGCAAGCCGAGGTCTGGTAATGTAAAGCAGTGCCGGTTCTTTATGATTAACTTTGTTCCATTTCCAACAGAACTACCATGCGCGAGAAGATACTGGAGCGGCTTAAGATTACCCAATTAACCCCAATGCAGGAGGCCACCGTGGAAGCGGCCCGGCAGAATGATGTGGTGGTGCTTTCCCCCACCGGCTCTGGCAAGACGCTGGCGTTTCTGTTGCCCGTGGCAGAACGGCTTCAGCCCGAGGCAGCCGGGGTGCAGGCCCTGGTGCTGGCCCCCACCCGCGAACTGGCCCTGCAGATTGAGCAGGTGCTTCGGCAGATGGCGCTGGGCTACAAGGTAGACTGTTTTTACGGCGGCCACGCGCTGTACGAGGAGAAACGCAGCCTGGCCTCGCCGTCGGCGGTGCTCATTGGCACGCCCGGCCGCCTGGCCGCCCACCTGCGCGAAGGCTACCTGATGCCCTCGGCATTGCACACGCTGGTCCTGGACGAGTTTGACAAAGCCCTGGAACTGGGATTTCAGGAAGACATGGCGTTCATCCTGCGGCAGCTGCCCCAGGTTTCCCGGAGAATCCTGACGTCGGCTACGCCCATGGCCGAAATTCCGACCTTTACCGGCCTCAAGAAGCCCGTCACTATCAATTACCTGCGCGATGAAACCAGTGCCCCCGACATTACCGTGAAAAAGGTGTTGGTGGAGAAGAACGACAAACCGGGCACCCTGTACCGGCTGCTCTGCCAGCTGGGCAACCAGCCCACCCTGGTGTTCTGCAACCAGCGCGACACCGTGGACGAGGTAAGCACCTACCTGCAGCGAAAGAAGCTGGCGCACGGCATTTTCCACGGCAAACTGGAGCAACCCGACCGCGAACGGGTCCTGCTGAAGTTCCGGAACGGAACCCACCACCTGCTCATCAGCACCGACCTGGCGGCCCGTGGCCTGGACATCCCCGAGATTGAGAACGTGGTCCACTACCAGCTCCCCGATGCCCAAACCTTTGTGCACCGCAACGGCCGCACCGCCCGTATGCAGGCCCAGGGCACCGCGTACGTGTTGCTGCACTCACAGGAGCAACCGGCTTTTCTGCCTGCCCAGCTTAAAACAGAGCCACTGCCCGCCCACGTTTCCTCCCCGCCCCCCTCGTTCTGGGACACGGTGTACATTAGCGCCGGCAAAAAAGACAAGATCAGCAAAGGCGACGTGGCCGGCTGGCTGCTGCAAAAAGGCGGCCTGGAGAAAACCGACCTAGGCAGGATTGAGATACAGGACAACGCTTCTTTTGCCGCCATTAACCGGCAGAAGCTGGCCCAGGCCCTGAAGCTCCTTCAGCAGGAAAAACTGAAAGGCAAGAAAGTGAAGGTAGAGCGCGCCATGTAAGTTTTCCCGGTAAGCGTGGCGATATTTAAAATGCCTCCGTTTTAAGCCCGTTTTCCAGGAAAACGGGCTTAAAACGGAGGCATACTTTGTGGTTTGCTAAGTGGCTTTAGTTCAATAACTGTTCTTTCCGCAGCCAATCAAAGATAATTTTGTCTACCGGCGATACCTTTTCCCGGTCGGCGTAGCCCAGCCACACCACTTCCTCTATCTCATTGGCCGGCTGAATGGTGCCTTTATACGCCCCCGTGTAGCAGGTCATTTTCACTTCAGTTCCCTCCGGGTGGCTGTCGGCCTGCGCCTGGAACGTCCCGAAATAATTCACCGTCTCCTCTACCAGCTCCACGCTCAGTTCTTCCCTGATCTCTCTGGACAGCGCGGCAAAGTCATTTTCCGTGGCCTCCCGTTTCCCGCCGGGGATGTAAAACTTGGAGCGGCCTTTGGTGCGGGTGCTCAGAATCTGGCCGTCTTTGAGCTGAATCCAAGCAAGCTTATCAATTATCTTCATGGTTGTGATGGATAAAGCAAGGGTTGAATATGCCCTAACAAGTTATCTTTCTTCCCACAAAAAACAAACGAAATCAACGCAAAAACACCTTGCTTGTCCTGGCTCTGATTGCAGCTTGCTTTTTCAAAATCAGCCCCAAACTAATTCAGGCTGGCTCCACAATTTCCAGAAAAAGCTATCATCTGAAATGTAAACCTTCTAACTTGGCGCTGGCTTTAGGGGCGTTCCAATTGCGGAGCTGAGATTGTACCCTTTGAACCTGATCCAGGTCATACTGGCGTAGGAAAAAGCATGGAAGAACTAGCTTGTTCTTCCTTCTTTTCAATTCAATACTCCATCTCGGAGGCTCCTGAGCCCATCTTGAACTTTTAAACAAGAACCCATGCAGGAGCAACTCTGGAACATTGTATCGGCCGTTAGAACTCAATCGCCGCTGGTACACAACATCACCAACTACGTGGTCATGAACAACACCGCCAATGCCTTACTGGCAGCGGGAGCCTCGCCGGTGATGGCTCACGCCCACCCCGAAGTCAAAGACATGGTATCCATTGCGGGAGCTTTGGTGGTGAACATTGGCACGCTGGACGAGTACTGGGTAGAAAGCATGCGCCTGGCCGCCCAACAAGCCCACATCCTCCACAAGCCCTGGATCTTAGACCCCGTGGGGGCTGGAGCCACGCCGTACCGAGACCAGGTGCTGGAAGAACTGCTCACCTTCAAGCCCACCGTTATAAGGGGCAATGCCTCTGAGATCATGGCCTTAGCCAAAACCGCTTCCCAGACCAAAGGCGTAGACAGCACCCACCAAAGCCAGGAAGCGCAGGAAGTCGCCCTCCACCTAAGCGCCTCCACCGGTGCCGTTCTCTGCATCTCAGGCGCCACCGACATCGTGGTATCTCCAGGCAAATCCAGCACCCTTTCCAACGGACATCCGCTCATGGCCAAAGTTACAGGTATGGGGTGTACCGCCAGTGCCCTCACTGGGGCCTGCTGCGCCGCACATCCGCAGGATCCCTTCACCGCCACCCTAGCCGCCATGGCGCTCATGGGCGTAGCCGGCGAAATAGCCGCTGAACGAGCTGCTGGTCCAGGCACCCTGCAACTGCACTTCCTGGATACCTTGCACCAACTCACCGAGGAGGAGTTCAGCAGCAGGCTCAAAATTGGAGAGAGTCTTCCAGAGGGCAGGAAAGATAAAGCTCTGATTTAAGCACTGTGCCTTATTTGGGAAAAGCGAAGCTGAAGTTTTTGCTTCACCTGAATAAGGCATCAGAATGTTTCATCTGGAAGGCATGGTTGTTACAAAGTCCCTCGCTCGCCTCTGGCGAGTGTGCGTCATCTTGCGGCCTCTGGCCGCGTCCTCACTGCTTCATTTACATCCCAACGCGGCGGGACGCCGCCTGTAACCCACACTCGCCAGAGGCAAGCGAGATAAAGGAAGTAGGCTTTAATTAAGAAGCTTTCGCCCCCACAACCAGATAGGACATCATCCCCCTACCCCCTTCAAAGGGGGATGGAACGCGTCTTTCAAATCCGAAAGAACAGAGGGCTTGACATCCCACTATCGACACTGACATGATACTTAAACCACATGAACGAGAACACAACCTTTCCTCACCGCCTGTACCTGGTCACAGATGAGCAAGCCTGCTTAGGGCGCGACTTTCTGCAGGTGGTGGAGGCGGCGGTAAAGGGCGGAGTGGATTTGGTGCAGATCAGGGAGAAGCACCTGCCGGTACCTGCCTTTCTGGAGAAAACGCTTCGGCTGAAGGAATTGCTGGACCGGTACGGCGTGCCCCTGATCGTGAACGACCATCTGGGCGTGGCCCTGGAAAGTGAGGTAGCGGGCATTCACGTGGGCAACAGCGACCTGGCACCGCAGCAGATCAGGGCGGTGTGGCCCAACTGCGGCATTCTGGGGTACTCGCTGGAGGCAGAAGTGCTGCTCCATAGTGCCCATGCCCAACTTGCCGACTACCTGGCCTTAAGCCCCATTTTCTCCACGCCCACCAAAACCGACACCATTACCGAATGGGGTCTGGACGGTATCCAGCGAATCAGGTCCATGACCGAGAAGCCCTTAGTGGCCATTGGTCGGGTAAGTGCCGGGAATGCCGCTGATCTAATCAAAGCCGGGGCCAATTGCCTGGCTGTAGTTTCTGCCATTCTATCGGACCCAGATCCGGCCCGGGCCACCGAGGCGATCAGAAACCAAATAGAGAAAGCTTTATGAAACAATATACTTATCCGGCGGTGCTCACCATTGCCGGCTCAGACAGCGGTGGAGGAGCCGGCATCCAGGCCGATCTTAAAACTTTTTCCGCGCTGGGCTGCTTCGGCACCTCAGCAATTACGGCCATTACGGTGCAAAATACCCTTGGCGTGACGGGCATCCACAGCGTACCGGCCCACATTGTACAAGAGCAGATCAAAGCAGTGATGGAGGACATCAAACCCTCAGCGGTGAAGATTGGCATGGTGCACAGCCCCGAGCTGGTGCTGGCCATTGCCCACCAACTGAAGCAGTACCAGGTGCCGGTGGTGGTGGATCCGGTGATGGTAGCCACCAGCGGCGATAAGCTCATCCAGGACGAGACCATCGGTTTGCTGCAACAGGAGCTTTTCCCCCTGGCGGAGGTGGTAACCCCCAACTTAGACGAAGCCAGCATTCTGGCAGGCAGGTCCATCCGAAATGTGGAGGAGATGAAAGCAGCCGCGCAAAAGATTCTGGAAACCGGGTGTCAGGCAGTGCTGCTGAAAGGCGGTCATCTGCAGGGTCCCCGGTTATATGACGTCTACCTTCCTCAGAAAGGGGAACTTCAGGTGTTTGAGTCCACTGCCATCCAGAGCCATAACACCCACGGCACCGGGTGCACCCTCTCCTCAGCCATTGCGGCGTACCGCGCGCTGGGCTTACCTCCGGCTAAGGCCGTGCAGCAGGGACGCCAATACGTATACCAGGCCATTGACCAGGGCAAGAATGTTAAAACCGGCGAAGGTCATGGTCCTTTAAATCATTTTTTCAACCCTCAACCTTTACAGAAACATGAGCTGGAGTAAATTAGCCTGGCAGGCAGGAAGCGGTGTCTATGAGCAAATCACGAAGATGCCGTTCATCCAGGAACTCATTCGCGGCACGCTGGCGCCGGAGAAGTTTACCTTCTACATCGCCCAGGACTCCTTGTATCTGGCGGGCTTCGGACGCGCCTTGTCGCTCATTGCGGCCCGCGCCCAGAACAGCGAACATGCTCTGGAGTTCATGCGCTTCGCGGAAGGTGCCTTTGTGGTAGAACAGGCGCTGCACGCGGGCTATTTCCAGAAGCTCAACATTGACCAGAACGTACCCATCTCCCCTACCTGCCAGCACTACACGCACTACCTGCTCAGTCAGGCCGCGGTAGCCCCACTGGAAGTAGCCATGGCCGCGGTGCTCCCCTGTTTCTGGATTTACAAAGAAGTAGGCGATTACATCTACGCGCAGGACCGCCCCACCCATCACCCGTACCAGGACTGGATCAATACCTATGCCGGCGAAGAGTTCGGGAACATTGTCGCCCGGGCCATCCGCCTCTCCGATGAAGTAGCCCAAACCTGCTCCCCCGCCCAGCAGCAAGCCATGACCGAAGCCTACCTGACCGCCTCCCGCCTGGAATGGATGTTCTGGGACAGCGCCTGGCGACTGGAACAATGGCCGGTTTGAGGCAAAATGAAATTGGGCTGTTTCCGGCTTGATTTCTGGAAAACAGTCTCAAAAGACTCTATTCTTCTTTCGCTGATATACTCTGTTTAGGGGCTGATTTTGGGAAATCAGCCCCTAAACAGAAATCTTAGCTTTATCAACGTGTTTGAATGATATTGCTTGTAGCAAAAGAGAATTAGGCAGGTTTCTTTTCATTCGAGAAGATATACTTGTCCATAAACTCATTCCGAAACTTCCCTTCCGGATCATGCTGGCGCAACAACTGCCTGAAATCCTCCATCTTCTCATACTGCGCCTGTATCACCTCAGGGGCCATGGTAAATAATTTTCCCCAGTGCGGACGGGGATTGAACGGGGCCAGTTTTTCCTCTATGAGAGGCAGCAGTTGCATCACCACTTCCTCATCCTGCTTCCAGGTAAAGTGAAACGCCACCGTCGTCTGCTTGTACTGCGGACTCAGCCACAACTCATCTGCCTTAATCGTCCTGATCTCAGAGACAAAAAGATGCGGAGTAATCTTCTCGTGCAGAGCCTCTATGGCCATGATGGCTTCATACGCATGTTCAATGGCCACAAAGTATTCACTCTGCAATTCAGCCCCGGCGCTTGGTTTGAACCCCATCTTGAAGTGTGGCAAGCGCTCATACCACTCCCCAGTTTCCCCCAATTGGTCAGTCGTGTTCTCTGGTGATTGGTCTTCTATGGGGTGCAGCTTCTGAGTAGCAAGCTTTGCCCCGAACAACTCCGGTTCAATAACGGTAGGCACTCCCTCCTCTACTTTGCTCTTCACCCATACCTGGTTGATGTTCTGGTTTTCCCAATGAGTGAACAAGCTCACACTGTACCCTTTGGACATGATCTCCACAAAATGGTCTTGCAGCGCACGCATAGGTACGTTGCGGTACACCACCTGAGTCATCTTGAAGGTGGGCACCAGATCAAGCGTGATCTTGGTCACCACGCCCAAGCCACCAAGAGACACCACCGCTCCGTTGAACTGATCCCCATCTTTCTGCCGGGACATAGTCACCAGTTCACCTGCTGCATTCACTAACTGAATGGCGGAGACAGAAGTGGCTAGGTTACCATTGTGTATCCCTGAACCGTGTGTAGCGGTGGCACAAGCCCCAACTACCGTGATGTGCGGTAAGGAAGCCATGTTGTGTATAGCATACCCATGTTTCTCTAAAATCTCAGTCAATTCCCCGTAGCGCATTCCAGCTTCAACGGTCACCGTATTAGCAGCTTTGTCCAGGTAAACCACAGAGGCCATCATCTGAAGTGAAATCAGGTTCTCCCCGCTATCGGCGATCTGATTGAAAGAGTGTCGTGATCCCAAGGCTCTTACCTTCTGGCAATTTCTTACAATAGTCTTCACCTCTTTCAAGGAGGCTAGATAATGAACCTGATTTGTGCTATAGATGAGATTGCCAGCCCAGTTTCTTAAGCCGGGATCTTGTGCAGCAATTTTCGCCTTTCGTTTGGCCTTTAACAGCTTAGACAAAACCACGCCACCAGCCAGACCTAGCGAGAGGGAGAATATGACTCTTTTAACCATTTGAAACTTGTAGATAATACAAGTTAGGAAAAGAGCCGATTCAATCCAAAATCTTGGGCTCACACTAAAACTTCTTAAACATTGACGAAGTAATCTTGGTGGGTGGTTCTACCCGTATCCCAAGAATCCAGGAAGAAGTAGAGAAATTCTTCGGTAAGAAACCATCTAAGGGTGTAAACCCGGATGAGGTAGTAGCGATTGGTGCCGCTATCCAGGGTGGTGTATTGACCGGTGAGGTGAAAGACGTGTTGTTGCTTGAAGTAACGCCGCTTTCCTTGGGTATTGAGACCATGGGTGGTGTGATGACCAAATTGATTGAGTCTAACACAACCATCCCAACCAAGAAGTCTGAGACCTTCTCAACCGCTTCTGACAACCAGCCAAGCGTGGAAATTCACGTGTTGCAGGGTGAGCGCCCAATGGCCCGCGACAACCGCACCATCGGTCGTTTCCACTTGTCAGACATCCCACCAGCACCACGCGGCGTTCCGCAGATCGAAGTAACGTTTGATATTGACGCCAACGGTATCCTGCACGTGTCTGCGAAAGACAAAGGCACTGGTAAAGAGCAGAAAATCAGAATCGAGGCTTCTTCTGGCTTGTCGGAGCAAGAAATCGAGCACATGCGTAAAGAGGCAGAGGCTAACGCCGAAGCTGACCGCGTAGTCAAAGAGCAGGTTGAGAAAGTGAACCAGGCTGACTCTATGATCTTCCAGACTGAGAAGCAGCTGAAAGAGTAGGGCGACAAACTTTATGACAGGAACAAATCAGCCACAGAAGGTACATTAATTCAGTTCACAAGAACTCAAGGCTGTAATCTAGCAGGTATTGATTCTTTTTTTTAAACAGCTTCAACTTTAAATCAAATAGATCAAAATTTAGGCAAATAATCTATAATAAATTACAAAATTGATCTAATATAAAGGCACCTAAATAAGCTTCTGTAATTTACAATACTATTTCTCCAGAAGTTTTAAACGAATGACTTCCCAAAGCTCTCCCACTTTCATCAATCATGCCTTCAAAACTCCAAATTGCAGACTCAGGGCTTGTAATCTCAATTAAATATTTAGTACCTCGAGAACCAGAAATAAAATAATTAAGAAAGTGTACACTCCTAGCATTCACTTTCATTCGAAAAGTATTTGAAACCTGATCAACTGAAACGTCATAACCGTCAAGCATCAAACGTATTAAATTTGCATTATCAGCAGTAACACGACCTGTAACGGTAATCATTCCTTCTGAAACTGAATTTCCAATTTTAGAGCTTATTGCTTCTTTTGTCACCTCTTTTGCTAATGATAAATCTGCATTTTGAACTGCCTTATCACCTATTCTGTTAGCAACACTTTGAGGATTTATAGACAGAAAATTAAAAAAAACAGCAATAGAACCTCCAATTATTTCTATTATCAGGGCGTAAAATAATTTTTGTTGCTGTTTGGAATCAGCAAACTTAACCAACCCAATCAAAGAAAGACAAGTAATTACTGCAGTAAAGACCAAAACACCTAAAAGTGTATAGGAAATTACCAATTTAATTATTTCAGGATGATTCATAGCCTCCAAAGAATATATACAAACCTAAATGTATTGAATAGAAGTATTCGTCATACAACAACATATTTCCAATCTCATATTATTTTTTGGTTATCCTGCAACTTGAAGCAGCATATGTTCCTGTGATTGATGGCTATTAAATTCTACAGGGCAATTTTTAACCACTGAAAAGAGTTCACCTGCTGTATTATGAAAATAATAAAAAAATAGTAGATGATTCCTGACCTAGTGACGGCCTAATGTATTCAGATTAAAAGGTAATTCATTTTTTCTTAAATCTATTTACGAAAGGTATTTAGCAGTAGTATACGGCTTAACATTAATTTAAACAGTTGGTGGAGTAGTGTTATTAGGTAGATTAAATAATAAAAATGGACTATCACTGATTTCCTTAAAAACTATGATCCAACAGAATTTGGCTATCAAAATTATGTCATTAGTTTTATTCGCTTATAAAGGTTGTTAACATATTTTGAAGAAAACTAGTCAAAAGAGGCGATGCTGTAATTAGAATAGAAGAGATATTATCAATTATACCTGTAAAAAATTTTTTACTACTAGGTAAACCTACAACAGATAACCCTTTCTGATATCTTACAATGTCTAGTGTATTGAACTTAAGTTGAACTGGTATATAAAAAATTAAAAGAAGCAAACTATGCAATAGCCCAACAAGATACACATAGTTACTATTTAAGTAATCTTGTCCCGAAATTTGTCGATAATAATTCATTAATTCAATGGAGTTTATAGCATTAAACATTGCTCCTAACCATATAATAAATACACTTAGTATTAATGCGCTAAAAGCAAATGAATAGTTAAAAGTAGATTGTAAGATCTCAAGTTTTGTTAAATACCCAGGTGGAAGTAAATCATTTAACTGATGAGCTTGATCAGCTAGTAGTAAATAAATAAAAAAACAAATGCTTGCTACGGTATATCCAAATATTGCAAGGATATACATTTTCAAAGTAAAGTTTTTTAAAAAAATATGATCTTCAATCACATATGCATCTATTAGTAGATAATATGTAATAAAAAGGAATGCAGTCATAACAAATGTAACTAAGATAACATATCCAGCTGTTTTAAGTATATACTTCTTAGAACCTGCTTTCAATTTCTTAAGTGTTTCATAATTCATTAATACTATAATTGTACCAACCATAAACCATAAACACATTTGAGCTATAGAAGCTATCAACCAAAACCCAAAAGCAGGATATTTATTAATAAACGCAACTTTACTTTCTGAAGGCACATTTTCTAATCCTACTGTAAATTTGATAATGTTATTATAATTTGAATCGTAGCTTATTAGCTCTGGATCAACAATATTAAATTCAATTGAATTAATATTAAAATTTTCACTATTTAATGATTTATAAAATAAGTGACGGTCCACAGATAAATACTTCGTATAGTATACCGAATCCTTATCTATATTTGAAGCCCTAAGTTCATTCCGTTCTACAATAGTTTTTTGCAACAAATCTTCAGCCTTTTTCAAAGCTTCATCTAACCTTTTAAATCTAGGATTATTTGGCGCATTCCCAGTGGAAGAAATACTCTTAACCATTTCCTTATCTAAGGAATCCACCATTTTATTTACAAAAACAATCCTATTACTTAACAAAGAGTCAACTTTATCTTTCTTTTGAATAATAGTATTTTCAAAAAAAGGCGATTCAGATATTGGATTAACTAACACAAATACAGACACAACAAACCCAATCACACCAGATAAAATAACAACAACAATGAACTTCATAATAAATTAGTAGTATAAAACTTTGGAAGTCAATATAAACATATCCAACAATTTCCATTTTAATAATATTCACTAGACAATTATGCAAAATAGCATAAACACTTTTTCTCTTAATTACTAGGATGATTACATTTTAAATTTATAAAAAAGATAAAATGCACCTTGAATA
The DNA here is from genome assembly GCF_016924645.1 of Rufibacter psychrotolerans. Taxonomy (GTDB): domain Bacteria; phylum Bacteroidota; class Bacteroidia; order Cytophagales; family Hymenobacteraceae; genus Nibribacter; species Nibribacter psychrotolerans. Next base: position 382,897 of record NZ_JAFFJV010000009.1, on the reverse strand, counting down.
AACCGTTTACAAAAGCACAATCCGATTAGATAAAAAAATATAATATTCCCAATTATTTAATAATACTTGGAAACATCCTTAATAAACTTACAATCCTAAAATCTTATTTAGGCTAGATCCAATAAACAACCCCACGGAAAAAGGCGAATTACTGATAGTTCTGTAATTAATAAAGACACCTCCATTCAAATCTAAAAATTTTTCATCTTTAAATTGAGGGATAACATAAAGCGGAAGATCAAAAACAAAATCTTCATCATTTGACAAATATGTAATACTTGGATTGATACCAAGTTTTGCGTCTAAGAACCTCGTAACATTCTCTATTTGTATCTGATGATTTTGCTTATGAGAGGGAGCTCCAATAACTATATTTCTTTTAACTAGCGTTGGTCCTCCATTATAAGGAACATAATATTCATTACTTTTATTTGATATAAAGCTATTATTATAAAGCCATATCAGTCTAAATAATGAATTCAAACTCTTACCCACATATACTCCTGCATAAACAGAACTAGCAAATGAATACTTATCTTCATCTTTAAAATCCACTAACATATTATCTATAGCATAAGCAAAATTTTGTTTATTCAAAGTACCAGTTACTCCTATAAACCAAGGATTAGGCATTAAATTTTCTAATATTTTATGTTTATTTGCTTCGGACAAATCCATAAAACTATTTACCTGATAGGGTTTAAGAGCATTCCTAATCTCCTCTGTTGTTAAAGCTTTCCAACCTTTATATTTAAACCCAAAAGTAATTCTTCCGTCAGATGCTAAGCCATCTAAATTTGCTGGCCTAGTAAATCCATTATCTGATAAAGGACTGGCTACTTCAATATTGCCAGAAAATTTGTTATTAAAACCAATACCTAGGTTAAGTGCTGCTAAGGTTCCGTTTGTAGTTGTAACAAGCCTAAAGCTTGTGATAGCATTTGAAGTAGATGCATTTCCAGCAGGAACAAATGAGACTCTTTCAGCCTTATAACTAGTTGAGTAATTCACTGAATTTATTAGTAAACTATCCTGTGAATTATTCTGACTATATACTTTATCTGAAATTAACATCCCAAATACAAGTAAAATAACTTTTAACAAAGTGCAATGTATCAGGTCCTTCATAATTCAATCTCATGAAATCCAAAATCTAATCCAAAACTATCAAGCGTAATAGACCTTGTAAACGATGCCTTTTCAGGCTCTGTAATACTAAGTGTATATTTGTTCCCCTTTTGCCCTTTTATCTGCCATGTCATTACATGTAACCCTCTGGACAAATCACCTGTTTTTGTTCCAGACCCTCGAAGCACTTCCTCATCGTCAATCCTTATTATATTGAAATCTGCTTCAGATTCCAAGCCTACTGTTAGCTGTGTCATAATAAATTTTAGATTTAAGGGATTTAAAGATTTTGTTTACTATATTCATCACTAATCTTTAACTAATAATTAAAACTGTATTTACCATGCTTAAATATGAAATTACTCCAGCAGGTAGACAATTACGCAAATTGCACTATTCTATAATATTCATTGGTTTACTATTCTATAATATTCATTGGTTTTTTAAATATTGAAAATACAACATTAAAAATTAATATAACTAAAAATAAAGCAAATTGATTACAAAAATTTTACTTATAGCTACTCTTAACTATTAATTCTGACCATGGAATAAAATCAATTTGTTTATTGATGATTATATCTGTATAAACTTTTTCAAACAACTTATACAAACTTTTCCATTTATTCATCATAAAGCCTTTAAATAAATCATTTGTTTCATTCATTTCGGCAATATTCCCTATCTGATAATAATTTGAAAACCCATATGAAACGGGCAAAATGGCACCATTCTCATCTATTATTATGGTTTGTAAAGCTTTCGTAAAATTATCTAAATTAACCTCAAAAGCGTCTCCATAATAGTTGATTGTAGCTGGGTTATAGTATATATAATCCTTATGCAGAAAATCCATTTGGACAGTCATTTCAGAAGAATACTTTGCTTGTAAGAAATTGCCGATTATGAAAGTCCTATGCAAAGTTTCTTGAGTTACAAAATTCCCCTTAAATTCCTCTTTTGCCCTACCATAATTTTCTAGTGGATGAATCTGAAACAGTTTAGCGCCATGTTCCCTTGCAAACCTTGCTAACTCAAATAAAACATTCCAAGTTTCAGGAGTAACGGTATGAATAAACCCTAAGTTAATATTATACTTATTAAGTACTCCTACCCCCTCTAGCATCTTATCAAAAGCACCATCGAAAGCACGTATGTTATCATGTATTTCTTTAGTTCCATCAATGCTTACAGCAGCTAAATCAATATATTGTAAAGTGTTTTGGGCACTAGCACTCTTTAATAACATGCCATTGGTTGCGACTAGGTTTTTATAGCCAATTTCTTTACTTTTTTTTAAAAGTCTTTGTAAATCTTTATAGAGAAACGGCTCCCCACCTGATACAGACAAGGCATTGAAACCATTGTCAAAAGCATATTTTAAAAAAAGAACTAGCTTATCAAAATCTAAGCTTCCTTTTAATCCAGGAGCTGAGCTTGAATAACAGTGTCGGCATTTTAAATTGCATTGCAACGTTGGATGAATTTGAACAACCCGGTAACCTTCTGGTAATTCAAAGTTTTTGGGATGCTCACATTCCCCAACACCTACCTCAGGATTAATCAGATCAGAGCTCCACATTTCTAATAAGGTCTCCTAATTGTATTCTAATTTCCAACTGATCCGGATTTACTGTACCTAAAGGAAAGGCTTTAAAACCCTTAAAATCGTTATTATCAAATATATCAGTCAAATTACCCAAATCAGACGTTTTGATCCGGCCACCTACTATAATCCCGTCATCCGGCTTAGGCTGCCCATATTTCCATATACGGTCTATAATAAAGTTGCTCTTTCTTAACTTATTAATAGCAGCAGAATAGCGTTTCAGAGAATCCTTATCAATCTTCTTGTCTGATAGGTGAGCTAAAATAGCTTTTTCTAATTCATTACTTTCCATAGCTAATTACACTTAGTTTTACAAAATATTACCTTTAATCACTTTCATGCTTTTAAATAATATAATTGATGACACTTTTTATATCACCCTATTATAAAACACAAACCTTTTATAAACATTTTTATTTTTCCAAAAAATGCTTTAAAAAAGGCGCTATCCATTCTTTTAGTTTATCATGTTCAAATAATTCATTCACTAGCGGGATTGGAGTACTATAAAGGGTATCACTGGCATAAATTTTATCCCATTGTAAAGCTGATTTTTCTGAAAATATAACACCTGCTTTTTCCATAACTCTCATAAATTCGTAAGCTAACAAGCCATGGCCAATTGCCGAAGGATGAACACCGTCTAAACTAAATATACCACCTTGCTTTATTCTTCCTTGATTGTCAGTTTGGTAATATTTAGTATTAACCACCGGATAACGCATTTTCACGTAATCAGGAAAATCATACTTTACTTCTCCATTATTTCTTTTTATAGCCATCTGGGATAATATTTCGGCAACATCAATAACAAAATATCGTTTTACTCCTTCATTGGTTTGGTACTTATTATTCAAATCATTCAATATCTTATTTATACCCTTATTATAACGTCTTATTGATGCATCTATAAACATAACATCTTCTCTACTTAGTTTAGGAAGGTGCTTATTGTTTGCTAACGAATCCTTATCGTAAGGAAAGTAAGTATAAAAATCATAATATATACCAGTATCCGTTTTCGTCTTTTTTCCTAATCCACGCGCAAAAGGAGCTATAGTTATTAATGGCACATTTCCTACAAAAACCTTCCAATTCTGATATTTATTCTTTTGCATAGCAGCATCGACTCTTTCAATCAATTGCTGGTATTCATTTATAAAATCATCAGGATGCCATAAATTATAATTTGCATTGGATCTATCCTCGTAGCTCATCTCTACAATAGTTCCATCACCTCTTGTTTGGCGAATCTCCATGTCCAGCAAAGTTGATAAAGCATTGTTTGGACCCAACCACAAAAACAAGTTTTCTAATCCATCATCAGATTCAGAATGTTTTTCAAGCCAATCTAATTGAGTAAAATTCATGTACTTATCCTCTAGTTTAGGATTAAGTACTTTCAAAGCGGTACGATAGAAACTTTGGTTAGGAGCTGCAAACACCTGATCACGTGCTTCTCTAGCTTCTTTGATATATTTCAAGCATAATTCTGAAGTTAATTTCCAACTATCACCAACGTTAAATCCTCGGATGGCTATGTTATGATAAAAGTCTCCTTCTCCATCATACTTTGCATCTTCACGGCCTAGGCCTCGCTCATAATAATCTTCTACCTCATCTAAAAATTGATTTATTCCAATAAGCATATTTGGCCATTCCCAGAAATCTATCCGATTTTTCATTTTCTTACTAAGCCTTCGGAACAGATTTTCTAGATTAATAGGCATTCCTCCTACTGCCCATTCGGGATAATAGTAACTCTTTGGAACTAAACCCATTACTTCAGCTATAAGTGATGAATATGATAAGTCAGTTCTGGCAGCAGCCATCGACATAAATCCTTGAGATATGCTATCACCTATAGTAAATAGTTTCATAAATAGTTGAATATTATATAGTTTATAATCCTCTTATTTTTATCCCTCACTTATAAATTAGCAGGTGATAGATCGGAGTTATAGAATTAGGTTTATATATTCTTTATTGTTATAATATTTTTTTATGTTCTTCTATAAAGATTTGAAATTTCAAAGACTCTTTTGCCTTGCCTGAGATTACAACCCTTTCATAATTGCCCCATTAGCAGAGTGCACCTGTAATTTCTCATAAATGTGTTCCAAATGCTTCCTGACAGTTTTATTTGCAATAAACAGCTCTTCTGATATTTGCTTTACCGCCAAACCCCGCTTTAAGCATTCCAACACCTCCATTTCCCGCTTACTTAAAACTTCTAAAGCTGCTATAGGTGGTTTAGGAATTACCTTTTCACCTTTTAAATAACTTAACACCTGCCTAGCTAACGAAGGCGAAAGCGGCAATCCTCCCTCCTGCACATCAGAAATGGCATTCAATATTTGGTGCGGCTTGGCGTCTTTGAGCATATAACCCGAAGCTCCGGCCTGTAAGGCTTCAAAAAGCTTTTTCTCGTCGTCCATCACCGTCAGCATTACAATTTTTAAGTCTGGGTACTGTTGCTTTGCTTTCCTCGTGGCTTCAATGCCATCCATTTCGGGCATTTGAATATCCATTAGCAATATATGCGGCACTGTGCCTTTTTGTAAAGTTTGAAATAACAGATGCCCACTTCGCACTTCAAACAGTACTTCTACCTCTTTGCTTAAAACCAGCTTATCCCTGATGTCCTGCCCCAGTTGGGCATTGTCTTCCACTATTCCGACGGTTATTATTTGCATCAAAGTAGAAATAGGATTTGCTTTATAAATGAAAGGTACTTTGTAAAAAGCACCTTGTAAATACGGCAAATGACGTATTTTTATGCATTTAGAGGGAGTACAACCTTGATGTAGGTACCTGAAGCAGTAGAATTAATAAAGAAAGTGCCATTTACTTCTTCTGCTCGTTTGCGTAAGTTGTTTAGCCCAAAACCATTTGTATAAGTTACATCATGTAAACCTTGACCATCATCTGTAATGGTAAGCGAAGTATCTGTTTGGGAGATCTCTAATGTTACATTTATTTGTGATGCAAATGCATATTTCAATGCATTTATTGTGCCTTCTTGAGCAATGCGTAATAAGTGCATTGCTATTAAGGGTCGCACCTCTGATTTTTTTCCCAAATCGTGAAATTGCCATTTTAAGTATGGCAATTCACGATCTTCCCAAACTTTTAGTAAAAGTCCATGCATACGCCCTCCTAAAGCTTCTCCTGTAATCTGCTCTTGGTCAAGTAACCAGATAGTTTCACGAAGAGTATGGTTCATCTCACGGGTGAACTCACTTAATCGTAGAAGTTGATTGGGATCAGGCGATTTATGATAAGCCAGCAATTCCAATCTTGAAATTAGGTGAGTTAATTGTGAGCCAAAACCATCATGTAGATCCCGCCCTAACTTTTCACGCTGCACCTGTAATTCTCTTTCTAATTGCAGAGTCTTTAGTTCAGCGATATGACGTTTTTGTTCTGCTTCTAATAAGGACTTCAGCAATGAGGTATATGAATCCTGAATCTCTAATCTTTTAGTCAGATATGTTATGCGTTGGCTAGACCAGGCAAGGACACTATTAAGTATTTCCGCCACACTCATTATGTAACCACAATTAAAATAAATTGATATGATACAATTTAAGCAACAGAGAGGAGGCGGCTTAACTAGTTATAAGTTATCCGTTTTGAGGAGGAATAAATTTATGATTATACAGGCTGCTCCAGCCTATATCTTGCGGGCTTTTCAGAAGACTTACTTATGTTTTTTTATTCTAATACGATTTAAAAAAGAATGGTATTAAATTGTTTATCGCTAAAATTTCAATATTTATAATATTTACAGCAACAAGATAAAGTTTGATTCTTTATCATTCAATACCTACAACTTGGTATATATTTCATAAAATAAATGAAATATGTATGAAAGAACATATAATTCCTTAGTAATACTGAATCATAACTAAATTTGGAACGCCTATAAAGCAGCCATACTCCAATAAATTATCAATAGTATAAAAAAGGGGGAACTGACCTTAACAAATAAAGACTACCCTTACCCTACACCGCCAACCGCTGCAGAACTACCTTACAAGGCACCTCTGAAGTAACTTTCACTTTGTGCGTTTGATGCAGGGGAATAGAAAAGAAGTCGCCGGGAGAAAGGTGGTTGACCTTCCCGTCAACGGTAATGTCACAGGTACCCTCCAAAATAAGGAATCGCTCATGTTCATCATGGTGGATCTCTTCCTCGGCTACGCCTTTGATCCAGATAATGGCGGTGGTAGCATTGGGCGAGTAGCCGATGATCTTCACATAAATGTCTTCTAACTCAGCAGGAGCCTGCAGGTCTTCACGCTCTAACCAGGCTGCATAGTCTTCCTGGCGGGATTCGGGAGAAAGTACCGGCGGAAAGGTAACGGGTTCTCCCTGCTGCAGTCGCACCATGTAGTCAATGGTGGCCAGCACGAGCGGCTTTACCGTGCTTTTAGGCTCCACGGCATGCGCTAGGGCGTAAGCTTCCAGGGTGTGGCGGATGGTCTCAATCTCTTCGCGGATTTGAGGGTGCGCAGAAGCCATCTGCTCCACCTCCTGGGTTTCACCTGGGGTGGTAACTCCCATGACGTACAGCTCTAAAATCCCGGATTCAATATAGTCAGTGATGGGGTTCATGCTGTTCTTTCCGCTCCTATGTGTTTGAAAGCCGATTTTAGCTGGCTTTTGAGTTCTTCCTGAGAGATATTCAAAGCTTCGGCCGCCTGCTGGCAGGAGTAGCCTTTGTGGTAAATTAAATCGAGGATGGCATTTTCCTGTGGCTGCAATTGGCAGAAAACTTCTTTTGTTTGGCTCTCCTGCGGTTGATCTGTTTTCTTGGCTGCCTCTGGTGTAACAGGGGCTTCGTCTTTCTTGCCAAAGGTGAGATGGGCATATTTGCCGGTTTTATGTGCCTCCAGCGCTATTCCCCGGGCCATGGCTAAACCCCAAGTTAGAAACCGGCTCTGGGAAGGGTCAAAAATATGGATGCGGGACCAGATGGCCAGGAACGTCTCTTTCAGCACCTCTTCCGCTACCTCGGTATTTTGCACAATGCGCGAGATCAGCCCTAAGAGCACCGGAGCGTAGGCGTCATACAGCAGCCCGAAGGCTTCCTGTTTCCCCTCCCGGATCGCTTCAATCAGTCGTTCTTCTGCTTCTCTCAAAAGGGTCAATGGTGCCATAGAATCTTCTTTATCTTCCCCTAACGTTTTCCTCTTGCCAACCTTCCTAATTATTGCCTAAGTTAACTAACCCCGCCTTTAATACCTAACTGGCTTTGTGCCCTTCCTAATTCAAATAGTTTATACCGAACAAAACCAGTTTTACAGGTAGCAGCCTGTTACCGGCATTAGATAATTTTCCGCTAACCTTCTAAGAATAAGCCGGAAAATAAAAATCTATTTTAGATTTAGGACTGATAATCTATAACCCCCGTTCCGTTTCATCCTATGAGAAAACACATTTCCCCTTTGCTCGTCTGCTGTCTTCTGTTTTTAACAGTCTTTTCTTCGTTTGCTCAGAAGTTCTCTTTTGAGGCAGTTAAGGCCTATCCTTTCCCTACCGCACTCACCGCCTCAGCACAGGGTTCCCGAATTGCCTGGGCAGTTGATGAACAGGGTAAACGGAACATCTACGTGGCCGAGGGGCCAGATTTCGCTCCCCGTAGGCTCACCAACTATCTGCAGGACGATGGACAGGAACTCACCAGTGTTTCGGTTTCGCCAGACGGGAAATGGGTGGTGTATGTACGGGGTGGGGACCACGGATCAAGTTGGAACGAGGAGGCGCCTGTGAACACTTCCTTCAGTCCAGTCACTCCTAAAGTGCAGATCTGGAATGTGCCTTTTACCGGAGGCGAACCGAAAGCTTTGGGAGAAGGCGAAAACCCAGCCATCTCACCTAAGGGAGAATCCCTTGCTTTCACCAAAAACGGACAGGTGTGGGGAGTGCCCCTGGACGGCTCTGCACCGGCCAAGCAGTTGTTTTCGGCTAGAGGCACTAACGGTTCCTTGGAATGGTCGCCCAATGGAGATCAGTTGGTGTTTGTTTCTAACCGCGGAGACCATGCGTTCATTGGAGTCTTCACCAATGCAGAAACACCTATTACCTGGCTGGCCCCGTCCTTCACCCGCGACCGGAATCCACGCTGGTCACCAGACGGAAAGCAGATAGTGTTTGTGCGCACTCCGGGCATGGGCGGAGCCCCAGACTCGGTATTGGCCCCCAGACACCAGCCCTGGTCTATCTGGACGGCCGAAGTCTCTACCGGCAAAGCCTCCAAACTGTGGGAAGCTCCCAAAACCCTGGCTGGTTCGTTTCCCGGCACCCACGGTGGTGCAAACCTGCACTGGGCCGCGTATGACCGCATTGTGTTCCTCTCTTACCAGGACAACTGGCCCCACCTCTACTCTATTCCGGCAACCGGCGGAAAGGCGCTGCTGCTCACGCCCGGCAATTTCATGGCCGAGCACATCCGCCTGAGCCCCGATAAAAAATGGCTGGTATTCAGTGCCAATTCCGGCCCAGACAAGCAAGACATAGACCGGAGGCACGTGGCGCGAGTACCCGTAGACAAAGCAGCCATGGAAGTGCTTACGCCAGGAACTGACCTGGAATGGACTCCGGTGGTTACGGGTGACGGAAATTCAATTGTATACTTCAGTGCCACATCCCAGCGCCATCCCCTGCCTGCTATGATGCCTTTCAAAAAAGGAAAACCCACGTTGCTGGGAGAAAGCCTGCTTCCTGCTCAACTGCCCTTCAAACAACTGGTCACCCCCAAACAGGTCACTTTTAAAGCCCCAGATGGCACAACTATCCACGGGCAGCTTTTTGAACCCAAAGGTGGCGGCAAGAAACCGGCCATTGTGTATGTGCACGGCGGACCCTCCCGGCAGATGTTACTGGGTTGGAACTACTCAGAGTACTATTCCAATGTGTACGCCTTGAACCAATATTTGACCAACCTGGGGTTTGTGGTGCTTTCGGTGAACTACCGTCTGGGCATCGGGTACGGCTACGACTTCCAGAATCCCGAGAACGCCAACACCAAAGGCAATTCTGAGTATCAGGACATTAAAGCCGCCGGTGAATGGCTGGCTCAGCAGCCGCAGGTAGACGCTTCCCGCATCGGGATTTACGGCGGCTCCTACGGCGGGTACCTGGCCGCCATGGCTCTGGCGAAAGACTCTAAACTTTTCGCGGCCGGCGTTGACATTCACGGCGTACATGACCGCACCATTACCAGAACCTTGGGGATCACTGCTCCAGACCGCTACGAGCGTGCCCCAGATGCGGACCTGGCCTCCAAAGTAGCCTGGCAGTCATCGGTAACCGCCCACGTGGACGGCTGGACCTCGCCCGTTCTGATCATTCACGGCGACGATGACCGTAACGTACAATTCAGCCAAAGCACCGATCTGGTGCAGCGCCTGGAGGCCAAAGGAGTGCCCTACGAGACCATGGTGATTGTAGATGACACCCACCATTGGATGAGCCACGCCAATGCCCTTAAAGTAGGATTGGCTACCGCCGATTTCTTCCAGCGGAAGCTCATGAAGCCTAACAATGCGGTGGGAAAGAAGTAGACGTGCGCTGAAAGTAGAAACGTTTCGGGGCTGTTTTCGTCAAATCAGCCCCGAATTGTTTTTATTTAGATCCCTGATGAGAGATACCGCCCTTAAAGACTTATGCCCTTTCAGTATGAAAGGGCATAAACTACTCTCCTATTTTAACTCGTTGTTCTATGTATCCTTATTGCAGAAGCGCCTTTGGCAAAGTTTGCAAATACTCTAGTTTCTGACCTGTTTTCCAGAAAACTGCTCAGAAACGAATCCAATTACTAACCAACGCAGCCCCTATCAACAAAGAAGAAAATCCGGTTCAGCCTGTTTCCCGGCTTCTGAAATGAACGGTAAGTTCTTGTCAAGCGCAGTTTGAGAAGGATAAAAATCTATGATTTCTCAGGCAGAAGCAACTCAAACTCTTTACCGGGGGCCACGGTGAGCTTATAGGCTTTGATCCAGGGATTGTACAGCCGGAGGGTCTTGTAATTGGTGCCCTGCTCCACGGCAAATTGGGCCAGGTCAGGAATAGTAGAGGTCACCTTGAAGGTACGGGAGGGCAGGACCTCATAGCCCTGTTCCTTGGGCAACTCAAAGCCGTACTTCTGCGGATTGCCCAGAATTTCTTTCAGCGCCAGGATGCGGAACATGTACCGGGAAGTCTCGTCGTTCAGGTACAGGTCATAGTAAGAGCTTACTTTCTGCCGCTCTAGCGCCCGGTCAATGCCTCCCACGCCCCGGTTATAGGCGGCGGCAGCGTTGGTCCAGGTACCAAACTTTTTCTTCGCCGATTTCAGGTACCGGCAGGCAGCCAGGGTGGCTTTCTCTACGTGGAAGCGCTCGTCTACCTCGCCGTTCACCAGGAGGCCATAGCCCCGGGCGGTGTCGGGCATGAGCTGCCAGAATCCCGAGGCTCCGGCCGGTGAGGTGACCTGACTGAACAGGCTTTCAGCCAGGGAGAGGTACACAAAATCCTGCGGAATGTCATTCTCGCGGAGCAGGCGCTCTATCTCGGGCTGGTAGCGCTGCATGCGCTTCAGGCCCAGCAGGGTGGTGGCCTGCAAATAGGAGTTCACCAGCAACTCACGGTCCAGACGCTCGGCCACATCGGGCACGTCCAGCGGAACCGGCTCCCCGGCAAACGTCAGGGAAGTAGGCAGCGTAGGCGCCTTGATTACGCCTTCCCGCACCAACGCGGGACCAGATTCGTTGGCACCGGCACCCACCACTTGCAGAGGCTGTTGGCTGCAGAGTTGCAGGGTCACGGCAATCAAACCTAATCCGCCAAAGTATTTCCAGATGTTGTGTGTCATGTTCTCCTCCTTTCTGGCTATCCCATTACAAGATAGCCTTTCTGAACCAATTTTCTGCCAGTCCCTCGTCCTTTCGCCCTCTTCTCTTACGAGCGTTTGGGGCAGTATAGTACAAGTTGCGTTCCAAAAATTACGGGAACCCGAAAAAGCAGGCCGCTCCTGGCAGACCAGTTTGACTCACTCCGGCTGCCTGCGCTAGAAGCAGTTACGGCATAGGGAATGGCGCTTTTTCCAGACTATCAAGCGTCAGAATACAAGGAGAATCATCCCGCTGTCCAGCCGGGTGGCTTAACCCTTTAAATACCGCCCCGTATAGCAAGTACAAATACTAACCAAAAGAACCTATACCGTTATGGCTAAGTTAAAGACATTAGAAGACCTGTTTGAGCACCAACTGAAAGACCTTTACAGCGCCGAGAAACAAGGCATCGCGGCGATGACCAAGATGATCAAAGCCACCGAGGACGAGAAGCTGAAGCAGGCCATTGAAACGCACCTGGAAGAAACCAGGGCCCAGAAGGAGCGTCTGGAGAAAGTATGCGAGCTGGTGGGTACCAGCCCGGGCCGCATGAAGTGCAAAGCCATGGAAGGCCTGGTGGAAGAAGGCGAAGAAACCATTGAAGAAGATGCGACCCCTGAAGTAAAAGACGCGGGCCTCATTGCCTCCATCCAGCGCATGGAGCACTACGAGATTGCCGGTTACGGTACCGCCGCGCACTTCGCCGAGCGCCTGGGCCACGCAGAGGCCGCCAAGTTGCTCAGACAAACCCTGGAAGAAGAGCAAAAAACCGACACGCTCCTGAACGATCTGGCCAAGAGCTACATCAACGAAAAAGCTGAATAGCGGTATTTTTTTGCTTTCAGCAAAGCCTGCTCCCCGGAGCAGGCTTTTTTGTTTTATAGCAGCGCTGGCCGCACACCGGTTTTAGCTTCGTTTTCTGTAAAACAGGCTTAAAACGCCCTTTTATCGCCTGATTTGGTACCCTAAACCATATCGCGTGTATCAACCACCGGGACTGAATCAAAAGCGACTAACCCACCCCCGCCCCTCCCAGGAGGGGAGTTTCCCACTTAGGCGGTTGGTTAGTTTCAGAAGATAGAAGTTGCCCACCAATAGATTAGTTTTCTTCCTAAAAGAAAGAATTACAAGTGCAGAAACTCCCCTCCTGGGAGGGGCGGGGGTGGGTTTAAGCACACCGCAGTTTGCATTATCGCATCCAGCTTCCGTCCCTTTAAATTCCCACTCAACCGCCAAGCCCTCCACCGGCAGTGGCTCCCAGTGGCAACCGCTACTCCGTAAAAACAGCCTCTTTTCCTGAAAAGCCCCCTGAAACAGAATGCTCTGCCTAGATCATGATCACCTGCGGAAGAAAATACTGGGGAGGTAAGGACTTTAGCGGGAGAATCCGGAAATTTGCGGGTACATGTCACGTAGCTCCCTCCTATCCAGTTTACCCGAATTGCCCGTCAAGGAAGCGCTTCCCAGACTGGTTTCGGCGTTAGAAACAAACACCCGCGCCGTGTTGGAGGCGCCTCCCGGAGCCGGGAAAACCACGTTGGTGCCCCTGGCCTTGCTGGAGGCAGAATGGCGCGCCGGCGGCAAGGTCCTCATGCTGGAACCCCGCCGGTTGGCCGCCCGGGCCGCCGCCCAGCGCATGTCTGATCTGTTGGGCGAGGAAGTAGGCCAGACCGTGGGCTATTGGGTGCGCATGGAGCACATCGTTTCGGACAAAACCCAGATTGAGGTAGTCACCGAGGGAATCCTCACGCGCCTGCTGCAGAGCGATCCGGCCCTGGAAGGCATTGCCGCCATTATCTTCGATGAGTTCCATGAACGCAGCCTTCAAGCTGATGTAGGCTTGGCTTTGGCTCTGGATGCCCAAGCTGTGTTGCGCCCCGACCTGCGCCTGTTGGTGATGAGTGCCACCCTGGATGCCGAGTCGGTGGCTACCTGGCTGGAAGCGCCCGTGGTGAAAAGCGAGGGCCGCCAATTCCCCGTAGAAACAAAGTACCTTTCCCCCGCCGAAGTCGCCTCGGCCGGCCACCGTCCGGCAGAACGCCTGAACAACCTGGTACCCAAAGCCATCCGTCAAGCACTGGCGCAGGAACCCGGGGGCGATGTACTGGTCTTTTTGCCCGGCATGGGCGAGATGCGCCGCGTAGCCCAAGCGCTGGAAGAAAAACTGCCGTCTACGATTGACCTGCACCTGTTGCACGGCGACTTGAATCTGTCGCAGCAACTAGCCGCCATTCGGCCTGCTCCGGCCGGAAGGCGCAAAGTAGTGCTGGCCACCAGCATCGCCGAAACCAGTTTGACCATTGAGGGCGTGAAAGTGGTAATTGACGGCGGGTACGCCCGCGTGCCCAAATTCGTGCCGCGCATTGGGCTCACTACGTTGGCCACCATTCCGGTCTCCCTGGCCGCAGCCGACCAGCGCCGGGGCCGGGCGGGCCGTTTAGGGCCGGGCGTGTGCTACCGCATGTGGTCCTCGGCCGACCAACTACAGCTCGCCGACCGCCAGACGCCCGAGATCTGCGAGGCCGACTTAACCGGTCTGGCCCTGGAACTTGCCATTTGGGGCGCAAAGGAGGCCACCGATCTGAAATGGCTGGACACTCCGCCCGCGGCTGCGCTGGCTCTGGCCCGCGACCTGTTGGTTCGGTTAGAAGCCCTTGATCAGAACGGGAAAGCCACCGCCCACGGGAAAGCCCTGGCCGCTCTGGGGTTATCGCCCCGCTTAGGGCATCTGGTCATGCGCGGACATGCCTTGGGGCTGGGCACCACCGCCTGCGACTTGGCTGCCCTCCTCTCGGACCGTGACATTCTCAAGCCCCTGCAGATTTCCTGGGCAGACCCGCTCCCAGATTTGCCCCTACGCCTGGAGATCTTAGACGGCCAGTCCCCGCTTACGCCGGGGTACACCGTAGACGCCAATACCGTCCGGAAAATACGGGAACAGGCCCAGAACCTTCGGCAGCGGATCAAAGAGAAACGGGCGCCCCTCAACCTGGATGCCACCGGACTGCTGACCGCCCTGGCCTACCCCGACCGGCTGGCCCAGCGCGAGGCTTCCGGCCGGGTGCGACTGGTCTCAGGGCAGCGGGCCTCCCTGCAAACCGAGTTGTTCGGCGAAGCCGAGTTCTACGCCGTGGCGCACCTGGAGCTGGGCAACAAACCCCGGGTGCTCACCGCCGCCCCTGTTTCCAGGGAAGAGTTGCTCCAACACTTTGCCGGCCAGCTGGAGAAAGTACAGGAGGTACGCTGGGATGCCGCTACTGAAAAAGTGGTCGCCCGGCAGATTACCCGTTTGGGAGCCTTGATTCTAGAGGAAACCACCCTTCAGAACCCAGACCAGGAGACCGTAGCCCAAGCGCTCTTGCAAGGTCTGCAGGAAAAAGGGATTCAGCGTTTGCCGTGGTCGGAGGATGCCCAAAAAACGCTTAGGCGATTGGCGTTTCTGCACCACTTGTGGCCCGACCAATGGCCCGATGTCTCTGAACCGCACCTGGAGGCGACCCTGGAAGAATGGCTGCTGCCGCACCTGGTAGGCTTGAGAACCCTGGACCAGGTGGCTAGATTAGATTTTAAGGAGATTCTGCTGGCCGATCTGACCTGGGAACAGCGGCAGGAAATGGACCGGTTGGCTCCTTCCCACCTGGAAGTGCCTAGCGGCTCACGCATCGCCCTGGATTATGCAGACGTGAACGCCCCCGTGCTGGCCGTGCGTTTGCAGGAAGTCTTCGGGCTGCTGGATACGCCGCGTATTGGCGGCGGCAAGGTGCCGGTGCTCATGCACCTGCTCTCCCCGGCTTCCCGCCCCGTACAGGTCACCCGCGACCTGCGCAGCTTCTGGAGCACCGGCTACTTTGACGTTAGAAAAGACCTGCGCGGCCGCTACCCCAAACACCACTGGCCCGATGACCCGCTCTCGGCACCTCCCACTAGGGGCACCAAGAAAAGGCCCCAGCCCTAGCGTTTCCAGGGCCAACGCAACCTTTCTGTTTTGGGCCGATTTCTGGCAAAACAGGCCCAAAACCACAAAGGGGAAGCAAATGCTTCCCCTTTGTGGTTTTGGGCGATGGGTCGAATTAACGTCCGGCGCCTCTTACCTCGGCGTTAGCGCCGGCCGGACGGTTTGGACCGTCTTTCTCGCCGTCTGAGCCTTTCACTTTTACAAGCTTATTGTATAGCCCCAGCAGCAGGAAAGGCGCGGGCCATTGTCCTACAAACAGCGCTTCGTCATCTTTTTTCATGATTTTCAGGGTAGCCGAAACAGCCATTGATCCAAGGGCAGCCCACAGGAACAAATCAGAAGGCAACTTGGCAGTATACTCCTCAATGTGGCGAGCTACTGGTCCTTCTTTATGGTCTGGGTTAAAGTTGTCAGCTTTTTCTTTCAAGTTTGATACGTCCATAGCTTTATTTGGGTTAATAAGTTGGTATATGGGTATCAAAACGTAGGAAGCATTTCTAAGGTTGGCCTAAAAACACAACTTGTGCAGAAGAAGTAGGCTGAATGGAGGATTCTACAGGCTTCTACTTAGATCGTTACCTGCTATGGGCTTCAACCATCTCCCGCTCCAGTCCAACTTTCTAAGCTGAGCGCCCGCGAAGTCCCCCTTTCTCCTTAAAGACTAAGTGGGGTTAGAACAGCTCAAGCGATAGCTGCTGCACTACAGGTGGGCTGGGCGCAGGCACTGCCTCTGGCACAGGGGCTACCACGGGGCGCTCGGCAAGAGGGATAGGGTCTCCTTCAATATGATACACGCTGGTTTCCTCATACCTGGAGGCCACCACCACCAGCGTGTCCTGAGCGTGCGCAGTGAACAATTCCTGCACCAGCCCCGGGTGGTTGTTGTCCCTGGACAAATGGCCCAGCAACACATGGCTCATGAATTCGGGTTTGTAGCCGGTGAAAAGATTGAGCGCCTGCCGGTTAGAGAGGTGCCCGTGGTTTCCCCTGATTCGGGCTTTCAGGTGGTACGGGTAATGCCCCCGGTCCAGCAGGTCATCGTCGTAATTGGTTTCCAGAAAGGCGGCGTGGCACTGTTGGAAGTTGCGGATAACGTGGTCACAGGGCGTTCCGATATCGGTAAACACGCCCACGTTGATCCCTCCGCCCGAAACAATGAAGCTGTGTGGGTCGGCGGCATCGTGGTACTTGGGGAAAGCGGTAACGGACAGGCCGCCCACCTCCACGGGCTCGTACCCCCGGAAAGCCCGCACCAGCTGTGGCTCCACCCCACCGCGCAGCCCCTGCAAGGTGGCCGGCGTGATGTACACCGGTATCTTGTACTTCTTGGCTATGACTGGTAAGCCCTTGATGTGGTCTGTGTGCTCATGGGAAATGAAGATGGCTTTTACCTTCTCCATGGAGAGCCCCAGCCGCTGCATGCGCCTCTCGGTCTCGCGGCACGAAATGCCCACATCCACCAAGACCGCCTCCTTTTCATTCCCCACGTAATAGCAATTGCCGTTACTCCCCGATGCCAGTGATGCCATGTTCAAACCCATGCTGCAAAATTAACGGTTCATTGGGAATATCCTCCTGCGGCCTGGTCCAGTATACTGAGAAAAGATGGAAAGCCTAGCTAGATACTTTACATAATAAATAAGATAAAGACACACCACCTCCCGTTCTTCTCTTTCTTGTGCTCCCTTGTGCAGTGTCCTGTAGCCCAGCCACCCATACAATTTTATCCCTCGCTCGCCTCTGGCGAGTGTGCGCTATCAGGTGGCCTCTGGCCACTAGGCAAAGTTTGGGGATGATGGGGATGATGAAGGAGTTTATACAACCCAAGCGGCGGGACGCCGCCCAATGACTCACACTCGCCAGAGGCGAGCGAGGGCGATTTTGGGGCTAAATAACCGACATAGCTTCAACGGCATTGGGTACTTGGCCTTTTGCCTGTTTATGGCCTAGTTCTTTAAAAAGAGCCTCAAAACAGCGGCAAAAACAGAACCGCTACTGGGGCTGGGACGATTTACGGGGAACCAGGATGGGGTCCAGGACAATGCGCTCGGGGGCTGAGCCATAGAAGTCTTTGCTGCCGCAGAGTTTCAGGAACAAGCGGGCGGTCTCCTCGCCCATGCGCACGGTTTGCTGGTCTATGGTAGAAAGGGAAGGCGTCACGAACGCCCCGAACGCCTCGTTGGCGAAACCCACCACGCCCACCTGCTCGGGTACCCGGATGCCGGCTTCCAGCAGCTGTTGCAGGGCCCCCATGGCGGTGTAGTCCTCCGCCGAGAAAACCGCATCAAACGCCACTTTGTCCTTTAACAACTGCTGCACCGAGGCCTTGCCCAGTTCCAGGGCTATCTTTCCCTTGAAGATCAACTTTTTGGAAACGGAAAGCCCGTGGTCGTGCAGGGCGTCGCGGTAGCCCCGGTACCGTTCATTGAAGATGGTCAGGTTCTGGTCTGAGGTGATGTGCGCAATGCGCTGGTAGCCCTGCTTGATCAGGTGTTCGGTGGCGGCATAGCCTCCCTGGTAGTCGTTGATGGTGACCGAGGGGACCGCCAATTCCTTGATGGCCCGGTCAAAGAACAGGAGCGGCACCTGGCGTTTCCGCAGTTCTGAGTAGAGCTCTGAGCCCTCGGCCTCAGCCGAAACCGACGACAGGATGCCGTCTACCCTGGACTGCAGGAAGGTCTCCAGGCCTTTCTGCTCCTGAGAGAGCGACTCGCCGGTTTGGTACAGCAGGATGTTGTAGCCGTTCTCGTTCATCACCTTCTCAATGCCGTGCACCACCGAGCTGAAGAAGCTGGTATCCAGGCTGGGCACAATGATGCCGATGACGTTGGTACGGCCCGACCGGAGCGAGGAGGCCAGTTTGTTCTGCTGGTAATTGAGGCGCTTGGCGGTTTCCAGCACGGCCGCCTTGGTGGCCGCGCTGATGGCCGGGTGGTCGTTGAGGGCCCGGGCCACGGTGGAGAACGTTACATCTAACTCGCGGGCAATGTCGTGGATGGTGGTCTTTTTCAACTTAACAGAGATGTACGCATGGGGCAGCCCACGCCGTTCAGAAAATGCTAACCAACTGCGCTATTCCTTATGGTTTTAGGAAAAACCCTGAAAAACGGCTACTAAACAGGTGACCAATATAGCTGTTTTCTTGCATTCTCATGTTTTCTAGCCCCGTAAAAAGCTCGGCGAAGACAGGACTAAAATAGAAAGTTGGCGGCAAACCCCGGCAAACCGGCCTTTTTTTGTAAGAAAAAGCAGGAAATTGGAACATAAATTTTCTATTCTCAAAATTTACGCGTAAACTTATGCCAACGTTGGCATAAATCTGAATCCAGAGGAATCCGTACCTCTTACGCAAGCACTTGCCCGCGTAAACCGCTCACTAAGAACCAAAGTCCTGTATGCTCTTATTAGGAATAGACGTAGGTACCTCCTCCATCAAAGTCTCTGTGGTAGACGCTAATACCCAGAAAAGCCTGGCCTCGGCCCAGTACCCCGACACGGAATCCAAAATCACCTCCCTGCAACCCGGCTGGGCAGAACAGTCGCCCGAGATGTGGTGGGAGCATACCCAACAGGCCATCCGGAAAGTGAACGCCACCGGGGCGTACAACCCCCAGGACATTGGCGCCATCGGCATTGCCTACCAGATGCACGGCCTGGTGGTGGTGGACCAAAACCAGAACGTGCTGCGCGACTCCATCATCTGGTGCGATAGCCGCGCGGTGCCCTACGGCAACCAGGCGTTTGAGCACATCGGCCAGGAGCAGAGCCTATCGCGGTTGCTGAACTCGCCGGGTAACTTCACCGCCGCCAAATTGGCCTGGGTGAAGGAAAACGAGCCCGAAACGTTCAGCAAGATCTACAAAATCATGCTACCCGGCGACTACATTGCCATGAAGCTGACGGGCGACATCACCACCAGCGCCTCGGCCCTCTCGGAAGGGATTTTCTGGGATTTCCAGAAAGACGAGGTGTCGGCCGATGTCATGAACTTCTTCGGGTTTGGGGCAGACATTATCCCCGAGGTACGGCCGCTCTTCTCCTCGCACGGCCAGGTGAAGCCGGAGGTAGCTTCTACCCTCTCCCTGAAAGCGGGCATTCCGGTGGCCTACAAATCGGGCGACCAGCCCAACAACGCCCTTTCCCTGAACGTGCTCAACCCCGGCGAGGTGGCCGCCACCGCCGGTACTTCGGGCGTGATCTACGGCGTGAGCGACCAGCTGGTGTATGACCCCCAGTCACGCGTGAACACCTTCGCGCACGTGAACTACACCCCAGCCTCTAAGCGCGTAGGCGTGCTCATGAACATCAACGGCACGGGCATCATGAACAGTTGGGTGAAGGAAAACATGGGCCAGGGCCTTAGCTACCCGCAGATGAACCAGGAAGCCTTGAAAACGCCGGTAGGCAGCCAGGGGCTGCGCATCTTCCCGTTCGGGAACGGGGCCGAGCGCGTGTTCAACAACCGCATCATTGGCGCGCAGTTCCACCACCTGGACTTTAACCTGCATTCCCGGGCCCACGTGTTCCGGGCGGTGCAAGAGGGCATCGCCTTCACGTTCCGCTACGGGCTGGACATCATGCGCGAGAACGGCATGAACCCGCAGGTGATCCGGGCGGGCAACGCCAACATGTTCCTGAGCGAACTGTTCGCCGAGGCCTTCGTGAACGCCACCCACGTACCGGTGGAATTATACCAGAACGACGGCAGCGTGGGCGCGGCCCTGGGAGCCGGCATTGGGGCCCAGGTATTCGCCTCGGCGCAGGAAGCCTTCAGCCGCTTTGAGCGCCTGAAAGTGATAGAACCCACCCAGACCCAGGCCTACGAAGCCGCCTACCAGGACTGGAAAACCTTATTACAAAAACAACTAAGCAACTAATTTTCAACACCATACTTCACAAAACCATGGCAAAAATCACATTAGGAGACCAAGAGTACTTCAAAGGAATAGGTCAAATAAAGTTTGAAGGTCTGGAGTCAGACAACCCGCTGGCGTACCGCTGGTATGACGAAAACCGGGTGGTAGCGGGCAAAACCCTGAAAGAGCACTTTAAGTTTGCGGTGGCCTACTGGCACTCTTTCAACGCCAACGGATCAGATCCGTTCGGGGGCCCTACCCTCAACTTCGCCTGGGACGCCAGCTCAGATGTGATTGAGCGCGCCAAGGCCAAAATGGATGCAGCGTTTGAGTTCATCACCAAGATTGGCATGCCCTACTACTGCTTCCATGACGTGGACGTGGTAGACTATGGCAATGACATTGTGGAGAACGAGCGTCGCCTGCAAACCATGGTAGAGTACGCCCTGCAGAAGCAGCAGGAGAGCGGCGTGAAACTGCTTTGGGGAACGGCCAACGTGTTCTCGCACGCCCGTTACATGAACGGTGCCTCCACCAACCCAGACTTCCACGTATTAACGCACGCCGGTGCCCAGGTGAAAGCCGCCTTGGACGCTACCATTGCCCTGGGTGGTGAGAACTACGTGTTCTGGGGTGGCCGCGAAGGTTACATGACCCTGCTGAACACCGACATGAAGCGCGAGCAGGAGCACTTCGCCCGCTTCCTGCATACTGCCAAAGATTACGCCCGCAAACAAGGCTTCAAAGGCACGTTCTTCATTGAGCCCAAGCCCATGGAGCCTACCAAACACCAGTACGACTACGATTGCGCTACCGTGATCGGGTTCCTGCGCCAGCATGACCTGTTGGGCGATTTCAAAATCAACATTGAGGTTAACCACGCCACCCTGGCGGGCCACACCTTCCAGCACGAGCTGCAGGTGGCCGCCGATGCCGGCGTACTGGGCTCTATTGACGCCAACCGCGGCGACTACCAGAACGGCTGGGATACCGACCAGTTCCCGAACAACCTGAACGAGCTTACCGAGGCCATGCTGGTGTTCTTACAGGCCGGTGGTCTGCAGGGCGGCGGCGTGAACTTCGATGCCAAGATCAGAAGAAACTCCACTGACCCGGCCGACCTGTTCCACGCCCACATCGGCGGCGCCGACACCTTCGCCCGCGCCCTGATCACCGCCGACAACATCCTGCAGAAGTCTGATTTCCTGAAAGTGCGCCAGGAGCGCTACGCTTCTTTTGACAACGGCAGAGGCCAGGAGTACGAGCAAGGCAAACTGACCCTGGAAGACCTGCGCGCGTATGCCGTGGAGAACGGGGAGCCAGCGGTACAAAGCGGCCGTCAAGAATACCTGGAGAACCTGATCAACCGCTTTATCTAAGCGGTTTGATCTTTCTTCCCTAAAACCCCTCTTAACATGATAAAGACCGAAAAAGAAACGGCGGGGCAAAACCTTCCCTACATTGCCGGGATCACCTTGATTGCCACCTTGGGTGGATTACTGTTTGGGTATGACACAGCCGTCATCTCGGGCGCCGAAAAGTCTGTGCAGGCCTACCTGATCACGGGCCAGGGCCTCAGCACCTGGGTGCATGGGGTCACCATCTCCAGCGCCTTGATTGGTTGTATCTTAGGTGGGGCTATCTCAGGGGTTTTCTCCTCCCGCTTGGGCCGGAAAAATACCCTGATCATAGCGGCTATCCTGTTTCTGTTATCGGCCTTGGGGTCTGGTTACCCAGAGTTCCTGTTCTTTAACGAAGGCGAGCCTACCATGGGGCTGCTGTACATGTTCAACTTTTACCGCATCATTGGGGGTATTGGGGTGGGCCTGGCCTCAGCCGTTTGCCCGGTGTACATTGGCGAAATTGCGCCGGCCAACCTACGGGGGCGTCTGGTTTCCCTGAACCAGTTTGCCATCATCTTCGGGATGCTGGTGGTGTATTTCGTGAACTGGGGGATAGCCAAGGGCCAGACGACCGAATGGCTCAACGAGGTGGGTTGGAGATGGATGTTCCTGTCAGAAGCCATTCCGGCCGGTTTATTCGGACTGCTGCTGTTCTTTGTGCCAGAGTCGCCAAGATACCTGAGCATGGTCAACAG
The DNA here is from genome assembly GCF_016924645.1 of Rufibacter psychrotolerans. Taxonomy (GTDB): domain Bacteria; phylum Bacteroidota; class Bacteroidia; order Cytophagales; family Hymenobacteraceae; genus Nibribacter; species Nibribacter psychrotolerans. Next base: position 360,372 of record NZ_JAFFJV010000009.1, on the reverse strand, counting down.
AGATGACGAGGCCCTGAAAATCCTGACCAAAGTGAATGGTGCGGTGAACGCCCGTAAAATCTTTGATGACATCAAGAATACCGTAGAGCACCACTCGGGCAACCTCTGGTCTTACGGGAAGATGGTGATTATCATAGGCATTCTCCTGTCTGTGTTCCAGCAGTTCGTGGGCATCAACGTGGCCCTGTACTATGCGCCCCGCATCTTTGAAAGCATGGGGGCCGGGAAAGACGCCTCTATGCTGCAAACCGTGGTGATGGGCGTGGTGAACGTACTCTTCACGGTACTGGCCATTGTAACGGTAGACAAATGGGGGAGAAAACCCCTGCTGATGGTGGGTTCGGTAGGCATGGCCATTGGCATGTTTGCCATCTCAGCTTTCGCTTACTACGAGATCATCGGCATCAGCACATTGGTGTTCATCATTGTGTACACGGCCTCTTTCATGATGTCGTGGGGGCCAATCTGCTGGGTCCTGATCGCGGAGATCTTCCCTAACAAAATCAGGGGGAAAGCGGTAGCGGTAGCGGTGGCCGCGCAATGGGCCGCCAACTACTTTATCTCGGCCACCTACCCGTCTATGATGGAGTTCAGCGGCGCCTTCACGTATGGTTTCTATGGGGTGATGAGCGTCTTGTCCTTCCTGTTTGTCTGGAAAATGGTGCCGGAAACCAAAGGCAGATCCTTGGAAGACATGGAAGCGCTGTGGGAGAAAGAACCCCAGTCACGCTCTAAAGGAAAGGTAACCGTGTAAGCTCTTACCGGTCCCTTTTAAACCTGAAAAAGGCTGCCCCAGTTGCGGGGCAGCCTTTTTTGTTGCCGGAAAGTTAACCCCATTGGTTGGCGGCAGTTCCGGCTCGTTCCTGTCTAGCTGTATTCAATGGGTTATGGTTTCTTCCCTCCCAGCGCCTACCTCCGTTTTGGGCCTGTTTTCAGGAAAACACCCCAAAAAAAGACGGGCTCCAGAAGAGCCCGCCTTTTCACCTATATCCTATTCTTTACTTTTCCAGAAAAACCGCTGCCGGCAGCGGCAGCTGCTACTGGGCTGCGGTCTTTTTGCGCGCCATCACCGTTTGCACGGCTTTGATGATGTGCTCGTCGTCCAGGCCGTACTTCTTCATGAGCTGCTCGGGCGTGCCGCTCTCCCCGAAGGTGTCGTTCACGGCCACGTACTCCATGGGCACCGGGGTGTTCCTGATGAGCAACTGAGCAATGCTGTCGCCCAGGCCGCCCAGGCGGTTGTGCTCCTCGGCGCTCACCACGCAGCCGGTTTTCGCCACCGACTTCAGGATGGCTTCCTCGTCTAGGGGTTTGATGGTGTGAATGTTGATGATCTCGGCGGAGATGCCCATTTCGGCCAGCTTCTCGCCGGCCTTGATCGCCTCCCACACCAGGTGGCCCGTGGCGATAATGCTCACGTCGGTTCCCTCGTTCACCATCCAGGCCTTGCCAATCACAAACTCCTGGTCGGCAGGGGTGAACACCGGGATCACCGGCCGCCCGAAGCGCAGGTACACCGGCCCGTGGTGGTCGGCGATGGCGATGGTGGCCGCTTTGGTCTGGTTGTAGTCACACGGGTTGATCACGGTCATGCCGGGCAGCATTTTCATCATGCCCAGGTCTTCCAGGATCTGGTGGGTGGCGCCGTCCTCACCTAGGGTAAGCCCGGCGTGCGAGGCGCAGATCTTCACGTTTTTGTCTGAGTAGGCAATGGATTGCCGGATCTGGTCATACACGCGGCCGGTGGAGAAGTTGGCGAAGGTACCCGTAAAAGGGATCTTCCCGCCAATGGTCATGCCCGCGGCTATGCCCATCATGTTCGCCTCGGCGATGCCCACCTGCACAAATCGCTCGGGAAACTCCTTGATGAAGTCTCCCATTTTGAGGGAGCCTACCAGGTCGGCGCAGAGCGCCACCACGTTCTCGTTTCTGCGGCCGGCTTCCACCAGCCCCGCCCCAAAGCCAGAGCGGGTGTCTTTAGATTCTGTATAAGTATATTTTTTCATGTAGTAACGCGGTTATCGCTTAAGTTGCAAGCTGAAAGAGGGGCGGTCCGTTTTAGGGGAGTTTTGGCAAAACCAGGCCCAAAACGGCAGCCCACGCCAAGAAGCCAGCTTTAGTAGTCTTCCTGGTTGCAGGTCAACTGAGCCAGGGCCTGCTCCAGTTGCGCATCATTGGGGGCCACCCCGTGCCATTTGTGGGAACCCATCATGAAATCCACGCCGTGGCCCATGTTGGTCTGCATCAGGATCATGATGGGTCTGCCCTTGAAGGTCTTGGCTTTGGCCAGTTCCAGTACCCTGATCACGTCTGCCAGGTCGTTGCCGTTCATTTCCAGCACGTCCCAGCCGAAGGCTTCCCATTTGGCGCGCAGGTTGCCCAGGGCCAGGACCTTGTCGGTGGGGCCGTCAATCTGCTGGCCGTTCACGTCAATGGTAGAGATCAGGTTATCTACTTTGTTGTGCGGGGCGAAGAGCGCGGCCTCCCAGATCTGCCCTTCCTGCAACTCGCCGTCGCCGTGCAGCGTGAACACCAGACCGGTGTCGCCGTTCAGCTTCTTGGTGAGGGCGGCACCAATGGCCACCGACAAGCCCTGCCCCAGGGAGCCCGAGGCAATGCGCACGCCGGGCAGTTCCTCATGGGTAGTGGGGTGCCCTTGCAGGCGGGAGTCCAGTTTGCGGAACGTCTTGAGCTCGCTCACGTCAAAGTAGCCCGAGCGGGCCAGCACGCTGTACCAGACCGGCGAGATGTGGCCGTTGGACAGGAAGAACAGGTCTTCCCCTACCCCATCCATGTTAAAGGCGGGGTTGTGGTTCATCACTTTGAAATAGAGCGCCACAAAAAAATCGGTGCAGCCCAAAGAGCCGCCCGGGTGCCCCGACTGGCAGCCGTGGACCATTCTAACGATATCGCGCCGCACCTGCCTGGCCACTTGCTCCAGCTCTTCCAACTGCAGCGTTTCCTTTACTTCTGATTGCATATGTTCACGTATGGTGATTGATTCTATCTAATTTACCAGACTAGGCAGCCTTGGGGCACTGACCCAACCAGGGCCTGTGACCGCCCTACCCGCTGCCTTTCTGCTTTTTCCTTTATGCCTGTAAGAATACATCAGGCGTTCTCCAGTACTTCCCTCATTTTGCGGGCGTCGGCCACAAACTTGGCCAGGCCACTGTCGGTCAGGGGATGGTTCAGCAGGCCCAGGATAGGCTCCAGCGGACAGGTACAGACGTGCGCCCCGGCTTCGGCGCATTTCACGATGTGCATAGAACTGCGGATAGACGCCGCCAGGATCTGGGTGTCATACCCCTGCACGGCGTAGATGGCGGCAATCTGCTCAATGAGCTGCACGCCGTCCCAGCCAATATCGTCTACGCGGCCCAGGAACGGGGAAACGTAGGTGGCACCCGCCTTTGCCGCCAGGATGGCCTGCCCCGCCGAGAACACCAGGGTGCAGTTGGTTTTAATGCCGTTGTCGGTGAACCACTTGATCGCCTTCAGGCCGTCTTTGATCATGGGCACTTTCACCACAATGTTGGGGTGCAGCGCGGCCAGCCTTTTTCCCTCTTCCACCATTGACTCAAAATCAGTGGAAAGCACCTCGGCACTGATGTCCCCGTCTACTATCGCACAGATGGCTTTGTAATGGTCCAGCGTGGCCTGCTCGCCCTTGATGCCTTCCTTGGCCATGAGCGAGGGGTTGGTGGTTACGCCGTCCAGAATGCCAAGATCATGGGCCTCTTTGATGTGCGCCAGGTTGGCGGTGTCAATGAAAAACTTCATAATAGATAGGTTTTGGGTTGCTAGTTAGGGAAGAGGGTTAATAAGTGTTAAATTAACAATTATAATCTAGAATAACAATAGCTGATCCAGTAATATTTCAGGATTATTGTGCCTGCGGGACGGTGGCAGGCGCAAAGATGGCGTCGTTGCCTTCGTAGTCAAACCAGTCAAAGGCGGCTTGGTTGGTAGACGGCTGCCCGTTGGAGGTGGCGTACATGCCCAGGGTGACGCCCACAAAGCCCCCGGCTACCCGGGTACTGAGGTATTTGCCGTCTACATTCTCCTGCAGCACCTGCCACTTGCCTTCTTTGGTGGCATAGTAAAAGGAGTAGGCTCCGCCGTTGAAGGCTACCTTGAGGTAAAGCGGCTTTTTGGCTTCTTTGCGGGTGAGGGTTTTCTCCGCCAGCACAGTGTTGTCGGCCTTGAGCAGGCGCACCACGGGAGCATTGCCCTTCAAGGTTTTGCCCAGCGCGTAATGGTGCTCACTGTTCTGGAAGGCCACCAGGCCGGCGAACTCATTTTCTTTCTGGGGCACAAACTCCAGTTTGGTGCTGGCGGTGCCGCGCACGTGTTGCTGCCGGCGGGCAATGAACGACAGGTTCTCCTTCTGGGAGAAATTTTGGGGCCGTACGTTCAGGGTCAGTTTGCCGGCCGGTTGGCTCAGGCTATACCAGGTAGAGCGCGGCGTGCGCAGTTGTAGCCAGTACATGGGTAGGGAGCTGCCTTTGAAGTCCTCGCGATAGGTGAAGTTTCCGGTAAGCGGAAACGCCGGCTTGGGCTGGGCAGGCAGGTTAGGCACCGGGTACGCGTACTGCACCAGTTCATGGTCTGGGTTGATGATGGGCCAGCCGTCTTTCCAGGTAACGGGGGCCAGGAACGTCTCCCGCCCGGTGTTGTAGTGATCCTCTGGGCCGTCGTACGGCCGGGTGGCCAGGAAAACGGCCCACCACTCGCCGTTCTGGGTCTCTACCAGGTCTGCGTGTCCGGTGGCCGACACGGGATTAGGTCGGTTGGCCGGCAGGAGGCGCTGGGTAAGGATGGGGTTCTGCTCGTACGGCACATACGGCCCGGTCACCGATTTACTGCGCAGGATGACCTCTGAGTGCTGCACGCTGGTTCCACCCTCGGCGGCCATGAGGTAGTAGTACCCGTTTACCTTGTAAATGTGCGGTCCCTCAATCCAGACGGGCTTCTTGGAAAGGTCCACTCCGCCGTTCACCAGCAGGTGCTGCGGGCCCACGGTTTTCATGGTGTTCAGGTCCAGTTCGTACATCCTGATGGTGCGGTGCCCGCTGTAGAGTGGTTGGTTGTCTGGGGCATCAGAATTATACAGCACGTAGGTTTTGCCGTCGTCGTCATGGAAGAGCGAGGGGTCAATGCCGTTCACGTTGGGCAGCCAGTGCGGATTGGACCAGGGCCCCGCCGGATTGGTGGCCGTCACCACAAAGTTGCCGCCCTTGTCAATGAGGGTGGTCACCATGTAGAACGTGCCGTTGTGGTACGAGAGGGTGGGCGCGAAAATTCCCCGGGACACATCATGCCCGTCCAGGTTCAACTGCTCCGGGCGGTCCAGGATGTTGCCAATCTGGGTCCAGTTCACCAGGTCTTTGCTGTGGAAGATAGGCACCCCTGGGAAGTACGCGAAGGTGGAGTGGATAAGGTAGTAGTCCTCCCCTACCCGGCAGATGCTGGGGTCTGGGTAAAAGCCTGGGAAGATGGGGTTCTGGAACAGCTTTTTCTGCTGCTGGGCCTGGGCCGGGACAAAGAGAAACGTCAGCAGCAAAGCCCCGAGCAGGAAGGTTTTCTGGAGGAAGGATAGTTTTCTGGTCATGGTTAGCGTGATGCAGGGGCTCGCCGGAGGGCGCGCCGCTCAGTGGATATCAGTTCTGTTTTGGACCCGTTTTCAGGAAAACTCCTCTGAAACAAGTACCATAAGGAAAAAGAAGAAAGGAGGGCCGGGGCTGCACCTGCCGCGGGTAACGTGACCTGCCCGTTGGCAGGGCGTTCGGGCGATGGCTCTCCCTAAAAGGGGCATTTCCGGCCTGTTTTGGGGAAAACAGGCCGGAAACACTTTTACTTCACTTGCTTGGCCGGTTGGTAAGCGCTTTCGGGCGGCCCCAGGTAGCTGGGCTTCAGGCCGCCGGCGTCAATCACGATCTTCTGCAGGACCACGCCCGAGTCTACCATCCAGAACTTCAGCACGTGCTCGCCGGGTTTGTTGAGGAGGTGCTTAGAAATGGTCAAGTTAATGTTATTGGCCACGTTCTTGCCCCACTCCCGCTCCGAGGTGTTAGTGTGAAGGTTGATGATCTGCGGTTTTTCATCATTGAAGGAGATGGCGTACCGCAGGCCCTGCGTGTTGTGGAAGTTGAGTGTGGGCGCTACCATTACCTGCACGTTCACCTCGCCGCCTTTTTGCAGATGCACTTTGTACTGCAGGTGCGGGCTGTTGCCGCCGGGAGTCTGGCTGGGAGCCGTCACCGGCACCGTGGTCATGGCCGAAGCCGTCCGGCCCAAATCTGGGATCAACTGCCACTGCACCCCGTTGCCGTTCACGGCCTGGGTAAAATGCTCGGCCTCCATGGAAACGTAGCCGTTGCTCTCCACAAAGCCCTCGGGCTGGGCGGCCACTGGCAAGGCAGGCTCAAGCACGGCCTGCACCACCACCTTCTTGCCCTTTGGGCCTACAATGGTGATGGGAGCCCGCTGCTCGCCGGCCGGCGCGTTGGCCCAGTCTACGCTTACCCAGATGCGCTGCTCTTTGGCCACCGTGCCGGTTGCCTGCGACACCTTCAGCCAGGGCGCCCCGGTCTGGATGGTGTAGTCAAAAGGCTGCTGCCCCCGGTTGAAGATCTCCAGGTAATGGCCCTGGTTCACGTACCGCGAGAAGCGCGGCAACACGGCGGTTTCCTTCGCCTGGGGCCACCACAGCGCAGAGCCCTCCAGAGCCACGCCCATGTCGGCGGCGGCGGGTGGGGTGAGTTGCTTCACCTCAGGCATCACGTCTTTTTCGGGTTGTTGCCAGTAGGTGTAGCTGATGTGCGTCTGCGACATCATGTGGTTCCATTTGCCGCCGGCAATGTTCTTGTGGAAATGCTCGGTGAGGGCGGCGTCTTTCTCAAACAGCTGCTTCACTTTGGCGGCCATGTCATTGGTGGTGTTACGGCCCTGGGCGGCGTACCAGCGGTTGCGGCCGGTGGTTACGTGCAGTTCGTTCAGGTTGGCGCAGGCCTTGATGGGGAACAGCACCAGTTGGTAGTAGGCATCGCGGTACTGGGCCGGTAAGGCGGCGTTGAGGCGCTCGGCTTCCTCGGCCAGGCGGTTATACTCGGCTACAATCCGTTCGGCCTCCTGGTAGTTGGTGAGGCTGTAGGTGTCCGGGGACAGCAGCTCCGGCTTACGGCGGCTGTTGTATTTGGCGTACTTAGAGAGCATCTGGGCGATAGCCGGAGCGTGCTCGGGTCCAAACTGGCGCTCGGCCCACAGGCGGGTGTACTCCTCCAGGCGCTCGGCGGGCCACTTCTCGGGATTCCAGGCGTAGTCCAGGAAGAACTCGGTGGGGAACTCCATGGGTTTGATGTCGCCCACGTTCACAATCCAGATGCGGTCGGCTTTGTGCTGGTAGGCCAGGTGCATCTGCTCCCAGATGCGGGGAATGGGGTTCGTGTTGAGCCATTTGTAATTACGGGGGCCTCCCACGTAGTCAAAGTGGTAGTAGATGCCGTAGCCGCCGGAGTGCTGTTTCTCGCCTGGTTTTGGCAATTTGCGGATGTTTCCCCAGTTGTCATCGGCCAGCAACAACGTCACGTCATCAGGGACGCGCATGCCTTTGTCATAGTAGTCCTGCACTTCTTTGTACAGGGCCCAAAGCTGTGGGGTTTGCGAAGCGGGTTTGCCGGTAACCTCAGCGATGATCTTGCGCTGGTCGGCCACGATTTTCTCTAACAGCCCGATGTTGCTTTCCTCGCTCATGGGCTCGTCGCCGTCGCCGCGCATGCCCACGGTCACGATGTTCTCAAAGCCGTTCATGCGTTTAATGCCGCCGGTCCAGAATTCGCGCAGCTTCTCGGCGTTGGTGTTGTAGTTCCACGGACCGCCTCCGTTGCGGCGCCACTCGTCGTGGGCGCGCGCCAGCGGCTCGTGGTGCGAGGTGCCCATCACCACACCGTACAGATCGGCGGTATGCGGGTTGAGCTTGTCATCGTCGCTGAAGGCGCTGCCCCACATGGCGGGCCACAGGTAATTGCCTTTCATGCGCAGGATCAGCTCAAACACCTTTTCGTAGAACTTGTGGTTGAACCCGCCAAACTGCTCTTTGGCCCAGTTGGAAAGTGCCGGGGCCTCGTCGTTGATGAAGATGCCGCGGTATTTCACGGCCGGAGTGCCTTTGGTGTGGCGGCCTTCCTGCACGTACAGGTTCTGCTGCTGCTTAACCGGCACATCGGCCCACCAGTACCACGGCGACACGCCAATCTGCTGCGACACGTCATAGATGCCGTAGATGGTGCCGCGCTTGTCGCTGCCCACAATCACCAGGGCCTCTTCTACGCCTTTCATGGGTTTCTTCACGGTCTGCACCACAAAGGTTTCCCACTTGCCGGCCAGGTCTTGCACGTCCAGCTTCTTGCTTTTCACCAGTTGGTCAATGAGCGGGCTTTTGCCCAGCGTGCCCACCAGCACCAGGGTTTTGGCTTTGGGGGCCTTCTTGCCCACCGTCAGGGCGGGCTCGGCTTTGGTCACGCGCTGCACATCGGCCTGCAGATCCCGCAGGGCCCTGATGACCCCGGGGAAATCGGCCTCGCTGACGAAGAAGGGCGCGGGTTTACCGGCTTCGGCCAGTGGAAAGGCGTTGCCCTTCTTCTGGCCCGATATATACGTTACGTCATCCAGGGCGAAGGCCGCCGGCGAAAAGGTGAGCACAGCCAGCAACAGGAAAAGCGGCTTCCAGGCTAGTTTTTTACGATAGGGCCGTTTTGGGGCCGTTTTCAGGAAAGTAAGACTACTCATACGGGGGGCTTTTAAGATGGAAAGTAGTTTTTGGCGTTGTAATAACAGATGTCCTGCACCATTTTCCCCATCCAGGGCAGGTCCATGGGCAGCAGGCCGCGCTCCATGTCCTCGCCCAGCAGGTTGCAGAGCAAGCGCCGGAAATACTCGTGGCGGGAATATGACAGGAAGCTGCGCGAATCGGTGAGCATGCCCACAAAGCAGCTGATGAGACCCATGCTGGAGAGCGCGTCCATCTGCTGTTTCATGCCGTCCAGGTTGTCCAGGAACCACCAGGCCGAGCCGAACTGCATCTTGCCTTTGATGCCGCCGCCCTGGAAGTTCCCGATCATGGTGGCGAAAGCGGCGTTGTCGGCGGGGTTGAGGTTGTAGATGATGGTTTTGGTGAGGCAGTTCTCCTGCTCCAGCTGGTTGAAGAAGCTGGCCATGGCCTGGATCTGCGGGTAGTCCCCGATGGAGTCATACCCAGTGTCGGGCCCGTTCACCTGCAGCATGCGGTGATTGTTGTTCCGGATGGCCCCCACGTGGAATTGCTGCACCCAGCCTTTCTGGTAGTACATGCGCGCCAACTCTACCAGCAGGAACCGGCCGAAGGCATCATGGTACTGGGCGGCCTCTTTGTCATCGCCCTGCAGCACATCGGTAAACACCTTGTTCAGTTGCTGGACAGACTTTTGCCCCAGGGGCAGGCTGGTGAGGCCGTGGTCTGAGATGCGGCAGCCGTGCGCGTGGAAGTAGTTGACGCGGTTCTCCAGGGCCTCCAGCAGGCTGTCCAGGTTGAAGATCTCAGCCCCGGTGACGCTGGCCAGCAACCGAATGTAGTCCCGGAAGGCATTGCCGCCGGCCAGGTTCAATACCTTGTCGGGCCGGAAAGAGGGCCGTACTTCTGTTTTAAAGCCGTTTTCGGAAATTTGCCGGTGAAACGCCAGGTCATCCGTCGGGTCATCGGTGGTGCCCACCATCTCCACGCCAAAGTGCGTGAGGAGCCCCTGCGGGGTGAACTCCGGCTGCTGGAGCAGCTGGTTACAATGCGCGTACACCTCCGGGGCGTTTAGTTCAGTGAGCAGCTCGTCCACGCCAAACGGGTTATGGAGCTCCATGTGGGTCCAGTGGTAGAGGGGGTTGCGTACCGTGTAAGGCACCGCGCCGGCCCACTTCAGGAACTTCTCCTCGTCGGTGGCATTACCGGTGATGTATTTCTCGTCAATGCCCAGGGTGCGCAGGGCCCGCCACTTGTAGTGGTCGCCGGCCAGCCAGATGCTGGTGAGATTGGCGAAGTTCTGGTTCTGCGCAATGGCCTCCGGCGAGAGGTGGCAGTGGTAATCTATGATGGGCAGCCCCTTGGCATACCCATGGTACAGCCGCTTGCTGGCCTCTGTGTGCAGCAGAAAGTCTTCGTTCAGAAATGTACTGAGCGAAGGCTGCGGGTTGCGGGCCGCCGCCGCTGGGGAAAGGGTACTTTTTTGCATAGCAGCCTAGTTATTGCCGTACAGGGTTCGCTCAATGCCCATTTCCAGACCGCGCAGTTCGGCCAGGCCCCGCAGACGGCCAATGGCCGAGTACCCCGGGTTGGTGACTTTGTGCAGGTCATCCAGCATCTGGTGCCCGTGGTCCGGACGGAACGGAATGGGCTCCTGCCGCTCGCGGTTTATGGCCACCAGTTCTTTCATGACGCCGTACATGTCCACGTCGCCGGTCAGGTGGTCAGACTCAAAGAAGTTGCCCTGCGCGTCTTTCTTCACGTTGCGCAGGTGCGCGAAGTACACCCGGTGCCCCACCGATTTGAGGATTTCCACGGGGTTGTTGTGCGGACCGGCCCCCAAAGAACCGGTGCAGAAGCAGATGCCGTTGGGCGCGCGGTCTACCCGGTTCAGGATAAACTCCAGGTCTTCTTTGTTAGAGGCGATGCGCGGCAGGCCCAGGATGGGATAGGGCGGATCATCTGGGTGGATGGTCATTTTAAGGCCGTTTTCCTCACAAACGTCCATAATCGACTCCAGGAAGTACGCCAGGTTCTCGCGCAGGCCGGCATGGCCAATGTTCTTGTAGATCTCAATGCTCTGGGTTAAGTGCTCCAGCTCAATGTAGCCTTCCATGGGCACGCCCATCCGGATGATCTCGCTCAACTCGTCCAGCTGCTGCTGGGTATAGGAGCTGAACCTGTCCTTGGCTTGCTGCACCACTTCCGGGGCGTAGTCCTGCTCGGCCCCTTCCCTTTTTAAGATAAACAGGTCAAAAACGGCCAGGTCTGACCAGTCAAAGTAGAGGGCCTTGGCCCCGTTCCACATCTCCAGGCCCAGGTTGGTTCTGGTCCAGTCCAGCACCGGCATGAAGTTGTAGCAGACAATCTTCAGGCCGCAGGCGGCCAGGTTGCGCAACGATTGGCGGTAATTTTCTAAATACTGCTCATAATCGCCGGTGCGGGTCTTGATGGCCTCGTGCACCGGCACGCTCTCCACTACGGCCCAGGTAAGGCCGCTTTCCTCAATGATGCGTTTCCGCTCCTGAATTTCTTCCAGCGGCCAGACGGCCCCGTGCGGCACGTGGTGTAAGGCACTGACGATGCCGGTAGCGCCGGCTTGTTTCACATCTTGCAGAGTCACCGGATCATTGGGTCCGTACCATCTCCAGCTTTGTAATAGTGACATAAATAAATTAAGCTTTATGTAAGGAAAGAACTTTTGGCGCATTGAAAAAGAGCAACAAAGTCCTGTTTGTTGGCGAAGCAGCACTCTCATCATCTCCTTTCAACGGCATTGATTATGACCTAACTCTCCTGTATGGTTAAGCCACATGGTTTTCTGGTTATTTCAAGAAAATGGCCAGAAAACGGACTGATTTTTTATGGGGCAAACCTGAGAAACCTTCAGGCAAAAACCGCTTCCTTAAAAAAGTAAAGCGGCGAGTAAGTAAACCATTTACCACTCGCCGCCTACTTTTACGTTTTGCTACGTATCATCAGTTGATGATCAACCTACAACCCATATGATGGTGCAGTTAAGTACAAAGAGTTTGGGATACCATCCTCTCTGTACTTTCAACTGCGAATTAATTATATTTTGGGTTCTGATAGGTAGCCTTTTCCGCTGCCGATATATCCAGACGGTCAATCTGAGCTTGAGGAATAGGTCTCAGGTAATGGTGCGGTTCAATGGTCCGCGTAACCGTTGCAGGAGTATGGTCTCCAAAAGCGGTTCCAGCAATTTGGTAAGTAGATGCTAGCTCATTCCATTTCTGCGTGCGCACTAAATCATACCACCGGTAACCCTCACCATAATACTCGCGCGAACGCTCAGCCAGGATATAGTTGATGTCAATGGTGGCAGGAGTGGCCGCAATCATGGCTGCACTGTTATCTTCTACTTTAGCGGCATTCCCATTGTTATCCCAACGCCACTTGCCCGCACGCGCTCTGATCACGTTGATCAAATCTCTGGCAGATTTGCCTGGTAAAGGAATAGCCCCTTTCACGGCAGCCTCAGCCGCTATAAAATACAGTTCAGAGAATTTGGCGATGTTGAACGGGCGTGTACTGCCGGCATTTGGCTGCCCTAATCCAGTACCGTTGTCTGTACGGTAAGGACCAATCTTCCAAAGGCCTGGATAAACAATCCTGCTGATACCACTGGGGGCAATCACATAATCTGCTCTACCAGGTACTTCTCCAGCTCCAATGTTGCTTCTACCTGCACCTGCAGGATAGGCAATTGGCGTAGCTGGATCCTCGTTCAGGAATGTTAAGATGGCATCACCTGGTCTAACCTCTAAGTTATTCGCATTAAGAGCAACCGCAATAGTGCTGTTGGCAGGTTGTTTTGTCCAGTTCCCACGGTAAACAGTAGTGAAGGTACCGTCATACCTAGAATCATTGACTTTATCTGCGAAGGTATTCTTGATAGCATTAATGGTTGGAGCCATACGAGTCCAAGGACGCCCCAGCGCTTGTGCCGCTTCCCGGTCAACGGAGGCAAATCCTACATTGTTCGCTGGATTGTAGCTTCTGATCAAGGTATAGTTCCAGGTCATCATCCAGCTGGCGAAGTTATCAGGAGCCCCGCCGCTGCCGAAGGTTAGGCTACCACCGTTATAAAGCTCGCTGGTTTCGGTGTGGTCAGCGTACAGCAGAATCTCTTTATTTCTGTCGTTCTGGGCCAGGTTTACGTCATAATACGTTGGCTGCAACCCATATCCTCCCGGATTGTCAATAGCAGAGGTAGCAATGTCATAGGCCTGCTGAAAATACCACTGGGCGTTATGTCCGTCAGGGTCAGTTCTTGGGGCCTCAGGATAGGTTGGAATATTATTCGGGTTTTCAAGCCACCAGGCATAAGTCAGGTATGCTTTCGCCAGGTACAGACGAGCAACAGTTTTCGTAACAGAACCAGTCACCCGGCTGGTAGTAGGTAAATCTTCTACCGCTTTCAGCAGATCTGGGAAAATGGCTTTGGTGTACACTTCTGGCACGGTGTTGCGCACAGATGTTCTTACCGGATTTCTGTTGAATTTAAGTTCTCCCGCTCCTAAATCCAGTGGTACTCCACCAAAGGTTTGAACTAGCAAGAAGTAGTCAAAGGCACGGAAAAATCTAGCTTCTGCAATCAATGCCGGGGAAATGGTTCCTACCGCGGTAGCATTTTCTATGACACCACTTGCCGTATTGATATTAGGGAATGCGTTGGTCCATAATCTGTCTGCCCGGCTGTTGGTAGGGTTGATTATTCCTCTGCCAGACAAATCCATCACTAAGAAGTTTTCGTCTGCATCTCTCCCGTAGGTCACTTCATCGGTACCAGTTAGGGTAGTGTTGTAGAAGTAAGCGTCACCGTATATGTAACGCAAATGGGCATACATAGAAGTTAACCCTCCATATACCCCTCTTTCTGTTTGAAAGTAATCAGGGGTATAGAGACTGCGAGGTTCTTCCTCCAAGATATCAGAGCATCCAGCCGCGGACAAGGAAATTACGGCTGCTCCTATTAAAAATTTTAATTTAAACCTTTTCATTTTTCTCTTCTTTAGAATGTAACATTTAAGCCTACTAAGTAGCTGCGAGTGGCAGGTGCGTTAGTACCTATTGTTAGCAGTCTTGCTCTGTAGGCATCCGTTACTGCTGCATTTTCATTAGCATAAGAGTTAGTTTCAGGATCCATGCCAGATTCTTTGTGGTATGGAGAGAACAGCACAAATGGGTTTTGTGCAGTTACATAAAGTCTCAGTCTGTTCACACCCACGCCTTTCAACCAGGCATTGTTATCAAAATTGTAGCCCAGAGAGATGGTGCGTACTTTCAGATAAGAAGCGTCAAAGTAACCAAGGGTGCTACCATATTTTGGATTATCGCCGCTCATGATACCCCCAGGCTTTGGATACTTTGCATCTGTGTTCTCTGGAGTCCAGTAATCTACTTTCACGTTGCCTCTGCGTCCGGTCAACATATTTAGGTAGCCTGATGACCCGTACAGGGTGCTGATAAGGATACCACCATTCTGGAAGGCACCTACTGCACTCAGGTCAAATCCTTTGTAAGAAACCCGAGTATTGAAACCTCCTTGGAATTTAGGATTCACATCCAAAATCTGACGGTCTTGAGCACCAATAGCTCTGGTTGGAGTACCATCTGCATTGTATTCACCGGTATATCTCACTTTGATCATACCTGCATTTCCACCAGGCTCCAGGATGTTGCGGTACGGATCTTCTTCTTGCCACAGGCCAATTTTTTCGTAGTCGTAGATGACATTGATTGGGTGGCCCACAAACCACCAGTTGGTTTCATCTCTAGGGTTTTCGCCAACAAGTGAAACGATTTTGTTGCGGTTGCCATACATATTAAGCCCTGCTTCCCAAGTCCAGCCGTTCAGGTTATCCAAGATCACCCCATTAAGGGATAACTCAATACCCTTGTTTTGGGTGGCACCAATGTTGGCTGTATAGCTGTCCACACCAGAGGTATAAGGCAATGGAACTCCTAACAAAATATCTTCAGTCTTTGTAATGTAGTACTCAAGAGTACCTGATAAACGGTTGTTCAACACTGCAAAGTCTAAACCATAGTTCCAGGTTTTAGAAAACTCCCATCCTAATCTTGGGTTTGGAAGTTGGCTCACATATAAACCGGTTTGGTAATTGGAAGGACCAAAGTTGTATGGTCTGGAATTCAACAACCCTAGAGTGGCATATGGGGCAATTGATTGATTGGAAGTTCTTCCGTACCCAACACGCAGTTTCAACATGTTGATAGCTGAGACACTTTGCATGAAAGACTCTCTGGCCACATTCCAACCTAGTGAAACCGCTGGATAGGTATGCCATTTATAACCTGGTGCTAACCTGGAAGAAGCATCAGAGCGAACAGTAGCAGTAATCATGTACCGATCATCATACGAATACATCGCCCGACCCATCCATGACATCAAACCGCTTTTCCAATATTGCTGATCATTTGGATTAACAGTGATCTCACCTGCGGCCAGACCCAGGTTGTAGAACTGGAAAGCATCCGCTGGAATGTCCCTGGCCGCAACCCGTGACCTGTTGAATCTGGTATCTGAGGCAGAGTATAAACCTACAACATTGATATTGTGCTTATTAGCAAAGGTACGGTCATACGTTAATAAGTTCTCAATGGTCCAGTCAGTAGTCACCTGGTTGCTGACAGAGGCCGTTGAAGGAGTTGTAGCAACAGCATTGTTAATGCCCGGACCTGTATAGGCACCACCTTGGCTCTGGCGGTAGTTAACCCCCAAGTTAACTCTGTATTTCAGGCCATCTACCCCCGGAATCTGCAATTCGCCAAATACGGTATTGTAAGAAGACAAGGATCTTGTTTGGCTCAACCAGCTATCTTTCAGATCCTCAACAATATCTCTTGTGTAGAGCCATTGTTGATCTTGCGGCATTTGGATTACCCGTTTCAGGGTGCCGTCTGCATTGTAGGGGTTGGCAAGAGGCGATAAACTCAGGATACCATACAAGCCCACGTTAGAACCTTGGGAGAGGCTGTAGTTGTTGTTTGTCGTGAATCCTAAGCGGACATGCTTCCCAATACCTTGATCCAGGGTACCACGCACTGAGTAACGGGTATACTCCTGCGTAGGAATTACCCCTTGCTCATTGTAGTAACCTGCGTTGAAGTTGTAGCGGCCACCTTCAGTACCTCCAGAAACGCCCAAATCATGGCTCATGGTCATACCTGTTTTGTAAAACATGTCCTGCCAATCAGTATCCACATCATTGGATTCATCAGCACCCTGGCCTTGGTAACCTGAAGCTTTGCGAAGCGCAGCCAGTTCTGGGCCGCTCATCATGTCGTATTTAGAGAAGATTGTTTTAGCCCCAACAAAGGTATTATAGCTTAACTGTGGCTTCTGACCTGCTCTACCTCCCTTGGTAGTAATCAACACCACCCCGTTGGCACCACGTGAACCGTAGATAGCAGTGGCAGAGGCATCTTTCAAGATGTCCACACTCTGGATATCATTTGGGTTTATATCGCCAATAGACCCTGGGAAGGGAATACCATCCAATACAATCAGGGGGTCATTGCTGGCCGAAAGCGAGCGAGTACCCCTAATCCGAATTTGGGTAGCGGCCCCTGGCTGCGACGATGACTGCGCAAATTCCACGCCTGGCAAGCGGCCTTGCAAGGCTTGGGAGATATTCGCAGAAGGCACCTCCCGCAAGGCATCGCCATTGATAGAGGCCACAGAACCGGTTACCGCTTCTGCTTTCTGAGTACCGTAGCCAATCACCACCACCTCATCAAGGGTCTGCTGGTCTGAGGCCAGCGTAACGTTGACGGTAGTTCTGCCATTGATAGGAACCTCTTGCGGCAGGAAACCAATGTAAGAGAACACCAGGGTACCCGTGGCAGAAGGCACGGAGATAGAGTAGTTTCCTTCCACGTCTGTGGGAGCCGCGGTTGAAGTTCCCTTCAGGAGCACGGTAACACCTGGCAAACCGGTCCCAGCGTTATCAGTAACCCGGCCGGTCACCGTCACATTGCCTTGGGCAAAGGACTGCAAACTAGCCAGGAGGGCAACAACCAGCATCAAGGCCAGTTTCATGGTTCCCGACTTCCGTAGCAGGGAAATCGAAGACCTGGGGTTTTGGGTAAGATTACCTTTCATACATAAATTGATTTGAAGTGTAGTGCTAGTAAGAGGTTAAGTGGTTAGTATATGGGTGATTGTTAAATCCTTCTTTCAAGGCCCGGCCGCTCGCTTTCCGTTTTCAGCCTCTTAAACTTTCCTGCCACAAGTAATCCAATGCTCAGGGCCAGCCCGTCTTTGCAACTTGAGGCAATGTTTTTTTGCCAAAATTTCAATCCTCAAATCTTACCACCCTGCCTGCCCGTACAGGACAGAAGCAAGTTTTTGGGGCAAAACTGGTCTAATTTCCTAGTTTTAATTGCACTGGGCTTACAAACACCCCTTCAAGGGTGCTTATTGACTCTACAAACTTGTATATTATTTTTAAATATTACAACCGATTTCATACATATTTTCAAAATAAATAGCAGAAACAAGGTCCCTGTTTTTGAAATTTGTGAAACTTACCTAATTTTATGGCACATGTACGTCATTTTAGAGCAACGCTACTCCAAAAAGGTCTAAAAGGTTTCTGCTCAGGGGCAAGAACCTGCTGTTTTCAGGCCCCTTTTTGAAAAATTGCTAAAAAACTGACGCACCCGGAACTGCTTCTATCGGGATTTTCTTATAATAAAAGACAGTTAACTTTTTAACAACTGAAACCGATTGCATACTTTTACCTAGACGGACCGCACCAGCATGGAGAAGGACATTACGATATATGACATAGCGCGGGAGCTTGACCTGTCTCCCACTACCATCAGCCGGGCCCTGAATGACCACCCAGCGGTGAACCAGAAAACCAAGCAGCGCATCTCTGAGGCGGCGGCCCAGATGGGGTACCGGTCTAACCTGTTCGCCAGCAACCTCCGGAAGCAGCGCACCAATACCATCGGGCTGATCGTGCCCCGGCTGGACAGCCCGTTCCACTCCTCCGCCATTGCCGGCATGGAGAAGATCGCCAACGAGGAAGGCTATAACCTCATCATCAGCCAGTCGCTGGAAACCGTACAGAAGGAGATTGCCAACGCCAAGACCATGTTTGACAGCCGGGTAGACGGGCTGCTGGTGTCGCTTTCCTTTGAGACCGAGAACCTGGACCATTTTGAGCGGTTCATCAGCAAGGGAATTCCGGTGATTTTCTATGACCGGGTGGCAGAGCATAAAGACTGCACCAGCATTGTCATAGACAACCTGCAGGCGGCGTACAAGGCCACCTCGCACCTCATTGAGCAAGGCTGTTCCAACATTGTGCACATCACCGGAAACCTGAAGCGCAACGTCTACGCAGACCGCCTCAAAGGGTACAAGTACGCGCTCATAGACCATAACCTGCCGTTTACCGAATGCAACGTGCTCACCGGCCAGATGACGGAGGAAGCCGGCAGACAGGCCGCCGAGCAGATCCTGGCCATGGATCCCTTGCCCGACGGCATCTTCGTCTCCAATGACACCTGTGCCGTGAGCTGCCTGAAAACCCTGAAGCAGGCGGGCATCTCCATTCCCCGGGACATGGCCATCATCGGGTTTAACAATGACCTTACCTCGCGGGTGGTGGAGCCCAACCTAACCACCATCAACTACCCCGGCCAGGAAATGGGCGAAGTGGCCCTGAAGGTGCTCCTGATGCAGATAAACGGCTCCACGGAGGGTATTCCCAGCAACACCATCAACCTCAGGTCAGACCTGATCATTCGGGAGTCTTCCCTGAGGGGCAAGGTGCTGGCCAAAAAGAAACCGTTACTGCTTTAACCGGCCTTCACGCCTCGCCACCGCGCCCATGCAAAACCTTTACGCTCCCCACCACCTATTCCGCCTGTTTTAGGGCCTTTTTTCTGAAAAGGGCCCTAAAACGCGTCACCCTTGTCCTGGCCCTGCGGGCAGACAAATCCCCCACACCCTGAACCAGATATGACAAACATGATCCGTACGAAATCATTCCTGAGTCTGCTTCTGCTGACTGCCTTGCTTTCGCTGCAACTGACCACCCGGGCCGAGGACGGCTACCGGCTGTGGCAGCGCTATGACCAGTTGCCCAGTAAGAACCACCTGAAACAGTACCGGCAAAGTCTGGGCGAGGTGATGGTGCAGGGCTCCTCCCCCACCCTCACGGTGGTAAAGGAAGAACTGCAGACGGCCCTGGGCGGATTGTTAGGCCAGCCAGTTACCATTACTGAGAACTCCCGCAAGAAAGAAATTCTGGTGGCGGGCACGCCTGCCTCTTCCGCCCTGATCAAGGGCCTGAACCTGGAGGCCGACCTGCAGAAGGTGGGCAAGGAGGGCTATGTGCTGGTCTCTAAGAAAGCCGGGGGCAAAAAGTACACGGTCATTGCCGCCAACACAGACCTGGGGGTGCTCTACGGCTCCTTCCACCTGCTGCGGCTCCTGCAAACCCAGCAAGACATCAGCAACCTGCAGGTGAGCAACAGCCCCAAGGTGCAGCACCGCATCCTGAACCACTGGGACAACCTGGACCGCACCGTGGAGCGCGGTTACGCCGGTTTCTCCCTGTGGGACTGGCACAAACTGCCCCAATACATTGACCAGCGCTACCTGGACTACGCCCGGGCCAACGCCTCCATCGGGATTAACGGTACCGTTCTCACCAACGTGAACGCCAACTCGCTGGTGCTTACCCCAGACTACCTGAGAAAAGTAAAAGCCCTTGCCGACACGTTCCGGCCCTACGGCATCAGAGTATACCTCACTGCCCGCTTCAGTTCCCCCATTGAGATTGGCAAGCTGAAAACCGCCGACCCCTTGAACCCCGAGGTGATTGCCTGGTGGAAGAACAAGGTAGACGAAATCTACCGCTACATCCCAGATTTCGGGGGTTTCCTGGTGAAGGCCAATTCTGAAGGCCAGCCCGGCCCGCAGAACTACAACCGCTCGCACGCCGATGGCGCCAACCTGCTGGCCCAGGCCCTGGCCCCCAAGGGCGGCATTGTGATGTGGCGCGCCTTTGTGTATGACAACAACGTGCCCGAGGACCGCGCCAAGCAAGCCTACACCGAGTTCAAGCCCCTGGATGGCACCTTTAAGCAAAACGTGATGGTGCAGGTGAAGAACGGCGCCATTGACTTTCAGCCCCGCGAGCCGTTCCACCCCCTGTTTGGCGCCATGCCCAAGACTCCGCTCATGATGGAGTTCCAGATTACGCAGGAGTACCTGGGCCAGGGCACCAATCTCGCCTACCTGGCGCCCATGTTCAAAGAAACCCTGGCCGCCGACACCTACGCCAACGGCAAAGGCTCTACCGTAGCCAAAGTGATAGACGGCAGCCTGCACAACTACTCGCTCACCGGCATGGCGGGCGTGTCCAACATCGGCAATGACCGCAACTGGACCAGCCACCCCTTTGGGCAGGCCAACTGGTACGCCTTCGGTCGCCTGGCCTGGGACCACAGCCTCACCTCAGAGGAGATTGCCGAGGAGTGGATCAAGATGACCTTCTCGCATGACCCGGGGTTTGTGGCACAGGTGAAGAACATGATGATGGGCTCCCGCGAAACGGTGGTGAACTACATGACCCCGCTGGGCTTGCACCACATCATGGGCTGGGACCACCATTACGGCCCGGGCCCCTGGATCAAAGACAAGCCCCGCGCCGACTGGACCTCGGTGTACTACCACCGGGCCACCGAGAAAGGCATTGGCTTTGACCGCACCAAGACCGGCAGCAACGCGCTGGCCCAGTACGCCCCGGATATACAGGCCCAATGGGGTAACCCCGCTACCTGCCCGGAGGAGTTCCTGCTGTGGTTCCACCACTTGCCCTGGGACTACAAAACCAAGTCGGGCAGAACCCTCTGGAATGAGCTGTGCTACCGCTACAGCGGCGGCGTGGACTCCGTGAGGGCCATGCAGAAAACCTGGAATACCCAGCAAGGCAAGGTAGATAAGGAAAGATTCAAGCAGGTGCAGATGCTGCTGACCATGCAGGAGCAGGACGCCAAGATGTGGCGCGATGCGTGCCTGCTGTACTTCCAGACTTTTTCAAAAAGACCAATTCCACAAGAACTTGAAAAACCGGCCAATACCTTGGAATATTACATGAGCTTAGACCCTAAGTTTGTGCCCGGTATTTAATTAGAATTAACCCATACCCATGAGTCAACCAACCACTTCCTCCGCCAAAGTAGCCATTGTCACGGGCGGTGCCTCCGGCATCGGCCTGGCCATTGTAGAGAAATTTATCCAGCAGAACGTCAAAACCATTGTCATTGGCCGCGACGAGCAGAAGCTACAAAGCGCCAAAGACACCTTTGGGGAGCTATGCCATACCATTTCCTTTGATTTAAGTAACCTGGCCGGCATTCCCGCCCTGGTGGAAAGCATCGTGCAGGAGCATGGCCAGATTGATGTGCTGGTCAACAATGCCGGCATCAACCAGAAAAAGCCGTTTGTAGAGGTAACCGATGAGGACTTTGAGCGCATCATCCGTACCAACCTTACCTCTGTGTTTGTGATGAGCCGCGAGGTGGTGAAAGCCATGCTCCCGCACGGGCAGGGCAGCATCATCAACATCAGTTCCATGGCCTCACAGTACGGCATCCCCAAAGTAATTTCCTACACCGCCTCCAAAGCCGGCATTGAGGGCATGACCAAAGCCATGGCCACCGAACTGTCGCCCATGGGCATCCGGATTAATTGCGTGGCCCCGGGCTTCATCAAAACGGCCATGTCGGCGAAAGCCATGGAGAGCGACCCCGAGCGCATGAACAAGGCCCTGGGCCGGACGCCCATGGGCGAATTCGGTACGCCGGCCGATGTGGCCGAAGCCGTGTACTTCTACGCCACCGAAGGCGCCAAATACGTAACCGGCACCGTGCTGCCGGTAGACGGCGGAAACTCCATCGGGTTTTAATCTATGCCAGCCGCCCCTTCTGCGGAAGGGGTGGCTGGTACGAAACCTGGCAAGGCCGTTTCCGGGCTGTTTTCTGGGAACTAGAGCCAAAAGACGTGCAGGTTGAAAGCCGCTTTTCAGGCGGTTTTCCCGCTTCGCTCCTGATGGGCCCGGCAAACCAGAAACCTGCTTGTTTTGTAAAAGCAGGCCTAAAACAGGATAGATGCCTTTCCGTTGACTTGGTACTCCCAGTCATATCGAGTTACTCAGGTTGGCCAGGTACTACCGTCACCTATAATCATGATTTTAAGTTAGACGCCGCGGTACGGCTGTTTGCTCCTTCGCTTCATCTATAAAACTGATAAGTACCTTCTAGTATGAGAAAGAACAGAATTCTGGTAGCAGCCGGCGTGGCGTTGGCTACCTTAGGCTCGGTGGCCAGCACCAACCTGCCCGCCGAGACCTCGTTGAAATCGGTGTTCAAGAATGATTTCCACGTGGGGGCGGCGCTCAACCACCGGCAGGCCATGGGCCAGGACCCCAAAGCCGAGGCCATCATTGCCCAGCATTTCAACACCATCTCGCCGGAGAACCTGCTGAAGTGGGGAAGCGTGCACCCGCAGCCCGAAACGTTCAACTACAAGCCCGCCGATGCGTACGTGGCCCTGGGCAAGAAGCACAAGCAGTTTATTGTGGGGCATACCCTGGTGTGGCACCAGCAAACCCCCAACTGGGTGTTTGAAGACGGCGCCGGAAAGGCCGCCAGCAAAGAGCAGCTCCTCAAGCGCATGCAGGACCACATTGCGGCGGTGGCCGGCCGCTACAAAGGCCAGATCAACGGCTGGGACGTGGTGAACGAAGCCCTGAACGATGACGGCACCCTGCGAAACAGCAAATGGTACCAGATCACCGGCGAGGAGTACCTGGCCAAAGCCTTTGAGGCCGCCCAGAAGGCAGACCCCAAGGCCGAGCTCTACTACAATGACTACAACATGTGGAAACCCGCCAAGCGCGACGGCGCCATCAAACTGGTGAAAAGCCTGCAGGACAAAGGGCTGAAAGTAACCGGTATTGGCATGCAGGGCCACTGGGGTCTGGAGCATCCCTCCATCCAGCAGATTGAGGAAAGCATCGTGAAGTTCTCGGCCCTGGGCAAAGTGATGATTACCGAGCTGGACATTGACGTGCTGCCCAACCCCAGCAACCGCCAGGGCGCAGACATTGACGCCACCTTTGACTTTGACCAGAAATACAATATCTACACCAAAGGCCTGCCCAACGAGGTGCAGCAGAAACTGGCCCGGCGCTACGCCGAGATTTTCGCCCTGTTCCACAAGCACCGCGACAAGATCAGCCGGGTGACGTTCTGGGGCGTGACCGACGGAGACTCCTGGCTGAACAACTGGCCCATCAAAGGCCGAACCAGCTACCCACTCATCTTTGACCGCAACTACCAGCCTAAGCCCGCCCTGGAGGCCATCGTGCAGGCGGTGAAAAAGAAAGACTCCTAAGCCGCCGCTTCCAGCAGAAAGCTAGGGTACCTTTGAAAGCAGCGTCCCCGTTTTGGGGCAGATTTTACGGAATCTGCCCCAAAACGGGGACGCTGCCTTTATGGCCGTTTGGCGAGATTAGTCTGGTTTGGCCTTTAGCTGGGCCTCTTCCAAAGCCCGAAGTTCCTGCAACAGGTGCATGGTGACCGGGCCGGGCTTGCCGGTGCCCACTGGGGCACCGTTCACCTGCACAATGGGCAGCACCCGCTTGGTGGTACTGGTCATGAAGGCTTCCCGGGCCCGCCCGATGTCCTCCAGGGTAACGGTGCCTTCCTGCATCTGGTAATGCCGGCCGGCCAGTTCCAGCACATTGCGGCGGGTGACGCCCAGCAACACATCTTTGTCTGGGGTGAGCACCGTGTGGTCCTTCGTGACCAGGAAAAAGTTGCTACGCGGAAACTCGGTGACCACGCCCCCGCGGTGGTACAGCACATCATCGGCCTGCTGGGCTTTCACCTGCTGCAGCAGCCGGATGCCCATGGAGTAGTTGATGGTTTTGGCCCGGGGCAGCTCACGCACGTAGTCGTGGGTGATGATCCTGAGGCCGGCGTCAATCTGCTCGGGGCTGGGCAGGGTCAGGGGCTGCTGCGTGATGATAAGGTTGGGCGCGGCCGGCTCGTAACCGTTGGCCGAGTACCCGCCCGTGAGAATCATCTTGATACCCGACTCGGGCAGCCCGTTCATCTGGATCAGGCGCTCAATAGTAGCCTTTAGGGCCTCCTCCGTCAAGGGCACCTCCAGGTCCATGAGCAGGGCAGAACCATAGAAGCGGTTCAGGTATTGGTCCAGGAACAGGGGCTGGTTTTCCTGCACCTTGAAAAAATCAAACACGCCGTAGCCGCGCTGGATGGCCAGGTCGCTCACGTGCAGAAAGGCGCCCTCCAGCGGCAGGAAATCATCGTTCAGAAAAGCAAAGGTGTTATGGTCTGATAACATGGTGTTTCTTTAAGAGGTCTAAGGTTTTCTCCAACGGCAGCGCCTCCACCCGGGTCTTGTGATAGCCCACGGTGGTCTGGGCTTTGAACAGGGCGTTCAGGATGGCTTCTTCGGTGGCTTCAATGGTGGCCATGAACAAAGGCGACATGTCATCATTGCGCAGGTACGTGGTGGTCTGGGTCCTTTCCTTGCTTTCATACGGAACCCGCAGGCCCGGGTGGGTGGAAAACGCGATCACGTAATCGCCGCTGCCGTTAGAGACAATGCCGCCGGTTTTGCCCAGTCCCAGCATGGCCCGGCTGGCCATGCGCTCCAGGTTGCGGGCTTCCACGGGCGCATCGGTGGCCACCACAATCATGCAGGAGCCATCGGCCTTTTCCAGGATCTGCTGCCGGAAGGAGAACCGTTCCAGGGCCTCGCCCACCGGCACCCCGGCTACCTGTAGCGCGCCGCCGAAGTTGGTCTGCACCAGCACGCCCACGGTGTACCCGCCCAAAGCCGCCGGCAACTTGCGGGAAGAAGTGCCCACCCCGCCCTTAAACCCGAAGCAGATGGTGCCCGTGCCGGCGCCCACGTTTCCCTCTTCCACCGGACCCGCCTTGGCGCTCCTGATAGCCTCCACCACGTGCTGCTCCGTGACGTGCCGCCCCCTGATGTCGTTGAGGCCGCCGTCGTTGGTCTCGCCCACCAGCGCGTTCACCGACTGCACCCGCTCGTTGCCGGGCTGCCGCAGCGTGTAGTCTACCACGGCGTTCATGGCGGTGCCCACGCTTAGGGTGTTAGTGAGGATGATGGGCGTTTCCAGGTTGCCCAGTTCCTGCACCTGCGTACTGCCGGCCAGTTTGCCAAACCCGTTGCCCACGAACACGGCGGCCGGTACTTTCTCCTGGAACAGGTTGCCGCCGTGCGGCAGAATGGCTGTTACGCCGGTCCTCACGTGGTCGCCTTTCACCAGGGTCACCTGCCCCACCCGCACGCCGGCCACATCGGTGAGGGCGTTGAGAGGGCCGGTGGGCAGCACCCCAATCCTGATGCCGTAGTCGCGCACTCGTTTGCGGTCCTGGGCGTGGGAGGACAACACCAGGGTGAAGAGCAAGGAAAGCAGCAGGGGCAGCAGATGTTTCATGGGCGGTGCGTGGTTACAGGGGTAAATCTATTGGTTCTGTTCCAATTATCCCATGCCAGGGTGCGTTCCCCTGCCGCCGGTTTTGCCTTAAATCGGGAAAAAGGGGCCCAAAAGGCATTTTATTTTCTGCCGCTTTAGAGTATCTTTCTACAAAATCCATACGAATGAACAGACGCAACTTCTTACGAACAGGCTCTCTGGCCGGCATCACCGTTTCGGCCTTAGGCCTGGGGGCCTGCGCCACCGCCCCTACTACTTCTGCCACCCCACCCAACCAGGACACCGCCCCGGCCCCTACGCCGGCCACCGCTGCCAATGCTTCGCCCACGGAGTTTCAGCTGAACGAGGTGACCATTCAGGAACTACAGCGCAAAATGCAGTCTGGGGAACTCACTTCAAAAGCCATCACGCAGCTGTACCTGGATCGCATCCAGGCAGTGGACCAGAGCGGACCCAAGCTGAAATCGGTGATTGAGGTGAACCCAGACGCCCTGCAGATTGCCGAGGCCCTGGACCAGGAACGCAAAGCAGGCAAGGTACGCGGGCCGCTGCACGGCATTCCGGTCATGGTCAAGGACAACATTGACACCCACGATAAAATGTCTACCTCGGCCGGCGCCCTGGCCCTGGCCGACAACAAAGCGGCCAAAGATGCCTTCATTGTCACGCAGCTGCGCAACGCCGGGGCGGTGATCATCGGGAAGACCAACCTGAGCGAATGGGCCAATTTCCGGTCCACCAACTCCTCCAGCGGCTGGAGCGGCCGCGGCGGCCAGACCCGCAATGCCTACGTACTGGACCGCACGCCCTGCGGCTCCAGCTCGGGCTCCGGGGTAGCCGTGTCGGCTAACCTGTGCGCCGTAACAGTGGGCACCGAGACCAACGGCTCTATTGTGTGCCCGGCGGCGGTGAGCGGTGTGGTGGGTCTCAAACCCACCGTTGGCCTGGTGAGCCGTACGGGCATTATCCCCATCTCCCACACGCAGGACACCGCCGGACCCCTTGCCAGAACGGTGACCGATGCCGCCGTTCTCCTGGGTGTGCTGGCCGGCGTAGACCCCGCCGATGCCGTCACCAAGGAAAGCTCAGGCAAGGCGCACCAGGACTACACCCGGTTTCTGGATGCCAACGCCCTGCAGGGCAAGCGCATTGGCGTGGAGAAGTCGTTCATGCAGGGCCACGTGGCCATTGACGCCCTCCTGCAGAAAGCGTTGGACCAGCTCAAGAGCAAAGGCGCTACCATTGTGGAAGTGGAAGTGGTGAAGAAAATAAGGGAAGTGTCTGGCAGCAGCTTCAAGATTCTGCAATATGAGTTCAAAGACGGCGTGAACAAGTACCTGGCTTCTGCCAACGCCCGGGTGAAATCGCTCCGCGACGTGATTGAATACAACAAGCAGCACGCCGCTGAGTCCATGCCTTTCTTTAAGCAGGAAATCCTGGAAATGTCTGATAAACTGGGCGACCTGAACACCAAGGAATACAAGGAGGCGCTGGCCAAGCAGGTACCTGGTTCGCGGGCCGCCATTGACAAGATCATGCAGGACAACAAACTGGACGCCATTACCGGACCTACCTACGGCCCATCGTGGTGCATTGACCTGGTGAACGGCGATTCCTTCACGGGGTACGGGTTGTCTACCCCGGCGGCCCTTTCGGGATACCCGCACATCACGGTGCCCATGGGCCAGGTGCAGGGCCTTCCTATCGGGCTCTCGTTCTTCGGGAGAGCGTACTCAGAGCCTCAGTTGCTGGCCATCGCCTACGCCTACGAGCAGGTCTCGCAGAACCGCAAGGCGCCCCAGTTCCTGAAGACTGCTACGCCTTCATAACCCATGCTTATTTCCGGGCTGATTCTGAAAAATCAGCCCGGAAACGGGTAAGGCTGGATACCGTTGAATGGCTAGTCACTTGTAGGTTATGCTGTAAAGGATTTTTTGGGCGAAACAGGCCGGCGCTGAACTAGCATTACTACCGCTGGCCCACAAGATCCTTTCAGGATAACAAAATGGGGAATCCAAAGGGACCTTCAGGATGACGATAAAAAGTGCTTTGGAAGGGCTTCGTTAGTAGGTAATCAATAGGAGTAGTCAGAAGTTGGTGATTCTTGCAGGTGGTTGCTTGCCTGAGTTCTCCAGGTTGATTTACAGTTAATTCAGATTGACTGAACACCCAATCAAAAAGGGCTTGAACCGGTGGTTCAAGCCCTTTTGCATTTGACGTTACACTGAAATCCTGCGGCAGCTGGCACATACTTACCGCAGAATGCGATTCGGGGCCGTTTTCTGAAAATCGGCCCGAAAAGACCCGGGGTCCTATACTTTAGAGACCGCTGGCCGACGGGTGGCTACTTGCTTGGCCGATTTTTTCTTGAGCTTGTTCCACCAGATCAGCGTTCCCGTGATGGGCAAGCTGGTGGCAATCAGGCAGGAGATGAAATAGATGATCTTGGAGAAGGTGCCGAAGATCTCGCCCAGGTGCAGCCCCCGCACAGAGGCGGCAATCTGCTCGTTCAGCTTCTTGTCTTCAAACTTCTCTACCTTGAGGGCTTTGCCAGTGTACTGGTCCAGCTGGACCTTGTCAGAGGCGGCCAGGGTAAAGAACCCGCTCTGGGTTTTGTTCAGCACCACGGCGGCGGCGGAGTCTGGGGGCAACGAGATGCGGTAGTTTCCTTCATAGGGCAGAAGACCGTCGGCAATGGCGATCATCTCTGCCAGGGTAGGCTTCTGGGCGGCGAACCCGGCCGGGTCTGAGTTCAGGGGCTTTTCGGCGCGCTGCTTGAAGATCTTGTCTCCCAGCAAGGCACTGGCCCCGTCGCGGTACCATTCAAAAGACCAGCACAGGCCAGTAAGGGCCATGATGAGCAGCAGGAACGAAGAATAGAACCCCAGGGTATTGTGCAGGTCATGGTTGAGGCGCTTCCAGTTGCCGCTGGTTTTGATCTTGAGGCCCTGCTTCCAGTTCTTGAGCTTTTTAGGGAACCAGATCACCAAGCCGGAGAGAATGATGAACACGAAGATGATGGTTGCAGCGCCCACCACAATCTTGCCCCAGTTCAGGGTGCCGGGCTCGGCTTTCACCATGAGGGTGCGGTGCAGGCCTTCCACAGTGTGAAAGAACTCGCTGGCGGGCCCTTCGGTGGTGCCTTTTACCTCGCCGGTGTACTGGTCTACCAGGTACGTGGTGCCGCGGCCGCCACCGGAACCACCTTTCCCGCCGGGTCCGCCCTTCTTGCCTTCCCCTCCTTTTGCGGCAGCGGGGCCGGCGGCACTTTTGGCTTGCTCGCCTTTGCCTTTTCCGCCTTTCTCACCGCCTTCTTTCTTGAGGGTAAGGCGATACGGCTTGGTGGGGTCTTGCGAGATCTGCAGGGCGGTTACCTTGCCTTTCTGGCTGGTTTGCAACTGGGCAGTGAGTTCATCTGGGCTAAGGGCCACGGCGTTGGCCGGCACCTGCACCTCATACTTCTGCGGCTCCAGCGCCTCCTCTATCTCGGTGTGGAACGTGAAGAGGGTGCCGGTGAGGCACACCACAAACAACACCAAACCGCTGGCCAGCCCCAGCCATAGGTGAAGGTCGTTGAACAATTTTCGCCAGGTGAACTCCTTTTTCATATAGGATCTTATAAGTGGTTGCTGCTGCTGCTCCCGGCAGGGAGCGCGGTTTGCCTACTGCCGGGAGATCAAGTGTATCTGTCTGCTAACCTAAAAGCGGTACGTAACGGTTCCTGAGAAATTGCGGGGCTGGATGCGGTCAATAAAGTTAGACCGGTAGGCATCATACCCCACTTTGTCAAAGATGTTGTTGAACAGCACCCGCACGCCCCAATGCTCCTGGAACTCATAGCCTAACTGCGCATTCACCAGAGTGTAGGCCTTGTTGTACCAGGGCGCGGTGTTAGGGTCAATGTTGTGGTACTGCACTCCGGGCAGGGTCCAGTCGTTGTATGGACGTTTGCCCAGGTAGTAGGTGCCCAGTCCCACGTTCAGGCCTCTAAGCGCCCCTTCCAGCACCGAGTAGTTGGCCCAGGCATTGAACGTATGCTTGGGGGTGTTGTTAGGCGCCGAGCCGGGCACAAAGGTAGTATGTTCTTTGTATTGGGCATCAATGTAAGCGTAACCGGCCACCAGTTCCAGGTTGGGCAGCACGCGGCCCGTTAACTCCACCTCGGCCCCTTTGCGCTCATCGTTGCCGCCTTTGGTGTAATAGCCGGCCGCTACCACCGCGCCGCTCTCGTCTACCCTGAACACCTGCAGGTTCATGTCTTTGTTGTTGATCTGGAACAGCGTGAGGTTGAATCTGAGCCGGTCATGGAACCAAGACGTCTTCACGCCGGCCTCGTACTGGTCAATGCGCTCCGCGCCCAGGGCGTTGCCGTTCACATCCACCACCGAGGCGGTTCTGGGGTTGGTGCTGTTGGTGTAAGAGCCAAACACGTTGATTCCTTCCCGCACGGTGAACAAAACGCCGGCCAGCGGATTCCAGAAGTTAGAGCGCTCAATTCTGGAGCCCTCTGGCGTACTGGTCTGGGTGGTGCTGTAGCGCACCCCGCCGTACAACCTCACCCAAGGCGCTAGTTGAATCACATCCTGCAGGGTAAGGCCCAGACGGGTGTCAAAGGAGTGTGTGCCGCCGGTGCGCTGGAAATTGGCGATGTTGGCGGGCAAGGTATTGGTGATGGTGGCTGGATCCAGCACGTTGATCTGGTCTACGGCAATGGAGTTGAACACGGGCTCTTCCAGGTCAATGGTGCGGTAGTCAAACCCAACCTGGAAGGTGTGTTTAATAAAGCCAGACTGTACATCGGCCCCCACTAAATCCACTTGGAACACGCTGCTTTTGTCAAAGCGGGCCTGGTTGTGGGCAATGGAGCGGTTGTAGATGTTTACCTGGTCAACATTGATTCCCTTGCTGGCATCGGTCTTTACCGGGGCCAGCGAAGTACGGATGGCGTCTGAGTCATAGTTAGACCTAAAGAAGGCGGCCCGCAGGTAGATCTTGTCCGTCAGGTCGCGTTTCACCCGGGCGGCAAAGGTGGTGTGTTTCACCGTGGAAATGTCTGACTCAAACCCCAGGAACCGGTCACGGGGCAGGTCATAGATCTGGTTTTCTTTGTTGCCCACGCTCAGGTTCACGGTACCGGCGTCAATGGTCTGGTTGTTGTTGTAGTAGTCCATCTCCAGCACCACCGAGGTTTTGGCGTCTGGCCGCCAGGCCAGCGACGGGTTCACGTAGAACGATTCCTTGGTCATGTGGTCGCGGAACTTGCCGCCGGTCTCGTAGGCGCCGTTGATCCGGAACGCCAGGGTGTTGGTCTCGTTCAGCACGCCCTGCACGTCAAACGTGGGCCGCACCAGGCCAAAGCTACCCACCCGCAAAGAGGCCTGCCCGGCATTCTCAAACTTGGGCGTTTTGGTGACCACGTTCACAATTCCGCCGGGGCCGCCCAGGTCGGTGGCCGTGCCCATGGTAATGGAAGAGGCACCTTTCAGTACCTGGATGCTTTCCACGCCTTGCATATCAGTGGAGAAACCCATGCCCCGGAAATCGGTGAGGACCCGCACGCCGTTCTTCAGGGTGGGGATGCCCCGGAACCCGCGCGACGAGATACTCTCGCGCACCCCGCCGTAGGTGGCGTAGGTATACACGCCGGGCACGTTGCGGGCCGCTTCCATCACCGTTAAAGCACCTTGTTGCTCAATCAATCGGTCAGAGATCACTGAGATGGACTGGATCTGGTCAATGGGTTTGAGGGGAAGGCGGGTGATGGCGTCCAGTTTATCGGGCTGCTTTTCGCGTTCGCCAAACACCTCTACCTGCTTAATTTCATTGGAAACCGGGCGAAGCACAAACGAAAGCTCCAGTTCCTGGTTGCTCTGCAGCTGAAACTTCTGGTCTACGGTCTGGAACCCGATCATGGAAACCCTGATCTGGTAGGTACCTTCGGCCAGGGGCCTGATTTCATACGCACCGGTCTCGGTGGTGGAGGTGCCGTAGGCGGTGCCTACCAGCGCCACGGTGGCGTAGGCCAAGGGAGAGCCGTTTTCCTGCGTAATGGTGCCCCTGATGAGGGAAGTATGGCGCTGCGCGAAGGCAAGCTGGGAGAAGAAGAGGAAGAAAGTATAGAGGGTTAGTTTTTTAAACATTACCTAGGGGTTTATAGCAACAAGGCACATCTGGGTGAAACAGCAGGGGGCAAACTCGTCAGCCCGCCACCCTTGTTATTTAGACATCTTCTAAACAGCAGCAAACTAACTACCTATTTAGATTAATTACAAATAATGAAGCTAAAATCTGCCCGATCCCGGAACTTTTCTGGCGCAGGCCCAAACAACTGCCCGTTCAGGGGTTTTCGGGGCCTTTTTCAGTTTCCGGGCAAAATCCGGCTGGCGCCGATTTCAAGGTAGAGATGCGGGTGGGACCGTTTCCGGGCTGTTTCCCAGAAAATGCCCCCAAAACAGGCCAACAGCCGCGCTACCAACCGAAAGCGCTCTTTCAAATGCCCGGGGCGGTGCGTAACTTACTGCGCATTTATACCTCTCTATGCTAAGAAAACTGATCTTTACCGGGGCTTTGCTGGCGGGCGCGTGGGGCGCGGCCCAAGCCCAGAACACACCGTCCTGGATGCGCTACCCGGCCATCTCGCCCGATGGGCAGACCATTGTGTTCACCTACAAGGGTGACCTCTACCGCGTGCCGGCGGCCGGCGGCAACGCCATTCCGCTCACCGCCCACGAGGCGCACGATTTCATGCCGGTCTGGAGCCGCGACGGCAAAACCATTGTGTTCGCCTCAGACCGCTACGGCAACTTTGACCTGTTCCAGCTGCCGGCCACCGGCGGCGAGGCGCAGCGCATGACCTTCCACTCGGTGAACGAGTACCCCTATGAAGTGGGCCCCGACAACAAGACCGTGTACTTTGGGGCGGCCCGCCAGGATGCGGCCGCTAACCGGCAATTCCCTACATTTTACCAGCCCGAGCTCTACAAGGTGGCCCTCACCGGCGGCCGCGTGCAGCAGGTGTTGACCACCCCCGCCGAGGACGTGAAACTGAGCCAGAACGGCCAGACCCTGCTGTACCATGACAAAAAAGGCGGCGAGAACCAGTGGCGCAAGCACCAGGTGTCATCGGTGGCGCGCGACCTCTGGAGCTATGACACCAAAACCGGCCAGCACACCAAACTCACCACCTACGCCGGCGAGGACCGTACCCCCGTTTTCGCCGACAATGAGAAAACCATCTATTATCTGAGCGAGGCCAGCGGCACCTTTAACGTGCACAAGATGGCCGTGGGCAACCCGGCCTCCGGCAGCCAGGTAACCCAGTTCACCAAACACCCGGTGCGGTTCCTGAGCGCGTCTGCCAACGGCGTGCTGTGCTTCAGCCAGGACGGTGACCTGTACACCATGCCGGCCAACGGGCAGCCCCGGAAAGTGAACGTGGTCATCGCCGCCGACGCCAAAACCAACAATGAGCGCATTGTGCCGGTAGCCGGCAACGGCGTGCAGGACCTGGCGGTGTCGCCCAACGGCAAGGAGGTGGCCTTTATCTACCGCGGCGAGGTGTTTGTCTCGGCGGTGGAAGGGACCGCCACCAAGCGCATCACCAACACCCCCGAGCAGGAACGCAGCGTGAGCTTTTCGCCCGATGGCAAGACCCTGCTCTACTCCAGCGAGCGCGGCAAAGGCTGGAACATCTACCAGACCCAGCGGGTGCGCGAGGAAGAGCCTTATTTCTACGCCTCTACCCTGCTCAAGGAAACTGCCCTCATTGACAACGACAAGGAAAACTACCAGCCCCAGTTCTCGCCAGACGGCAAGGAGATTGGCTTTGTGGAAGACCGCATGACCCTGAAGGTGTACAACCTCAAGGACAAGAAAGTACGCACGCTGCTCACCACCAATGAGCTGTTCTCCATGCGCGACAACGACCTGTACTTCACCTGGAGCCCCGACAGCAAATGGATCTCGTTTGAGTTCTCGGAGCCCGGCTACTGGAACGGCGAGGTGGGCATCATTGCCGCCGATGGCAAGGGCAAGCGCATGAACCTCACCGAGAGCGGCTACCAGGACTCTGAGCCGCAGTGGATGCTAGGCGGCAAAATGCTCATCTGGCAAAGCACCCGCGAGGGCATGCGCGCCCAGGCCAACAGCGGCGGGGCCCAGTCAGACGTATTCGCTCTTTTCCTCACGCAAGACGCCTATGACAAATTCAGGCTGAGCAAGGAAGACTACGCCTTACTTAAGGAACAGGAAGAGAAAGCTGCCAAGGAGAAAGACAAAAAGAAGAAAAAGGACGAAGACTTGGCCATTGACTGGGAAGGCCTCAAAACCCGCAAGGCCCGCCTCACCCTGCACTCGTCTAACCTGTCAGACGCGGTTGTCTCCAAAGACGGCGAAACGCTCTACTACCTGGCCCGCTTTGAGCGGGGCTACAATCTCTGGAGCACCAACCTGCGCACCAAGGAAACCAAAATGGCGGTGACCCTCAACGCCAACCGCGCCACCATGGACTGGGACAAAGACCAGAAGCACCTCTTCCTGCTGGCCGACGGCCGGGTGATCAAACTGGACCCTGCGGCCAACAAACAGGAAAACGTGAGCATCAGCGGCGACATGAACCTGAACGTGGCCGCCGAGCGCGCCTTCATGCTGGAACACGTGTGGCGCCGCACCCAGAAGACCTTCTACACCGCCGGTTTCCACGGGGCCAACTGGGAGGCCTTGAAGCCCGACTACGAGAAGTACCTGCCGCACATCAGCAACAACTATGAGTTCTCTGAGCTGCTGAGCGAGCTGCTGGGCGAGCTGAACGTGTCCCACTCGGGGGCCAGCTTCTCCAACGTGCCGGTCAACGCCGATGCCACGGCCTCGCTGGGCGTGTTCTTTGACCAGAACTTCACCGGAAACGGCCTTAAAATAGAAGAAGTAATCCTGGAAGGCCCGCTGCAGAAAGCCGGCCTGGACGTGAAACCCGGCATGATCATAGAGAAGATTGACGGCGAAACGCTCACCCCGGACAAAGACTACGCGCAGTTCCTGAACCGCAAAGCCGGCAAGAACGTGCTGCTCACCGTTTTGGACCCTGATTCCAGAAAACGCCGCGAAATCACGGTGAAGCCTATCACGGCGGGCGAAGAGAACGCCCTGCTGTACAAGCGCTGGGTGCGGCGCAACGCCGAGGAAGTAGACCGCCTCAGCAACGGGCAGCTGGGTTACGTGCACATCCCCAACATGAGCGACCCCAGCTACCGCACCGTGTACGAAGAAGTGATGGGCAAGTACGCCAACCGCAAGGGCATGGTGGTAGATTCGCGCAACAACGCCGGCGGCGACCTGGTGGCCGACCTGGCCATGTTCCTGAGCGGCAAACAGTTCCTGAGCTACACCACCGACAACCGCTCGGTGGGCCTGGAACCTTCCTTCCGCTGGACCAAACCTAGCATTGCGCTGGCCAATGAGGCCAACTACTCAGACGGCCACTGCTTCGCGTTCAGCTACCAGGACCTGAAACTGGGCAAGCTGGTGGGCATGCCGGTGCCGGGCACCTGTACCTTTGCCGGATGGGAAAGCCTGCAGGACAACAGCCTGCGCTGGGGCGTGCCGCCGCTGGGCGTGAAAGACGTGCAGGGCCGCTACCTGGAGAACCTGCAGACCGAGCCAGACGTGAAAGTAATGAACGAGTATGACCAAGTGAGCAAAGGCAAAGACCAGCAACTGGAGGTAGCCGTGCAAGAACTCCTAAAGGAAGTGAAATAATCCATTCCGCTTATTACTGAAAGCCCCGGCCCTACCGCCGGGGCTTTCTTTTTGCGTATGATCCTACCATGAACGACAAAGACCTGAGCAAATTCCTGAGCCTGGTACTCCGGCACCAACCCCAGAAGATCGGGATCACCCTGGACCCAAACGGCTGGGCCGAGGTGGCAGAACTGCTGAACAAAATGCAGCAAAAAGGCATGCCGGTTGATCTGGAGCAGCTGCAGCGGGTGGTTGCCACCAACCACAAACAGCGCTTCGCCTTCCACCCGGACCAGACCAGGATCAGGGCCAACCAGGGCCACTCGGTGCCGGTAGATGTGGGACTTCTTCCCGCCACTCCGCCGGAGATCCTGTTTCACGGCACATCCACGGCCAGCGCTGCGGCGATCATGGGGGAAGGAATCAGGAAACAGTCCCGCCTGCACGTGCACCTTTCCGCAGACGTGCCAACTGCGTTGCAGGTAGGCCGCCGGCACGGCAAGCCAATCGTTTTCAGGGTGAAAAGCCAGGAAATGCACCAAAACGGTGAGGTCTTCTATCTGTCTGAAAATGGCGTCTGGCTCACGGAGTACGTGGCTCCGCAGTACCTGGAGGTAGACCCCGCCTCCGCAGATTTGCCCCTGCCCTGAATTGATACCGCAATAACTCCGCGGGCAGCCTCTGTTTCAGGCTTAGCGGTGCTGAACCGTTTCAGGGGTCCTTTCCTGAAAACGGCCCCAAAACGCTTCTCCCATTATTTTAAGAGAATACCTGCGGAAGCTGCTGCCACAGGGTGTAGCCTCCCATCCAGGCCATGAGCAGCACCACCAGTCCCCCAAAAAAGGTGAGCCAGACCGGATGCCGGTACGCGCCCACGGTTTTGCGTTGGTGGGCCGCCACCAGAATGGTGGCCAGGGTAACGGGCAGAATCAATCCGTTCAGGGCCCCGGCCAGCACCAGCAGTTGCACCGGCTTGCCCACCAAGACCAGGACAAGCGTGGAAACCAGGATAAACCCGATGATTACCCAGTTCTCGTACCGCTGAATGCCCCCGTGGAAGGACTTGATAAAGGAAACAGACGTGTACGCCGCCCCAATCACCGAGGTAATGGCCGCTGACACCATCACCACCCCGAAGAGCTTGTAGCCCACCGTTCCGGCCGCCAGCTGAAACATCGAGGCCGGCGGGTTGGCATCGTCCAGCACCAGGCCTTTGGCCACAACTCCCAGGGAGGCCAGGAACAGAAAAACCCGGATGAGGGACGCCACCGAGATGCCCCAGATGGCGCTGGTTGTCACCTGCGGCAGGGCGGCCGGCCCTTTCACCCCGGCATCCAACAGGCGGTGCCCCCCGGCAAAGGTGATGTACCCGCCCACGGTGCCTCCCACCAGCGTAATAATGGCGATGACGTCCAACTGGTCGGGCAGAAAGGTCTTCTGGAGCGCCTCTCCCACCGGGGGAGCAGAGGACACCGCCACGTACACAATCAACAAGATCATCAGGAAGCCCATGGCCTGGGCAAACCAGTCCATCGCTTTTCCGGCCTCTTTCACCAGAAACACGGCAATGGAAATGGCCGCCGCCATCCAGGCCCCCGTCTCCACCGACACGCCAAACAGCACGTTAAAACCCAGGCCTGCCCCGCCCACGTTCCCGATGTTGAAGGCCAGTCCGCCCAGCACAATCAGCACCGAGATCACCAGCCCCAGGCCCGGCAGCACCGCATTGGCAATGTCCTGCGCCCGTTTCTCAGACACGGCAATCACCCGCCACACGTTCAGCTGCACGCCCAGATCCAGCAGAATAGAAACCAGGATCACAAACCCAAAGCTGGCCCCCAGGCTGCGGGTAAACACCGTGGTTTGCGTCAGGAAGCCCGGCCCCACCGCCGAGGTGGCCATCAGAAACGCGGCCCCCAGTAAAACACTCCAGTCCTTTTTTTGTGGCATGAGCGATTGCGTGAATGATTGAATATGGGAGAGTTTGTTACATCCGTTTCGGGGGCATTTTCCCGTTTTAGGGCAGAAAACAAAATTACTCCTGTTGAAAAATGGCTGCCCTTCTGAGCTGCCGAAAAGGTACCGGCCTGGTAGGGTTTATTGAACCGCAGAGACCTGAATGCCTTCCTGCCGCAGCGCATCCCTGATTTGCCGGGCGAACGGGAGGGCGTGGGCCCCATCGCCGTGCAGGCACACCGTATCTGCCTTGATGGCCACCTCGGTGCCCTGTTGGGAGACTACTTTCCCTTCCTTCACCATCCTGATGACCTGCCGGAGGGCTGTCTGGGAATCGGTGATCAGGGCGTTGGGCTGGGTTCTGGGAGTGAGGGTTCCGTCTGGCTGGTAGGTGCGGTCGGCGAAGACTTCCTGGGCAGTCTGGAGGCCCAGCTTTTCGCCGGCCCTGATCAGTTCGCTGCCCGCCAGGCCGTACAACAGCAACTGCGGGTTTACCTTGTAAATGGCTTCGGCGATGGCCTCGGCCAGGGGGGCGTTCACGGCGGCCATATTGTAGAGAGCACCGTGGGGTTTAACGTGGTGCAGCGTTCCTCCCTGGGCGGTCACAAAGGCGGCCAGCGCGCCTATCTGGTACACGGTGAGGGCGTAAGCTTCCTGGGGTGAAATGGCCATCTCCCGCCGCCCAAAGCCCACCAGATCGGGCAGGCCGGGGTGTGCCCCAATGGCCACCCCGTGTTCCAGGGCAGCCCGCACCGTTTTTTCCATTACCAG
This sequence comes from Rufibacter psychrotolerans, assembly GCF_016924645.1. GTDB lineage: Bacteria > Bacteroidota > Bacteroidia > Cytophagales > Hymenobacteraceae > Nibribacter > Nibribacter psychrotolerans. The sequence goes on along the minus strand of NZ_JAFFJV010000009.1, from coordinate 322,572 downwards.
GGGGTCGCCGGCATGAAACCCGCAGGCCACGTTAGCAGAGGTGACGTAGGGCAGAATGGCTTCGTCCTGGCCCAGGCGGTAGGCTCCGTAGCTTTCGCCCATGTCACAGTTTAAATCCACAGAGAGGGTCTTGCTCATCTTTTACGTTTTAGGGAAAGGGCACTTTTAAGTTGCGCTAGGTGGCGCTCCTGCTCGTACAGCAGCCGGTAGGCTTCTTCCAGGGTTACCTCCTGAAACCGGATGCGCTGCCCCGGCAGTACCTGGGCCAGGGCAGCAAGATCGGCGCGGATTACCTGCCCTATCCGGGGGTACCCGCCGGTGGTCTGGTGGTCGGCCATGAGCACGATGGGGTTTCCCTGGGGCGGCACCTGCACCGTGCCAAAGGTCACAGCCGTAGACAGCAGCTCGCGGGGCTCCGCCAAACCGAGCGCAGGACCTGCCAGCCGGTAGCCCATGCGGTCCGACTGGGGCGTTACCTGGAACGGCTGCTGCCAGAAGGCCCGCTGGCTTTCCCGGAAAAACCACCCGTACTCCGGCCCCTGCAGCACCCTGATCACCAGCTCCTGCCGGAAGCCCTGGTACCAGGCTGGGCGCACAAACCAAGTTGTCCGCTCAAGATTCTGGTGCCCCGTTTCCCAGCCAAGAGGTGGGAATTCTGGGTTGGAGCTGCCCGGGCAAGGCACCATCGCCTGCTCCTGCAGCGGCGCGCCTTTTAAACCGCCAATGCCCGCCCGCAGGTAAGTAGACGCGCTCCCCAGCACCAGCGGCACCTGGATGCCGCCGGCCACCGCCAGGTAGCCCCTGGCGCCCTGCCTGGCCCTGCCCACTTCCAGCAGAGCGCCTTTCCTTACCAGCAGGGGCCGCCAGGCAGGAACCGCCTTGCCGTTGATCTGGGCCGCGAAACTACCGCCCGTGAGGGCAATGAGGTGGTCTGCCGCAAACCGAAGGCTGGGCCCCAACATGGTAAATTCCAGGGTGGCGGCCTCCTGGGCATTGCCCACCAGCCAGTTGGCCACCCTGTGCGCCACGGGGTCCATGGCTCCGCCCACTATCACGCCCTGCTGCTGGTAGCCCCAGCGGCCCAAATCCTGCACCGTGGTGAGCAGTCCCGCTTTTTCCACCCTAAGGCTCATGCGTGCCTCCCTCCTGCCAGTGGCGGAACTCCTGCTCAGAAATGGGGTAGAACCTCACGGTGTCCCCGGCTTTGAGGAGGCTGGGCGATGAACTGTCTGGCCGGAAAAGGGCCCGTGGCGTACGCCCGATCAACTGCCAGCCGCCGGGCGTTTCCAGCGGGTAAACCCCGGTCTGGTGACCGGCAATGCCCACCGAACCAGCCGGGATGGCCCCGCGCGGCGTGGCTCTGCGGGGGGCGGCTATCCGCTGATTCATGCCGCCCAGGTACGGAAACCCCGGCGCAAACCCGATCAGGTACACCACGTACTCCGGCTGGGTGTGTAGGGCAATCACTTCTTGGGGCGTGAGCTGGTTGGTTTGGGCCACAAATTCAAGATCTGGCCCAAAAACGCCGCCGTAACACACCGGTAGCATGACCGCCTCCGTGGCTTCAGGCGCAGCCCCCGGTTCCATTCCTTGCAGCAGTTCCTCCACCTGCCGGGCTACCCGGTGGTACGGGGTTGGGTGGCAATGGCCGCTTACCTGCAGCGGGTTAAAGTAGACGGTGACCGTGGTGTACGCCGGCACCAGCTCCAGGAACCCGGGGAAAGGCCGTTGGGCAAGCCGGCGGGCGCAGGCCTGCACCCGCCGGAACGTTTCGGGCGAAATGGTGTCGCCCAACTGCACCACCAGGGCCGCCTCGCCCAGCGGGTACAGCTGGTACTTAATTTTCTGAGGAAGGGAGGCCGCCGGGTTCGCCATTTCGTTTGGGTTGGTGGTAGTTAGTACACCGCCGGGCTTTTGAACGGAACCAGGGCCAGCAGCACCGCCTGCTCATACAGTTCCTTGCGGTCCAGCACGCCCTGCGACAAGATACCAATGGCACCGCCTTTTTGCTTGGAGTTTACCTGCCTAAAGATCTGGTCGTTGGCGGGCCCCAGCTCCACCCCCTGGGCGACCAGCTGGGCCACGGCCTGGGGCAGGAAGAAGGTGCCTGATCGGGCCTTGCCCACTTTCTCGCCGGCCTGCACCACAATCCAGGCGAAGGTGGCCAACTCCCCGTCCGTGGCTTGCACGCCCCCTTCCAAGCCCACCCAGAAATCGGCGTCGGGGTGGGCGGCGCGGGCGTTTTGAACCCGGTTGAGGGCCCCGGTGAGGGTTTCCTCGTCTGAATAGGGCTGGTCGGCCACGCCCGAGGCAACCGACACCGGCTCTGCCCGGAAGGTACTCTCGGGGAACATCCGCTTCAGGCCGGCCAGGGCCGCCTGTACTTTCACGGGGTTGGTAGAGGCCACCACTACTTTCTTTTCCATCATGGGCTAAGGTCAAAAGGTCAACTGGGGCAGGCCGACTCGGTTTTAGGGCCTTTTTAGGCAAAACAGGCTGAAAACAGAGTTCCTTCCCCTACATTCCCCTGCAAGAAAAGAGAAGTTTGTAATTTTGAAAAGCATGAAAACTAACTTTAGCAAATACTTTCTCACAGGCTCGCTTTTTCTGAGCGTGGCCGCCACTACCGTTTCCTGCCAGCGGGGTCCTGCCGGCCCCCACCCAACCGCGGTTACCGTAGAGGCCGGGGTCTCCAAACGGCTGGCCGAGGCCAGGAAACGCGCAATCTCCAACCTGGCCTACCGGCTTGCCTTGGACATTCCGGCCCGGAAGCAAGACCCAATTCAGGCCAGTGAGACCATTACCTTTGACCTGACCGACCCGAAGCAGTCCCTGCCCCTTGACTTTAAGGAAAAGCCCGAGAACGTGGCCCAGCTTACCGTGAACCAGAAACCGGTACCCGTGGAGTGGGTGAATGAGCACCTGATGCTTCCGGCCAGATTCCTGAAAAAGGGCCCCAATACGGTGGAGGTCCGGTTTGTGGCCGGCAATCTGTCGTTGAACCGGAACAAGGACTTCCTCTACACCTTGCTGGTGCCCGACCGGGCCCGAACGGTGTTCCCCTGCTTTGACCAACCCGACCTGAAAGCCACCTTCGCCCTCACGCTCACCCTCCCCCGCGACTGGAGCGCTATCGCCAACGGGGCCGTGGAGGAAGAAACCATCAGCGGCAACCGCAAGACGCTGCGGTTCAGGCAGTCTGACCTCATCTCCACGTACCTGTTCTCGTTTGCCGCCGGCAGGTTCCACTCCATTGTGCGGGAAGACAGCAAGCGGGCCATGCGGTTTCTGCACCGCGAGACCGATGCCTCCAAGCTGAAGGAAAGCCAGAGCCACATCTTCCAGCACCACCAGGATGCGCTGCGCTTTCTGGAACAGTACACGCAGATTCCGTACCCGTTCCAGAAGTTTGACTTTGTGGCCATCCCCGACTTCCAGTACGGGGGCATGGAGCACGTGGGGGCCATTCAGTACAAAGCCTCCACCCTCTTCCTGGACCAAGGCGCCACCCAGGACCAGCAGATTGCCCGCGCCAGCCTCATTGCCCACGAGACCGCCCACATGTGGTTTGGCGACCTGGTGACCATGCCGTGGTTCAATGATGTCTGGATGAAGGAAGTCTTCGCCAATTTCATGGCCGACAAGATTACCCAGCAGACTCTGCGGCACGCCAACTATGACCTTAAGTTTCTGATAGACCACCTGCCCGCCGCCTACAGCGTAGACCGCACGGCGGGGGCCAACCCCATCCGTCAGGAGCTGGACAACCTGCAGGATGCGGGCTCCATGTACGGCAACATCATCTACCACAAAGCCCCGGTCATGATGCGGCAGCTGGAGCAGCTCATGGGCGAAGAGCCGTTCCGGAAAGGGGTGCAGGACTACCTCAAGAAGTACGCCTTCGGCAACGCCACCTGGCCCCAGCTCATTGAGATCCTGGACCAGTACACCCCCGCCGACCTGCAAGCCTGGAACCAGGTGTGGGTGAACGAGCCCGGCCGGCCGGTCATTGACTACTCGCTCCAGACCAACGGCGGCAAGATAGAGCGGCTGGTGCTTACCCAGCAGGCTGAGGATGGTTCTGACCGGCTCTGGCCCCAGTTTTTCACGCTTATCCTGGTCTACCCAGACCGCACCAGGGAGATACCGGTAAACCTGAATGCGCGGCAGGTGACGCTGCAGGAGGTGGCGGGCGAAGCGGCGCCGCAGTACGTGGTCTTCAACACCAAAGGCCAGGGCTACGGCGTGTTTCCGGTAGATGCCCGGGGCACCTCGGCGCTGTTCAGCCTCAAAGATCCGGTGGTACGGGCCTCGGCTTACATCAACCTCTACGAGAACATGCTCAACGGCCGCTCAATGGAACCGGGGCAACTGCTGGCGCTTTACCGCGGCGGCCTCCAGCAGGAAACCGAAGAGCTGAACCTGAAGCTGCTCACGGGCCAGTTGTCGGATATTTTCTGGCGCCTGCTCCGCCCCACGGAAAAGCTTCAGCTGGCCCCGGCCCTGGAACAAGAGCTATGGACGGCCCTGGAGCGAAACCCCGATGCCAACTCCAAGAAACTCCTGTTCAAAACCTACCAGAGCATTGCCCTGACCAAAGCGGCCCAGGACCGGCTGTACCAGATCTGGGACAAAGAGCAGCCCCCTCAGAACGTCACCCTTACCGAGGAAGATTACACCTCGCTGGCCTTGGCCCTGGCCGTACGGGACTACGCCGCGCCCACGCCCGTTCTTGCCAAACAACGCACGCGCATCCAGAACCCCGACCGTAAGCAACGGATGGAGTTCCTGATGCCGGCCCTTTCGCCTGAGGCGGCCGTGCGCGATGCCTTCTTTGCTTCCCTCCAGAAGGAGGAAAACAGGGAGAAAGAAGCCTGGGTGGTCACTGCCCTGGGGTACCTGCACCATCCCTTGCGGGCCGCCACCTCAGAGCAGTACCTGCCCGCCAGCCTGGAGCTGCTGCAGGAGATTCAGCTTACCGGCGACATTTTCTTCCCCTACAACTGGCTTTCGGCTACGCTGGGTGCTTACCAGAGCCCTTCGGCAGCCCAAACGGTGCGCACGTTCCTGCAGCAGCACCCAGCCTACAACCCTAAGCTCAAGGCCAAGATCTTACAGGCCGCCGATCCTCTGTTCAGGGCAGAGAAACTGGTGGGCAGCGCCAAATAAAGAGCTGATAGTTAATACTTAGCAAGGCAGCCGGTTCACGCAGCGTGTCCTTGCGCCGCCAGGAAGCATCTACTTGGGTTTATTTGCGTACAAGCCCAAGCAGCCGGTTAGCCCACCGGCCCCACAAGCGTGTTGGCAGCTTTCTGTCAACACGTTTGCTTTACGCCCAACAAGTGGCCCCAAGACCAGGCAAAGGGAGCAGCGCGAGGCTTCAATCTACTAAAACCACAAGAGAAGGAACACTGGACATGCAGGTGAAGGATAAACTCAAGAAATACTACCAATATTATCAGGAACTGAAGGCGCAAGGCGGCCCTGAGGAAAACACCCGGCTGTTTGAGGCGGTCATTGAGCTGGAGGAGGAGATCATGGCGGCCTACGGCATTCCGCCCACCCACGACCACCTGCAGATCCTGTGGCTGTTCACCGAGGCTCCCGAGCTGTCCCCGGAGGTGCTCCAGGAGGCGCAGGCGCATTTACAGCAGGCCGCCACCGCCCACCTCACCGCCCCCGTGAAGACCAACCTGGAGGTGCTGCTGGAGGCGCGGGAAGAAAAGCAAAGTGCCTTCAACGTGCTGCCCGAGATTGGCCAGCCTACCCACGACTACCCCATTTTCCTGTATGAGGAACTGCTCTTGAAGGGCAAAGCCACCCCAGAGGCGGTGCTGCAGGAAATGGAAACTGTAAAGGAGTTGGATTGCTACAGTGAGGTGGCCACGCTGCTGTACCAACACCGCAAGTCATTCCGCCGAACCAAGATCTACAAAACGCTCAAACCCCAACTCCACTTCCTGGACCTGTACCTGCAGCAGTTGCGGACCCTGGGAGAGAGCGGCGAGGGCAGCACCTTTGTCTCGGCCATGGTGGCCCAGGCCGAAGCGGAAGAAGTCCGCCAAGCCTCCGCAGGAAACCCGAAGGGCATAGACCCGGCCACCTACACCCCAACCTCGGTCCTGCTCACAGACCCCGTGGAAATAGAGGAGATTGTGTATGACGAAGACACGGCAGTAACCGTGAACGGCACCCTGCACGCCGCCCCTGAGGCCAAAAGCATTTCGCTGGGGTTTGCCATGGAGGAGCTGGTGGCCCTGCTTTCAAACTACCCAGACCAGGGAAAGCTGGTTCTGGAGCTTTTTCAGCAAATCGCCCAGAAAAGGCTCCCCGACTCGCCGCACGTCATTGACCTGCGCGACTCCACCGGAAGTACCCTTACCGTTGATCAGCACTTTTTCAAGGTGTACAAACCCCTGGTGGTAGATGAGGAAGGCCGGCACCAGATCATGCAGGAAGAATTTTACCTGGTGGAGGAGGTGATAGACAAGGCCGCTGCCCACGAGGCCCAGGAGGACACCACCAAGGCATCGTTGCAGGGCATTCTCACCCAAATCCTGCAACGATACCACGTGTACGTAGGGCTGCTTTATGAAGGCGCCGATGAGCAAGAGGCCCGCCAGCAAAGCGGCTTGGGTGATTCTACCCTGTTTGAGCTGGCCAAGATCTTGTACAGCCTGGAAAAGCACGGTTCTTAGGCTACCCACGCAGCATTTCTGGTTTTATTGGGAAAGGTTAATGTACTTCTGCTTTGGCCTGGCTTTCTGTTTAAGGGCTGTTTTCAGGATTCTGGCCCTAAAACGCCCAGGCAGAAAAATTCTATTTGAAACTTACCAGGCTGTTTTACAGCCAAATGCCTTGCGGTCCCAAAAAAATATATAAACTTTTTCTTCCTGGGTTTTGAAGATTAAAACCAACCCTCTACATTTGCACCATCAAAACGGAATGGTCCGTTCGTCTAGGGGTTAGGACACCAGATTTTCATTCTGGTAACAGGGGTTCGATTCCCCTACGGACTACAACGGCTTGACAAAAGGTCAACCAACTACTACATCCTTATTTTGGTCCGTTCGTCTAGGGGTTAGGACACCAGATTTTCATTCTGGTAACAGGGGTTCGATTCCCCTACGGACTACTCAAAAGCCTCTCAGTTAACTCTGAGGGGCTTTTTTATTGCTCTTCGGACACTATTCGGACACCAATATCCCACGATACCACAATAAGACTGCAGTTAGCCTTCTTTTCAAACAGCCTTTTGTTGGAACCACTGGAGGGCAACTTTCACGTAAAGGTGATCATATCAACCTGCAATACTAGTAACCCTATTCTCCTACTATGCCTAGCTATTGATGCTAAGTTTGAATTTCATAGGATAGGCAAGGAATTACTCGGACTTAGACACCAAGCAGACAGAAGGAATTGAGTATTTGAATTAGCTGATTACAAGAATAGCATTTGCTAGAACTGAGGCGAAAGTAAGCAGCAGAAGCTGCGCAGACAAGCAGCAAACAGGATAGTTGAAGCAAGGATTATTTTGAAGTGAAATGCAAAGTAAATTTACCTAGGTGATGCTAGTGTCACGCGCTAAAACATCGAGTTGTTGTTGGCTGAGCGCTTGGGTATTACCTGCAATACATCCCAATGTTCCACTATTTTCCCGTCATCGTCAAAGCGGAAGATATCAATACCGGCATAATCCTCGTCGGTGGGCCAATGTTGGTAACAATGCAGTACCACTAAATCGTTCTCTGCAACCGCTCTCTTGACTTCCACACGCTTGCCTGGGTACTCCCTTGCCATCCACTCAAAGTAGGCGATGAAAGCCTCCTTGCCGTCACCCACGTGCGGGTTGTGCTGGATGTAAGTACCCCCTACATATTTTTCAACCGCCTCGCTGGGGCGACACTGATTGAACATCAGGTCATAGAAACCCATGGCATTCTGTTTAAGCTGCTCACTTCTGTTCATAGCGAGACCAAGTATGGTAAATAAACAGACGGACGTCCTCCTACCAAGTGAAGTACGCCCGTCTGTTTGTGAGGTTAAACGCGGTTAAAACCCAAACTTACCGTTCTGGTTCTTCCACTCTTCCTTCGGGGTGATGGTCTCCAGCACGTCCCAGTGTTCGGCGATCTTGTGGTTCTCCACCCGGAACAGGTCATAGAAGGAGGTGTGCTTCCCGGCGAAACTTCCCTCGCTTACCACCAGCACGAAGTTGCCCTCGCCTAGCACCTTGTGGATAGTATCGTACTTCATGGTGATGCCAGCCTTGCCCATCGCCTCCAGCGCAGCACCTAGTCCTGACAGCTGGTCGGCAATCTGAGGGTTGTGCTGAATGTAGTTGTCACCATTGAAGTAACCTGCCAGCTTCTCCATGCGACCGTTCACCAAGATGTCATCCACAAAATTTTTCACCAAGGCTTTGTTTACCTCTGTCTTCTCCAGGTCTGTGGCTTGCGTGGGGCCGTCAATCATAGTATGGCCGCTCGGGTTAGGGGAGGTCGGCGTCTGCTGGAGGTTGTCCCAATGCTCTACTATCTTACCGTCCTCAAAGCGGAAGATGTCAAAGCCAATCTTTGGGCCGAAGAAGTTATAGTCCGTGTGGGCGAACACGAAGTCGCCGTCTTGGAAAACGCGCACGGTATTTACCTTCGCTGAGTTGGGAGGAAGCTGAGCCAATGCCGCGCCGAAACCGGCAAGACCATCTGCTATGCCCGTGTTGTGCTGGGTGTACTTGTTAGGGTTGATTACGGCCACAGGAGTCGACTCACCCGTCTCAATGGCTTTCAATAGGTCTACTACTTGTTTCTTGGTCATTTCCGTCTTCTTTAGGGTTGATTGGTTGATTAACTCAGAGGAGCAGCTGCTAAGTCCCATTGCCACGGCTAGGGAAAGTACTGATGCTTTTAAAATCTTCATGGTGTTTCGCTTTGATTACATCACAAAGGTCCGGCTAATCAGGGCGGGCGGAAAGGTAGGTTTGGGCGGAAGGATGATACATTCAGTCCAGCGCCAGACTCTCGCGAAATTCCACGGGCGTGGTGCCATGGTGCCTGCGGAAGAACTTGATAAAGTTTGTGGGCTCGTCAAAGCCCAACTCGAAACCGATCTCCTTGATGCTCTCACTCGTATGGGCCAGGAGGCGCTTGGCCTCCAGCATCACCCTGGCGTCGATCACATTCTTGGGCGACTTCCCCAATACCCTTGAGGTGGCTTGGTTCAGCCGCTTCTCAGTGACGCTCAACTCGCCCGCGTAGCTGCTCACCAGTTTGAGTTGCCTAAAATGGGCGTCAACCAGGTCCTTGAACAGGATGGTGTAGTCCAAGTCGGCGCCAGGCTTTATCGCGGTGAATCCCTGCTTCCGGCGCTCCCGCTCGGCCAGCAGCAGGAAGCTGTGAAGACAGTTCTGGAGGACTGCCGCGTGGTTTGGCTCGTGGGCGTTCCCTGCCTCCTTTTCCATGAGCAGGAAGAGGTCCTGCAGCATATCGGAGGCTTCCTCTATCTGGATGCGGGAGACATCAAGTAGGTCGTTGAACAGGATTGAGTTGCGCAGGAACTTGAGGTCCTTGTCGGTCTTGCAAAAGAAACTGTCCGTGAACAGGATGGCTTTGGCCTCATACCTCACAGCTGAGTCAAACAACTGCACGGTGTCCTTCTTCAGAAACAATAATGTACCGGGTGTTATGGCGACAGGGCTAAAATCTGCCAAATGGGTGGGTGCCCCCTTTTGAAACCAGATGACGTGGTAAAAGGCAGTCCTATGGGGAGAGGTCAAGATTTCCTTTTGCTTCTGGTATAAATCTGAGATGGAGACAATCTCAAATTCAGCCGGCAAGCCCTTCTTGAAACCGTAGGTCCTTATTTGCTCTGTCATCGCTGTTTTACGCTGGCCTGTCTCATGGATTGGGCGGGATTGTTACTCCTACGTTAATGAAAGTATTGATAGCTAGTTATGCGTGGCGGTTGACTTGATGAGGCATAGCTGTTGGAGTGCTTAGTGGAGCTTACAGAAACTTATAAATAAAGCTATTCTCATATCGAGGCCACGCAATTTTAGCATTAATGTACCTAGCCTATAATGGCTCTTATGTTCAGAAGGCGGCAGGCATTGCTGCGAAAACCTGGGAGCTGTCCTGTAAAGTTTCCGTTTTCCGGGACACCGCTTGACTCGATTCCAATGGTAGATAGCCCGAAAAGCCAACGGAAAGCCAACGGAAAAGACAACGGTTAGTCGACGTGAAACGCACCGTTGGCCATGGTTTAGGCCAATGGTGCAAACAGAGGTTCCACAGGGCCCGGAAAGCGTTGACCCAACCTTTGTTAATGTGATACCAAAATCTGGCTCGGGAACCTGCTGTTTGATGGGACAGCTGCTTTGCTCTTGCTCCCCTGCTACCCTCTACTTGGCTTCCACCGAGGGAGAAGGTAGCGCCCATGGGCATTGCCCCGCAGTGCCACAAAGAGCAGTGGTGGTGCTGATGGGTTTACTGCTGGCATAGGAGCCACGCTTCTGCATCAGTTTCCTTGTCAAAGGTCCTGATCTCAAACTCATCATCTATGCGCTGTATCAGGGTCTCTACGGTGAGGGTGGCATAATAGCTGGCGGGCACTACGTACGCCAGGTAGCGCAGCCCTGCTTTGCGCATAGCGGGCGCCCATTCGTTTTGAGCCCATTCCAAGGCCATGTCCCAGGAGCCAATCACATTCTGATTGCTGTTCAGGAGTTTGGAATAAGGCTTTTCTTGGATCATCTACAGAAATTTATAGCCGCCCTCCTTTACCGTCTCAACAGACTGTACGCCGTACCAGTAGCCATAGAGCAGTGAATCGGTTTGGCTTCTTCTGGCCCGGAAAAAAACGTCACCGAATACTTTTTTGAGTTCTACCTGATCTTCCATGATAATTCCGTCAACTAAGGTTAGATGCTATTGTTGTCTAAAGAGTACTGTCTCAGCCATTGCCGGGCAGCGTCCATGTTGCCAAACACTTTTACCCTGAAAGCCGTGATGGTAGAGAAGAAGTTAGAGGCAGTGGATTCTGCAAATGACTCCGGCGTGGTAATCAGGGCAAAGTGCTTTATCCCGGCGTTGGCGGCCTGCGGACTCCATTCATTTACCACCCAGTCTATGGAGTGGTCCCAGCCTCCTACCACATGGCTGGTATCATTAAGCACACAGCTGTAGCCGGATTCCCGCACGGCTTTAGTGTACGCCAAGGCACCTGTCTTAATGTTTTCCTCCGTCAGGTATCCAAACCAATCTGTGTGTATCCACTGATTTTCCTGATCTTGGGTAATGGTTAGAAAGATTCTGTCAAATACGTTTGTAAGTTTTTGAGTCATACTTGAGCTTCAAGCCGCAGGTAAGGTGGTGAGATAAGATTGTTACTCTTTCTTCCCTTATTGAAATCTAAACACGCCATTGGCTATGCCTCAAGTGAGTGGCTCGCCTTCAGACTTGTTTCTGACCAACCAACAATGGAAGAGGCAACAAAGATACTCCTAACAAGTATTCCGAGCCCATGCTATTTCCCAAAAGCAGTACGTAGGAACTATATAAAAGTATACCGGCTTTGCTAGAAATTAAGATTCTGCGTAGCGAAGCAGTGACTTGTGTGATAACTTCTCTTCCCTAAGCTTTTCACAAAGCTGTCGCCCCCCTGGCGTTATTCTCAGGATAAGATTTTACCTTCATTGACTTGGTAGGAGGCCTGGGGCTTCCCGCCTGTAAATCGCTTGTTCTCATCAGGGAAAGTCTGAGAAGGCTTCATGCCAGAGCACTATTCTGTCCCTCACACCTTAGTTAATGTTGCCCTTCTTCCTGTTTTTGGGCCGTCCTTTGAAAAGCGGCCCAGAATGCTTTAAGGCCGCAGGTATTCCATCAATATGAGACTTTCGCTTAGCAGGAATGATACCCTTTTCCGTAGGGCACACCCTTTGCAGCTGCACAGCCCTTATAGGGCGCCTTGAAGTGTCGCTGTCCCAGAGCGCAGGCGGATAGAGGGCAGATGCTTCAATGCGGTGGGGTGACTGCAATAGGGATTGACATGGCTTGATAGGCAAGGCGTCTCACGTTGCCAAGCCTCTCTCTGTGCCAAAGTACAGCCGACTACGGTAAGCCCTTCTCCAACTCCTCTACGGCAATGGAGGCGAGGTTCTCCAAAATCTTCTGCTCGCCTGCGGAGAACTCCCTGGGTTCCTTGTCCACGTTGCAGAGTGCGCCGATGTTGTGGCCGACCCTTTGCCGCTGCCCATGGGGCGGTTTGATCATAGGCGCAGACAAAGGTCACGGGGCTAGCCGGTCCTCCAACTCATCCATGATGATGAGGGACAGGCCCTGCAACAGCCGCTCATCCTGCTCCGAGAAGGCGCGGGGGCGTTGGTCGCAGACGGCAACGACCCCGATGCTGTAACCGTCCGCAGTCCTCAGGGGGGCGGCGGCGTAAAACTGTAACCCCAGCTGCCCGTGCACCAGGGGGTTGGACGCTAGGCAAGGCTCGTCTTTGGCATTCTCGAAAACGGTGACGCCGTCCTTCAGGATCGCCATGGAGCACAGGCTGATGTCCCGGGCCACTTCGCTGATCCCCTCTAACCCCACGCTCGCCCCCACGATCACAGCGGTGTCCCTCACGAAGCTGACCAAAGCCATGGGGACCCCGAACATGTGGGCCGCCATACTGGCCACGTGCTGGAAAGTCCCCGAAAGCTCATACTCCTTCTCCAATCCGTAGCCCTGCAGCCTCTTGAGCCTCTCCCGCTCATTGGCTGGGATGCCCCGCCGCTCAAATCTGTTGCCCATACCTCTTCTCCTTGCTTATGGCATGCATATACCGCCTTATACCGCCTTGGGTTGGGGCCCGGTGGTTTTTTCTTCCGCCTCCCGCCTGTTTGCGGGCTTGCCTTTGCCTGCCGACACGTGCACGGTGGCCTCTTTGGTCAGCCCTTGGGGAGGTAGATCAGGAACCTGGTCCCGAGCCCCACCTTGCTGCTAACCTCTATATGGCCACCCATGGCCTCCACCTGGTTCTTGACCATGAACAGCCCCAGTCCCCTTCCCTCCCTGCCCCGATGGAAGCGTTTGTAGAGCTTGAAGACGTCTTTCCCCGCTTTCCCCATGTCAAAGCCTGAGCCATTGTCGGAAAGGGAGATGAACACCCCCTCACCCGCGCCGGGGTAGCAGGTCACGCGTATCCTGAGCTGGGTTCCCTCCCCTCTGTATTTGATGGCGTTGGAGATCAGGTTATGGAAGACGCTGTACAGGTAAGCCCTGTTCGCCCTGATGTTGGTCCCTCCCGCGATTCCGTTGACCACCTGCCCGCCTATTTCCCCAAGCTGCCCCTGGAAGGAGGCAAGGGCCTGCCCGAGGACAAGGCCAAGGTCAACCTCCTCCTGCTGAAGGGCCCCCTTGCCCTCGCGGATGCTCAGGATCGTGTTCATGTCGCGCAGCACCATGTCCAGCCGCAGTACGCTTTCCCTCAGGTAGGAGAGCGAGGTGCCGAATCTATCCGGATCCCGGGGGGCACTTGCCAAGGCCTCGGCCAACCCTTGGATGTTCGCCACGGGGGCCCTGAGGTTATGGGATACGATGTAGGTGAACTGCTGGAGGTCCCTGTTCTGCCGGTACAGGTCTTTGGCCACTTCGGTCAGTTCCTGCTCTGACCGCTTCAGGGCTGTGATGTCCGTCTGGATCTCGATAAACCCCGTTATCCGGCCTTCCTCCTCAAAGACCGCGTTGATCTCCACCGACAGCCACACCTCTTCCCCGGTTTTCTTCAGGTTCAGCACCTCGAAGGAGATCGGCTCCCCGGAAAGCAGCCTGCCCTCCAGGGAGGCGAAGGATTTCCTGGAGGCCTCGCTGCTGCGCATCAATTCCGAGGGTTGCCGGCCAGAGGCCTCCTCCAGGGAGTAGCCCGTCAGCCGGGTGAAACCGGCGTTCACCCACTCGATGTTCCAGTCCCGGTCGGCGATGATGACCCCGTTGTTCGCCTTGCTGGCTACCAGGGAGAGCCGCTCCAGCTCCTTCCTGTACCTCACTTTCTCGGTGATATCGGCGAAGTAGATGGAGAGGCCCTCGGAGGAAGGGTAAGCCTTCACCTCCAGCCACCTGCCGGTACCCGAGAAGTAAGCCTCGAAATAGGCTGACTCGCCCGTCTGAGCAATCTGGTGGTATTGCCGGTAGAACTCCCCGTTCAGCTCGGAGGGGAACTCCTCCCATGCGTTCCTGCCCAGGTGGTAGCCCCTGTCCAGCCCCAGCAGCCGCTCGGCCTCCCGGTTCACCGAGGTGAAGTTCCATTCCCAGTCAAGGGTGAAGAACCCGTCGCTGATGCTCTCGAAAATGGTCTCAAGCTTACGGGCCTGCCTCTGGATGGTCTCATAGGCGCGCAGCATCGGGGTGATGTCCTTGGCGATGGTCTGCACCCCGATCACCTGCCCATTCGCTTTGACCGGCAGCTTGACGGTGTCGAAGGTCCGCCGCTCGCCCCCGGCGGTCACCATCTCCATGTCGCACCGGAGCGTATCCCCGCGCAGGGCCGCCTGCAGGGATCTCTCCGCGACCATGGCCGTCTCCCCGGGCAGGAAGGAGGATGCGCCTTTCCCCACGACATCCTCCCCGGCGAGGCCGAGCGTTGAGGCGAAGCAATCGTTCACCTTCGTCACCAGGCCATCGCGCCCCTCGAGGAAGATGATGTCCGGGTTCTGGTCGAAGAGGCTCCTGTAGTGCTGCTCGCTCTGCTGCAGGCGCAGCCTGGCGACCTTCATCTCGGTGATGTCTCGGCCGATGGCGTAGATCATCCCGTCCGTGTCTGACCAGGTCAGGGACCACATCATGTGGATGGTGCGCCCGTCCCTGTGCACGTAGCGGTTCTCGAAGGAGGTCAGCCTCGGGTCAGTCCTCAGGCCCCTGATGGCCCGGTCCGTGGAGGGGTAGTCCTCCGGCAGGAGCAGCTCAGCGTAGTTGAGTCCTATCAGCTCGCCCTTGGTATAGCCCAGGATGGACTCGCAGGCGCCGTTGACGTGGACGAAGTTCCCCGATTCGTCCGCCGTGCAGAGCAGATCCGGGGAGAGATACGCCAGCCTGCCCCAGACCTCTGCCTTTGTTTCTTTTTCGATGTCGTTCAAAAGGAAGCTCAGTTATATGGCCATAGATTTAACCTTCTTGCAAAAATACAAGAACAAAGATACGGCGGCAATCCAATAACCCTTATCAACTAGCTGTGATTACTGTCTATACCCAACATTGCCGTCAAGCAATAGGAATGCGGGATTCGCAAAATGCAAAACAATATACAAAGCATGATAGTAGACGTGGTCCAAAGCCAACGGTGGGGCAGATATCTTGGGGGCGTTTAGGGTAAGTAGCAGAAGAATCCGATTCGGCGATCGGGCTGTCTCATGGGGCAGGTTCAGCAGGGTATCACGACTTGTAATATGCGAAAGCCAATGATGCCCACGTTTTGCTGGCGGCGGGTTTCCGTCGCCACCCGTCAACTGTCCACTCCCCTGAACCCAACGCTTAGCAGGGGTGGCAATCCGGCGCCTCTCAGCCGACCCTAGGGGTGCTGGAACTTATCCCTCCGCTTTTCCCGTCTTAGGTATTGAAAATTCAGCCAGGGTCAGCCCTACTTTGTCCGGGCGTTTGCTGGTCAACATCTTTCGCATTGCCCTCATTACGTCAGGTTTCAAGGCAATACCCGATGCCAACCCTATGGTAATTTCAGGGAAAATCCCATTCCGTCGGTTCTGGCCGCCTTGCGCCTACCCCAAGCTGTGATAGGTTATTTGATTTGCAGGTCAAGCTGCCTTCCCTCCTCCAAGGCCTTTTGGTCCATTCGCGCACCGACCGCACTGCCAATTGCCAGGCCCAGGGGTAGTCCTAACCCCAGGAAAGCCATATTCCCCAAGGCCAATCCAAAGGCGGCCCCGATCGGTAACCCGATGGAGGACATACCGACCGCGAGCCAAAGGTTTCGGTAGTGGGACTTGGGGACCAGCTTGAGCTCTTGCTCAACCAGCTTGACAATCCCGGCCTGCTTCTCTTTGATGCCTCTCAGCAGCATGTCCCCGGAATCGGGGATTGAGTTCACCTCTTCTATGTCCTTGTTTATCGAAGCAGTAACCCCGTAAGGTAAATCCCTTTTCGACAATTCAACCAGAAGCTTTTCAAATTGAAGGTGCGCTTTGCCTACCTTGGTACTCGGCCCAAGGCCCTGCCTTTGTTTCAATCGGTCTATTTCCATGGTTTCTATTTAAAAAGTTAAATCCCTGCACCCGACCCTCCCGGTGTCGGTGCAATCAGGGGCTAGGCTTGTTTCCTAATTACCCATGGTGGGGTGCTGCCTGCCAACCTCTATCATCAAAAATCTGATCAGAATCCGGGGGTATCTTCCAATTCGCGTAGGTTTGATTCCATCACCTTTATCCTTTTGAAATAGACAGCCCTGTAATACCAATACCTGAGCAGGAAAGAGATGCCAGTTAGGGCAGTGGATGCCAGAATGACCGCAGTTACGGACAGGCCGGAGCCGGTAAGAAAAACCGCGAACACCGCGTAGAAAGCCACCGGGGAGATAAAGAGGAAGACCAGGTTGGTGAACCGGTAATAGCTCCTGAAATCCGAAAGAATCTTCCTAAGTGCCTCTTTCGAGCTGGCGTCGGTATTCTCCGTGAAGATCTCCTCCTGCCGGCTGTAGGCCCACCTTGAGAACAGGGCAAAACCAACCAAGACCGCGACCAGGGGAAGCTTCGCTGATAAAGTATAGCCCCCGACGCCCCTATAGTATTGCCAAACCAGGTAACCGATCGCTAATAGGATCATCAGGGCGGAGTTCCATCCGCCGACCCTGTTCCAGAAGGCACTTTTTCCCTTCAGTTCCCCCAGGGAGCCAGTGTTGCTTCTGATGATCCTGTCTATGGCCTTCCGGGTATGCCCCTGCTGGTCGGGTGCCTCCTTCCGGGCGGCGCCCCAGCGTTCTTTGAATTCGTCCAGTTCCATGCTATTCTTCTATGCTTACCAGTGTCCTCAGTTGCCCCTTGATCCTGTTGAGTTTGACTCCCACGTTTGACTCCGAAATCCCCAGCACCTCGGCCATCTCCCGGTAGCTGCAGTCTTCCAGGTAAAGCAGGGTCAGGGCCCGGTCCACCTGGGAGAGCCGCTGGATCGCCCGGTACATGGCCGCCATCTCCTCGCCGGAGTCACCCTCCACGGCCGGGACCATGAACGCCTCGGGACCAAGCTCGGCGAACCGCCCCGCCCTGGACTCTTTCCTGACCCTGGTGATGGCGTTATTGAGGGCGACCCGGTACATCCAGGTGGTGACCTTGGAGCCTCCCCGGAACGACGGGTAGGAACGCCAGAGCTGCAGCACGATGTCCTGGAACAGGTCTTCCCTGTCTTCCCTGGAACTGCAGTACATGTTGCAGACCTTATGGATAAGGCCCTGGTGGTTTTCGATGAGTGAGAGAAACTGCTCTTTCAAGATGCTCGGTGTTTCCCGGTTAGTCGGGGAAAGAGGCGAATCCTTAAGGGAAATCGGTATTTTATTTTACCTGCTTAGGTGTTGATTAGTATGTGACTGATTTTTAAAGAGAAAGAAAACCTGTTTTTTAACAGGATGGCTATCAGAGTTCATTCCAACCCCGCTGGCGAGGCCCTCTCCCGGCTGGATTAAGGCAGGAGTACCAGGTTCGGTTGCTCGCCAATCCTCCGTCTGAAAATGGCAAACCATAGGATATACTGCTTCCTGGAAGGGAATGCCTGGTAGGTTGGTGTTACATAAAAAGAGTTATAGGCTGGGTGGCTCTTACTCAGCCTATAACCACTCTTACGTTAAACAGGCTTAATTTAGGAAGTCAGATCTCCTCTCCCCTACTGCAAATACTCTTCAAACTCCACTAATTCATTGTGGATAAAGTTCGATAATTCCATCCTACGGTCTACTCAAAAGCCTCTCAGTTAACTCTGAGGGGCTTTTTTATTGCTCTTCAGGCACAAAAATGAAATGGCTCAAGGATTTCTGATTCCTGTCGCATCTTGTTAGCCACCAGTCAGCGTAAGTTTATCTAATTTCCATTTGCCACCTATCTTCTGACTCCCCTCCTTCTAACATGAGCCTAATCAAACGCTGATTCTTCCCAAGCGTTTTATCACTCTCTGTTGCTTTACCCATTTCGGCTTACTACACTTCGTCAGTCAGATACAACTGGTACTTTTTCCCCTCCATTTACAAGAAGCATTCCGTAGCCATTCCTGCTCCATGGGTCCTTGTCCAACTTGTAGAGTAGGAAATAACGGGTCTGCGGGAGTAAACAATCATACCAGTAACGTGTGCCGCTAACCCAAGCTTTCAGATCGAACCCACCTGTACCCTATGGCCAATCAGCTATGTTTCGGCTCCTACACGCATATAAAAGTAGATTCGGCTTGGTTTCAGACAATACCTGCCTGCGCCATAATCCTATTATCTAATTTAATAGGATATATTTACATTCTATTATATACCGGAATTCTATGAAACAAACCTTAGTCCTGCTATTGGGCATTATATTTCTCGCTTCCTGTGAAATAATTGAAAATGAAATTGTAGAAATCAAGCCTAAAGCCAGGGACATTACCCTGAAAGTGGACCAGGTGTACAATGATTCCACTATCAGCTTGCGGTGGGACAAATACGGAGCGAGCGACTTCAAAAAGTATAGCCTATTCAGGTATGCCACCGTACTGCAGAATGGACAGTTGATTCAACAGCGCAAAGAACTGAAAAGCTTTGACAGCCCAGATTCTGTTACGTACATGGAGCGGGACATGCCTCGCTCCCTGCGGGTAGTCTACCAGCTGTACCTCTCAACGGACACTGCCACTTATGCGGCCGGTGGCGCTTCCTACACCAGGCCTGACATCACCAATGTTGGCCTTTTTAATGATGCCCTCATCAACACAGACAAAGATTATCTGTATCTGTGTGACATGGGCACCGGCACTATAATCATCTTTAACTACGCGACAAATAAAGCAATCAGGAAACTAGACCTGAAAGGTCCGATTGGTTACAGTGCCCTGGGCAGTTATGGCGGTTATCTGAACGAACTTTACGTGCCCGATGCCAATGGGTGGCTCTACATTCTGGACGCTCTTACCCTGGAAACAAAAGAGAAATTATATATAGGAGGCTACCAAGTCACCTCTGTGGTTGAAGAGGCCGGAAAGCTTTTTGTTTCCTCCTCTGATTTGAGCTTTGAAAGGATGGATGACAATTCTCTGAAGGTTTACGACCGGGCCACGCTGAAGCTGGTGGGCAGAACAGGCACCTGGAGTAACACCCGGTTGGTTCTCCTGAAGAACCCTGTCAGCCAGACCGCAGACATCGAATTAATTGATATTACCACAAATATTTTACCCACCGACCTAACCTATTACCGGTTTAACTCATCAGGCAATCCTCTTGCCAAACGCGAGGATTCCTACCATGGCGACCACCCGCTAGACCCAGCCCTTGTGAAGGCTTTCCCGGATGGGCAGCGCTTCATCACAGCCAGTTCCGGAGCTGTTTATAACAAAAACCTGCAGTATGAGAAAGTCTTGGCCCCCAGCTATACATACAATGGGCGTTACTTGGACTTTGCTTTTAACGGCAGTGGTAGTTTGATTTATGGTGTACTGAACAATGAGAATAAAATTGTAGCCATTGATTACCCGTCAGGTACCATCACCAACACCTACGCCACTTCTTTGAAGCCATACCGCATCTTCAGAGATGGCAACCAACTCATTTGCCTGACCAAGCCAGAGTTCAGTGCAGATTCTTATTTCTTCGTGGAAAAAATTAATGTACTATAGATGCCTATGTGCCTCAGAACCGGGAACAAACTTTTCACCATACTGCTGCTAGTCATGGCGGCCATTGGATTTGGGTGCTCAAAAGAAGAAGATATCTTTGTGCGGATAGAGCAGCCCACCAGTAGCTTTAAAACATACATTGCTGAGCCAAACTACCCTAAGCTCAGAAGGGAGTCATCGGTGGTGCTGCTGGACTCTGCCGTCTACTTCAAAAACCTCTCTGATTCTTCTCAAACCAGTAGCTACCAATGGGACTTTGGAGACGGAACCACCTCCACAGAACGGCACCCTGTGCATTCCTATACTAAAAAAGGGAAGTACAAGGTAAAGCTCATCACAGCCAATTATAATAAAGCCTTCGACACGGCAAGCGTTACCATTACGGCCGTTGTCGGGCAAAAGAATATAGCCCTAGGGCCAAACGTGAACAACAGTTCCATTGATGTAGTGGAAACTGTAAGGGGATTTCTGCTTCTGGGCAGGCAAAATGATGCAACCGTTTATACAGAACCAGCTACTACCTATCTCATGCAACTGGACGAGAACATGAACAAGGTGAGTATAAAAACGTACCCTTCCACTACCAGATTTAACTCAATCTCGGCCACAAACGACGGCAACGTGGTACTTACCGGAACAACCACCGGTGCCGGGCAAAATAACCAACTGATCAAGCTAGACCAGAATGGTACCCTCCTTTGGGCCCGTCAACTGGGAGAAAACAACAGCTATTCCAAGGCGGTGCCCACCCCAGACAATGGCTATCTGCTAACGGGCTCCAGAAACCCAATCGCTGGGACCAACGGCACCCCACAAACTGTTCTCTTAAAAACAGATGCAGAAGGCAACAAGGTGTGGGAGAAGTTATTAAACGAGGAGGTGGTTATGCAGCAGGCCTACAATACAGTAGTGGAAAATGACGGGTATGTGCTTGCCGGCCTAAAAGGGAAAGGTGCTGAAGGACTTGCCTGTTCTTATTGCGACTCTCTGGTCATTGCTAAGTTTAATACCAACGGGGCCCTCACCTGGAAAAACACTATTGCCTGGGCAATCAATTCAGACAATCTCTGGGATACAAAAATCTCAAAGTTGCAGAACGGGCAATACGTAGTCATCAATTCCAATGCCCGTGGGCTCTACTTCTTTTCTGCAACAGGCGCATTTCTGGACAGAAAGCTGCTTAGCAATACTACCTACGCCCACACGGGCACAAAAGCAGGCAACCTGGTGGTGTTAAATCATGAATGGGGAAATGGATTTAGAGCAAGTGTGACTGGCCTGAGCCCCGAAGGCATAAAGAAGTGGGAAGGCCGTCTAGACGGTTCACAAACTCTTCAAAGCGGCGGCATCCGCTGTTGCTCAGACAGCTGGCCCGTCACTATTCATGCGCTTAAGAACGGGGGGAGTATTATGCTGGCAAACCGTGTAGACCAAAGAGAAGGCAGCTATAGCTACATTGATGTACCGGTGTTACTGCAGTTTGATGAAACAGGCCAGATACAATAGCCTTTATTAGTGGCTTTGGAGCGCTTAATGACCAAGGCGATTGAGTAAGTTCAAGCTTTTCCTTGGATGGCCCTTGCTTTCAGCCTGCAAGGGAAACCTAGGTTACATTTTCTGGTGCACAGGTAGTACATTGCTACCCATGGTTTAGGCAAGGTTTGCCTGTGGGCAAAATTCAGGTAATAAGCCTTTCTTGCCTTACAGTAACCAGGCTCTTGAAATTTCTCCTACCAGGATGCTTCCTTGATGAAAGCAAGACCACTCTCCTCCGGGAGGAGTATGGCTGAAGTTGTTTTCCTGACAAATGAACCGACGGCTATTTATTGGTGTGAATAGCCGTCGGTTCATTTGTCAGTGTTAGATGTGTTGCATATCCAGTAGGCGTCTGACTACTTCTTAGCCTGGGGCTTGAGGAAATTATTAACCTCCAGCCAATGCATGAAGGCATCGAACCAGCGGTTGCTGGTTCTGTCGGGATTGCCGAGGCCGAAGCCGTGCCCTCCATTTTGGTAGAGATGAAACTCCACTGGGATGCCCGCTTTGTACCAGGAGTCCACCACCCCGAACTGACCGCGGAAAAGGAAATCATCGGTGGCGATCACGTTGAACATGGGCGGCGCATTCTTGGGCACCTCCACCGGACCCATACCGCCGTAGATCGGTCCAATAAAGGCCAGCTTCATGGTCTTGGAGTTAAGGGTGGAGTGCATGGTGAGACCGGCACCCGCCGAAAAGCCGATCATGCCAATTCTGCCCGTATCAACCCCCCACTCCTTGGCCCGCTTGAGGATCAGGGCGTAGGCTGCCTCGGCGTCCTCCAGTTGGTTCGTTAGGTCTAACTGCGGCATGCTGGGCGGGGTGGCACTTGCTGAGGCAGTGGTGGAGGGGGCTGGGGCATTGCGGGGCCGGTCCATCCAGGCCTTGAAGTCCTCCAGCGATTCCGGCGTGGGGTGCAGCCGGTACTTCAGCACGAAGGCCGCGATTCCTTTATCCGCCAGTGCCTGGGCTACTTCCCAGCCCTCATTGCTCATGGAGAGCCACCGGAAACCGCCCCCGGGTGCCACAATTACGGCCGTGCCATTCGCCTTGCCCGGGGCAGGCAGAAAGGGCGTCAGGGTTGCGGTGGAGATGTTCCTTGCCATGGGATCGCCCCACTGCTTGAACCAGGTCTCAGGGGCTTTCTGGTCATCTACCCCGCCCGTACCCAGCGGAATGGCTTTGGGCTCGGCAGGGGCTTTGAGGGGATAGATGGTACCGTCCTGCGCCATGACTGGGGCGGCAAAAATCAGGAAGGAGGCGAAAAGCCACGCTTTCGCTAAGTGTATCGGTTTATAAGGCATAAAGATGATGGATAGGTATGCGTTTAACTATTTAATAGGGTTATGCAATTTCTGAAGGATGAACGCCTTGATCTGGCGCAAGCGGCCGCTGGTCACTCCGTTTCGGGGCTTTTTTCCCAAAAACAGCTCTGAAACAGAAGCTTAATATTTAAAGGCACGAGCGGACGCTTGCGCCATAACCTGAAATAAAAACTCTAATAAGCTTCTTAATTGATAGGATTATGTAATTCTGAAAGGCGAGCAAAGGAGTTCCGTCTACCCAAGCCGTAGACAAATCTCCCTTGTCACCGTGTATGGATTCTAAAGTAATTAGGCCTTCTACTGGGGAAGGGCATCATTGGCAGAAGTGGCGTACAAACCAATCAAAGTAC
The DNA here is from genome assembly GCF_016924645.1 of Rufibacter psychrotolerans. Taxonomy (GTDB): domain Bacteria; phylum Bacteroidota; class Bacteroidia; order Cytophagales; family Hymenobacteraceae; genus Nibribacter; species Nibribacter psychrotolerans. The sequence continues at coordinate 299,526 of NZ_JAFFJV010000009.1, read as the reverse complement.
CCGTAAAACCACCGGCCACATTGGTGGAGAGAATATCACCCGACACGGGGCCGCCCAGGTCCACGAAGTCTTTTCCGTTGGTGGAATAGCTAAACTGGTAGGCATCTCCTTCGGCCTTTACCCTGAGTTGGATAGGTTTCTTGACCTCTATTTTCTGGCTACCAATGATTTTAGAGACTCCTTTCTCGGTTCTTTCCAGCACCAGATAATTGTCTTTGCCTTTTTTAGTGAGACCAAACACGTAGTTGAATTTCTCGCTTTGCACCAACGCAATTCCTGCCAGATCTTTTTCTGAGGCCGGCTTGTAATCAAGGGTGGTGGTATAGGAGAAACTGTTGTGCTGCTGACGAAGGAAGAGCGTTGACGTAGGTTTAAGCTCCTTGATGTTTGTTGGGAAGGGGTTGATCTGCAAACCTTTCCTGGATGGAGAAATAAACGCCTCGCGGGGCCCTCTTAAACCCACCCAGCGGTAATCCAGGTTCTTAGAAGTAAAGTTGTCGGTGAAGGTGAAATTCCCGTTGGGAAAGAAGCCTTCTTTTCCGGCTTTGTTCACCACTCCTGCCGGGGTTTTCAGCTTTGGCTCCAGTGGAACCAGGCCATTCACGAAAATAGGAAACTCCCCTGACCAGTCAACCGGCAAGATAAACGTCTCGCGTCCAATGTTGACTCTGTTCTTTTCATTTGGGCGGATGGCCAGGAACACGCCCCAGTATTTATTATCGGGACCAAGCACCAGATCGGCATGGCCGGCCCAATCCACTTTGTTAGTCCGGTTGGGGTTCAAACTTCTCTGGGACAGGATAGGGTTGTTAGGAGCCGGGGTATAGGGGCCCATGGGAGAATCGCTCACGAACACCACTTCGCTGTGGTTTCCGCCCGTACCGCCTTCGGCGCACATCAGGTAATACCGTCCGTTCTTCTTGTAGATATGGGGGGCCTCAATCCAGATCGGTTTTTTCTCGATATCCACGCCACCGTTCACGATGATCTTGTCGGTGCCGGCAATGACCTGGTCCTTGGCAAGGTCATATTCCCACACCTTGATCACGCGGTGGCCTTCATACAGTTCTGTTCCTTTATCCGGGGCATCATTGTGCACCACATAGGCTTTCCCGTTGTCATCAAAGAACATAGAGGGATCTATTCCGCCGAATTTCAGCTTGTAGGGCTCACTCCATCCTTTGGCCGGGTCTTTGGATTTCACCACAATGTTTCCTGCCCCTCCGGCAAAAGCCGTCACAATCATGTAGAACGTGTCATTGTTGGGATTATACTCTATATCCGGGGCATACACACCGGCGCTGATAGGCGTATCATGCACGTTTAGCTGCGAAACGCGGTCCAACGCGTGCCCGATCTGCGTCCAGTTCACCAGATCCTTGGAATGCAAAACGGGAACCCCAGGAAAAATGGCAAAAGAGGAAGCTACCAGGTAATAGTCGTCGCCTTTGCGGGTGATGGCGGGATCTGGATAAGCCCCCTGTAAGATAGGGTTGTAGAATTCACCCTCCTTTAACGGATAGTTTTTGTATACCTGATCATTCCCCTCATAGACAGAGTTGGAAAACACTGGGGCGTTTTGAGCCCGTTTTTTCAGATTTTGGCTGTTTGCGTTAAACCCGATTGAAAAACACATGACCACAAGTGCACAGAGCAAGCTTACCCGGCCTTTTCCGTTAAGAGCAGATCTAATTTTAATTCTCTTCATCTTTAATTATTAGGTGTTTGTTTTAAGCGTATTTTCCTGAAAACTCCCCTAAAACAGGAGAGCAGGAAAAGGTTGATTGGATTAATGATTATTCTGAAAATCTCCAGTAGTCGAAAAACAGGATGTTGCTGGCTGCTTTTCCTTTGAAGACAAAATAGACATCATGAACGCCGGTTACTTTTTTTACATCGGTGGAAACCAGGGCCCATCTGTCATTCCCGCCGGTGAGCGGCACGTTCACGGTACCTATCAACTCGCCTTCCACACTTCCTAACCTGACTTCCATGGTCACATGGCCGTTATGGGTGGTACCAAGCCGGGCCGTCAATTTGGAGGCGCCTGTTTTTCTAAAATCCACGTCTTTTACTTTGGTGTAAGCGCCGTTCCGCAGGGCGGTCACAAATACGCCAACCTTCTCATTCTGCCCGGATTTCACCCCTTCAGACCAGGCCATGGTTTCTGCCTCGTTCTTCACAAATGGGTTTAAAGGGGCCAACCCTTTCGTAATTCCCTTTGTCATTTTCATGGGCTGTATGGTACCGTCTTTTTTGAACGCCACTTCTTCTACCGCAACGGAGCGGGTAAAACCGCCGCCACCCGGCAAGGCTCCGTTGTGATAGAAGAAATAAGTCTTCCCTTTGAAGTCAATGAGGCCCGGGTGATTGGTAAAACTGCCGCCTTCGGTAGGCATCAACACCCCCTGGTATTTCCAGGGGCCTGTAGGGCTGGAGCTGGTGGAGTAGCCGATATGCTCTGGAATGGGGCCTGCGGCGTATAGCAGATAATACAACCCTTTGCGCTTGTAGAGCCACGGGCCTTCCTCGTAGGTGGTGGGCCTTTCCGGGTTGCCCTCGCGCTTGCCAAACGATTCTACCGTGTTGGGCACCTTCACCACTTCTCCCTGGTAAGAAATCATGTCCTCATTCAGCTTGACGTAGTAGCACTTGGGGTTGCCCCAATAAAGATAGGCCTGCCCATCGTCATCTATGAACACATTAGGATCAATGTCACCCCCTCCGCTTTGAATTAAGGGCTTGCCCAGCGGATCTCTGAATGGCCCGTACGGACTATCAGCTACCGCCACCCCAATGGCCATTTGGTTATCATGGGTAGTTAAGGGAACATATAGGTAAAACTTACCTCCCCGTTCTATGCATTGCGGCGCCCACGCGTTTATTTTGGCCCAGCTAAAATCAGAGTAGGACAGAATGGTGCCGTGATCCGTCCAGTTCACCATGTCATCAGTGGTATATAACTTCCAGTCGTTCATGGTAAACCAGGTAGATTCGTCTTCATCGTGGCTGGTATACAGGTACAGTTTGTTGTTATACACCATGGGTGCCGGATCGGCGGTATAGGTGGTCTGGATGATGGGATTCTGCGCCTGGGCAAAACCCGGCACCAGGCAAAGTGCCCCCACCCAGCTGATTGTCTTGAAAGGATTAGTCATATTTAACACGCTTTTACTTTGAAAGCCACCCTCAATCTTGCTGAAAGTGGCGGTTACTCTGCTTGGGTTATTTGCCCGTTTATGCGGAAATAATCGAAATCTACCTGGCCGCCGGGCGTTTTGGTGGCGTAGTTGAAGAGCCCGAAGCGGTAACCCATGAAATGCGGGATGGTGTAAGCCATCTTCAGCGACGAGCCGATCTTGGTCCAGGTCTTCCCGTCCAGGCTGTAGAAGAAATTCGCCACATCCTTCCGCTCCCTGAAATCGCATTCTGCCTTCAGATACACCTTGTTCTGCTGGAGGGGAATACGCCCGACTTCCTGCGGTCTTCCGGATTGGGCGTTGACCATGACAATGGATTTGGCCCCGTTTTCAGATTTCACCCCCACTAAACCATACCGTTGCTGCAACAAGGCAAGACCAGCAAAATCGCCCTCCTTCATGTTGGACACGTCTACAAGGGTGGAACCGGTGCTTTCCGGCCCGATGGTGCGCTGGGTAAGCGTGTTTCTGGCCAGCAGGAAGGACGTATCTACCCGGCCAGTGGTCAGGCTCAGATAGCCTTTCCGCTTCGTGACGGACCAGAGTTTGTTATCTGGATTGTGGTTCCACTGCCAGACCAACGGCAGGGCCACCTCGCCTTTCCTGCGGGTGAACTCATCTGAGGCCACAATGCCCGGCATCAGGCCTTTGCTGGCAGGCAGGTTCAGGGCATCGGGCACTTTGCCGTCCACCCCCAAAACGGGCCAGCCATCCTGCCACTTCACCGGCACCAGGTACGGGATGCGGCCCACGGCCCCATAATCCCGGAACAGATACGCGTACCAAGCACCGCCTGGGGTATCAATCAGTCCACCTTGGGCAACGCCTTTGTCCTGCAGGGCCACCCGACCTTCATAGGGTCCGGTGATTTTATCTGCTCTATGCACAATCACCGTCCGCATGCCGTCTTTGGGCCAGGCGATGTTGAACAGGTAGTATTTCCCGTTCACCTTGAAAAGCTGAGACCCCTCGGCCGGTAAACCCACATTTGGTCCGGCCGGAGCACTGGCATTGTCAATGAGTACCCGTTCCGTGCCTGGCTTTACTCCGGAAAGGTCTGCTTGGAGCTCCAGTATTTTCAGGTTACCGGCACCGTAGATCAGATACACCCGCCCGTCATCATCAAAGAAGATGGTATGGTCATGGTAAGACGGACGAAAAGAAATTGCCTTCCAGGGACCTTTCTCGATGTCTTTGGTGGTGTACACATGGGTTTTCCCGGTGGTTTGCGCAAAAGTGGTCAAAACGTACGTGCCCTTGTGGTACCGCAGGCTGCTGGCCCAGGAGCCTCTACCGTAGGTGCTTTTTCCGTTCGTCAGGTTCAACTCATCCACATTGGCCAAGGTATCATAGGCGTAGTTTACCAGTTGCCAGTTCACCAGGTCCTTTGATTTCATGATGGGCACCCCTGGGCTCATGTGCATGGTGGTGCTGCTCATGTAATAAGTGTCCCCCACCCGGATCATGGCCAGATCGGGCACATCGGCGTGGATGATGGGGTTACGGGCGGTACCCTGGCCAAGCGAAGGCAAGGTCCAGCAGAGGGAAAGAAGGGTCAGGAAAGCTATGCGCGAAAGTTTCTTATTCATACGTATCTATGTTCACTATCAGGAAAAACTGCTGCCTGTAAATCTACAATTGTTTTTCAGACACTTTTAAAATCAGACACAGTCCCGCAGCTTTAGCGGGGTTACCCTGCCTCTGTTCATCATCCTGACGGACTAAACTGGAGAGGTAACCGCTGAGCTCCGGATAAACCAAGCAACCAACCCGTACGGCAAAGGAGTTGCCAATTGTCAGGATTGCGCCAGGGCAAAAAAAGCCTGCCAGAACTTGCCTCAGCGGGTTCTAACCAGTGCTACATCATCTACATAGCAAAAGGCATGTGCCTGGCCATCTGCCACAAACCCGATTTCCACCTTGCCGCCCTTTACTGAGATATCCTTTAGCTGAATTGTTTTCCAGGTGGCGTTTTCTTCTTGAATGCTGTGCTGAACCAATTTGCCGTTGCTTTGGGCGTACATTTCCAGTTTGGCGAAGCCCCCGCTGTTCTTCACTTTGGCGGTGAGGGTGTAGCGCCCGTCCTCCAGTGTGACGTAAGGGGAAGACGCAATCACCTGAAATGTTTTCCGTTTAAAGGCTACTTTGTCACTGAGCTGGAGGCTCTTTTCGCCTATGACCTCCTTCCGCTCGCTTTCCGTGTTCATGTGGTTCAGGACCGGCGAATCAGCGGCGCCTACTTCCAGTTTGTTCCCTGCCAGCACCATGGTGGCCCAACCGGTCAGTTGCTCCTGGACCGGTTTTACCGGGCTGGGGATGGCCCTACGGTCGGCCTCAAAGCTGCCGTTCTTCACATAATTGTTATCCTTGGCTACCTCCCACTTGCCCGTTTTCTCGTTCAGGTTCCAGGAGTGGAGCGAGTTGAAATGGGGCGTACTTCCTTCAAATGAAAGCGGAACCCATTGGTTGTACCCCAACCCGTTGCCCGCAAAATCTGCCCAACGGTCGCCGCAGTACACCACGGTCTCTTGTTTGCTGCCTTTCACGGTCACAAAAAAGCCGGTCTGGGTCACATGCGAGAAGTCATCGGTAACCCCGTTCATCACCAACATCTTGTCAGTGGGCAGGTAAGGTCCCCTGATGTCATCGGCCACCAGGTAATACGCATGTGAAGAGTCCCACCCATACAGATCAGACGCGGCCATGTAGTACTTTCCCTGGTACTTAAACATGCAATTTCCTTCGCGGCCCGCCCCCTTAAATATCTGGGTGCAGTCCAGCAGGGTGACCTTTCCGTCTTTTACGCCAATCTCCGAGACGTAAATCTTGTGCCGTCCTTTGCCATACGAATACACCAGGTACGACTTGCCAGTATCCTCATCGGTAAACACCGTCTGGTCGCCGGTGTTGGTGGTGCCAATCATGGGTTCCATGTTGATTTCCTGGTGCCGCTTGAACGGGCCTACCGGAGAATCGGCGAGGGCGACCAGCACTCTGCTGCCGTATTGGACAAACATGGCGTACTGGTTCACCTCCCTGACGTACGCCACGCCCAAGCGGCCAACCCAGGTCTGGCGCCAGGGGTCCGCAATATTGCTTTTAGTCAACACGTCTCCCTCAGCTTTCCAGTTTACCAGATCAGTGGAGGTATAACAGGTAACCGACTTAAAGGTGCTGGTGGGCAGCGTAACGGAGGGATTCTCACGATACAGGGCGGCTTCCTCATATTGCACGCCATACCAGAAGTACTTCACTGCCCCCGTAACAGGATCAGGGAACCGGAAGATACCACCGCCCTGGCTGTAAATAGGCTGTCCGTCTTTTGTATTCCAGAACCTATCATTCTTGATATTACCCAACTGGGCCTGTGCCGCATGCCTTGGCCCCAGGACGACCGCACCGGTCAGTAACAGCATGTACAGTACACTTGCGGGAGTAGGTTTTGCGGGCATCTTTATCTGTTTGATGTTTATTTCAAATCCCTTCAACCCGGTGCGCAGCAATCGCATGGCCAGGGAGGGCGATCTGGAACACTGGGCTTTCCTCCAGCCACCAGAACATCAGGTATCTATGGGCGGTCAGCTACCTGCAGATCTGATGTTCAGGGGGAAGGCAAGTTCTTACTTCAAATGCTCAGGAAGTATTTCCAGATGAACAACCAATATCAGACGGGTTCCGGTAAAAACCAAACCCACAGATGATAAGGAAATGAACGTGAACTTGAAACCAGGACTAGCAACAACATGGGGTGGGCCATCTGACCGGTGGTTACGTGCTCAAATGATCAATACTTTCCTTCTTTGGCTTTCCGGTACACCTGAAAAAGCCGGTAAGATGTGTTCTTTCCGGCTTTTCGTTTTTTATCCTGTCTACTTTCTCCAGCCTACCGCAACAAGCAACACCGTAGTTTATGAGATGGGCTTTCAGATGGAATGGGTTTTAGACTATCGCACCTGACCAGGCAAGGGCCCACTACCCCGCCCCTACAGCAGGTACTCCCCTCCTTCTCCCGTGATGATCAGGGTAATGCCTCCTTTGGGTTCCTGGGTAAGGCTGTTGACGTTCCTGATCTGAATTCCCACGGCCTGGTTTGGCTGAAGCCCGAAATACGGGATATGTAGCGCAAAGCGGGTCTGCTGTGCCTGTTCGCCCAATAAGCGGTAATTTCTGAAAATCTCCCTGAAAACAGACGGCCTGGCCTGCCCCGCCTCCAGCTCACGCAGGGCGGCCAGGGTCTGCTGGGTAATTTCCGCCTGCCGTTGCACGTCTATGCCCTCGGGGTGCTGCGAATGGAACGAGAAACTGCTGAAATACCCTTGGTTCTGGAAATCCTGGTGCAAGCGTACCTCGGCCATCGGGCCGTCCTGGTTGGCGGGTAAAACCTCAGGCTGTAACTGCCCCACCATTTGGTGGGCGGCGTACTGGTTTACCTCAAATTCGGCCAAAAAGGGGTGCCTTAGCGCTAACAGCTGGCTTGGGTCCAGGGGCACCAGGGCAATGTGCTCCATAGCGTTTAGTGGATGGATCAGCTCAAAGTGGAACACGGTTCCCTGCGGAACGATCATCAGGTTAAGCTGGGCCACGTGCCGGTCGTGCACGGGCAGCAGCTGGTAGTCGTCCAGGGGAAGGTCTGCCGGGGCGAAGGAAAATACCCTGGCGAACACGCATTTATGCCCGCCCTCGGTGCCCGGCACCTGGTACCTGAGCCCCACCTTGGTGGCCCCCATCGCGTCTACCCAACCGCTGGAGACGCCTATCTTTTTGGCAAACTTGGTGCTGAAGCCCAGCGTGGGATTGGCCAGAAAGAACTCCACGTTGGCAGACGGCACCATCAGGTCGCCGCGGTTACGCACCGTGCACTCCAGCAGGTAGGTCTGCCCCGCCTCCAGGGTCTTGGTGTAGGCAGTGGCGGCGGCCACGGGCGACAGCGTAATATCAGGCGAGTTCCAGAACACCTCCGGCCCGGCCCAGGGCCTTGTGCCCAGATCAGTATCATAGGAGCGGATGTACAGGTAGGAACTCTCCTCAAAGGCCGCAGGGGTTGCCCCCTGGTGGTTGCCCGGGTGATCAGAAGGGATGCCCGGCACACCATCGTGCGGTTCTGGCATTGCCTGAAAAAAGCCGGGCAGTTCATGGACCGCTACTTCCTTGGTTCTGCTCAACTGGGCCTGCAACTCCCGTACATACTGGCCAGCTCTTAGTGTTTCTTCTGAAGGCATGGGGCTACGCGTTAGGTTAGGGAATGAACTGCAGGTGCACCGGCTCAGCGGGGTTGATCCGTTCGGGGTAGTCGGGCTTGTCCGGTACCTGGGGCGTCACTCCCAAGTTAAGCCTGCTCCAGCACAGGTAGCCATAGCCCCGGTCGGCGTCCAGGTTAAAATCGGGGAACGGCTGGCCTTTCTCCCAGCGGCGGTACAGGGCATGGCTCAGCTGCAGGGCGTTGCCCAACTTGAGCCACTCGGGGCCGGTGTTCAGCAGGGTTCCGTCTGGGCCTCCCGCCGGCGCGCCCTCTTTGGTCAGGGAAGCAAGGGTGTCCAGCGCGGTGTGGTCATAGGCGACGGCTCCCCAGGCGTAATGCATGGCCTCCTTAGTGAAGTAACTTGCCGGGGCTGCCGGCGCGTGTACCAATTCACCGCCCGACCTGGGATAGATCAGGTGCCGCTCAGCCCGTATTTCGGCCGGAACCGTCTCTGCCGCCCACCTTTTCAGGGGGAGAAAGGCCTGGATGGCGGAAGCGTTGACAAAGCCCGGATCTGTATTGCCTGGATTTGAAAACTGCCGGAACCGGGGCTCTTCCAGGTGTTCGTTCATGGGGAACGCCAGGCCATTCAGGGCCACGCCCAGGCGGAAGTTCTGGAACGCGTCATAGAGTTGTTCATAGATAAGGCACGCCGCGTACCGGATGGTGGCCGACCCCATGGTGGCGATGGCCCCGGCCACCCCATCGGCGATGGCGGCCGCGGCCATGATGGGCGCCAGGGCCATGGCCGCCAAGGCCTTGAGGATGCCCCAGATGCCGCCCTTGCCGGCTTTGCCCAGCGAATCCTTCAGGAAGTCTCCCGCCTCGCCCAGGTTATCGGTGGCCTTTTCCCAGACTTCTCTGAGTTCTTTGCTGAAGGAGTACGGCACGGGGGCGGGCAGGGTGCCGGTGTCGGTGGCACTTCTGAACCACTTGTGCCAGAGCCGGTAGGTGTTGTTGAGGTCTTCGGTGGTCATCTGGCGGCCGTATTCCACTTGAGACGGGTCTCCGTCTTCTTCATACACCTGGTTGATGGCCTTGAGGATCAACTGGGCCAGGGGCTCGGGCAGGCTGGTTTTGGGGTCGGGTACTTCGTCCGCTAATCCTTCTTTCTCCTTGATTGTACCGGTGTAGTTGAAATTGTACAGCGCATGCAGGCGCGACCGGTTAAAGTCACCGGCGGTGGTGTGGTGGAAGTTAAACACATCCTGGAAGTTCTCGGCGGTTTTATGGCGCTGCGCATGGGACCGGTATGGCCCGCCCGAGATGATGTTCACGTAGGGGTGCCCCACCGTATCGGCGGCAAAATGCGTCAGGTAGCCCAGGGCGTAGAGGTGCTCCGGCGTTCCCCGGGACAGGTCCAGCAGGGCCTTGGCGAATTTGCCGGTTTTGCGGTAATGCAGGGCGTCAAACCACCACCAGCTTTCCCCGGCGGCCTTACTCACTCCATCGCGGTACGGGTGATCCAGCTGATCAAACAACTGAAACTCCGAAACATACTCCTTCACGGCCTCGGTCAAGTCTCCCATAAGACCTTCCAGGAGCTTGTTGATGGCTTCAAAGTCTTTCTGCAGGCTGCTGAGCAGGGCAGAGTCTTCTATGACGGCGTTGGCGGCCTCGTCCAGCTCCTTCAACTTAGCCAGGATAGGTTGGGGGACGGCTTGCAGCAGGCTCTGCTTGAACCTTTCTATAAAGTCATAGACCTTAAAATACGCCTCCACAAACCTGCCCAGGATGGGGTCCATGTCTTTGGTGTTGAAGAAGAGAAAGTCTGGCCCCTGGCAACCCAGGAACAGGTAAGGCAGGTGGGCCTTGTCTTCCAGCAGTTTCTTCAGCTCGCTGTACCCTTCGGGTCCGGGGCCCATGTGCAGGGCGTGGGCCGGGTTGCTTATTTCAGCCGCTAACCGCTGCGCGATAAGGTGATGGATGGCTGGACCGGGCATAAACAGGGCGTTAACGCTACATGTAACTTTCAGATTTCATCCCACTGGTTGCCTCCCCTGCTACCTCCTGAGGTTTTCCTTTGTTTTTAGAAAAAAGGCACAGAATCGGGGCCTGACTTGGAGTTTCCCTGAAGGCGCCGTTTCTGCCGCGTTTTACCGGAAACAGACGAAAAACAGGCCCTGCTCCTGTTAACCAAAACAAAGGAGCGCCGAAGACGCCCTCAAATTGAAAAAGCGTGGACTGTAAGGGAAAAGGCAGCGGTAGGAGGCGTTTGCAAGACCAAAGGCTAAAGACATAGCCCTACGCGGGGCAAGGAAGGAACCCATGTGGTTCCTGAGGTAGGTCCGGCAACAGATTCTCAGATTACAACTAAAAATATCGCTCCACTGGCCTAGAGACAATACTTAAAACTGAGTAATTAAACTGGTAGTGCACTTCTGCAATCCCTGCGGTACTGCAAAAACAAAAACAGCCCGGAAGAGTATTCCGGGCTGTTTCAAGGGTTAAGCTACGTTTTCTTTTAGTGTCAGGAGTTCCAGCTGCTGTTCGCTCCGGAGGAATCCTTGCAATGCACCCCCAAGCCAGTGCGAATTGAAGCTGGAAGAGCCTGAAAGATGGGTCTTCGGCCTATTGGTCGGTGCGGAAAGGCGAGGCGGGCAAGCCTTCCTTGTTGTACAGGTTGGCCCCGTCTGGGTTATCGGCCCAGGCGTAGCGGACCCACTTGGGGGCGGGCACCTCGTCGCTCCACACCACCACCTTGTCGCCCTCAATTCTGGCTTTGGCCCAAACGAATTTCTTGTCTTCGCCGGCAATCGCAAACCAGTTTAGTTCTTCGCCATCCTGGGAAGTAAGGCCGCTGCCCACATTGGTAAAGCTCAGGATGATCTTGTTGCCCTCAACGGTGGACGACTGGTAGAGCGGCCCCGATGAGACCAGCTTTTTCTCGCCGTAAATGAGTTTCTGGGCAGCCAGGGCCAAGCGCTCGCCCACGTCTTTCTTGTTGTCGGGGTGAATGTCGTTCCACTCGCCCAGTTCAATGGTGACGGCCATGGCCGTGTTCGGCACCGATAAGGTCTGCAGGGCCGCTTCCCGCATGAGGGCCCAGTTGCTTTCAGACGGCAGATAGTTGACCTCCATGAAATTAGGAAGCTGCACGTACAGGAACGGCAGGTTGCCCTGTCCCCATCTGGCGCGCCAGTCGCTGATCAAGGCGGGCAGTAGCTTTTTGTACTCCGCCGGGTTGCCGGCGTTGCTTTCGCCCTGGTACCAGAGGAATCCTTTTAAGGTGTAATTGGTGGCTGGGGCCACCATGGCATTGTACAGGGCGGTGGGCTGGTTCTGGGCGTTGATGCCGCCCTCAATCCCGCCGGTGGCCGGACGAAAGACCTCGCCCACTTTGTACTGCCAGGTGCCTTTCAGGTCAAGGGTCTGGCCGTTGGCTTCTATAAAGTAGGGCTTGTCTGGCACAAAGCCGCCTTTGCCCCCCTGGTTGGTCACCCGTACCACAAACAGGTTTTTACCGGGCTTTAACACGCCGGCCGGCAGGCTGTATCTGCGCTGCGGGTACTGGTAGGTGGTTTTGCCCACCTCCTGGCCGTTCACGTAGAGCACATCGGCATCCACAATTCTCCCCAGGAACACCTTGGCCGGTACCCCCGCCATGGCTGCCGGCACGTCCACTTCGCGGCGGTACCACACCACGCCGTTCAGGTCTTTGATGCCTTGGTCTTCCCAGTACCCCGGTATGTTGATGTTGCGCCAGTTCTTGGGCTGATAGGCGGTTTCATACCACTTTACGGCGCCGGTAAGCCCCTTGTCCTGCTCCACTCTTGGCGGGCGGGCATTGGCAGCGGCCTGCACGCGGCGGGCTATGCCGTTCACGTAACTTGTGTCCTGGTTTTTGGCGATGGTAGCCTGAATGGCCGGAAACTCCTTGAAACCGGCTTCGCTCATCCAGGCTTCAATGGGGGTGCCCCCCACGCTTGCGTTGATCAAGCCGATGGGAATGCCGTATTGCCGGTACAGCTTGCGGGCGAAGAAGTAGGCGACCGCCGAGAAGTTATTCACATCCTGCGGGTTTGCCCACTTCCAGGAAGCTGGCGGCAGATCCTGCGCGGGGCCTGCCAGGTTCGTGGCCGTGGGAATCCAGAAGTGCCGGATCTGCGGATAGTTGGCAGTGGCGATGTCCTGGGCGTAGGTGATGTTGTGCAAAGACATCTGATGCACCATGTTGGACTGCCCGGCACACAGGTACACATCTCCCAGCAAAATGTCTTTGACGGTGATCTGGTTGCTGGCCTGAATGTCCATGGTGTAGGGTCCGCCCGCTTTCATGGGCTTGAGGGCTATTGCCCATTTGCCATCGGCCCCGGTAGTGGCCTTATAGGATTTGCCCCTGAATTTCACCGTGACTTTCTCGCCGGGAGCGGCCCAGCCCCAGATCCTGGTTTTGGCATCGCGTTGCAGCACCATGCCATCGCTCACCAGGCGCGGAAGCCGTACCTGGCCATGGGCGGCAGCGGCAACAAAAAAGAGAATTACAAAGAGCAAGGATTTTCCCTTGCCGGCAACGTTGGAGTAATAAGGCATTTTACAGGTTTACGATTGTGCGATTGAACTGGGGTAAGCGCCCTCTGGCAGCACCAGGTTTACAGAACAGAAACCCCATGCAACCGAAGCGGTGAGAAAAAGCCTTGCCGGCGTTTTCTTCCAGGACCCTTAAGTAACAAATAAAAGAATTATACGCCGTGTTCCCAACCAATTTGCCGGCTCTTTCGCCCGCTAGGGCCTAAGGTTTTCCCTTTCTGAGGAAAAGGAACTAAGCTGGACTGGCTTTGAAGCACTTGCTTACGTGAACATCGGGGCGTCTTTCCACCAAGCGGCTGGATGGCATTGAAGAAGCATAATGCATTTGAAAATTCTGCCTCAGTCTGGAAGTAACTAATCAAGGGCAGTCATTGATACAGTTTCAGGTGCCACCCACCTTGCCCGGGCGATCTGTTTCAAGGGCGGAATTGGAAAAACGGGCCAAAAACAGTGTTGCTTTCCCGCTTGCGAAACGATATCTGAACTGCTTCAATCCTTCATCCTAGCTGTTGAAAGCAGCCCCTTTTCCATAAACCACTACTTTCTCCTCCAATAAAAAAAGGCTACCGGTAAACGATAGCCTTTTGGGTGTAAGGGTTGATGCTGTTCCCACCTACGGGAGCCTTCGCTCAGGATAATGCTTTGCCTGGAACTAGCGTTTCACGGTTGCGGCAGGAGCGCTTTTGATTTCGGCGGGTTTAAGCCTGTAGGCTTTGCTGTCTTTCAGCTGCACGGTCCCGGTGGTGAGCAACTCCACTTTGGTGAAATCTTCATTGGGGAAGAAGATGTCGGTCATTACGGTTCTGCCCTCGTTGGCGAAGACTTCCACGGAGGCTACATCCAGCAACAGGTGCAGTTTCAGGTTGCCGTTCTCCAGGGGCAGAGGGGCCGTGTGCTTTCCGGCGAAGGAATCTTTGAAAGTGGTTTTGCCGGCCTTGGTACGGTCAATGAAGAGTTCCTGCTCCGCTACCGAATACCCTACATCCAGGTGTTCGCCCTTGGTGTTGGAAAACCGCAGCACTACTTCCTGGGCCTTGGCCACGTCGAGGTTCAGGTCCAGTTCCAATAGTGGGGTGTTGAGGCTGTAGCGGTCGCTGAGGGACAAGGTGCCCTTTACTTCCTGCGCCTTGATGGCTACCGTCCCGGTTCTGAGTTTCTGTAGTTCTTTCACGGGGGTGCTGAACAGCCTGATGCCCTCAGGGGTTTGCCGCAGCGTAAGTTCGCGCGGTACGGTGTTGGCGCTACGCCAGGAAGCGGTGGGCACCTCGTTGGCGTAGAGCCAGTTGCTCATCCAGCCCAGGAACACACGTCTGCCGTCGGCTTTGGGGAGGTTGGCCCAGGTTACCCCTGCGTAGTTGTCGGTGCCGTAGTCTACCCAGATGCCGTCCGGACTGGGTTTGGCGGGCAAGTCTGCCAGCATGATTTGGTCTACCAACAGGTGGCCCCATCCGCCGGTTTCCTGGTCTACTATCTCCAACCTGGCCCGCTTGCCTTTGAGGCTTTTAGTGTCCAGGGCTACCCAGTCTAACGTTTCGCTGTTGTTTCCGGTAGCGCTCCCCACTACCTTTCCTTCTACCAGCAGGTTCACTGCGGTACGGCCGGGGTGTTTGCCGCCGCCTATCCGCAGGTTCAGGTAATTGGCGTCTATGGTAAACTCCGGAGAGGTTAATTTACCCGTGGCCCCATCGCCTTTGGCAAAGGAATTTACCAGCCCCTGGCCCATAAACCCGCTTACCTTTTGCTGGTTGCCCAGGCCACCGGTGGCCGGACCAGTCCCGAACGCCTCGCCTTCGGCTTTCCAGGTGCCGTAGGTTGTGCCTTCAAAATCAGCAATCACTTTTCCCGCAGGCACGGCATGCTTCTGCGAAAGCGCCTGCTCAAAGGACTTGTCCAGCACAAACCGGGTGCCGTCAAAGTCCCCTATGAAATACTGGGTGGCCGAGCCGCCGTTTGGCCCACCCGGGTTAATGCTCACCAGCAGCACCCATTTTTCCTGCCCGTTTACCCGAAGGGGGAACAAATCCGGGCACTCCCACACTCCCCCGTGGGCCCCAATGTTTGCCCCAAATTCACTGAGTTTGTTCCAGGTCTTGAGGTCTTTGGAACCGTAGAACTCAATGTGGTCCAGCACCGCCAGGGTCATGACCCATTGCTGGGCTTTCTCGTTCCAGTCTACCTTGGGGTCGCGGAAGTCCCGGATTCCGGGGTTCTTCAGCACCGGGTTCTGCTCGTACTTCTTCCAGGTACGGCCGTTGTTCAGGCTGTAGGCGATGCCCTGGGTCTGGTAATCAATGCGGCCGGCTTTCTCCAGTTCGGCATTGTGGTACGTGTAAATGGCCACCATGGGCGGATTTTCTTTGGTACCCAAACCAGAGGTGTTGTTCACGTCCACCACGGCACTGCCCGAGAAGATAGTACCGTGCTCATCTGGATACAATGCGATGGGCAAGTGCTCCCAGTTCACCATGTCTTTGCTCACGGCGTGGCCCCAGTGCATGGGCCCCCAGGTAGTGCCGCCGGGATGGTGCTGGTAGAACAGGTGGTACTCGCCGTTGTGGTACACCATGCCGTTGGGGTCGTTCATCCACTTGGCCGGCGGCGTGAAATGGTATTGCGGGCGGTGCTGTTCTTGCGTTGCCACCGGGCTTGTAACGTTTGTAGTGGCACAACCGGCTGCCAGAAACGCCGCTACCAGACAGGGCAATAAAGTGGTCTTTTTCATGGTCTTCTAATTAAGATATCATGTTTGGGGCCTGTTTTAAGCAAAACAGGCCTAAAACAGACTTGGTTGAGGGTATAGTTTAAGTCAATTATTGTGGGCCAAGGAGTTTCACCTCAGAGAAAGAAGCCTGGGTTCCGGTAGCGGTAAGGCCCCATGCTTTTCCGGGCATGCCGTATATGCGGTTACTTAGGGCGACCATTCCATTCAGGTAGACCACACAAACAGAACCACTGATGACCACGGTCACCTCATAGGTGGTACCTGCCTGCACGTGCACTGGCACCCTGGTGATGAGCTGGGTACTTGCACCGGAGACTTGGTAGGCCGCAAGTTGGCTACTACCGGGCTCCAGCAGTACTTTATAAGATTGTTGCGTGGGGTTATCAGCGTTAAATACAAAACCAGCAGTTCCCGCGCCTGATTCTATCCGGATTTTGGCGGTGATCTTTTTGGAGCCCGCCAGGGCGCTAAACGTGTTGTACGCAGGAGAAGCGGTTCCATTGAGTTGGTACGTAGTGCCACTGCCGCTTACCTGACCAACCTTGCTTTTTACCTGCAACGCAGCTTCCCGGGTGAAAAGAGCAGCTACGGTTTCAGGCGCTTTCACGCCTAATGTGCCGTCTGGGGCCTGGGTCAGCTCATGCACCACCAGGTTACCCGCCCACTCCTTATTGCCCGTGTCATTTTCAGGCATTCTCCGGGCGGTCCAGCCAAACAGGTAGCGCTTGTTGCCGTCAGAAGCGGTTTTGGCCGCATAGAAAAACTGTCCGTCCAGCAGGTCATGGGTGGGTTTTACCCAGGGACCTTCAGACGAGCTGGCCATGCGGTACCGGGTGCCGGTCATGCCGCTCCAGTTTTCTGAGAAGAACAGGTACCAGTAATTGCCCATCTTGAACACATCGGCACACTCCAGCATCAGGAAGTTCTCTTCAGGAGTGGTGGTATAGAGCGGGCCCTTAGAGGTCCAGTTATTTGACGCGGGGTCTTGGGTGGTGAACAGCAGCACCACGGCCTTGCGGGCGCTGGTTTGGGTACTTACCAGCATCCAGTACTCATTTTTCTCCGTGTTGAAGAACACCTGCGGGTCGCGGAAATCAAAGTCATAGTACCCGGCTGGAGCGGTTAGCTTGAAAGTGGTGTTTTTGGTCCAGGTTTTCAGGTCGGTGCTGGTGGCATACAGTACACTCTCCCGGGGGTTATTCTGCACAAACGCCGGTATGCCGTTATGGCCGGTATAGTACATGTAATAGGTATTCCCCACTTTCACGGTAGAACCGGTGCCAATGGCAAAATCTGGCTGCGTGGTGGTGCCATACGGAATCATGCGCCCCGCATAAGCGTAATCTGCCAAGTTGGTGCTTTCAAACTTATGGATGTCATGGAAGCCCTGCCCGGCAGGTTTCTCCCTGGCATCGTGCAGGAAGAACAGGTGAAACTTACCGTTATCATAGTAAGGCATAAGGTCTCCCACCCACCCCGTGGTATTATACGGGTTGGGAGAACCCAGCCAGCCTGAGGGGGGCTGCGGATAGATGTTCACCTCTTTGGCTTCTTCCTTTGTTCCCGGCTCTTGTGGAGCCGGGTCATCCTTGCTACTGCAGGCGGCCAAACTCATCAATACCATCAGTACTACCCACTTATTTACTTTCATTTTTTACCTGTTTTTTTGAGAAAAAGCCCCAATCTGCACCTCCTCTGCAGGCATGCAGCCCGGGACAAATTCCTGTTACACTTCAGCTGAATTACTTGGTGAGAACCCTTTTGGTGACGGTACCCGATGAGGTAGTCACTCGTACCAGGTAGAGCTTTCCCTTTGCCAGGGTGTCTTTTACCGGTATGGTCACCCGGGTGCCCGAACGCACAGAGTACCGGCTCCACGGCAGGCCCTGTATATCAAAAATTTCTACCTGCGCCTCTTCGTTTTTCAAGCCTGAGAGGTCAAGGGTAAAGGCCTCCTCTGCGGGCACAGGATAGATCCGGATCCTTTCCAGGGATGGACTCTCCAGAAAATCATCTTCTATGCCCGTAACCTGGGTAAGCACCGGTATCTGTAAATCATCCAGGTTCAGGTGACCGTACCCTCCGGTTTCCTGATCTACCACTTTCACATAGCAGGTGGTGCCCACAAAACTTTCGGCATCCAGTACTTTGGGGGCATACCCTTCATCATTCAGTCCGGTAGCTTTCAGGAGCACCGTATGGTCAGAGGCTCTTACCAAAGCCACGTACAAGGTGTTCAGGTTTTTCCCTCCGCCCAACAGAAACTTAATCTTACCGTCGCCCGCCAGCGTAAATTCAGGGGTTCTGAGTTCGCCGGTCTGCGCATCGCCGCCCGCCTTAAACCCCCAGAGGTGTTTTTCTCCCTGCTGGTTAAAAGGCCCACCCCAGCCCCAGTTGGTTTCATTGGTGATGTCAGCCAAGCTGAAAGCAGATCCGGTCACGATCAGGTTACCAAAATCACCCTGCTCAAAATCATAGCGCCAGGTACCGGTAGCACCAGCGGCCAGGACCGTGACGGTAGCCTGGTCTGAAAAGGCCCCGTCTGCCGAGGTAGCGGTAATGGTAGCCGTACCCTGCGAAACCGCAGTTACTTCACCGGCAGCATTGACAGTGGCTACCGCCCCGTTGCTTGAACTCCACATCACATCTTTTTGGGTAGCGTTACCGGGTTGGGTTAAGGCATGGAGAGGTTCTTTGGCGCCAGGGGTCATGACCAGCCTCTCTTTACTGAGTTCCAGACTGGTAGTGGCTACGGTATAAGGGATGGTGATATCATCAATGTTCAAGTGCCCCCATTCGCCGGTGGCCTGGTCTACTACCGCCACATAGCACCGGGTGCCTATATAGGCACTGCCATCCAGTACTTCCCTCTCGTATTTTTCCTGGTTCTTGCCGGTAACTTTTGCCAGCACCTGCTTGTCTGAGGCCCTTACCAGGGCTACATAGAGTTGGTCGGGGTTTCTGCCCCCACCCAACAGGAATGTTATTTTCCCGTCGCCGCCCAAAACAAAGTCTGAGGTTTTCAATTCACCGGTCTGAGCGTCTCCTCCTTCTTTTGCTCCCCATAGGTGCCGTAATCCCTGCTGGCCAAAAGGCCCCCCGTTGCTCCACCGGGAAGCAGCAGTGACATCTCCACCGCTAAACGCCTGCCCGGTAACGGTAAACCCAGCCAGATTTCCCTGCTCAAAGTCATAGCGCAGAAAATGAACGGGGGCTTCGCCTGGGGTTTGGTCCGGAACCGCCTGGGCCATCTCCCAGCCTTCCACGGAGAGAAACCGGGTTGCGCCGCCTTCTGAAAACAGCTCAACGCCCTCACTGGTGTTTAGGGTAGGGTAAATGCGGTTAGAGAAGGCGGCGGCATCATTGATGAAAACGTCTATGACCGAGTGGTCTATAAACACCTGAAACTTATAGGGCTTCCCGAAAGCTTTGGCATCATAGGAGCCAGATAAGAGCACCTTTTCCTCCGTTTGCGGAGAGAGGGATGATTTTCTTTTATCCAGAAAGAACTTCTGGAGCTGGGTGTCATAGTACAAAGACGTGATCTCCTCTTTGTTGGGTGAGACCCTGAAATTTATGCCGTAGCGGGTACCAGTGGCCGTGGTGTCTACATAGGCGACCAGCTCAGTGCTTTTACCGGCTACCTCGGGTAAGGCAGCGGTGGCCGTTACTACCTGCTCCTCATATCTTTTGTAAGTGCCTGCCTGCCGTAGATTGGCTAAGGCCGCCAGTGGTTTCTGGCCCAACGTTCTACCATCAGGCATCAGGTACCAGGTGCGGGGCAAGGAAAACAGGTGGGCCCACCCTGCGTTCAGTTGGGCCTGGGAGGAGCGGCGCTCGTCCACAATGCCAATGCCCACGGTCTCATTGTTGTAATCAGTTTCAATAGTAGGAGACAGATGGCCATGGATAACGTCCAGCATCTTGGGTTGGGAATAATCAGGGGCGAATCGCCCGCTTTGCCACACCCCGGTCCAATAAACGGCCCGGGTATACTGGCCAGGACCGTATTTGTTAACGCTTCCGCCTATGGGGTTCACCACCAGAATATGCTTCCCGTTGCCTATGGGGGCAAACACCGGCATCTCCCAGATAGCCGAGCCAATGTCCATCAACCGGTAGGCAATGGAGGTAAAGGTAGGATTGTAGGTCCAGTTCAGCAGATCCGTTGACGTGTAATAGGCCAGTCCGCCGCCGGTACTTAAGGCCGCCCCAATGAGCATGTGCCAGGTACCCCCTTCCTGCCAGAGGAAAGGATCACGGAAGTCATTGACATGTTCTTTCCCGATAATGGGGCCGTGCTTTACCCAGGTTTCTAGGGCCGGATCAGTACTGGTAGCCAGGGCGATACCCGGGTTGTAAGAGCCGGAATGGTTTACGTTGGTGTAGAAGGCATACCCCTTGTTCTGGTGCATGACTACATCACCAGACCAGATGCCTTTCATGTCATACCCCGAGGTAGCAGACCATTGAAGGCTTGGCCACAGCGCATCTTTCACATTGGTCCAGGTTACCAGATCAGGGCTTACTAGGTGGCCCCAGTGCATTTGTGTTTTAAAGGGCCCGTTTGGGGTGCGCTGGTAAAACATGTGGTACTGCCCATTATGCCTTACCAACCCATGAGGCTCGTTGGTCCAGTTGGCCGGGGGCAAAGCGTGGTACTTAGGACGCTGTACATCCAGGGCAAAACGCTCGGCAGGAACTTCCAGAGAACGGATGCCCAGGCTGGCCGCTTTGGCCGCCCCCGCCTGGTAATGACTCAGGATGGTGGAGGCATCCAGGCTCTGGGTGTAGAACCGCGTTTCATCTATGGCTCCGTTGAGGGCGTTGAGCAGGAAGATTCCATCTTTTCTATCTGAGTTACTCTTGCCAATCAGCAGGGGCACGGCAGCTTCGTTTAGCTCGCCATTCACGGGAATACTCACCGCCCCTGCTTCGGCGCCGTTGAGATATACCTTCATACTGCCCGCCGCACCATCTACCACCGCCGCCACATGCACCCACTGGTACACGGGGAACAGCCCCTTAGCCTGGCAGGTGTACATCTGCCCGCTGATGTTGGCCCTGAAGTACCAGTTACCAAACGTATTTACGCCTACCTGGAACCCATTTACCCCGTTTGTCTGACTAATAAGGGCAGAGGGAGTAAGATTGGCAAAAGGAACCTCGGCATCAGAAGGGTAGCTTTCCAAGGCAACCCAGGTCTCAAAGGAGAAATGCTTCCCGTAGTTGACGGTAGAACTGGCCTCCACCCACGTAGAAAATCCATCTAGCCGTAAGGCTTTCCCTTCAATGCCAGCCACCCGCTCTGGCCGGCTGAAATTATTCCGGATAGGGTGATTTGCTCCTGATACAGCCTCCACGGCAGCGGTATGCCCCTCCGCCTCTTCAAATGAAAACCGGACCGCCGGCGTTTGAGCCAGCGCACCCAGCGTGATGAAACTTGTCAGGAAAAAGGGTAAAACTTTTTTCATGTGTTTTGCTCCTGTTTTTTTATAAAGTAAGGCAAAAGCTGTTGCACGGGACAACCTTCTGACTACTGCAGCACTACTTTCTTAGTCACCGTACCTCCCCCTTTTAGCTTGATCTGTAAGAAGTGGAGTCCCTTCACCACCCCTGCCTGGGGAACCTGCACCACCAGGTCTGTTGAGGGAGTGGCCTGTTTGACTATCGGTAATCTTTGCCCCGAGAGGGTAATAAATTCTACCGCCTCTATGGGTTGGCGACTCCTGATCCGGAAGGTACCTTGTGAGGGATTTGGATAAACCTGGATGGCTGCTGCCAGCGGGTTCTCTTCCTCTGCCTGCAAGGGGTCTTTCTGCCAGATAGACCCCATTGGCCAAAAGTTGAACGACTTTACCCGCACCTCTTCGGCCCCAAAGAAAGAGAGCCCGGTGGCCTGGGCCGAGGGAAAGATGCGGGCAGTCTGCACCAGGGCACCGTCGTTCACAAACACCTCCACCGAAGACTCATCCACAAAGATCCTGAAGCGCAGTTCCTGCTCCTTTTTCTCTAAAGGGGCGTAAAACACTTGGGCATACCCCCCTGAGAAATGAACTCCGGATTTACTGCGATCAAGGTAAATGGCATTGGTCTCAGGGTCATACCCTATCTCCGTAACCTCCTGTCCGCCTTTCCTGACCTGGATACCCGTTTTAGCAGTGGTATTTCCGGGAACCAGGACAAACTGCACCTCATACCGGGTACCTGCTATGGCGTGGGCCGCCAGCTGTTGGTTACTGCCCGTGATGCTCTGGTTTTGGAAAGAAACCGGAGCCGGAGCAGCCCTTAATTTTTCTACTTCCTGCACCGGGGTTTGGTAGAGCCTTACCTGCCCGTCCCCGTTTCGCCGCAGCGCCAAGGCTCTGGGCAATGACATACTTCCCCTCCAGGTACTGGTAGGAAGGTTGCCCGCGTACGACCAGTTGTTCATCCAGGCCAGCCATACCCGTTCATAGGTACCCTGGGGTTGGTTTTCCCAGGACCTGCCCGCGTAGAAGTCAGGCCCGTAATCTGTCCAGAGGGCTTCCCTTGTCTCGCCTTCAATTATGGTATCCGAGAAGTAGATATGATCCACATTGAGGTGGCCCCAGGAGCCCGTTACCTCGTCTACTATTTCAATAAACGCCTGCTTGCCTATGAAGTCATTTACGTTCCAGGCTTTCCACCTGAGTTTCTCCTCGTTCTGGCCGGTAGAGGAAGCAACCACCTGGCCATCAACCAGCAACCTGACCTCTGCCCCACCCGGGTGGTTTCCGCCACCCACCAGCAGATTGATCACCTCATGTTGGATGGTAAAAGCAGGGGAAGTAAGTTTTCCGGTAGCTCCATCCCCGTTCAGGTAGGAGTTAACCAGCTGCCGCCCCCGGTACCCTGTCACCACTTGTTGGCCGGGCAGGGTTCCCGCTGCGGGTTTTGCCCCGAACGCGGTACCAGTAACCGCCCATGCGCTATAATTGCTTTCCTCAAAATCCTCAAAAAGAACGCCCTCCGGCAAAGGGGTTTCCTGGTTGAGCAGCTCCCTGAACTCTTCGGTAAGCGTGAACCGTGATCCATCAAAGTTCCCCAGGAAGTACTGCGTACCGGACCCGCCTGAGGGCGAACCCGGGTTGATGCTTACCATTAAGACCCAAACCGGCTCTGCTTGTCCGGCTACGGTTAACCTGAACAAATCGGGGCATTCCCAGACGCCGCCATGGGCTCCTACCGTTTGCCCGAAGCTACTTTCAAACCCCCAGTTCTTAAGGTCTGGGGAAGAGTAGAACTCTATGCGGTCAGCCACGGCCAGGGTCATGATCCACTTGCCTGATTTCTCATGCCAGAACACCTGCGGATCTCTGAAGTCAGCCACTCCCCTGTTAGGCAACACAGGATTGCCGGTGTATTTTCGCCAGGTTCTTCCCTTGTTCAGGCTGTAGGCAATGCTCTGTTTCTGTTTATCCCCGGCGCTGGTGTAAATGGCTACCATGGCCCCGGCCCCAAACCCGGCGGTATTGTGGTGGTCAATGACCGCTCCCCCAGAGAAGATCTGTCCCTGGGCATCGGGATAGAGGGCCACCGGCAGCTCTTCCCAGTGCACCAGATCGCGGGAGACCGCATGCCCCCAGGACATACTGCCCCACTGGGTCCCAAAGGGGTTGTACTGGTACATGAGGTGGTACTCGCCATCCAGGTACACCATGCCACAGGGATCATTGATCCAGTTGGCTTTGGGCGAGAAATGGTATTGAGGCCTGTAAGGCTCATTGTAACTGGTTGACTGTGCCGAGGCCCGGAAACCCAGGCTGGCTGCCAGGCCAACACAGCAGATAAATAAAACCTTACAGACCATCTTTTCCATCATTAATTAGCGGCTAGGTACCTGATTGCGTTCTCGGCCAACTTCTCCACATTGGCCTGGTGGGCATTGGTCCCGCTGGGGTTGATGGTTCCTTTGTCGTTCTGGTTCCATTCTATACCGCCTATGCCCTGCCAGATACCTCTTCCTTTGAATTCATTGGTGGGAAGCAGCTCTACAATGCCGGCCATGAAGTAGTCGCCAATACCATCCCAGGTGGCCAGCCATCTTGCGTTGTTCTGCTGCGTGAAGGTGGTATAGGCACTCTCACTGTCGTTGGGCAAGCCGTAGATGGCAGGGATTTCTACCAGCACAAAGTTGTGGTCTTCTCTCCAGCCTGCCCCCAAAACCGGGAATGTCTTGCGCCCATCGCCATGGGCGGTCAGGTTGATGCCGGCAAACAAGCCATGGCTGCTGTTGTCTTTGTTGCGGTTTACATTCACGTTTACGCCCCAGGTGTCACCATTCTCAAACCCTTGTCCGTTGCCAATGGCCAGGCGGTAAGTGTTCTCCATCCTTTCCAGGTCAAAGAAGTACTGGTTGGCATACCCCAGCATGTAGAAATTACCGCCTTCTTTGTACCAATCCTTGAGTTTGGCAAGCACCTCCGGGTCCTGCGAGATAGCAGGCATGGTAAACTTCTCCTCGGCATCCCCATCCAGATACCACATAATGGTTTTGAACTTGCTCAGGTCCACGGTGCCGTTTTTTATGTCCTGGAAGCTTACAAAGGCAGCCAGGTCATCGTCATACTTATCAAAGAACCAGGTAGCCAGCGCTTTCTCATCATCGTCCTGTATGTTGGCCACGCTGCTGTGGTGGCTCAGGAAAGCCGTAACGCTCAGCACATTGGCAGAGACCGTGTACTTCTTAAACAGGTTGCCATTCACCAGGGTAAAGGTCTGGGGCGACCTTAGGTCCAGCGGGGTTCCGGAGGCAGGACTGATGGAGGCTCCCTCTGAGACGGAGATGGCAGGAACAACATGGGAGATGTCGCTTCCCCCGGGGTAGGTGATTACAATAGTTCGCTTCTTCTCGTCAATGGTCACCTGCTGGGCTCCCTGCACCTGAAAAGAAAGGATATCTACATCGCCGTCTAGGTCTAGCGTAGATTCAGAATCTTCCTCACACCCGCTAATCATGAACACCATCACAAATAGGGCAAGGAGTGGTTTTATCGTTAACCTTATTTTTTTCATCTCTGGATAATTTTCATCTGAAACTGTATACAAGCACTTTCAACTTTGTTCTTGGCTATAAGCACCCGGCCTGTTACTCATAGCCGGGGTTCTGCACGTATCTGTTTTCACTGAAGAAAATCTGGTTCTGAGGAATAGGCAGGTATTCATGCTTCCCGGCGGTGAAGCTGCCTTCCTTGAGGTACTCCCGGCGGGTTTTCTCTGTGTCCAGATACTCATTCATTACCTGGGCAGCAATACCCCAGCGTACCAGATCAAAGAACCGTTGGCTTTCCATGGCCAATTCCAGTCGGCGTTCAAACCGAAGGGCCTTGCGGGCATTCTCCTTGTTCCACTCAATGTTCACCCCTGGTTCATAAGGCTGCACATTGTAGTTGGCCAATTGGGTCCCGGTGGCATGTCTGAGCCGGGCCAGGCTGGCAGCAGCCCGGCTTCTCACCTGGTTGATCAGTGGCAAGGCTTCCTCCAGGCGATCAAGTTCTATGAGGGCTTCGGCTTTCATGAGAAGTACATCGGCGTAGCGCAGGACTATTCTGGCCTTGGAGTTGGCCCGGAAAGGATCGGCGTTCATGAACCCGGGGTCATCCGGCGAAACGTTTTCCTTCAGGGAGTTGAAGTACCCGTAGATATCGGGCGTACGGCTCCAGCTGTTGTCAAAGATCCGGTTGGTTTCATACTTCCAGGGGTTTCCCGGGCGGGCCACGGTATGGTCTAAGCGGGGATCAACGGTATGCAGGCCAAAGTCAACGTTCTGCTGATTAAAAGTATCAAACAAGGGCACGCCTGCTGAGTTGGTTCTGAAGGCATTGACCAGGTTCTGCGACGGCTTCTGGAAGTCACAGCATCCCAGGCCCTGCGGGCTGGACAGCATATCTCCGTAATTCACCCTTCCGTCTGCCCTACCCCAGGCACCACCGCGCACTACCCCGTCATTGGCAGAAAACTGCACCGCAAACAAGGACTCTCTTCCGTTCTCAAAAGGACCGGGCAGAAAGTTATTGGCGAAGTCTGGCTCAAGCCCGTGGTTAGAGGAGATCACTTTGTTGGCTGCATCAATCACCTGCTGCAGGCGCTGCGGGTTGATGTTGGTCACCTGGTGCCGATCATTTTTCTCGTATGCCTGGTACAACCGGGTTTTGGCCAGGTACGCATAGGCGGCAATCTGGTCGGCCCGGCCTACCTCTGGTTGCGTGAGCGGTAGGTTTGCCGCGGCGTACTCAAAGTCCTGCGCAATTTTCTCCCACAACTGATCGCTGGTAAACTCATCGTTGGTAATGGTGACATACTCTTCTGCGGGCACATTCTCATCCATGTACGGGATGCGGTTGAACAGGACCTTCAGGGCAAAGTAGAAGTGCCCCCTTATAAAGCGCAACTCCGCCTTGCGGGTATTTACCTTGGGGTATTGCTGCTCCGTGAAGCCATTCACAATTCTAAGTGCAATATTAGCCCGTCTTACCCCGCTGTAGAGCTGAAACCACATGGCGTCAATCTCCCCTATTTCTGGCCTGGTTCCCGTAAAAGTCTCCAAAAAGTGGTAGCCCTGGATGTCCCCCGGGTCGCGGCCTCCTTTGTAAGCATCATCTGACCGGATGTTGCCGTAGGGCCACAGGCTATTGGGCGCATTGTACCAGTCATTGGCCAGAAAAGAGTAGGCGGCAATCACCAGCCCCTCTGCGTTCTCCGGGGAGGTGAGTTGGCCTTCATTCAAAATTCCTTTTGGGTCTACTTCCAATTGGTCCTGACAAGCGGTGCTCAACGCCAGGGCACCCACAACTGTCAATAAAAACTTTTTCATATAGATCTTTTGCTGTCAGTGAATGATTAAAACCTGATGTTTGCACCTACTGTACCCACAATTGGGTTAGGATACCCGTACCCGGGGTTCTCAGGGTCAATACCAGTGAATGATTTGCTCTTTAGCAGGATGCCTAGGTTATCGCCGCCCACGTACACCCGCAGCGATTGAATCTTGAACCGGGAGGTAAGCGCCGGATTGAAGGTGTAGCCTACCTGGGCATTGCGCAACTTCAGATAAGAGCCTTTTTCAATAAAGTAGGTTGAAAACCGGGACTCAAAGTTGGCATCTGTGAGGGAAATGGCCGGAATGTCTGAGTCTGGGTTGGTAGGAGACCAGCCATCCAGTAAGCGCGTGCCTTTGTTGGATCCTGTTTCAGAAACACTCCAGAAATCAGTGATAAACTTCCAGTCATTCACTACGTCAATACCAGATACTCCCTGCAGGAAGAAGTTGAAGTCAAAGTTCTTGTACCGGGCAGAGGCATTGAAGCCGTAAGAGAAGTCTGGGTGCGGTCTGCCAATCCAGGTACGGTCTTCACTGTTGATGACATTGTCATCATTCAGGTCTTTGTACCGGATTCTGCCCAGGCCTTTTCCATCCTGCGCCGCATGGGCGTCCAGTTCCTCCTGTGTTCTGAACAAACCGTCGGCCACATAGCCGTAAAAAGACCCCAGCGGACGGCCCAGGATGTTCTGGTCAGTACCATTTCCGCCGTAGGCGTTTACCACCGAGGCAGGAAGCTTGGTCACCTTGTTGCGGTACATGTCAATGTTCCCGTTGAGGTCCAATGACAACTGGCCAATTTCGGTACGGTGGCCAATGCTCAGCTCCAGTCCTTTATTCTCCATTGAGGCGCCATTCACCCACTGGTTACCGCCTTCGCCCAGCGTAGCAATGTAAGGGGGCAGGATAAGAATGTCGGAGGTTTTTCTGATATACGCCTCGGCACTACCATAAATCTTCTGGTTGAACAAGGTAAAGTCTACCCCCAGGTTTGACATGGTAGTGGCTTCCCACCGCAGGTTAGGATTGGCGTTCTGGGCAAGTCTGAAGCCCGAAGGCAGCACGCCGGTCTTGTTGCCGTTGATGTCGTAAGCCGTTGTTGCGTAGTTGGCCAGATAGATGTTGTAGATGGCATTGTTGTCAATTTCCTGGTTACCGGTCATACCCCAGCCAAAGCGCAGCTTCAGGTCATCAACAAAGGCAAGGTTGTTCTTAATGAAACCTTCCTCGCTCAGACGCCAGCCCACCGAGAAGGCGGGAAAAGTACCAAACCGGTTGTTCTGCCCGAAACGGGAAGACCCGTCGCGTCTGATGGTGAAAGAGAACAGGTACTTATCGGCAAAGGAGTAGTTGGTTCTGCCAAAGTAAGACAGCAACACGTGCTCTGCCCCGCTACCAGACACCCCGGCTACCCCGGTACCGGCATCCAGATACATGAAGTCGTCGGTCTCTAACTCAAACCCGGTTCTGGTGGCCGAGAAGGTGGTGAAGTAATCTCTGAAGTATTCTACCCCGGCCAGGGCGCTTACCCGGTGGTTTCCAACGGCGTATTCATAGTTGAAGGTGTTGGACCAGGTGGTTTTCACGCTGTGGCTCTGGTTGTTGTCAAGGCTGTTGTTGGGGTTGTTGAGATAGCCAGAGGTGTATTTCTTCTGATACCTTCTATGGGTGTAATTGCCATAGTCTATGCCCAGGTTACTTCTGAACTTCAAGCCTTTCAGGATCTCCGCCTCGGCGAACAGGTTCCCGAACAAGCGCATGAAGTCATAGTTGTTATGCTTGTTGTCTTCCAGCAACCGTACCGGATTCTGGCGGTCATTCATGCCGCCTACCGGTCCGCCCCAGCCGCCGTCTTCGGTCCTGACCGGAATGATGGGCAGCGCCTGCATGGCCTCGTTCATGGGCGAGGCACCCACTTCCTTGGTTTTGGTGATGCTCAGGTTCTCCCCTACAATGATCTTCCCTCCAAAGAACTTGTAATCTGTGTTGAGACGAAGCGAAAGGCGGTCAAACTCTGACGTCTTGATCACCCCCTCATTCTTGAAATAACCCAGAGACAAGAGGTAGTTACCGTTCTCGGTGCCGTTAGACATAGAAACGTCATAGTTCTGGATTACCCCGGTGCGGGAAATTTCCTTGAACCAATCCGTGTTGGAAGAACGCATGGTGTTGTTCTCGTCCAGGTACTTTGGCACCAGTACCTTGTTCAGGACTGGCCGACCTGAGGCCGGATCTACGTTCCAGTCAAAGAAGTAGCTCACGCTGTTGGCGTTGGGGTCACGGCCAGCGTTCACGTTTGCCTGCCATAAAGCTCTGCCATACTCCTCAGTGTTCATCATGTCAGTTCTGGTGGTAAACCTAGAAAAGGACGAATACACATTCGCGTTAATCTGGGGAACCCCCTTGGCGCCTCGCTTGGTAGTAATCACAATCACCCCGTTACCGGCGCGGGATCCGTAGATACTGGCGGCAGAGGCATCTTTCAACACCTGCAAGGACTCTATGTCGGCTGGGTTCAGTTCATGCATTCCTGCCTTGGTGGGCACCCCATCAATGATGTACAGGGGGTCATTGTTGTTGAACGTACCAATCCCCCGGATGCGGACCGTGGCAGGTGAGCTCGGGGACCCGTTACCCGTTACTGTCATCCCGGCTACCCTGCCTTGCAGCGCTTTCACCGGGTTTGCCACCGCCTGTCTTTTCATGTCATCTGTGTCTACCACAGAAACGGCACCGGTTAAATCCTTTTTCCGTTCGGTCTGGTACCCTGTCACTACTACTTCTTCCAACACCTTCACATCAGGCTGCAGTTTTACCTGTATGTTGCTTCTCCCGCTCACAGCCACCTCCTGCGAAAGAAACCCCAGGTAAGTGACCACCAAGACAGCATTGTCTGCTGCTCTCAGGGAGAATCTTCCATCTGCATCAGTGGTAGTGCCCGTGGTAGTGCCTTTCACCACTACCGATACTCCTATCAGCGGTTCATTTTTTTCTACGGATAGTACCTGACCGGTAACTTCCGTAAGGTTTTGCCCCTGCACGGCACGCACCGTACAGAGCAAAACAAGCATTAGGTGTAGGAATCTTTTCATATGTTCTGATGTGATTTTAGTTGATTAGAGAGGTAAGTGCTCTTTATTCATGTTGGTAAGCGACTCTACAGTAATCTCCTGGGGCACATAAGCCGGGGTAGCCCCTCGCTGCGTAGCCAGGAAAGCCCCAATCAGGCAGGCTCTCTCCAGGGTATGATCCAGTGGTTTTTGTTGGAGGTAGTTGGTGAGGAACGTAGCCAGGAAGGCATCACCGCTGCCAATGGTATCTTCTACTTCTACCTGAAAACCTTCATGTTCAAAGTAGCCTGTCTCATTCAGGGCGGCAGCGCCCTGGTCTCCGCGGGTCACAATCACCAGTTCCAGGTTAAAGCGGTCTTTGAGGAACTGCATCTGTTGTTTTGGGTCTCCCTCTGCTCCCAGCCACTCGCAGAGCTCTGCCAGTTCCTGGTGGTTCATCTTTACTATGTCGGCAAACTCTAGCAGGGTCAGGACCCGCTCTGGGGTGTAGTGCGGCGGCCGAAGGTTCACGTCAAAGATCTTGAGGTTTGCCAACGGCAGGTACTGGAACAAAGTCTCTTGGGAAGTGGTGTTGCGTGCTACCAGGCTGCCGTAAATAAAGACATCGCTCTGCGAGATCAGCTCGGCGGTTCTCTCTTCAAACTGGATGTAGTCCCAGGCAACCGGCTCCACAATCTTGTAGGTGACCTCGTTACGATCAGAGATGTTGGCTTTTACCACTCCGGTGAGGTGGGTTTGGCCGGTTTGGATCCAATCGGTATTGACGTGCTGTTCCTTCAGGAAGGAAACCAGTTCTTTGCCCAGGTCATCGTTGCCCACCCTACTCACCACCGCGGGATCAAACCCGTTGCGGCGCAGGTGAATGGCCACGTTCATAGGGGCGCCGCCGGGCAGTTTTCCGCTGGGCAGGATGTCCCATAGTACTTCTCCGAAACAAACTATCTTTTGCTGCATAAAGGGTTTTGGCTTAGTGGAAGACAACGCTTTTTTCAATTTTCTCCAGGGAGGTGCCTTTGGTCTCGGGCATCATGCGCCACACAAAGATCAGTTGCAGCACCATCATGCCCGTGAAGATCATGAAGGTATTGCCCCCGCCCAGCGTTTCGGCAATGTAGGGGAAGCTGAAAGCAATAAGGGCGGCCATGATCCAGTGGGTGAAGCTGCCCAGGGCCTGGCCTGACGCCCGTACCTGATTGGGGAAGATTTCTGAAATAAACACCCAAATCACGGCTCCCTGGGAGAAGGCGAAGAAGGCAATGTACACAAACAAGTAGATGGGCACGGCAATGCCGCTGAATTCTTCCTGGTAAAAGGCCTTTGCCACCAGCCCCAGCGTCACGATCAGCCCCAGGGAACCGATGAGCATGAGGGTGCGCCGCCCAAACCGGTCAATTACGTTCATGGCCAGCAGCGTGAAGAGGAAGTTCACCAACCCAATGCCCGCCGAGGAGAGCAAAGCCGATTCCTGCCCCAGGCCCACCATCTCAAAAATGCGGGGCGCGTAGTAGATGATGGCGTTAATGCCCGAAACCTGGTTGAAGAAGGCAAACAAGACCGCCAGCGTGATAGGCAAGGAGTATTTCTTGGAGAACAGGGAAGGCTTGTGGCCCTGGTCATCTGTTTCCTGGGCAGACAGCAGAATGTCGGTGACCATCTGGTTCACGTTGGCGTCTGGGTTGGCAATCTGCAGGGTTCTTTTGGCCTCTTCGGTTCTGCCTGGCCGCATCAGGAGCAGCCATCTCGGGCTTTCGGGTACCACCAGCACCATCACCAGGAAAATGATGGATGGCACGGCCTGCACGCCCAGCATCCAGCGCCAGTCATGCTCCCCTATTCCGGCAAACAAGTAATTAGACAGGTAGGCGGCCAGGATTCCGAACACAATATTGAACTGGAACAGGGCCACCATTTTGCCCCTGGTCTTGGCCGGGGAAATTTCAGAGATATACAGAGGAGCCGTCACCGAAGATACTCCAATGCCCACTCCACCCAGGAACCGGAAAACCAGAAACGTGTACCAATCCGGGGCCAGGGCAGTGCCCATGGAAGACAGCAGGTACAGCACCGCAATACCGAACAGGGTGTTCTTACGCCCGTACTTGTCTGAGGGAATGCCGCCCGTGAGGGAACCCAACACCGTTCCTATTAAAGCAATGGCTACCGTTAAGCCGTGTTCAAACACATTTAGTTGCCATAATTTCTGGATGGCTTTCTCAGCCCCAGAGATAACCGCAGTATCAAACCCGAACAAGAAACCGCCCAGGGCTACTACAATGGACCAGAAGAATACTTTTTTGTTTGCCATGAAATTGAAATGTTTTTCCCGAAGGTAGGCTCCTCGCATAACCTTTCATTTCAGCAGATTCTCAAAAAACATTCATTTTGATACCATCGGCAAAAACCACTTAATACTATGATTATCAATCAATTAAATTTCATATTTCACACAACTCCCTTTCATTTTTGTAACCTGGGTTACGGTTTTGATACATCAGGCAGGGCTTCACCGGAGTTTGAGCACAGATTTTCTTGTTTCTTGGCTTCTTTTTGAAAAACACGCAGGAAACCCACCTGGTCACCGGCTTATTTTGCCGAAATATCAAAGAAACAGAACCAAAGTTTAGAGAGGGCGATGACATGGCACTGAACGTGGCTGCCCTGCTTTAGTGGCTAACTAAACATTATCCTGCAAAGCTTCCGTGGGGGAAAGCGGGGTTCTATCCTTTTTACTCTGCCCAAGAGCACGTCAGTCCCGCTAAGACTTCAGTCCTACTTTTCGAAGGAGGCCCAAGTTGGTCGCGGCTGCAACGGCGGGCAGCAGCAACTTTCGAAACGATAAGGCTTAACCAACCTGCGTAGAGCGGATAAAAGTAAATTCCCTGTTTTGAGGCTGATTCTGTAAAATCAGCCCCAAAACAGGGAATTTGCATGCCATCGCCAAAATGGACTTACACCACGCTCTTCTCTTTCCCCGGCCGCGACGATTTAAAATCTGAGGGACTCATGTTGAAATGGTTCCGGAAGGCGGTGGAGAAATAGGTTGGCGAGGAAAAGCCTACTTCGTATGCTATTTCAGAAATGTTCATCTGGCTGTTTAGGAGAAGATGGCGGGCTTTCTTCAGGCGCGCTCCTACTATGTAGTCATTGAGGGAGTAGCCCAGCAGGGCTTTCATTTTCCGGTACAAATGCACCCTGGACATGCCCAGGGCAGCGGCAATGTCATTGGCGTTCATGTCGGGGTTCTGGAGGTTTTTCTCCACCAAAGCTGCCAACTCATTGATAAACTTTTTGTCCAGTTGTTTGGGCTGGGCGGTATGCACCTTGGTTTCTACCGCAATGGCGCTGTTGTAATAGACCTTGAGCAGTTCGCGGTTCCTGATGAGGCCTTTTACCCGCTCCAGCAGGTACAGGTAACTGAACGGTTTGGTCACGTACAGATCTGCCCCGGCCTGGATGCCGTCAATCTTATATTCCAAGCTATCTTTGGCGGTTAACAGCACCACCGGAATGTGGGAGGTGCGCATGTCATTCCTGAGGGCGGCGGTGATCTCCAGGCCATCTTTCTGGGGCAGCGTCACATCACAGATGATCAGATCAGGCACTATGTCAAAGGCCTGCTGCAGCCCGTAGGTACCCTGAGGCGCATCTACCACGTTGAACTCGGCCTGCAGCCTTGACACCAGGAACTCCCGCAGTTCTTTGTTGTCTTCAATCACCAGTACGGTATGCTCCTTTACCCTTTCAGAGCTTTCCTGGTCCTGCACATTGGCAAATAGTTCCAGATCGGCGTCCAGCACGCCCGCCACCAGGGGGGCGTTTTGTTCGGCCCTGGCCGTTCTTACCACAATTTCCTCTTCTTTCAGGTGGGCTTTCCCCAGGGGCAGTGTGAAGACAAAGCGGGTTCCTTCGCGTTCTTTGCTCACCACGGTAATGTCGCCGTGGTGCAGTTTGATGAACTCTTTGGAAAGGGCCAGGCCCAACCCGGTTCCCAGGCTTACGTTATCCTCGGCAGTGTAGAAACGGTCAAACGCGCTGGCGGCCTGGGTGGGAGTCATTCCCTTTCCGTTGTCTTCCACCGCCACCAACACGTGGGTACGGTCATCAGACAGCTCCAGGGTTACCGTAATGCGGCCGTTGTCTCTTGTGAACTTGAAGGAGTTGGAGAGCAGGTTGAAGAGGATCTTGTCAATCTTGTCACGGTCAAAGTAAACGTTGATCTCTTTCAGCTCAGATTTTACCCGTAGCTGGATGTGGCGCTTGCGGGCCAGCCGCTCAAAAGAATGGACCACTTCCTCCACAAACCTGACCAGGTCATTCTCCGTGGCCTGCAACAGCATTTTCTTGCGTTCCACCTTCCGGAAGTCCATCAATTGGTTTACCAGTTTGAGCAGGCGCAGCGCATTCTGGCGCACCAGCAGCATGTCCTTCTTCAGCCCTATGGAAATGTCGCTCTGCAGGGCATCCTCCACCGGACCCAGAATCAGGGTCAGGGGTGTCCGGAACTCATGCGATACGTTCGTGAAGAACTTCAGCTTTGCCTCCGTGGCTTTCTCGGCTTTGCGGGCCATGGCGGCAATCTGGTTGCGCTGTTCCAGGATCTCGCGGTTTTTGGCAATCAAGGCCTGGTTGGTCTCATGCCTGATCCTTAGGGAGTACAAGGCATACGCCCCTAGCACCACTACCCCGGTTAAGCTGCCAATTAAAATGTAGAGCAGCGTGCGTTGGTTGTTGTAAATCCTGATCTGCTCATTGATCTTGTTCTGCTGCCGGTTGATGTTCTCCTCCTGGGTAATGATCTTATTGGCCTGCTGTTTCATGATATGGACATTGCGCCCATCAATCACGGTGGTGTTCAGGAGGTTTTCCTTCTGGTAAGGCCGCCCCTGCAGGATGTTGGTGGCCAATTGCATGATCTCCTCGCCCCCGGTAGGATACAGAAAGGTAGCATCCAGGATGCCGTCTTCCAGGAACTGCAGACCGCCGTTGGGCCCGGGCAATCCATCAAACCCGGTGAATTTAAGCCGGTGCTGGGCCGGGTTCCCGTGCAGGCTCTCGTACGCCCCCTGGGCCATGACATCATTATGAGCAAAGACCAGGTCTACGTTGCGGAACTGGTTGAAAACGGCCGGGAAGCGCTTTTTGGCAACTTCCTTTTCCCACTCACCTTTTACTTCTGCCACTACTTTGAGATCGGGGAAACTCTTGGTGGCCTCCCTGAAGCCCCTGTGCCGCTCCACGGCCGCCGAGGAGCCCTCTAATCCCCAAACTTCTATGACGTTTCCTCTCCCGTTCAGCAAGTTGGCGATGTACTCCCCGGCCAGTTTCCCAATCTGGAAATTGTCGGCCCCCACGTACGCGCTGTAGGAAGAAGAGCTGATCTTGCGGTCTACCAGGATCACCGGAATGCCTTTCTCAAACGCCTCTTCCACTACCGGGGTAATAGGCTCTGCTTCATTGGGCGAGACAATGAGCAGATCTACCTCTTGGTCAATAAACTCCCTGATCTGCTTTACCTGCGCCGCGCTGCTGTTTTTGGCGTCTTTAATTTGCAGCTCCAACTCTGGATGGAAGGAGGCTTCCCGCAGCATCTCCTTGTGCATGGCTTTGCGCCAAGCATCGCCCTCGGTACACTGGGAAAAACCAATCTTAAACTTCTTAGTCTCCGGGGAAGAAGTGCACGCAGCCAGCAAAAGCACCAACAGGGCGAGGGTTCCCCCAATCCACTTCTCAAAAGCTATCTTTCCCATCTGTCTGGTGTAAGCGTGTTTGGCAAGGCAAAGTAAATTTCTATTCTTCTAAAGAACAGAGCCTGGAGTAAATAAAACAAGAACAATGAGGCTCTAAACTAACCAATCTTTAAGATTTTACCAAAGAAGAACAGAGCCGGGTAAGCCAGCCCCTGGTAGAATTCGGCTGATAATTTCTACCCGGTAGTGCTGAAGTGCCCAATTGACCGGTTGTGGGTACATTAACCGGCTAGTGGGTACAAAAAGAATGAGGGATATGTAAGCGTAAGTTAATGACATTATAAGCTCCACACCTAAAACAAGAGTCCACGTTGAACTTTCTTAAGGCAGCACTAGCATACGGGCAAAATGGTTTACGGCATGTAGATGTGAGATGGCAAACTCCGCTGTCAATAGGAGCTTAGCATAATATTAATACAATTCTATAAAACACTCAATTACTACAAAATCCTCATCTTAGCCGCATCTCTTTTTCTTACCGATTGCTTTCCAACTGATTACTTTCTTATCAAACCACTACACCCATAAGCCTATTTAAACTTGGCTTTATACACATTTATCCGGTCTACACACCTATTCATCGAATATAATTACAAACCATTCTTTACATAATTAATTTCGAATCGATTTAGTCTCACCCAAATACCCCTGCTCCCCTACTTCATCTTCTCAAGGATGCCTCCTACCTGTTAAAGCTTAACCCTTTATTTCAAATTGTTCAACCTAATCTGTAAAACATTATGAATGTACCCTTACTTACACATGCAAGGGCAAATGCAAGGCGCTACGGCATCCTGCTTTGTTTTTTGATTTTGGGCACGGTAGGTGCTTTTGCCCTAGGTGATGCCTACATGGATGCCGGATTACCTGCTCCTACCGTAACATCCGACAAAGATGATTATGTACCCGGTGAAATTGCGCACATCAGTGGCTCAGGCTGGGCATTAGATCAACAAGTACATGTTGAGTTTAAAGAAGAGCCTGATTACCCTGACTATCACGTCTATATTGTAGACGTTAAGCCAGATGGAACTTGGAGTATTGATTACCAAGTAGAAGAAAGGCATTTAGGTGTTAAATTCACAGTAACTGCTGTAGGTAAGCAGACTAGCTACAAATCTATCACTGTTTTTTATGATGCAAATGTTAATTTTGGAGCAACAGGATTAAGTGGCACCCCTCTTATTAAAGCAACTTATACAGTAAGAAATGAAGATAGCGACATTGTTGCTTCTGGCTACAAAGAATTTAATTTTCCTAACATTTCTACAGCTCCTAATGTAGCTGTAAATAAGGACCATAATATTACTGTGACATTCAACGATATAACAATTAATGGAATTAAATACACTGCTCCATCTGTAAATAGGAAGGTCACCAATGCTGCCAATACCCTTATAACGTTGTACGCCGCTTATACAGCAGCTTGTACAAGGCCATCAACTCCTGATGTTACTGTTGTCAACAACTGTGACGGCACATCCACTCTATCAACTGATGCAGGAGGTAGTTTGTTGTGGAGCAATGGCGCTAATACTTCTTCAATCAAAGTTTCAACAGGTGGAACTTACACGGTTACTACTACAGTAGATGGTTGCACTAGTTTGGCTGGTTCTGGATTAGCAGCTCCCAAAACCGCACCAGGTAAACCAACGATCACTGCAAGCGGCCCAACCACATTCTGTCCTTCGGGAAGTGTAAAATTAACGGCTCCTTCATCAGCTTCTTACTTATGGAGTAATGGCTCTACTTCTCAGTCTATAATCGTAACTGAAAGTGGAAATTACAGCGTTAAAGTTAAAAATAGCGAGGGATGTGAAAGTATAGCATCAGAACCAGTATCGGTAACAGTAGAAGATACAACTCCCCCTGTGCAGCCCAGGTTGGCTGCTGTGACAGGCGAATGCTCCGCCACCATAGCTGAGGCTCCGACCACCACAGACAACTGCGCCGGAACCATTACCGGAACAACCACCGACCCACTCTCCTACACAAACCAGGGCGACTACACCATCACCTGGACCTTCGACGACAAGAACGGCAACGTGACCACTGCCACCCAACTGGTGAGTGTGAAGGATGTGACCAAGCCGGTAATCACCACCCCAGCCGCCATCGCCGTTAATACCCCGGCCGGCCAATGCGGGGCAGCCCTGGACATCACAGCCCCGGCCGCCTCAGACAACTGCTCGGTGGGAGCACCAACAGGCTCCAGAAGCGACAGCCGCCCGCTGACCGAGGCCTTCCCCGTGGGCACCACCACCATCACCTGGACCGTGACCGACGCCAACGGCAACCAGGCGGAGCCCGTGACCCAGACCGTGACTGTCACCGACAACATGAAACCGACAATCACCGCCCCAACAGACTTGATTGTTAGCGCCAACGCCTCCTGCCAGGCTTCCGACGTCATCTTGGGCACTCCGGTGACTTCTGACAACTGTGGCGTGAAGTCCGTAACCAACGATGCTAAGCAGACCTTCCAGCTCGGACCCAATACTGTGACCTGGACCGTAACCGATGTCAATGGCAACCAAGCTACCGCCACCCAGACCGTGACCGTAGTCGATCAGACCGCACCTACAATCGTCGGAACGCCAGCCAATATTACGGTAGCCGCCGGAGCCAACTGTCAGGCTACTGTAAACTTCACCGCTCCTACGGCTACTGACAACTGCGGGTCTGTTACTCTAACTTCCACCCATGAGCCTGGGGCCATCTTCGCCTTAGGCACCACCACAGTTACTTACACG
The DNA here is from genome assembly GCF_016924645.1 of Rufibacter psychrotolerans. GTDB lineage: Bacteria > Bacteroidota > Bacteroidia > Cytophagales > Hymenobacteraceae > Nibribacter > Nibribacter psychrotolerans. Next base: position 261,424 of record NZ_JAFFJV010000009.1, on the reverse strand, counting down.
GCAACTGATGGAACTGGTAACCAGTCTTCTGCCTCTTTCACCGTAACCGTAGAAGACAAAACTGCTCCAGTGGTAACCGTGCCAGCTAACATCACGGTCAACAACGACGCGGATGCCTGCGGAGCAGTAGTTACGTACCAAGTTTCGGCTACCGACAACTGCTCTACCGTCACTCCCGAGAGAACAGAAGGCCTAGCCTCTGGTGAAGTATTCCCGATAGGCACCACCACCGTGACCTACGCTGCGAAGGACGCGGCCGGCAACGAAACTACCCAGAGCTTTACTGTAACCGTACTAGACAACAAAGCGCCGGTGCTGACCCTAGCCGCTGACCAGACCTCTGGCACTGACAAGGGAACCTGCTCAGCAACAATGGCAATCCCGGACGCCACTTTCAGCGACAATTGTGCGGGCAGCAAATTAAGCTGGACCTTGACGGGCGCAACGACTGGAAACGGCCATGGTCAGGTAGGGACCCGCGCCTTCAATCAAGGAGTTACCACCATAACTTACACTGCCACTGACGGGGCTGGCAACACGATCACTGACCACCTAACGGTAACAGTGACCGATAATGAGGCTCCGGTCCTGACCGCCCCGGAAGCCGTTCAGGTAGCCGCCAACTCACAGTGTCAGGCCACTGGCGTAAACCTGGGCTTGGCCAAGGCCACCGACAACTGCTCGGCCACTGTTAAGGTGACCAACAACGCCCCTACCACCTTCTCATTGGGCACCACCACCGTTACTTACACCGCCATTGACGAGGCAGGCAACACCACCACCGCCACCCAAATCGTGACCGTGACCGACAACACCAAACCAGTGATCGCCACTCCCGCCGCCATCGCCGTCAATACCCCGGCCGGCCAGTGCGGGGCAGCCCTGGACATCAAGGCCCCGGCCGCCTCCGACAACTGCTCGGTGGGAGCACCGACCGGCTCTAGAAGCGACAGCCGCCCGCTGACCGAGGCCTTCCCCGTGGGCACCACCACGATCACCTGGACCGTGACCGACGCCAACGGCAACCAGGCGGAGCCCGTGACCCAGACCGTGACTGTTACTGACAACATCAAGCCAACTCTGACTTCCGTGCCAGCAGATGTAACCATCAATGCTTGCTCAGCTGTTGCAAAAGAAAGAGTGATCACCAGCTTGGCCACAGCTACTGACAACTGTACTTACACCATCACAAACGATGCCCCTGCTAATTTCCCAATTGGTCAGACTACTGTAACTTGGACTGCCACCGATGCAACAGGAAATACCGCTACTGCTACTCAACTGGTAACTATTGTTGATATCCCAAAACCAGTTTTTGAACCGTTAGTATTTAAGCAAGGAACCTCTGTCTTAACTGCTCCCAATGTTCCGGTTGGCACCTTCTTGACTGTGGAAGCACCTATCAAAGGAAGTTCCTTGACTGCAACTGCTGAACTGCAAACCAGTAGCGGAATCTCCATAAAAGGAGCAACCAAAAAAATCTCAGAAGCAAATGGAGTAACCAGATTCGGCTTCGACTTTACTTCCCTTCCAACTGTAGGAGTTTACAAACTCCATATTACAGCTATCAATCTTGGTTGTGCAACAGAAACACTCACCTATGAATATGTTGTAGTCTTTGATGAAGGAATGGTTACAGGCGGTGGATGGATTAACTCTCCAGCAGGAGCCTTGAGAACATCCTTTAATACTGCAACCCCTGCTACTGAGTTAACCGGGAAAGCTAACTTTGGCTTTGTTGGGAAAAACCAGAAGGGAGCCAACGTTCCTACCGGAAACACTGAGTTCCAATTCCACGCCGGAAGCATGAACTTCAAGAGTACCAAATATGACTGGTTAGTGGTATCAGGCACTACGAAAGCTCAGTTCAAAGGGGAGGGTACCATAAACGGAGCTGGGTGGTACGGCTTTGTTTTAACTGCTGAAGCGGGTGGAATAAACGTTGGCAAGTTCAGGATTAAGATTGTAAACAAGGCCAACGGAAGCCTTGTGTATGACAATGCTGATTTATCAGCTACTGCTTCTGCCACGTTATCGGCTGACGAAACCTCCTTAGCAGGTCATACCTTGATCCAGGGAGGGTCAATCAACATCCATAACTCTTCTGTTAAAACAACCAGCAAAACCACCAGCGCTGTGGCAGTGGCAAAGTTACCGGTTGCCGCAAAGGCCAGACTCACCAGCTACCCGAACCCAATGACCGATGAGGCCTCCATTGAGTTCAGCGTGGCGCAGGACGGGGAGTACAGCCTGGACATCTTTGACCTGAAAGGCGCTTTGGTGAAACACGTGCAGAAAGGCAAAGCCGTAGCCGGTGAAACCATCCAGGCCAAATGGGATGCCAGAGCAACCAAAGTTGGAATGTACATCATTAGGGTATCTACCGGCTCAAACGTGCAGACCCTGCGGGTGGTAAGGCAATAACCCGCCGGTACCAGCACCTAAAAGTCCCTTGCTTCTGAAAGCAAGGGGCTTTTTTATTATCGTCTGTTTTAGGGCTGTTTTGAAGAAAACGGGCCAATTTCACGGACCGGCACCTTCCCTGTAGAGGAGGACTAAGCCTTTACAAAACCAATTGCTTCTGCAAGCGGTGGAGGGTTTCCTGGGCATCGGTGCAGAGGCCGGGGTGTACGGCCGAGGTTTGGACCACGGTGCTGCGGGTGGCGGTCAGCCACCGGAAACGCGAGGCCAGGGGCAGTTGCCCGATGGTGCCGCCGGTCTTGCCGCCGGAGCAGATGCGCACAAAGGCCTGCAGCCGCTCCTCTAATTCCGCCAGGTCCAGGTCACAGGAAAACGTACGGAGCCGCTCTTGGTCCACGTGAAAGATGGTTTGCAGAAACCGTTGGGCCGGGCAGTAGAGAATGACACCCACATTGAGAAACTCCTCGCGTTCTACGCACGGCACTACCCTTAGAACGGCGTACTCAAATAAGTGCTTTTCTTGCATTCTGTGCTTCTTTGACAAAAATTTCTGAATGGGCCAGGCGGGTTTCCAGGAAGTGGGCATACACCTGCCGGTGTTCTTCTACGGTGGCGAACGGCGAGTCTCCGGTCAGCCAATCGTCGGGGATCAAAGCGATGATGGCCTGGATCCGGTCTGGGGTAAGAAGGGCTTTGAACTCGGCGTCCACGGCCTCCAGTTCGGTGGCCCGGGGCAGCAGCACGTGGTCTTTTACCTGCACAAAGGGCCGCTTGGCCTGCTCCTGCCAGTTCTGCCAGTTATGATGGAAGTAAAAGGCCGCGCCATGGTCAATCAACCACAGTTCCTTATGCCAGACCAGCATGTTGGTGTTGCGGGCGGTACGGTCCACGTTGGTGATGAGGCAGTCCAGCCAGACCACCTGCGAGGCGAGCCGGGGGTCTACTTGGTTCACCAGGGCATCAAACGTGATGGCGCGGGACAGGTAATGCAACCCCAGGTTGAGCCCCACGCTGAACTGCAGCAGGTCCTGGATTTCCTCGTCGGGCTCTGCCCGGCCAAAGCTCTCGTCCAGGTGGGCGAACACCAGCTCAGGAATGCGCAAACCCAGCAGGCGGGCAATCTCCCCCGCAATGAGTTCGGCGATCAGGGCTTTCACGCCCTGGCCGGCTCCCCTAAACTTAAGCACGTACAGAAACTCATCGTCGGCTTCCACAATGGCCGGCAGTGAACCTCCCTCCCGGAGCGGCGTCACGTACCGTACCACGTTCACCGACCGGAGTTCGGGTTGGGTAAATTTCATAAATTGGTATCTTCTCCAAACAAAACCACCGGGCCCGGCCCTATGCTACCAGGCAGGCCCAGCTTTGGGGAACGGAGACAAAGGTAAAAAAGATTCTGGTGCGCCCACCACCCGCCGCTTCCGGCCGCTATTCCTCCAGGAGCCACTGGAAGGCGGCCTCTTTGTCAAAATGGACTTTGATGGGCCTGGCCGAAGCGGGCTCCTGACCGGCCGGCTTCTCGTACACCCGGGTGGGATTGGTCATGACAAAGCACTCGGGCGCCATGACAATGGCAAAACGGCGGAGCTGGAAGGAGCTGAACAAGGGTGCCATGTTCTGCACCAGCCAGGTCTGGTTCTCGGGGAGCATTGCTTTGATCTGCCGGGCATCGGTGAGCCAGAACCGCACGCCTTTGGTGGCGGCAAGGTCAAGGGCCAGCCGGTAGGCATTCCGGAACTGCTCACCCGCCGGACTCTGCAGGAACGTTAACTGCAACACCCCCGCCTCTTTGTCCAGCTTTATCTGGGCCACCTCGTCTTCGTACAGGTTTTCCAGGGCCAGCGGCACCAGCTTTTCGGCTCCCCTCAATTCCATGGTTCTACTCCTTTCAAGAAACAGGTTGACCTTTTGTTGTACTTGGCCTGCCGCCAAAAGTTACCCAGAATGTGGTTGATGAGTACGTAGAAACCGAAAATACCCGCTTTTAGGTATCAGCCGCTTTTGCGTCCTTTCCACTTCTTCACCGACTTTTCCTTTTCTTTCTCTGCCTTGAGCTTGGTGAACTCGGCATCTGGCAGGGAAATGGCGTAGTACGCCGAGGAGAGGATGTGCAGGTTTTCATCAAAGTCGTACTCCAGGCTCAGGCTCAGTTGCTTGTCGGGGTTTAGCACGTACTCCTCCCCCACTTTGTCATACACCCTGAACTCGTACTCGCCCTCCTCGGCCTGCTTGCCCGGAACCCGGGCCAGGCAGTCGCCGGTAATCACCAGGGGCGTCTCCAGTTCCTCCTCGTACGAGAAGTCCTGGTAGTACTTACCGTCTTTGCGGCTGGTCAGGTACTCCACCGCATCAAGGTACACTTCAATGTTCTGGTGCTTGTTGTCCCGCTTGGTACCAATAGTCAGGATATTGCCTACTACTTTCATGCTCTTTCTACGTTAAGGGCAGACCCGCGGTGTTGGTAGTACCCCACCCGGCCTGCCCGTTCAGGGGCAAAGGTACATCCTTCCCCTGAAAGGACTTATACTCCCCAAGGGCACGCGGTCTTTAGCGGCCGAAAGCCGGCCTGTTTTGGGGCCGTTTTCCCGAAAATTGCCCCAAAACAGCGCCTTGTACCCTGCGGTTAATTGTACCGGCCCCGGCGCTGGGAATCTTCCAGGAACAGTTGCAGGAAAATCTTCTGGTCAGTGATGACGGAGCGTTGGGTGGGGTACTGCGCCAGGCGCCGGTTGGTGGTGTACCCGAAGTGCTCATACCCCAGGCTCACGTTCTTGAACAGCCGCACCGTTACCCGGGGCCTGACAATGCCCACCGAGTTGGAGCCCTCCAGCCCTTCAAAGGTGTTGAGCCAGTAGTGGTAGTACACAAACGCCGCCGAGGCGTACTTGCCCAGGCTCAGGGTGCTTTCCAGCTTGGCATGCAAGCCGGTGGTGTACACGTAATCGCGCAGGCCGTTTTCATCGGGGGCGAAGCGGGTGCTGTTGCCCGCCAGCGGAATCACGCCCAGGTGCACGTTGTTGTACAGGTTCAGCTGGTTGCTGAGGGGCAGGCGTGTGAACAGGCCTCCCCCGAAGCCCAACGCCCCCAGCTCAAAGTTGCGGGTGTTCCAGTAGTCATAGTACTGAAAAAGGCCGGTAAGCACCGAGAGTTTGCCAACCTGGCTGTTTTTCCCGAACAGGATGCCGTACCCGGTCACGTTATTAAGGGTGCCGGCCAGGGTGTCGCCGGCGCCTTTGCTAAGCTCTACCCGCACCCGGAACAGGTCAAAGGGTTTGCGTTTCTGGAATTCAAAGGGATTGCCGTAGTCCAGTTGCACGTTGAGCAGGGCTTTGTTCTGGCCCAGACCAAACACATCGTCTTGCCGCTGGTTGAGGCGGTGCACCCCGGCAAACAGGGTAAGGTTAAGCGGCTCTTTCTCGTAGACCTCTTTGTTGGTGACCTGGAAGGTTTTGCCCTGCAGCAGGCGGTTGAGGCCCCGCACGGGATTCACCAGGCCGGCAGCAATTTCGCGCAGGGCGCGTTCCCCGCCCCGGGTGCGGTCGTCCAGAATGTTGGAGCTGAGCCGGTACAGGATCTCGCCCAGGGCGGCCCCGTTGAGCGGCGTGTAGATCATGTCGTTGTACGAGGGCAGGGTGTTCTCCCCGAAGTACTCCCAGGTAAGGCTGCCGCCCACTGCAAACGGCAACGACTGCCAGTAATTATAGCCCTGCGAGCGGGCCGCGTTGAAGTACAGGGTGCCCTGGTACGGGTGCCCTATGAAGTTGATGCCAAACTCATCGGTGTCCCACTCGGGGCGGGAGCGCAGGTTGGTTTTCCAGGTGCTGGGGCTCACATAGCCGTAGTCGGCCTTGGCGATGTAACGATTAAAGCCCATGAACACGGCGTTCACACCCAGCACCTGTACGGCGGGTTTCCAGAAGGGCTGGCGCGGGTTGTAGTCGGGATCATCATGGAGCAGGTCGCCGTATTTGTTGAAGCGGGTGGTGTCCAGCAGGAACGCGTTGGTGGGCTCTGTGCCTCCCAGCGAGTCACGGAAGAGCCGGGCCTTGCGGGCCTTGATCTGCTGCAGTTGCTGCTCGCGGGAACCGTGGCCGGGCTTCACAGAATCTGGCTCCGTGATCACTTGTGCCTGGGCCATCAGCGCAGCGCACAGGCTTAGTAGAAGGGTAAAGGTCAATTTCATAGAGGGTGCAAACCGGCCCAGAGCGGAAGGGGTGAATACCCGGTACGGGGCGCTTCCGAGTCATGTCTCTGTACCTACACGCGTCATACGGGAAACCCGCAGAAAAGTGTACTTCTCCCAGCCGATAGCCTTGCCAGGGCAGCCGTTTAGGGGTTGTGCCGTCCTGTTTTCGTCTTATTTTCAGGAAAACGGGCCCGAAACCTGGTTGAACCCTGCTGCCAGCCACCTTGTTTTCCTGGCAAACAACCCCTGCCCGTATGCTCCGGTGGATAGACGTGATCAAATATGCCAAATACAGCAACCCCGAACCCTCCCGGCGGGTAGAGAAAACCGAGGCGGAGTGGCAGCGGCACCTCACCCCACAGCAGTTTGAGGTATTACGCCGGAAAGGCACCGAGCCGCCTTACCGCAACGCCTACTGCAAGTCGTATGACCCGGGCGTGTACGTGTGCGCCGGCTGCGGCACCCCGCTGTTCAACTCCACCGAGAAATACCACGCCATCTCGGGTTGGCCCAGCTTCACGCAGCCCATCGCCAAAGGCGCCCTCAAGTACCTGTTTGACGACAGCCACCACATGCAGCGCATAGAGGCGCAGTGCAACACCTGCGACGGGCACCTGGGCCACGTTTTCCCCGACGGCCCCGCGCCCCATGGCCTGCGCTTCTGCATCAACTCTGAAAGCATGGTGCGGCTTGCGGAGCCCGAGCAACAGGATGGTGAGAACGCCTGACCGCACCCTGTGAAGGTTACCTAACGCAATCCACTAGAGTAGAGTCCAAGAGCTTTGCCGTTCTCTGGTAGTTGCGTTGATGCCATTACAGAATTACAAGAACTTCCTTGCTGCATCTCTAAAATCCCCTCGCTCGCCTCTGGCGAGTGTGAGAAATTGGGCGGCCTCTGGCCGCGTTGCGGGCAAGATTTCAGGTGAAGTACCTAGCGGCGAGACGCCGCCCGATGGCTCACACTCGCCAGAGGCGAGCGAGGGAGTACTGTAACAAACCTTTACCCACAACCCAAATAGGAGCTATAAAAAGAAGAGTCCCCATGCTCCACCTCACCGGTGAACATGGGGACTTTTCTTTTATCTGTTTCAAGCCCGATTAAAGGAAAACAAGCTTAAAACGGGTTTACGGCTACTGCTTATTTCTTCGCCTTGGCACCATTGGTTTTCTGTCCGGGTACTGGGAAGCCGCGGTCACGCATGAGGGCGTCAATCTTGGCGTCACGGCCGCGGAACAGGCGGTAGGCCTCGGCGGGGTCCATGGAGTTGCGCGGGGCAAACAGGTACTTCACCAGCTTGGCGGCCACTTCCTTGTCATAGAATCCGCCCGGGGCTTCTTCAAACGCCTCGGCGGCGTCTGAGGTCAGCACATCGGCCCACAGGTAACCGTAGTAGCCGGTGGCGTAGCCTTCGCCGGAGAATACGTGCGTGAAGTGCGGCGAACGGTGGCGCATCACAATCTCTTTGGGCATGTTCAGGGCCGCCAGGGTCTCGCGCTCAAATTTATCGGGGTCCAGGCCGGTGGGGTCAGGCAGGGTGTGGAACTTCATGTCCATGAGCGCCGAGGCCAGGAACTCGGTGGTGGCAAAACCTTGGTTGAAGGTGGACGCTTTCTTGATCTTGGCGACCAGTTCCGGGGGCATCACCTTGCCGGTTTTGTGGTGCTTCAGGAACTGGTTGATCACCCGGTCGGTGGACAGCCAGCGCTCCAAGAGCTGCGAGTGGAACTCGGTGTAGTCGCGCACGCCGCTGTTGAGCGTAGGGTACTTCACGTTGGAAGCCAGGAAGTGCAGCGCGTGGCCGAACTCGTGGAAGAAGGTGGTGGCATCGTCCCAGGAAACCAGTACGGGCTCCCCCGGCGCGGGCTTGATGAAGTTGGAGTTGTTGGACGCCAGCACCGTTTTCTTGCCATCAAAGGTGGTGTGGCTGCGGTACGGCGACGCCCAGGCGCCCGACCGCTTGCCCGGACGCGCGAACGGATCGAGGTACCACAGGCCGATGTGCTCGCCGGTAGTCTTATCGGTCACTTCCCACACGTTCACGTCTTCGTGGAAGACCGGCACCGAACCTTTGGGCACGGGCTTAAACGCGAAGTTGAACAGCTCCCCGGCAGTATAGAAAATAGCCTGCGTGAGATTGCCCAGCTCCAGGTATTGCTTCACTTCGTCAGAGTCCAGGGCATACTTCTTCTTGCGCACTTTCTCGGCGTAGTAGCGGTAATCCCAGGGCGCAATGGTGATCTTCGCGCCGCTGGCATTGGCTACGGCCTGCATGTCTTTTACCTCCTCTTTCACGCGGGCCAGGGCGGCGGGCCAAACGGCTTCCATTAAGGCCATAGCGTTTTTGGGATTCTTGGCCATGCGGTTCTGCAGGCGCCAGTCGGCGTAGGTGTCGTAGCCCAGCAGTTTCACGCGCTCGTCGCGCAGCTCCAAGATACGGGTAATGTTTTTGTTGTTGTCGTTGGCGTCACCGTTGTCGGCGCGCGAGTAGTAGGTATTCCAGACTTTCTCGCGCAGGGCCCGGTTGTCTGAATAGGTCAGGAACTGATCCATGGAGGAACGGGTGTTGGTCACGGCGTACTGCCCTTCCTTGCCCCTGTCGGCGGCGGCTTTGGCAGCGGCTTTCACAAAGCTTTCGGGCAAACCGCCCAACTGGTCTTTGGTGAAGTAGGTCACGTATTTCTCCTCATCGGCCAGCACGTTGTTGCCGAACGAGGTGTACAGGGAGGAAAGCTCTTTGTTGATGGCGGCGTAGCGCTGCTTGGCTTCGGGGCTCAGGCCGGCGCCCTCCATGGCGAAGTCTTCGTAGATGAGCTGCACCACGCGCTGCTGGTCGGCGGGTAGGGGCGTTTTCTGCGACAGGTCGTACACGGCCTTGATGCGCTCAAACAGCTTGGTATTCTGCGAGATCTTAGACCGGAAGTCAGAGATCTGCGGCGCCAGCTCGGCCTGAATCTTGCGGAACTCCGGCGTAGACATGTTGCTGCCCCAGATGCCGTAGTAGATGAAGGCCCGGCTCAGCGCCTCGCCGGCTTTTTCGTAGGGCACAATGGTGTTCTCAAAGGTGGGCGCGGCCGGGTTGTTGGTAATGGCGTCAATGTCGGCCAGGTGCAGGGCCATGCCTTTCTCCATGGCGGGCTTCAGGTCGGCCAGGCTCATTTTGTCGAAAGCCGGAACGCCGCCGTACGGACCGGTCCATTCGGCCAGCAGGGGATTATCCAAGGTTTCTTTCATCTGGGTGGCGGCCGGAGCGGGTGTAGCGGTGGTGGAGGCGGTTTGCTGGGGCTGCGTGGAGGTGCAGCCTACCATGGCCAGCATCACCAGTAAACTAGGCGCCTTGCCAGCCGGTAAAATAAGGTTACGCATCATACATTTCGTTCAAGGCAGAAGCCCTTTGCAGGCTGCTGCGGGTGTACTAAACCTTAAATTTACTGAAATTCGGGGAAAACTGCCCAAAAACTGTGCTGAAGCCGGCCCAGAAACCATGCTCACGGTTTAAAAGCCACCTGGCTGCCGCTGTCAGGCTTGCCCTGCTTGCAGCACCGCCTGTACCGCCTGGGTTATCTCTTCCAGCACCTGCCGCCATGCCTCCTCGTCGCCGTTCAGGAAGAACTTCTGGTTTACCTCCAGCTCAAAGCCGGCGTAGTGGTTCTGGTCAAACTTGCCGCGCAGGTGGGTAGGAAATCCATCGGCTGAGCCGGGATAAGGCTGGTTGAACAGGACCTTCCGTTCCGGGTTCGCCTCCTGTAAGTGAGCTTTCAACTGGTGCGCCAACCTTTCCTCCAGGGACCGCTCCGGGTCATACAGAATCCCGACCTCGGCCGGGCGCACCTCGCCCTCCAGCGCCGGGGTAAACGTATGGATGGCCAGGTGCAGCACCTGGTGCCCCGCCGCTGTTTCTTCCTGTATTTTGGCTTCCACCTCGCGCCGGTGCGGGAAGTAGTACTTTTCCAGAAGGGCCTGCTTTTCTTCTTTAGCTAGTTCCTTGGTGTAGGGTGAGAACAACTCCTGGGTGCCCAAAGACCGGTTGCCCTCTACCAGCAGGCGCGAGGTAGTGACGCTGTAGAGCGGCAGCCCAAGCCTGCGGGCCAGGTGCCGGGCCAGCCAACCCGCCCCAAAGTCAATGGCTTTGTGCGAGTACAGCACATCTTCCTTTCCCGCAAACAGAAAGGCATACTCGCCGGGAATCTCGTTGCCGGCGTGCTCACAGGTGAGAATACAACAGAGGGCCATATGCCGTAAGGGGGTTAAACCAGTTTATGGGCTGTTTTACGCAAAAGGGCCCCGAAACGGCGGAGCGGCCTGCGCCGAATCATGGGGTGAATGCAACGGTGCTGCCCTTTGGGGTCACTTCCAGGGAGACCAGGCTGCCCAGAATCAGGGCCTGGTTGTCTTGCCCGTGCCCCGCCGGAAACCCGAAACACACCGGAAAATCATACTCCTGCACCGCCTCCAGCACAATCTCCTCGGGGGTTTTCCCAAACGGCGGCTCGTCTTCCTCAATCTCAATCAGGTGGCCCACCAGGAGGCCTTTCACGTAGTCAAACTTCCGGGCCTTTTTCAGCGAGGTCAGGTAACTGTCTAGCCGGAACTTGTGTTCGCCCACCTCTTCCAGGAAGAGGATCTTGCCGTTGGTGTTCACTTCAGAAATGGTGCCTTTGGCGTTGCACAGCACGCTGCTGGTGCCGCCCACCAGCATGCCCTCTGAGGAACCCACGCGGTTCAAGGGGTGCGGGTCTACCTGGTAAGTCAGTTCCTCGCCAAACAGGGCCTTTCTAAGGGTTTCCCAGGATTGGGGCTGAAAACCGGCCTCCAGGTCTGCGGCCATGGTGCCGTGGATGGACGCGGTGCTGAGCATGCCTTGCACGTGGCTGTGCAGAAAGGTGGTGTCGCTGTAGCCCACCAGCCACTTGGGGCTGTACTTAAAGGTATTGAAGTTCACCTGGTCAATGATCCGGATGATGCCGTAGCCGCCCATGGTCTGCAGCACGGCTTTGATGTCTGGGTTGTCCAGCATGTGCTGCAGGTCCTTCCTGCGGAGCTCGTCCGGGCCGGCAAAGCTGCCGTGCCGGGGCCCGATGGTTTTCCCCAAAACGGGTTCCAGTTTCCATTCTTTCAGGATCTCTACCAATTGGTCTATGTACTCTTGCTGGGTGTAGTTGCTGGTGCTGATCACGCCAACTTTGTCACCGGCTTGCAGAAAGGGAGGAATAATCATGGCCTGCTTTTTTCCACCGGAACGCAAGCCACCCGCTGAGGTTGGCTCTCGCCCCAAATCACGTACTTTCCAGCCCATTGCCTGCGTGTTTATACGGAAGAGCGCTGCGCATTTCCGTTTCCGGACTCCTTTCGGAAAAATGGGCCAGAAAGGGAATACCGCCCCGCTGTCCCGCAACCCACTTTGAATAAAGCCTGGATTCCGTAGCTTTGGCCTTGTTTGCAAATCACCATACCCCCTACGCCTGGGCTTTTCCACTTATGCGCACTTCTTCCTTGCCTTTTTCCGGGTACCCCTCCCTTTTTAGGGCGATTTTTCTGCTGTTGTTTCTGGTCCCGGCCTGCAAAGGCACCGCAGACCTTTCCCAATCCGGTCCAGAAGCCATCCGGGAGGTGGAGAGGCTGGAAGACCGGTGGATGAAGGCCCTGGTCCGCAAGGATACAGCCGCCATGAGCCAGTTGCTGGCCCCGGAGTTTACCCTGAGCGGGAGCAGTGCCGTGCTGGAAACCAGAAAGCAGTACCTAGAGACCTCGGCCATGCCGGAGCGGGCGCTGCAACCGCTCCTGCTTGAAGACCGGCAGTTCAGGGGCTACCCCAACACCGTGGTCTCTACCGGCCGAACCAAATATGCCGGCACCTGGAACGCCAACGCCTTTGCCATGCCCGTGCGCTACACCCACGTGTACGCCCGCGTGAACGGCTCCTGGAAAGTGGTGACCGCCCACCTGAGTTTGATCCAATAAAGGTGAACGCTTTACCTTTACCGCCGCAAAGCAAGAGAGCGTTGGAAGCACCAGAGGGAGAAAACAAGACCGTAGCCGAAAAAACCGGCATCAACATCAAGAATGAGCGCTCCTTGCACGCCGCCCTGAAACAGTGGTACGCCCAACCCCAGGACCGGTTTGAGGTGCCCGTGGGTGGGTTTGTAATTGACCTGGTGCGGGGCCGCCAGCTGGTGGAGATCCAGACCCGCAATTTCACGGCCATAAGGCCCAAGCTGCAGGCGCTCCTGAAAGACCACGCCGTGCACCTCATCCATCCGGTTACTTTTGAGAAATGGGTGGTGCAGGTAGACGCCAAGGGCACCTCGGTGCTGTCGCGCCGCAAATCTTCTTACCGGGGCGCCCTGTCAGACCTTTTTGAGGAGCTGGTGCGGCTCCCCGAGCTGGTGCAGCACGCGGCCTTCACGCTGGAGTTCCCCCTCATCAGGGAAGAGGAAGTGCGGTGCCGGGATGGGAAGGGCAGCAAACGACGCAAGAAAGTCAGCCTCAAAGACCGCAAGCTGCTGGAGGTGGTCAGCACGCATACTTTCACCTGCGCCCAGGATTTTCTGCAGTTCTTACCGCCCACCCTGCCGCAGCCTTTTTCCAACAAAGACCTGGCCCAAGCCCTGGGGTTGCCGCTGCACCGCTGCCGCCAGATCACCTACTGCCTCCGGAAGATGGCCGCCCTGGAGCTGGCGGGAAAGAAAGGCAACGAGCTGCTCTTCCGCCAGGCCGTGGCCCCTTGTCAGGAACTTGCGGGCTAAGGGGTCTGCCAAATTGCAGCTGCAGGACCAAACAAAACAGCGGGCGTTTAGGGGCCATTTTCTTAAAAATGGCCCCTAAACGTCCGCTGTTCACTTCCGGGGCAGCCTGCTTTGGTTTTAGGCGCTTACTGCCGCTCGGTCAAGTCCAGTAAGGAGATGGTGTATTCTTTGGTGGTGCTGTTGTAGGAGAAACCGTACCGCATGGGGTACAGGCCCGCCTTCTGGTACGCCGAAGGCTGGGGCACCGCTATGGTTTCGCCGCCGCGGGTGGTCAGGCTGGTGAGGTAGGCCAGGGTGAACATAGGCTCATGGAAGATAAAATTCCCGTCTATGGAGCCGTAGAGGAAATTGCGGGCAAACTGGCCAGGGGCATTGTTCTGGTCTGTCACGTCAATCCAGTGAGCGCCCATACCGGGCACCACCCCGGGCGTAAGAATGTAGTTCTGGGGCACAAACCGGGCCTCGGCCTCCTCGTCCATGGCGGCCTGCCCCTCAATGTTGGCCACTTCAGCCTCTGGTATCATGTAGAAGTGGGCATCAAAGTGCGGCACGTTGTACAGTCCGGGCGGTTCGTGGCCCTGCGGGTTCCAGTCTAGCATGACATGGTTGTAGAGCGTCTGGTTGGCTTGTTGCGGCAGCGGCAGCGTGTACATACGCATGGCATTTCCCAGGTTAGACAAGGCCCCCTCTGACAGGGTGATGCCTACCGCGGTTGGCGTACCGGCCGCGTTGGTGGTGACCCAGGCCTTGGCGGTGCCCTGCCCTACCGCCACGGGAGCACCGTAAAAGGTACCTTCCAGGTTGTCTTCATCATCGTCTGAGCAGGCGGGCAATAGAAAGGAGAGGAACAGCAAGGCACCGCTAAGCAACCTGCTGGCAAGCGAAAAAGGTTTATCCATCTTTGAGAAAGGATTACGGATGAGCCACTCCCCCTCCGGCAGCGGCCGGCTAGCCACTTGGTTCGGCTAAGAGGTCTCATCCAGGCAAATACGGCTACAGAGGGACGTGGCAACACGTCTGGTGGGGAAAGCAGCACCCCGGGGCGGAGTGGAAGGAGAGGAAAAAGAAATGGAAAAACGGAAAGAACTAGGCTACGCGGCTGGGCTCAAGGACAATGTGCATGTCAAAGGTAGCGGCCAGGCTCCCCACGCGGGCCACCATGGTTTCTGACACAGACTCCCGGAAGGCATTTTCTTGCGTGGCGGGCACGCCAAAGCTATGGAAGAAGGCGTGGAACCCCTTGGGGCTATGCAGGTTCAGCCATTTGTTTGGCCCTGGCCCGGGGTTGCGGAAGGTGTGCAGCGTGTTGGGGGGAAGGTCAACCCACTCGCCCTCCCGGAGCAGGCGGGTTTCGCCGTTTACCGTAAACTCCATCTCCCCTTTCAGGACAAAGAAGAGCTCGGCGAATTGGGTGTGGTGGTGCGGGGGCGGACCCGGTACGCCGGGGGCAGTTTCACCGATGGCCAGGTCATAGTCTCCGGTGGTGGGCACGGGCGTGATCCCATGCCCCATAACCCAAAGTTTTTCTGGTGCTTCCATGTGATCATCCTTTACAGTGCTTGTGCGGTTTACCTGTTAAATGTAGGAAGAGATTTGCTTCTCGGCAAGTTTTATGAGACATTTATCTCATGAAAGACCATTTCTTGCAAAAGGGCAGAACCAACCAGAAACTCAGGACCAGGCAGGCCCTGCTGGCGGCGGCCCGTGAGATCCTGCAAACCAACGGGGCTTTCTCGCTGGACGAAGTTGCCAAAAGGGCCCTGGTCTCCCGGGCCACGGTGTACCGGTACTTCTCAGACGCCGAGACCCTGCAGATGGAAGCCAGCCTGGACATTAAAACCAAATCGCCGGAAGAGCTGCTGCAGGGTCTGGACCAGGCCCCAGCCACCCAGCGGGTCTTGTGCATCCAGCAACACCTCTTTGACATTGCCCGCCAGAATGAGAGCGCGTTCCGGGCCTACCTGGGGGCAGTGCTCAAACTGTCGGCCACCCAGCAGGAACAGGGCAGCAAGCTCAGGGGCTCCCGCCGCATTCCCATGCTGGAGACGGCCCTGGCGCCTTTTAGGAGTTCCCTTACCCAGGAAGAGTACGCCCGGCTGGTGCACGTGCTGGCGGTGCTCAGCGGTATTGAGGCGTACATCTCCCTCAAAGACGTGAGCAAGCTCTCGTACAAAGAAGCCACCCAAACCATTCAGTGGGGAATCTGCACCCTGGTGCAAGCGGTGCTGGCCAAAGCCGAGTAAGCCTTGCCCCCAGGCTGCCCCTGGTAAAAGCTCCGCCACCGCGGCACGGCCATTTCGTTCTAACACAAAAAAACTGTTTAGGGCCTGTTTTCTGGAAAACAGGCCCTAAACAGTTTGCTGCGTGTGCTTTGCCCGGAGACCTGCCCCGCACCGCCCCTAAGAGGTCCGCTCCAGGGAGAATTGCCTCAGCCAGTCCTCGGCCTTGGACCGGTCATCAAACACTTTGGCCCTGAAGGCCGATAACTTGGCGTAAAACGTAGAAGCCGTTGACTCGGCAAAGGTCTCGGGGGTGGTGATCATGGCGAAGTACTGCAAGCCTGCCCGGGCCGCCTTGGGCGACCACTCCTTCAAGACCCACTCCAATGAATGGTCCCAGCCCCCCACAATCAGGCGGGTGTCGTTCAGGACGCATTTGTAGCCTGCCTCGGCCAGGGCGGTGGTGTAGGCGTGCGCGCCGTTCTTAATGTTTTCCTCGGTTAAATACCCCATCCAGTTCACGTGCACCCATTTGTTGCGGTGGTCCACGTCAATGGTCAGGTACACACGGCCAAATGGGTTCTTCAGTTCCTGCCTCATGCTTTGCTTAAAACGGCAAAGTAAGGAAAGATTTGCTTTCCGGTAAACACCCGGGGCGCTGTCCCACAAAACTGCCTTTGGGGCGGGGAGCCAGCAGGGGTGCCGTTTTCCATCCGCTCTGGCGGAGTCTGCGTAGACGCCGCTACGCTTTAGGCTGTTTTTCATCCATTCTCCGCAAAAGGAGCTAAAAACGGGGCTTCGGCAGCAGCTTTCTCTCCTACTTTACCAAAACCAGCCAGGCAGCGGAAAGGGCTGTAAAACCCGGCGGGCCTTAACGGGGTAAAGACTACTGGCAGCGCCCTTTCACCCAACCCGGTACACAGTGGTCCTAAGAAACGTGATTCTTCTTGTGGTCTTTGCCGCCAGCCTTGGCTGCACGCAGAAAAGCCACCATGCCCGGGGGCTGGTGACCCAGCAGGCCATGGTGGTAACGGCCCACCCGCTGGCCTCCCAGGTGGGCGAAGCCGTGCTCCGGCGCGGCGGAAACGCCGTAGACGCCGCCGTTGCGGTGCAGTTTGCCCTGGCCGTGGTCTACCCCGATGCGGGGAACATTGGCGGCGGCGGTTTTCTGGTGCTGCGGCAACGGGACGGTACCGCCGCCGCCCTGGACTACCGCGAGAAAGCCCCCGCCGCCGCCCACCGCGACATGTACCTGGACCCGAACAAAGAGGTAGTGGAAGACCTGAGCCGGAAGGGCCACCTGGCGGCCGGAGTGCCCGGCACGGTAGACGGCATGGTGCAGGCCCACCAGCAGTACGGTAGCTTGCCCTGGCCCGAGCTGGTGCAGCCCGCCATTGACCTGGCCCGCCGAGGCTTTCCGCTTACCCAAAAAGAGGCCCGTAAACTCAACCGGGAGCGCAAAGACTTTCTGCGGTACAACACCCGGCAACCCACGTTTTTTCTAAAAGACCACTGGCGCGAAGGCGACACCGTACGGCTAGCAGACCTGGCCCGCACCCTGGAACGGATCAGGGATAAAGGCCGGGCGGGCTTTTACGAGGGCCCCACGGCAGACCTGCTGGCCGCCGAGATGAAACGCGGCGGCGGGCTCATCACCAAGGCCGACCTGGCCGCGTACCGGTCGGTGTGGCGCACGCCGCTGACCGGAACGGTGGGGCCGTACAAGGTCATCTCCATGCCCCCGCCCTCCAGCGGCGGCATTGCCCTGCTGCAGCTCCTCACCATTGCCCAGCACTACCCGCTCCCCGAATGGGGCTGGAACAGCGTGCCTGCGGCGCACCTCATGATTGAGGCCGAACGCCGGGTGTACGCCGACCGCGCCAGGCACCTGGGCGACCCCGACTTCTACCAGGTACCCGTGGCCGGCCTCCTGGACACGGCCTACATTCGCCGCCGCATGCACGGCTACTCCCCCACCCGGGCCACCGACAGCGACGACGTGTACCCCGGCGTGCCCGCCCCGCCCGAAAGCCCCCACACCACCCACTACTCCATTGTAGACGCGCAGGGCAACGCCGTGTCGGTGACCACTACGCTCAACAGCAATTTCGGGAGCAAGGTGTTTGTGGGTGGGGCGGGTTTCCTGCTTAACAACGAGATGGACGACTTCAGCGTGAAACCGGGCTATCCCAACGCCTTCGGGCTGGTGGGCGAAGAGGCCAACGCCATTGCCCCCGGCAAGCGCATGCTCAGTTCCATGACGCCCACCATCCTGGAGAAAGACGGCAAGCTGTTCATGGTAGTGGGCAGCATGGGCGGCTCCACCATCATCACCACGGTGTACCAGATCATCCAGAACGTGACGCGCTTCGGGTTTACCATGCAGGGGGCCATCAGCGCGGGGCGGTTCCACCACCAGTGGCTGCCCGACTGGGTGCTGTGTGAGTGGGGCGCGCTGGGGCCCGGCACCGGCCTGGCCCTGTGGCTCAGGGGCCACAAGATAGCGCCCAAATACGGCGGCATTGGCCGGGCGGCGGGCATTCTGGTGCTGCCCGACGGCCGGTTGGAAGGGGGCGCAGACCCGCGCGGCGATGACACGGCGGCGGGCTTCTAAACTTCCTCCGTTTCTAGCCCTTTTTCGGGAAAACAGCCCTGAAACAGATAGAAATTAATCGCCTCATCTTCAAGCAATTCCTGCTTAATTCTGTATCTTAGGCTACACCAACGCCAGAAAAGATGCCGCACGTTCAGGAACCATGCACCACCATTGATGACGTCATCGCGGAGCTGGACCGTATTGTGCAGCACTGCCTCCAGACCAACGACAAAGCCGGGTACTTTGCGGTCTTGTATTACTGCGTCACCTGCCGGGTGCGGGAAGGCATCAGGAAGAAAGAGTTTGACGACAACGCCCGCATGGAGCGCCTGGACGTGCTGTTTGCCAACCGCTACCTGGCCGCCTGGCACCGCTGGAAAGCCGGCCAGAAAATCACCCGTTCCTGGCAGGTCGCCTTCCAGACTACCACGCTTTCCACGGCCATTATCCTGCAGCACCTGCTCCTGGGCATGAACGCCCACATTAACCTGGACCTGGGCATTGCCACCGCGGAAACCATGCAGGGCCAGAACCTGCAGGCCATCAAAAACGACTTTAACCGCATCAACGCCATCTTAAAGGCCATGGTAGACAAAGTGCAGGACAACCTGGGCCTGGTGTCTCCCCTGTTCCGGCTGCTGGATGTGTACGGCAGAGACCGCGACGAGCTGCTCACCGGCTTCAGCATCCAGGTGGCCCGCGACGGGGCCTGGTGCTTCGCCGAGGAGCTGAGCGCCCAGACCGGCCCGGCCTATGAGGCCTGCCTGGCCCGGCGCGACCAGCGGATTGCTGTTCTGGGCCAGCGCATGGCCCACCCGCTCAGCAGGATGCTCCGGTTCACGCTCACGGCCATCCGCACCTCAGAGTGGCGCTCGCCGGCCTCCACCATCCGGCTGCTCCGCTTCGCCGATGCGCCGGCCCCTGCTCCTGCCCTTGGTTAAGCGGCTTTTTCGCCCTGCATGGCCAGGGTGCCTTCGGTGGGGCCCTCCATCCTGAAAAACAGGCGGGAAATAGGAATGAGCATGATGCCCGCCACCGCAAAGGCAATAAACGACACTTTCAGGCTAAACGCGTGGGCCAGGTAGCCAATCATGGGCGGCCCGATGAGCATGCCCACAATGCCGAAGGTGGCAATGAGCGAGATGGCAATGCCCGGTGAGTACGTTTTGGAGGAACCCGCCAGCGTGTAGACCATGGGAATGACCGAGGCCGTGCCGAAACCCACCAGGGAGAAGCCCACCATGGCCGGCCAGAATGTGGGGAACAGAATGGCCAGGCTGATGCCCGAGAAAATGAGCAGGGCGCTGAGCAGGAAGGTAGCCTGCATGCCTATTTTGTCAATGATCTGGTCAGAGATAAACCGCGACAGGGCCATGAAGGTCATGAACACCAGGTAACCGGCGGTAAACACCTCTTCCCGTACCACCTGCTGGAAGTAAATGCCGCTCCAGTCAAACATGCCGCCCTCGCACACCGCCGCAAAGAACACCAGCAAACCAAGGTACAGAATAAAGGGATCGGGCTTTTTGAAGGCCAGCTTGTTGCCCGTGGCAGAACGGTCGTTCCGGAGCAGGTGGCCAAAGGCAAACACGGTGGCCAGCACGCTCATGCCCGACACCAGGAGCAGGTGGGTGGTCATGGGCACCCCCATGGAAACCAGCAGGGTGGTAAAGCCTACCCCCACAATGCCCCCCGTGCTCCAGAGCCCGTGAAAAGACCCGTTTATTTTCTTGTCAAACTGCTTCTGCAGGGTAATGGCCTGGGTGTTCACTGAGATGTTGAAGATGCGCATGCTCAGCGAGAACAGGAACAAGGCCATGACCAGGGTTGCCGGCGTTTGGGCCAGGGCAATGAAGGAAAGGCAGATGGAGTTGACCAGGAACCCCACCGAAAGGGGAATGCGGGTCTCAAACCTAGACACCAGCCACCCCGACAGGGGCAACCCGATGAGGGAACTCACCGGCATGGTGAGCAGAATGGAGCCCAACTGGGCTTCATTGAGGTCCAACGCGGTTTTAATGGTAGGTATTCTGGAAGCCCAGCTGGAAAAATTGAATCCTGAGAGGAAGAAGAAGGCGCTGAGGGCAACCCTCTGGGTGTGAATTGACTGCATGGTGGTAAGATAAGCCTGCAAATATGCGCTATTTTACGGGAGCAGGCGGTACATTTCCTGAAACAGGCCCGCCCGCTCCCCTACTGCGCTGGCAAGTGCAGTGGTTGAATCGAAATGCTCCGCCCCGGTTACGTGCCCGAAGGGTAAAGGTCTGGCGGCTCGTTTCTTACGGTAATGGTCTGGATAGGATGCAGGGCACGGGTGCTGTCCAGGTACAGAAAGGCGTCATAGCGTTTGGGCATAATGGAAGGCACGTAGTTGCCCAGGTGCTCCAGTTTGGGGTTGTACACCACCCCAATGGCGCGGTGGCCCACCGGCCGGTTCAGCACCTTGTTCTCCCGCAGGTCTTTGGACAGGATGATCTTGTTGGTGGGGCTCAGCTGGTGCAGGATGGCCTCCCAACTGCCCGGGGTGGCGGGCGGCACCGGCATGGTTTGCAGGGGCGCGCCCCAACTGCTGGCGGCAATCACAGTGCCCCGGTGCGAGCCGAACCCCACAATGAACACGTTTTCCTCGCCGTACTCCTTGCGGGCCAGCTGGCCCACGTTCACCTCGCCCTGGCTGGCCATGTCGGTGTAGCGGGCGTCGCCCACGTGGGTGTTGTGCTCCCAGACAATGGCTTTGGCGTCGGGACCGTGGAAGTCCAGCAACCGCTTCAGGGTCTGGGCCATGTGGTGGTCCCGGATGTTCCAGGACTCGGTGTTGCTGGTGACGGCGGCCCGGTAGTAGCGCTCGCCGTTGAGGGCCACCAGAGCATTCTGCTCGGCCACAAACTGCTCCTCGGTTTTGGCGGCGCCGGTGGCCTCACTCCGTTTCTGCACTTCCCGCCAGAGGCGGCTGGTTTCGGCGCGGCAGTTGGCGCTGGCGTTGGCCACCGCCTGGGCGTACTGCATGGCATCGGCGCTAAACGGCTGAAAACACTGGTGCACCTGGCGGGCGGCTTTCACCAGGGCGGCATCGCCCTGCAGGTGCGGCATCAGCTCGGTCATCGACTCCCACAGGCAGTACACGTCCAGCCCGTAAAAGCCTACTTTCTGGGCGGCCGGCTTGTCCTGGTTGTAGGCGTTAAGCCAGGTTACCAGCGAGGCCACCTCGTAGTTGCCCCACATCCAGGTGGGCCAGCGGTTGTAATGTTCCAGCAGGGCCACGGCGGCAGCGCTGTCTTGCCGGGGGCCTTTGATGAACTGGTTCACGCGGTAAGAATCGGCCCATTCGCCCTCCACAGCCACAAACCTAAACCCTTTTTCCTGCATCAGGCGCCGGGTGATGGCGGCCCGCCAGGTGTAGTACTCGGCGGTGCCGTGCGAGGCCTCCCCCAACAGCACCACCCGGGCGTCGCCAATTTCTCGCAGCAGCACGTCCAGGTCCCGCTCATCGCGCAGCGGGTAGTTGGGGATGGTGAGCGTCACGGCCTTGCCGGCTTTCTGGTCCCCGTCCTGCCCCGGCGCCTGCCGGCAGGCTACCGCCAACAGCACCAGAAGCCCCGCCAGCCAGTGGTACGCACGTGGTTTTCTTTGCTTGGTCATACTACACATTGCTTTCTGCTTTTGCCCTGTTTTCCTGAAAAAGGCCCCGAAACAAATCTCCCCAGGGCTGGCCTATTTCCTGGTCAGGAGGGCCGCTGAGGCCAGGGTAACGCCCGCCAGCAGCACCCCGGCGAGCGAAAGGCCTGCCCGTTTCTTGCCCTTTTTGCCCGAATCCTGCGGCAACCAGCCGCCGTTTACCTTGTTCCAGTTGGTGATGGGCGCGTACAGGTTGCCCTGGTACGGACCCGAAGGTTTCTTCCGGAAGTGCTGCTGCGCGATCATCTTCTGCTGGAACTTGTCAAACCACCTGGCCGGGAGCACCCAGCGCTGCAGGCGCATCATGCGCGACATGTTGCCCACCGTCACCTCCTCTTTGGGCTCTTTGGTCAGGCGGACAATGGCCTCGGCCACCCGGTGGGCCTGAATGATGGGCTTTGGGGGCTTTACGCGCCGCCCCATGTAGTTGCCGGCGTGGTGGAAAATGGGCGTGTCAATCACCGCCGGCAGCACGCAGCACACGTGAATGGCTTCTTCATCGGCCAGTTCCTGCGCCAGGCTGATGCTCAGGCCGCGTATCCCAAATTTGCTGACGGTGTACGGAATGGAGAACGGCTGCCCCACCAGCGCCACCATGGACGAGACGTTGACGAGGGTGCCCCGCCCCTGGCCCTTGAACTGCCGGATGGCCGCGCGGGCCCCGTAAATGTACCCCAGCAGGTTAATGTCCAGGAGCTGGCGGATGTCCTGGGTGGGGATTTCCTCAAAGTGGCCGAACAAGCCCACCGCGGCGTTGTTCACCCACACCTCAAACCCGCCAAAGGCTTCCCGGGCCCGCTGCGCCAGGGCGTTGACGTCTTCTTCCCGGGCTACATCGGTGGGTACGGCCAAGGCCCGCACGCCCAGCTGCTCGCACTGCGTTACCACCTGCTCCAGTCCGGCCGCAAACCGGGCGGCCAACACCACGTCCCAACCCTTGCGGGCGAACTCCAGGGCGGTGGCCCGCCCAATTCCGCTGGATGCCCCTGTGATTACTGCTACCATACTTATCCTGCTCCACGTAGATGCACTGCTATGGGTACGCCCCGGCTCTTGATTGGTTAAGCGGCCCCACTGGAATTAAGTATTTGCCACACGGCTTTACGCATTTCTCGCAACCCATAGGGAACCCACCCATTCCCTGGCCAGGGAGAGGCCAGGTGGTGAGATGCGGCGTTCAACCACGGACAGGTTTTCTCCCTACCTCAACGGTCCCCTGCCTGGCGGCGTTTTGGCCCTGTTTTCCCAGAAAAAGGCCTAAAACGCAAGGCTCTGCTATGACCGTAAGGCGGGCCCAGACGCACCTTCTCCGGGCAGGGCACCGGGCCTGGGGTAACGGCTTCTTCCCTAATTCTGCCTACCTTCGGGTTCTCAACCCCTAGGCGATATGGCAGACAAGGAGCAAACCAGGCCCACCACCGCGGCGCACCCCAACCATTACTTTTTACCGGGAGTCTGGGTGCCCACGCTCAGCTACGCCCTCCTGGCCCGCCACTCCTCCGCCGAGGCCCTGGCCGGAGGTCCCGCCGGGGTTGACCTGCAACCCCAGCAGATAGAACTCAACACCGCCACCCTCTCGGGCACCTCGCCGTTTGGGCGCTTCCCAACGGTGGCGGTGGTGCAGCAGGAAGCGGGGCTGCTGGTTTCCTGCAGCTGCCCGCTGCCCAAACGGGCCCTGTGCCCCCACCAGGCCCAGGTACTGCAGTTGCTGCAGAGCCGCCAGGACCTGCGCGTGTTCTTTGACGCGCCGCTCCGGCGGGAAAAGATCAAGCCCATTGCCGCCCAGTACGGCCTGGCCGAAGAAGAAAACCTGGACCAGTACTTTGCCCTGGAGTACGCCCACCGAACCCTGCACATAAAGCCCCGGTTACCCGAGTTGCTGCCCCTCACCCCTGAGACGCAGGCGTTTCTGAAGGAAAAACTGGTGCCGGAGGAGCCCAAGCTTCCAGTCCAGACCCTTCCATCGGCGCAGCCCCACCATGACACCCGGCGCATCCTGGTCTTGGGCGAGCACAAGTACTACAAGCACCTGCACGTAGAGTTGCTGGAGGCGGCGGTGGCCCAGACGGGCAAGATCAAGAACCCGCTCAGGCAACTGAACCCGCTGGATTTTGTCTGGCAAACCAACAACCCCCAGGAGCTGAAGTTCTACACCGGCCTCTCGCGATTCCAGAACAACTACAACGCCGAGGTTACCCCTACCGACCTGGAGGCCCTCAAGGCCCTGGTGCTGAACCCGCTAGGCCTTCCGATTTACGCCCAGAAACCCGAAAGTCAGGGCAAACTGACGGCCAGCGCGCTGGAGCCGGTGGAGGTGAGCCTCGCCCCGCTGGATCTGGAATTGGAGGTGGAGGCCCGGGAGAATTTCTACTACATCACGCCGCGGGTACTGATTCAGGGGCAGCCGTTCGCCCTCAAGCAACTGCCGCTCCGGCTGGGGCATTTTCTGGAGGCCGAGCGCCGCCTGTACCTGCTCCACAGCCCCGACCTGCGGCGGGTGGTGGAGTTCTTCCAAAAGCGGGGCCACCGGCTGCTCATCCATGCCTCTAAGTTTGACGAGTTCAGGGAAACCATTCTGGCCAACCTGGAGACGCGCCTTAAAATTTCCTACGCTTTCCTGAAACCCGCCACGCCGCAGCAGCTGACCGAACAGGGTTTTGACCTGGACCTGGAGCGGCTGCTGTACCTGTCAGAATCGCAGGATTTTATCTTGTTCACGCCCGTGATGCGGTACGGGCACGTGGAGGTCCCCGTGTTCACGCAGAAGCAGATCTACGCCAAAGACGCGCTGGGCCAGAGCTTTACGGTAGTGCGCGACCGCGAGGCCGAACACAAATTCACCTCGGCGGTGCTGCGCGAACACGCGCTGTTCAGGGATCAGCTGCACCTGGACTCGTTCTACCTGCACAAAAGCCGTTTCCTGCTGGACGATTGGTTTCTGGAGGCCTTTGAGAGCTGGCGGGGGCAGGGCATCACGCTGCTGGGCTTCAAGGAACTGCAGAGCCTGAAACTGAATCCGCACAAAGCCAAGATTTCTATTCTGGTCACCAGCGGCATCAACTGGTTTGACACGTCTGTAGACGTGCAATTCGGGCAGCAGAAGGCGGGGCTCAAGGCGCTGCACAAAGCCCTTCGCAACAAGCAGCGGTTCGTGCAGCTGGACGACGGCAGCCAGGGCATTCTTCCGCAGGAGTGGCTGGAGCGGCTGCAACGCTACTTCAGCGCGGGCGAGGTGGCGGGCGAACGCCTGCGCACGCCCAAGATGAACTTCCCCCTTATTGAGGAACTCTACGAGGAAGAGGTGCTGAGCCAGGAGGTACGCGGCGAACTGGCGCTCTACCGCCAGAAACTCACCCACTTTGAAGCCATTGAGGAAGTACCCGTGCCCGAAGGTTTGCGGGCCTTGCTACGGCCGTACCAGCGGCAGGGCCTCAATTGGCTGAACTTCCTGGACCAATTCAACTTCGGGGGGTGTCTGGCAGATGACATGGGGCTGGGCAAGACGGTGCAGGTGCTGGCGTTTCTGCTGGGGCAACGCGGCAAGGTAGACCGCAACACCAACCTGGTGGTGGTGCCTACTTCGCTGCTGTTCAACTGGCAGGCGGAGGTGGCCAAATTCGCGCCGAGCTTGAACGTGCTCACTCTCTACGGGAACGGGCGGGTGCAGCACCTGCCGCAACTGGACGGCTATGAACTGGTGCTCACCACCTACGGCACGCTGCTCTCAGACATTGCCCTGCTCAAGAACTACCGCTTCAACTACGCGGTGCTGGACGAGAGCCAGAACATCAAGAATCCGCAGAGCCAGCGGTACCGCGCAGTGCGGCTCTTGCAGGCGCGCAACCGACTGGTGCTCACGGGCACGCCGCTGGAAAACAACACCTATGACCTGTACGGGCAGCTGAGTTTCGCGTGCCCGGGGCTGCTGGGCAACCAGCGCTATTTCAGAGATATTTACGCCAAGCCCATTGACCAGTTCAAAGACTTTAGAAGGGCCAAAGAACTGCAGCGCAAAATCAGTCCGTTCCTGCTCAGGCGCACCAAAGAGCAGGTAGCGCAGGAGCTTCCGCCAAAGACCGAGATGGTGCTGTACTGCGAGATGGGTACGGCGCAGCGCGAACTCTACGCGGCGCATGAGCGCGAAATCAGGGAGTTTATCTCGGCCCAGGCCGAAGAGGAGATACAGAAGCACCCCATGCACGTGCTGCGCGGCCTCACCCGCCTGCGGCAAATCTGCAACTCCCCCGCCCTGCTGCCCGATGATGCGGGCATAGGAGAACCCTCGGCCAAACTGGAGGTGCTGCTGGAGCAGATTGAAAGCAAGGCGCCGCACCACAAGATTCTGGTGTTCAGCCAGTTTGTCTCTATGCTGCAGCTTATTGAAGAGGCGCTCAAAGCGCGCGGTATTGACTACGCCTTGCTCACCGGCCAGACCAAAGACCGGCAGGGCGCGGTGGCGCGGTTCCAGGAGCAGGAAAACGTGCGGGTGTTCCTCATCAGCCTCAAGGCGGGCGGAACGGGCCTCAACCTCACCCGCGCCGACTATGTGTACCTGGTGGACCCGTGGTGGAACCCCGCCGTGGAAAACCAGGCCATTGACCGCACCTACCGCATCGGCCAGGACAAGCACGTGGTGGCCGTTCGGCTCATCTGCCCCAACACCGTGGAAGAAAAGATGCAGAAACTACAGGCCAGCAAAAAGGAACTGGTAGACGATCTGGTCAAGACCGATGGCGGTATGCTGAAGGCCATGAGCAAGCAGGAGTTGCTGGCGTTGTTGGGGTAAGGCGTTTTAGGGCTGATTTAGAGAAAACTACCCTAAAACGCCTTACCTCTGCGTAGTATGTGACCCTTTTATGGCCCCTACTATGGCGCGGACTTACTTCCAAGCCTTGCTTTATCAGGTAAACACCAAGGTTACAACCGCGCTTTAGTGGGTCCTTGTACCTTTTGTAAGGTTCAAACTTAAAACCCATTCCATTTTGCTTCTGGCTTAATTGCCTTCACTCACTATTTCAGAACAAACAGATCTATATACCATTGCTCATCTTTCAGGTGAGAGGAATATAGTTAAAGCACTGTGGAATTTCCCTGAATCTGGCATCATGAGTTGGAAAGCATTCTTCCACCTTAACACCTCCACCATGAAACCAAGAAAAAGAATGTACGCCAGCTTGCCGGTTATAATGGCTACCTGCACCGTTTTAGTCGTGCTGCTTCCCATCTTTTTAATCACGCCTTTCACGTATGCCCAACAAAGCCAGGCCCAGGAGGAGCAGGATTCCGAATTTAAAACTCACCCAAATGGTCTGATCTACAGCACAACAACCATCTCGCAACTCAAAGGCATTGTAGATTCCCTGAGCCTGAAATTCAAGGTCTGTGAACTGCACAAAGACTATAGAGCCTTACCACAGACTAAGGGTCACTATGTGCGGCTGGAAAAAGGCAATATCTCAGCCGCGGTAAGGGATTTAAAGCAGAATATTTCCTTTGAGGAATTTATAAAGAAGTATGCCCATGCCACTTGTGTGAAGGACCTGCTGGTGGCAAAAACCCAAACCGAAAGCTACGATGGAAAGGAAACAGTAGAGTTCTTTAGTTTGCCCCTGAACGGGAAGGGAGACTTTACTCTTGAGGTAGAAGCCACCACCACAGCGTACGAGCAGCCTTTGAAAGGGAAATGGATTTTCGAGTATTGGGATAAAACCTCCTATTCAGATGAAAAGCTTGAGGCTTTCTACTTCCCAGAGGAATTCAAGGCACCTTCCCTCCCCATAAAGTATGCCCGCATGGTACAGTATGCAGACTGCATGATTGACACCACTGCACAGATTTACCTGGAATCTGACTGGGGCAGAGCCAGTAGACCAGAAAAAACTCCGGCTGCTTTGGACCGCTTCATGAACTATGTACATCAGGCAACCAATATGCCTGTGTATGATGAAAAAACGAATCTTATTATGAAGACTACTACCATTGGTATCATGTCACCAGAAAGAACAGAGTGCAGAACGATCTGTCAATAAGAAAGGAATTTACGTCTCTGTTAGCAGAAGCTTTACCCGTTGCTTTGCAGGAAGGCGGCTATGACGAAGAATTTGAAGAATATGTTGGCCAATACATTTCTAAAAAGGCAGAGCTGGAATTGAAAAGAAAACGCCGGGTAGTAGGCAGTTGCAGCCAGGACACTGCTCCCAGGGAACACGCCGTGGCCATTGCCCAGCTCTCGGCGGAAACAGTGAATTGGGAGACTTTCCTGCGCGCCCACCTAGACATTATGAACGACAGATTTGACCGCGCTTCTGATGGAAGTTATGCCTGGGCTGGCAGAAAAACCTACATCCGGGAACTGGAAGTATTAGATATCAACGTGCCAGACCTACTCATAGGCATTAGCCTTCGCCTTGAAAACTCCGGCGAAAACCACTATTACGGCAACATAGGCAGGTTAGGCCGCGCCTTATCAGAATCGCAGCATGCCACAACAATCGAGAGCCAACTCCTGACCATGATCAAAGACAAACAACTGGATGATTACAACAGAATTCTACTCTATTACCTGTTCCTGAACTACAACCACCATCTAGCGGATAAAAACCATAAGAGAACAAACGTTAAGCGCTTGAATGAGGCTGTGCAACATCTACCAACTCACCTGGCAGCCAGAGCTCTAGTGAAAGAGTAAACACTTGTCATCCCCTTACTCCCTTCATAGGAGGACGACATGCGTGCTGCTTCCTTACTAACTCAGATAGAATTCTATAAGCTCCTGCTTCAACCATTGAAGCTTAACAGAGAACACTCACTGCCCTTACCGGCACCGCAACCGCCAGGTGGCCTGAATTTGTCCGCCGGTGCGGAGGGCCTGCAATTGGGGCTCAGTGGCTACCGCCAGCAGGTTAGGTACTGCACTGAGTGTGTCATAGGCCGGGGCCGCTACTTTGTCCACCACCAGGCCGTTGGCGTAAAAGAACTGCTCCGCTTCCTCAAAGCTGGTGAACAACTGGTCTGGGACGCCTTCCTGCCGGAAGAACGCCTCCCAGGCGTTGGCCTGTTGGGTACCGCGCTGCACAAAGGCGTGTTGCAGGTAAATGTCTGAGGTAATCCAGCAGCCGCCGCGCGCCTGGAGCACCGCCCTGATGGTCTGGCACAGCTGCTCCCGCTCTAAGCGGCTCAGGTACACTAGCAGGCCTTCAGTCACTATCGCCAGCGGCCCCGGGGCAAACCGGTCTACGGTAGCCAGAAACTGCGCCCGGTCCATCACGTCCAGCGCCTGCAGTTCCAGGCGGCTGCCTGCCGGAAACTGCAGGTGCAGGTCTTCGCACAGCTGCGCCTTTTTCTCAATGAGGTCCGGCAAATCGGTATCAATGCAGTGCCGCACGTGCCCCTGCTGCACCAGCGCCTGCCCCCTGAACGAGAACCCCGACGACAGCTCCAGCAACTGGTGCAGCCCGCTTTCCAGAATCAACTGCTGAACCGTGGCGTAGCGGTGCTCAAAATGCACCACGCTGGCCCAGGCGCCAAAGTGGGTGCGGTCAAAAGAATCCTCCAGTTCCTGGAGCGTAAAAAGCAGCCGGGCCGCCTCCCGGGCGTAGGGCAATTGGGTCTGGGCCTTGAGCAGCAGCAGGGCCGCCGCCGAAGGGCTGATGGTGGTGTAATCTCTGTTCTGGTTCATGGGGTTCAACAATGAAAGACCCAAAACTAGCGGAACTACCGGCCGAAGTATTGTAAAAAGTGGACATGCCCAGTACGCTACTCCAACTGGTTGAACAGCGCCCCGAAGGCATTGTCTTTCTGCGCATACTGCTGCGGCGTGTGCCCCGTGAAGGCCTTGAACTCCCTGATGAAGTGCGCCTGGTCATAAAACGCCTCGCTCCCTACTACCGGAGGCACCCGCGGGCCCTGCGCCGGCAAGGAGAGCAAATGCTTGAACCGGACAATGCGCGCAAACTGCTTTGGCGCTAGCCCCACCATCTCCTGAAACAGCCGGTTTAGGTGCCGCTGCGAGTACCCGGTTCGCTGCGCCAGCGCGTGGATGGGCAACTGCCCCCGGTCTCTGAGGAGTGCCCCAACCGCATAGCGGGCCATCTCCTCCAAAGGCCGGCCTGGCCGAAGTTGCTCCAACAGGAACTCCTGCAGCTTTTGCGCCATCAAGGCCGGTTCCCCCAGCGTGAGCAGCTGGTCGGCCAAGCGGGGGGCGGCAGCGCCCCACAGCTCCTCTCCGGATACCAGTCTATTGGTGGTTTCCTGCAGCGGGAACGGGAAAAACCGGTAGGCGGCAAACGGTTGAAAGCTTAGCCCCACCGTGAGCACCTCGCCGCCGCCGTCCAGCAGCACCGGTCCGGTTTGGTGCCCAATCAGGCTCAGGCTGGCCTGGCGGGTCTGGAATAAATCACGGCCCTGCACC
This sequence comes from Rufibacter psychrotolerans, assembly GCF_016924645.1. Lineage (GTDB taxonomy): Bacteria > Bacteroidota > Bacteroidia > Cytophagales > Hymenobacteraceae > Nibribacter > Nibribacter psychrotolerans. The sequence goes on along the minus strand of NZ_JAFFJV010000009.1, from coordinate 231,173 downwards.
AGGGTGCTGTAGGTACCCTTCACCGTAAACGTGAGGGTCAAATGCCCCGACGGCACCACCGTCTTGATATCGGTGAGGGCCACGTCATACCGGCTCTCAAACGCCCACACCTTCCGCAGGTAAGGCTGCAGCGCCACTAGAATGGGGTACTCCTGAAACTTCATGCGTAGGATTGGTGTAACTGCCTTGCTTTTCTGCCGCGCAAAGTAATCAATTCGCAAACTTCCCAGAAATAGCCCCATGCGAGTTTTCCAACACCAGCGTTGGCGGAACCGCTTTCCTACAAAGACGCACCCACAGTAGCGCGTACGCGGGAGCGTCCACGCAATCCTGAGCCTTTCTGCCCACCAGAATGTGGGCTGTTTTCAGGAAAACGGCCCCAAAACAGCCAGCGGCCTACGCCTGGTTACACGCCGTAATGCGCCTTCAGCACCTGCACAAATTCTTTCTGGTTGTGCGACCACGGAATGTGCCCGCTTTCGGGGATAAACCGCACGTGGGCCGTGGGATAGCGCTGCAGCACGTAGTTCTTGCTCTCGCCAAAGATGTCCTGGTCGCCGTAGGTAATGGTGACGTCAAACCCGGGCTGGGGCACATCGGGGAGCAGCGGGGCCGCCAGAATGGCTTTTACCGTCTGGTTGATGGGCGTGGCCTTGATGCAGTCTATCGCGAACGACTCGGGGTGCGCCTCCCTGAAGCCCCGGCTAAAGTTATCCAGCACCTGCCGGAAGAAGTTCCGGTACCCGGCATCGCGGCCCAGCAACCCCAGCGCGGCGTTCAGGTTCATGGAGATCCACTCAAAGTTGCTGCACTTGGCTTTGTTGTAGCGGCTTATCTCCAGCATGGTGTCTTTCCACTGCCGCCCGGTACCAGAGGCGGGGCTGCAGAGAAAGAGGCTCAGCAGCCGGTTGGGGAAGTGCTGGGCGTACAGCTGCGCGTACAGGCCGCCCCAGGAGTGCCCGAACAGGTGAAACTTCTCCACCTTAAAGTACGCCGCAATGCGGTTGATGTCTGACAAGTAGCTCTCCAGGGAGTACTCCTGCGCGGCGTTAGGCGATTTAAGGGTGCCCCGCTGGTGAAAGGTGATCACCTGGTACTTGCGGGAAAGAAAATCGGTGAGAAACGTCAGCCCGTCGGGCACGCCCGGTCCGCCGTGCAGCAGAATCACGGTTTCTTTGCCGGTGTTGGGCCGGGCAATGGTGAACAGTTTGGTATCCTGGTTTTCAATGAGCACCTTCATCTGTCTGGTGTAGGGTTAGGGGACTCCTGACAACGGCGTCGGGGTACCTGTTACATACGCATCTGCCCGTACAGGTTGGGCGCTCCCGCGCAGATATTGCCGCAAAATCTTGCCTGCTCCCGCTCCTCCCGGCAAAGAGAGCCCGCCCCGTGCATAACCAATGGTCTTTTTGCCGTATGCATCATTTTGTCACAAGCAAAAGTCCAGGCAGCATGGCTCTTAGAAGAAGCATCTACAGCACGGGGCGCCTGACCGTAGGCCACAGCACGCCCGCCACCCACCAGGAAGCACCAACCGGCCTGCAGCCGCTGGGCCTTGACCCGCACAAAGACGGGCTGCTGTACGTTCCCAAGGGCTACTCGCCGGCTACCCCGGCGGCGCTGGCCGTGATGCTGCACGGCTCGGGCGGCGACCCAGCCCAGGGCATGAGCCTCCTGCAGCGCTACGCCGACCACCACAACCTGGTGCTCCTGGCCCCTGCCTCGCGCAAATACAGCTGGGATATTATTGCCAGCAACCAGTTCGGCCCCGATGTGATTTACCTGGACCAGGCCCTTGCCCAGGTATTTGAGCGGTACAGGGTAAACCCGGAGCGCCTGGCCATTGGCGGGTTCTCAGACGGGGCCTCCTACGCCCTGTGCCTGGGCCTCACCAACGGCGACCTGTTCACGCACGTGATCGCGTTCTCGCCCGGCTTTGCCTACGCCATGGAAACCCACGGCACCCCCAAGGTCTTTCTCTCGCACGGCACCCAGGACCGGGTGCTGCCCATTGACTCCTGCAGCCGCCGAATCATGCGGGACTTCCAGGACAAGGGCCGGGAAGCCACCTACCTGGAGTTTGAGGGCGAGCACGAGATCCCCGCCACCGTCTCGCAACAGGCCATTGCCTGGTTCCTGAAATAAAATTATTCCATTTTAAGGCAGGTCTCCCTAACGGGCCAGCAAGGAAATAACCCGGCCGGCTTGTTCCGTAAAAGCCTTGTACTTACCTTTATCAACTTCAGGGGTACGTTCGCCAACTGGGCTGTTTCTGCCATGATCTTCACTTTTTAATCCAAAAACATTTTACAGTTTAAGAGGTTTAACCAATTTAATGAACAATTGGTAGAAGCTTATGGGCTGTAAAAGGGTCAGGGCATGGACATGATGGACAAAATAGTACACGAGGTGTACAGCCTGGTGAAATGCAAGGAGATGCCAGAGGATTTTCCGGTAGAATCTTCCAGGGTAAGCAAGCGGCTCGACCTGGGGCAGGAGGCCATGCTGCCGCATTATTTCCGCCTCTCGGAGGAAGGCCTCCTGAAAATCAGCACCCTGCACCAGCCTCCGCTGCTGTACCTGACCAGAGCCGGTCTGGCCCGGGCCAAGCGGTTGGCCAGCACCCACCGCTAAGGCGCGCCCCCTTCTTCCTGAGCCACCCCTCCATCGCCGTGCCCAGGAGGCGCCCCACCCATTTGCCCTGGTTTTATCGGTAACGGCATGGCACGCCGCGCCCGAAACTGAACCACCCTGGCCCAGAGTAAACCGGAACCAGGTACTCCCGTTAAAAAGAGCAGACTGATTGTTCACCTAAACGGAAGTACCATGGAAAGACATGACCAGGATCGCTACGGCAACGGCGATTACCGCAACCCAAACCCCTATGGGCACCACCAACACCAGTACCACCCCCACCAGCAGGACTGGCCCGGCCGTGAGATGAGCCGCGATTACCAGCACCTGCACCAGTACCACCCCCATGCGCCCGGCCAGCACCACCAATCCCAGAACCACGGCTACCACCAGCCGCACGATGCTGACCGTCCCTACCGCCGGGACCAGGAGGGCCGGCACCCGTACCAGCACCACCACAGCCGCAACCAGGACCAGTTTGGGGATACCTACCAGGATAATTTCCGGCGGGACCCTACCCTGCCCCGGGGCAACGAAGACGAGGACCTGATGGGGAACATCCGGCAGGGCTACGGCATCTCCAGTTATGACGGCACCTCAGACCGGTTCAACACCCTCAACAGCGAACACCGCTACGGCGCCCACCAGGACGAACAAGCGTATTACAGCGGCGACCGCGACGGCTACCAGAGTACGCAGTTTGGCAGCGGCTTAGGCGATTCTGGCTTGCACTCAGACCGGGGCATTCCCAACTACGGCATCCGGTCTTACCCAGACCGCTACGGCTCGGGGCTGGGCAGTTCTTACGGCGGCACCAACTACGGCGCGGGCCGGGGCTACGTGGGCGGGCACCAGGGCGGCACCTGGGGCGACAACTCCTACGGCTCCACCTCGGGCAACCTGGGCGGCTACGGCCCCATGGGAGGCAGCAGTTACGGCGGCGGCCGGGGCAGCTACGGCGACACCTCTTCTTCACAGAACTCCAGCCGCGGCGATTCTGAACTGGGCGGCTTTACCCGCTAGGCGCTTGTTGCCTGGCCTCCCGCGTTAGTTTTGCCAACAGGGTTTTCTCCTGCACCGCGCAGCCCTGCCTACGCACCAGGCGGGGCTGCGCTGTTTTTAGTCTTTTTAAAGCTGTTTCAAAGTTCAATACCGCTGCCGCGAGTGACCGCTGGTACCAACGTTTTAAGGCTACTTTTACCAAAACAGGCTAAAAACCCGCGAAAGGCTCTTTCTGCAAGCAGGCACCCAGCCGCCGCATACGCCAGTGGGGTGCCTGTTTTCCTTTTAGGGCTGCGGCCCAGAGCTTCTGAGGAAAAGCTCTGGGCCGCATCTCCTGTTTTAAGGATGTTTCCAGGGAAAGAGGGATAAAACAGGTAGTAAAACGCTAGCAGCGGAAAAGCCGGAACCTGTCACCCTACGGAGTACTTCACCCCGACCAAGCAAGCAGGCGATGGTACTTCTGGAAGAAACCAGCGTGCACTTCTGGGTTGGGCCTCCAGAAACACCCGGAAGAAACCCAGCCGCCGGGGAAATTGCCATGAAGCCCCCTGCGGAAAATACGGTAAATACACAGGCATGTACTGAATTTAGGCCCCTCTCGGCCCCCAGACCCGCTGCAAGCATAACTTTTCCCCACCCCTTTTGCGTAGTTGCACTTCAGGAAGCTCCCGATCACCAGGATCCAGCTCTCCGGCGTACAGATTTCGCCTGCCGCTCTTTGCTTTATTTCTTGGGTAAAACGCAGAAAATACCCCAAAAACAAAGAAGCCGCGGAGTAGGACATCCGTAGAAAACCGGAGCAACCCCTTGAGTATCAAGGATCAACTATTTGCATTTTAAGAAGTACACCGCTTCAACAACAGTAGATACCATATAGCAATGAACCTATGAATATGACCATGCGCCAGGGGATGTCTAGTGGTGTGTTTGGTAATTATCAGACCCCTCCGCAGTTTCTGGATGAAGTGTTCGGCCAAGCCGGCACCGTGAATCCACAGTATCAATCAATATTCAACCAATTCTCAAAGTTCTCCAAGGAAGACTTCCGGAAGCTCAACGAGCACGCCAAGGCCTCGTTCTTCAACCAGGGCATCACGTTCTCGGTGTACACCGACAAGGCCAAGGGCGTGGAGCGCATTTTCCCGTTTGACCTGTTCCCGCGCATCATCCAGGCCGCCGAGTGGGCCCAGCTGGAGAAGGGCATTGTGCAGCGCTGCGTGGCGCTCAACCTGTTCATCCAGGACATTTACACCAACAAGCACATCTTGCGCGACAAGGTGGTGCCCGCCGACCTGATCTTCTCCTCCAAAAACTACGTCAAAGCCATGCTGGACATTAAACCGGCGGGCGGCATCTACAACCACATCTCGGGCACCGACCTGATCAAGCACAGCGACGGCAAGTACTACGTGCTGGAAGACAACATCCGGTGCCCCTCGGGCATCAGCTACGTACTCACCAACCGCGTGGCCATGAAGCGCGCCCTGCTGGAGACGTTCCGCAAGTTCAAGGTAAGCACGGTGCAGGAGTATCCGCAGGAACTGCTGGCCACCATGCAGTCGGTGGCGCCGGCCGGCGTAGACGCGCCCACCTGCGTGGTGCTCACCCCGGGCGTGTACAACTCGGCTTACTTTGAGCACGCCTACCTGTCGCTCACCATGGGCGTTCCGCTGGTAGAGGGCCGCGACCTGTACGTGGAGAAGAACTTCGTGTACATGAAGACCATTAACGGGCCCAAACGGGTAGACGTGGTGTACCGCCGCGTAGACGATGCCTTTATTGACCCGCTGGCGTTCAACCCAGACTCGGTGCTGGGCGTGCCCGGCCTCATGGCCGCCTACCGTGAGGGCAACGTGACCCTGGTGAACGCGCCGGGGACCGGCTTCGCCGATGACAAGGCCGTGTACACCTACGTGCCCGACATTATCAAATACTACCTGGGCGAAGAGCCCATCCTCCACAACGTGCTCACCTACCGCTGCGAGAAGGACGATGACTTCCAGTACGTGCTGGAGCATATGGACCAACTGGTGGTGAAACCCGTGGATGAGAGCGGCGGGTACGGCATTCTCATTGGCAACAAAGCCACCAAAGAGCAGATCAGTGAGTTTAAGCAGCTCATTACCCAGAACCGCCGCAAGTACATTGCCCAGCCTATCATGGACCTGTCTATGCACGCCACGTTCATTGAGGGCGAAGACCGCTTTGAGCCGCGCCACGTAGACCTGCGCACTTTTGCCTTGCTGGGCAAAGACCGGCAGTTTGTGCTGCGCGGGGGCTTGTCCAGGGTGGCGCTCAAGAAGGGCAGCCTCATTGTGAACTCCTCGCAGGGCGGCGGGTCTAAAGACACCTGGGTCATGCGCGACGACCAGCCCAGCGACACCATGGCGCAGGACCAGAGCGCCGGCACCCAGACCCTGCAGCTGAACGGCCAGACCCTGCACATGGGCCCCACCGGTATGACCATGGGCAAGATGGAATAGCCGGGGCGCGGTTTTGTGGATGGCCACCCCGGCGGCCAGGCGGCCGCGGGGTGGTTTTCACCCGTTTGGGGAGGCATCCACTTAAATCCCGCTGACCTGATCCCTTGGAAGGGAACCCTTCCGGTAATTTCAAGTAAGTAACAGACGTAAACCTTTATACCCGCTGCCTGGTGCTGGCGCTCAGGACGTAGAACGCCAGCCCCGGGCCAAGAAATCTATGCTATCAAGAATAGGAAACAGCTTGTTTTGGATGGGCCGCTACCTGGAAAGGGCCGAGCACATTGCCCGCTACACCCGGGTGCAGTACGTGGCCTCGGTCGACTCTCCGCTGGTGCAGCGCAATGACCTGGTGCTGGCGTCTATCCTGCAGATGTCGGGCAACACGCAGGGCTTTCTGGGCACCCAGCAGCCCCTGGAAGAAAATGAGGTCATCCGGTACACCACCATCTCAGAAGACAACCCCGCCTCCATCCTGGGCTATATTGACAAAGTGCGCGAGAACGCGCGGGGCGTGCGCGACAGCATCTCCATTGAGCTGTGGGAGGCCATCAACTCTTTTTACCACAAGATAAACGCGTACGCCGCGGCCGGTTTCCAGGCCGAGGAGATTGAGTACTTTGCCCGCCGCATTGAGGAAAACAGCTACATCATAAAAGGGTACGTAGAGAACACGCTGCTGCGCAACGAGGTGTGGCTGCTGCTCTCGCTGGGCATGCACCTGGAGCGGGCCGTGCAGATCATCAACATCTTGCTGGCCAAACTCCACGACAAGCAGAAGCTGCAGGCCACCCAGCAGGGCAATGCCTTTGAGAACTATCTCTGGACCTCTACCCTGCTCAGCGCCGAGTCGTTTGACATGTACATGCGGTGCCAGCGCACCGCGCCCAACAAGCACCACGTGCTCAACTTCCTGCTCTTTGACCCGTCGTTCCCCAAGTCGGTGGCGTTTAGTCTGGGGTCTGCGCGGCAGTGCATTGAGGGCATTTTCCTGCAGGAAGAGAACAAGAAAGGCTCCATTCACTTCAAGGCCAGCAGGCTGGCCTGCCACATTCAGTACACCACCGTGGAAGAGATAGAAGACGCCCCCGAGGAGTTCCTGCACAAGACCCTGGGCGAGATCTACGAGCTGGCCAACGTACTCAACACCAAGTATCTCAGTTACAATTAGGGGCGGGAGTTTTCAGGCATGACCACAGAATACGAAATCAACTACTTCACCCACAACACCTATGACGAGCCCGTGCACGAAGCTTTTTTCTCGTTCCTGATTTCGCCTTGCCAGGACGAGACACAGCGGGTGAAGCAGGTCACGTTCCGGCACTCGCTCAATACTGAGGAGTTCTGGCACAAGAACCCGTTCGGGTTTGAGGTTACCAGCCTGTACTCGGCCCAACCCTTCACCGAGTTCAGCTTTGAGATGACGGCCCGGGTGGAGAAAAGCCAGCCTTTTGTGCCGTTCCGGCCGCCCCTTTCGGTGGAGGAAGAGCAGGCGCAGCTGGCTGCCTATGACTTCTTCATTGACCACCACCTGTACCTGGGCACCGGGCATTACACCCTCATTGAAGACCAGTTTAAAGACCGCCTGCTGTTCAGGAAAGAAGACCAGAAGGTGTACGACTACCTCACCCAGCTCAACGGCTTTATTCACCAGATGCTGGAGTTTGACCCTGAGCCCACGCACGTGCACACCACCGTGAGCGAGGTGATCCAGTTGGGCCGGGGCGTTTGCCAGGACTACACCCACTTGTTCATCGGCATTGCCCGGCTCAACAAGATTCCCTGCCGCTACGTGTCGGGGTACCTGAACCAAGGCCACAACCTGACCGGCACGGCCGTGATGCACGCCTGGGCCGAGGCCTACGTGCCCGGCATGGGCTGGCAAGGCTTTGACCCCACCAACAACCTGCTGGCCAACCTTCACCACGTGAAGGCCGCCCACGGCGCCGACTACAGCGACTGCAGTCCGCTCAAGGGCGTCCTGAAAACCACCGGCGGGCACAAAACGGCGTATGGCGTAAAGATACAACCCGCCGACCTGGCCCAATCGGCGCAGCAATGACAGGTTTAGAACTGTTTCAGACTATACCCGCTGCCTGCCCGGCGCCTTGCGCCCGAGGTACAACTACTCTTAGCTTACCCTTACCAACATGAAAACCTACCACTGCGCCTGCGGCAATAAACTATTCTTTGAGAACTCCCAGTGCCTTTCGTGCCAGCGGGAGGTGGGCTGGTGCCCGGTCTGCAAGGGCATCCACGCCATGGAGCCAGACGGGCAGGGCGGTTACCGCTGCCTGAACTCCAGTTGTCAGGCTCACGTGGTGAAGTGCTACAACTACGCCACGCACCACGTCTGCAACCGCATGGTAGAATCCTCGGGACAGGCGCGGTCAGGTCAAACTCTGTGCGACTACTGTCAACTCACCGAGACCATCCCGGACTTGTCGGTGGAGGGCAATCCGGCCAAGTGGTACAAACTGGAGGTGGCCAAACGGCGCCTGCTCTACCTGCTGGATGAAATAGGCCTTCCCTACGGTTCCCGGCAGGAGCAGTTTGAGCTGCCGCTGTCGTTTGACTTCAAGGAAGACGTGCCGCCCACCACCCTGGGCTGGCTGCAGATTGGCCCGGGCGAGAAAGTGTACACCGGCCACGCCGATGGCAAGATCACCATCAACGTGCAGGAGGCCGACTCTGTGGAGCGCGAGAAGCTGCGCGTGCAGATGAACGAGGCCCACCGCACGCTCATCGGGCATTTCCGGCATGAGATTGGGCACTACTACTGGCAGTTGCTGGTGCAGGGCAAAGACGAGGCCGCCTACAAGGCCCTCTTCGGCGACCATGAAAACCCCACCTACAGCGCTGCCATGCAGCAGTACTACGCCAACGGGCCCAAGGCCAACTGGCGGGCCAGCTACATCAGCGCGTACGCCACCATGCACCCCTGGGAAGACTTTGCCGAAACCTGGGGCACCTACCTGGACATGGTCTCGGTGCTGGACACCGCCGACAACGCCGAGCTGCTGGAACTCCCCGAAGACGATCTGGTAGACAACCAGTTTGACACCATGCTGCTCCGCTACGCCGACCTGAGCCTGAAAGTTAACGAAGTAAACCGCTCCCTGGGCCTGCCTGACCTGCTCCCCGAAACCTTCTCGCCCCCCGTGGTGGAGAAGCTCAGGTACATCCATAATCTGGTCGCCCGCAACCGGAAACGGGGCTAACCCCAGTACTGCCCCAAAAACCAACACCCCAAAAGAAGGCTGCCCCGCGCCGCCTTTTTTGGGGTGTTTTCTGTAAAACAGGGCCAAAACCTTTCTAGCCCAAAGCCTCCGTTCACCAGTTTGGTCAATGCCCGGGCTCTGCCCCTGTACGCGCGCTATTTCCTGCCAGTAGAAAAAGGTGAGCCTGGCGCAGGTCCTGTCGGGTACTCCTGTTTTGGAACCAGTTTTCAGAAAACAGCCCCTAAACAGAAGTTCGCAGTGCTAAAACGCACCCGCGCACGCTTGCGCCCGGGGCTCACACCTGAACAACTGCCCTGTACCTCGTTTCGGGTATGTTCTATCAAAAACAGCCTCTAAACGCTTACGCTCAGCTTTGTTCGGGCGGGTACGGGATGGTGCCTCGCAAGCTCTGGATGCGTTCGGGGCTGAATCTGGGGAGGGGCAGGTCATCGGCCGCGCGCCACTTTTTCACCTGCTCCTCGGCCGTCTGGGTTCTTTCCTCAGATCTTCCCTGGTCGCGGCCCAGAAACAGGGTTTGCGACGGATAGGCGAAGCCCGTGCCGCTGGCCTCTATCACGTCCATCATGCGCAGCAGCAGGTCTTCCTGAATCTCCAGGAACTCGTTAAAATCTGAGGTCATCACGTAGGAGAACACCTCCAGGTTTAGGGATGAAGTGCCTATGCCCACAAAGCGCACCCTGGCCGACTCGGGGTCAATCTTGGGGTGGGCGTACAGGATAGACCGGAGCTCCACCAGCAGGTAGCGGATCTGGTCGGGGCTGGTGTCATAGCGCACCCCAAACGTGGGGTGAAACCAGATGCGGTCGCGGTGGGCGAAGTTCTCAATGCGCTGCGAGGAGAAGTCGCCGTTGGGGATGGTGACCACGGTGCGGTCGTTGGTTCTAATGCGGGTGGAGCGCATGCCAATGGCTTCCACGGTGCCCGAGGTATCGCCCACTTTGCAGTAGTCGCCCACCCTGATGGGCTGGTCGGCAATGAGGGTCACGCTGCCCACAAAGTTCTCCACGGTTTTCTGCGCGCCCAAGGCCAGCGCGATACCGCCTATACCCAGCGCGGCCAAGCCGGTGGTAATGTCAAAGCCCAGCGCCCCCAGAAACCCGATCACCCCGAAGGCAATCACCGCAATCTTGGCGCCGCGCCGCAGGAACAAGACCGCCGAGAGTCCCGCCATGTTGCCCCGGCGCGTGAGGCGCCGCTCAATGAAATGGGTCATCACGTCAATGAGGCGCCACAGGAGCAGCAAGGCCGCCACCATGCCCACAATGACGGTGAGCTGGCTGAAGCGCTGCCGCACAATAATGGAAATGCCCGCCCACTGGTTGGAGACCACAAAGATCCAGACGGCCAGGTACAGCTGAATGGGCAGCGTAAAGGCCCTGATGAGGTTGGCCGTGTGCTCTTCCCGGGCCCGGGGCCAGGTGGTGCGCAGCAGGAACACCACCAGCCTGATCAGGCACCAGGCCAGCGCATAGGCAAACACGGCAATCAGGAGCACCGCCAGCCAGTGGCCAATGGGCACGCCCTCCCACTTTTTCTCCACCACAATATCGGGCATCACGCGGTCGGCGATGGGTTTGGAGGCCTGCTCAATCACGGGCGGAATGCGCTGCACCGTCTGCGAGGAAAACAGCCAGATGGGGCCGCCCTCGGGGCTTTCGGTTTTCTCCAGGATCAGGTCAATGGATTCGCCGTTGATGGTGGCCGTGCCCACCCGCTCCAGGTTGGGGCCCAGGTTATCGTCTTCCTGCCCCCCGTAGGTGTCGCTGAGCAAGGCATAGGGGAAGATCTCGCCACCCTGGTCCAGCAGGCGCTGCAGGGCGTGGGCCAGCGTGGCTCCCTGCTGGTCCTGCTGCAGGGTAGAGTCCAGGTTGAGGTACAGGGCGGCTTTGTCATAATTCTCCTCCGAGATGGCCCTGATGAACCCCTGCACCGTGCCACGGGGCGAACGTCGGCCCAGCGAATCCTCGGGCCAGTCGGGGGCCACCTCCACGGCGGCGGCAGAGTCTGGGGCGGTTTCCTGCGCCCGGGCGGAGGTGGCACCAAGCCCGGTAAGCAGCAGCCAGAGCAAGAGCAGCCCGCCCAACGCTCCAGGTTTCGTTTTGAAGTGGTATATGGAAAAAGGCAATAGAAACAGCATGGGTGGCAGATAGGATAAAATAAGAACCGAAGGGCTTCTCCCCGTGCGCGGAGCCAGCCTGCTCTGAAAACGCAGGCCTCTGTCCCGGGGATCAGCGCCTCTCTCAAAATTAAAGGTAAACGAACCCTGCCCCGCCGGGTTTCAATCCTTTGCTGCTACAGTGAAAACCTACCCCTGCCTTTTCGGCCGCAGGAGGAAAGGACTGGTGCCCAAACCTGCAGCTTCAGCCCTGGCTGTTTTTGCCGGAATCCAGTGAACAGGGGCCTAACAGTAGCCTTCGTTTCCGGCCCCGGGTTCCCTTCCGGGCGTTTATCTGGTGCGGCGGCATTGGAACTCTTGCCCCACGGATTATGCCTGCTGACGTTGCCGGGAGGAAGCAAAAAAAAGAGAGGTCCGCCTGCCCCAGGTGCTGGAGCAGGCGGACCTCTAGAAAAGTCTGATTTGGAGCTATTTTCCGGAAAACAGCCCTAAAACCGGTGGACGTGGGCGCGGCTTTCGGCCCTTACTCGCACACGTAGTCAAAGGTGGTGACGGTGCCATCGGCGCCCGTTCTCCTGGTGGGCCGGTTTTGGGCTGAGTAGGTGTGCGTGAAGGAACGGGAGTAGTTGTGGATGCTCATGTCGGCGGTTCCGGGACCTTTCACAGTACCCTCCAGCGAGGTAGCCGACACGACCGTCACCGAGTTGTTCTTAGACAAGGTGCTGGCCAGGGAATTGGGGTTGGTGTAGAGCAGGTAAGGAATTTCGTGCAGCGGATTGATCTTGTCGTCATGCGTGTACTGCAGGTTGATCACCACATCGGCGAGGATCTCCGCCCCCCTGAACGACAGCACCCGGTACTCCCGGCTCCTGACCATGTTTCCCCGGGCATCATACGTGTAAGAAACATCATTGGTGAGCAGGGGCGCCTGCCCCAACAAGAAGTAGTTCTTGGCGGTGATGAGCTGCTTCTGGGCATTGTAGCCCAACTCTCTTGAGGAGTTTAGCCTGAGCGTACCGGTTCGTTGGGGATCTGAAAACAAATTAATCTTCCGCAGGAGGTTCTGGGCATCGTACTCAAAGGTATAGTACTGCACCTGCTGGCCCTGCTCCAGGAAAACGGTACGGGCAACCCTGCCGCTGCCATCGTACTCCGCCACAATGTTCAGGGTTTTGGGGGCGGGCAGGTTCACCGTCTCGTTGATGGTGGTAAGCTGGTCATTGGCGTAGACAAACTCGCGGGTTTGGGTAAAGCCCAGGTTGGGGTTGGTAAACACTTCCCGGGTGAGGTAGCAGGCCCCCACCTCCTCCACCACAGGCTCTGGCTCTTTTTCTTTGTCCTCGCTGCAGTTGACCGTCAGCACGGCAAGGGCCAGCAGGAGGCTACAGGTACGTAGAGATTTTAGCATAGAAAGGCTTTTTAAGGGAGACAGGAATCTGGTCTGTGGGGGGAGCCTAATTTACCAAAATATGGCGGCAAGTAGCATGCCGGGGCCTGAAAAATTTAGGGTCCTGCCACCCCACCGTTGGCGGGTGTTGGTGGTATTCTCACCCTCTGCGTCTGGCGTTTGTGTTGGACGGGAGCTTGCTGGTTGGGCCTCCTTCTGCGCTTTGGAAGTAATGTTCCTGGGTTGCAAGTAGTGCCCCACTACGTAAGGGTGGCCCTTTCCGCACCTTGGAAGGATTGTTCCGTTTCCTGACGAGGTTCGGAAATGCGTGCGGACACGAGCCGGAGGCTCGCGCCAGCGAGAAAATGTTGTAGACAGGTGGGGAACGCGTGCCCGTGGAACTGGCTTGTGCTGCGCGCGCCGCGCCCCTGCTACTCTAACCACATCCCTTTTTCCCCCGAACCCCGCCCCCGCAAGGCGGGTGCAGGGTACAATTTATATATTTAAAATATTCTATACTCGTAGCAGTTCTATCCGTATAAACCACAAAACAAACGAAAACTGCTATGACAACGAACCACACACTGGCGAAGGTGGGCCTTGGGTTTGCCTTCCTGTTCTTGTTTGCCTCCTGCACGCAGCAAGCCCAGAACGAGACCAACGCCGAAGCGACCGAAGTAGAAACCGAAACCCGGGCGGCCGGTGCCGAAGCCTCCAGCGAGCTAGACGAAGCCGGTACTGAAGCCGACCGGGACCTGAATGATTTCTCCACCTGGGTACAGGACAGAACCGCCCGGGCCAAAACCGCCACCAAAGAAGAATGGCAGGAACTCAAAACCGAGTACAAAACCCGCGAAGCCCAGCTAGAAGCCAAAAGCAGCACCTGGGATGAAAAAACCAAACAGAAGTGGCAGCAGACCAAAGACTCCTGGAACAAGTTTGAAGACTCCACCCAGGCCCGACTGGGCATTCCGGAAGACAACGACTAGGCTGTGTCTGAAAAATGCTCCCGGAGCTTTTCCATCCGGTTTCCCTCGGCTGATCTCTGCCGCCATTGCCTATAGTAGGCCGGCGTTTTGGGGCTACTTTCCCTAAAGCAGCCCCAAAACGGTACTGCCCCGCCATTTTTCAGACACAGCCTAGGCTTTCTTACAGTAAAGAATATGACCCAGGAGAGATGGCGGGCAGCCCCCACCGTCTCTCCTTTTTTGTGGTGTTTATCCAGAAACAGCCTTAAAACTTTGTATGCCGCACGTTTGAGCGGAGCGGTACCTTGTGGCTGACTATGATGCCAGTTTGTAAGTGGCTTGATACCTAATCAGGTAATTGGTTTCACCCGTTGCCAACTGGTGGTCATGGCCGTTTTTGGCCTCATTTTCAGAAAAGAGGCCAAAAAGTTTCGCCCGTTACTAACTGGCGGTCATGGTTCCTCCAAGTTACCACTCCGCTTAAACTTGAAGGATAATCGTACAAGTGCTTTATGCGCCGGCACTACAGAATTATTGATCAGTATCTCGCTGGCGCGAGCTTGCAGCTCGTGTCCACACGCATTCCTGAACCTCTTTCCACAACCGCAGTCCCGCTCCCCTTTCACAACTGCACCTTGCCTGCAGCCCCAACTTCAATCCAGGTCAATCTCAATAAGCCCTTTTCCACCGCTATAATCAAGGGCGCTGCTATACTTCCAGTGGTGTGGTTCAGAGACAAAACCCGCCTCTACCGGATTTAGATGGATGTACTGTAACTTCTGCTCAATCACCGCAGGACTCCACAGTTCAACGGGTTGGTTATGCTGCTGCCAGAACTGCCGCTTCTGCACATTGCTGTTTTTCAAACCGGCTCTTTCCATCAACCACAGCATCCACTCTTTCCGGCTTTCCTGCATGTTTTCAGCAATGGCTTTCTGCAACTGCTTTGAGGTATGCGTCTTGAAATCCTTTAGCAGCGCACTTGGGTTGTTTTCCTTCGCCCGGAAAAGCAAATGCACATGACTGGGCATCACGCACCAGGCATAAATTTCCATTCCTTTGTGCTTCCGACAATAAGCAAGACTATCTGTGACAAGCTGGAAATATTCCTCCCGCGTAAACACATCTATCCAGTAGACCACCGCAAAGCTCACAAAGTACAGACCTTCCTGATTGTAGAACTTATACTTTCGGCTCATGGAATTCCTTTTAGCGGTTGAATGGACTGAAATTTATTGGCTGAGATTCAAAGAAGAAAACCGGTTTATCTCTGCTACACACCCTAGGTTGCTGAATTACCCCGCTGGCGCGAGCTTGCAGCTCGTGTCCGCACGCATTGCTGGATTACTATAGATTGGTGTAGAAGAGACATTGGTTCTTCCCAATACCTATTATGATTAGACCAGAAGTTTAGCATTGCAAACACAAGAGGATTAAGCAATGCGTGCGGACACAAGCTGCAAGCTCGCGCCAGCGAAAATAGCTCAATTTAGTACAGGCAATGTGTGTGGACACGAGCTACAAGCTCGCGCCAGCGGAAGCCAGCGAAAAAAGCTCAATCCAGTATAGGCAATGCGTGCGGACACGAGCTGCAAGCCCGCGGCAGCGGATCTGCATTCCCAAGCCTACTACTGCGTTTCTGGGCCGCTTTCCAAAAACGAATGCCAGACCAAGCCCTTTTCTTTTTTTGAATTCCTAATTCTTGTCTCAACAATATTGTCTCTACGTTTCTGCCAAAAGCGGAGCCGTTTTGCCCTCGCTGGCGCGAGCTTGCAGCTCGTGTCCGCACGCATACCTGAATCTGCTTTGCTGATTAACTTATCTCTGCTACTACTTGGCTAGCTTTGGCAAAGCAGTATTATGTGGCAGTCCATAGTAAATCAGCAATGCGTGCGGACACGAGCTGCAAGCTCGCGCCAGCGGATCTGCACTAGTGGGTCTAGTTATACGTTTTTGAGCGGCTTTTCAAAAAAAGGCCAAAACCTACCCCAATTCTTGATTCCCATCATCCTCTCAACGCTTCTGCTAGAAACGGAGCGGTCTTGCTGCCTGAGGCGGAAGCTACTTCCTCCGGCGTACCGGCCGCTACAATCTTTCCGCCCTCTTCCCCTGCTCCCGGTCCTATATCAATGACCCAATCACTAGCGGCGGCGACGCGCATGGTGTGTTCTACTACCAGCACGGTGTTGCCGGCGTCTACCAGTTTTTCCAGTTGGGCCATGAGTTTGTCTACGTCTGCCGGGTGCAGGCCGGTGGTGGGTTCGTCTAGCACATACAAGGTGTTGCCGCGGCTGAGGCGTTGGAGTTCGGTGGCGAGTTTGATGCGCTGGGCTTCGCCGCCGGAGAGCTCGGTGGCGGGCTGGCCGAGGCGCAGGTAACCCAGGCCTACTTCGCGCAGCACGGTGAGGATGCGGTGGAGGGTGGGTTCCTCGTCAAAAAACGCATGGGCGGCGTCTACGGTGAGGTTCAGGACCTGGGCGATGTTAAGGTCGCGGTAGGTGACTTCCAGGGTTTGGGCGTTGTAGCGGGCGCCGTGGCAGACGGGACAGGGGGCGTACACGCTGGGCAGGAAGAGCAGTTCCACCATCACGAAGCCTTCGCCCTGGCAGTTTTCGCAACGGCCTTTGGCTACGTTGAACGAGAAGCGGCCGGCGTCATAGCGGCGTTTTTTGGCCAGTGGGGTATCAGCGAAGAGTTTGCGCACGTGGTCGAAGAGGCCGGTGTAGGTGGCCATGTTGGAGCGGGGTGTGCGGCCGATGGCTTTCTGGTCTACCCGCACCAGCCGCTTGATGTGCTCCATGCCGCTCACGATTCTGCCGCCCAGGGTCTGCGGGGCAGGGCTTTCCAACCGGTCGGCTTCCTCCTCCTCGGGTTGGAGATCCTGGCCCAACCATTCGGCTACCAGTTCTACCAGTACCTGGCTCACCAGGCTGCTCTTGCCGGAGCCCGACACGCCCGTGACGGTGGTGAACACGCCCAGGGGAAAGGCAGCACTCAGGTTGTGCAGGTTGTTGCGGGTGACGCCGCTGAGTTGGAGCCAGCCGGTGGGCGTGCGGCGCGGGCGCGTTTGCACAGGGGCCGTGCCGAACAGGTAGGCGGCGGTTTGGGAGTTGGTGATCTGTTGCAGGCCTTCGGGCGGACCGCTGTAGAGGATTTCGCCGCCTTTCTCGCCGGCGGCGGGGCCTACGTCCACGAGCCAATCGGCTTGCCGAATCACGTCCAGGTTATGCTCTACCACAAACAGCGAGTTGCCCGCTTTCTTCAGGTTGGCCAGGGCGGTGAGCAGGGCCACGGTATCACTGGGGTGCAGGCCCGCCGAGGGCTCGTCCAGCACGTACACCACGCCAAACAAATGCGAGTACAGTTGCGTGGCCAGCCGCAGGCGCTGCAACTCGCCGGGCGACAAGGTAGGCGTGCTTCGTTCCAAAGACAGGTACCCGAGGCCCAGGTCCAGCAGCACCTGGATGCGGGCTACCAGGTCCTGCACAATGCGTTGCTTGGCGATCTGTTGCTCGGGGTGAGCCTCGTCTTGGGTGGCGGGGCTGGTGGCCGGGGCGTTCACGTACGGTTGCAGGGTCTGGGTCACGCGTTGCAGGGGCAGGCGCGACAACTCGGTGATGTCATAGCCCGCGAAGGTGACGGAGAGCGAGGCGGGGTTCAGGCGTTTGCCGTGGCAGGTGGGGCAGTCTGTGTGGAGCATGTACTGTAGCACCCGCTTTTTCATCTGGGGGCTGTTGGTGTGGGCGAAGGTATGGAACACGTGCCGCCGGGCGCTGGTGAAGGTACCCATGTAGTTGGGTTCTTCTTTGCGCTGCAGGGCACGGCGGGTTTGCTCTGGGGTATAACCGGGATACACGGGCACCACAGGTTGCTCCTCGGTAAACAAGATCCAGTCGCGGTCTTTCTGGGGCAGCTCGCGCCAGGGCGTGTCTACGTCAAAGCCCAGCGTCACCAGGATGTCGCGTTGGTTCTGGCCGCCCCAGGCGGTGGGCCAGGCGGCAATGGCCCGCTCCCGGATGGTGAGCGAAGGGTCTGGCACCATGCTTTCCTCGGTGACCTCGTAGATGCGGCCCAGGCCGTGGCAGGTGGGGCACGCGCCCTCGGGGGTGTTGGGCGAGAACGCCTCGGCGTAGATGATACCTTGGCCCGGCGGGTAGTAGTCTCCGGCCCGGCTGTACAGCATGCGCACCAGGTTAGAGAGGGTGGTCACGCTGCCCACGCTGGAGCGGGTGGTGGGCGTGCCGCGTTGCTGCTGCAGGGCCACGGCCGGGGGCAGGCCCTCAATGGCGTCTACCTCGGGCACAGCCATCTGGTGGAACAGTCGCCGCGCGTAGGGGCTCACACTCTCCAGGTAGCGGCGTTGGGCTTCGGCGTACAGCGTCCCGAACGCCAGCGACGACTTCCCCGACCCCGACACGCCCGTAAACACCACCAGTGCGTCTCGGGGAATGGTGAGGTCTACGTTCTTCAGGTTATGCTCGCGTGCCCCACGAACGGTGACGAAGCCGGTGAAGGATGAGTCAGGGAGAGAAGTAGAATCTTGTGCCATGCCGTAAAATTAGGAGAGTTAGGTCAACCCCGCTAACGAAAGGCCAAAGCAGCAGTTTTACTTTCCTGTTCAAACCGCATAGAAGACAAATCTTGTTTTTAGGCTGTTTTAGTGAAATCTGCCTCTAAACAGGATTGCACGCTTCCTTTGATCGAAGAAAATAAGAGGAATCTCTTTCTAATTCAAGTAGTAGCTGATTTTCTCAATCATCTCGGGTAAGCAGTCTTCTATTTCCCCTTTATAAGGATTGTCACTGCTGAAGAGCATACAGGCGTACACCGATGGGGTGTTGGCGATAGGGACTTTGATGATTTTCTTAACTCTGTATTGATGGAACCAGATATCAAAGAGCTTGGCTCTCACATGTTGCCTGCCGTCGGTCTGATCACAAACATACAGTAGCACCGTTCTCTTGTCTTTGAATAACTCCTGAATGAATGACACAATGGTATCTGAAACTCTGGGGTCAAACTCCATAGCACGAGCCGTTGGAGAAGTTTGAGAGGGAGATACCATCTCTTCTAGAGAACGCTGGCTGTCGCGCAGTGGCCTAAACCCAAACATAAAGGTATGGGCAGCAAAAAGGGTACCTTCTGGAAAGTACCCTTCTGCCTCGGTGGTATATACCAGGTAAGCCTTACCCTGATCCGTTAGAAACTGAAATCCACTACTTACTTCCAGTAGTTCGTAAGGATTCAGGTTTGACGAACTTGATGCCATTGCTTTGATTCTCTGCAGGGTTTTCCAGGTAAGCATCAATCCGCTTTTTGTCAGCGGCCATTTGCTTGACAACAGTATCCCAGTCTACCTTCCGTTTTGTTTCGGTTGCCATAAGGCCCTCCTTTCTTGTTTACGTGCTTTGGGCAGTACCCTTCGCTACTACTTCTAACACCACTATGTACAAAGTTATGATAATCTATACAAACTTGCCCTACAAAAGGTTTGGTGTTGCCTGAGCATACAGCTGGCAAGCTTGCCGCTACTTGCAAACGTTCTGTTTACCTCCTATTTTCAGGAAAGTAGACCTGAAACAGACCCTTCGCAACTTAGCAGCGGCGCTGGGTCTCGGCGTACAGCGTCCCGAACGCCAGCGACGACTTCCCCGACCCCGACACGCCCGTGAACACCACTAGCGCATCTCGGGGAATGGTGAGGTCTACGTTCTTCAGGTTATGCTCGCGTGCCCCGCGGACGGTGACGAAGCCGGTGAAATTTTCTGGAGTGCTCTGGAGAGGGAGTTTTGCCATGCGGTGAAATTAATAAAACTATATTTCACCAAAAGCTTTACAGTTAGAGCAATTTTTACTTAATTAAAATTTTTAAATATTAAACAACAAAAGCTTCTCCTCAAAATACAAGAACACCTTTAAATGAGTAAGATTAATTCAATTCAAAATAATCTTATTACCTAAAATTACAGAATCATTCCCAACTAACCTCAGCAAATTTAAATGATTCCATAACGGTCCAGAAAGATTTGACATATCATCATATTCTGGTTCTTGCATATATAAGTGAATTGCTCTATGAAGATTATTCAAACTTATTTCATCTAGAATTGTAAGTAATTCCGGATTAAGGTAAGGCATATGTTTGTGTAAAACTTCTATATTAAGCTTTTCGCTATTAAAGTAAAATCCAAAAAAATCAAACCAATTTTCAGGATTATATGGCGGATTATTAAATATCATTGGACACCTACCCCTTAAAGAGATTCCTTCGCACAAATTTCTCAATTCACTTTGAGAAGGCATTTCTGCAAATAATGGAAGGCCTTTAAAATCACATATCCCTTTTAAAATAAAAAAGCAACCCAAATTTAAACTCTTTGTTTTAGATTCAATTATTGGCTTTACAATTCTAATTTGTCTTCTCTTCTCTAAATACACGACTACAATATAAAAAATCACAGAAGCAATTACTGACAAAACAATATTATACAATATTTCGCCAATCTGAAAAGCACCTAAAAACAATTCATTTATATCAACTAAAACAAACTTATAAAGGAAAACAAACACCAATGAGACCAAACCTGTTATAAAAACATAACGATCTGTTTTATCCATCTATCTTATAAATTATCGCAAAACAAAAAATAAATAAATAAATAAATAAATAAAATTTAGCTTACTTTTTTAAATTTAAAAAATAAGCAAATGTATTTTCGTACTTTTTATGTTTTTTATCTTTTACTTTATCTGCTAACTGCAGGGCGGCTTCAGAAAGCAATGGGCTAACACCACCTAGCAATGTTATCAGAGTAGGAGATAATCCTTGAATCAAACCAAAAGAAGATGTTAATGCTCCAACTGAAAAGTTCATTGCCCCCTTTATAAATTTATCTTTAAATATATTATTTTTAGCTTCTTGATATTTCATTAATTCAGGAATTAGTTTTCTGTATAAGAAATCATCAGCATCTACAGTAAACCTTAAATCGAATTCGCTTGTTATAACTTCATTTAAGTTTAAGATCAACTCCTTTCTCAATTTATATAGCTCGTTTAAGCATTTTTCTTTGTAAGAGATAATTTCTGGTATAGTTATACTTTTCAACAACTCATCTGAAATATGAACTTCAGATGATTTTACTAATAAGTGACTTAACTTAAATAAAGGAATATTATAATTATTTAACCACTCTTTATTGACACCCTCTTCACTATTACGAGTTGATTTTACAGCCTTGTGCATAAAGAAATTAAATACATGTTGATCTATAAAAATTGGTATCAAATTAAATTCCCCACAAAGCGCTAGCTTTTTATTCACCTTGGCTACTATAGAGAAAAATTGGTGATCGTAATTGTAAAGCTTATTATTTTTAGCATCAAAAGAACTTTCATATTTTACTTGGGGAAACAATTTTATCCCATGTAATTCAGGAAAAGGAGGACTAGGAACAAACATTACACCTGGATTACTTGTTCTTTTAACAAGCAATGGATATAAAGCTTTCGCAACTCGTCTATCAATTGCATCATAATCATAAGCAATTTTCAATCCAATCCCGTTCTTAGTAAAGAAATCGGATTCTTGATAATTTATGACTTTTAAATATTGACGTTCTTGAGCATATTCAAACCTATCCAACAATGATGTTTCAAGACTTTTATTAAGTTCTTTTTCAAACAAAGGCAATATATTAGACATAACAACTGCCTCAAACGCACCAATTCGGTCTTCTCCTTCTCCACCGTAATTCAAGATATTAGCAATAGGTAAGGTGTCTTTGGGAACATTTGGCTCAGGAACAAATTTATTATCTTCTCTCAATTTAAAACCATCCACACTAAAGACTCCAATACCATCCTTATAATGTTTGTAAGAATAACATACAGCACCCTTTTCTAAAAAATAATCATTATCACTTGGTGGTGTAATGTATATTTCATCAAATATCAGCAACAATCTTTTAAGTTGTAACTCAGTTAAGGGCTTATGGTGAACAACCAACCCCTTTATTCCTCTATCCAGATCTATTATCATTAAACCCAATTTTAATAAAAATTAAATATTATAATTAAAAACTCAATTAATGCTATTCAAATTTACAAAATTCCCACTAATTAGTAATTCAATCTGGTAATTACTACTTCACCATGTAAATTTAAAACATTGAAAATTAGATCATTACTATAAAATTCTACTCCGCTGGCGCAAGCCCGCCAAACCCGGGTATCCTCCATTGATGTGGTGCGGGGCTTGGCCATTGTGCTCATGGCGCTGGACCACGTGCGCGATGGGTGGCACACCAAGGCGCTGGTGCAGGTCCCGCTGTCGTTTGACACCAAACCCCGGCCCTGTTCCTGACGCGCTGGGTCACGCATTTCTGCGCCCCCACCTTTGTGCCACCTCGGCGTACCTCTCCCTGATGCGGGACGGAGACCACGGGCGCGCCCAACGGTTCCTGCTGTCGCGGGGGGCTGGGGCATGGTGCTGGAGGCAACGGTGGCGAGCTTCGGCATCTGGTTTGCCCTCTTCCCTTTAAGAAAGAAAGAACCCCGGTTTAGCGCCTGTTTTTCAGAAACAGGCGCTAAACCGGGGTTCTTCCGCAAAAGACCACTCAGGAAATCTCTTCAATAGCGGCAAGTACGTTTGCCAATGCTTCTTCCAGGCTTTTATCATGGCCATTGGCCTCCAGGACTTTCTTCAAGGCAAAGAGTGCTTCCCGCTCCAGCGAAAGAAACATCTTTGCATCTGTTTCCGGATCTCCTGTAAAGCAGTTAGAGTAGCCCGGCAGTGGTTCATCTGGAATGGAAGAAGCCAGCAAGGCCCCTGAAAACTCCCGAAGACATTCTACATACCGGTCTACCAGATTAGTGAACATGATGCGGTAAGGCTCTTTATAGGGTTCCTCCCAGTTGGCCATCTCCGTTCTAAGCGAGTAGCAGAACTGCATCACTTGCCTGCTCAACCCAATGCCGCTCCAGAGGGCGGTCCATAGATGGTTTGTAGCCGACCCCTGTTTAAAATATTCCCGTGAGCCCTGAAAATACTTCAGCCTTGTGAGTACACAGGAATGGAGATAGCTAAGGTAATTCAGGACTTCAATGTTCTGGAAAGAGGTTGCGTCAAGGTTGTCCCAGGAGTAGCGCACCAGTTCATGGCGGGCCAACCGGGCCTCGGCTCCTTCCTGTTCGTAGGAAAGGGATTGTAAAACAGATTCCACCTTGATGGCCCATAACAAGGAAGCAGCTGTTTTTCCCTGTTCGTCGGCTAACTGCGCCAGGCACGCTAGCCCATCCAATACCGCTTCCAGGTACTCCCACCAGATCTTCGGTTCATACCTGGACAGCTCATTCAGGTAGGTGTACATGACCGCGCATAGCGCTTGCCATTCGGTTTCTTTATCAGCAATCGGGTCCATGCCGTAGTACCCTTGCATCACTTGTAAGCGGTATTGCTCCGGGTAGGGTTGCGCCTGCAATTTCTTTTCTAACTGCTTTCTGCCTTTATCTAAGTTGAACAAGGAAGCTAAAGGACCATCCCAGGAACTGAACTGCTCTTTCCGGCTGAAGGCCCCTAAGATCTGAGCGGCTGCATTGTCTGGTTGCATCGTTTCCAGCTGCTCTATCCAGTAGGTGACATCCATTTGAGCCAACGCCAGCACAATGGTGGTGATAATCAGGTCCTGGTTGCGCAGAAGTGGGGTTTCTACAGGGGATACTTCCGTGAAAGTTGGGGTGCCCTCGTTCGTTAACTGCACGGCAAGCTTAAAATGTGCCAGGACTTTCTCCAGATCAAGACGCTGGTCACGGGGTTTGGTAAGGGAGAGAACAGGACCACGAACAAGGTGTTTCAGAAAAGCATCGGTAAACCCAGGATACACCGGATCTAACAATTGATAAGAACTCCGGACATACCCGCTTAACAATCCCCTGAGAATCTCCTGGTTCATCTCAGATGCCTTGCCCCTGAACTGCCAGCTGGCTACTTCCGGGTCCAGTTCCGCCTTATGCAGATTACCTGCCTTGTAAATCTTCCACCTTCCTCGTTTGCTATCGAAAAGGAGGCAACCTAGAAAGTCAGGGTAAAAGTAAGATCCTCCCCAGTTAAAACGCGCCAGCACCTCCCCGGTTACATACAGCGCATCAGCCCCTCTGTTGATTTGCAACTCGCTTAGGTGAACCGGACCATCAAGTATGGGCTGAGACATGGCAGTTTTGGTTTACAAATAAAGAAAGAGGCTAATTAAAACTCATCGGCCAAGGTTTTAAGTACCTGGCGCTCATGTAAGTTACACAGAAAGCCGCCCAAAGCAAAAGGCGTTTATGGCTTGTTTTTCATGAAACAGACTGTAAACGCCTTTTGCGCCCGCTGGTGCCAGCCTCCGGCTCGTGTCCGCACGCATATTGAAGTTAGTTTTGATGAATTGCAGAAGAGGATCAGGTACGTGTGCGGACACGAGCTGCAAGCTCGCGCCAGCGGATGCAGTACTTTGAGTAATCCTCAAATATAAAGCCCTTGCGCTCCCCCACCCCATCCTTCCAGTTTGAGCGCAGCGGTAACGTGGAGGAGGAATGATGGCCAGTTTGCAACTGGCTTTTTACTCTTTATCTGATCATAGTTCACGCCTTTACAAACTGGCCTCATGGTAAGCCCCAAGTTCCCGCTTCGCTCAACCTTGCGGCATGAAAAGGGGCATGATGAAGGGGCTAAAACTTTTGGCATGAAGAGCCACGAATGGGAGGGGAACGGGCTGTCTGGGAATCTTGCACGGCAACCCATTTCAGCGCTGATTTTCAGGAAGCTGCTCCAAAACGGGGAAGCTACTCCATACAAAAAAAGAACCGAAACCGCTCAACGGTCGCCCAGAAAACGGCGCTGTTTTGTACCTTCGTCCCTCCTACCCGGCTCCTATGCAAGACACTCCTTATACCGCCATGAAACCTCTGTTCTGGCTGGGCACCCTGTTTATTCTGGGGTGCGGACTGTACATGCTGTTCTGGAGCAGAAAGGACCTGCAGGAGTTTCAGCGGGTGACCGGCCCCATTACCCGCATCGCTCCCCAGCACCCCGATTTCCCGCACCGGGCCGGGCCCAAAGACCGGTACCTTTACGTGGCGGGTTTCCCGAAAGCCTTTGAGGTGTACCTGGGCGGCGATACTGGCGACTTCTTGCCAGATTTCCAGTCCATTGCCCACCTTCGCCCCGGCGACACCGTGACCGTGTATTATGAGGAGGCTCCCTCCTTTGTAAAATCAGGCGGGGAGGAGGAGAAAATCATCTTTTTCACGCAACAGATTGAGCGGCAAGGCCAACCTCATTACATCAGGGGAAATTTTAATGTTTATTTCGCTAACTTCATGATCATCACCGGTGCCCTGCTGGGGTGCTTCCTTTTCTTTTACCAAGGCAAATGAACCAGTTAACGCAACGCACGCTCTTCAGCAAAAAAGAATTCACCCTGGGCTCTACCGGGGTACACGTGGTTTCCCATTCTTTGCGGGAAAACCTGGAATACACCGTTCGGTACGAAGACCTGGGCTTTGACCTAGTGAAGCGGCGCGAGAAAACCGCCCTGGTGCCGGCCATTCTCCTGAGTCTGTTTTTCTTCCTGGAAGCCTACCTGCTGGTAGATTCTATTTACCACCAGCAGCGTCCCGCAGAGATCATCATGTGGGCCCTGAGCGCCGCTTTCTTCGGCGTGGTGGCCGGCATGGCGTTTTTCCAGAACAACAAAGACACCGTGTACCTCACCGGAGGCGCCAAAGTGCTGGAATTCTCCCGCCACAAACCCTCCACCGAAGCCGTGGAGACGTTTATCTACCACGTGCACGCCCAGATCAGGGCCTTCTACAAACGCAAGTACGGGGTCATTGACCCTAACCTGCCGCAGGACGTCCTGTGGGAGCGCTTCAAGTGGCTGCAGGAAATAGGCGTGATTACGCAGGAAGAACTGGAAGACCTCTACATGCAACTCCAGATCAACGACCTGCTTTCATAAGTCTACAAAGCGCTCAATAGACGAAGCCCGGTTTTAAGCTTGTTCGTTAAGAACAGGCTTAAAACCGGGCTTCGTTTTTTGGAATCAGGTTATTCTTGGAAGGTCTGTAGCCCAACTATGGCGCAGATTTACTTCCGTGCCTTTGATTTGAAGTATTACAAATGAACTACGATTGATCAGCGGATGTAAACACCCAACTATGGCGCGGATTTACTTCCGTGCCTTTTAAAATATTGCAAATCAAGTGCAATTGATCAGCGGATGTAAACACTTCTCTAGGCTCCCCTCAAGGGAGAATCAATACGTACTAAAGGCAGGAAGTTGACGGTACTACATGATTACGTTACTACATGATTATTCTGAGCTTATAACTAAGATAAATGCTGTAAACCTCTGGGAAATCATAATAGGCCAGATTCTCCCCTTGAGGGGAGCGCAGAGGGGTGTTTACATTGGAGAGCATTTGCAATACTTCAATAAAAGGCACGGAAGTAAATCCGCGCCATAGTTGGGACATGATTGAGTAGTATCACCAACTGCCAGCCTTCAGTAGGCATTGATTCAACCCTTGAGGAGAGCGCAGAGGGGTGTTTACACAGGAGAGCCAAAGCACGCCCTCTCCAGAATGAAAAGAGCCCGGTTTCGGGTCTGTTTTCCTAGAAACAGACCCGAAACCGGGCTCTTTATTGCTCCTTTACCTTCCCTACTGCAGGGTATAGTTCAACGATACGCCGTAGGTAATCGGGTTGCCCAACCGCGACGCCCCGAAATCATACACGTACGCCAGGTACTTCTGATCGGTGAGGTTGCGGCCCCACAGGTACACGCCCACGTGTTTGTAAGACACGCCGGCCCGGGCATGGAAGAGGCTGTATCCCTCTTGCCTGAACTGGTTGGCCAGATCAAAGTACCGGTTGCCCAGGTAATGCCACTCGCCCCGGGCGGTAAACCGTACCGGGTGGGCCCCTTCCCCCTCATGGCTGTACTGCAGGGCCAGCATAGAGGTAACATCTGGGGTGTAGACCTGCCGGTTCCCGTCCAGGTTTACTTCCTCGCCGTCAGAAGCGGTTCTAAGCGAGGAATACCGCGCCCGCGTGTAGCCGGCGTTGTACACCAATTCCAGTCCTTTGGCCAGCGTAGAGGCAACTTCCAGTTCCACGCCTTTGCTGGTGAGGCGGCCGGCGTTGCGGGTAATGACCAGGGCATCGGGCAGCACCAGGGTAGGTACCTGCGCATCGGTCACGCGGGTATAGAACAGGGCCAGGTTCAGGCGCAGGCGGTGCTGCCAGAACGTGTTTTTAAGCCCCACCTCAACGTTGTTGCTGTACTCGGGTTGGTAGGCGTACAGCGGCGGCTCAGAAGGATCTGACCCCAGCTGCGTGATGCCGCCCGCCCTGAAGCCCCGGCTGTAGGTTCCGTAAGCGTGGCTGTTGGGTCCCACCTGGTAGTTTAGGCTTACTTTGGGCGAAAAGGCCTTGAAACGGGCATCGGCCAAGGTGTCGCTGCGGGTCACCATGGGTAGTTCCCCGTCCATCATCAGCTCGCCCCGTACGGTCTGCTCTTTCCATTCATAGTCGTACCGGAGGCCGGCGGTGAGTTCCAGTTTAGGACTCAGGCGGTACGTGCCCTGCCCGAAGAACGCCACCCCGAAGCTCTCGCCCCGGTTAGTGGTGATGTTGGAGAAGTTAGGGAACGGAGCGCCCATCATCTCGGCGTCCTTCCCGAAGTGGATGGCCTGCTTCACCGGATTCTCATTCAAGAATCCGTAGGCCCCGGCAATCCACCGGAAGTCAGAGGCCGAAGCCGTGGGCGACGTGAACCGGAACTCCTGGGTCAGCACCTGCACGTGGTTCCAGTCGCGCCCGAAGTTGTTGATCACCGTAGCGGCATCCAGGGGCGAGAAATCGGCGTCTACGGGTTGCTTGTAGAACCGATAGTTGGACTGGTACGCCGTCTGGGACGTGAACTGAAAGGCAGGGGCCGCATAAGAGGCGGAAAGCGAAGCATTGAGGGTGTTGTCGCGCATTTCGCCTAGGGCGTTCTGGTTCACTTTAAACGGGTTGACCAGGGCTTCCTCGGGGCTGAACACCAGCGGGAACGCTCCTTTGTTGCGGTTGGCGCTGTGCTTGACATTAAGCGTGAACGCCAGCCGGGAAGTAGCCAGGAACCGGAGGGAATGGTTGCCCATGTACACCCGCTGCCGGTCATAGTCGGCCCCGTTAAACTGGTTGGTGTAGAATCCGTCCTGCTGGCGCAGCATCCCGGCCACGCCCAGGAAAAGGCGGTCTTTCACCAGCGGGGCCCGCAAAGAGGCGCTGTACCGCTGCTGCCCCCAATTGCCCACGCTCACTTCCGCCGTGGCAGACACGCTATTGGTGGGTTGCCGCGTAATGATGTGGATGACCCCACCCATGGCGTTGCGGCCGTACAGCGTGCCCTGCGGCCCCCGCAGCACCTCAATGCGTTCAATGTCCAGCAACTCGGGCAGGTAGGTATCTAAACTGAACTGGTTTACCCCATCAATGTACGTGGCCACCGCCGGATCATACGAGGTAGTGGTGATGCCCCGGATGGAGGTGACGTTGCGGTTGTCGCCGGGGTCTGATGCGTACAGATTGGGAATAATGCCGCTCACTTCCTGGATGTTCCACAGCCTGGATTCCTGCACGTTTCGGGCAGTCAAGGTAGAAACGCTGAACGGCACCCGCTGCGGATCTTCCTCGCGCTTCTGCGCCGTTACGGTCACCTCGTCCAGTTGCCGGCTGGCTTCCGAAAGCTGGATGGTGACGTGAGGGGTTGCGGCGGTGATCTGTACCTCCCGGGTGACGGTGGCGTACCCCAGCGCACTCACCTGCACCGTATACTGCCCCGTGGGGAGGTTGGAAAAGGTAAACCGTCCCTGCTGATTGGTGGCGGTACCCAGTTGGGTGTTGAGCAGATACACCGTGGCACGGTGCAGGCCCGCCGCATTCCGGCCCTGCACCGTGCCCGAAAGCCCGCCCACCCCCTGGCCGCTGGCCGATAGAATGCCCAGGGTGAACAACACCCAGAAAGCCCGTAGTTTTTTCCTCATAAATGAAAGGCTGCGTACTGGTAGAAGCGAAAAGCGGTACTATAGGTGCCCCCCTGCCGGTACAGGTGCAAAAGCTCCACGAAGCGGTACATTACTCCCGAAGGTTCTGTTTCAAAGCCATTTTCCCGGAAACAGCCCCAAAACAGCAACCCGCCCCCTACCTACTGATTCCTGCCCCGCGCTGCCCTGCTGCGCATTCTCCCGCTTCTGCCTCCAGCCGGCGGTGCTAGCTTTTAAGCAGCCGTAAACCGCCTCAGGAAGAAAAGCCTAAGCAGGAATCTGTCTTTATGATGCCACAACCAACCTTAACAAAGTACCTCCAGGTAGTTGGTGCATCTACGCCCTACAGGCAAGATGGTTGTTTGCAGTCCGGGGCCGAAGCCTCCTTGGCGCTATGGGCAGCCCTTCCCCGTTCCTTACTGGCGGATTCCGTGAGTGGATTCACCAGTGGTAAAAACCATCAGCCTTCCGGCTTCGGCCCCACGGAGTTGCCCAGCCGCAACAAGAATCTTGGAACCTCATGCAAACAGAAGGGCTTTCCGCGTACCCTACATTCACGCTCCAGGCCCACCGTCTGGGTTTCTGACGCGGATAATCAATGGCTGAGTCGCTTGCGTGTATCACAAATCTGCACCTGCGCCCATGAGCGGTCATCACCACAACGAGCAGCGGTATGCACCCCTACAGTGCCAAAACCTGATCACCGGCAAGGTCCTCCAAACAAAAGAAGCCCTGATTCCGGGCTGTTTTGGTGAAAACAGCCCGGAATCAGGGCTTTGGGTTAGCGGACCGGTGCTGCAGAAAGGGGAAGCAGGTTACAGCAGGCTTTTGAAGAAGGGCTCCAACTCGGCGGCCATTACTCCGTGCTCGGCTACGCTGGGGTGGCCGGTACAGCCGCTGGCCTGCATGGGTGTAAAGAAGTGCAGGGCCACGGGTTTGTGGGTGGGGTACGCGACGTCTATCTGCTGCTTCACCGCCGTGAGGCAGTTTTCCAGGGTTTGCTTTTTGGGGCCGTTCAGCATGGGGCTGCTCAGCAGGGCCAGGCGGGCCTGCGGGTACCTGGCTTTCACCTGCTGCACAAACCCCACATAGGCATGCACAAACCGGGCGCTGTCAAACGGCAACCGTTCCGTTTTGCCGTCACCGTCGCTGAAATCGTTGGTGCCCAGCGCAATGCTCACCACCTTGGGAGTAAACCGGCTGAAGTCCCAGGTTTGGGCGCTTTGGGCCTGGAAGTTGAGCTTCTCATACACCTGGGGCAAGGTGGGGCCGTTGCTGTTCCAGTTGCGGTACGCGCCGTAACCGCTCACGCTGCTGAGCACGAAATCGGCGTTCAGGGCGCGGGCTACGCGGGGGCCGTACGCCTGGTAGGCGTTGTGCTGGTCGTGGTACTGGCCGGTGCCGCAGGGCACCTCCGAGGGGTCGGCGGCGGCCCCGCAGGTAATGCTGTTCCCGATAAACTCAATCAGGGGACCTCCGGCGGGAGGCAGCGCCTTTACCTTCGGGCCAATAATCTTCTGGATCACCAGGGGCCCCGAGTGGGCTTCGGTGGTTTTGTACAGCCTTACGGTATGCCTTCCCGCCGTGGGTGCCTGGATCACAATGGTGTCCTGCCCGCCCGCTACCCGCACACGCCGTTGGTACTGGCCGTCCAGCTCGTACTGCAGGTAGCTGTGCCCGCCGGCCCACGGTCCGGAGGCCACCACCCGGGCCTGGGTCCCCTCAAACTGGAAGCCCAGGTGGGCGGCCGAGGTGATCAGTTCCAGGTGCCGGGCTTGGTTCCACTGGTACCGGCCCACGGGCTGCAGGGCAGTGGCGGGCAGTTCCCCGGCTGGGGTTTTCAGGGCAGAACAGCCCATCTGCAGGGCACAAAAGGCGGCGACCGACATAAGGCGTAGTAAATTCATAGAGGTCAGAGAGGTTGCAGGCTACAAGAATAAAAAGAATCTGTTGCCGGCCCAAGCGGCCGCGCGCTATTCTGTGCGTTGCAGGCGGACGGGCGGCGCCGGTTTCCGGCCCCTTTTCTGCAGAACTGCCCAAAAACAGCAACGCTGCTGCAAGGGGCACTTGCAGCAGCGTTGCATGGAAATTGTATGTGGAGGCCAACTTCCCTTAATCATCGCAGTGGCCCGGCCCGATGAGGCCTTCGTTGTACCGGGCCAGGATGCCCGCCCATTGCGTCAGCTGTGATTTGCTGGCGGTGGTGTAGGGCGAAAGCAGCGTGTTGCGGTATCTGCTACCCGACTTCGCCTCAAAGTAGGCCGTGGCCTGGGCATATGCGGCATCCACTTCAGGAGTAGAAGAGGCTCTCATCATGTTCAGTTTGGCGGCAATGTACTGGTGCGCCAGAATGATGTAGCCGTTGCCT
The DNA here is from genome assembly GCF_016924645.1 of Rufibacter psychrotolerans. Lineage (GTDB taxonomy): Bacteria > Bacteroidota > Bacteroidia > Cytophagales > Hymenobacteraceae > Nibribacter > Nibribacter psychrotolerans. Next base: position 199,901 of record NZ_JAFFJV010000009.1, on the reverse strand, counting down.
CCTTTAGGCGGTGTGTTCAGCAGTTGCAGGTAGGTCAGGCCGCTGCCGTAGAAAATGGTGTTGTTCAGGTTACCCCAGGTGTTATCGCGTTTTCTGCCCACGGCGTGGTTTTTCCAGTAGCCTTGGGTGTAGGTGCAACCGTACACTTTGGGCGGACAGTTAAACACAATGTTGTCTACGGCACCAGAACCAGTGAGGGAGGTGCCGGCCCCCAGGTACACTTCCATTCTGCGTACGCCGCTGGTACCGCCCAGGTCTACAACCTGCTTGCCGTTGTCACCGCTCACCAGGAACGGCACAGTTTTAAGCACTTGGTTAGAGGTGCCGTACAGCACTACTTTACCGCCGGCTTCATAGTCATCCACGTCCATGACGGTGATGGAAGTCAGCGACACAGTACCGAAGGCTGAGAAGTCAAACACCATTTTACCGCCGGTGTTGGAGTCATAGGCTTCGGCCGGGTTGTCGGTGCGGTTGATGATCATCATCTCGCCCAGGGCGGTGTTGTTCACAAATGGCCCGCTGGCACCCCCTTCGCCAACGCCACCACCCCCGAAGTTCTGGTGCGGGGTCAGGATGTCGTCAATCTGGTTATCATCCGGCACTGGCGTGGGTTGTCCAGAGTTGAAGATATTGGGCACATCAGAAGTACTGTAGGTGTTTCTGCCGGTTCTTCTGTAGGCGCTCACGTAGATTGGGGTATTGGACTGGTTGCTGGTGACAGATGCCAGGAATCCGTCTGCGCCTCTGGTGTAGCGGTTGAAGGTCACAATTTCGCACTCAGAAGGAGGCAGGCAGTTGAACACAATGTTGTCAATGGCCCCAGATCCTCTTTTGGTGCTGCCTGGGCCCAGGTACACTTCCATGCGCACCACGCCGGCGGTACCGCCCAGGTCCACAATCTGCTTGCCGTTGTCACCGCTCACCTGTAATGGCACGGTTTTCAGCACGGTATTGCCCAAACCGTACAACACTACTTTACCGCCCTTTTCATAGGAGTCTACGTCCATGACGGTAATGGAGCTCATGGTCACGGTGCCGTAGCCTGAGAAGTCAAACACCATTTTACCGCCGTCATTGGAGTCATAGGCTTCGGCCGGGTTGTCGGTGCGGTTGATGATCATCAGGTTGCCCAGGGCGGTGTTGTTGGCATAGGTGCCACCAGCGCCGCCATCACCCATTCCGCCGCCGCCGTAGTTCTTGTGCGGGGTGAGGATGTCATCAATCTCATGGGTGTCTGGTATTGGGGTAGGTTGCGCAGAGTTAAAGATGTTGGGCACGTCACTGGAACTGTAGGTATTGTTACCCGTTCTCCGGTAGGCGCTTACCAAAATAGGAGTTGATCCTTTATCACTCATTACCGCACTCACAAAGCCGTCTGTTCCTCTGGTGTACTTGTCAAAGGTAACCGTTTCGCAGCCTGTACTCACAGATGTGTTCTTAGTGGCGGCACCCGTCACTTCCAGTTGGTCCAGTTCTTCTTCCTCTGGGTTACACCCAAATAACACAGCAGCCGCAGCAAATAATATGCTGGTTCTCAGTAATGTTGTTCTCATAATAGCTTACTGTTTAGGGTTAATAATGAGTTATAAAATCATAGAGGTAAGGTAACAGATTCCTTGATCATCTATAAATATTTTAACATAAAATATAAAAGAATACTCATTTTTTGGTAATGGAGGAACTTATCTGTTGCTACATTGGAGCGGGAATAGTAAGAATATTATGAAAGTCTCCCCTGAGGATTACAAATTGTACTTTATGTGTGCGTTTTGGTCCTGTTTTGCTTAAAAAGCCTTAAAAACAGAAGGCAGGACCTTGGTGGTAGAGGACTTATGAAACTTGTCTTCTCCGGCTTACGCGCAAGGGGGCTGTGAACCATACCACCCACCAGGCCACACCGCTATCGGTATAACTGCGGCCTTCTTCGTTGAACAGAAAAACGCCGTTGCTAGTACTACTAACAACGGCGTTTGGGTAAGTGCTTGAAAAATGATTAGGAGGTATCCCAGCCAGAACCTTCCAGCTCCTGCTCAGATCCTGGTAAAGATATGCCGGCACCTCCCTTTTCATCCCGACCTCCGCCTCACAGCAGCACGGGATTTGGTTAACTATAGCCTGGGTGGACAGTTGAAGAGAATGTTGTCTATGGCCCCTGAGCCGGTTAAGGTGGCCGTTGGCCCTACGTAAATCTCCATCTTGGTAACCCCCGGGGTGCCGCCCAGGTCCACCGTCTGCTTGCCGTTGTTGCCGCTCACGGCCATGGGAACGGTCTTGAGCACCACGTTGCCCGGACCATAGAGCATGATCTTGGCGCCGGCCTCATAGTCGTCCACGTCCATCACGGTAACCGAGCTCAGGCTCACGCTCCCGAACCGCGAGAAGTCAAACACCATCTTACCTCCCCCGTTGTAGTCATAAGCTTGCATAGGGTTGGTAGTACGGTTGATGATGAGCAGGTTGCCCAGCGGTGTGTTGTTGGCAAAGGCCCCACCGGCGCCGCCATCGCCAACACCGCCTCCCCCAAAGTTCATGTGCGGGGTAAGGATGTCGGTTACCTGGTTGCCAATGGAAGTTGGCTGGCTGGAGTTGAAGATGTTGGCCGCATTCACCGCGCTGTACGTATTGGCCGCGGTTTTTCTGAAGGCGCTCACCAGGATTGGCGTCGCCGACTCATTGCTGGTCACCTCGCTCACAAATCCATCAGAACCTCTTCTGAATCTGGTGAACGTTACCGTTTCGCAGACGGGGGCACTGGCACAGTTGAAGACAATGTCATCAATGGCTCCTGAGCCTGAGGTAGAGTTGGTGGGACCCAGGTACACTTCCATGCGCACTACGCCGGCGGTACCGCCCAGGTCAAGCACCTGCTTGCCGTTGTTGCCGCTCACGGCCATGTTCACGGTTTTGAGCACCTTTGAGTTTAGCCCGTACAGCACCACCTTGGATCCTTTTTCATAGGAGTCCACGTCCATCACGGTGATGGAGTTCATGGTTACCGCGCCGTAGCCAGAAAAGTCAAACTCCAGTTTACCGCCGCCGTTGTTGTCATACGCCTGAGAAGAGTTGTCGGTGCGGTTTACAATCATGAGGCTGCCCAGGGCTTTGTCGTTCTGGTAGGCCTTGCCTTTTTTGCCGCCATCGCCTACGCCCCAGCCGCCAAAGTCTTTGTGCGGGGTAAGAATATCGTCCACGTCATTGCCCAGCGGCCCTGTCTGGCCGGAGTCAAAGATATTGGCCACGTTCGTAGGACCGTAGGTGTTGGGGGCGGTTTTCCTGAACGCCCTCACCAGAATGGGAGTACTGGCCTGGTCGCTCATGACGGCATGCACAAAGCCGTCTGCCCCACGGGTCACCTTGTCAAATGTAATGGTTTCACAGGAGCCCATGGCTGGGGTTTCGCCTCCCCCTCCCGGCACTTCTGTAGGAAGCAGCTCGTCCTCCTCGGGGCTACAGCCAAATGCAAGTGCAGTTGCTGCCACCAACATACTGGTTCTTAATAATTTTGCTTTCATGATAGATAAATGGTTAAGATAAAATATAGGAAATGATATTACTTACATTATATTTTTAATGAGATCAATGCTATTTACGACTTAATTTTAATATTAGCCATATTCCTTATGACTTTTTTAACAACAAAGAACCACTTCTTAAAACACGCTTTAAATACCGTTTACCAACAATTTGATGCTCAACAAGATATACTTACCCTAAACTTTAGTTCCCCATAGGAGGCGGCAACCAGAAAACGGGGCGAAGATTGCAAATTGCTTTTAACTAAGGTGGGCAGCAGGAAATAGTAGTAGGCATACCTACTTCTTTGGCACCATACAGGCCGGCCACCAAACCAGGGACTGGCGCGCACAGGCCGGTTTTGACAGGGCACAAACCGCGGGTAACCGGCGGGGCCAGCGACTCCACAAGGCCAACTTCTGGCTGCGTCTTCTCCACTACCCGCTTCGGGAGAATACTACTTTGGGCAAACTGCCTAAAGGTAAACCAGTTTGTTTCCTCCCTGCCCAAATTGCCGTACCTTTGAAAATGGCTCCAACCCTGGAACCTGTTGTGCAACCCAAACCACTTTCTCTTGCCTTTCAACCCATTTACCATAGACCTTCCCGTTAGGGAAATCATCCCCGCCGTGAGAGAGCATCTTGCGGCGCAGAATACGCTTATTGTGAACGCGCCTCCGGGGGCGGGAAAGAGTACCTTGCTGCCGCTGGCCTTGCTGGACCAGGAGTGGCTGGCAGGGCAGAAGATCATTATGCTGGAGCCTCGCAGGCTGGCGGCCCGCACCATTGCCGAGCGGCTGTCGGAGTTGCTGGGCGAAACCGTAGGCCAGACCGTGGGTTACCGCATCCGGTTTGAGAACCGCATTTCAGAGCAGACCCGCCTGGAGGTAGTCACCGAAGGGATTCTGACCCGCATGCTGCACTCAGACAATGCTTTGAAAGGCGTGGGGCTGGTTATTTTTGATGAGTTCCATGAGCGCAGCATCCACGCCGATGTGGCTATGGCGCTCAGCCGCGAGGCTCAGGCTACCATGCGCCCCGATCTGCGCATCCTGGTCATGAGTGCCACGCTCAACATGCCGCAGCTCACCCGCCTGCTCAACGCTCCGGCGGTCACCAGCCAGGGCCGTCAGTACCCCATTGATGTGCAGTACGCGTCCGGCGAAGCCGATCCGCACCTGCTGCCCGAAATGACGACTCGCACCGTAAAGCAGGCGCTTAAAGAGAAGAAAGGCGACGTGCTGGTGTTCCTACCCGGCGAGAACGACATTAGAAAGGTGGAGTCTATGCTGCGCCGCGATCTGCGCGACATAGCCATTCACCCGTTGTACGGTATGTTGCCCCCTGGCAAGCAATACGCCGCCATTATGCCAGACCGAAACGGCAAGCGCAAAGTGGTGCTGGCTACCTCCATTGCCGAGACCAGCTTAACCATTGAAGGCGTGAGCGTGGTGGTAGATACCGGCTTCGGGAAGACCTCGCGCTTTGACCCGGCCACCGGCCTGAGCCGACTGGAGACGGTGCGCATCTCCAAAGACGCCGCCGACCAGCGCGCCGGACGGGCCGGTCGTTTGGGTCCGGGTACCTGTTACCGCCTCTGGACCGAGAACCTGCAGGCCCGCCTGGCCCCGCACCGCACCCCTGAGATTCAGGAAGCCGACCTGGCGCCGCTGGTGCTGGACATGGCTGCCTGGGGCATTATTGACATCCGGCAGCTTACCTGGCTCACGCCTCCGCCCAAAGCCGCTTTGCTACAGGCCCAGGAAACCCTGCACCAGCTCAATGCCCTGGAAGATGGCCGCATCACAGAGCACGGCCGCAAAATGCACGCTCTGCCCACGCACCCGCGTATAGCGCACATGCTGCTGGCCGCCCAGGAAACAAACCAACTGGCGCTAGCCACCGATATTGCCGCCATCCTGGAAGAGCGCGACCCGCTGCCCCGCGAGGCGGGTATTGACATTAACCTGCGCATAGAGGCGCTGCGGCGGTTCCGGAAGGAGCAGATGCACAACAAGCGCTTCTTGAAGATTGACAAGATTGCCGCCCAGTACCGCCGCATGTTTGAGATCGCCCCGGAGAACACCGTGGTAGACCCGTACGAGACCGGCTTGCTGCTGGCCAACTGCTACCCCGAGCGGATTGCGTACGCGCGCCCCGGTAACAATGCCCAGTTTCAGCTGGCCAACGGCAAATACGCGAGCGCCGGCCACCGCGATGGCCTGGCGCATGACCCATGGTTGGCCATAGCCCACCTGCACGCCGGCGGCGATGGTCCGGGTCGAATTTTCCTGGCCTCACCGCTGAACCCCAAAGACCTGGCGCCCTTAGTTAAGCAGAAAGACGTAGTTTCCTGGGACCCCGAAGAAGGCGAACTCACCGCCTCCCGCGACATGCGCATCGGGAACATTGTGCTGCAATCCAAGCCGCTGCCCGCCCCAGACGACCGCTTCCTGATCCAGGCCATCTGCGAGACCATCAAACGCGAAGGCGAGCAACTGCTCAATTTCTCTGAAGAAGTGGTTCAGTTCCAGAACCGCGTGCTGTGTCTCCGTAAATGGCATCCCACTGAAGGCTTCCCCGACATCAGTACGCCCACCCTGCTCATGACCTGTAACGAGTGGCTGGCTTATCACCTGGAAGACGTGGAAATTGGCGAGAACTTGTTCGAAATTGACTTGCTGCCCCTGCTGCAAGGCATGCTGAACGCCGAGCAAAAGCAGCGGCTGGAAGAACTAGCTCCCGCTACGTTAATCCTGCCAGACGGCCACGAAATGGAACTGGCGTACCGCACCAACGGCCAACCGCCCCTGCTGGAAATCCGGCTGCAAGATGTGCTGGACTGGGAAGCAAACCCCACCGTAGACAACGGTGATGTAAACGTGGTGCTGCACCTGCTGTCTCCAAGTCTGAAATCCCTGGCCACCGTGTACGACCTGCACACCTTCTGGCAGGAAGAATACCCACGCCTAAAGCCGATGCTGGAGAACCGTTTTGCCAATGTGAAGTGGCGCTAATTGGTGCTGTATCGTCCCATATTTCAATTTTGATCGCAGCGGGAACCTGGAGCTTGCCTTGCTGCCCATTTTTAACTGGCTATGCTGTGCTGCCAAACACGATATTAGCCAGTTACAATCTGGCTCTAAAACGTACCCAAAGTTGCCGCTACGCTCAAACTTGCGGTATAGCAGGAGAGGTAGGATAAACATGAGCATGAGGCTTGTACTGAGGAGATCAGTCCCTGAAACAAGGCCACAACCGCTCTATTACTCTTGAAATCCGCTGACGCGAGTTATAAGCTTGCGTCAGCGGATTTTTAATTTTTGGGTTATTGCACTCTATTAGATGTTATCTGCAAAAGAAGGCACGAGCGAGACGCTCGCGCCAGCGACAGGAGTGTTGGGAGTCAGACAGAATTCGTGTGGTGAAGCAGCGCCCCATATTACCCAAAGGTACCCACATGCCTGTAGTTTTTTGGTCCGCTGGCGCGAGCGTCCCGCTCGTGTCCGCACGCATTCCATGTCCAACTTTTGCCCAGCTCATTGCTTAGCAATACTTCGCAAAAGAAAGCCCTGGCTACAAGCACGCACCAGCGCTAGTCACTACCGGTAAGCCAAAGGAGTTAGCGGCAGGGCCGCCCCTACTTTACCAAGGCGCAGGAACAGGCATTACAAGGGGAACCTGGGTCAGGTATTTTTGGCCTCTTTTCAGAAATTCAGCCCCAAAACGCCTTGGTCTAGACCTGCTTTCCCCGGCAGGCCGTTGGGCACAACCGCTGGGCATAGGGCTTTTCTGGGATTCCCTCTTATCTTTACACCTGCAACTAAAAACAGAAAGAATGTATACAGGACTTCAACACGCGCACTCTGCCCTGGCGTACCTGGTGTTGGCAGGAGTAGGCATCTCACTCCTCAGCGCTTTGGCCGGACTCTTCGGTGGAAAAACGTTTACGGACAAGAACAGAAAATTAGGGTTACTGGGGCTTATTCCTACCCACCTGCAGTGGGTGATTGGCCTGATTCTTTACTTTGTGTCACCGCTGGGCATTAATAACGCCTCAGGTGCCGCCATGAAAGACGCCACTTCCCGTCTGTATTTCCTGGAGCACCCGCTCATGATGGTACTTGCCGTTGTCCTGATCACCATTGGTTACTCTAAAGCCAAACGCCAGGTAGGCACTACCCGCGGTTTCAGAACCATGACTATCTTCTACGCCTTAGGCCTGGTCCTTATCCTTAGCCGTATTCCATGGAATGCCTGGCCAGGGAACTAACCCATCCCATTCCTACATAGACAAAAGCCGCTTTAACCAAGGTAAGAGCGGCTTTTCTGTTTTAACGAATAGCCTAAGGTTCTCATAACTGCAGGACTTTATGGTCATGAGGGCTCTTAGAAACAGCTTATAGCTCTAGTAACAGCTGACATTTATTCTGGTCATGAAGGCACGAGCGGAACGCTCGCGCCAGCAAATCAGCATGCTGATTATACACTAGCCAGCCATGAACCCACGGCAGTTACAAACGGCCCTCATGGTAGGTCCACCTCACAGACTTGAACCATGCAGAATGTGAACCCACCCCTGCCCCTCCCAGGAGGGGAGTACGCCTTGCTGACAAGCATTGCAATTCCCCCAGCACCGTCACTGCTTCTGGCTCTTTCCCCTATTCCAGTCTTTCGGCTGAGCGCCTAGCGCTCGACCCGGTGCCGCGCATGCGGCAGGCCTGAGGGCCAGGCGAGAGAGCACAGCGCGAGGGCGGAAGACGGGGCCCCGCGGCCGTGAGCGCACGGAGGCTAACTATGCAACAACCCAGCTCATAAATCCATAGACAAGCGGAAGCTACGCCAGCAATAACCCATAATGAGATAAAAGCCCAAACTGGACTTAGACAAGTGGAAGCTACGCCAGCAAAAGTTAAACACCTACCAACTGTACCTCACAAACAAACAACTCAACTCCAGCAACAGCATCAACCCAAACTACCTCTTATTTCTGAACCGAAGCCAACACCTGCGGCGCCCCCTCTACTTTCCGCAGCACCCACTCTCCTACCTGTAATCCCTGCAAACGGCCGTTGTCAACGGCATCCACGAAGTGGATTCCACCATACAACCGGGACAGGCCCGCTTCAATGGCCGCTTCCTGGAAAGAATTGAACGTTCTGGCCGGTAAGCCGAACCGCTCTTCCACGGTGTCGGTGTAGCGGAAGCTTTCCCCAAAAAAATGCGTTAGGATCACTGCCGATGCGGCCGAAATGGTTGAGTGCCCGCTCAGGTACTCTGGAAAGGGCGGCGTCTGCAGCAGGGGCTTGTACGAGGGGTCAATGTACTTGCGGATGGCCGTTTCCGGACGGATGCGGTTGCTGCGGAACTTCTCGTCCCAGCAGGCGATGAACCCATCCATGAGGGCAAGGGACACCAGCGTGTGCACCTTCATGGCTTTGCTGAAATCGGCTTTGGTTTGCTGGCAGGCAATGCCCGTGATGCCCAGCCAGTGCGCGCCCGGCGAGATCTTTTTCAGCCCGGCCTGTAAGTGCCCGTTGTCCTGCAGGGCAAAGGGGTTGCAGTCCCAGAAGGCGGCAATGGCTTGCTGCTCTGGGGTCAGGTGAGTGCTTACCCGGTAGTTCTGCTGCAGCATCTTGAAAAACGCCGACTTCTTATTGGTGGAGAACGCCACTGGCGGCGCGGGCTTGAACTGCGTGCAGGTATCCAGGGTGAAGGAACGGACCGTGTTAAAGTAGGGCTCTACCGGGGCAAAGTACGCAGGGGGCGTGGGGTACCAGTTCCCTTCGCCTTCTTTGGGCGTATAGCGCGGGTAGTTGCTGATGCGGTTGTATTTATCGGCCTTGGCATAGGCCAGGATCTCCTTGCTCACCCTTTGGGCGTATTTCAAGGAGGCCGTGATCACCTCTTCGGCCAACCCTTCGCGGCGGCAGGAATCCAGGAAACGGGCTTCCAGGCTATCCAGCATACTACCCGAGGGCTGCATTTTCCTGGCGGTCTCCATCATGGCCAATACCGCGCTCAGCTCCGGAGAGTGGCCGGTGAGGTCTTTGGGTTTGGCAATCTGGGGATACTGTTTCAGGATGCCGTGCATGCTTTGGTAGCTGCTGTCGTGGTGGGCAACCACCTCGTAGCCCGCCAGGGTGGCATAGGAGAAAAAGCGCGCCGCCAGGGGCGGATTGGTGACGTCATGTACCATGATGTCGGTCATCTGGTTGATCACCTGGCTGATCTGTCCTGAGCCGAACGCCAGGTTCTGTTTTTTCTGGGGCCCGGGGGCAGTACAGCTCCCAATCAACCACCAGAGGAGCAGTACCGGAACTACCTTTTTCATTACTGTAGGCTATAGGCTTTAAGGGGCATCTGATTTACCCCGAACAATACCGTGTTTTTGAGAGGCATGATGCTGCGGACATCACCGGTGAGCTTGAAGCCCGACTGGTGCTGCGGCACAGCCCGGAAGTTCCCTTTGCCGTCATTCTGCAGCAACAGCCCGTAGTTGGCATCGGCCTTGCCGAACCGCAGGCGGGCTTTGTTCACGTTCCCGCCCATCAGCAGGTCTGGGGCACCGTCCTGGTTGTAATCCAGGGTGGCCATGGCCAGCACCGGGGCAAACTGAACCTCCAGCGGCAGCTTCAGCTCCTTGAACTTCCCACCGGTACCTCCCTGAAAATATGCCGTTTGCAGGTAATTGCAGGACAAGCGGCCGGCTCCGGCAAGTTCCTCCGGCGAGAAAATATTCTGCAGGGTGGCATTGGCGTAGCTGCTGTAGTCCTTGAACCGGGTGCGCATCATGCTCACCTGGTCCAGCAGTTCATCGCGGGTCACGTAGGGGTAGCTTTGGCCCTGCAGGTAGAAGCACAGAATGGGGTCCACCGCGCCGTTGTCGTCAAAGTCTTTGAAAACCAGCTGGGCGGGTTCTTTGTCTGAGGCCTTGCACTGGGTATTCAGGCCCTGGTTGCCCACAATCAGGTCGGGGTGGTTGTCCCCGTTGAAGTCCCCGAGGAGCAGTTTGTTCCACCAGCCGCTGTACGTGCGCGCGAAGAAAGCCCGGGTATTTTCAAGGAGTTTTCCGGAAGAAAGGCTGAAAACGGAAAGGGGCATCCACTCGCCTACCACTACCAACTCGGCTTTTTTATCGCCGTTCAGGTCATGCCAGGCTGCATCGGTCACCATGCCGATGCGCTGTAGTTTTGGGGCTATTTCGGCGGTTTTATCCAAAAACTGGCCTTTGCCGTTGTTGAGGAGCACGTAGCTTCTGGGCGCCTCGGGGTACCGACCCGGAATCACGCGGCCGCCTACAAACAAATCCTGAAAACCATCGGCGTTGATATCCTGGGCCCGCACGCAGCTTTTGCTGGTGAGCATGGCCGGCAGCGCCTGCGCGCTCTTGGTGAAGTTGCCTTTGCCATCATTCAAATACAGGCGGTCCTGCAGGGCGGCATCCTCGGGCAGAAAATGGTGGTAGCCGCCGCTCACCACGTACAAGTCCAGGGTCTGGTCATTGTTGGCGTCAAAGAACAGGGCATCGGCGTCTTCGCTGGCTTTGTCCTGGGCAAAGGCCGGAGTGGGTTTCAGGGCGAATTTTCCGTTTTTAGCCTGTAAATAGAGCGCCCCGGCCTGACCAGCCGCGCCACCCACAAACAAGTCCTCCAGGCCATCGGCGTTCACATCGCCCTTCACCAGGCACGGGCCAGAGAATGACAGCGGGTTGATCATGAGCGGCTGGCGCTTGAAGTCATTGGTGTTGCTTTTCTGGTGCGCAAACTGCAGCGGCGAGGCAGTCTCCTTAAAATAAGGTTTGCCCGGTTGGGGGGCCACGTAAGCGCCAGTGGCGTTCTTTTCCTCTAAGGTGAGCACCTGGTTTGGTTTTACCTGACGTACCACCTGCTGCTTGCCGCCCAGCCACACCACCCGCACCGAGTCAATGGTCGCATTCTCCCCCACCCCGAAATGCAGGATGGGCGACACGCTGGACTGGTACCCGCGCGAGGGCATCTGCTCCTGCAACTGCTGCTGGCCCCGGTGGAAGAGGGTTACCTTGGCGCCCAGGCCATGGGTATTCTGGCCGGTACCCACCAGTTTCACCTGCAGGTAGTGGCGCTTTAGTTGTTGCCGGGCCTGGTTCTGGTACACAAAGGCGGGCTGGTTCACGTTGTTGGTGACCAGGTCCAGGTCGCCGTCGTTGTCCAGGTCGGCGTAGGCGGCGCCGTTGCTGTTAGAGGGTTGGTCAAAGCCCCAGTTCTTGTCCATGTTGCTGAACTGCAGGTTGCCGTTGTTCCTGAACATGTAGTTGTTCACGTTAGAGGCCGGCATTTTGGAGAGCAGGTTCATCACGCTCTCCGGCGTGACCTTGCCGCGCAGGTACTGGAAGTAGGCGCTCCGGAATTTGATAAAGTCCATGTTGGTGAAATCGCGCAGGAAGCCGTTGCTCACGAACAGGTCTTTCAGGCCATCGTTGTCATAGTCGGCGGAAAGCGGGGCCCAGCTCCAGTCGGTATTGGAGACGCCGCTCAGCTGGCCCACCTCGCTGAAGGTGCCGTTGCCGTTGTTCACCTGCAGCATGTTGCGCATGTACTGGTGGTTGAACCCGGCCCGCACCAGCATCTCAAAGTACTCGTAGTTGTCGGGACCAAAGAGCAGCTTCTGGCGCTTATTGTCCTCGGGCAGCATGTCCAGCGTGATGATGTCAGGCAGGCCATCGTTGTTGATGTCGGCGATGTCGTTGCCCATGGAGTAGATGGACGTGTGCTGGATAGCGGCCCTGGACTGGTCGGTGAAAGTACCGTTCCGGTTGTTGATCAGCAGGAAATCGGGCGCGGAATAGTCGTTGGAAACGTAGATGTCGGGCCAGCCGTCCTGGTTGATATCAGCAATTCCTGCCCCCAAGCCGTACGAGAACGCCGAGGCGTGCAACCCCGCCTGGTCTGACACATCTTTGAACCGACCCTTCTGGTTCTGGAACAGCTTGGACTGCATGCTGCGGGACGGTTTCTTCTTGATCTCCCGGATGGTGACGTCGTCCAGGTTGTTGAACTGCACGGGGTTGTGGTTGAGCAGGAACAGGTCCAGGTCATGGTCCCGGTCATAGTCAAAGAAGGCGGCGTGGGTGCTGTACGAGGAATCGGCGAGGCCCATTTCCCGGGCCTGGTCTTTGAACGTGGGCACCCCGTCCTGGCCGAAGCCCTGGTTGATGAACAGCTGGTTCACGCGCGCGCTCCCCGGCACGGGACCCGAGTAGCATTGGTAGATATCGGGCAGGCCGTCGCCGTTCACGTCGGCAATGGTGGTGCCGGTTTTCCAGGAGTTGGGCGTGCCCGCTACCCCGGCGGCAGAGGTTACCTCCTCAAACCGCATCTGGCCTTTGTTCAGGTACAGTTTGTTGGGCACCATGTTCCCCGAGAAGTAGAGATCCTGCAGGCCGTCCTGGTTTACATCGCCAATGGCCACCCCACCCCCGTTGTAGAAGTATTGGTAGGCGATGATGTTGGCGAAAGGCGTTTCAGTTAAGGTGTTGTTGAAACTGATGGCGGTCTTTTCAGGGGCCAGCAGGGTGAACAGGGTGGGCTCAGTGGTGGCGGGTTCCTGGGCCGCTTCCCCTTCCGGGGTTTTCTGCTGGCAGCCTACCACCGCCAGCGCGACCAGGGCTATCCCCAACAGGGACGTACGTTTAAACAAGTGCATGGGTGAGACAAATAAAGCCTCTAAAAATGCCGATTCCCTCGCATTTCTCCAAGCCCTGTTTATGACTTAAATTATCATTTTTGCAAACAAACCAGCACAACCTGACCGGCTGCACTTCCCCCTGCCAGAAATCCGGAGGCAATCTTTGGGATACCTTCAACCACACGCGTTTTATGTAAAGCTGCTCTAGAATGAGTGGATGCAGTTGCGGGGGCCTCGCGCGCGCTACCTGCTTGATATTTTAGGGACAGATCATTCTCACTTGGCTTGGGTGGACGGCAGGCTTGTTTATAGAAAGGCGTAGGTTGGATTGTTGGTGAAAACACCAACAACGGCATGGAGGGCACGGCGTCTAGTTGGTGAGATGGCGGCACGAACTGTACCGGGGTAAATGCAGCTGTTGTAACTGCCTTGGAAACGACAATCCGCTAGATTTGGTAACGGTAGATTGGGGAGTTGCGCAAAAAGCAACTCAACCTTTAACTATTGATAAACAAAACACCAAAGCACACTAATCCCTCGCTTGCCTCTGGCGAGTGTGAGCTATGGGGCGGCGTCTCGCCGCTTTGAAGACCCTTACCAGGATTTTGTAAGGCACGGAAGTAACTTCCGCGCCATTGTACTGTCTTTTTTTGCAAGGTTGCAACGCGGCCAGAGGCCGCAATATTTCTCACACTCGCCAGAGGCGAGCGAGGGAATGTATCATGACTACCCTTTAGTGGACGAGATGAGCACACTAGAAGGTGACTGGTTTAATGCCTAACTTCGAAAGGAAGACCAACCAGCATCTGAGGCAGCACACCATAGCCATTCCCCTCCCCTTTAAAACGGAACTTCACGGTTAGGACGTTCTTTTCAGGAAATGGCCTGAAAACACCAAGACACCTCGCTTTGCAAGAGCTGGAGCAGATTGTACTGAGCTTGGACTACTGTACTTCCTCGGGCTGCAGCAGGAAGCCGTCTTTCATGGTCAGTTTGCGGTCGGCCATGTCGGCGAGGGCGGGGTTGTGGGTCACCAGCACGAAGGTCTGGCCCAGGTCCTGGCGCAGTTTGAAGAAGATTTGGTGCAGTTCCTCGGCGTTCTTGGAGTCCAGGTTGCCGCTGGGCTCATCGGCGAAAATCAGTTTGGGCGAGTTGATGAGGGCGCGGGCCACGGCGGTGCGTTGCTGCTCGCCCCCGCTCATCTCAGAGGGCTTATGGTCTAACCGATCGCCCAGGCCCAGCATCTCCAGGAGCTCCTTGGCGCGGGCCTGTACCTCCTTCTCGGGCCGGTTGGCCAGGAAACCGGGCAGCGACACGTTCTCCAGGGCAGAGAACTCGGGCAGCAGGTTGTGGAACTGAAAAATGAAACCAATGTTGCGGTTCCGGAAACGGGCCACCTCTTTGTTGCTCATGCCCGATATCTTCTGCCCGTGCAGGTACACCTCGCCGGCATCGGGCGTGTCCAGGGTGCCCAGCAGGTGCAGCAGCGTGCTTTTGCCGGCCCCCGAGGCGCCCACGATAGAGACTACCTCGGCTTCGCCGATGGTGAGGTCAATTCCTTTGAGTACGGGCAGTTTCCCATACGATTTAAACAGCCCACGGGCCTCTAGCAAAACTGGTTTCTCTATACTCATGCACTACAAAACAAAGGGGAAGGGGCGGTATTTGCAAACTATTGGTTTGTTTGCATAGAACGGAGCAATGAATTTAAAGTTAACCGTAGCGGCGTTACCGGGTAACGCCGTGGCAGAGGTTCCAATTACTTGTCATTAGCGAAAGGCGCTGTTGCAAATCCAGGAAGATGGGAAGGTGCACCTGTAAAGTTCCATAGCACCACGGCGTTACCCGGTAACGCCGCTACATTTGGCCAATTCTGTCAAAAACAGGTTATAAATGGAGAATTATCCTCCATATTTTTCACTCAAGACGTAGGACTCAGGACTCAGAACTAACCGCAAAGCGGCGGCTGCTTTGAAAAGTTAGCCGTATCTCTTACTTTCGTGCACCTAATAACATCAACCTAACCTCATGAATATACACGAGTACCAGGCGAAAGACATTCTGAAACGCTACGGCGTTCGCGTTCAGGAAGGCATCGTGGCAGAGACCCCCGAAGAGGCGGTAGCCGCTGCTAAGCGTTTAACCGAGGAAACCGGCACTGGCTGGCACGTAATCAAAGCCCAGATTCATGCGGGCGGTCGCGGTAAAGGCGGCGGGGTGAAATTGGCCAAAAACCTGGAGCAGGTGAAAGACATTGCAAGCCAGATCATTGGCATGCAGTTGGTAACGCACCAAACCGGACCAGAAGGCAAAAAAGTAAACAAAGTGCTGGTAGCGCAGGATGTATACTATCCTGGCGACTCTGAGCCTAAAGAATATTATGTTTCTATCTTATTAGATAGAGCCAAAGGCCAAAACGTGATCATGGCGTCTACGGAAGGCGGTATGGACATTGAAGAAGTGGCGGAGCATACGCCTGAGAAAATCTTCAAAGAGTGGATTGACCCAGCAGTTGGTCTTCGTCCGTTCCAGGCCAACAAGATTGCGTTTGCCTTCGGTTTGCAAGGCGAGGCGTTCAAAGAATTCACCAAGTTCCTGACCAGCCTGTACAACGCTTATCTGGACACAGACGCTTCAATGTTTGAGATCAACCCGGTGTTGAAGACTTCAGACAACAAGATCCTGGCCGTTGACGGTAAAGTAGACCTGGACGACAACGCCCTGTTCCGTCACAAGGACTTAGCTGACCTGCGCGACTTAGCCGAGGAAGATCCTTTGGAAGTTGAAGCGAGCAAGAGCAACCTGAACTATGTGAAGCTGGACGGAAACGTTGGCTGTATGGTAAACGGTGCTGGTCTGGCTATGGCGACGATGGACATCATCAAGCTTTCTGGCGGTGAGCCGGCTAACTTCTTGGACGTAGGAGGTGGAGCCAACGCGCAAACCGTAGAAGCCGGTTTCCGTTTGATTTTGCAAGATCCTAACGTAAAAGCTATTCTTATCAACATCTTCGGGGGTATCGTACGTTGCGACCGCGTTGCCAACGGAGTGGTAGAAGCCTACAAAAACATTGGTACTATCAACGTGCCTATCATTGTGCGTCTGCAGGGAACCAACGCTGAGGAAGGCGCCCGTATCATTGACGAGTCTGGCCTGAAAGTGTACTCTGCCGTAGCCTTGAAAGAAGCTGCTCAGAAAGTAAAAGACGTGTTGGCTGAACTAGCCTAAGCATCACCTACTTATAACATCAAAATGCCTTCCTGGTAACAGGAGGGCATTTTTTTTGCTGTCTGGTGCAACCTTTGCTCCCTTTTTAAACTCTTGCCTACACCATCCATTACTTAATCCTTTCTATGAAAAAACTGAGTACCCTCTCTCCGCTTATCTTTTCACTTCTGGTTTCCTTTGGTTCCGTGCCCGCGGCCTGGGCGCAGGAAAAGAAGAACGCCAGAGCGCTCGCGTTTACCACCGCCCCGCAGGTAAAACCAGACTACCTGCGCAGCACCACAAACAATGCCTACCTTACGCAACTGCGTACCACCTACGGCTTAGACCGCTTGGTTGCCGGCAAGAAAACCGATTTTGAACGGGTACAAGCCGTCTGCGCCTGGGCCCGCAAGCAGTGGGAACACAACGGCTCTAACACGCCGCTGAAAAGTGACCCTATCTCTATCCTGGAAGAGGCCGCCACGGGCAAGCAGTTCCGGTGCGTGGAGTATGGCGTGGTGGTGAGCGGTGCCCTGAACTCCCTGGGAATACCGGCCCGCACCCTGGCCCTTAAAATGGAACACGCCGACACCATTCAATACGGTGCCGGCCACGTGGTGGCAGAGGCCTACCTGCACGACCAGAAAAAATGGGTGCTGGTAGACGGGCAGTTTGACGTGATTCCCACCCTTAAAGGAAAACCGCTGAACGCCGTGGAGATGCAGCAGGCTCTTGCCGCAGGGGCGCCAGACCTGCAGGTGGTTTCTTTCTCGGGCACGCAGGCCAATGACTACTTCCAGTGGATTGCCCCTTATCTTTTTTACTTTGACACCCGCCTGGACAACCGCTACGGGGTAGAACAAAAGCCGGGCAGCATTATGCTGATGCCCCAGGGTGCCCAGAAGATCACCGTTTTCCAGCGCATCAGGCCCCTCACGGATTTTACCTACACCCACTCAGTGGCAGACTTCTACCCTACCCTGAAGAAAGCCAGATAAGTCCTGGGCCTGCCTGCCCAAAGCACCTGAAGGCAAAACGGGAGCCCTTTGCGGGGCTCCCGTTTTGCTTTATTCTGGGTAAAACAGGCCTAAAACGCCGTTAGTCCAGCACATTCAGTTTCACGTCAATATTTCCTTTGGTGCCCACTGAGTACGGACACACCTCATGCGCCTGGGCCACCAGTTCCTCGGCCTTGGCGCGGTCTACGCCGTTAATTTTCACGTCTAGCTGCACAGACAAGCCGTAGCGTCCGTCTTCAAACTGGTCCAGCCCCACGTTAGCGGTAACGGTAGACTTCTCATCCAGTTTGATCTGCTGCTTGCTGGCCACCAGCTGCAGCGCGCTCTGGAAACAGGCCGAGTAACCCGCCGCAAACAGCTGCTCGGGGTTGGTGGCCCCGCCCTTGCCGCCCAGTCCCTCGGGCACCCGTACCGGCATGTCAATGATTCCGTCTGACGATCTAACCTGACCATTGCGGCCTCCGGTGGCGGTTACTTCCGCCGTGTACACTCTTTTCATAGTTTCTCTCTTTGGTGATAAACTGAAATATTTCTTTAGCTAAACTGTTTCAGGCCGAAAATGTTAGCCTTGCTCTCTCCTTTCTTCCTGATTTCAAGCCCTTTTGCAGAAAGCGGGCAAAAAACGTGCAGAGGTACTTTCATTCTTTACGGGCATTTCCTACATTTGCCCACGCAAAAGCAGGCCACGTAGTACAACGGATAGTATTGGAGTTTCCGAAGCTCTCGATCCAGGTTCGATTCCTGGCGTGGCCACCAAAGCAAAAGCCCTCTCAGTGTAGCAGCTGTGAGGGCTTTTCTGTTGTGGCGCCCGGCATGGGCGATGGCAGGCAACCGCACCCCAAAAACGGCCCGACACATTCAGCCGGCCCCTCCTGAGGACCCACTTTATTAGGTGCGTCTTGCCCCGACTGACAGGCCAGAACCCCAGATTGAGGCTGGGCAGCGGTGGAGACTCGGTTGTATGCGGGGCCAAAGGCGGGCATGCGCGGGAAAGGCCAGGAGGAGTTGCCCCTTCTGGGCCGGGGGGAAGCACGCGTTTTAGGCTTATTTCTGTGAAACAACCCCTAAAACCTATGGCAAAACCTAATTCATAAAAAAGAGTTAACGAACCATCCTCATGGAGCCAATCACCCTCACCACCCAACTGAGCGAACAGGATTACATCAAAGTCAATTTCCATTTTGTGTTCCGCAAGTGGAAGGGCAAGTTCATGCTGGTGCTGGGGATCTTTTCGCTCATGAGCGTGCTGTTCCTTTACCTGACCGATGCGCTCACGGAGGTACCCTGGATTGGGTTGATCTTTGGGCTTTACCTCACGGTGGGGTTTCCGGTTCAGCTTTACTTTGCCGCTAAAAAGGCCTTTAAAACCCACCAACGGGTAAGCGAGACCATTGTCTACGCGTTTGAGCCGGACAGGATCAGGATTACGGGAGAGTCTTTCCAGTCAACCTTCACCTGGGATAAGGTCTACAGCCTCACCGAGACCAAAGACTGGGTGCTTATCTGGACCACTCCGCAAGTGGCCAACGTGGTTCCTAAAAGAGACTTCTCCCCTGCGCAACTGCGTGGGTTCAAACAGTTGGCCAAAGCCCAGCAGGGGCCCAAAAACAAACTGAACTACCGCAATACCGGCGCCGCAGCGTAAAGGCTGTTTTTCTGACGTTTCTTGTTGGTGCACCCGCCGGAGGAGGCAAACCCAACCTGTTCCGGTTTAACTCCTCCATAACAAGAGGCATAAGGTAACCTGTTCAGGTTGGCTTTACATACGCAGCTGCAAAGCCAAAGCAATGCCCGTACACCGGTCCGGTGTAACATCGCTACAGACCTATCGGCCTCCCAGAGCATCGTTACAGCGTACGGCGCTTTGCTTTAGCGTAGAACCGCTTGGTTTTAACCTGGCCACCATGGAATGAGCACTTGTTGGCTGGTTTGATGGTAAGCACGGCACTCCAACGGTCAGCGCCATGCTCCTGGTGCACCCGGCACCCCATCATACAAAGGGGTCTACAATCGCCTCTACCACCCACTACCTTCTGAACCAGCCCCCCGGCCTAGGGAACACCAGTGCCCGGACAAACGACAGAGATGGTAGCCGGGACTACCTTCCGCCACCAAGGTGTTTGCTTTTTCTGGCGTTTTGATTTAGGTTAGGCCCGGCATTGTATCAAACAAACCTTTGGGAAAGTCAAACAAAAGATCCCTGGCAAGTAAAACCTCTAATCCAGCCTTGTAGCCCATCTTCCACTTATTTCTATCCAAAAAAAGAATACATGAAGACCCACCTTTTGAGCGTAGCGGCTTTTGTAGCTTTGTCACTGGCAAGCTGTGGAGTAAAACAACAGGAAAAGGAAACAACCCAACCGGGCGCAGTAGCCCCGGCCAACCAATCCGTTGCTACGGCTGTTGCAGCCCCACCTGCTTCCGCATCCCCCAACATAGTGACAGACGGACCGAAGACTCCGTACGAACTGCTGCAGGGAAAATGGCAACATACCGTTGACTCCACCAACTTCCTGGTTTTTGAGAAGAACCACATGAAAGAAATCGCGGCCGGGCAAAAAACCTGGACCGATGAGGAATTTGTGCTCTCTGACCGGTGCCGCAACGCAGCAGACCAGGCGCGGAACGTAAGCCCAGACAAAGAAAAGTACATTAGCGTCACCGACAGTGATCTGTGCTGGTACATCGTGGCAGTGGATTCGGCCAGCCTGGAGCTTTCCTACGTGGGCCGGGGGAACACGCTTTCCTACAGAAAGGTAGGCTTGCCGTAGGTACCGCTGCCACCGACGCCACGTCAGTTTTACCCGGCAGGGAGCACAGAAATTTATCGGGTCACGGGAAAGGGAAACCTCCAAGGGAGTAGTTCTCCAGAGCCTTCTGCATGTACCAGAAGGCTCATTTTGTTTTAAAGGTCTATTGCAAAGGCTAAACTTTTCTATATATTGTTACAGCAAAGCAAAATGTATTTTACAACCTGAAGAAAATTGCATAATATAGGGCCGTCCCCCACTAAGTACAAGCCGGCTTTCCGAGGCAGTTTTCGCTTTGCACACTGTAGAATACCGCCTGAAGGTGAAGGTGTTACCCTATAACGCCAGCGCTGCCTGGCCCCTTTAAAAGAAAGACGCTTTTGCTTTAACTTGTAAAAAGTATCACAATAACTAACTAAAATGATTGAGCTTAGCCAAGAGTGCATCCAGACGCTTCAAGGAATATTAGAAGAATGGGAGGAGTGTACCGGTAATTCGCCAGAGGAAATTACGGCCAGCCTGGAATCTATCCAGAAGACCGGGCACATTCTGAACCAGCTGCAGACCCAGCCCGCAGAGGGGAGCCAGGCGGCCCAGCGCTTGTCCCTGCTTGCCAAAATGCTGGACCAGGCCAAGGAAGAAGTGGCAGGCGGCAACTTACAGGATGGTCTCTGGTACGGAAAATCGGTCATCAGTTTCCTGTTAAATGGGACCTCGGCTGGCACCGTGCCCCTGGCACCGGTAGAGTTTTCCTGACACCATCCTGGTCTCGGCCCTTCAGGCTCCTTTCCGTGCTGGTTCTAGTTGCGTGCGTTGGCGAAGCGCTGACTTGCCTGCCCCTGTGCCCAAAGCCGCCATTTGCCAGGCCAGCGATTCTTCTTCCGGAAGTTTTTGCCGCAGTTTCCTGGGGGATCTGAGCCGCCTGACAGGGCACGCTAGCGGTTCCATATTCATTTTTAGCCTAAAAACGGAGAAACGGGTGAAAAACACCTGCTTCTCCGTTTTTCTTCTTTCAGGAGAAGGCAGGCAGGGCCTAGGTTTATAGTCCTCATATCTAGTTGGTTGGGCGCAAATTCCAGCATAATAAGCTTTGCATTTTATTGATTTTTGTGTTACTTCACGAAGCAGTTGTACCAGATCTGCTTGGTGAGCAGGTCTCCTGTTTGTCTGGCCTCCCCTCCACTGACTCTTGTCTGCCGCGTACGAGCAATGCAACGTAAACAGTCTCCCCCTGTTTTTTATAACCCCATGACCACCCCAGGCTAAACAGCATAGCGCAGCCCTTGCGGCCTATTCTGGCTAGCGTCTCTGTCCATTTGCTGCATGTTTGTTCCCCACCTCATGTTTTTCAGATAGGAGGAAAACAGATGTTTCTGGTCATCAGCTATATTCTCACCAGCATGGGCCTTTTCTTATCGGGTTCCCTGGCCATCAAGGAACTGGCCATTGAAGCAAAGGAAAAGGCTACCCTTATTTTCCTGCTGTTTGTGCTCATCCTGCTGCTCAGCTACCCGCTGCTGGGTTTGCGGTAGTGCCTGGGCCAAGCCTGGACCTAGAACTGGCAAGAGTCCTATTTTGGGGGCGATATTCTCTTTTTTACCCCGGCAAACTGGGCCTGCTTTTGTCTCTATTTTGTCTTTTCAGAGCAAAAACGGCTTGACTCTGTCCGTATAAGTACTATCTTAGATAAGATAAGTTTAAAACTTCCTCTCTCAACTTACAGAAAGAACATGTTGTACATTGGATTTGCCGTTGTAAGCATAGGTTTGTTCATTACCGGCGCCCTCACCATTGAAAAGGTCAACGCAAAATCAAGCGAAAAGACCCTCCTGAGGCTGGCGCTGTTTGCTTTGATCCTTTTTCTGGCGCTCTCCATCTTCGGCAAGAGTGGCCCAGGGCTTTAGGGAAAAAGTCTCCCCCTCTCGTTGCCGGCATGCCGCCAAAGTGTTACAAAGCACCCGCCCAGTAATTTTTTTTCATGCCTTTTCCCCGGGCAGGCAGTGTAAGAAAAGGGCTCTTTGCCGCCGGAGCTTTCCGTTTTAGGATTATTGACAGCCGCTTTCTTTCTACTGAACCTGCTGGGTGAAAGAAACAGGTGGTTAGGGTTATTGTCATCTATGAGGCCAAACCTGAGGCTATACGCATACGCCGTAACAGGGTAACGACGTCATTCCTTAAGATGAACAGAAGAATTTAAACGGGCGGTAATGAGAGGCCCCTTGTTACCTGGTCTTACTGAACTGATTCCTCAGTAGAACTATTCTGATAATTTCCAGAGGAGCACCCGTCCAGTAACCCTTCGCTTAGTGCTAGGTTGTCCTCCACGGGGAGACAGCCAGCGTTATGGGTGCCAACCGCTCCATGGCGGGAGCAACTCTACCTTCTGCCCTCTCCCAGGTAGGAAGCCAATCCGTTAGGGGCTTCTACTTTTTTTGGGCACCCGGTAGCTCACAAAAACACCAATCCTCCGCCAGTTACCGGCTCTATTTTCGGCATCGCCAAACATCCGCTTATCTAAATATTACAATTAGTGTTTTTACTGAAAATTGGCCCATACACCATTTTTAATCGGCTTTTCACCCCCAAGCCCGTACACAGGTACATTGTAAAACACAATTGTAACACATTATGAAAAAAACTAACCGTTGGATGCCCTTGTGGGCGCTATTGCTGAGCAGTGCCTTTGTTGTGTCTTGTAGCGACGATGACGACGATGACGCCGCCATGATGGAGGACCGTACCCGGGTAGCCACCTTCCTGCAGAATGCGGCCGCCAGTGACTTATTTGAGATCACCACCGGCGAAATGGCGCAGGAACAGGGCATGACCAGCCAGGTGCAGGAGTTTGGGGAAATGCTGGTCACCGACCACTCGGCAACCGCCATGGACATCATGGAGATGGCAGACGAGAGAGACGTTACCCTGCCTACTACCCTGCCCGCCGCGAAAATGACCATTGTCACCCGGTTAGACGCTAAATCTGGGTTAGACTTTGACAAGGATTTTGCCACCGTACAGGTACAGGCGCACCAGGAAGCCGTTACGCTCTACGAGCAAGCCGACCGGGAAATCCGTGACACGGAGGTTCAGGCCTTTATTGACGCTACGTTGCCCGTCTTGCGCACGCACCTGCAGCACGCTCAGCAGCTGAAAACTGCTGTAGACGCCATGTAACCTAACTTGCCCCCATTGAACCCGAGGGCCATTTGCCCCAAAAGCAAATGGCCTTCTTTTTTTGTTGGGCTGCCCCTTTGGCACCCTTGCAAGCCACTACCCAGCCTATAGCAAGCAGCTCAACTTTCAAAAAAAACCTTACTCAACACCTGCCAGGCTACAACTCCAGAAACAATAAGCTTTGGCGCTAGCCAAACAGGCCGCCTTGCTCGGCTACGGGCTCCAGCAGGGCGGGGACGTCGTGCTTAGGTGAGTTCACCAGGGCCGAGACGGGGTACGCTTTCATCTCCTCGGCGGGGTAAGGCTTCAGGAGTTCCACCACCCGCTGCACGTCGTCGGTGCTGGAGAGCCAGATCTGCTCTTCCTCGGGGTGCAGGATGGCGGGCATGCGGTTATGGATGCCGGCCATGAGTTCATTGGGCTCCGTGGTGATGACGGTAAAGGTGCGCAGTACTTCCCCGGTGGCCGGGTCTACCCACTCGTCCCACAGGCCGGCAAAGGTGAACAGGGCCTCGTTCTTGAGTAAGATGCGGTAGGGTGCTTTGGCTTTGCCCACTTTCTTCCACTCGTAAAAACCGTCGGCGGGCACCAGGCACCGTTTGCTGCCTATGAGTCTTCTGAAGCCGGGTTTTTCCAGCAGGGTCTCGGTGCGGGCATTGATGGGCCTCAGGCCATGTTCCTTCTCCTTGGCCCAATGCGGCAGCAGGCCCCACGAAAAATGCTGCACGGTTTGGGGCTCCTGGCTGGTGATCACGGGCAACAGCTGCGAGGGGGCGGCGTTGTAGCGGGCCTGCTCCTGGTACTTGTGCAGCAGCTCGGCCACTGAGCTTCCGCCCCGCCGGGCAGCGGCTTTCTCTTTTTTGGGAATGACAGAATAACGTCCGCACATACGGGTAAGGGGAAGCGAGGGGTTGGTTTTTCCTCAGGCAGTACTACTTATACATACGGCAGAAAGGCCTGCGGCGGGTTGTTTTCTGCCCATTTTTCCAGAAACAGCTCTAAAACAGCAACCCCGCCGCCGGTTTACCTGTTATTTCTGCTATTACTTTCTTATCTTTCAGAAAAGAGTCTCACACGTTAACTTCTACAGCTATGGCCGGTAAAACCCCCACCAAAGAGAGTGCAAAAAAGGCTCCCGCGAAGACCCTAAAAGAGAAAAGGGCTGAGAAACAGCAAAAGAGAGACGCCAAGCGCGATTAAATCTGCGGAGTACCTGCGCAAAGCCTCTGGAACACTGCTCAAAGGGCATTCCCCTCTAAGGCAGGCTTTCCAGAGGCTTTGCCGTTTTCGGCGCTGCGGGGCCTGCGCTGTAAAGCCTACCTCCGGGGAGCTTGTTTAGGGGCTTTTTTCGCCAAAACACCGCTAAAACAACCCAGCCCCTTTTATTTGCCCAGCGCCGCGGTAAGGTTCTGCCGGTAGGCTTCGCTGAGCGGAATCTCCTTTTTCTGGAGGGTGACCTGGTGCCGCTCAATCTTATCAATCTTGCTCACCGCTACCACAAACGACCGGTGCACCCGCACAAACTTGTCTGAGGGCAGCAGCCCGATGGCCTCGTTGAAGGTACTCCTGGACAGCAGGTTCTTCTCCTTGAGCGCGAAGGTCACGTAGTTGCCGGTGGCCTCCAGGTAGAGAATGTCCTCAAACAGCACCTTCACCTGCTCATAGCCGGTCTTTACGTACAGGTGGTCGGTGGCCTCGGTGTGGTGGCGGAAGTTGAACAGCTCAAACGCCTTGTTGCAGCCCTTGATGAACCGCGCCAGCGAGAAAGGCTTGAGGAGGTAATCCACGGCATCCATCTCAAAGCTGGTGACGGCGTGCTCAGAGTACGCGGTGGTGAAGATGAGCAGCGGCTTTTTGCTCAGGCTGTTGAAGAAGTCAATGCCCGAGATGTCAGGCATCTTAATGTCCAGGAAGATAAGGTCTACCGGCTCTTTCTGCAGGTACTCCAGGGCTTTGAAGGCATCGGAGAAATCGGCTTTCAGGTCAAGGTAGGGCACCTTGGCCGCGTGCGACCGCACAATCTCCAGGGCAATGGGTTCATCATCAATGGCTATGGCTTTCATCACGGACATGGTACGGGCGGTTGTTTCGCCTAAGATAACTGAAGGGTGAGATGGATAAAAAATTCTTTGCCGGTTTCCCGGATGATCAGCTCGTGTTTGTGGGGGTACAGGAGCTGCAGGCGCTGCCGCACGTTGGCCAGGCCAATGCCGCTCTTGTCCCTCTCGGGGTCGGTGCCCTGCTTCAGGTGCTTGCTGTTGTGCACGTCAAAATAGAGCGTTTTCTCCTTCATTTCCAAGGTGATGTAGATGTGCGAAGGCTCGCGCAGGCTGATGCCGTGTTTAAAGGCGTTCTCCACAAACGGGATTAACAGCATGGGTGAGATCTGCACCATGCCCACGGGCTGCTCAATCTGCGCCTTGATCTCCACGTTGGGACTGGGGTCGGTGCGCAGCCGCTGGAAGCTGATGTAGTTCTGCAGGTACTCTATCTCGCGGGCCAGTGAGATGCGCTCCTGCATGTTTTCCTGCAGCATAAAGCGCATCATGTTGCCCAGCTTCTCAATGCCCTCGCTGGTGCGCTCAGCGTTCTCCTGAATGGCGGTGCCGTAAATGGTGTTGAGGGCGTTGAACAGAAAGTGCGGATTGATCTGGGAGCGCAGAAAATCAAAGCTGGCGGTAGACTGGCCCAGCTCCTTTTTAAGGGTAAACACTTCTGCCTGGCCCTGCATCTGGCGTTTGTACAGCACCCAGGCCAGGGGCGCGGTGATCAGAAACTGAAACGACGCGTTAAAGACCGCCAGCCCGAAGCCGTACTCCTCGTCATGCGAGATCAGCAACCCAATCACTCCCACCGGCAAGATGGAAACCACCAGCACCAGCGCCACCCGCCACAGGTACGCCTTGAGGGGCTTCCGCCGGGACATCGCAAGCGGAATAAGGTAATAAAAGGCAAAACAGTACAGCATAATGCCAAACGGGGCCAGCACTCCCCAGCCAATGAGCAACTCCCCATCGGCATCGGCAACCAGGAGCAGGAACATGCTCACCATCCACAGCACAAAGGCCGCCAGCGCGTCACGGGTAATGATGCGGTACCTTGACTCAATGGTCTCTGAGTTGGCCAGCAGGTACAGCGCGGTGTACTTGATGAAGGAATAAAAGCCCAGCAACAGCAAGAGCCGGAAGGCAAGGAAAGCGGTCTCCTGGAAGATATAGTCGTAGGTGTCGTCCTCGGTGGGGAAGCGGCTGAACAGGTAGTTCTTGGCGTAGGTGTCCAGCACGCCAAACACCAGCCAGATGACCAAAAACACGGCCACCACCGCCAGCACGCTCCTGAGTTTCTCTTCCTTCCGGATGAGGTGGGGCACCACTTTAAAATTGAGGAGCAAGAAGGCCAGGTACACCAGGGTGTACTTGATGAGCTGCGGGAAAAAATAGTCTGAGTAGTAGTAGAAGGGCGTGCGGGCCTCCTCAAAGAGCCGCTTGGTGGGCCCCGGCGCATCGGCACTCAGGAAGAACGCCGCAATCACAAAGATAGAGGTAGCCGTCCAGAACTCTACCTTGTTCAAAAAGCCTGGTTTATGCAGAAGGTCTTTCATTGCCATGTTAAAGGACACACTAGTTAGTTAAAATAAATGGGTTTGCCAGTTGCCTGGCGGCATTCTCTAAGGCAAGGTTAACGAGCCTGCTGCCCAACCCAAACTAAATGTGACGGATGCCCCTAAAAATGTGACGGACCAGCAGCTACCTGCCCAGAGCACAACTTTACCGGCGCAGATTGAGTTATTTCCTGTGCCTGAGAGCCAGCTACCTGTTCAGGGAAAGGCTGTTTCAGGCCTGTTTTCTTGAAAACTGCGCAAAAACAACAGCACGCGGGCCCACTAGAGAAGGCGAATGAAGAAAAGAGTAAATGCGCCGCTGATGCGGAAAAGAAAAGATTAGGCGGCGGTGGCGTTGGCCGAAGCGGTTGGGTGGGGCTGCGTCTCGGAGATAATCCGGCCCAGGTCGGTGAGGATGCTGCCGGTGTCGCGCAGGGTGGTGAGGGAGGTGATGGTGTGCAGGCTGTCCAGGCAGCGGGCCTGTTCGGCCTGGGCCAACCGGATGGCTTCCTGCAGGGCCGTCAGGTTGTCGGCGGAGCCCTGCACTCCCAGCAGACCGTACGCGGCAATGCACCGGGCGGTGGCTTCCATGGCCCGCTTGAGTTGCGCCACATTGGGCAGGCCCGGCTGAAAATGCTCGCTCACCTGCATGTCGGCCAGGCTGCGCCTGATACCCCTGATCTGGATGGTGATGCTCTCCAGCTGCAGAATGGTTTCGGTCAACTGGCCCAGCCGCACGCGCTTGTGGGTGAGCAGCGGGTTGTATTTCAGGCTCTGTTCGGCCAAACTAAGCGTTTTTCGGCAGTCCTGCGCTTCCTTGATGAGGGCGTCTACCTCAGAGCGGCCGGTTTTGCGGCTTACCCCCAGGTCATCCAGAATGGCCGCCAGGCTGGTGAGCGTTTGGGCCGAAAGGGCACTGTAGGTAAGGATACTGCGCTCCACGTCGGGCACGGCGTTCTGGGGCACAATGAGGGCGTTGATCAGCACCGCAATGCCCGAGCCCAGGATGGTCTCAATGATGCGCTCCACCGCGTACCCTTCGCGGGCCTGCCCAAACGCCAGCACCAGGAGCGAACTGATGGCCACCTGCGAGATTACCTGCGGGTTCAGGCGCAGGGCCTTGGCCAGGCTCATGCCCACCAGGATGATGAGGAAAATAGAGACCGCCCCCACGTTGAACCAGTGCCCCAGCAACATGCTCACCAGCACCCCGCCAATAATGCCAATGATGCGCTGACTGGCTTTGTCCACCGAGTCGGCCACGGTGACCTGCACCGTCAGGATGGCCGCCACCGCGGCGAAGTACGGATAGTCAGAGTCCAGCACGGTAGTGGCCACAAACCACGACAAAGCCGCCGCGAAGGCCGTTTTCACAATCTGGAGCGTGAGGCCAAACCTGGCCGCTATGTCTATTACTCTGTCCACAGCTTCTCTTACTCAGGCGCCGGGGGAAGGGTTGGGTCAGCAGCAGGGCTGCCCCTTTGTAAGCGGTGGCGCAGTTGCCCCGAAAGGCTCCCCCAAGGCTAATAAGTTCTGGCTTGCTGCGCCACCGCTGTTCAAAAGAAATGGGTGCTCAGAGCCTTACCGCTGGCGGCGGTAGCCAAACCCGAACAGGGTATGCACGGCAATGTTGGGAACGGTCACCGAGCCGCCACCCGCCAGAGGCATTCTGGCCCAGGCTGCGGTTAGTTTCGCCTCGGGCCGGAAGAACCAGTGCTCGGCTATTCCCAGGGGAGGCCCCACGGCCGCCTGCAGGCAAATCCCCGAGATATGGTACCCGCCGCCCAACAGACTTTTCACCGGATTGATGGTTTTCCCCCTGATCCTGCCCTCCGGATGCCCAATGACCAGCCCCAGCCCCACCCGGAACACCCCTGGGTTGCCACTGGCGGGAAAGGCGCGGCTCACCAGGGCCAGATTGTACCCATGCGACACCTCAAAATGCTCTATCTCCGGGGGCGGGTTTTGCAGGTACAGCTTGTGGTGCACCAGTTCGGCACTCCATTGCCGGTAGCCCAGCCGGTAGGCGTAGTACGGCGAACCTACCCAGGGGCGGGTACGGTACCGGGCCCGGAACTTGAGGGTGGCTTGGCCGGGCTGCTCCACCCTAAGCGTGGTGGGCACACTCCAGGCGGTACCGGCAAACACCTCGGCCGTCAAGCCCTGGGCCTGACCAGGTCCTCCCAAGACCAATGAGAGTGCCGCTGTGGCAATCAGCCCTTGTATCCGCCGTTGCTGCATCTGCTTTAACTAAACGTGTCTGAACCTTACAAGTTTAACGGCGCCGTTCAGGATCTGTTTTCTAAAAACGGGCCAGAAACCGGGGTTCCTCCCAACTAAACCACCGCCTGCGTTACCGGTTAATCAGAAGACAGGGCTGAACATTCTGCGCGCCTGCAGAGTAAAAGAAAGGCAGGGAAGAAGATGGAGCAGAGCGCCTTAGCACCACATTAAACCAACCAATACCATGGGTAAAACATCAATCTTCGCGCTAACGGTAGGGCTCATGGCCTGGGCCGCCACCGCCTGCCAACAAAAAGACATGCCGCAGGACGACCTCACGCAGACGCCTCCCACCTCGCCCAACTGCTCGCCCCTGGAAACACGCACCGCCAATGCCCCTGAGCAGAAACCGGCTTTTGCCGGGCAGACCCGCGCCTGCGCCATCACCACCACGGCCACCGTGCAGGTAGAAGTGCTGGCCAGGGGCCTGGAGAAACCCTGGGCCGTGGAGCCCCTCCCCGACGGCTCTTTGCTGGTAACCGAGAAACCCGGCCGCCTGCGCGTGGTATCGGCGGCGGGGCAGGTGGGACAGCCCATCACCGGGGTGCCGGCGGTGGATGCCCGGGGCCAGGGCGGCCTCCTGGACGTGGCCCTCAGCCCCAACTTCGCCACCGACCAGACCATTTTCTGGAGTTTCTCTGAGCCCCGGTCGGGTGGGAACGCCACCAGCGTGGCCCGCGGGGTCCTGTCTCCTGACCGCCGCAGCCTGAGCCAGGTCAGGGTCATTTTCCGGGCCCTGCCCACCTTCAACGGCACCATGCACTACGGCTCACGGCTGGCCTTTGGCCCCGATGGCATGTTGTACGTAACCCTGGGCGAGCGCTCCGATACCCAGATCAGGCCGCAGGCCCAGCACCTGGACAGCCACATGGGCAAGATTGTGCGCATCACGCCAGAGGGCGCCGCCCCGCCCGACAACCCGCTGGTAGGCCAAGCGGGCGCCCTGCCCGAGACCTGGACCCTGGGCCACCGCAATGTGCAGGCCGCCGCCTTTGACCCGCAGGGTCGGCTTTGGGTGGTGGAAATGGGCCCGCAGGGCGGCGATGAACTCAACCTCATTGAGAAAGGCAAGAACTACGGCTGGCCCCTGGTCACCTACGGCGAGGAATACTCGGGCAGGCCGGTGCCCAACGCCGTCACCGCCCGCGAGGGCTTTGAGCAGCCCGTGTACTACTGGGACCCCGTGATTGCTCCCTCCGGCGCGCAGTTTTACACCGGCAACGCTTTTCCTGAGTGGCAGGGTAACCTGTTTGTGGGCGGCATGAAAGACCGGGTGCTGGTGCGGCTCCGGCTGGAGAACGGCAAGGTGACCGGCGAGGAGCACCTGCTCAAAGACCGCAACCAGCGCGTGCGCGACGTTCGGCAGGGGCCCGACGGAGCCCTCTACCTGGTCACCGACCAATTGAACGGGGAACTCTGGAAAGTTACGCCCCGCCCGTAGGACCCATGGCCAGCCCGGCTGCCCTGGCTTGGGTAGTTTTCCGTTTACCGGCCGTTTTTCTCATTTGGGGACTAAACCCCACTATTATCCCACACTTAGCAACGAGCGCATGAAGAAGAGCACCACCCTTGCGGCGGCCGGCGCGGCCTCCCTCCTTTTATGGTCTGCAGTGGCGTACAGCAAGGGCCCCAAGGGCAAAAAGCAGCGGGAAAAACTCAAAGACTACCTCCGGAAGCAGATCACCCAGCGGGCTGCCCGCATCAAGAACCTTTCTGATCCGCCCAGGAGCCTGGCCAAGAAATACCCTTTTGAGAAGCTCATCGCCAACGGGGTGCCCGGCTACTGGATCAACAAAGCCAATGCCGGCAACGGCGTGTTGGTGTACCTGCACGGCGGCGGTTACCTGTTCGGGCCGGTAGCGCTGCAGTGGAAGTACATCGCGCGCCTGAGCAACCTCACCAACCAGGCTGCCCTGGTGGTAGATTACCGCATGGCCCCCGAGCACCCGTTCCCGGCGGCCCTGGAAGACACCGTGCTGCTGCTCACCCACCTGCAGGAAACCGGCCAGTTGCCCCACCACTACACCCTGCTGGGCGACAGCGCCGGCGGCGGTCTGGTGGTAGCCACTACCTACCGGTTAAGGGAGACCGGGAAGCCCCTGCCCAGGAAGCTGCTGCTCATTTCGCCCTGGCTGGACATTACCCTAACCAACCCGGCCTCGCAGCTGACCGCGCCCAAAGACGTTATCCTGGGCTTTGACTCGGTGAGGGCCGCGGCGCGCAAATACATCCAGGACCAGGACCCCAGAAACCCGCTGGTGTCGCCGGTGTTTGGGGATGTGAGCGGTTTGCCGCCTACCCTGGTGCAGATCGGCACCGCTGAGATTTTCCTGTGGGACAGCCGCAGCTTTGTGCAGAAACTCACCAACGCCGGGGTGCCGGTGCAGTATGAGGAGTATGAGAACATGTTCCATGTGTTCCCGCTGGTGCCGTTCCTGGCCCAGAGCAAAAAAGCGCTCAAGTCACAGATCGCTTTCCTGAACGATGATTCAGCCAATGCCTGAAAGTCCGCTTCCTCGTCCCCAAGGCCTGGGCCGTTTTGGGCCTGTTTTCCTGAAATCCGCTGAAAAACGGGCCAGGTGGCGCGCGCTTTTTCTCCGCCACCTCTCAGTAGAGCTGCATCTCTGGTAGGTTTACGCTGATCCGCGCAAAAAAAGGCCCCTGAACATCAGGGGCCCTTTCCACAACAACCTTTGTTCATCACCAACTCTGCTTGTCTTTGCCCAGCTGGAACACCCGGGAGATGTTGAACCCGAAGTAGATGTCGCCCGAGGACCAGCTGCCCGGGTTGCGCGGAATGAAGAACTTTTCTACCATGCCCTGTGCGTTGGTGAACATCAGTTGGAACACGTGGCCGCCGGTCTCCACGTCAACCCCCACCGACAGGCTGTTCTTGAACGCATCGGCAGCGCCGCCCGGCACCAGGTAATAGTACTCGGCGTTGAACGACAACCGCTTGCTCAGCTTGAAGCGCCCGCCTGCGCCCACGGCGAAGACATCGGGCTCCCCGAAACCGGTTTCCGCCAGGTTGCGGTGCACCAGGGTGGGCGCTACTTGCAGCGACAGCCGCTCAGAGAACTTGCGGGCCACCAGGGCCTGGTAGGTGTAGGTGAGGCGGTGCGCAAACTCGTAGTTGGCCTCAGAGGCGGGCCAGTCCAGGGTTCTGAGCGCCACGCTGGAAAACAAGGTGACCGTGAACGGAAAACCGTTGGTCTGCTGCGGCAGGAGTTTGTATTTCAGGAAACCGTCGTACGTCTTCTCCAGCGAGCTTCGGCCCGCGCCCACGGTAAACCGGTTGGTGATGCCGTACTCCAGCGCCAGCCGGATGGTAGACTGGTCCAGGCCCCAGAAGTTGTAGGCGCCGCTGTTGAGGGTGCCAAACCGGTGCGAGATGAGGAACAGCAGGGCACCGGCGCCGTTGGTTTCCACGGTGTGCCCGTTCACCAGGCGGGTGGCTTTGAAGGTAGCCGAAACGCTCTCAGGCTGTAGCGTATCTCCGGCCTGGGCCAGTTGCAGCAGGTCATCCTGGGCTGCCGCGTTTCTGGCCCAAACGGAGAGAAAAGCCACCAAAACAAGTTTTCTCCACTTCTTCATAGGCTCTTCTCCACGTAAGGGACATACACTACATTCACGGTAATAGCAATGCGCTTGGCAATGTGCTCGCGCACCAGGAACGGGATCTCAATGTTGAACTCCTGCGGGGTCACCGAGAAGGTAGACTTGCCCAGCAGCTGCTTGCCCTTCACCTCCAGGGTACCGTCGGTCCGGATGGGGCGGTCCACCCCATGAATGGTCAGCACGCCTTCCATCTGCACCTTGTACAGGCGGTCCTGGGCCAGGTTAACGGCCTGTATGTTCAGCACTTTGCCCTTGAAGGTGGCCTTGGGGTACTTGTCAGACTCCACGTAGTTCTCGTTGAAGTGCTCCTGCATGAGGGCTTTCTTGAACTGAAAGGCCTTCATGGGCACCGAAAAGACCATGTCGCCGGTTTTAAGGTCCAGGAAAGACACCACCTGCCGGTTCTGCGCCTCAATGTCTTCCAGGGGGGCCTTGGAAAAGAAGGAGATGAACCCGGTGCGGGTGTAGTACCTGGACTGACCGGTGGCTGGGCCGCACCAGCCCCACAGCACCAGCCCCAGCAGAAAAAAGCCTCTTGCCATCATAAAAACCGGTTACGTTAGTTGTTGGGAGCCCCTGCGTCTACCCATTTCTTGATCTTGGCAATGTTGCAGTCAGACAGCTTGGGCCCGCCCTGCGGCATGGCCGGGAAACCGCTGGCGTGCGTGATCACCCCCATCAGTTTCCCGTTGTCGGCTACCTGCTTCACGCGGGCGTAGGTGTCCAGGATCATTCCGCCGTTGGCCTGGGTGGCATTGTGGCAGGCAAGGCAGTTGGACGATATGATCCCCGACACCGTGCCGGAGTAAGTGACGGAATTGGTATCACACTGCTGCGGCTGCTGGTTGGGGTTATTGGGCGTGATCTCTTCTTCTTTGTCGTCTTTACAGGCCGACAACCCCGTGAGCAACAGCGTGAGGCCCAGGAGGCCAGAGCGAAGGTTCTTTTTCATAGGAACAAGTGGTTAGAAGTTCAGGAACTGATGACAGGGCCCAGACGGGTTGTTACTGGCGCACCACCTGCCCCCTGATCTCACCCCCTTGGAATGCGGCACTGTGGATGTTCACGAACCACCGGCCGGCCAACAGATCGGCTTCCTGGTCTTGGGTAAGGGGCGGCGTCTGGGCATTGATGGGGCTGGTGTAAGGCGCTGAGCCAATGGGAATGACCACGGGCCCGGGAGACCCCACCTCCCCTTTATGGAAGTGCATGTTGGTGGCGGTGAGCCCCGTCCAGGTGATGGTGTAGGTAAGAATCTTGGTGTCCTGGTTGTAAGTGCCCGAGAAGGTGCCGGTGGCGGTGGAATTGTTGGCCGGCACTTCCTTGGCCCCGGTAAGGGTGGTGTTCTGGAACTGGACCAGGTTGGTTGGTTGGGTGTCCTCGTCATCATCGCCGCAGCTTACCAGGGCAAAGGGCAGCACGAACAATAGCCCAAGGGCCAGGCGGAAAAATACAGTTTTGGTTTTCATGGTTGTTTTGGTTTGGTGAATGGAAAGTGCGCAAAAAAGCAGAGGCAATGCCGTACAACCCAGCACCTTGAGCGGGTGCTGCCACGGAGAGAAGAAATGGGAACAATCTAAGGTTTTAGCCTAAGGGTATAACCTGCCGAAAAGAACACGCCGGCACTGGTAAGCCTAACTTTTCCTGCCCCAATCCCCGACAGGGGAACTTTCACAAACGGCTCCACTCCCACTGAGAACAGCGGCGAAAGGGCCCGGGTGTACACCAAAGAGACATTCTGCACTTTAAACCAATGCTGGTTCTGGTTCTTCACCTGGTAGCGGTAGCCGTAGGCGCCGTAACCGCCGCCCGAGGTGTACTCTTCCCGCAGCATGAGGTAAGAGGAAAGCCCGGCCTGTACCGCCACGGCATTTTTCCCAGATTCCAGCACCGTGTACCGCAGGTTGAGCGGCAGGTCCAACACGGCACAGGTGGCGTCAATAGGGGAATATGACGTGTACCCGCCCGCGAAACTATACTCCTGCGGACTGGCCGAGTACTTCTTATTGGCCCACACTGCCCCGGTCACCAGGCTCAGCCGCCTGGTCAGCGGAAGCCCCACCAACACGCCGGCATTGGCACTCAGGCCCTCCGGCTGCCTGAACTTAACCGTAGTCAGGTCAGGGGCCACGGCTACCGCGATCTGAACAGACCGCAGGAACCCCGGCCCTTCTTCGGCCTTGTCCTGGCTGGACTCTTTGGCGGTAGTGTCCTGGGGCGCCAGTAGCACACTTTCCGCAAGAGGTGCCAGGGTAAGCTGCTCAGGTCTTCTTGCCTGCAGCTCATCCAGGAACAGGTGGCCTCTGGTTTGCATCAAGGGCTCTTCATGTACCAGAAGAGCGGCGGGCACAGGGTCTCTTTGGGTGCTGGTTCCATCAGCCTGCCCTCTGGCGCTTACGGCCAGGTATTTCTTCGTCTGGGTACCTCCGCGTAGCCCCGGCCGGGTTCCTGCAGCCACTGTACCAGATGTAGAGGCAGCTGGTTTCCTGAAGCTGTTCGCTCGGGGACTAGCGACTACCGCCTCCACCCTAATTGGCCGCTCCGCTGCTTTCGTCTGGCCGAGTTCCGGTGAGTTTCTCTCGATACTTTCCTCTCCGCTTCTGTGAGGGGCAGTGGAAATTTTCCTTGCAACGCTTTTTTCAGGCTGCGCCTGGGGAACGGCGGCGGACTGGGCGGAACTGGTTGCTGTAGGCTGTTTTTGGGGTGTTTTTACAGATTCAGGGGCAAACCGGTGAACAACAATCAGGCTAAGGAAGGTGAGCAATACCACCGCCGGATAGAATCTGGTGAACCAGCTGGGGCGCGGTTCCGCCTGCTGCAGCCGCTGCTCCATCGCCTCCCAGGCCTCGGGGTCAAAGGGAGGGTCGAAGCTCTCTGCCGAGTCCTTGAAAAGGCGGTCCAGCTCTTCGTCAGATATATTGTTCAACTTCATCTACTCTATTTTTTTTTAATACTTCCCGCAGGTTGGCCCTGGCTTTTGACAGATTAGACTTGGAGGTGCCGGGCGAGATGCCCAGCATTCCGGCTATTTCCTCATGGGTGTAGCCGTCAATGACGTACAAGTTGAACACGGTGCGGTAGGCCGGCGACAACTGCTGGATCAGGCCCATCAGGTACTCGTAGTTCAGGTCGCTGACCACGTCGGCGGTGGCTGCCACCGGCGGTGAGGTGTCCAGGTCGGCCGCGTGGTAGTGCTTGAGGTTGTGCCGGTAATTATCCAGCGCAGTGTTGATCATGATGCGCCTGATCCAGCCCTTGAAGGGTTTGTTGGGGTCATACTGGGCCAGCCGGGTGAAGACCTTCATGAACCCGTCGTTCAGCACTTCGCGGGCTTCTTCCACGTCTGCCGAGTAGCGCACACAGACACTCATAGCATACCCGTAGAAACGCTGATACAGCTTTCTTTGGGCTTCCCGGTCGTTCCTCAGACAACCGCGGAGCAGCTCTACCACTTCTATGCTTTCCGTCCCTATCACGTGTTCCGATTTTGCGTCCCCATCACGCACCGTTTAGAAAAAGGGTTGCCTTGCTTTGTAAAATTTAATGAAAATTTTTAACACCCTTTGCTAAAGCCAGCGAGAGACCAAGGTATGCTCAGGGAGAAGGCAGAACTGTTGAAATGATACTCTATTTAATAAGGAGGAACAGGGAGGATTGTGACCGGCCCGCCCTGCTTCTGCCCGGCTGATACGGACTGTGATTTTGCGCCCTTTCCACCAAAACAAGCCAAAAACGGTACGGCTTCTTCTCCATAACTTGTTAAGCACCCGAATGATAGCTTATTACCCTAGGATTTAACCACTTACCCCAGGAAGTATTCGCATAACATCTGTTTAGAATTATTCTTAATAAGCCTTGGTAATTCTAGATTCCTACACTAGGTTTGTGCCCTTGGTTAGAATTTGTCTAAATAAAAATAGTAATGAATGTAAAAATACTCTACGCCACTTTACTAGCCTTCTTGGTTCCCTTTGCCCTGTTAGCGCAACAAGGAGGCCGGTCTGTATCTGGGTTGGTGACCAACCAGGCCGGTCAGCCGGTGGAGTTTGTAACGGTAGCCCTGGAAGGGACTGTTCTGGGTACCAACACTAACGCAGATGGCTCTTTCCTTATCTCAGGGGTAAAACCCGGCACGTACACCTTACGGGTGGGCGGCGTAGGCTTCAGCGCTGTCACCCAAACCGTGGATCTTACCGGCCAGAACGCAGTTGTTTCCATTACTATCAAGGAAAACAGAAATGCCCTGCAGGAGGTGATCATCTCGGCAAACCGCTCGGTGGAGGCGCTTGATGAGACTCCTGCCTCGGTGCACGTCCTGGACCACCGCACCCTGCAAACCCAGTCTTTGGTTTCCTCCAACATTTCTAACATTCTGGCAGCTACCGTACCGGGCTTAGCGTTAAACAGCAACACCACCAGTAACGTTGGGCAGACCTTACGGGGCCGCAACGTGCTGATTCTGGTAGACGGCATCCCGCAGTCCACGCCCCTCAGGGCCGGGGGCCGGGAGGTGAGAACCATTGACCCTTCTGCCATTGAGCGGGTGGAAGTAGTGAAAGGGGCCACAGCCGTGTATGGCAACGGCGCAGACGGCGGTCTAATCAACTATATCACCAAGAAGCCCACCTTAACCCAGCCCTTTAGCGCCACCACCACGGTGCTTGGGACGGGCATGCTGTTCCATGGCGGCGATACCTTTGGCGGCCGCATCTCCCAGCAGGTGTCGGGTCAACTGAAAGCCTTTGACTACGTAGCCACCGGGGCTTTTGAAAGAACCGGAGTGTACAAAGACGGCGAAGGACAGGTAATCTCTCCCCTATATGGCCTGGGTGAAACCAACACCTACAATGCCTTTGCCAAACTGGGGTACAACCTAGGCACCAAACACCGCGTGGAGGGCATGTACAACTACTTTGGCAGCCGGCAGCAGACCGAATATGTGCTGCAGGAGGGCAAATATGCCCAGGCCCCCTCCATTGGGGTAAAAGGGGAGCAGCAGGGCGAAGATGAAGGAACCCGCTACAACCACAACGCCCAGCTAAGGTACACCGGCAAAAGCCTGTTTCTCAACACAGACCTAGACCTGAGCGCTTACGTGCAGAGCTTCTACACTATTTACGGCTATACGCCTTACTTTGAGAACGGGGGGCAGTCTACCATCCTCTCCAACAAGAAAGGCCTGCGCCTAAACCTGAATACGCCGCTCAACTTGGGCCCGCTGAAAACCAGCATCACCTACGGCGTAGACTACCTGCAGGATGTTACTTCCCAACCCTTGGTAGACGGCCGTATCTGGGTACCGGAGATGGACATGGTGAACCTGGCTCCTTACGCCCAATTGCAGGTGAACGCATTTGAGCACTTTATCTTCAAAGCCGGCTACCGGTACGACAATGTTTCCATTGACGTGCCTGACTTCCAGCAACTGCGCTTAAGCGCCGGGGGCGGTGGCAACGCCGTGCAGGGGGGCACGCTTGACTTTGATGCCCATACCTTCAACCTGGGCTTGCGCTACACCGCCATAGCGGCCTTTAAACCCTTCATCAGCTACTCCCAGGGCTTTTCCATCATTGATGTGGGCCGCTACGTGCGCGGGGCCAGGGAAAACTACATCTCCCAAATGGACATTGAGCCAGTCATCGTGAACAACTATGAGGCGGGTTTCCACAGCAGAATCGGCAAAGTGGCCTTCAGCGGCGCTTACTTCATCAGCACCTCTGAGCTGGGCGCCAACCTCAAGGCCAATGAGCAAGGCACTTACACCATTGAACGCGCCCCTGAGCGTATTGAGGGCTTTGAGGTAGTGGCCGATTATTTTGTGACTGACAAGATCACCATAGGGGCCAATGCCGCTTTCAGCGAAGGACGGGTAGACCTCAACAACAACGGAGCCTTCCATGATGAGGAGAACAACTACCTGAACGGCACCAGGATAGCGCCCCTGAAGATCGCCTCTTACCTCAGAGTGGAGCCGCTGGCCAAACTGAACCTGAACCTGCAATGGATCTACTCC
This sequence comes from Rufibacter psychrotolerans, assembly GCF_016924645.1. Classification (GTDB taxonomy): domain Bacteria; phylum Bacteroidota; class Bacteroidia; order Cytophagales; family Hymenobacteraceae; genus Nibribacter; species Nibribacter psychrotolerans. The sequence continues at coordinate 161,055 of NZ_JAFFJV010000009.1, read as the reverse complement.
GGCGAGAGAGACCGTTTTGCCCCTAATTCCAAGGGCGGGTATAACTCCGGCGAGGGGCCCGTACAGGATTTCCATGTGGTGAACCTTTCCGGCAACTACCAACTTACCCACAAACTTGGTTTTAACCTGGGCATTGAGAACCTGCTGGACGAAGCGTATTACCTGCCGCAAGCCTACTGGTACGGCCGAGACGATAACTTTACCCGGGCCAGTGGCGCAAGATTTCAAATAGGGGCAACTTATAAATGGTAAACCTTGGCTAAAAAGTTAAAACAGACCTTTGCCATTCACCATTGGTGCGGGCTGATTGCCGGAATCTTTATTCTGGTGATCAGCCTTTCCGGCGCGGTGCTGGTGTTTGATGACAATATTGACGAGGCCAGCTTTAGGCAGGAGTCCACGTTAACGGCTCCGGCCAATTCCTTGCGGATAGATGCTTCCTTTGAGCGGGTAAGGCAGCAGAACCCTGGCTGGGAAGTGAGAATCCCGTCATTGCCTGCTGCCCCTACCCAGGCGTTGCACTATGAGCTTCGGCAGGGCCAACTCAGAAAATGGATTTTTGTGCACCCGGTAACCGGCTCTGAGCAAGCCACGGTAGCGCAAGCCCACAACCGGTTCTCTTACCTTCTCCTGAACCTGCACTACAACCTGCTGGCGGGTACTGCCGGTAAAATAGTGGTGTTGCTGGCCGGTCTGGCCCTTCTGCTGCTCACCATTACCGGCTTTCTGCTGTATAGGAAGTCTATTCTCAAGGTACTTACTTTTAAGAAGCGCGTTTCCGGCAAGAACCGCCGGGCTTTCTTTTCCAGCCTGCACAACATAGTGGGGGTTTGGTCTTTGGTCTTCAATCTCTTTATGTGCGTCACGGGGCTGTCACTGGCCATTACCGTGGTAGGAAATGCCTTCAAGGGCGGCAAAAAAGAGATTGTCTCCCCGGCAATTCCGGTCTCCATTGATGCAATGCTCCTACACGCCGGGCAAACGTACCCAGCCTTTCAGGTGACTACCATCAGGTTTCCTAAGAATGCAGAGGGCAAGCTGCAACTGTTGGGCAGGCAGGCGTCAGACCCTGCCTATTACGGAAAGTATTACAGCTCTCTGCAGTTCAACTACAAGACCGGAGAAATGGGAAAGGCTGACTTCCTGAAAGACCAGCCGTGGTCCAAGCGCTTCCTCACCGTGCTGCATCCCCTTCACTTCGGCGATTATGCAGGGCTTTTTGTTCAGTTGCTGTATTGTGTGGGAGGTATTATGCCAGGGGTACTCTCCATCTCTGGGTTCATTCTCTGGCGGTTCCGCCCAAAGCGTACCACCCGCAAAGCGCCTGCCGCAGCTTATAAAACGGCATAAAAGCAGCGGGCTCGCCCTGTGCTCTTTTGAGGCTGTTCGATAAGGCAGGCAGACCTGCCGTTTCTTATGAATTCCTGATCCAGACGCGGAAGGTGGAGCCTTCGTTGAGGGTGCTTGTTACTTCCACGTAGCCGCCCAGTGCCTCGGCCTGGGTTTTGACCAGGTACAGGCCCAGGCCCCGGCCCGAGACATGGAAGTGGAACCGCTTGTACAGCCCAAACAGGTTTTTGCGCTCTTTTTCCAGATTAATGCCCAAACCGTTGTCGGTGACTGACAGGCAGACCAGGTTGGCCTCGGGGTGAAGCTGGACCGTGATGGAGAGGTGCAGCGGCCGGTGCGGCGACTTGTACTTCACGGCGTTGGTGAGCAGGTTGTTGAGGATGCTGCTCACGTAGCTTCTGATGGAGCCAATCTCCTCTACCCCGTTCAACTCCACGGTGGCTACCTCATAACTGTTGGCGGGCAGCACTTGTAAGGCCTGCTCCACCACCTCGGGCAAGAAGACCCGCTCGGTTTCCTGCAAAATTCCGGTCTGCAGGCTCAGCATCTCGTTCAGGTCTCGGATGATCTGGTCCAGGTTCTGCGCCGTTTGCCGCAGCTTGGGGGCAATGCTCGCCAACAGCTCGGGGTTCTTGCCGGCGCTCATCAGGTCGGTCAGGCCCAGGATGTTGGCCACCGGTGAGCGCAGGTTATGGGAGACAATGTAGGTGAACTGCTCCAGGTGGCGGTTGCGGCGCACCAGTTCCTCGGTGAGCTGCTGGCGTTCCTGCTCGGCCTTCTTCTGCTCGGTGATGTCGGTCTCAATCACAATGAACTTCTTGCCCTGGCGGCTGCCTTCCTCCAAAATGGGCGTCACGTCCAGCTTGGACCAGTACAGGTCCCCGTTCTTGTTGCGGTTCTGCACTTCCTGGGTGAACGGCAGGTCCAGCTGCAGCTTGCGGCGGATCTCGGCAACTTTCTCGGGGCCAGTCTCGGGCCCGGCCAACAGGTCTCCCGGCCGCAGGCCTTTTATTTCCTCCAGGGTGTAGCCCGAGAGCCGGGTAAAGCCATCGTTCACCCACTCAATGCGGGCAAACTCATCGGTGATGTACACTGAGTTCACCGTTTTGCTGGCTACCCAGGAGAGTTTTTCCAGCTCCTCCTCGGCCTGCTTGCGGGTGGTGATCTCCTTGAAGAACACTGAGAACCCTTCGTCTGAAGGGTACACGCTCATGTCCAGCCACTCCCCCACCTGCGCAGAGAACTGCTCATAGTGCACCGGTTCCTGGGTGGCCAGCGCCTGGCGGCATTTCTCCTGAATCACCGCCACGTCCTGCGCCACAAAGACATCTTGGAGGCTCCTGCCAATCAGCTCTTCCCGGCTCACCTGCATAATGGCCTCGTACTTGGAATTGACGAAGGTGAACCGCCCGCTGTGGTCAATGGCAAAGAACGCGTCCCGGATGCTCTCCAGGATGGTGTTTAGCCGTTGGGCAGTGGCCTCCAGCAGTTTCTGCTGGCGTTTGTTCTCGGTGGTTTCATGGGCTAGGCCGTGCACCCCCACCACTTCGCCGTTGACCTTGATGGGGATCTCCGTGAAGGTGTAATGGCGTTCCTGGTGGTCTGGGCTGAGCAGGGTGGTCTGGGTGGTCACGGGCTCACCGGCCAGCACCCGCCGGAAGCAAAGCTCATTGTGCTCCTTGGCGGCCGGGTGGGCAAACGCATTGAAATGCCGGCCCAAGATCTGCTCCTGGGGCAGGCCCACCATTTCTATGGCGTTTTTGTTCAACGAGGTGAAAAGCCCCTGCGTGTCCAGGGAGTAGGCGATGCCGGGGTTGTAGTCAAACAGGGACCGGTACCGCTGCTCGCTCTTCTGTAGCTCTACCTGCGCCAGGTACCGCTCGGTGACATCCCGGGTTGCCACCACAATGCCCTGGATGTCTGGATCGGTCAGCCGGTTGGTGAATATGGCCTCAAACCACCTCCAGCCGCTGGAGTCTGCCGTGGGGAACCGGTATGGTTGGGTGACCACCGTGTCTTCCTGCAGCGCCCGCTGGAACGAGGCCCACAGAGCCGCCTTGTCTTCGGGATGAACAAAGTCAAAGGCATTCCGCTCCAGCACCTGGTGGGAAGGCATGCCCATCACCGACTGCACCGACGGCCCGATGAACGCGTAAGACCCGTCTTCTTTCAGGATGATGATGGCATCTGAGCTGGCCCGCAGCAGCGCCTGCAGCTGCTCCTCTGCTCTGGCCTTGATCTGCTCGGCCTGCACCAGGTTTGAGATGTTACGGCCAATGCAGTACATGACCTTCTTCTCTTCTGAGAACACGGTAGACCAGTCCATGTACACCACGGAGCCGTCCTGGTGCAGGTACCGGTTGCGGTAGTTATGGTAGTGGGCGCCCGTAAGCACCTGGCGGCCGGCCTGGCGGGTTCTTTCCCGGTCCTCGGGGTGCACCAACTCCAGGATGTAGCGGCCCATGAGTTCTGCCTGGGGGTAGCCCCACATCTTGGCGCCGGCGGCGTTGATCTGGGTGATCTTTCCCTCTGAGCTGATGAGGCAGATCACATCCAGGGTGTTGTCCATGACCATCTGCAATTCCCGCAGGGCCATTTCCATTGCTGCCCGTTGCTGGCCAAGCTCCAGTTTGGCCGCCTGTTCGGTCCGCAGGTCGCGGATGTGCACGCTGGCCACCATTTTACCCGAGGGGGCCCGGAAGGCGCTGGTACTCAGCATGACCGGGAAGGAGCTGCCATTGGCGTGGCGGCACAGCAGTTCGCCCTTGAAATGGCCCGTCTTCCTGCGGGTTTCCAGGCAGACCTGTAACCGCGGATCAGACAGGTCCATGATGCCGGCCCGGCCTTCCCTGAGCAGGGTTGCCCGGTCTTTGCCCACCAGCCCACACATGGCCTGGTTCACCAAGATTACTTTGCCCTCCACGTACGTCAGGAGCATGGGCTCCATGCTGTGCTCAATCATAGAGCGAAGAAGCGCTAACTCTTCCCCAAGCACTCCCCCTGCCACCAGGGTATCTTCTCCCTCTACTGAATATATGTCCACCGTGTGCTACTCACTAATACGCTTACCTAAACTTGCTTCCTGTGCCGCTGCAAAAAGTCCAATTTCGGGCCCATAGGCCTACTGGATACTTTTTGGCCCGCAAAGATATCTACTTTAGGCTCAAGCAAAAAGCACTTTCACGCCCATTGCTCCGTATTTCTACCAGACACCCTGTTTTAATAGAGGGTTTTAGGGCTATTTTCTGAGGAACAGGCCCAAAACGCCGTACCGGTACGGCACTTCCGTTTTGGGCCTGGTTTCTTAAAAACCGGGCAAAAAGAGGTAACAAAAAAGACCTCCTGCGAACAGGAGGCCTCAAAAAAGCACCAAGTCAGGGCCTGGTCAAAGATCAGTTAAGGTGCCCAGAAAAGCGATGATGGCTTTCTGCTCTTCAGGGCTCAGGTCCAAAGGGTCTGAGGGCAGCGTCTGGTGTTCCAGGTCCAGGCCCAGCCCTGCTCCCCCGCCCCGGTTGTAGAAGTCCATCACCTGCTCCAGGGTCTTATAACTGCCGTTGTGCATGTATGGGGCGGTTTGGGAAACGTTGCGCAAGGTAGGCGTTTTGAAGGCGAATTTCAGCCCTGCCAGTTGGTTGTGGCGGTAGCGGCCCTCATCTGGGTCAATGACCGGCTTGCTGTTATTGGGTGATTCCAGCACGCCCAGCACCTCGCCCTCCGTGCTGGAGAAGGCTGGTCCGGCGGTACCGTTGAACAAAGGCATAAAATGACAGGTACCGCACTTGGCCTTTCCCATGAACAGGTTAAATCCTTTGATCTCTTCTGCCGTCATTTTAGCCGTATCACCCCGCATGTAGTGGTCAAACCTGGACTTGAACGGCGAAAGCGACCGGATGTAGGTGGCCAGGGCCATCATGACGTAGCGGGGCTTGATCGCCTTTTCCATGGTAGGGAACGCCTTCTGGAAAGCGCTCACATACGCCGGTTGCTGGTTCAGCCGTATGGCTGCGGCTTCCACCGAGCCGTGCATTTCATCTTTGTTGGCAATCACATCCATGGCCTGGTTCTCTAAGGTGGGCGACCGCATGTCATAGAACTGGGCGTGCTGCAGGCCTGCATACAGCAAAGTAGGGGCGTTTCGGGTTACAAACCTGCCGGGGTGCAGGGCGGCGCTTTTAGGCAAACCGTCGGTGAAGGCCAATGCTGGTTGGTGGCAGGTGGCACAGGTACGGGTACCGCCGCTTACAATGGGGTTGTGGAACAGGTCTTTGCCCAGGCTCACTTTCTCTGGGCTGGTGCGGGCTTCCAAGTTGCCCACAAAATAGTCCTGGTTGAGGGCGTCTTCCTCAAACAGCGTCCCTGCGGTGGGGTTCACAGCAAGGGCCGTCTCCAGCGGAGCAATATTCAGCTCCTGTTGCCATTTGGTGATGGCTTGGGTGACGGGGTTTGCGTGCTGCGTGATAAACTGCATCCGGTCAAAGCCGTTGAAATCCTGGCCTTGCTGCGCGTAGGCGACGGCGCTGCCCAGCAGGTCTTGCAAGGCGGTGTTCTCCCCGAAATGGGCCAGCACTTCCTGCACCGAGGCCAGCGCCACGGCCGCTTCCTGTACGCCGGTCTGCACCAAAGGCGTGTCAAAACCGGAGATGCCCAGGATCATGGTTCTGAAAACTTCCTGCTTGCAGGCGTCCAAGATGTGGGCCTCGGTCAGGACAGATTCCTCCAGGATCAGCCTTGTCCGTTTGAAGGTAGAGAGAAAGGCTTTTACCTGGTTCACCAGCTCGCCCCGGTTTTCTTCTGCCAGCTCAGGGTACACCAACTCTTCTATCACCTGCAGGCCCGAAGGCTCAAAGACCCGTGTTTCCTCCAGCTCAAACTCTGGCAAGGGCGGGCCATTGAGTTCCTTACTGGCGGTAGGCGCATAGTACTCGGTGAACCACTCTATCTGTTTGTAGGCCCTGCGGGTACGCAGGAATGCCGCCAGGACTTCTTCTGGCTCTCCGTTGGTAGCCGTTTGCAACAGTTCCTCCTCGGCCACTTGCTGCAGCAAATCAAACCGGGCTGCCACGTGCTCCTTTACTGCTGCCGGCACAGCGGGCTTTTTCTCTTCCTGGGTACAGTAGTAGAGGAGGCTGATCAGGAGGAAAAGGCTGGATAGGAATACTACTCTTTTCATTACCAGAAATGGGGAGAAAGCAGCAAAAGCCTCCCAAGGGAAGGCTTTTGCCTTGTCAGACAACAACAGATAAAATAAAGTATAAAATTTGGGATAGAATTAGCGTGCCACTCCGGTCAAAATCACGGTCTGCCCACCTTCTTTGTTGTTCACTACCCCGCTGCCATCGGCTCCTTTTCCGCCGGGGGCAAAAGAATCGCTGGTCCAGGTGTGGGGGTGAATGTTCACCAGGAAGGTGCCGGGTTTGCCCACCAGATCAGAGATATCCATCATGGCCCCGTACTCCCAGGAGCTCAGGCGGGTGCTGTTGCTTGGGTTGTATTTGGCGTTGAACACAGGATCTTCCCTCCGGTGGCTCATCTCCAGCATGGGCTTAATCTGTTTGGTGGCGATTTCATATTGCCAGATGCGGCCGTCGTGCTTGTTGTCACGGTAAAAGGAGTCGCCGTCTTCCTGGATGTACACGTAATTCTGCGTCACGCAGATATTGTCTGGGTTCACGATGCTGTTCCCCGGGTCAACCCCTCCGTCAATTAGTGCGGTTAGTTTCCCCTTCAAAGGATTGTTGGCATCCAGTTCCAGTTTGTACACCCGGCCCCACATGGTAAGACCGGTCACTGGGGTAACTTTATCGCTCTGGCTTACGCCAGTGGAGGTGAAATACAGGGTACGGTTAGCCGAAGCACTGCCTTTGCCGTAGTCCAGGTCTTCTACCCGGGCAAACTGCAGGGCACCCTGCGCCACGGTCTGGGCAGCCAATTGAGAACCCGTGCTGGTGGCTACGTTTTCATACTCCACAAACTCCACGTCATAGGCAGTATTCACTTCCATGTCGGTCTCTACCGTGTTGCGGTTGGTGCGGCGCAGCATGTACAGTTTGCCGCCTTGCAGGTCACCGGTGGAGTTGGAAAGGTACAGGTTCACCTGCCCTAAGCTGTTGGCAGCACTGCTTTCATCTTCGCCAATGAAGATAGCGGTCTTGCCTGGGTAAGCTGCCTTGGGAAGCGGCACCGCGTTCTCGGCGCTGCACTTGCCCAGGGCGGGCAACACCCGGTTAGGGTTATTTTTCTCAGTTTCCAACCCAAGCGGGTTGATGGCATGGATCATGGATTCAATCCCGCTTTCACCGGCAGTTAAGAACGTTGGGCCAAAACCGTGCTCTTCGGGGGTAGCCAGGGTGGCGGAGCAGAGTCTCCAGCGCCCGCCGGTGCCGTCTACAATGTACTCGCCTTTTACCGGCTTCAGGTTCTGGTCTAGGTACACCCTTGACACCGACTGCAGAATCTCATGGTTGGTGATTAGGAGATAGCCCTTGCCGTTGGGATCTTTCATGAGGCCGGCTCCATCTGGCTGAGCCCCGTAAATAAAGGAAGGCGAGCCCTCCAGTCGGTCATCGCTGCTGATAAGCGGGAAGATATTCACTCCGTCAAAACCATTTAAAGTTTTCACCAGAGACGGCGTTACCGAGTGGGCTTTGACTTCCAGGTTAGTATCAACCGCCGTGTTCTCTTCTGCAGAATCGTCCTCATGGCAGGCGGTCATGAACGTAGCGGCAGCCAGGCCTACAGCCAGGGAAAAGTGTTTAGTAACAAATGGTTTCATGGATTTCCTTTTTCGTTATCCAAAGCTACCATCGGCCTGTTACCCCTTCATTAGCCTTGTTTTAAGCCTGTTTTAAGTTAAACCCTTGTTTTTCAAGCTTTAGAAACATTGCCGTAACGCGCTGACTTTTGCTCCTACTGGCATGGTACCAGGGGAAAGCAGGTGAAAAACGGCTTACCCTGTTTTGAGCCTGTTTCCCAGAAAACTGCTTTGAAACGGTGTAAAACAAAAAAGAGCCACCTGAAACCAGGTGGCTCTTTCTAACAGGCTGCATTGGAAACCCTATTGCACTTGCTTCTTCTCAGCTTTGTACTTGCCGTCAAACTTCTCGTACAGGTACTGCTGTTTGTCGGTGAGGTTGAGCTTGCGGCCCTGGATGAACGCGTGGCTGATTTTGTTGGTGCGCATGTCCAGGATATCGCCATCAGACACTACCAAACTGGCGTCTTTGCCTACTTCCACGGAGCCAAGCTGCTTGTCTACGCCTAGGATTTTGGCGGCATTCAGGGTCACCGAGGACAACGCTTGTTCTTTTGGTAAGCCGAAAGCCACCGCAGTACCGGCAATGAACGGCAGGTTACGGGAACCGTGCAGGCTGGCGTCATAGTCCAGGCAGAACAGAATACCGGCTTGCTGCAATAGGCCCGGCATTTTGTACGGCAGATACACATCATCTCCGGAGCGGGTAGGCAGGGCGTGTACGCCGGAGTACACCACCGGAATGTTATTCTCCTTCAGGAAATCGGCTACTACCAGGGCATCGCCACCACCCACGATCACTATGTCCTTCACGCCGGCTTTATGCGCAAACCGCACCGATTCCACAATCTCTTTGCCGTAGTTGGTGTGGATGAACAGTTTTTTAGAACCATCAAACAGGCCTACCAACGAAGCCAGTTTCAGATTCTCGCGGTCGTGTTTCTGGTCTTTGTACACCTTGGCTTCGGCCAGCAGAGACTCCAGTTCATTAAGACTGCTTTGGCGGGCCTGGCGGCGTTGAGCCATCACGGGCGAGTTGTCACCGGCCTGCACCATGGCTGGCCAGCGCAGATGCACGCCGCCATCGGCTTTCACCAGGGCGTCTTCCCAGTTCCAGGCATCCAGCTGCACTACCGAGGAAGACCCCGAGATCATGCCGCCTACAGGCGTTACTTGGGCCATCAACACCCCGTTGGAGCGCAAGGTGGGCGTGATGTCTGAATCGGTGTTATAGGCCACCACCGAGCGTACATTGGGGTTGAACAACCCCACTTCCTGCTGGTCCAGCGTAGCCCTAACTGATTCAATCTCATTCAACCCGATCTGGCTGTTGGGCAGGATCATACCCGGGTAAATGTGCTTGCCACTCACGTTCACGGTCTCGTAAGACGTGCCACCCGCGTTGAACCCGGAGGCCGGACCCGCATAGGTGATTTTGCCGTCTGTGAACGCCACGGCGGCTTTTTCCACTACCTGGCCGTTGCCCACGTGCAAGGTGGCCCCGGTGAGCAGAGTGGCTTTGGTTTGTTTGGCAGCCGGCACCGGAACCTGGGCCCAGGCGGCTGTGGTGCTCACGAACAAAGCCGCCGCAAGCAATAGACGATGTTGCATGTTTTTAGGGGTAAGGCGTACCACAGATTTCTTTACAATTGACATAGCTGGGTCTCCTTATTTTTGGCTGTACTCAGATTCTTGGAAGGTTTCTTCACCCTCGGTGCTCAGGTCTTCGCAGTGCAGCACCTGAGCCGCCCCGCGGCGCGATGGCGCGGCGTTTTGGGTACGCTCTCCGCGGGCTTTGGCGGCCAGCATTTTGTTGATCAGGCGCAGGCGCTCTTTCTCCTGCTCTTCCTGCAGTTTCTGGTCCTGCTCCAGGTCAAAGTAGGCGATGCCGTCCACGAAGGTCTTCTCCGGACGCGCGTAGATTGACAGCGGATGCTCGTTCCAGATTACCACGTCGGCATCTTTTCCGGCTTTCAGGCTGCCTACTTTGTCATCCAGGTGCAGAAGTTTGGCCGGGTTCAGGGTCACCATTTTGAGGGCGTCTTCCTCAGAAACTCCGCCGTACTTCATGGTTTTGGCGGCTTCCTGGTTCAGGCGGCGAGCCATCTCGGCATCGTCTGAGTTGATGGCGGTGGTCACGCCCACGTTGTGCATGATGGCGGCGTTATACGGAATAGCGTCTTTCACCTCCATTTTGTAGGCCCACCAGTCAGAGAAAGTAGAGGCGCCAATGTTACGGGCCTTCATCTTATCGGCCACTTTATAGCCTTCCAGAATGTGGGTGAAGGTGTTCACTTTGAAGCCCATCTGGTCGGCCACTTTCATGAGCATGTTGATCTCAGACTGCACGTAAGAGTGGCAGGTGATGAAGCGCTCGTCTTTCAGGATCTCAGACAAGGTCTCCAGCTCCAGGTCGCGGCGCGGGGCCGGAGTTTTGGCTTTGGCTGATTTGGACAGTTTGTTGTAGCTGGCCCAGGCTTTCTGGTATTCTTTGGCGCGCTGGAACGCATCTACCATTACCTGCTCCACGCCCATGCGGGTCTGCGGGAAACGCACGTTGTACTGCGGTGAGCGGTTTGAGTGCTTCACGTTCTCACCCAGCGCGAATTTGATGAACGGATCTGCCCCCTCAAACAAGAGTTTCTCCGGCGCCTGGCCCCACCGCAATTTGATGATGGCCGACTGCCCCCCGATGGGGTTCGCCGAGCCGTGCAGCAACTGCGAAGTGGTCACCCCACCGGCCAACTGGCGGTAGATGTTCACCTGCTCGTGGTTCACCACATCGGCCATACGCACCTCGGCGGTGACGGCCTGTGTACCTTCGTTCACGCCATCCAGCGCGATGTGCGAGTGCTCGTCAATGATGCCGGGCGTCACGTGTTTGCCGGTTCCGTCAATGACTCTGGCCCCGTTGGCCGACAGGTTTTTACCTACCTGCGCAATCTTGCCGTTTTTCAGCAGCACATCGGCGTTCTCCAGTTTGCCTTCTTTCTCGTTGGTCCAGACGGTGGCGTTTTTGATGAGGACGGTCTCAGCCTTCGGTAGTTCGGTTCTGCCGAAGGCCGCAAACGGGAAGGTCAGTTTGCCCATGTCCAGGGCGTTGTTGGAGCGGGAACGGGCGGTGTCGCGCTTAGCTTGCTGGGTGGCGGCTTCAGAAAGCAGTGCGGTCCATTTCACGGTTTGGGCATCGGGCAACTGCGCCTCGCCCTGGAAGCCTTTGCCAGTGTACCAGCCGGTTAACCGAATGCTTTCTTTTCCGTTCTTGGCGGGCGCAAACGCCATGGTCAGCAGTTCGCCGCTTAAAGAAAGAGAGCCTTTGAGAGTATCCTGCGCTACTACTTTCAGTTCGGGTTTCTCAGGAGTACCGCTGATGAGCATGCGGCGCTCGGGCTGGTTGCCTACTTTGAGGGTGTACACGCCCCGGAAATCGCCGGGCGTTTCGGTGATTTTATAGCCCTGGCCCTGCACCCAGTTTTCCAGCAGCAGCGTGGAAGGATCAAACAGGTTGCCGGAAGCTACCACGAAGTTGGCTTGCATGCCCTCGCGCAGGCTGCCCACGTATTTGTCGGCTTTCAGCAGCTTGGCGGGCGTGTAGGTAAGGGCTTTCAAGGCTTCCTGCTCGGGCAGACCGTATAGGGTTGCTTTACGCAAATTGGGCAGGAAACGGCTTTTGTCGCGCAGGTCAGCGGAAGTGAATGCAATGGCAACGCCTTCTTTCACCAGCAAAGCGGGGTTGGCCGGGGCCATTTCCCAGTGCTTCATGTCGCTGATGTCAATGCGGCGGGCATCATAGGGATCTTCCACGTTGTAGGCATCGGGGAAGTTCACGTTCAGGATGTAGGCGGCGTTGGTGGCTTTGATCTGGGGCAACATTTGGTACTCATCGCCCTGGCCTTTGAAGATGTACTGGTACCCGAATTCATCGCCTACTTTGTCGGCGCGTACGGCGTTCAGTTTGTTGCTTACCTCAAAAATCTGGGGCAGGTTGTTGGCCTCGTTGAAGGCTTTCAGGGAGATGTTCTGCTCTTTGTCCCAATTTTTGGCGTTCCACTGGGCATCCAGGTAGGTCTGGCGCAGCAAAGCTATGGAACCCATTAATGAGTTAGGGTATTCCTGGGTAGAAGAACCTTTGTCCAGCGACAGGGCAGCAGCGGCTTTGTCCAGCAACACTACCTGGTTTTCGCGCTTATCGGCTAGGGCCACCAAGGAGGCGGTACCGCGGGCAATCCCGTCCTGATGAATGGTTAATACCGCTCCAAATCCCAATTTACGCAATTCCTCGGCGGCCTTGGCGTCTACCTTGAACAGTTCCACGGCATTGGTCTCGGGCCGGATGGCCTGGTTCCAGTTAAAGGCTCCCTCCTTCTTCGACTCGGCCTGGGGTGGGCTGTTGAAGCTGAACGAACGAGCCGGCGGCGTAGGCACACCGTAACTGGTGAATGGGTCCACGAAGCCCGGGTACACGGTTTTGCCTTTCAGGTCGGTGACCATGGCGCCCTGGGGCACGGCTACCTTGGTGCCCACGGCCACTACTTTGCCGTCTTTGATCACCAGCGTGGCGTTCTCCAACTTGGTTTGGTAATCCACGAAAATGGTGGCGTTGGTGAAGGCCCGCAGTCCGGAGCGTTCATCGTACACCCCATTGCGCGGGAACGTCTCCTGTGCCCGGCTCTGCAGCGACATGGCCGCTACCACCAGCACGGAGAGAAATACTTTTTTCATGAGAGCTTGTGTAAAGGTTTGTTTGTGCGAAAGGAAGGTCTGCAAAATGGAAAAGTAGGAAAAAAATCTGCCTTTAGAAAATAGCCCCACGCGTTAGTATGTTTTAGGGCCGTTTTCACCAAAACAGCCCCAGAACCCTTTGGGTACCCCCACAGAAAAGCCCGGCCAACACCTGACCGGGCTTTTCTGTGGAGTTGAGATGCCATGCTTCTGCAGACGCTCTGCAATTATAAAGGCTGGGCTGGAAAAAACGCGAACCAGGACCAGGTTCCTGGCTGCCTGACTGCTACGTGAGTCCTCGCCCCTACTGCACCACCAGTTTCTCCAGCTGCTTGCCTTTGTTGGTGTAAATCTCGGCCAGGTAAAGCCCGGGGGTCAAAGGGAGGCTGGGCAGGTGCCACTCCAGCGTGGGCGCGAATCTTTTTTCCAGCAGAATTCTTCCGTTCAGGTCACGCAGCACGAAGCCGGTGATTTGGCTTTTCTGCCCCAGCACCCGGATGCTGCCCGCCGTGGGGTTGGGATACAGGAGGGCCACCCTGGGCTTGGTTGCGCCCGCCTGCTCCAGGGGAACCGACTTGATGACGCCCGGGTCCCGCCAGGTAGTGAGGCCATAGGCAGGTTTGCCCCCGGCCAGGGTGAAATTACCGCCTATCCACAGCTGGTCTTCCACCCCCAGCATGCTGTGCGCAGATCCGTTGGCGCCGCTGCCCATGCTCTTCCAGTCGCCGGCCCGGTTCAGGTAGGCCATGCCGTTGACCCCGGTCAACGCTCCGGCATTCTGGAAAACGCCCCCCACAAACAGGAGCCCGTTGTGCCGGTACAAGGAAGTAACTACTGCCACGTTTCCGCCGCTGATGTTGCCCACTGATTCCCACTGGCCGTCGCCGGTTCCCTTTACCAGGGCGCCGGTGGTAACGCGGTTCACCTCGGTGAATCTGCCGCCCACATACAAGACATTGTCTTCCTGGGTGATGGAACGGATCACGTGGTCAAAGTGCCCTATGCTGCTCCACTGCTGCCCGTCCCACTTCGCCAGGTCAGACATCAAGGTTTGGTTGCCGGGCAGCCTTATTCCGCCGCCGGCGTACAGCTTTCCCTGGTGGTACAGCAGGCTATACACCATGCCGTCCAGGTCCAGCCCGGGCCCTAAAGAGCGCCACTGCTGGCCGTTCCACTGGGCTATGTTGGCAATGCTCACGTGCGTACCATCGGGGTTGCCCGCCGATTCCAGAAGGATGCCCGCCACGTAGAGGTGGGTGCCGTCTGTTTCCAGGTCTAACACTTCTGAGTTTTGGTAACCGCCCACCCCCTGGCCCAGGCCATGCCATTCGGAACCGTCCCAGCGGGCAACCAAATGGCTGGTGGTTTTATCCTGGTTAGGCAGGCCAAACCACCCGCCCACGTACAGATCGTTGCCAATGGTGACCATGTCGTTGATGTACCCGTTGCCCACCCCACTGCCCAAGGGCATCCAATGCCTCCCGTTCCAGCGGGCAATGTCCCGTACTTTGTCATGGCCTATCCTGCTGAAGGATCCCGCCACGTACAGGTCTCCTTTGTGCACCAGGATTTTTCTGATGTAGCCATCGGTTCCGAAAAACGGTTTGCCCGAGAAGGTTCGCCAGAGTATTTCTGAACCGGCGGTCTCTGGGGTAAAGGTGGCCCGCGCCATGCCGTACACCGCAGTGTCTCCCGCGTTGAGGTAAAAAGAACCATTCACCTCGCCCTTCACCAATCCGTTGGCGGTGACCGCCCCGCCAAAGGCCATGATTTCATTCGCCCGGATGACTAACTCACTCACCCCTCCCAAGCCTGTTCCAATGGGTTTGATGCCGTTTTCTTTGGTGTAGAGGGCTACGCTGTTGGCCTTTACCCCGTACGCCTCGTCAAACGCTCCCCCCAGGTAAATAGCTCCGTTTACCACCTTGATGGTGGCCACCTCCCCAGGGGCTCCTTCATACATGACCCCGGTTTTTCCGCCAGTCTGAAGCGGAGACCAGGTGTTGGTTGCGATGGAGTAGCGGGCTATGCCGTTGAGTGCAACGCCGTCTATGGTTCTGAAGGTGCCGCCCGCCAGAAGGGTGTTATCTGCTGCGCTTTCCAGCACCAACTCGTTGATGGATGAGTCTGGCCCGTCTGGGGTGGTGCCCAGCTGGTGCCATTCTCCGTTGTGCAGGTACGCTGCGCGCTTGATGGACTTACCGCCCGCGTGCAGAAAGCTACCGCCAATGAACACTTTTCCCTGGTGCACCAGCAGCGCAGACACACCGCCGTCTGCTCCCCCACCCACGCTGGCCCAGGTTGCCCCATCCCAGACGGCCAGGTTACTGGTGCCTTCTACCTCATCTACCTTGCTGAACGAACCGGCGATGTACAGCTTCTGGTTGGCCTCATCTGAGAAAAACTCGCCTACAAAACCGGAGTTCAGGCCGGGCCGGTGGGCACTGTTTCCAACCGGATGCCATTGGTCCCCGTCCCACCGGGCGATGCCGTACACTCTTACCCCTCCCGCCTCAGAGAAATTACCCCCTATGTACAGTTCGCCCCGGTGCCACACCAGGTCTGTGATAGGAAGATTGGTGCCGCTCCCAAGCGCATGCCACGTCTGCCCATCCCACATGGCAATGTTCCGGGCCACCGTATTCCCAATAGAAGTGAATTGCCCGATCACGTACAGCTTGCCCTCGGCCTCCAGCGCCTTCCTGATGTGCCCATCGGTCCCACTCAGGTTGAATCTGTCGCTCCAGAAAGCATCGCCCTCTACCCCGGCGTGTTGGGTACCGGTAACGGAGGGTTCCAAGTCCCGGGCCCCCAACGGCATCCGCTCGCCTTGGGGCACGGTGAACTCCAGCCCTTTTTGCAGGGAGGAGATTCCTGTTTTCTGACGTGGCGGTGGGCTTTTGAGCTTCCAGGCCTGCGCCTTTGCCGCACCTGCTGTAAGGAAAAGAAAGCCACCCACCATCAGCAGAGCGTAAAATGGCTTGCAGAAAATCTTTAGGGAAAATCTCATCTTGGTAGAAGCCCAAAGGCCAACTGTTAGATTGCTGTTTTTCCTATAGACAAGGCATTGCCGCTTTTCCCTAGCTACTTTTTAAAGAAAATCTAAAATGAAGGGTTCTTCCCGGCCCGAGTTCCCCTGCGGGAATACCTGCTCCCTCCATAAAGAAAGGCACAGCGCCAGCGAAACAGACAAACGCCCCCGTTTTAAGGCCTTTTTCCTGAAATTAGCCCCAAAACGCGCTGGGCCAGAAAACCAGAAAGCCCATTCCTTTGCAGGACTGGGCTTTCTGAATGAGAGTGGGAAAGGTTACAGGTTGTTTT
Organism: Rufibacter psychrotolerans; assembly: GCF_016924645.1. Lineage (GTDB taxonomy): Bacteria > Bacteroidota > Bacteroidia > Cytophagales > Hymenobacteraceae > Nibribacter > Nibribacter psychrotolerans. The sequence goes on along the minus strand of NZ_JAFFJV010000009.1, from coordinate 144,911 downwards.
CCTTCCGGATTACGCTGTGTTTCTTGCCATACATGAAGTAGATGGCAATACCAATGGCCATCCAGCCCAGGAGACGGTACCAGGTTTCGGCTGGCAGACCCGCCATCATGCCCAGGCAGACCAGGATACCCAAGATAGGCACCAACGGCACCAACGGGGTCTTGAACGGACGCGGACGGTTAGGCTCTTTCACACGCAGGTACCAAACGCCAGCACACACAATCACGAAGGCCAGCAAGGTTCCGATGGACACCAGGTGCCCCAGTTCGTCTACCGAGAAAGCACCCGCTACCACGGCGCAAACGGCCCCGGTTAAGATGGTGCTCACGTGCGGGGTTCTGAACTTAGGGTGCAAACGCCCGAAGATAGGAGGCAGCAAGCCGTCGTTGGCCATGGTAAAGAAAATACGCGGCTGCGACATGAGCATCACCAACATCACCGAAGAAAGACCGGCAATGGCACCTATCTTGATCAGGTCACGCAGGAAGGTGTAACCGGTTTTCTCAATCCCGATGGCGATGGGTTCGGCCACGTTCAGCTGGCTGTAGTGCACCATGGCGGTGAGGATACCAGACACCAGGATGTAGAGCACGGTACAAACCACCAGAGAACCCAGGATACCGATAGGCATGTCTTTCTGGGGGTTCTTGGCTTCCTGGGCGGTGGTGGAAACGGCGTCAAACCCAATGTAGGCGAAGAAGATCACCCCCGCAGCCCGGATTACCCCGCTCCAGCCGTACTCGCCAAAACCGCCTTTGTTCTCGGGCAGGAACGGCGTCCAGTTCGCAACGGCCTCGGCCTGGTGGCCAAACAGGTATTTGGCGCCGGCCAGGATGAACAGGATCACCACGCCCACTTTAATGATCACGGCAATGTTGTTGAACCGGGCAGACTCGCTCATGCCGCGCACCAACAGAATGGTTACCAAGGCAATGGCCACGGCGGCCACCAGGTTGAAGATACCAATGGCATGCGGCAGGGTAGTAATGTCTACCCCTTCAGCGGCCAGGGAAGTAGCCAGTTGCTCGGTCACGCGCACCCAGGAGTTGGTACCGGGCAGCTGCACCAGTTCCACGCCGCTGGCGTTGCTCCACTCCGGTGGTACATTCACGCCCAAGTCGCGCAGGAAAGAGACCACGTAGCCAGACCAGCCCACGGCCACGGTGGCCGCCCCGAAGAGATATTCCAGAATCAAATCCCAGCCAATGATCCAGGCCACAAACTCGCCCAGGGTGGCGTAGCCGTAGGTGTAAGCAGACCCGGCAATGGGGATCATAGAAGCGAACTCGGCGTAGCAAAGCCCCGCGAACGCGCAGCCTAAGCCGGCCAGGATAAACGCCAACACAATTGCTGGGCCGGTGTATTGAGCCGCCGCACTACCCGTGAGCACGAAGATACCGGTACCAATGATGGCCCCGACCCCCAGCGCGACCAGGTTAACCGGCCCCAGGGTTCGTTTCAGGTTGTGCGCCCCCTCACTGAAGGCGTCTGCGCTAAGCTTGTCAATTGACTTCCTAGCGAAAAGTTGGTTTGCCATAAATGCGTAAAAGTTAGGGAATAGTTTGTTTGTAGTTCGTTTGTAAAAGGCTTGAAGGGGCTAATATAAGTACTTTTCGCAAGAAGCCATGCAGCTACGCAGGTTTTAGGGGCGGCCGCGCGAACCATGAAAACCCGGCGGCCAACCGTTTTGAGCCCCTTTCTGGAAAAAGGCCCCCAAAACCCTACCACGTGAGGGCCACGCCCCCGTTGAGCACGCCATGGAACCCAAGCCCGAACTCGGCATAGCCCGCCACCCGCTTGCCGTACTGGAAGCCAATGGCGTTGAGGTGGAAAGCGGCCCGGTGAACGGTCTCGCTCCGGGGCTCCCTGTCTTCCTGCCAGCTGTCTATCTTCCTGAAGTGCCTCCCCAACGCCACCCCGCTGTACAGCTTCAGTTTGTGGGTGTGCAGCCAGTTGTACTGCACGATAGGCATCATGGCGTAGAACCTGGACTTTTCCTGGGCGATGACCTTGTCGTAGTCCAGGGCGGGCGCCGTAGGGTCTGGCTGGTCTGGTTGGAAGTGGCGCCCCTGCAGGGTAGCTTGGGTGTACGAGAGGGCCAGGCCCACCTCAAAATTAGGAGTAACGGCATAGCTGTAAGACGCCGCCAGGGGCCCAAACTCCCTGCCCCGGTTCCGGGTCCAGTCAATGCCGGTGAAAAGGCCCTTGAAGAACCCGTTGAATTCCCGCTGCACCGAGGCCACTCCGTAGCCCACCCTAACGGTATGGGAACGGGTCTGCGCCTGTGCGCCGGCACCCACCAGAAGGCATACTACAAAAATCCGGAAGAATGTAGCCATGGGGTTTTCAAGCAGTTTCCCCAGAAAAATAGCCAAATCCTGGTAAACCCCGGCATTCTGGGGCGGTTTTCAGAGAAATAGCCCCAGAAGAGAAAGAGGCCAGGCTACCCAATGGTTTACGCAGTGATTCTCTTATAATTTCAGAAAAACACCACCAATACCATAGCCGGCGTATCCAAATCCTAACTCAACAAATACTCCTCTAGTATTGCCTACTTTCGCCCCTAAAACGGTTACCTGGTAGGCCAATTCTTTTAATCTAATCGTTTCACTTAACTCTACACGGGCATTCTCTTTGATGGACTCTTCCCTGACATCTACCCCCATGAGCAAACTGGAGTAAACCTGGCCGTCTTTTTTGTCATACCATTTGTAAGATACCTCAGGCATCATGGCCCATGACGTTATTTGTTCCAGTCTGTATTCATGGCTGTAACCTGGGCTACGCGATACGTACACTTCCTTGATGTTTAGGTAAGAACAGGTCACTCCTATTTGCATCCGTTTAGACACGTCCAGAGAATACCCCACGTTGATGGCGCCAATAGACCGTATGCTTTCTCTTTCCCAAGGCGATCCCCATCCTCCTGTACTGTTTATCTTGCTGCTGATCTGGAGGACAGGATAAAAGCCATAACTCACGTCAAACGCATGTGGCCGTTCACGGGGCAGTTCCTGCGCCATCAGGGCTGTAGAGGCCATGGAGACAAAGACAACCGTAACAAAGAGAGAACACCTCATAGGGGAACATTGACTTGGCCTTATGGTAAGTAATGTACAATAAATTTTGGCAAAACCACGGCCCTCAGCATCAGGCTGGTGCCACAAGACTTCCCCAAGCAGGTCCAGATTTCCTCCCGAATATTTTAGGGCTTTTGTATCTTCGGGCATCAGAACTACAGCGAAGCGAGGGACAACGGCACGATGAGAGTACTACACACAGCAGACTGGCACCTGGGCCAGCGTTTGGCCAATCAGGAGCGCACCGAGGAGCACCGCCTTTTTCTGAAATGGCTCTGCCAGACCATCTGCGACGAGAAGATTGACCTGCTGCTCATTGCCGGCGACATCTTTGACACGGGCTTCCCCTCCAACACCGCCCTCAAGCTCTACTATGACTTCCTGCGCGAGGTAAAGGACACCTGCTGCCAGGAGGTGGTGGTCATTGGCGGCAACCATGACTCGGTTTCCACGCTCAACGCGCCCTCCGAGCTGCTCAGGCACTACATGGTGCACGTGGTGGGCGGCGCCCCCGCCGATTGCCAGGACCAGGTGATTGTGGTTACCTCTGAATCAGGCGAGCCCCGGGCCGTGGTGTGCGCCGTGCCGTTCCTTCGCGACAAAGACGTGCGCCTCTCGGTGCCCGGCGAGACCTCTGAGGAACGCGAAACCCGCCTGAAACAAGGCATCTGCGACCATTACGCCCAGTTGGTGCCCCACATTCTGGAATACAAACGCCAGGGCATACCGGTGCTGGCCACCGGGCACCTGTTTGCGGCCGGCAGCAGCGCCTCAGACAGCGAGAAAGAGATTCACGTGGGCAACCTGGGCCAGATTGCCGGCGACCAGTTCCCGGTGGAGTTTGACTACGTAGCCCTGGGCCACCTGCACCGCCCGCAAACCGTAAACCAGATGCCGCACATCCGCTACAGCGGCTCGCCCATTCCCTTGAGTTTCTCTGAGATCACCGACCGCAAGCAGGTGGTCATCCTGGAGTTTGAGCAGGGCAAGCTCACCCAAATTCTGGAGAAGCCGGTGCCGTGCTGGCGCAAGCTGGTGCGGTTCAAAGGCACTATTGACAAGGTGTTCCCCAAGATCATGGCCTATGACAACGGCGACCTGGCTTTTCCGGCCTGGGCCGAGGTACAGCTCCAGTACGAGCACAACCTGCACGACCACACCGCCAAACTGCACGAGGCCTTTGCGCTGCAGCCCAGCGTGCAGTTGCTCATCCACCGGCCGCTACGCACCATCACCCACCAGAGCCTGGACCAGCAGGTAGCCCCCGAACAGGACCTGGCCGACCTCAAACCCAAGGAGGTATTCCTGAAGAAATGCGAAGAAGCCCTGGGCGAAAACACCCCTGCGGAGCTGGTAGCTACCTTTGACGAACTGCTGGAACTCATGCCCCAGCAGGAAGACGCCTTGGTGAAAAGCGCCGCGGCGGTAAGCCTATAGCCCCATTTTAGACTTGTTTTACAGAAAAAAGCCCTAAAACAGCACCAAACGGCAAAGGCTATAGTTCCTTCTGCCAGACATCGGCGTACTCATAGGCGTGCCGCTGGAAGTGCCGTTTCACGAAGGGGCAATAGGTGAATACTTTGAGTTGGTGCTCACGGGCGTGGGCCACCATGGCGTCAATGAGGCGGGTGCCCAGGCCGCGGCCCTGCGCGCTTTCCAGCACCCCGGTATGGTACACAGACAAAATGCCCTGGTTGATGTCAACAATCATTTCGGCAATGCGCTGGCCGTTCTCCTCTAACGCGAAAGCGTCTTTGTCCTTGGGTTTGTATTGGATTGGGTTCATTTGTAGTCAATTGGTTATCTACTCGCCTCTACCCCACCAAAGCAAAGATACTTTATCTCCATGAAATAGTCCATGCCGTACTTGGAGCCCTCACGCCCGAAGCCGCTTTCCTTGATGCCGCCAAACGGGGCCAGTTCCGTGGAGATCAAGCCCTCGTTAATGCCCACCATGCCGTACTCCAGGGCCTCGGCCACGCGCCAGCAGCGGTTCACGTCTTTGCTGTAGAAATAGGCCGCCAGGCCATACTCGGTGTCATTAGCCATCCGGATGGCTTCCTCCTCGGTGGAGAACCTGAAAACAGGAGCCACCGGCCCGAAGACCTCTTCCCGCGCAATAAGCATCTGGGGCGTGGCACCGGCCAGCACAGTGGGCTGAAAGAACAGGCCTTCCTGGGGGGCTCCGCCGGTGGTTACCCGGGCCCCTTTCTCCACGGCGTCTTTGATGTGCTCCTGTACCTTGCCCAGGGCTTTCTGGTGAATGAGCGGCCCCACCTGCACGTCTTTCTCCAGCACATTACCGGTCTTGAGCCCCCGCACGGCTTGGGTGAATTTCTCCAGAAACGCCTCATAAACGCTGTCCTGCACCAAAATGCGGTTCACGCACACGCAGGTTTGCCCGTTGTGCCGGAACTTAGACACCAGCGCGCCCTGCACCGCCGCGTCCAGATCAGCATCTTCAAACACCAGGAAGGGCGCATTGCCGCCCAGCTCCAGCGACAGTTTCTTGAGCGTGGAAGCGCATTGCTCCATGAGCAGTTTGCCCACCGGGGTAGAGCCCGTGAAGGAGAGTTTACGAACGTGGGGGTTCTCGCAGAGTTCCTTGCCCACCTCGCTGCTGTTGGCCGAGGTCACGGTGTTGTACACGCCCTTCGGGAAACCCGCCTGCTCCGCCAAATACGCAATGGCCAAGCCGGTGAGCGGAGTCTCAGAGGGCACTTTCACCACCACCGGGCTGCCCGCCGCCAGGGCCGGGCCCACTTTGCGGGTGATCATGGCCAGGGGGAAGTTCCAGGGCGTGATGGCCGCCACCACGCCCACCGATTGCTTGATCACCACCAGGCGCCGGTCTTTGGTGTGCGCCGGAATCACGTCGCCATAGGTGCGTTTGGCTTCCTCACTGAACCACTCTATAAAGGAAGCGCCGTAATTCACCTCGCCCAGGCTTTCAGCCATAACCTTCCCCGATTCAATGGTCATGAGGTAGGCCAGGTCTTCTTTGTGGGCCAGGAGCAGGTCAAACCATTTCCTGAGCAGGGCCGCGCGTTCTTTGGCGGTCAGGTCGCGGTAGGCGGGCCAGGCGGCGTGGGCGGCGTCAATGGCCTGGCGCACGTCTTCGCGGCTCATGTCGGGCACGGTGCCAATGACCTGGCCGGTGGCCGGGTTGGTGACCTCAAAGGTTTTTCCGCCGGTAGCGTCTACCCACGCGCCGTTCACAAAGGCTTGGTGTCTGAGGAGGCTGGTCTGGTTCATGGTTTTCTGGGGGTTGAGGTGGGGCCCACGGTTCTGGTGAGCCAAACTCCTGGCTCCTGTCTTTGGGCCCGTTTTCTGGAAACCGGCCCAAAACAGGTGGTGCTCCCTGCCGTATACGCAGGTGCGGCAAAAGTTCTGGGGTAAAGGTAGGAAATCTGCTTGCATTGCAACCAGCCTAAGGCCTGCCGGGCAGAGCCTGTTTCGCAACGGGGTGCGCCACCTCTCCTGCTGGTTTATAGACGCGCTCTATCACGCCATAAGCATTATCAATTTGAAAGACAGTAACAAAGCCGGCACCTTTGAGTATATATAGGAGATAGGCCAGTGGCCCCGGAATTACTTTTTTTTCCGCTGGGCCGGCCCTACCGCTACCACCAGGAATCCAACGCCGGCAACGGCTGCAGTACGCGTACTACATTACTTTCATTCATCCTCAACCACAAACAAACTTTGTATGGTGAACGACAAAAACCAACCCACCAACGGCCAATCCCAGAACGGCAAAGGAGGCAACACCCTTACCACCCGCCAGGGACACCCGGTAACCGACAACCAGAACATCAGAACCGTAGGCAACCGGGGTCCGGCCACCATGGAGAACTACCACTTCATTGAGAAAATCTCCCATTTCGACCGCGAGCGGGTGCCGGAGCGCGTGGTGCACGCCCGCGGGGCCGGCGCGCACGGCGTGTTTGAGGCCTACGGAAAAGTTGGGGATGAACCCATTGCCAAGTACACCCGGGCCAAGCTGTTCCAGGAGAAAGGCAAGCAGACGCCGGTGTTTGTGCGCTTCTCCACCGTGGGGCACGGCGGCCACTCGCCCGAGACCCTGCGTGACCCGCGCGGTTTTGCGGTAAAATTCTACACCGAGGACGGCAACTGGGACCTGGTGGGCAACAACCTCAAGATCTTCTTCATCCGGGACGCCATGAAGTTCCCCGACCTGATCCACTCGCAGAAGCCAGACCCGGTGACCAACATCCAGAGCGGTGAGCGCATCTTTGACTTTATCGCCAACACCCCAGAATCTACCCACATGGCCACGTTCCTGTTCTCGCCGTGGGGCATTCCGGCCAACTACCGCCAGATGCAGGGTTCGGGCGTGAACACGTACAAGTGGGTGAACGCCGACGGCGAGGCCGTGCTGGTGAAATACCACTGGGAGCCCCTCAAACAGGGCATCCGGAACCTGACCCAGGCCGAGGCCGAGGCCATTCAGGCCAAGAACTTCAACCACGCCACCCAGGACCTGTTTGAGGCCATCAAGGAGGGCAACTTCCCTGAGTGGGAGCTGTGCGTGCAGATCATGAGCGATGACGAGCACCCCGAGCTGGACTTTGACCCGCTGGATGACACCAAACTGTGGCCCAAAGACCAGTTCCCGTTCCTGCCCGTGGGCAAGATGACCCTCAACCGCAACCCCGTGGACTACTTCAACGAGGTGGAACTCTCAGCGTTTGGCACCGGGGTGCTGGTAGACGGCCTTGACTTCTCAGACGACAAAATGCTGCAGGGCCGCACCTTCTCGTACTCAGACACCCAGCGCTACCGTGTGGGCGCCAACTACCTGCAACTGCCCATAAACGCGCCCAGAACGCACGTGGCCACCAACCAACGCGGCGGCCAGATGTCGTTCAAAACCGATTTTGCCGAAGGGCAGAACCCGCACGTGAACTACGAGCCTTCGTTCCTGGGCGGCTTGCAGGAAGCACCTAAAGCCGGCAAGGAGTACACGCCCCGCTATGAGGCCAACCTGGTACGCCAGAAAATTGACCGCACCAATGACTTCAAGCAGGCCGGCGAAACCTACCGCAACTTTGAGGACTGGGAGCGCGATGACCTCATCAACAACCTGGTGAACACCCTGGCCACCTGTGACAAGCGCATCCAGGACAAGATGATTGAGCACTTCACCTTAGCCGACGAAGACTACGGCCGCCGGGTAAGGGAAGGCCTGGCTAAAACCAGCAAGTCCATGGAGGACAAAGGCCCTATTGGTGCCACTTCGCCCAAAGAGGGCGTGGAAGACGCCAAAGCTAAGTCGCACTCCGCAGATCCTTATTAAGCAGTTTTTTCTTAAAATCTACCGGAAAGCCGCCTCCCCTGAGGCGGCTTTTTTTGTGGCAAATTTCAGAAAAACAGCCAGGAAACAGGTTCACCGCAGGTGGTATCAGTGTATCCTTTCTGGCGCAGCTTCAACCCCGCGCCGGGGTTTCCGTTCTCTTTAGCAGAACCAGTGTACCACCCTACCTTATGTTTTCAATCAAAGACAAACGCCTGCAATGGGGCCTGGGCCTGGCGGCGGCGGGAGCCCTGGGCGTTCTGCTTGACTCGTTTTTCCTGGAGAAATACTTCTTCGCCGTAAAGACCTTTGACCTGGGCAAGCCCACCGGCGGCAAAACCCTGCAACTGCTGCACCTCACCGACCTGCACCTGCAAAAGCGCCTGCACCCGCAGCACCGCAAACTGGCCGCCAAGATCAACCAACTGCAACCCGACCTGCTCCTTTTCAGCGGCGATACCCTGGATTCCAGCGGGCACGTGGCGGCGGTGGAGCAGTTTCTGGGGTTGATCGCCCCCCAGATCAGGAAAGTGGCCATTCCCGGCAACCACGATTACCTGGCCGCCGACCCGGTGGCGGAGCTGAAGGCAACGTTTGAACGACACAACGGCCACTTCCTGGTCAACCAATCCCAAGCCTTTACCCTGCGGGGCGTAAGGGTCATGGTCACGGGCCTGGATGACTTTGTGGAAAGCGAAGGCAACCTGGAGAAAGCGGTACAGAACGTGGGCCACGAACCTCACCACCTGCTCCTGCTCCACAGCCCGCTGCAGCAGGAAGAAACCAAGGCTGCCCTAACGAAGATCAACCAGCGCAGAGCCCCCGCCGAGCGGCTGAACATCCAATACATCTTTGCCGGGCACAACCATGGTGGTCAGATCAGGCTGCCGGGCTACGTACCGGTGCTGCCCAAGAAATCCGGCTCATACGTGCAGGGCTGGTACAACACGCAGGCACCGTTCCTGTACCTGTCGCGGGGTTTCGGCACGTCCAGAATCCCCTTCCGGTTCTTCGCCCGGGCCGAGATCACCTTGTTCCGGTACCACGTCTGAGGGGGCGGGCCGTTAGCTGTCTCGCGCTGGGGTCCAAGTCTGGACTGAGGGTTTCGGGGGTGTTTTCCAGAAAATAGGCCCGTCACCTTCCATCGCCCCGGACGGAAGGTGACGGGCCATGGCCCACGCGCTTTTCACAAGTATTTGCTTCCTTTGCGGAAGACTACCCGGGAGCGCTGGCTCCCATTCCTTCGTACCAGACTATGACTAGAGAAGACCTTACCGCCACCCACACCCGCATTGCGCCGTACATTCACCGCACGCCGGTGCTCACCTCCCGCCTCTTGAACCAGATCACGGGTGCCCAGGTGTTCTTCAAGTGCGAGAACTTCCAGCGGATGGGCGCTTTCAAGATGCGCGGGGCCGTGAATGCCGTGCTGCAGCTCTCCGATGCCCAGAAAGCCAAAGGGGTGGTGACGCACTCGTCCGGCAACTTCGCGCAGGCCCTGGCTCTGGCGGCGCAGAGCGTGGGCGTGAAGGCCTACATTGTCATGCCCCAGAACGCCCCGCAGGTGAAGAAAGACGCCGTGCGTGGGTACGGCGGCGAGATCATTGAGTGTGCCTCCACCCCCATTGCGCGGGAAGAGGTTGCCGCCCAGGTGGAGCAGGAAAAAGGCGCCTACTTCATTCACCCGTCCAACGACCGCGCGGTGATCCTGGGGCAGGGCACCGCCGCCCTGGAACTGCTGGAAGACCACCCCGACCTGGCCTACCTCTTTTCGCCCGTGGGCGGCGGTGGGCTGATTGCCGGCACCGCGCTGGCCGCCCACTTCTTTGGGCAAGGTTGTAAAGTGATTGGGGGCGAGCCCTTCGCCGCCGATGATGCGTATCGCTCGCTGCAAAGCGGGGTCATTGAGTCAAACCTGAGCACCAACACCGTGGCCGATGGTCTCCGGACCCAGCTGGGCGACCTTAACTTCCCCATCATCCGGGAGCACGTGGCAAAGATCATCCGGGTGGAGGAAACCGAGATCATCGGCGCCATGCGCCTGGTCTGGGAACGCATGAAACTGGTGGTGGAACCTTCCAGCGCCGTGGCCCTGGCCGCCCTGCTCCGGGAAAAAGAAGCCTATGCGGGGCAGAAGGTGGGCGTCATCCTATCAGGGGGCAACGTGGATCTGGGCCAGCTGCCGTTTTAGGCCCGTTTCCACTAAAATAAGCCCGAATCGGAACGCAAATGGGCGCCTGGTTTTCTACACCACAGCCACTGAGGCCCAGGGCATTCGCCTTTGGTGGTGCATTGCCCCAGAACGGGGGCATATCTTACCGGCGTTCTTCCCGTATCTTTAGGGTACTACCCTATTTTCTGAACTACTAACCATAAAACTATGATAGAAACCAAAGGCTACGCCGCGTTTGACCCTAACTCACCACTGGCCCCCTTCAACTTTCAGCGCCGCGACGTGGGTCCGCACGACGTGTTGATTGAAATCCTCTTCTGCGGGGTTTGCCACTCAGACCTGCACACCGCCAAAGGCGAATGGGGCGGCGCCATGTACCCAGTGGTGCCCGGCCACGAGATTGTGGGCCGCATTGTGCGCGTGGGCGACCACGTGAAGAACTTCCAGGTGGGCCAGATGGCCGGTGTGGGCTGCATGGTAGACTCTTGCCGCACCTGCTCCAGCTGCCAGGAAGGCCTGGAGCAGTACTGCGAGAAAGGCTTTGTGGGCACCTACAACAGCCCCGAAGCCGGCCTGGACACGCCCACCTACGGCGGTTACTCCAACCAGATTGTGGTGGCCGAGGAATATGTGCTGCGCATCCAGGAAAACCAGGACCTGGCCCGCGTGGCCCCGCTGCTGTGCGCCGGCATTACCACCTTCTCGCCCCTGCGGCACTGGAACGTGGGCCAGGGCCACAAGGTAGGCGTGGTGGGCCTGGGCGGTCTGGGCCACATGGCCGTGAAACTGGCGGCCTCCATGGGTGCCGAGGTTACCGTACTTAGCACCTCGCCCAACAAAGAGGCCGATGCGCAGGCCTTGGGCGCCCACAAGTTTGTGGTGACCAAAGACCAGGCGGCCCTGAAGCAGGTGCGCGGGTACTTTGACTTTATCATCAACACCGTGTCGGCGAAGGTGAGCCTGGATATGTACGCCGGCCTGCTCAAGCGCGACGGCACCATGATCCTGCTGGGCGTTCCGCCCGAGGCCCCCGAGCTGCACGCCGGTACCCTTATCTTCGGGCGCCGCCGCATTGCCGGCTCCCTCATCGGCGGCATTGCCGAGACCCAGGAAATGCTGGACTACTGCGCCCAGCACAACATCCTCTCAGACATTGAGGTGATCAACATCAACCAGATCAACACCGCCTATGACCGCATGCTGGCCGGCGACGTGAAATACCGGTTTGTGATTGACATGAGCAGCCTGGAGAACACCAGCGTCTAACTTTTGGGCACTTCATACAAACAGCAAGGCCAACTCCTGGTAGGAGTTGGCCTTGCTGTTTAGGGGCTATTTTCCCTAAAGCTGCTCTAAAACCCACTTAGTGCACAGTGAGCACCTGAATGGCGTTGTTGGTTTTGGCGGTGAGGGCCACCTTTGAATCATCTTTGGAGATAGAGGCCCTGGCCCCCGGCCCCGACTTAAGCACGGCCGTGTTGGTGCCTTTCTCCAGGTCAAAGATCTTGTTGGAGTTTGCCGCCCGCGAGTAATACAGCAGCTTGTTGCTGGTGTTGAAGAACGTGAGCCCGGTGGCCTGGTCGGCGGAGCCGTTTTTCTTCACCGCTTTCACCAGCTTCAGATTTTTGGTGCTGTAGATGCGCACAATCTCAGCGGTCTTGTCAAAGCCCACCGCCAGGTAGGCGTTGTCTGGCGACACGGCCAGGTCCTGGGGGGTGCCGTAGTTGGTGTTGAACATCTGAATCAGTTCCCCGTCTTTGGCCGAGATGATGTACACCCGGCTGGAGAACCAGGCGTAGAACCGGTCGCCGGTGCTGCTGAACACAATGCGGGAATCATGGGCGGCCACCCGGGGCTTGCCCACCTGCTCCCAGGTATCGGTGTTGTAGAGCCTGATCTCGTTGTTCTGCAGGAGGGCCACCATGCGGTTGCCGGCCAGGGCCAGTTCCTTTACCGGCGCGGGCAACCCGCCAATGCTTTTCACCTCGGCCAGGCCAATGGTCTGGAAAATCCGGATGGTCTTGTCCTCGCCCCCGGTCACCACGTAGCGGCCGTCGGTGGAGTAGGTGCAGGCCAAGGCGGGGCCCTTGTGCACCTGCTTGAAATCTACGGGGTACGACTGCCCCACGTCCCAGAGGTAGAGCATGCCCTGGTTGCCCACGGAAACCAGCTGGTTGCCTTCCGGCGAGAACGCCACATCTTGGAACTTCAGGTCCTCCTCATGCTTCAGCAAGGTAAGCGCTTTAAACCTGGTCTGGCTGAACGATAAACTACTGGCCAGCACCAGGTTAGCCAACAGAAACAATCCTTTCCTATTTATCATTGATACTTAATTTATATAATTAATGATATTATAAAGTATATTTTCAGCACTAATATAAAAATACTAATCTAAAACATACTTAATACCATATTATTTCTACTTGAATAGGGCAAATGCAGTATAAGTACGCACAGCATACCCCCGTTACGGCCAGACCAGTTCTGAGTTATCTCCAATGTTGACCCTTGCAGCACGGCACACGTACCCCCTCAGAATAACTAGTTGGGCTTTCCCTTAGAAGTTGAGCATGGCGGCATAGACCCCGCGCACTACTTCCACCATTTTATCGAAGTCCAGCTTGTCAATGGTGTCGGTGCGCTGGTGGTAGTGCGGGTTGCGCAGGAAAGACGTATCATTGATCATGACGGCCTGGTAGCCTTGCGCCCAGTAGTTGCGGTGGTCTGAGAGCGACACGCCCGGCAGGCCCTGCGGGGCGGCAATGGACTGCACGTCAATGCGGGAGTGCTCCTGCATGAACTGCTGCACCCGTTTCACGGTGCGCTCCTGCCCGGCCTGGCCCACCACCACAATAAAATTCCCGGTGCTGGGGTACAGCTTCCGGAGCGACTCATGCGGAAACTCCTGCGAGTTGGGCTTGTCAGTAAAATACCCGATCATCTCCAGGCAGATCATCAGCTTTACGTCTACCTTGTCCCGCTTCAGGGACCGGGCATGCACCGCGCTGCCCATCTTTTCGGTGGCAAAATACGGCGGCTCCTCAAAGTTGAAGGCCACAAAATCCAGCCGGTGCTTTGCCTCCGGCGCTTCTTCGTGCACCACCCGGGCCAGCTCCAGCAAACCCGCCACGGCGCTGGCGTTGTCGTCGGCACCGGGGGTATCGTCGCAGACATCGTAGTGGGCGCCAATGATCACCCGTTCGCCCTGCTCGGGTCCGTAGGAAAGAATGAGGTTGTGGAAGCCCTGGTGCAGGGCCTGCTTGCTCACCCGGCCGCTCAGCTTGCAGAACTCGGCCTCTATGTAAGCCTCCGCCTTGCGCAGGGACTCAGGGTACCCAATGCTGCGGGGCGGGTTCAGGGAGGTGAGGAATTGGACATCGGCGTAGAGGCGGTCGCGTTGTACGGGCATGGCAGACAGGGTTGGTGCTTGTACCTATGTACTGTTTAAGGGTGCGGGAGTTGCTGAAGCCCCGCTAGAATTAATACGGTTTCTGGCCTGCGTTTCCACGGCATTTGCGGCAAAGGGCCCTGGCGGGCTTAACCTGACTGGTTGCGCCCCGTACCCAAGGCACCTAACGTATACTGCCATGAAAAAAACCTGCCTGATCTTCCTGCTTGGCTTGTTCCAACTGGGGGCGTTTGCCCAGGAAGCCGACCCCGAATTTGAAACCGACAGACCCACCCGGTCTGAGGCGTCCAGCGTAGTTCCCCGGGGGTATTACCAACTGGAAACCGGCTTCCAGTACCAGAAAAGAAAAGCTGGGGGTCTGGAGAAGAAGCAGTGGCTGTACCCGCAGGCCCTGCTCAGGATTGGGGTGTTGCAAGGGGCCGAACTGAGGGTGGAAGGAACGTACCGCCGCGAGGAGTACCGCCGGGCCGAGGCGCTCCAGCAGCAAAACAAAGGCCTGAGCACCGTGCGGGTGGGCACCAAGGTACGCGTGGTGGAGGCCAGGGGCGCCGTGCCGGAGGTGGCCGTGCTGGGCATGCTGGAGCTCCCCTGGGCGAAGGATAGCTTTGAGCCCCGCCACGTTGCCCCCGCCGCCAAACTCCTGTTCACCAGCAAGCTCACCGACAAACTGAAGGTGCAGTACAACGCCGGGTTCAGGCGGCAGCAGGAAGAAGGCGAAATGGAAAACCAGCTCCAGTACGCGGTTTCCCTTAACGGCAAGCTCACTGACCAACTCACAGTGTTTGCGGAGTTCTTTGGGGACAAGCCCAAAGGCAGCCCCGCCGAAAACCAACTGGACGCAGGCTTGGAATGGCGCGTGTTGCCCAATCTGCAATTAGATGCCATTGTAGGTACCGGCGTTTCTTCCCAGGCACCGGAGCTGTTTGTGGGCGGCGGGGTGAGCGTACGCCTGCCCCGGTAAACCACCCATTCCCAGCGTGATTATTCCTGAACAACGTTCGCCCGTTCCAAGGGCGTTTTGCCAGAAACAAGGCCAAAACAGAGACCCGAGGTTACTGCCCAGTAATGGCAGCGAAAGCCGCTTTCCTGAGCAGAAATCTCTGGTGGTTTCCGGTTTATCGGGTTACTCGGCGTCTGCGTGGAGCACCAGCAAGGGGAGCTTGGTCTGGTAGGTCATTTTCTCGGCCAGGCTCATCCCGAACAGGTCTTTGAAGAAGCTGCGCCGTTTCTTCAGGATGGCCAGCATGTTGCTGTGGGTGCGGCCGAGGTACTCCTTGAGGCCGGTCTCCTCCTCTTCGTGCACCACTTCCTGGAAACGCACCGGAAACCCGTTCAGCTCCGCCTGCAGCCTTTCTATGAACTCGGTAGCCCGGCGCGCCTCCCCGGAACCTGCTTTCCTGGTGACGTGCACCACCTCCACCTCGGCCTGGAACACCGCCGCCAGCCCAATCACCTGGCCCAGGGCTTTGGAGTCCTCGGGTTGGTAGTCTGAGGCGTACACAATGCGGTGAATGTCTGGAAAGCTGGCCTTGGCCGGAATGGCCAGCACCGGGCACTTCACCCTTGAGATCACGCTCTCGGTGTTGCTGCCAATCATGATCTCCTCCAGGGTATTGCCGCCGCCGGTGGTGCCCAGCACCACAAAGTCAAAGCCCTCCTCGCGCACCAGGCGCTCCACGGCATCGGCCAGGAAAGCTTCCTGCACCTTGGAGTCGGTGACGAAGGTGGCCCCGCCCACCTCGCCAAACAGGTTGCTCAGGTGCAGGGTCAGGGAATGCAGCTTGTCGGCGGCCCGCTGGCGCTGTTCATCCAGCACCTGGCTGGCCATCAGCGCCGATTCTGAGGTGTCCATGAGGGGCAGGTGCAGCACGTGCAGGAGCGTGAGCGAGGCATTGGTGCGCTGCGCGATGTGGGCCGCGTACTCGGCGGCCTTATTAGAGGTTTTGGAGAAGTCTACGGGGCAAAGAATCTTTTTCATAGTCGCGGTTTAGAGTGGAAATGAGTTCAGGCGCAAGCATCTGCCTGGGCCAGCGCAGAAAACCCTCTGGTACCGTTTTCGGCCGGTTTTCGCCAAAACACCCCAAAATTGGGGCATTGGCCAAGCCAGATACCGGGCAAGTTCAACCTGCTCTGGTGCCGCCCGGACAAGGACGGGAAGGCTTCCTGCCTTCTCAAAAACGGGAAATATAGCATTTTGGTTATACTCCAGGCCCGCTCCCTAGAGAAAGGTCCGGTGACTTCCCATGGCCCGCACTTCCGTGGAGCCCCAAAGGTCCCGCCTGCCCCCGTTTCTGAGGCTGGCTCAGGTTTACACCGTTCATTTGTTGAAACTCTTTACCTCGGCCCAGGTCCACCGCTTTTTGGGCGCTACTCCGGCAAACGCCTGCTCCAGGTAGGCAACCACGGTCTGCACCAAAACATCGGGCGGAAGGGACGAAGCCGGGATGGCCCGCTCCGTGGGGTGGCCGTACCGCTGGGCCTTGCTCAGCGGCTTTTCCTCCAGGCGCAGCAGCGGGCCGGTGTCGGTGACCCCATCGGCCGTCCAGGCCAAGCCCGATTGCTCCAGGGCATTGAGCGCCTGAGCCAGGGGGCGCAAGTCGGGCCGGGGCAGCGTGGGGCGGCTTTCCAGGTCTACCCAGGTAGTGTACTTGCATTCCAGTTCATACCGCTGGTGCGCGTAACTGGAGAGCACCAGGTCATACCCGGCGGAGGGGCTGAACAGGGCGTAGTAGTGCACCGGCTCGGGAGTTTCCACCACCAGAAGCCCCAGCGCCGGATAGCGGCTAAGGCGGGTCTGGGCGCCGTGGATTTGCTGGTATCCTTGCTTCACCGCCTCCACCTCAGGGGCCCACACTGCCTTGCCTTTCTCAGGGTTGAGGAGTACCTCAGTGAACGCCTCCAGAAAATAGCGGAACTTGGGGATAGAGGCGATGACTTCACTCTCCTCCAGGTCCTCGGCCCCGAAGGGCGGGTAAAAGCGGGCTTTCTCTTCCTGGTTGATCCAGCAAACCAGGGGCAGCGCTTCTTCCGCGCCGGGCGCCGCCAGGTCCAGCTCCCGGAAATCACCAATGAGGGCCATCTGGCGGAGGGTTGCTTCGTGCTCCAGGGCCAGGGCGGGGTTTTGCAGAGCCCAAACGCCCACCAGCGCGTCAATGTCAAAGTGGTTGGCGGTCACGTAGGCGTAGTCCTGCAGCTGGGGCCAGTTTTGCCTGAGGGCCTGCAGCACCATGCCGGCACTGGTGTCTTCCCGCAGGGGGACCGGGGTGGGTGCCTCGCGCCAGTGCGAGAGCACCAGCCCGTTGGGGTGAAAGCTGTCTACCACCACCGCGGGGGTTTGTTTTACTTCTGGGAAAGGCAGGTACTTGAACGGTTTCATACAAGGGGGACTAGCGTGTGAAAGGAGGCGCAGCTTGCGCAAACAGATGCGGCCGGGCCTCCCTGTTTCGGGGCAGTTTTGGGGAAAACAGCCCCGAAAGCACAAACCTAGAATTTATTTCCGTTTTCCGCGCCGGTTGGTGATTTTATCCAGCCGCTTGTTCTTCACCCAATGCAGGTATTTCTGCAGGCCCTCTGCCTGGCGCAGGGCAGGAATGGAGTTGTAGAGGACCGCCAGCTCCCGGTTAGAGTAGGTAAGGTGCACGGTGCTGTGGCAGGGCTGGCACAGGGGCGCGGTGGGCCCGTGGCGGCCTCCCTCCTCGCGCGGCACCAGGTGGTGCAGCGTGGTAAAGCCCACCTCCCGCTCGCACAGGGCGCACACGGGGTCGGCGCTTTCTTCTTTCTTTTTCCCTTTTTTGGCCATCTTTACACGCTTTGCTGCAAGCCCACCTGGCAAGCCCCGGCAAGCATTTGCGCCGGTGCCCCAACTTGCCGGGTTTACGGCCGTAAAGCTTTTTCTTTAGGACTTTTGTACCGCCAACCCTATGGATTCTTCTTCTTCAATGGCCCACCAGACCTCGGCCCCCGCGTTACGCGAAAGCTGGTTGCTGTTTATCCTGGCGGCCATCCAGTTTACGCACATCATGGACTTTGTGATCATGATGCCGCTGGGGCCCCAGCTGATGCGGGTGTTCCAGATCAGTCCCCGGGAATTTGGGTTCCTGGTGTCGGCCTACACGTTCAGTGCCGCCGTTTCCGGGGTTCTGAGCGCCTTCTTCATTGACCGGTTTGACCGCAAAAGCGCCTTGCTAGGCCTGTACCTGGGCTTTACCCTGGGCACCTTCGCCTGCGCCCTGGCCCCTACTTTCAGTTTCCTGCTCATTGCCCGCGTGCTGGCGGGTGCGTTTGGGGGCGTGCTGGGGGCGTTGGTGCTGGCCATCATTGGCGATTCCATTCCTGAGGAAAGGCGCGGCGCGGCCACCGGCAAGGTGATGGCGGCGTTCTCCATTGCCTCCATTGGCGGCATTCCCGTGGGCTTGTACCTGGCCAGCCACGCCAGCTGGCACGCGCCTTTTTACCTGCTCACGGCCCTGAGCGTGCTGGTCTTGCTGCTTGCCTGGCGCATGCTGCCTCCCATGCGGCAACACCTGCTGCACCATGTGCCACAACACCCGGCCCAGGTTCTGGGCACCATCTTCAGCCGCGTGAACTGCCTGTGGGCGTTTACCCTGATGGTGACGCTCTCGCTGGCCGGTTTTACCGTGGTGCCGTTCCTTAGCCCCTACATGGTGGCCAACGTGGGCTTCGCCGAGGCCGAGCTGAGCTACATTTACCTGTTTGGGGGCTTGGCCACGGTGGTGACCTCGCAGCTGGCCGGCCGCCTGTCTGACCGCTACGGCAAACGGAAGGTGTTCATGTGGGCGGCGCTGTTGTCTATCCTGCCCATTCTGGCGGTGACGCACCTGCCGCGGGTGCCGCACTGGCAGGCCTTTGTGGTGACCACCTTCTTCTTTATCTTCTTCGGGGCCAGGTTTGTGCCGGCCATGTCTTTGATCACCTCCAGCGTGGAGCCGCGCCTGCGGGGGTCGTTCATGAGCGTGAACTCTTCGGTGCAGCAGTTGGCCTCGGGGTTGGCGGCCTTCCTGTCGGGGTTGATCATCACCAACGTTCCCGGCTCGGCTGAACTCCGGCATTTTGGTACCGTGGGGCTCATCGCCACGGTGTTCACGCTGGTGTCTATGTGGGTGGTTACCCGCCTGAAACAGGTGAGTTAGCGGGCGCTGCGCGAATATGTCGTCCAACTAACCTTCGCCTGCCTCGCTAATATTTTATAAAACAGAAAAGCCGCTGCAACCTGGGTTACAGCGGCTTTTCTGTGTCTGGCCGGCTGGCGCGGGGCCTTTCCTGGCCAGAAATCTGGGCCTGGTTATTTAATCCAGGTGCGGCGGCTTTCAAAGTGGTTGCAGCCGAACTGGGCCCCGGTCACCATCTCAAACGGTTTGGGCTGGCTGGCGGGCATCCCGGGCTCATGCACCACCGGCAGCACGTACTCGGGGTTCATGGCGGGCTTGCCAGAAAGTTCATCGCACACCCCAAAATCGTTGCTTTGTACTTCTACAACTTTCTGGTCCTGGATCCAGTGGTTACAGTGATTGCAAGTAGCTTCCATATCTTTATCGGTTTAAATTCAACAAAAGGTGTAGACTAGATTATACCTACCCTGGCCTGCCTTATGTTTCATGGAAACCACTCTTTTAGATAATTTAGAATATGACTAAATAAAGACCACTTATCCTGCTTCCGGAGCCCTTTTGCTGCTTTCGGGTTGGTAAGCGGGTACCCTTTGCCGTCCTATTTCACAGCCTCTTCCCCCACCAGAAAACATTACAAAACCGTAACCCTGGGGTTACCTCCAGGTCATCTGGGATGGGCATATTTACGGCATGCAACACCTGCTCCTTTTTTACCTGGTTTTACTTCTGCTGCTGGTGGGGGCCACGCTGGTCCTGCTGCTCTGGCAGGAAGAGCCCTCCGCCGAGAACCACCTCTCTGCCAAAGACAAACTCCTGCTGGCCAGCGCCACCGGCATTGGCGGCGTAATCTTAGGGTTGATCTGGCTCCTGGTGCCCTGGGGCGCGCCCCCGCAGAACCAGTTTGGTTTTTACCTGCAGTTGGGGGTGATTGTGGTGGCCTGTTTGGTACCGGCCTGGCTCCTGTTTCAGGTACTGCGGCCCGCCCGCAAAAAACTCAGGTGGAAGGTGTACGTGAACGGCCATCTGGTGACCCGGTACCAGCCCAACTAGGACCCATGTGATCATTATTGAGCCGGTCGGTTTAGGGGCTGTTTCGGCGAAATTGGGGCTAAACAAAACCAGCCACCCAGAATGCCGTAGGTAGACTGTCATTAAACCTAAAACTATGGACTCAAACGAAACCACCCAAAGGCTCTCTAACCTGTTGAAAGACCCGTCGCAGATTATGGCGCTTATCTCTAATCCGGGCAAGACGGGCATGGACCTGTACCGTTCGCTTTCCAACAAAGACAAGCAATATGTGGCTTATGCCGCCGGCGTAGGGCTCCTGATCTACGGCTATATCCTGAGCAGACAAAACAAAGCCGCCTAAACCGGCCCCGACCCAAGCAGCCGTTTTAAGCCTGTATTTCTGAAATCGGGCTTAAAACGGCTTTCTCTTTTTCCTAAAGCCCCGGTAGGTCCGCCGGGCTGGCGCGGTCAACATCCCCGGGACTGGGCACGTACCTATCCTAAAAAGAGCAGCACACCATGGTAGAGATCCTGAACACCCAGAAACCAGATTTATTTGCCGCCCGCCTGAGCGGGAAAGTGGGCAAAGAGGAATATGACCTGATTGTGCCCGCCCTGGAGGCCCAGATTGCCCAGCAAGGCAAGATTGACCTCTACTGGGAAATGACCGATTTTGAAGGCTGGTCGGCCGGGGCCATGTGGGAAGACATCAAGTTTGATGTAAAGCACGTGAACAGTTTCAGGAAAGTGGCTATTGTGGGCGATGAAACCTGGGAGAACACAATCACCAAATTGATTAAACCGTTCACCACCGCTGAGGTACAGTTCTTTCCTGCCACCCAACGGGCAGAGGCCATGGCGTGGGTAAACCTGCCTTAAACCAGTTTCTTCAGCAATCCCGGGCGTTGCTTTCCAGATGTAAGCAGAAAAGCGTTCCTTTACCGCGGCGCCCACCAGGCAATTCCGTTCCAGGATCCGCGTTTTCTGTTTAGCGGCTACTTTAAGAAAACGGGCCTGAAACTATTCATCAGACGAGAGACAAGTCATGCAATTCTTTGTTGAGAAGGACTCAGTGGTACGGGAAATCTGGGGTAAAGGCGATACCATCCTCTTTATCTTCGCAGGCTCGGCAGCCGAGTTCGCCTTGAACAAAGCGGTGGATTGGCTTTACTTCACCGGCCGGTTGCCCGCCGATCCCCTGGGCCGACTTTTCTCCACGGTGGCCTACGCCCGCCAGATTGTGTTCTCCCCCTTGGAGGCGGCCAATAAAACCATTGACAAGATGGCCCACATTCATGCCGGGGTAGAAGCCAAAAGAGGCGCCAAAATCCCCGACTGGGCCTACCGCGACGTCCTGTTCATGCTCATTGATTATTCCATCCGGTCTTACGAGGTGTTGGAGCGCGAACTTACCCTTTCTGAGAAGGCCGAAGTCTTTGATGTGTTTTACCGGGTGGGCTACCGCATGGGCTTGCAGGGGCTGCCGCAAACCTATGAGCAATGGCTGATTTCCCGCGAGGAGCACCTGCAGCAGGATCTGGCCTCAAGCCATTACACCCAGGATCTGTTCAAGCAGTACCAGAAGCATTTGGGTAACATCAGGTACCGGCTGCTGTTGGAGGCTCAGATCATGGTAGTGCCAGACCGCGTGAAACAATTGCTGGGCTTCCGGAAAATCTCCCTGATTTCGCCGCTTCTGCAGAGCTACAAAGTGTCGCGCTACCTTAAACTGGATTGGTTCCTGAAATCGGTGATTCTGCCCGATGCCTACAAAAAGCAGATCAAAGACCTGGACCAGGCGCCCGCCTGATGCATTCTAGTTGCCCAATACATCCTGTTAGTGCGTAAGTAGCTGTTTTCACCCGGTTTTGCTGAAAACAGATTAAAATCGGCTTGCCGGAAAGGTTGGTTTCTATAACTCCAACCGGTACTCCCCGTACACCTTCTGAACAAACAGAGCAGTGGCTTTTCCTGACAGAGCAAGCTGATCCTGATCTGTTTACCTATTCAAGATTTCACCTGTAAAACGCAACGGAAACAAGAAAGGAAACCCCACGGGTCTTCCCGAAACAAGCTATATCCTATGGACAACAAGAACATCACCATTGGCTACCACAACTCCCATGAGCAGTTTAAACCGAGCCACCTGTTAGCGCTGGTGCAGAAAGCCGAGCTGGCCGGTTTTACCAACGCCCTCTCCTCAGACCATTTCTACCCCTGGAGCGAAAACCAGGGCGAAAGCGGGTACGCGTGGAGCTGGCTGGGCGCAGCCATGCAGGCCACGTCGCTGCCGTTTGGCGTGGTGTCAGCGCCGGGGCAGCGGTACCATCCGGCCATTGCGGCACAGAAAGTAGCCACGCTGTGCGAGATGTTTCCGCACCGGTTTTTCCTCTGCGCCGGCAGCGGGCAGTTCCTGAACGAGCGCATCACGGGGCAGAAATGGCCCAACAAACAGGAGCGCAATGAACGCCTGAAACTCTGCGTAGACATCATGCGGGCGCTCTGGCGCGGCGAAACGGTGTCACATAAAGGCCTGGTGGAAGTGGAGAACGCCAAACTCTACACCCGCCCCGACTACATGCCGCCGGTCATAGGTGCCGCCATTACCCCGGAAACCGCCGAGTGGGTGGGCAGCTGGGCCGATGGGATGATCACTATCTCTAAACCCGCCGATGAACTGCAGAAGATGGTGGAGGCTTTTCACCGGGGCGGCGGCGAGGGCAAGCCCATGCATCTGAAAGTGCAGCTTTCTTACCATACCACCAAGGAGAAGGCTCGCCAGACGGCCCACGAGCAATGGAAAAACAACGTGTTCCCCTCGGCCCTGCTCTCAGACATCCCCACGGTGAAAGGCTTTGATGCTGCCGGCACCATGGTGAAACCCGATGAACTAGAGCCGCACGTGCGCATCTCAGACAGTGCCCAGGAACACATTGACCTGCTGGCCAAAGACCTGGAACTGGGATTCACGCACCTGCACCTGCACAACGTGAACCTGGAGCAGGAACAATACATTGAGTTCTTCGGGGAGCGGGTGCTGCCAGATCTGAAGAAGATAGCGGCACAGCTCTGAGGGAGCATATTGTATTTCACTACCGGCGTGTGTTTATCCCTGACTAGGAGAAGCACACGCTTTTCTTTTGCCCAATTCTCCCTTTCAGGATTTCCTGTTTCAGGGCTGATTTCCCCAAAATGGCCCTAAAATCCTACGTCTTTCACCAGCGGCAGGAACAAATTTCCCTCCTGGTAAAGGCAACCCATTCACTATCTTACGGACTGTGTTACCTTTGCCACTGGCATAACGTGACGTGCCCTAGTTCAACGAAACCAATACCAACCCATCAGCAGACAATCATTTTTCTACATGCGATTTAACAGATCCCTTTCGTTCCTCTTCCTCTTTTTCCTGGCCCTGTTCTCGTGCCAGCGGCAGAGCAAATCTAAAACCGAGAAACAGGCTTTTCAGGTAGATTTTGAGAAGTTCACCCTGGACAACGGGCTTACCGTGGTTTTCCACGTGGACAAATCTGACCCGGTAGTAGCCGTGGCCCTCACCAGCCACGTGGGATCGGCCCGTGAGAAGGAAGGCCGTACCGGGTTCGCCCACTTGTTTGAGCACCTTTTGTTCCTGGAGTCTGAGAACCTGGGCAAAGGCGGACTGGACAAAATGAGCGCCCGCATTGGGGGCTCCGGGGCCAACGGTTCCACTTCCCGCGACCGCACCAACTATTACCAGACCGTGCCCAACGATGCCTTGGAGAAAATGATCTGGGCCGAGGCCGACAAACTGGGCTTCTTCATCAACACCGTGACCGAGCAGGTGTTGTCCAAAGAAAAGCAGGTGGTGAAAAACGAGAAACGCCAGAGCTATGACAACGCCCCGTACGGCCACACTTCCTACGTGATTGACCAGAACCTGTACCCCAAAGGCCACCCGTATAACTGGCAGGTGATTGGTTCTCTGGAAGATTTGCAGAACGCCACCCTGGAAGACGTGAAGGAGTTCTACCGCCGGTGGTACGTGCCCAACAACGTGATTCTGACCATCTCCGGCGACTTTGATCCGGCCCAGGCCAAAGCGTGGGTGGAGAAGTACTTTGGCGAGATCAAGAAAGGCGAGAAAATCCCGGCCTTGGAGAAGAAGCCTGTGACGCTTGCCCAAACCAAGAAACTGTACCACGAAGACAACTTCGCCCGCTTGCCTGAGCTGACCATGACCTGGCCGAGCGTGTACATGTACCACCCAGATTCTTACGCGCTGCGCACGCTGGCCACCTTGCTGAGCGACGGCAAAAAGGCTCCGTTCAATAAAGTGATTGTAGACGAGAAACAACTGGCGGGCCGCGTGAACATGTCACAGTACGGTTCTGAGTTGGCGGGTCAGTTTACCATGAGCATCCGGGGCTACGAGAAAGTGGACCTGAACAACCTGCACGCCGCCGTGGAAGAAGCGTTCCAGCGCTTTGAAAAAGAAGGCTTCTCTGATGCCGACCTGAACCGCATCAAAACCGCGCAGGAAGTAAGTTTCTATAACGGGTTGTCCAGCGCGCAGGGCAAAGGTTTCCAGTTGGCGCAGTACGCCATTTTTGCCGGAGACCCTGGCTTCATCAGCAAAGACATTCAGAACATGCTGGCCGTGACTCGCGAGGATGTGATGCGTGTGTACCAAAAATATATTAAAGGCAAAAACTACGTAGCCACCAGCTTTGTCCCTAAAGGGCAGACCAACCTGATTCTGGCCGGATCGCAGAAGGCCAGCGTGGTGGAAGAGAAAATTGTGGAAGGTGCCGAGGAGAAATTCGATGCTTCTACCCAGGCTTCTTACACCCGTACCCCTTCCAGCTTTGACCGCACCAAAGAGCCGCCGTACGGCAAAACCCCTGAGACCCGCGTACCCAACGTGTGGGAAAGCAAACTGGGCAACAACCTGAAACTGGTAGGCATCACCGACCGGGAAGTGCCGCTGGTGCAATTTAACCTGCGCATTGCCGGGGGCTTGCTGCTGGAAGACACAGCCAAAGTGGGCGTTTCTAACCTTTTGTCTGAGTTATTGCTAAAAGGCACCAAAAACAAAACCACCGAGGAACTGGAGGAAGCCATAGAAGCCTTGGGCGCTTCCATCAGCATCAACGCCAGTGAAGAGAGCTTTACCATCAGCGGCCGCACGCTGGCCAGAAACTACCAGCCTACCATGGCGCTGGTGCAGGAGATTCTGTTGGAGCCCCGTTGGGACGCAAAGGAATTCAGCCTGATCAAACAACAGGTGGAAAGCCAGATCAAGCAGCAGAAAGCCAACCCTAACTCCATCGCCGATAACAACTTCAGGAAACTGCTGTACGGCAAAAACCACATTCTGTCCCGCAACATCCTGGGCTCAGAGGCCTCGGTGAAAGCGATTACGCTGGAAGACCTGAAGAATTACTACACCGCCAACCTGTCTCCGTCTTTAGCCTCCTTCCAGATTGTGGGTGCCGTAGACCAGCAGGAAGTGATCAACTCCCTGGCCGGCCTGAACCAGAACTGGAAAGCCAAAGAGGTACGCTTGCCACAGTATCCTACCCCTGCCGCCCCCACCAACTCTACCGTGTACTTCTATGATGTGCCGGGCGCCAAGCAGTCGGTGTTGCGGTTTGGGTACCTGGCCTTGCCGGCCACGCACCCAGATTTCTACCCGGCGCAGGTGATGAACTACATTCTGGGCGGCGGCGGTTTCGCGTCGCAGCTCACGCAGCAACTGCGCGAAGGCAAAGGCTATACCTATGGCATTGGCTCTAACTTCTCGGGTTCTGTTCTTCCGGGTCCGTTCGTGATCCAGAGTGGGGTGCGGTCTAACGTGACCTTTGAATCTGCCGATCTCATCAAACAGATTCTGCAGAACTACGGCCCTACCTACTCGGCCCAGGACCTGGAGGTGACCAAAGGCTTCCTGATCAAGAGCAACGCCCGGGCGTTTGAGACCATGGGAGCCAAGCTGGGCATGCTTAACAACATCAGCACCTTTGGCTGGCCGTATGACTACGCCAAGCGCCGCGAAGCCCTGGTACAAGGCATGACCGTAGCCAAGATAAAGGAACTGGCCCAGCAGTACGTGAACCCGAACAAGATGTACTACCTGGTGGTAGGCGATGCCGCCACCCAGCTGAAGAAACTGGAGCAATTAGGCTTCGGAGAACCGGTTATGCTGAACTAGTTTCCTCACCCAAACAGCCCTAAAACAACAAACCCCTCCGGTATCCTCCGGAGGGGTTTGTTGTTTTAGGGCTGTTTGGGGCAAACGGAGGCAAAAACGGGATTTACCCCATGCATCATAAAGCAGAACGGCCCCTGGCGGAGGAGCCTAGGGCCGTTCTGTCAAGGGTCTTTGTCCAGGTAACTGGCAAGAAGCCAGTCCTGGTTAGATGGAGTCGGTTACCACCAGCAGGGCGTAGATGACCCCCGGCAGGAATAACAGCAAGGTGAGCAGCAAGCTGATCCAGAACCTGCTGCCTAAGCCCTCATGCAGGAACACGGCCAAGGGCGGCAGCAAAATGGCCAGGATGACCTTAACCACGGTACCCACTTCATTGGTTTCGCGCAGGACCTTCTTCACCTCTTTCTTGAATTCCTTCTTCTCAGCCTTGCTCATGGCCGACAACCGGGTCTTGGCAGCCTCCAGCACCGTGGACTCATCGGCGCTGAGGGTGGGTTGGGTGGCTACGGGAGCTTTGGCGGGCACTACTTTTTTGGTCTCAAACAAGACCGGCACGGGTGCGGCCGTGCTGGCTTCCAACACGGGCTCAGGTTCGGTTGCCAGGGCTTCGGCCGGGGCTGGGGCTTCCGCTTCGGCCGGGGCGGCGGCTGGGGCCTCCACCGGATCAGCCTTCGCCACGGATTTGTGGTACGTTTCTGGTTTTACTGAGGCAAACCTGTAATATTCTGCCGTGCTACAGGCAAACAGGAACTGGCCCGCTAATACAACAAGTACAAACTGTAGTAAAGACTTAAACTTCATAGTTTTAAAGGTTTATGTGAAAAGAAAGTGATTTACGCATGCGTTTACATCCGCCTACAGCTGTCCTGTCAATTCCCCTCTGGATGGTAGCGCTCGGTTAGCCTACCCCCATTCATACTATGCTTGTCTACATTTTGTTATAAATTTTAGCGCTACTACCGCCTAAGACAGCCTAAAAAGGGCAACTCTAATACGCATCGCTTTGCAGGCCCTGTGCCCCAAACGGTTGGCATGCACCAGGTGGAGTGGCTAACTGAGCAAACAAGTAGTTCCTCTACCTTTAACTTATTAGAATAAGTCAATCTAAAAATAAGAATTATCGCTTTTCTGATTTTACCTTTGAAAGTAAACCTGTGCTACTGCGGCTGGTTAAGTATTTCCTCCAATAAGCTTCAAAACAAGTAAAATCGGCTTTTTGGGGCGTTTTTCAGATTTCTACCCCTAAATAGGGGCGTAAACGTTCCACCGAACGGGGCAATCTGCTACCTTTGCAGGTGCTAGCGCACAACTTGTTATTTTTATAAATCTGCTACAGAGATGATCAAGCCCCCTCTTCCTGAAAACGAAGCCCAGCGGCTCAAGGCGCTGGAGCGCTATCAGATTCTGGACTCCTTGCCAGAAAAGAACTTTGATGATCTTACCATGATGGCATCGGCCATTTGCCAAACGCCCATCTCCCTCATTACCCTCATAGACGCCAACCGGCAGTGGTTTAAGTCGGTGCTGGGGGTGGAGGCGACCGAAACGCCCCGCGAGATCGCCTTCTGTGCGCATGCCATCAACGAGCCCGCCGCGCCCTTCATCATCCCAGACGCCACCAAAGACGCGCGCTTCCAGGACAATCCGTTTGTGACCGGTGACCCCAACGTGGTGTTCTATGCCGGGGTTGCCCTCAATTCGCCCGACGGGTATGCCCTGGGCACCATCTGCGTCATTGATTCTAAACCCAAGCAGTTGTCTGAGGCGCAGGTAGCGGCCCTGAAGGCCCTGGCCAACCAGGTGGTCAGTCTGCTGGAGTTGCGCAAGAAAAATCGCGAACTCACCCAGCTGAACCAGGAGGTGAGCCGGCTGAACACCAGCCTCTCGGAGTTCTCGTACCGGGTGTCGCATGACTTACGGGCGCCTCTGCGGGGCATCAACAACCTGGCCGAATGGCTGCTGGAGGAGCATGCCTCCGGGCTGAACGAGGACGGAGCCCAGTACGTGCGCCTGATCCACAAACGGTCATCCCAGTTGCAGCACCTGATAGACGGCATTTTGCTGTTCTCCAAGAACACCCACCTCTCTGCCGACCATCACCAGCCCGTGGACCTGAAGGAGCTGCTGGAGCAGGTGCTGGACCACTGTGAACTGCCCCCCAACTTCTCTGCCCGTTACCCGCAGGAGCCCCTGGTGGTGCATTCCTCGCGCATTGGGCTGTACCAGATCCTGCAGAACCTGGTCACCAACTCCATCAAATACAACGACAAACCCACCGGCGAACTCACCGTTGAGTACCAGCCCCTGGGCCAGGGCTTCAGGGTGAAGGTAACCGACAACGGCCCCGGCATACCAGCTGACCAGCGGGCGAAGGCGTTCCACCTTTTTGAGACCCTGGCCAGCAAGAAAGATCAGCCCAACGGCAGCATGGGCGTTGGCCTGGCCACCGTGCAGTCCATCACTACCAAACTGGGCGGTTCGGTCTCCATCACAGACCGGGAAGACGGCCAACCCGGCGCCTGCTTCCTGCTGGAGTTTGGGCAGTAGGAAAACAGCTCCCCCGGAGCATACCCCCATAAAACCTAAATCCGCAGCGCTTAAAAATAAGGAGCGATTCGGGGCAGATTTCCGGAAATCTGCTCTGAATCGCTCCTGGCTTGTTGGGGTTTCCTTACTTGGTCAAGGTGACGGCCTCTGGCAGGGTGATGGAGACGCTGGTGCCCTGGTTGGGCTTGCTTTCCATCTCTATGGTGCCGCCCATGCTCTCCACGTGGGTTTTTACCAGGAACAGGCCAATTCCCCTGCCCTTTTTGTTGACGTGGAACCGTTTGTACAGCTTAAAGATGTTGCCGCCGGCCTTCTCCATGTCAAAGCCAGAGCCGTTGTCGGTGAACAGGAGGCGGGCGCCGCCCTGGGCTAAGGTCTGGCAGGAAATGCTTATCCGCAGCGGGCGGTCCTCGGCCTTGTACTTGATGGCGTTGGAGAGCAGGTTGTAGAAGATGCTGTAGATGTACGCCCGGTTGGCCCGCACCTCTATGTCACAGTCTATGTTGATGCCCACCTTGCCGTTATGGCTGGACAGTGACTCCTGGAAGTACTGCACCACCTGCTCACACACCTCGTTCAGGCTCACCGTTTCAATGTCCTGCACGTCCTGCTTGTCGCGCACCGAAAGGATGAGATTAAGGTCGCGCAGCACGGTGTCAAGCTTGAAGATACTGGTCTTGAGGTAACTCAGCGAAGTATCATACTGGGCCGACTGCTTGTCTAGCTTGGTGAGCATGTCAGACAAGCCCATGGCGTTGGCCACCGGCGCCCTTAGGTTATGCGACACAATGTAGGTGAACTGCTGCAGATCGCGGTTCTGCTGGTACAGGTCGCGGGTCATTTGCAATTGCCTTTCTTCGGCTTCCTTGCGCAGGGTAATGTCTTTGAGAATGGCCACGTGCTGCAGAATAGTTCCTTCTTCGTTAAGGACCGGGGCAAAGTCAACCGATACCCACACCCGTTTCTGGTCTTTCCGCCAGGCGTTGAACAAGATGTTGAACGGCGCTCCCTGCTGCATCTTCTGCTCTATGGCCAGGGCGCTTTCCTGCTCGGCCTCGGGGCCGCACAGCAACTGCCGGGGGTTCATGCCCATGGTTTCTTCGTACGAGTACCCCAGAATGTGGGACAGGGCATCGTTCACCCACTCCACTTTGTGCTGGGCATCGGTGATGATGACCCCGTTGTTGATCTTGCTGGCCACCAATGACAGTTTCTCCAGCTCCCGTTGCACTTTTACCCGCTCGGTGGTATCAGTGAAGTACACCGAGAGGCCTTCTTCAGAGGGGAACGCCTTTACCTCAAACCACCGGCGAAAACGCTTCACAAAGGTTTCCAGGTAAAGGGCCTGCCCCGTGCGCATGGCCTGGTGGAACTGGCCATAGAAGCTTTCCTCGGCCAGCTCAGGGAACAGGCTCAGGAACGGCTTGCCCAGGCACTCTTCCCTTACCAACCCCAGAACGCGTTCGCATTCCTTGTTGATGAGCCTGAACCGCCAGGATTTGTCCAGCATAAAGAACGCATCTTTGATGCTTTCAAACACCGTGTTGAGGGTTTCTGCCTGTTTCTGGATGGTGGCGTGGGCCAGCCGCACATCGGTCACGTCTTTGGCGATGGAGTGCGCGCCCACCACTTCTCCGTCAATGCTCAGCGGAATCTTGGTGACGTTCAGGTAAAGGGGGTGCCTTTCTGGCAGCGGAATTTCCATGTCAAAATTCACTACGTTGCCTTGAAACGCTTCTTCCAGTTTGGCAAGGCACACCTGCCGTACCTCGGGCGGCAGAATATCGGCCAGGCTCCTGGAGACCACCTCCTCTTTGGTGAGGTTTAGATAGTTTAGGAAGCCCGGGTTGGCGTCCAGGATAATGCCCTCGCGGTTCTCGTAGATAACCTGGTCTGGGTTGTTGTCAAACAAAGACCGGAAGCGCCTTTCGCTCTGCTCCAGCCTTATGGTGGCCAGCTTTCGCTCCGTCACGTCGCGGGCACTGATCACCACGCCGTTCACGGCGGGATTGTGCAGCTGGTTACTGGCAATGGCCTCTACCCACACCCATTCTCCCTGGGCCGTTTTGTACCTGATGTCGGGCACCTGCACCACTTCGGTGGTCTTGAGGAGTTCCCAGGCCCTCTGCGTGGCGGCCATGTCATCTGGGTGCACCAACTCAAACACACTGAGGTTGATCAGCTGGTCGGGGGTATACCCCAGGGTGCGGCCCACCGATCCGCCCAGGTAGGTGTATTCCCCTTTCTCGTTCAGCAGGCTGAGCATGTCATAGCCGTGCTTCACCATGACCTGGTGCCACTCATCTTTCTGCTGCAGCTTCTGGCTGGCGGTGATCTGGTCTGAGGCATCCCGGCCCACACCGTAAAGAATGTTCTCCTCTTGGCTCCAGACCGCCGACCAGGAGATGGCCACATGGGCCCCGTTCTGGTGGATGTAGTGGTTGATGAAGTTCTTTACGGTCCCGTCCTGCAGTGCTTTTTGCAGGGTTTGCTGGGTCCTGGCCCTATCCTGGGGAGATATGAAGTCCAGGAAGTTCTGCCCCAGCAGATGGGCACTGGTATAGCCCAACGCTTCTTCACAAACCTCATTGATAAAGATGATCTTACCAGTGGCATCAATGGCGCAGAGCAAATCTGGTAATTTCCCCATTACCTTCTCTACCACCCTTTTCTCCCAATCTAATTCTACTTGCTTAGAATTCACCTGCTATCTCACTATTGTTCTAGCGCAAGTTACCACATTCAAGAATCATATAAATAGCATTATTATAATAACTCAAAAAGTCATTCATATTATTCAAGTGATTCTTATCTACTGCTCCATCAAGCATATAAATCATTTCAGGCGAAACTCTCTCCCCCACCCCGAACCAGGCCAATAAACCCGAAATAGAATATTATTTAGCCAAAACTCACCACAAGCCAGATAGACACCCCTTGCTATAATGATAGAATGGCAGCGTATTCACAGAAAAGCGACACAAGCAGTTGAAGAACCGGCCCGCGTCTGTTTGCGTCCCCTCTTTTAGGGCTACTTTTGCAAAAACAGGCCAAAAACCGGGTGGGAGCGGTTAAACAAGCAAACGCTGCCGCTAGCGCCTATGAATGTATTTACCCAACAAACCTAAAACGTACCCCCAGCGGTGAATACTTGCCAGGGCCAGGCAAAGGAAGCCAAAACTTGAGGAGTTGTAAGGAAGGTTCAGCAGGAGCAGCCGATGACCGTAAGCAGAAACAGCCTATGCGCAGTTCGCGTTGTCTCCTTTAAGGAAGGAACAGCAGGAAGGAGGTTTGCTGCCAAAAGCCGGAAAATGACAGGAAAACGGATTACAGGTCGGCTACTACCTTTTTGAAGTCCCGCTCGTTCAGGGGTTTGACCAGGCTGGTGGTAATGCCCAGGGAGCGCATTTGGTTCAGGTCAGAATCATTAGACGAGGTGGAGAGCACCACAATTTTGGTCACCGCCTGCTTGGCCATGGGCAGTTTCTTGTACTCTTCCAGAAACGAGAAGCCATCCAGCACGGGCATGTTAATGTCCAGCAAGATAAGGGCGGGAAAATCTTCGGGGCACTGCAGGTTCTGCAGGTACGCCAACCCCTCTAACCCGTTCAAGGCCACAAAGATTTGCTCGGCAATACCGGTTTCCTCAATAACGGTCTGATTGAGGAAATTGGTGATTTCATCGTCCTCTATCAGTAGAATCGACTTGATTTTTTTCACGCACTATCTATTTACCAGGGTTGGGGACCTTTTGTCTGGTAAAATAAAGGGAAAGCAATCAAAAATCAGGTATATGAAATGTAAGAATTTGTTTGAGAGGTAAAATTTTACCCTGTTCCGTTTTTCTGCCTCGGTTTAGCTGGAAAACAGCGCCCGCAAGGCGGGACTCTCCCAGAAAACAGGCGGACGCAGCCCCTAAAAGCCCGGATTGAGCCCTTTGCGGTTGGCGTACCTGCGCAGGACCAGGAAACCCGCCATTCCGCTCACCAACGACGCCATTAAGATGGCAAATTTGGCGTTGGTCTGGAACACCGGCTCCTGGAAGGAAAGCAAGGCGATAAAGATGGACATGGTAAAGCCAATACCGGCCAGCAAGCCTACCCCAAACATCTGCCCCCAGGAAACACCCGCGGGCAGGGCACTCAGGCGCATCCTCACCGAGAGCCACGACAGCAGCAGAATGCCCAGGGGCTTGCCCACCACCAGGCCCAGCAAGATACCCAGACCCAGGGAACTGAACAACCCCTCCACCATGCCCGCCTCAAACCTGATGTTGGTGTTGACAAAGGCAAAAATGGGCATGATGACAAAGTTGACCGGGTTCACAAGGGCGTGCTCCAGTTTCTCCAGCGGAGATTCCCTGGCGGTGTCGTTGGTGGGAATGGTAAGAGCGGTCAGTACTCCGGCCAGGGTGGCGTGTACCCCAGAATGATGGATGAAGTACCACATGAACACCCCGGGAACCAGGTAAAACAAAAGCGAGGTCACGCCAAAGCGGTTGAACGCAATGAGAAGCGCCATAATGCCCCCGGCGTACAGCAGGTAATTGAGGTGCAGGTCTGAGGAGTAAAAGATAGCGATGACCAGAATGGCCATTAAGTCGTCTACAATGGCCAGGGCCGTAAGGAAGATCTTGAGGCCAATGGGCAGGCGGCTGCCCAAAATGGAGAGAATGCCAATGGCGAACGCAATGTCTGTGGCCATGGGAATGCCCCAGCCGCTGGCCGTGGGCGTACCGGCGTTGATGGAAGCATAGATCAGGGCCGGGGCCATTACCCCGCCAATGGCGGCAAAGATGGGAAGTGCGGCTTGCCTGAACGAGGAAAGTTCCCCTTCCACCAGTTCGCGCTTTATCTCCAGCCCTACCAACAGAAAGAAAACCGCCATCAGGCCATCGTTCACCCAGAGCAGTACGGAATACCGCAGCCCTACCGCCTCAGACTCATACCCTACTTCCTGCGCCAGAAAACGCTCCAGGCCCTCGCCCAAGGGTGAGTTGGCCACCAGCAGGGACAAGGCCACGAAGAACATGAGCAGAAACCCGCCTGCCGAGGCAGACTTGAAAAAGGACCTGAATACACGGAGGTTGATGAGGCGATGGAGCATAGGTAAGAGGTTAGAGCACGCCAACCCTGAGGATTGGCTTTACAATTTTCAGAAAAACGGCCTGAGCAGATGGCTGGGCGACTTCAATCCCCTATACCCTTTTCTGGAACTTACTGTTGCGCAGCAAAGAAGCTGCCCTTGCGCCCGAGGGCGCTTCCCGTCCCAAACAGCCCATCCTTCGGTCTGCCGTAGGGCTCAGATGATTTTTCAAATCTTCTTAAAATAGGTATCTCTTTGCCCTAAAACCAAGTACATGGGAAGAAACACCCGCAGATCACAAAAACATCCAGGAATATGGCTACCTCTACTGGCAATCTTCCGGCTCAGTTTCTCCGCCAGCTGCCGTATGCGGCACAGGTGGACCTGCCCCACCTTGCGCCCGGGCTCCAGCAAGAGTTTTACCGCTTGTACCTAGCCAAGCAGAAATCGGTCCTGCTTGCCTATGGGCTGTGGGTTTTCTTTGGCTTGCACTACGCCTACGTGAACAAATGGGGCATCCAGTTCCTGTTCTGGATCACCGCCGGCGGACTGGGCGTATGGTGGTTCATTGACCTGTTCAGGATTCCGAAGATGGTGCGCCGGTACAACCACGCCCAGGCAATGCAGGTGCTGGCCACGTTGCGCAGGCCCCCGCACCTGTAGTGCAGCGCACCCGCGTTTTACGGCTTCTTTTACAAAAATGGCCCTGAATCAGATTTTTGTTCAAGGGAATGTTCTTTGATCAGCGGTTCTTTTTCTCCTGCTGCAACAGTTTGAGCAGCACGCCGTTGGTCCAGCCGAATCCGTCCTGGTTGGGGTACTCGCCCCCGCCCCCTTCGGCCCCGGGCTTTTCCACGTTATACTTCTCGGTGAGCTTGCCGCTTTGCTGGTACACCGCCCTGTTCTGCCTGACCCAGTTGGTGGCAATGGTCCTGGCCAGGGCGTTGTGCTTGTAGGCCCGCAAGCCCTGAATGGTCATCCACTGCAGGGGCGCCCAGCCGTTGGGGGCGTCCCACTGCTGCCCCGAGGTGGTTAGGGTGGTTACCACGCCGCCTGGCTTCAGAAAGTCCCGCTCCAGCCGCTGGGCCACCGCCTTGGCCTGCTCTTTGGTGGCCATGCAGAAAAACAAGGGAGCAACCGCCGCCAGGGTGGGAATGTTGGAGGTCTGCTGCCGGGTAAAGTCGTAGTCGTAGAAGAAGCCGTCCTGGGCGTTCCAGCAGTACTGGAGCAGGGCATTCTTGCGCCGGGCCGCCTTTTGCTGGAAAAGCTGCTCCTGCTCCAGGTTGCCCTGCAGCCGAGCCATCTCGGCCAGGGTGATCTCCATGTGGTAGAGCAGGGCGTTTAAGTCAACGGGCACCAGCTGCGTGGTCCTGATGGTCTGGAGGGTTTTCTGGTCCAGGAACCAGCGGGTGCTGAAATCCCAGCCCGACTCGGCGGCGGCCCTGATGTCGCGGTACACCTGCTCGGCCTGGCGGCCAGAGGCATGGGCCACCTCCACGTCTTCCTTGTAAGCCTCGGGGCGGGGCGAAGGGTCATCGTCCCAGTACCGGTTCAGGATGCTGCCGTCGGGCAGGCGCACCACCCGTCGGTAGGCCGGCGCCGCGGCAGAGAGGGTTTCCTGGCCATTCATCCAGAACGCGTACTCTTTCTGCAGGGCGGGTTCATATTTCTTCAGGATGGCTCTGCCTTTTTCCTGCGCCAGCACCCGCAGCATGAGGGCGTAAAAGGGCGGCTGCGAGCGGCTGATGTAATACGTTCGGTTGCCGTTGGGAATATGCCCCACCGTGTTGATGAGGTAGGTGAAGTTGTCTACCATGTTCTGGATCAGCTGCACCTGCCCGCTCTCTTGCAGGCCCAGCATGGTAAAATAACTGTCCCAGTAATAGATTTCGCGGAAGCGCCCCCCGGGCACCACGTACGCGTGCGGCAGGGTGATGAGCGAGCTTCCCTCTGGGATGGGCTGCCGGGTAAGCACGGGCCACAGCTTGTTGATGTGCCTTTCCACGGGCAGGGCAGCATCTGATCTAAACTCGGTGGCCGGCTCCGGCGGCAGGGTGAAGTGCCGCAGGACAAACGCCTTGAGGTCAAACCCGGGTTTGCCTTTTTCCCGGTCATAGGCCTGCAGAATCTCCTCCGGCGAAGAGTTGGGCAGGCAGTCGGGGAAGGTTTTGGAATCTGGGAAAACGGCTGCCAACTGCACTTGCCTGAACAGTTCGCCTAGTTGCTCATGTGGCCGGTACTGCGCCTGGGTGGCTGCGGCCCAAAGCCCAAGCAGCAGCACAACAAAAGAAACTTTGGCAGCGGCAGGCCAGCGGCGGTAACATGGGTGCTTCATGCAGAGAGGGAATTGCTTCAACCTCCTTCCTTACGCAGAAGCCGCCGCCGAAGGATACATTTCCCTGCTTTGAGGTTCTTGCCTGTTTTATCCCGTTTTCGGTAAAACGGCCTCAAAACCGTGGGAAATTACTCTCCCCCTCTTTCGCCAGTTCTTAACTGGAGTGCAGCAAGCGGTCAATGTCCTGTATTTTCCCGAACACCACCAGGATGTCACCGGCCTCAAAGACCGTTTCTGCTTTTACCACCCCCAAAACGGCAGGTTTATGGTGCACCCGCCCGAACAGGTTACGGGCCTCGCGGCTGCGCAGAATGGTCAGGACGTTCACCTGGTACTTGGCCCGGAAATTCGCTTCGGCAATGGTCATGCCTACGTACCGGTCTGGCACCTTCGCCTCAATGATGTTATAATCCTCGGTCAAATCAAAGGAATCAATTACTCCCCGCATTTCCAGGAT
This sequence comes from Rufibacter psychrotolerans, assembly GCF_016924645.1. Taxonomy (GTDB): domain Bacteria; phylum Bacteroidota; class Bacteroidia; order Cytophagales; family Hymenobacteraceae; genus Nibribacter; species Nibribacter psychrotolerans. The sequence goes on along the minus strand of NZ_JAFFJV010000009.1, from coordinate 108,178 downwards.
TTTCGCCAGACGCTCGGCACTTTCCTGCTCAGGGCGGATGATCTGGTCCACGCCAATGGCCTCCAACACGGTCTGGTGCAGCGGAGAGATAGCCCGGCTCATCAGGCGTTTTACGCTTAATTGCTTGAAAATTGCGGTGGCCATCACCGAAGCCCCGAAATCTTCGCCAATGCCCACCACCACCACATCGGTATCAGCAGTGGGTAAGGTGGAGAGGGCCTGAAAATCACTGGCGTCCATGCAAATGGTATGGGTTACCCGGTCTTTGTAGGTTTCTACTTTGTGCATGTCCTTGTCTACTGCAATTACCTCATGCCCCATTTCGGTTAACTTGATGGAGAGCGAAGACCCAAAATATCCCAACCCAATGACAATGTAGCGCATAGCTTGATCTGTTACGTGATAATGATGGTTTCTTTAGGGTACCGGTAGCGCAACGTAGACACTTTCCGGAACAGCCCGATGATCAAGGTAAGGGTGCCTACCCTCCCCAGGAACATAGTTACGACCAGGACAACCTTGCTGGGCGCACTCAGCAGCCCGGTGATACCCACCGAAAGCCCAACGGTACTGAAGCCCGAAAAGCATTCAAAGGCAACCGCAGCCAGCCCCATTTCCGGATCAAATAAGGTAATCAGAAACACCGCCAACCCAATCACCAGCAAGGAAAGCATGATGATGGCAAATGCTTTGTACACCGATTCCTTTTCCAGTTCTCTTTTAAACACTTCCACCCTGTTCTTACCCCGCGCCAGGCTATAGATATTCAGGAACGCCACCGCAATGGTAGTGGTCTTGATCCCGCCGCCCATGGAAGCGGGGGAAGCGCCAATCCACATCAGCAGCAGGTACAGCAAAATGGTGGGTGCCGTGAGCGCCGCCATGTTTACGGTGTTGAAGCCCGCCGTTCTGGGCGTCACCGACCCAAAGAAGGCTCCCACAATCTTGCCCGGCAAACCATGCTCGGCCAGCGTGTTGTTGTACTCCAACAGAAAGTACACGACCATGCCTGCCGCCAGCAGAATCAGCGAGGTGATGGTCACCAGCAGGGTGTTCACGTTCAGGACCCGGGGCGTGTGCTTCCTGGGCTGGGTTGGAAGGAGGGTGTTCAACCAGGTAAGCGTTTTGTATCTGATGTACCGGTAAAGGTTGAACACAATAGGAAAGCCCAGCCCTCCCAGAATAATCAGAACGGCAATGATAATCTGTAAAGGGTAATTAAAACGCACGATAGGATCATACAGACCCAGCGATAAAGTAGAGAACCCTGCATTACACAACGCCGACACGGAATGGAATACCGCAAAGCTGAGCTTGTCAGGCATAACCTCGTCCGGAATACCCTGGATGACCCCATACAGCAGCAGGGCCCCTAACAATTCCAGCCCCAGGGTAAAGCTCACGATTTTGAAAAGGGTCTGGGTGATCTGCCCCAGATTGTCTTCGTTCAGCCAGTCTTTCATGTACAAAGAACTCTTGAGGGAAGCACCCTGGAAGAAAATGCCAAAGAAACTGGCGAAGGTCATAATTCCCAAGCCTCCTACCTGAATCAGGATAAGGATGATCACCTTTCCCGTAGGTGTGAATACAGTAGCCGTGTCTAGGGTGACAAGCCCTGTGACGCACACCGCGCTTGTGGCGGTAAACAGGGCATCAATGAAACGTATTCCCCTGAACGTAGCCTGAGGCAACAGCAGCAGCAACGTGCCCACCGCCACAAGGAACACAAAGCTCAGCACAAACAGTAAAGCGGGATGCACCGTGCCCCGGTAGAAAAGCAGGGTTTTCTTGGAGACTTCTATGAAGAAAACATAGAAGATGATAAAATGAAGAGGTTGCTCGCTGTCAAAGAACCGCAACAGGGTACTGGCGCTGGTCACTTTGTTCAGGAGCAGGAACCTGGCTATGAGTTCCACCAGCATAAAGGCCAGCAACAGCCCCTCAAAGATCAAAGACGGCCTTCGTACCTCCTGCTTGACAAGCACCAAAATTCTTATGCTTACCGCTGCTAAGACAATAAGAAAGAATACGTGGTAAAAGTAATGCAGCCATTGCCCCGCATCCCCCACCTGCTCGTATCCAATGTCATAGAGAAAAACCAATAGCCCCAGGCTGCTCAGGTACAGCAAGAACGCATCCAGGTAATCTACCGCCTTGGGGGTATTCCTGAGGGCAGCCTGTAGCGGCGAAATAGTACGGTGATGTTTTGGTTGGATCATGTTGCTTGGCCACGCCGGTCTCTTCACGTAGCTGAACGTCCTGATTGCCCCCGTTTACGAAACAAAAGCAAAGAAGCCGGAACATTTTCAGCCCACCAAAGTACTTAAAAAGCAAATGGAAACTACAAACCCAGACGATCATGGATACCTATAATCTGAAACCCGAGCACATGCGGGCTCCGGAACACCTGAACGAGAACGAGATACGGCAAAGCCTGCACGAACTGGACTCCAAGATAAAAGTATTGCAGGGCCGCGCCAATGCCACCACTGCAGACTCAAACAACACGTACCACAAGCACATTGCGGCCCTGGAGGCCAAGCGCGCGCTCATCGCCCAGAAACTGGACAACACCTCCGGCCATACCGAGAGCACCTGGCAGGACATTAAAAAAGGCCTGGACGACCTTACCGATGGCATCAAGAAGCTTTTCTAACCCTTTTTACAGGCGTTCCTAAGCGGGCATGTTCTCTCAGGGCAGGCCATGAAAGAGCCATTCCCAGATAAAAGGAAAGCGTTTAGGGGCTGTTTTGCTGAAAACAGCCCCTAAACGCTTTCTTATTGCACAAGGCGTTACGCACGCCCTCTGCCTTAATTTTTGGAATACTGCTCTGTGATGATGCTCAGAATGTCTGAGGTAAGCGGCTTGGAAAAGAAGTCGTTCACCTCAGACAAGGTGCGGGCGTGCATGATGTCGTTTTTGTCCACTGCCGAGGACAGCACGAAGAGCAGGCACTTCTGGGTGAACTCCGCGGGCAGCTTGCGATACTCCTCAATAAACTCCCAGCCGTCCATGCCCGGCATGTTTATGTCCAGGAAAATAATCTCGGGGAAATCCTGGGGGGCGTTCTGCACCAGGTGGTGCAGCGAGGTTAACGCTTCTTCTGCCCATAAATAACTGTTCACGGTGTCCGCAAACCCCTGACTCTTGATCACGCTTTCGCAAAGGAAGTTGTGGATCTCGTCATCATCAATCAAAAATACTTTCCGGTACTTAGTCATTTTTTAAGTGGTCCTTGAAAACACTCTACACGCGGTTCTTCCCGTTCCGGCGGTCTGCTTTTTCATTCAGCATCGTTCACCCCGGTTCGGGAACAAGTTCTTGTCGTTTTAGAATAAAGAGCGCCGAAATTAACACACGTAACGCTACTCCCCAATTTTTTAGGCCTATTTCAGCAAGATATTGCCGCCCGCCTACCTGTCTGCCTAAAATCCTTTTTTGATGACCTGTTTTTTAGCCGGAAAGCTTCTCTGGATCAGGCACCTGGTTTGCCCTTTGGCTGCTGGCCTGCCCTACGTTGTTGAGCGGTTGGTAAAACTGATAAGTTTCAGTTAGCTTCTGGAAGGCTTCAGATCTGCAAATTGCCTGCTTTCCTGGCCCTACAGCTTTTTCAACCTTCGCTGCTGCCGTTCTGCTGAGGCATGACACCGCTTAGGGCTTTACTCTTTACCACCACCTTCAAAAACAAAGGTCCTCGCTGGTGCTTGTAAAAGACAGTGTATGACCATCATACCAAAAATCGGTAAATAAAATTTTAACAATAATAATATAGACTATTCCTATTAAAACTAAAAAGGTCTATATTTCAGGCATACAAATCAAATGAGCGCTCGTAAGGAAGAAAAATACAACTTCCACTTGTGATCTTTTGCCGCGTCTGCAGCTAATTCTAACGAAAAACCCCAAGCGCTATTGAGTATATTTTTACTTTGCCACCAATGAAACACCTTTCCTGCTGCCTCTTTCTGGCGTTTTTCATACTGATTGGTTTTGCAGGTCCCGAAACCCGGGCGCAGAACAGACCCAAAACAGAACCTAATACTTTGGTTTACAAATTAAAGGCTACGGCTAAAAATGCCATGGCCCGAAGCGCTGCGCCCTCCGCCCTGCAGCAAGTGGTGCAGAAGGTAGCAACCAGCCAAGCTACTCAGAAATTTCCGCATGCCAGCCCTTCCGCTTCGGCCAGGACCCTGGGCAAAAACGCAGTGGACCTTTCCTTGATTTATGAACTCAGGTACTCGCCGGGTCAGTCTTTTGAACAGGTAAAAAAGCAGTTGCTGGCTACCGGACTGGTGGAGTATGTGGAACCCCTGTACTTACATGAGCCCCTGCACGTACCCAATGACCCCAAAGCCGACTCGGTAACTGGCTCCCAGCCTTACCTGAAGAAGATTGGGGCCTACAAAGCTTGGGACCTGACCAAAGGCGACACCTCGGTGGTAATCGGTATCCTGGACACGGGTGTCAAGCTTACCCACCAGGACTTGAAGAACAATCTAAAATACAATTACAATGATCCCTTAGACGGCATTGACAACGACCAGGACGGCTACGTAGACAACTTCATGGGATGGGACTTTGCCGACAATGACAATGACCCCACTGCCAATGCCAACGGCCATGGCACCCACGTGACGGGCATTGCATCCTCCCAGGCAGACAACGCCCTTGGAATTGCAGGGGTAGGTTTCAACTGCAAATTTCTTCCGGTCAAGATCTTCGCGTCTACCCCTACAGGCTCGTTCAGGGGATATGAGGCAATAGTGTACGCGGCCGATCGGGGATGCAAAGTCATTAACCTGTCCTGGGGCGCGGCGAGCTTTGCTTCGGCCTTTGAGCAAGATGTCATCAACTACGCGGCTATCAACCGCGATGTGGTAATTGTGGCGGCCGCCGGTAATACCAATGATGAACTGAACTTCTATCCGGCTTCCTATGACAACGTGCTGTCAGTAGCTGCCTTGGATAAAGATGACGTGAAAGGGGGCAGCCACACCTATAGTCACCATATTGATCTGGGTGCCCAAGGAGTAGACGTTTACACCACCGGTAACGCCAACGATGCTTCTTACATCACTGGGACTGGTTCCTCCTACGCTTCTCCCCAGGTGGCGGGAGCCGCCGCGCTGCTCAGAAGCTTCTACCCAACCTTGAACGCGCTGCAGATTGCCGAGCGCCTACGGGTAACGTCTGATGACAGGTACTCCCTGCCAGGCAACGCTCCGTACCTGGAGAAATTGGGCAAAGGTCGGCTTAATGTATACCGGGCCCTCTCAGAGGAGGCACCGGTCTCCGTTAGGCTTACCTCCTGGGATTTATCCGGGGCTTCTGTGCTGGTGCCGGGCGGAGTCATGGAACTGGTGGGCAACTTCAAAAACTACCTTTCGCCGGTGGCCAACGTAACCGTCACCCTTACCAGCAGCAGCCCCCATCTGCAGATTACCCAGGGAACCGTAACCTTGGAGAGCATGGCCACCCTGGCCAGCACCAATAACCAGGCTACCCCATTTAGAATAAAGATAGCGGACAACACCCCTAGCAACACCCAGGTTACCATCCGGTTTGGGTTCAGCAGCGGCACCTACACCGACTACCAGTACATCAGGTTGATTCTTAACCCAGATTACCTCACCACGGACGTGAATAACCTGATGGCCTCTGTCATGAGTACCGGAAACATTGGATATGACGGCCTCAACTACAGCCAGGGCAAGGGAGTGCTGTTCAAGAAAAACCCACTGCTGGCCGAGGGCGGCCTGCTTATTGGGTATTCGCCAGAGCATGTGTCAGACAATGTCAGGAATGAGAAAGGAAGCACGGACCATGATTTCTACGCCGTCACCAATCTGCAGCGGAAAAACCATTCGCCGTACGCCGACTTTCATGCCTCTAACCTCATGGAAGATTCGCTCACCCAGACCAAGACCGGAAGCCTGCGCATTCAGCAGAACGTATTTGCGTGGGCAGAGGCTCCCAACCGCGAGTTTGTAGTACTGGAGTACATCCTTACCAACCGCACCACGGCCCCCCTTGAAAACGTGTTTGCGGGAATGTTTGCCGACTGGGACATTATTTCAGCGTCCAGGAACATTGCCGAGTGGGACGGTCAACTGCGCCTGGGGCTGACCAGGCATGCCACCGACAACAGTGTGCTGGCAGGAATCCAGTTACTGTCTTCAGGGGCCCCTGGGTTTTACGCCCTGGACAACGACTCAGGACCGGGCACGATCAATCTAGCCGATGGCTTTACCACCAAGGAGAAGTACCAGGCTTTGTCGGGTGGCGTACAGCGGGAGAAAGCCGGTGCCGAGGCCGGAAAGGACGTATACTTCATGATCTCGTCTGCCGTCAGGCCGTTGGCTCCACAGGAGTCAGACACGGTGGCCTTTGCCCTGGTGGCCGGTGAGTCCCTGGCGGACCTGAAAAAGAATGCCGCCGCCGCTTTGGCCAAGTACCAGCAGCTGAAGATGGGCAGAACGGTCACCTCGGCTCCGGAGCCTGGCGCTGATGCGATGGCGGTGTATCCGAACCCCACCCAGGGGCGCGTGACCATCACCCTGCCGCCCGCTCTGCAGCAGTCAGCAGTTACGGTGCAGCTGGTAGACAACAGCGGGCAGGTAACGTCGCAGCACAGTTTTCAGAGGAAGGGCAAACTGGAATTGGACTACAGCCATTTGGCGGCAGGGCTTTATTACCTGCGGATCACCTCCTCTGCCGGGGTGGTGACCCATAAACTGTCCGTTGTGAAGTAAAGCTATTTTAAGGCTATTTTTCAGGAATTGGCTCCAAAACCCAAGCCCATAAAAAAGGAGAGGCGACCACTTGGTCGCCTCTCCTTTTTTATGGGTTCACTTATGATTACGCGTTTTGCTGCTGCAAACGGATCAGGTTAAGCGCTGAACCGGCTTTGAACCACTCAATCTGGCCTTGGTTGTAGGTGTGGTTGGCCTCAAAGGTGTGGGTAGTACCATCTTTGTGGTGCAGCACCACTTGCAACGGAACACCTGGCGTGAAGTTGGTCAGGCCAATTACGTCAATCAAATCGTCCTCCAACACACGGTCGTAGTCTTCTTTGTTGGCGAAAGTGAGGGCCAGCATGCCTTGCTTCTTCAGGTTGGTTTCGTGGATACGGGCGAATGATTTCACCAACACCACTTTCACTCCCAGGTGACGGGGCTCCATGGCCGCGTGCTCGCGCGAAGAACCTTCGCCGTAGTTCTCGTCGCCTACTACTACGGTGCCAATACCGGCCGCTTTGTAGGTACGGGCCACTCTTGGAACTTCGTCATATCCTTCGCCCTGTACCAGGAAGTTCTTCACGCTGTTGGTTTCGCCGTTGAACGCGTTCACGGCCCCAATCAACATGTTGTTGGAGATGTTGTCCAGGTGGCCACGGTATTTCAACCACGGACCCGCCATAGAGATGTGGTCAGTGGTACACTTGCCCTGGGCTTTGATCAACAGGCGCAGACCAGTGTAGTCCTGTCCGTTCCAAGGCTGGAAGCCTTCCAACAGCTGCAGACGGTCAGACGCAGGGTCTACCACCACCTGTACGCTGCTACCGTCAACGGCCGGAGCCACGTAACCGGCATCTTCCACGGCAAAGCCGTTGGCTGGGAACTGGATACCGGTTGGCTCATCCAGCATCACCTGCTCCCCGTTTTTATTGGTGAGTTTATCAGTTAACGGGTTGAAGGTCAAATCACCGGCAATGGCGAAAGCGGTCACAATCTCGGGCGAAGCCACAAATGCGTGGGTGTTCGGGTTACCGTCGTTGCGCTTGGCGAAGTTACGGTTGAACGAAGTAATGATGGAGTTCTTGCGCTTAGGGTCATCGGTGTGGCGCGCCCACTGCCCGATGCACGGCCCACAGGCGTTGGCCAATACCACGCCACCAATCTCAGAGAAGGTCTCCAGGATACCATCGCGCTCGGCGGTGTAACGTACCACCTCAGAACCTGGGGTAATGGTGTACTCGGCGTTTACCACCAAGCCTTTGTCTACGGCCTGTCTGGCCAGGGAAGCGGCACGGGTGAGGTCTTCATACGAAGAGTTGGTGCAAGACCCGATCAACCCTACTTCCAGTTTGGCGGGCCAGCCGTGCTCACGCACCGCAGCGGCAAACTGAGAGATAGGCCAGGCGGCATCTGGCGTGAACGGACCGTTCACGTGCGGCTCCAGCTCGCTCAGGTTGATCTCAATCAGTTGGTCATAGAACGCCTCTGGGTTGGCGTACACCTCGTCATCGGCCCGCAGGTGCTCGGCCACGCCGCTCGCCAGGTCAGCGATTTCGGCGCGGTCAGTGCCTCTCAGGTACTCGGCCATGGTGTCATCATAGGCGAAAACAGAGGTGGTGGCCCCAATCTCGGCACCCATGTTACAGATGGTAGACTTACCGGAGCAGGAAATGGTTTTGGCACCTTCGCCGAAGTATTCCACAATGGCCCCGGTACCGCCTTTCACGGTCAGGATACCCGCCACTTTCAGGATTACGTCTTTGGGTGCAGTCCAACCGCTCATTTTGCCGGTCAGCTTCACGCCAATTACTCTCGGGAATTTCAGTTCCCAGGCCATGCCGGCCATTACGTCAACGGCATCGGCACCGCCTACCCCAATGGCGATCATCCCCAGACCACCCGCGTTAGGGGTGTGGGAGTCAGTCCCGATCATCATTCCGCCCGGGAAGGCGTAGTTCTCAAACACTACGGTGTGGATGATCCCCGCACCTGGTTTCCAGAACCCGATACCGTATTTATTTGAAACAGAAGCTAAGAAATCGTATACCTCTTTGTTCTCTGCGTATGCCTCGGCCAAATCCTGGTCAGCGCCCACGCGGGCCTGGATCAAGTGGTCGCAGTGTACCGAAGAAGGAACGGCCACCGTTGGACGGCCCGCCTGCATGAACTGAAGCAAAGCCATCTGGGCCGTAGCGTCTTGCATGGCTACGCGGTCTGGCGCAAAGTCAACGTAAGATTTACCCCGCTCATACGCCTGGGTGGCTGCACCATTGTATAAGTGGGCGTAAAGAATTTTCTCAGTCTGAGTTAAAGGCCGGCCTACCGCCGTACGTGCTGCCGCAATCCGGTCACCCAGATTGGCATACACCGCCTTGATCATGTCTACATCAAATGCCATAGATCTGCTTTGTATTATTTTAGTTCAGTGCTAACGTCGCGCACAAATGTCGCAAACAGAACACTTTTACACAAACTTTTAAATTTACCCCTAAAAAAGGTTTTTGCGGGCGCTTGCCCGAAATTCAAGTGGCGTACCGTACTTTTGCCCAATGATCAAAAATGCCCTTTTCAGATTCTCATTTTTATCCGTTTTAACGGTCACCGGCGGCCTGCAGGCCTGCTCCTCTTCTTCAACGACGGACGAGCTGAAACCGGGCTCCTGGCGCGGTATCATTGAGGTAAGCGGCCAGGAAATGCCGTTCAACTTTACCGTCTCTGATGAAGGAGGTAAACCGGTGGCGCATTTAATTAACGGAGAAGAGAAAATTTTGATTAACGAAATTTCTCATTCCCAGGACAGTGTGCGGCTGCAGATGCACATCTTTGACGCCACACTCATTGCCAAGGTAGAGGGCGACAAGCTCGCTGGCCGCTGGGAACGGCGCGACCAGGCCCAGCCCTACAGCCTGCCCTTTAGGGCGGAGCGGGGGAATCTGAGCCGTTTTTCCCAAAACCCGGCCAAACCAGCCGTTGACGTTTCCGGAAAATGGGAAGTGCAGTTTACCGGCGAGGCCGGCAAAACCTACCCGGCCATTGGCGAGTTTGTGCAGCAAGGCAACCAGCTGACCGGCACCTTCCTGACCAACACCGGCGACTACCGCTACCTGCAGGGCGAGGTGAGCGGCAGTGACCTGCAGCTGTCGGCGTTTGACGGGGCGCACGCTTACCTGTTCAAGGCCTCGGCCCAACCCAACGGCACCCTGGCCGGTGATTTCTACGCCGGAAAATCAAGCCACGAGACCTGGACCGCCAAACGAAACGATGCCTTCCAACTGGCCTCGGCCGATACGCTCACCTACCTGAAACCCGGCTATGACCGCCTGGATTTCTCTTTCCCGGACCTGAACGGCAAGAAAGTGTCGCTCTCAGACCCGCAGTTCAAGGGCAAAGTGGTGGTGGCCCAGATCTTCGGGTCCTGGTGCCCCAACTGCATGGACGAGACCAAGTTCCTGGCCCCCTGGTACGCGAAAAACAAAGACCGCGGCGTAGAGGTGGTGGGCCTTGGCTATGAGGTGAGCCCCGAGTTTGACAAGGCTAAGGCCCGCGTGGAGAAAATGCGCGACCGCCTGAACGTGACCTACCCCCTGTTGATTGGCGGCACCAAAGACAAAGAACTGGTGGCCCAATCATTGCCGGCGCTCAACCATGTGCTCTCCTTCCCTACCACCATTTTCATTGACAAGCAGGGCAAAGTACGCAAGATACACACCGGCTTCTCGGGTCCCGGCACTGGCAAATACTATGATGAGTTTGTGCAGGAGTTCAACCAAACCGTTGACCAACTTCTGGCCGAGAAATAAGCCTGACAAGGTTAAAAAACAGAAAGGGGCAGATTCAATAGCGAATCTGCCCCTTTCTGTTTTGGGCGTATTATTAAGAAAATGACCTGAAAACAAGCATCTATCTTTTCAGAATTAAAGCCGATGACACCGTCTGGATTTCACTTACTCATAGATGAGCTTTCGGTATTTTTCGTATTCCTGCGGGGTTAGCCGGTAGCTGCTTTTAGACCTTTCGGGGTGCAGCAGTTCCAGCATAAATTGGTTCACCCGGTCAAACTTGGCCAGGTAATCCCACACAAAACCAAGAAAGAACCGTTCATCATCCTCCAGGTGCTGGAGAAAAATCTCCTTCACTTCTTCATTGTCTACCTTCACCAGGGTGAAAAAGGCCGAACATCTGATGCCCGCGTTTTCGCTTTTGGTCAGGGCCACCAGGGTTTTTTCATACAGCTTTTCCACCAGCTTTTTCTTCTTGCCCGGATCTGGCTGCACCAACTCAGGGGCGGGTATCTCCCAGGGTTCTGATGTTTGCGGTTCCTGAACGGGAGTATTGGACGGGGGGAAAACAAAAAGGGAAAGCACCAATAAAATAGTCATTGCCGTTCTTTGGGCCCCTTCTACAGGGCCAATCTTGTACTAGAATAGTGAATGAAATAGAAAATCTACTTGGTAAGGTACCCAAAGAATGGCCGCCGATGCCCAGTCCAAGCCTGCAGTCACTCTAAAAAGAACTGATGATTCAGCGGTTGGTCCAACCTTTCAGTAACTATTAAGGGCCGCGTTTCTCCAGAAAGCACTCAGGATCATCCAAACCGCCAAGCAAAACCCTCCACTTGTCAGCAACGGGGCCTTACCCTTGTTTGATCTTATCAGCAATATAGGCGGAATTCTATAAAGTTGTACATGCTTGGAGGCATTCCACGGGTGCAGGGTTCCTGAAAGCACGATTAGGGGCAGGCCTGTTTCCGGGCTCTTTCTGGTAAAATGGCCCCAAAACGGAAAAGCGCCTACTTCTCGCGCTCTATGGTATAGCGGATGAGCTGCTCCAGGGAATCACGCGAGGGCGAAGCCGGAAAGGTGTGGAGCAGTTGCAGCGCCTCGGCGTGGAGATTATTCATGCACTGGATGGAGTACTCCAGCCCGCCGGACTTTTTCACGAAGTCAATGACCGCGTTGATCCGGTCGGCTTTGCCGTTGTTGTTTTTCACGTTGTAGATGACGCGGCGCTTGGTGAGCCAGTCGGCCTGCTGCAGGGAATAGATGAGCGGCAGGGTCATCTTTTTCTCCTTAATGTCAATGCCCACGGGCTTGCCAATCTCGGCGGTGCCGTAGTCAAACAAATCATCTTTGATCTGAAACGCCAGGCCTACTTTCTCGCCGAACAGGCGGGCGCGCTCCACGGTCTCCGCATCGGCCCCTACCGAAGACACGCCCACGGCGCAGCAGGAGGCAATGAGCGAAGCGGTTTTCTGCCGGATAATATCAAAATACACCTCTTCGGTGATGTCAAGGCGGCGGGCTTTCTCCATCTGCAGCAGTTCGCCCTCGCTCATCTCGCGCACGGCGTTGCTCACAATCTTCAGCAGCCCGAAATCATCATGGTTCAGGGAAAGCAGCAGCCCTTTGGAGAGGAGGTAGTCGCCCACCAGCACGGCAATCTTGTTTTTCCAGAGGGCATTCACCGAGAAGAAGCCGCGGCGGTAGTTGGAGTCATCTACCACGTCATCGTGCACCAGGGTGGCGGTGTGCAGCAGTTCAATGAGGGCGGCGCCGCGGTAGGTGGCATCGGGCACCCGCTCCTGAATGAGCTTGGCCATGAAGAACACAAACATGGGGCGCATCTGCTTGCCCTTGCGCTTCACAATGTAGCCCATGATCTTGTCCAGCAGCAGCACGTTAGATTGCATAGACTGGCGGAACTTCTTCTCGAACTCCTGCATCTCCACTGCAATCGGGGCCTGTATCTGGTTTAAGGGGCTGCTCATCTCTCGGGCGCAATATTACGAGCCTGCGCCCTCAGAAGCAAACGCCGGGTTTGGAATTCCCGTGAATGCGGCGTTACTTCGTTGGCTTTCCTGTTATTTCGTTTGTATGATCCAACGCGCAGACTTCCTTCTCCCCTCGCCGCACGGCCGCGACTTTGCCGTAGACGCCCGCTGGCTGCCAGACGGCCAGGCCAAACCCGTGGTGGTGTTTGTGCACGGCTTCAAAGGCTTCAAGGATTGGGGCCACTTTAACCTCTTAGCCGACTATTTTGCCCACCACGGCTTTGTGTTTGTGAAGCTCAACCTCTCGCACAACGGCGTGGAGCCCAACGGCCATGACCTCACCAACCTGGAAGCCTTCGGCAACAACAATTTCTGCATTGAACTGGACGACGTGGAAACCCTCATTTCTCACCTGAAGAACACCCCGGCCCAGATTCCGGCCCAGGAAATGGACGCCGATTTTATGTTCCTCATCGGCCACAGCCGGGGCGGCGGATTGGTGCTCCTGAAAGCCGCCGAGTCGGCGCACGTGACGGGCGTTGCCACGTGGTCGGCCATCAGTGACATAGACCAGCGCTGGTCCCCCCAGGTGATGGAGAAGTGGAAGCAGGATGGGGTGCAGTACATTGCCAACGCGCGCACCGGCCAGCAGATGCCATTGTACTACCAATTGGTAGAGAACTACCTGGCCAACAAAGAGCGCTTGAACATTCCCAAAGCCGTGGAGAAGCTCCAGATTCCGCTGCTCATTCTGCACGGCGAGCGCGACGAAACCCTGCCCGTACAGATGGCCCATGACCTGCACGCCCGCAATCCGTTTGCCGAGCTGCACCTGCTGCCCAACGGCGACCATTCCTTCGGGGGGCGGCACCCGTACGAGTACAATGAATTGCCCACCCTGGCCAAAGCCGCCGCCGACAAAACCATTCACTTTTTTCAGCAAGCCCTGGAACGCCTCTGATGACACCTATTTACCTACTCCTGGGCAGCAACCTGGGCGACCGGCTTTTTTACCTGCGGGAGGCAGCAGCCCAATTATCGGCTGTTTTCGGGAAAACGGTGCAAAAATCGAAGCTCTACGAAACCGCCGCCTGGGGCCTGGAAGATCAACCTCCGTTCCTGAACCAGGTGTTGGTGTTTGAGACCCGGTTTACCCCCCGGGTGGTGCTGGCGCTCACCCAACGCATTGAACAAGACCTGGGCCGCATCAGAAAGGAACGCTGGGGCGCCCGCGTCATTGACATTGACGTGTTGTTCTACGGCCAGGAAATCCTTGAAACGCCCCAACTGCACCTCCCCCATCCCCAGCTCCATCTCCGCCGCTTTACCTTAACGCCCCTGGCGGAAGTTGCCCCAGAGTTTGTGCACCCGGTGCTGCAGAAAACCATGACTCAATTACTGCAAGAGTGCCCTGACCCATTGGAGGTGAAGACGTTCCTGAAGCAGGATTTTCAGGATTGAATTAATTTTCAGGATTGGATTAGCAGGATTTTTTGGATCAAGAAGCAGGATTCTCTGGATTATGAAAATTTTCAGGATTTGGAATGTTGGCTCAAGAGTATTTTGAGCCGGTTCACTCTAGCTTCCACGTTCCATTTTATGATAATAGGAACTAACTGCGTTTTCAGCCTTTTCTCATAAAACCAGACCAAAAACGCACGTCACCCTATTAAGCATTTCTTACCAATCCAATCCTGAAGATTTTCATAATCCAGAAAATCCTGCTTCATAATCCTGAAAATCAACTCAATCCTGAAAATCCTGCTCCGTCAAACTTCTGGTACACCGAGTTCTGGCTTACGTACTCCGGTACCAGCTGCTTCATTTTCTTGATGACCGCGGCGTTGTCCTGGGTGGCGAACAGGTCAATCAGGAGTTGGATTTCTTTCAGGATCTGCTCGCTGTGCGGGGTGGGCAGGTTCGCCAGCCTGATCTTAGGATGGGCGGTGGCTTGCACAGCTTCGTTCTGGTGGAACAACTCTTCCTCCAGCTTTTCGCCGGGGCGAAGGCCGGTATAGACCAGCTGAATGTCCTTGCCTAGGGTGAGGCCCGAGAGTTTGATCATCTTTTTGGCCAGGTCCACGATCTTGATGGAGTTTCCCATGTCAAAGATGTAGATTTCCCCCCCTTTACCCAGCGCGGCCGCCTCCAGTACCAGCTGGCAGGCTTCAACAATGGACATGAAATAACGGGAAATGTCGGGGTGCGTGACCGTGACGGGACCGCCCTCGGCAATCTGGCTCCGGAACCTTGGAATCACCGATCCGGTGCTGCCCAGCACGTTCCCGAACCGGGTAGTGATAAAGCGGGTGCGCTGCTTGCCGGCGTCGTTGAGGTAATGGTCCATGGCCTGCACGTACATCTCACAGAGCCTTTTGGACGCGCCCATCACGCTGGTAGGGTTCACGGCTTTGTCGGTGGAGAGCAGCACGAACTTCTGGGCCTGGTACTTCACCGCCAGATCGGTCAGTATTTTGGTGCCCAGAATATTGGTATTGAGGGATTCGGTGGGGTTTTCCTCCATTACGGGCACGTGCTTGTAGGCGGCGCAGTGGAAGACTAGCTGGGGCTGGAACGTGCGGAACACGGCCTCCATGCGGGCTTTGTTGCAGATATCGCCCAGCACCACCTCAAAGTTCAGCTTCACGTACAGTTCGGTTAACTCAAGCTCCAGGTCATACAACGCCGATTCGGCCTGGTCCACCAAGATGAGCTGCTTGGGTTTGAACTGGATGAGTTGCCGAACCAACTCACTGCCGATGGAGCCCGCCGCGCCGGTGATGAGAATGGTGCGGTTCTGCAGTTCCTTGTGCAGCAAGGGAGAGTCAATCTCGGCCGAGGGCCGGCCCAGGATGTCCTCAATCCTCACTTCCCTGATCTGCTTGAAGCTCAGTTCGCCGTTGATCCACTTGTACACTGGCGGCACCACCAAGACCTGCACGCCCGCCTCCAGACACGCCTCTACCAGTTGCCGCCTTCTGGCCATGGTTAGGTGCTGCACGGCCACAATGAGCAGGTCTACCTTCAGGTCTTTCAGCTGCTGCGCCACGTCATCGGCGGGCTTCTGGATGGGAACGCCGTTGATGAGCAGGTGGTGTTTCTGGCTGTCGTCATCCAGGAAGGAGACAAACTGGTAGTAGGTTCCCATGTCCTGCTGCAGGGTTCGCAGAGTAATGTTTCCCACCTCACCGGCCCCGAAGATAACCACGTTCACCTTCTGCGAGTTGGTGTGGCTCCACTCATAGTGCACAATCTTGGCCCATCCGCGCACCAGGGAAAGCACCACCAGACTCAGGAAGTAGTCAATGAGCAGCACCGAGATGGGGATAAAATTCTGGTACCCCAACACCTTGTTGTAGAACAATTGGGCCAGCACCAGCAGCAGGGAACTGCCCGAAAGGGCGACAAACAGCTTGCGCAGGTCATCCAGGCTGGTGTAGTGCAGGATGCCGGCAAACGTTCTGCTGTAAAAGAAAGCCGCCGCCCGCACCGCCAGCACAATGGGCAGCATCTGGGCCACGGAAAGCTCGGTGTACTTGCTCAGGTCAAAGTTAAACCTGAGGGAGTACGCCATTAAAAAAGAAAGGGCACACAAACAGAGGTCAATCCCAAAAACCAGTTGTTTTGGAATTTTCTGCCCGAAAACCTGTTGCATGTGCCCCATCTGGTTATTACGTTCTGGTTGGCTAGAGCGAAAGCGGCAATTAGCTTACCTGCCCTACCTCTGCGGTTTTGTTAATCTTCTTCACCAAGCCCTGCAACACCTTGCCCGGACCGCACTCAATGAAGAGGGTAGCGCCATCGGCGAGCATCTGCTGCACCGACTGGGTCCAACGTACGGGAGCGGTGAGCTGTTGGATGAGGTTCTGCTGAATTTCTTTGGGGTCTGTGTGCGGCTTGGCGTCTACGTTCTGGTACACCGGGCAGATTCCTTCCTTAAACTCGGTTTGCCGGATGGCTTCCTCCAGTTCGGCCTCGGCAGATTTCATGAGCGGCGAATGGAAAGCGCCGCCTACCGGCAGCACCAGGGCCCGCTTGGCTCCGGCGGCCTTCAGGCGCTCGCAGGCTTCCTCCACGCCGGCAATGGAACCGGAGATCACTAACTGGCCGGGGCAGTTGTAGTTGGCGGCCACCACCACGTCGTTCACCTCGGCGCAGATTTGCTCTACTTTTTCGTCTTCCAGGCCTAAAATGGCTGCCATGGTAGAGGGTTGCTCCTCGCAGGCTTTCTGCATGGCCAGGGCGCGCTTAGACACCAGACGCAGGGCATCTTCAAACGCCAGCACCTTGTTGGCCACCAGGGCAGAGAACTCGCCCAGCGAATGGCCGGCCACCATCTCGGGCGCAAAGTCTTCGGCCACCGCCGCCTGAATCACCGAGTGCAGGAAAATAGCGGGTTGGGTCACCTTGGTTTGCTTCAGCTCTTCGTCGGTACCGCTGAACATGATGTCGGTGATGCGGAAGCCCAGGATGTCATTGGCGCGCTCAAAAAGGTCCTTGGCCGTTTGGTGCTGCTCATAGAGGTCTTTGCCCATGCCCACAAACTGAGAGCCCTGGCCCGGAAATACGTATGCTTTCATTGGTTGCGTGTTGTTACATTTCAAGCCCGATTACTGAAAAACGGGCCCAAAACAGGTTGGTTTGATTTTGGGAAGGGCAAAGATATAAAAATGGTGCCCATTCCAGGAAACAGGCACCATTCTAAGTTTTAATTTACTTCTGGTCTTGTCAGCAGGGCTTCTAGCGCACAATCTCCACCCAGCCTTTGAACGTGCGCACGTCTGGGGTTCTGCTGTAGAACTCCACCTCTACCTGATAGAAGTACGTGGCGTCTGAGAGCGCTTTGCCGTTGTTGTCAACGCCCGCCCAGTTGAGGCCGGGTTCGCTGCTGCCCTCGAACACTTTGTTGCCCCAGCGGTTGTATACCTTAAGGGTGGCTTTCCTGATAAAGGTAGCGCCCTGCTTAGGGGTGAAGACATCGTTTCGGCCGTCGCTGTTGGGGGTGAAGATATTGGGCAAGGAGAACACAATACAGTTCTCGTTGCAGACCACGTTGCTGCGCTCGCCTTCCTGCCCGTCAAAGCCGGTGGCGGTTACCACGTAACAACCCGCGTAGGAGGCCAGGTCCTGGTGCGTGTACTCGTACACGGCCTGGCCGGTGTTGTCAACGGTGGCAATGCGCACAAACTCCCCGTCATCTGTTTCGCGGTAGTACAGCGTGAAGAAATCAATGGCGCTGGGGTCACAGCCGGTAGGCAGGGTCCAGGTGAGCCGGTTAGAGAACGGAGGAGTGCCCGGCACGAAGTTCTGGTCACACTGCAGCTGGTCAATGGCCAGGATAGGCACGCACAACCGGCTGATGTTCACCTCCTGGCTGTTGTTCAGGATGGGGTCTGGCAAGAACGGATTGTTGAAGGTACCCTCGGTCTGCACGTACACCCGGTACTGCCGGCCGGGCTCCAGGGGCACCGACCGGGAGAACGTGCCCGAGGTTGGGGTGGCCAGCACGCTGTCATAGCGGGTGAAGACGCGGTCGCCGTTGTCATCCAGGAAGATCACGTGGTACTGCGGATCGGCAGTGGTGCTGGCGTTGTTCCAGGGCACATTGTAGGTCCAGTTCAGCTCCATGGTAGCCCCGTTGGCCGTTCCGCGCAGGAACACACTGGAGGCCGAGGACGAGTCCACCAGCACGGTAGGCGTGCCCACGGTACCCGAATGGTAAAACTCCACCCGGTAGGTGTACGAGGTGTCCTGGGTGTTCAGGTTGTTATCGGTGAAGACGGTGTCGTTGAGGCTGGTGAAGTTATAGGCCGCCACCGGCGCGAAGGTATTGCCGGTGCCCCTTGTCTGCCCCTGGGCCCGCAGCAGGCGGTACTGGAACGGGGCGGTCAGCTGCGCGATGTTGGCCGGTCTGGGCTTGCTCCACTCCACCCGTATTTTACCGGTGGTGGTGCTGGTTTCGGTCACGCTCACCTTGGTGATGGAGATAGACTCCAGGGTGGCGCACACCTCATTGGAGGCAATGCTGTTGCCGCCGCCGGGCAACGGGAACTCGGCATAGATGCGGTAGCAGTACGTCTTGTTCCGCTCCAGCCCTTGCCCATTGTTGTTGTCCAGGAAAGTGACCACGCCGGCACTCACCTGCCCCACCAGCGTATACCCCGCCGAGGCCGGAATACCCGTTTCGCAGACATCCGGCTCAAAGTCAGACGGCCCTTCTTTGCGGTAAATGTACATGGTGGTGGCATTGGGGCAGGTGTACGTATTCCAGGTGAGCCGGATGCTGCTGCTGGACTGCGGCACCGCCGACACCAGCACCGGCGGCGGCCCTACCACGGTAATGCGCCAGGGTTGCAAATCTACCAGCTTGATACGGCCGGAGGGCGGTTGGTCCTCGGCCCTGAACAATACCTGGTAGGGTTCCCGGCGCACGTCCTGGCAACTGGTCTGCCAGTTGAAGATGTGCGTGGTGTCGTTCAGCTTAGGGAAGGTGGCCGGTGGCAGCATGCTCCCGATGGCCGAGATAATCACCGGGTCACGGTCTGGGTCGCGGGCCCTGATGGTATCGCGCAGGAGCGTGCCAGCAATGATACAGGTATCCCGGGGAATGATGAGCACCGGCGGCTTGTTGGGGTCTTCCCGCACAAAGATCTGCATGTCCCTGATCACCTGCCCTATGAGGCGGCCGTCACGCCACTCCTCCACCACAATGGCCATGTTGAATTCACCCAGCACGCCGGGGGTGTTCCAGGTCAGTTGGCCGGTGAACGGGTTCAGGGTCAACCCCGCCGGGCCGCCAGGGTTGGTGACGCCCAGAAAGCTTTCCAGTCCGCGGAACCCGGGGGCGGTTCTGCCCAGTGGGTTGCCGCAGGCATCGCTGCCGTTTGCCACCCTGGACTCCAGCAGTTTATAGGCCAGGCTGTCGCCATCGGGGTCGTAGCCGCCCGGGTTGTGCACGAAGATCTGGTTCCGCACGGCCACGTCTACCGGGGCGTACTGCAGCACGGGCGAGCGGTTGATGCCCAGGAAAGGGTCTACCGTAAGGGTACTTTGCAGGAAGAAGGTCTGCTGCACCGAGGAAGAAATGTTCACCACGCCCCCGTTCCGGTTTTCGCCCACAAACGTCACTGTGAACGTGCCCGGTCCGGCGTAGATGTGCTCAAACCGGTAGATGTTGACAAAGGTGTTGTTCTGGCCGTTGCTGAGCAAGGTTCTGGACTCACGGGGCACCTTCTGGCTGGTACAGTCGCCAAAGTACAGGGTGGCCTCCAGGTCCTCAAAGGGCGGAGGGGCTACGCTGTAGGTGATCAGGGTGAAGAAAAACCGCAACGGGTTGCGCGCGGCCGTGGTGTCGCTCTTGACGAAAATGTTTCCGGCGCGCAAGTGGGTGGCCTGCGCGTCTGGCGCAGTGCACAAAGAGATCAGAAACAGCCCGCACAGCACAAACAGTAAGGCTCTCACTTTCTGTAAAACTAGAGGCATATAGTAGCGGTTTGCATGCAAAAACAAATATAGAAGAATCTGGATGCTGGCCATGGACGATTACAACAAAACTGTTGTACCATGGGTATATTTGTCAGGGTTTATGGCTATAACGAAATAAAGGGTTCACTGTTGTTCTGTTTAGAACCATTCGCCGTTTTGGGGCTACTTTTCAGGAAACAACTCCAAAACAGATGCTACTTTACCATGGCCAGGCACAACTTTTCACCCAATTTAGATTTATTCAAAATAGAAAGTTGCATTGTTTGAGAAAGGCGCGGCATGTACCTTTGGAAAGATTTTACCAATCCTTTATACACCTTATTTCTCAACCTTAACACAACAAAATGAGTTGGTTTTCTAAAACGTTTTCCAGTAGCATCGGCCGCAAACTCCTGGTAGCCGTCACTGGTTTGTTTCTCTGCTCTTTTTTAGTGGTGCACCTGGTGGGCAACCTGCAGCTGTTCAAAGATGATGGCGGCGCGTCGTTCAACATCTACTCGCACTTCATGGCCACCAATCCGTTGATCCGCACCATGGAGATTGTGCTGCTCTTAGGCTTCCTGTTCCACATCTACGAGGCCCTAGTACTCACCCGCCGCAACAAAAGCGTGCGCCCGGTACAGTATGCGTATAACCGCCCGCAGGACAACAGCAACTGGTCTTCCCGCAATATGGGCTTGCTGGGCACCGTTATCCTGGTGTTCCTCATCATCCACTTGTACAACTTCTTCTGGCGCGCCCGCTTCGGCGAGCCCAACATGATTCCTATTGAAGGCACAGAGTACGATGACCTGTACTCTGTGGTGGTGCAGTCTTTCCACCTGTGGTGGTACGTGCTCATCTACGTGTTGGGCCAGATTGCCCTGGGCTATCACCTGTACCATGGCTTCTCCAGCGCTTTCCACACGCTGGGCCTCAACCACAAGAAATACACCCCGGGCATTCAGAAATTCGGGGCCTTCTTCTCTATTGTGGTACCGGCTGGTTTTGCCTCCATGCCCCTTTACTTTTTCATCAAAGACGTTGTTTTGAGCTAAGCCGATCAATATGATTCTAGATTCAAAAATTCCCGAGGGCCCATTAGCCGAGAAATGGGACAAGCATAAATTCAATGTGAAGCTGGTGAACCCAGCCAACAAACGTAAATACGACATTATTGTAGTGGGTACCGGTCTGGCCGGTGCTTCTGCCGCCGCCACCCTGGCCGAGCTGGGCTACAACGTAAAAGCGTTCTGCTACCAGGACAGCCCGCGCCGCGCGCACTCCATCGCTGCCCAGGGAGGTATCAACGCCGCCAAGAACTACCAGAACGACGGGGACAGCGTGTACCGCCTGTTCTATGACACCATCAAAGGAGGTGACTACCGCGCCCGTGAGGCCAACGTGTACCGCCTGGCCCAGGTGAGTGTGAACATCATAGACCAGTGCGTGGCGCAAGGCGTTCCTTTTGCGCGGGAGTACGGCGGATTGCTGGCCAACCGTTCCTTCGGGGGGGCGCAGGTAAGCCGCACATTCTACGCCCGGGGCCAAACCGGACAGCAGTTGCTGCTGGGTGCCTACTCTGCCCTGAACCGCCAGATTGCCTACGGCAAGGTGAAGATGTACCCACGCACCGAGATGCTGGACCTGGTGATGGTAGACGGCAAGGCGCGGGGTATTGTAACCCGCCACCTGATCACCGGTAAGATTGAGTCGCACAGCGCACACGCGGTGATCCTGGCCACCGGCGGATACGGCAACGTGTTCTTCCTGTCCACCAACGCCATGGGTTCCAACGCCACGGCCGCCTGGAGAGCCTACAAAAAAGGAGCACTGTTCGCTAACCCGTGCTTCACCCAGATTCACCCAACCTGTATTCCGGTATCGGGCGGTTACCAGTCAAAACTGACCCTGATGTCTGAGTCGCTCCGCAACGACGGACGCGTTTGGGTACCCAAAGCCGTGGGCGACAACCGTGCCCCGCAGGACATCCCCGAAAACGAGCGCGACTACTTCCTGGAGCGCAAGTATCCGTCCTTCGGCAACCTGGTACCGCGCGACGTGGCTTCCCGCAACGCCAAGCTGGTGTGCGATGAAGGACGCGGCGTAGGAACCACCAAGCTGGCCGTTTACCTTGACTTCGCCGATGCCATCAAACGCGAAGGCTTGGACAAAATTAGCCAGAAATACGGCAACCTGTTTGAGATGTACGAGAAGATCACCGGTGAGAACCCGTACACGCAACCCATGCGCATTTACCCGGCGGTGCATTACACCATGGGCGGTCTGTGGGTAGACTACAACCTCATGACTACCGTTCCAGGTCTGTACGCCACCGGGGAGTGTAACTTCTCTGACCACGGCGCCAACCGCCTGGGTGCCTCGGCCCTGATGCAAGGCCTGGCCGACGGTTACTTCGTGATTCCGTACACCATTGGCGATTACCTGGCCCAAATGCCGGCTACCCGCGTGGAGACCACGCACCCTGCCTTCCAGGAAGCCGAAGCAAAACTGCGCGCCGATGTGGACCGCCTGTTGAGCATTAACGGAAACCGCACCGTAGATGAATTCCACAAGGCCCTGGGCCAGATCATGTGGGATTACTGCGGCATGGCCCGTAACGCCGAGGGGCTGCAGTTCGCCAAGCAGGAAATCAGAAAACTGCGCGACGAGTTCTGGAAAAACGTGAAGATTGTGGGCGTGAATGAGGAGCTGAACATCACGCTGGAGAAAGCCGGCCGTGTGGCAGACTTCCTGGAACTGGGCGAACTGATGGTAGATGACGCCCTTAACCGCAATGAGTCCTGCGGCGGCCACTTCCGTGAGGAGTACCAGACCCCTGAGAACGAAGCCCTTCGTGACGACGAGAACTACACCTACGTAGCTGCCTGGCAATATACCGGTGAAAACCAACAGCCCATGCTGCACAAAGAGGAGCTGAAGTTTGAGAACGTGAAACTGACGCAGCGAAGCTATAAATAATGAATAATTAAGAATTAGGAATTAAGAATAACTTGGCAAAACCAGTGAACTACTGCAAGCCAATTCTTTCTTCAATTCCTAATTCTAAATTCTCAATTCTTAATTAGAAAGATAATGGCTGGTAATAATCCTAACAGCAAACCAATGAACCTGACGCTGAAAGTTTGGAGACAGAAGAACTTCCAATCAGCAGGTAAAATGGAGACCTACCAAGTAAAAGATATATCCCCGGAAATGTCTTTCCTGGAGATGATGGACGTGCTCAACGAAGATCTTCTCCGCCAGGGCATTGACCCGGTGGCGTTTGACCACGACTGCCGCGAAGGTATCTGCGGTATGTGCAGCTTGTACATCAACGGTCGGGCCCACGGGCCGGAGCGTGGCACCACCACTTGCCAGCTGCACATGCGTAAATTCAGCGACGGCGACACCATCACCATTGAGCCCTGGAGAGCGGGCCCGTTCCCGGTACTCAAAGACCTTTGCGTAGACCGCTCGGCCATGGACCGCATCCAGCAGGCGGGTGGTTACATCTCCGTAAATACGGGCGGTGTTCCGGACGCAAACGAAATTCCAATTCCCAAAGCCATCGCCGACAAGGCGTTTGACGCGGCAACCTGCATCCAGTGCGGCGCCTGTGTGGCGGCTTGTAAGAATGGTTCTGCCATGCTGTTTGTGAGTGCCAAGGTGTCTCAGCTGGCCTTGTTGCCGCAAGGAAAAGTGGAGCGCAAGACCCGCGTGGAGAACATGGTGGCCCAGATGGACAAAGAAGGCTTTGGCGCGTGTACCAACATTGGCTCCTGCGCGGCGGAGTGCCCGGTGGGTATTTCCCTGGAGAACATCGCCATGCTGAACCGCGAGTACATCAACGCCTCTTTCACGTCTGAGAACGTGTAAGTGTATTCCCATTGCAACAGAAAAGCGGAGCTTCCACCAGGAACGCTTCGCTTTTCTGTTTTAGGGCCCTTTTCTGAAATTCAGCCTCAAAACTGAGGGTTGCTACTGGTTCGGGCTGAGGTTGTAACCCAAATACCCGTAACTTTAGCCCCCGTTCACCGGTTGAACTGGCGTAAATGCGTTCCTGATGATCTTAATAATTTCCGGCACCAACAGACCCAACTCCATCACGCTCAAAGTAGCCACCCTGTATCAAGAGTTGCTTGCCCAAAGAGGACAGGCCTCTGAGATACTGGACTTGCAGGACCTTCCGCTGGACTTTGCCTCCCCCACCCTGTACAAAAGTGAGCTGTACTCCCAGGAGTTCCTGTCCCTCCGCCGCCGGGTGGCCCAGGCCGCCAAAATGGTGTTTGTGGTACCCGAGTACAACTGCTCCTATCCCGGCGTGCTGAAAGCCTTCATTGACGGGCTGGAGTACCCAGAGGCCCTGCGCCGCAAAAAAGGGGCCTTGGTGGGGTTGTCTACCGGGGGGCAGGGTGGCAACATTGCCCTGAGCCACCTCACCGATGTGCTCCACTACTGCGGTATGCACGTGCTGGCCCAGAAACCCAGGTTTCCGCACATCCACAAGCACATGCAGGAAGGTCAGTTCACCAACCCCTTGTACAAGCAGTTGCTGGAAGAACAGATAGAGGAACTGCTCGTCTTTTAGAGATGCATCCAGCATACCATTGCTGCTCCATTTTTATCAGGGACTCCCAAAAAAGAAGCCCGAAAACAAGATCTGTTTTCGGGCTTCTTTTTTAGAAACGGACTTAAAACGCTAGTCTACATTATCGTGCAGGAAACGGTTGTCTCCCAGAAGTTCGTTGTCGTCGTTCAGGTTGAAGCGGGAGATCTTCTGCTCGGCAGAAGGCGCCACATTCTCCAATTGCACGTTTCTGCGCAGGTATGCAGGCACCTCCAGTTTCTCCTTGATGGAGGCGTCTGAATAGGCATCGGCGCTTAATCTGCGGAGGCGCTCGCGGCGCTCGCTCATTTTGTCGTGCAGTGAGTGCCGGGTATCCTGCACCTCAGGGGCAAAGTAAATTTCTTCCTCCACAGGGGCGGCAGGGATTTCATTGGCCTCCAGGTCAAACACCTTTTTGTTCACCGGAGTCTCGGCCACTGGGGCTGGCGTACGCACGGGCTCGTTGGCCACCAACTGCGTGGCGGTAGCCGGCGGAGTAACGGTGTACGTAGCGGCAACTACTGGAGCGGCTGGCTCGGTAACTTCAACAGTTACTGCCTGAGGCTCAGTTGCTCCAACGGGTGTTCCGGCCTCAATATGCTTTTTTGCGGGGGGCAAGGTTATCAGTTCGCGGGCAAAACCCGTAGCAATCACGGTTACCCTGATGCTGGCGCCCAGCGTAGAGTCAATGCCGTGCCCGAAGATTACTTCAGCCTCATCGCCGGCTTTGTCCTGGATGTACTCGGTAATCTCGGTTAGTTCATCCATTTCCAGTTCGGCCTGGTCGCCGGACATGATGGAAAGCAGGATTTTCTGGGCCCCGTGGATGTCGGTGTTGTTCAGCAACGGTGAGGACAGCGACTCTTCGGCGGCGCGCAGGGCGCGGTTCTCGCCTTCCGTGATGGCAGATCCCATCACGGCTACGCCGGAGTCCTTCATCACCGTTTTCACGTCTTCAAAGTCCACGTTCACGTCTGAGGTCACCGTGATAATCTCGGCAATACTCTTGGCGGCGGTGGTTAAGACGTTATCTGCCTTGGCAAACGCGGCCCGGATGGGCAGGTTCCCGAACATTTCACGCAACCGGTCATTCAAGATAACTAGAACGGTGTCGCAGTTGTCGCTCAGTTCCTTGATCCCGTTATCGGCAGCGGTACGTTTCTTTTTTCCCTCAAAGGCAAAAGGAGCCGTTACAATGCCCACGGTTAGAATGTCCAGTTCCTTGGCCACCTTGGCAATGACCGGAGCGGCACCGGTACCGGTTCCGCCTCCCATTCCAGCAGTGATAAACACCATCTTGGTATGGGCACCCAGCAACTCCCTGATCTCCTCTTTGCTTTCCAAGGCAGCCTGCTTGCCACGCTCTGGGTTAGCGCCCGCGCCCAGTCCCTCAGTAAGGTTGGTACCAATCTGAAGTTTGTTAGGAACGCTGCTGCTTTTCAAGGCTTGTTCATCGGTATTGCACACCACAAACTCCACGTCCTTAATGCCTTGGTTGAACATGTGGTTCACGGCATTACTTCCTCCGCCGCCCACACCAATCACCTTGATGATGGACTTAGAGTGCGATGGCACATCAAACTTGTACGATGAAACACTCATGTTATCTCTCCTGAAATTACGCGTTAATAGTTTTGTTGCTTATCGTCAAAATCATCGATCAGCATGCCTTTGGTGCGCTCAAAGATCCTCTTAAAGAAGTCGCTGCCACCGCTGGATTTCTGAACTGGTTTGACTTCGTTCACCACCCGGTTCTCTACGTTGCTATTCGCGGCCATTTGGGTGTAGCGGTTAATGCGCTCATCCAGGGCCTGGTAACCTGCCAAAACTAAACCAACGGTAGTTGCATACATGGGGCTCTTCACAGAGTCTATCTTGCTCTTACCCAAATGCTCGTTCGGGTATCCGATACGGGCATCAAGGCCTGTCAAGTACTCTACTAATTGCACCAGGTTCTGCAGTTGCGCCCCGCCTCCGGTGATCACAACGCCTGCCGCCAATTGGTTGGCATACCCGCTTCTAACAATTTCTGAGTAAACGAGTTCAACAATTTCCTCCATTCTTGCCTCAATAATGAAAGCAAGGTTCTTGAGGGAAATCTCCTTGGGGGTCCGGTCCCGCAAGCCGGGAATAGAAACAATCTCATTCTCAGAGGCTTCGTCGGCGATGGCTTTGCCAAACCGCACCTTCAGTTGCTCGGCCTGGTTCTGCATGACCATGCAACCCTGCTTGATGTCTGAGGTGATAATGTTGCCCCCGAAAGGTAGAACCGCCGTATGGCGGATAATATTGTCTTTGAAAATAGCCAAATCTGTGGTACCGCCGCCAATGTCAATCAAGGCCACGCCGGCTTCGCGCTCTTCCTCGCTCAGCACCGACATGCAGGATGCCAAGGGCTCCAGAATAAGCTGGTCGATTTCTAATCCGGCCCGGGAGATACACTTGGTGATGTTGTTCACGGCGTTGGATTGCGCGGTGATGATGTGGAAGTTACCCTCCAGCCGCACGCCAGACATGCCCACGGGGTCCATGATACCGTCTTCGTAGTCTACTTTGTAGTCCTGCGGCATCACGTGGATGATCTCGCTGCCCGGCGGGGTCACCAGCCGGTACATGTCATTGGTAAGGCGGTTCACGTCCTCCACGGTGATCTCGCTGTCCAGAGAGGTGCGGGTGATGCTGCCGTTGTGCTGCAAGCTCTTGATATGCTGCCCGGCAATACCCACGTTCACCACCTTAATGTCAATGCCAGACTGTTCTTCTGCCTGCCTGATTGCCTTGCGGATGGCTTCCACGGTTTTATCAATGTTGCTCACCATGCCGCGCACCACTCCCTCAGAAACCGCTTTGCCCAAGCCAAGGATCTCCAGCTTGCCGTACTCGTTCTTTCTCCCTACCAGCGCGCAAATCTTGGTTGTTCCAATATCTAAGCCTACAACAATTTTGTCGTTCGTCATATCAATACCTATTCACAAATAATCTGATCCTTGTATTCAATGTTAATGCGGCTGTATTTATCCCAGCCCGCCACAGGCATCACTTCTTTATAGAAAATGAAAAGCTTCCTGAACTTCTCGGGCACATGCACCGGCTTTCCAAATTCTATCCGCTGGTCTCCCACCTGTGTCAAAAAACTCACTTTGCCTTTCTGGTCAATGTCCATCATGGCAAGTTGGGCGCTCCAGAAGTCGTCTTGCTCAATGTACTGCAGCAAAGACAGGTACGGCAAACCCACAGAGTCCTGAAAAAACGAGTTAGCCCTGGAGGGTGCCACCATTGAGTTTGTCACAGGAATGACATGGGCCGTGTACAGGGCAGACAAGGGAAGCTGGTTGCCTTCCTCATCCAGGTACACGTCCTTCTCAGTGCTTAGCAGCCGGGCAATGGGCCGGTTCTGCTGTATCGTGACATTGATATTCCCCTCCAGATCACGAGAGATCTCCGCTTGCTTTACAAATTTATGCGATTTGATTCGCATTTCAAGCCGCTTGAGATCAATCTCTTCTTTTTTCATTCCCACGAGCGGCCGACTGCCATTTCGGGTCAGCAACGCCATCACTTCCGACTCACTAAGAAAGTAATTGTTATAC
The DNA here is from genome assembly GCF_016924645.1 of Rufibacter psychrotolerans. Classification (GTDB taxonomy): domain Bacteria; phylum Bacteroidota; class Bacteroidia; order Cytophagales; family Hymenobacteraceae; genus Nibribacter; species Nibribacter psychrotolerans. Next base: position 80,007 of record NZ_JAFFJV010000009.1, on the reverse strand, counting down.
TCATTATCAATTTTAATATTGACTTTTTTGCATATTTTTTCCTCCTGTTTTGCTTTAGAAAATCCTGCCAAAAAAACAAATCCTCCTATACAAAAAGCCGCAAAAAGAAGCGCTTTTACCTTTCTATTCCACAACATGGCCCTTTTTCTCCAATAAGTTTTTAATCTCCGGAACCAGGGTGTCAATGTCACCTGCCCCTACGGTAGCTAACACATTAAAATCCAAATCTTTCCCTAGCTCCTGCAACACGTCTTCCTTGGACAAAAGCCGTTTCCTTGGCCCGGGCAACAGGTCAAATAGCAAGGCTGACGTAACGCCAGGAAGGGGTAGCTCGCGGGCCGGGTAGATATCTAAAAGCCAGACGTCATCTGCGATGCTCAGGCTTTGGGAAAATCCATCTAAAAAGTCGCGGGTGCGGGTAAATAAATGGGGCTGAAAAATTACTCTGAGCGTTTTTCCCGGGTACAACGCCCTAACCGAACGAAGGAATGCCTCTATCTCCCGGGGGTGGTGGGCATAATCATCTAAATATACTTTATTTTCGGTTATAAATACCTTTTCAAACCTTCTTTTTACCCCGGTATATTCCTCAATTCCGGCCTTGATTTTCTGGGCGGGTACGCCCACCAAGGCCACGGCCTGCGCTGCCGCCAGCACGTTCTCCACGTTGTGGAAGCCCGGCACCTGCAAAGCGGTTTCGGGCAGTTGGAAGTTCCGGCCCCGGGCCGAAAATCTCATGGCCCCATCGGCAATTCGCACGTCTGTCACGGTAAGTTCCTCCCCTTCCAACCCGTAGCGGATGACCGTCACCGTGGGATGCACCGCTTCGGCAATGGTCTGGTCGGCGGTATGGTTCAGGAGCAGGAACCCGTTGGGTTTGATCTGACCCACAAACTGACGGAACGACTCCACCAGCGCTTCCTTCTGGCCGTAGATGTCCAGGTGATCAGGGTCAGTGGAGGTCACAATGGCCAGGTCGGGGTGCAGGGTCAGGAAGGAACGGTCGTACTCATCGGCCTCCACCACGCAGAGGGCGCGGTCTTCTTCCTGGTGCGGCAACAGCAAGTTAGAACCCAGATCGGTGGAGATGCCGCCCAGGAACGCCGACGTGGAAACGCCGGCATGGTGCAGCAGGTGCGCCACCATAGAAGAAGTAGTGGTTTTGCCGTGGGTGCCCGCCACCGCTATGAGGTACTGGTCCTGGGTAAGCAGACCCAACACCTGCGAGCGCTTCATGATGGTAAAACCTTCCCGCTCCAGGTATTGCCGCTCTGCATGGGCAGCCGGCACGGCCGGGGTCAGCACCACCAGCGTTTCTGCCTTGTTTTCCCGAAAACGGGCCGGAATCAGCGCCACGTCATCTTCAAAGTGGATCTCGGCTCCCTCCTCCCCTAACTTTTGGGTGAGCGGCGTGGGCGTACGGTCATACCCGGCCACAGCGAAGCCTTTGGCCAGAAACCAACGGGCCAGGGCGCTCATTCCAATGCCCCCGATCCCTAGAAAGTAGATATGACGGTACTGACTCAGGTTCATTTCACCAGTTTTAATAGTTCCTGCACAATGGTCTCGGCGGCCTGCGGCCTTCCCAACTGCCCGATGTTCTCGCGCAGTGTTTCTTGCCTGGCCGGATCGTTGGCCAACGCAAACGCGGCATCCCAAAGTTGCTGGGCAGCTTCTGCGTCTTTCACTAAAACGGCCGCTTCTTTTTGCACCAGTGCCATGGCGTTTTTGGTCTGGTGGTCTTCAGCCACGTTGGGCGAAGGCACCAGAATTGACGGCTTTTTAGCCAGGCACAGCTCCGAGATAGACAGCGCCCCGGCGCGGGAAATCACCACATCGGCGGCGGCGTAGGCCAGGTCCATCCGTTTGATGAAATCAGAAGCTTTGATCTGGTCGGCCGCAAAACCTTTCACTGCCGCTTCGGCGGTTGGGTAGTAGACTTTGCCCGTTTGCCAGATGAGGTTGTAGCCCGCCTGCTGAATCTTCTGCAAGGCCAGTTCGGTGCTTTGGTTCAAGGTACGGGCCCCCAGGCTTCCGCCAATTACCAGAAAGGTCAGCCGATTAGGGTTTAGGCCGAAGTGGGCCATGGCCTCTTCGCGCTTTCCCTCCAGCTGGGTGATATCGCGCCGCACGGGGTTTCCGGTGAGCACAATCTTAGAGCTGGGGAAATACTTGTACATGCTGTCATAGGCCACGCAGACTTTGTCCACTTTGTCGGCCAGCAGCTTGTTGGTAATGCCCGCGTGCGAATTCTGCTCCTGTATGAGGGACGGAATCTGCAGTTTGGTGGCCGCGTACAGCAAAGGACCGCTGGCGTAACCGCCCACGCCCACCACGGCATCGGGCTTAAAGTCTTTGATGATCTTGTACGATTTTCTGATGCTGGAAATCACCTTCAGCGGGAACGACAGGTTGTCCATGGTGAGCCGGCGCTGCAAACCGCTGATCCAGAGGCCCACAATTTTATAGCCGGCCTCGGGCACGCGCGTCATCTCCATGCGGCCCTGCGCCCCCACAAACAAGATCTCGGCCATGGGGTGCAGGCGCTTGATCTCGTTGGCAATGGCAATGGCCGGGTAAATGTGCCCGCCGGTGCCGCCTCCGCTGATGATGAATCTGTACTCCTTGTTAGGCATGCGCAGGTACATTTACGGGTTTGTTCACCGCCGGCGCCGAGGCTTGTTTGGCCTCGTGCTCACTGCGGCTCACGCTCAAAATAATTCCGATGGAGATACCGGTGAAAATCAGCGAGGTACCTCCCATACTCAGCAGGGGCAACGGCAGACCGGTAATGGGACCCAACCCCACGGCCACGCCCATGTTTACCATGGCCTGAATGACCAGACTGAAACTAAGCCCCGCCGAGAGCAAGCCCCCAAAGGCCCCCAAACTGTTGGTCACCGCCATCATGCCCCGGTACAGGAAGGCCAGGTACAGGAACAGAATCACGGCGCCGCCCACCATACCGTATTCCTCAATAATGATGGCGTAGATAAAGTCTGAGTACGGGTGCGGCAACACGTTGCGCTGGTCTGAGTTACCCGGACCCTTGCCCAACACCCCGCCGGTGGCGATGGCGATGTACGACTGCTCCAACTGGAACACCGTCTGGTCTTTGTCCATGAAGTTCTCAATCCGGCTAATGGCTGTTTCCATCCGCTGTCCCAAGGTCAAGGCAATGGTTCCGAAGATGGCGCCCACCGCAATCATGGTCATGATGGGTCTCATGGGCACCCGCCCGATGAACATGAGCAAGATACAGGTCAGAAACAGGAGCAAACCGGTAGAGATGTTACTCATGGCAATGAGCCCGCAAATGAGCCCGCTCCACAGGAACAGCGGAATCAAGGTCTGCTTGGACTCAATGTTCATCTGGCGCTTGCTCAGAATACTGGCCAAATAAGAAATCAGGGCCAGTTTCGCCAAATCCGAAGGCTGGAAGGTCTGGTTGATGATGGGAATGGTGAGCCAACGCGAAGCCTCGTTGATGTTAGACCCTTTCAGGTAGGTATAAATCAACAGCGGCACCGAGAAAATCAGGGCCAGTAAGCTAAGCTTGGCATAATAGCGGTAATTGATTTTGTGCGCCAGCCACACAAAAGCCAGACCAATAAAAATCAGGCTGGAGTGTTTGAACAGGTAGTACTCGGTGTTACCGCCCATCTTTTTATACGCCAGCGTACCCGTGGCCGAATACACCACCGCAATACTGATGAGCCCGAAAGACAGGACGATTCCCCACAAAATCGGGTCGCCTTTGAGATTGTCGCGAAGCCAGTTCTTGATAGGTGTCATGCTACGGTAGGTTTAAGGGCGGCTACTGCCTGGGCAAATGCCCTACCCCGGTGTTCATAATTGTTGAATAAGTCAAAGCTGGCACAGGCCGGCGACAACAGCACCACATCACCGGCTTCGGCAAAATCTTTGGCCAGTTGCACCGCCTCGTTCACATCCTGGGTCTCCACCATTTTGGGGCCGAAATCTGAAAAAGCGGCCAAAATCTTGCTGTTGTCCACGCCCAGGCACACAATGGCTTTCACCTTCTGGCGCACCAGGGGGAGCAACGGAGTATAGTCATTGCCCTTATCGGTACCGCCCACTACCCACACAATGGGTTCGTTGATGCCGTCCAGCGCATACCAAACCGCTTCCACGTTGGTCGCCTTGGAGTCATTGATGAACCGAACGCCCTCTATTTCCCCAACTGGTTGCAGGCGGTGGTCTGCGTTCCGGAACGTGCCCAGGGCTTCTTCTATCTGGCTCGGCGCAATGCCTGCCAGCAACGCAGCTCCAACCGCAGCCATGGTGTTGTATTGGTTGTGCTGCCCGATGAGCGGCGAAGCCGAGGTATCTATTTTAGTGGTGTTTCCTGAAAAAGAGGCCAGAATCGCTTGCCCTTCAAATTTCAGAGCCAAGCCTTCTGCCTCTTTCAACCCGAACGCTAGCGGCGTTCCTGGTACTTCGTGCAAAGCCCGGTACTTCTGGATTTCGGCATCGTCCTGGTTGAACAGGAAGAAATCGCCAGCGGTCATGTTCTGCGCAATCCGGAACTTGGAGGCGGCATATTTTTCCATCTGATACTCGTAGCGGTCCAGGTGGTCGGGGGTGATGTTCAGCAGAATGCCCACGTGCGCCCTGAACTGGTACATGTTGTCCAACTGGAAGCTGCTCAGCTCCACCACGTAGTAGTCATAGCCGCCTTCCAGCACCTTGCCAGCCAGGCTTTCGCCCACGTTTCCGGCCAGCGCCACGTTCAGGCCCGCACTTTTCAACAGGTGGTAAGTCAAGAGCGTAGTGGTGGTTTTGCCGTTGGTGCCCGTGATGCAGATGAACTTGCCCGAGGCGTACCGCCCCGCAAACTCAATCTCCGAGATCACGGGGATGTTTCTTTCCACCGCACCCTGGATGACCGGTGCCTTATCCGGAATGCCCGGACTCTTGATGATTTCCTGGGCGGCATAGATCTGCTCCAGCGTATGCGTGCCTTCCTCAAAAGAGATCTGCGCCTGAGTCAGTTGCTGCCGGTACTTCTCGGCAATGGAACCGCGGTCTGAGACGAACACGTCATAGCCCTTGGCCTGCGCCAACAAGGCTGCTCCCACGCCGCTCTCCCCTGCTCCTAGTATGGCTATTTTCTGCATTGCTTATTTTTTAATTCAATCTTGTAGTAAGCGTCTTTTCTAAAACAGAATCCTAAATCATTTCCTCCTACCCTCTCCTACTCTGAGCTTTTCTTTCTGTCATCCTGAAAGGATCTTGGTCGCGAACGGTAGTGGCGCAATCACAACTGTCCTTCCAGTTTGCCCACAAGATCCTTTCAGGATGACAGCGGCGGGTCTGTTTTGGGCCTGATTTCTATAAATCAGGCCCAAACCGGTTATCTCAACTTCAAGGTTACCAGCGTCAGAATAGCCAGCATGATGCCCACCGTCCAGAACCTTGACACGATCTTGGATTCATGGTAGCCCAGTTTCTGATAGTGGTGGTGCAGTGGTGACATCTTGAAGATGCGTCGGCCCTCCCCGTATTTCTTCTTGGTGTATTTGAAGTAGCTCACCTGCAGCATCACCGAGAGGTTCTCCACCAGGAAAATGCCGCACAGGATGGGGATTAAGAGCTCTTTTCTTAAAATCAGGGCTAAAACGGCTATGATTCCGCCAATAGACAAGCTGCCCGTATCGCCCATGAACACCTGCGCCGGGTAGGAGTTGTACCACAAAAAGCCCACGCAGGCCCCCACAAAGGCGGTACAGAATATCACCAGCTCGCCGGTGTTGGGGATGTACATGATATCAAAGTAATCGGCGAAGATGGAGTTACCCGACACCCAGGCGAACACCGCCAACGTAGTCCCGATGATGGCCGAAGTTCCTGCCGCCAGTCCGTCAATGCCGTCGGTGATGTTGGCGCCGTTGGATACCGCCGTGATGATGATGATCACCAACGGGATGTACAGAAACCGCGCGTACGACCCCAGCAGCGGGCTCGCGAAGCTGAAGAACTGGTGGTAGTCCAGCTCGTTGTTCTTGGTAAAAGGCACCGTGGTAATCATTTTGCGCACATCAGTGAAAGTGCTGGACACGTCAATGGCGGTCAGGCCCTTGGCCGTGAGGTATTGGCGCACTACTACGTCCTCTGAGAAAAACAGCGTGAGGCCCACAATCAGGCCCAGGCCCACCTGGCCCATCACCTTGAACTTACCGGCCAAGCCTTCCTTGTTCTTGCGAAACACCTTGATGTAGTCGTCCAGAAAGCCGATGGCCCCCAGCCAAACCGTTGACACAAGCATCAGGATAATGTACACGTTGTTGAGGCGGGCAAACAAAAGGGTAGGCAACAAGATGGCCAGCAAGATGATGAGCCCGCCCATGGTAGGCGTGCCTTTCTTCTCCAGCTGCCCCTCCAGACCCAGGTCGCGGATAGACTCGCCCACTTGCTTGCGCTGCAGCAACCGGATCAGGCGCCCGCCAAAGATCATGGCGATCAACAGCGACAAAAGTGCCGCCAATCCCGCCCGGAACGAGATGTAGCGCATCACGCCCGCGCCGTACAGGTCAAATTGTCTGTCTAAAAAATCAAAAAGGTAATAAAGCATTCGTTTCTGTTTATCGAGGGAAAAGGACCTGTAACCAGGCCCGCTTCCATTCAACTTCTATTCTTCAAAGGCGCTTTTCCTACTTCTGCAGCAAGGCAAACGATTCCTGCAGCACCTGCTTGTCGTCAAACGGCAACCTCACGCCCTTCACTTCCTGGTAGGTTTCATGGCCTTTGCCCGCCACCAGAATAATGTCATCGGCCTCGGCCAGCAGCACGGCGGTTTTAATGGCCTCCCGCCGGTCCACCACCGACAAGGCCTTTTTCAGGTCGGTCTGTTTCACGCCGGTCTGCATCTGGTTCAGGATTTCCTGCGGATCTTCGTCGCGCGGGTTGTCTGAGGTCAGGATCACGCGGTCGCTCATACGAGCGGCAATGTCGGCCATTACGGGGCGCTTGGCCGCATCGCGGTTGCCGCCGCAGCCCACCACAGTGATCACCTTCTGCTCCGGCTTCCGGATCTGGCTGATGGTCTGCAACACGTTCTCCAGCGCGTCTGGCGTGTGGGCGTAGTCCACAATGCCGGTGATCTTGCCGGGCGACACCACATAGTCGAACCGTCCGGCGGCCGAAGTAAGGCTGGAAAGACTGGCCAGCACCTCCTGCTTGTCCTCACCCAACAGGGTAGCTGCGCCGTACACGGCCAAGAGGTTATAAGCGTTGAACGTCCCAATCAGCCTGAACCAAACCTCCTGCCCTTCCAGCTCCAGCTGCAAACCCTGAATGGAGTTGTCCAGCAAGCGGGCTTTGAAATCGGCTTCCTTGCGCAGGGCGTAGGTGTATTTGGTGGCTTTGGTGTTCTGCAGCATCACCATGGCGCGTTTGTCATCGGCGTTCACCAGGGCGAAGGCTTTTTTGCCTAAATGGTCAAAAAACAGCTTCTTGGCCCGGATGTACTCTTCAAAGGTGCCGTGGTAGTCTAGGTGGTCGTGGGTAATGTTGGTGAACACGGCGCCGGTGAACTGCACACCCGTGACGCGGTGCTGCACCAGAGCGTGGGAGCTCACCTCCATAAACGCGTGGGTACAGCCGGCCTTCACCATCTGCGCCAGCAGGCTCTGCAGCGTAATGGCATCGGGGGTGGTGTGCGAGGCCGGGATCACGGTCTCGTTGATCTGGTTCTGCACGGTAGAGAGTAACCCGGCATTGTAGCCCAGGTCACGGTACAGCTTGTGCAGCAGGGTCACGCAGGTGGTTTTGCCGTTGGTGCCGGTCACGCCCACCAGTTTCAGTTTCTTAGACGGATTGCCGTAGAACTCAGCGGCCACGTAGCCCATGGCCTCCGCGGCGTTGGGCACCTGCACAAAGGTCACCTGCTCCGGGGCGTTTTGGGGCAGTTTTTCGCAAAACACCACCGAAACGCCCTGCGCCACCGCGGCATCAATAAAATCGTGCCCGTCGCGCAGGGTGCCCCTGATCGCAAAGAAAGCCACGCCCGGCCCTGCCTGACGAGAATCCATTGTTAACGCAGAAAGCTCGGGGTTACTGGGCCCGAGCAATTGCGTTGACTGGAGTACCTGAACCAGGTGTTTTAGTTGCGCCATGTCTACTTAGTGTAATGGTAATGATGGATCCTTTGGCCACCGGCTCTCCCGGCGGCAGGCTTTGGCTCTCTACCCGCCCCAGCCCAATGGCCCGTACTTTGAGGCCGTGGTTGCCCAGCAGGTAGAGGGCGTCTTTCAGGGTCATGTCGGTGACGTCGGGCACCCGACCCATTTTCACCGGCACCGGTTTTAGCGCCACCGAATGCGTCTGGGTATCTACCCGCACCCAGTCCTCCTCGGGGCTGAGCGGGTGGGCACTGATGCCCAGCTTGTTGCAAAGGATGGTGAGTTCTTCCTGGTTTCCGGCGTGCAACACCGGCAGTTTGGGTTTAACCCCGGCAGGCCGCCGCACCATGGGCGCATGGATGGCCAAATCCTGGGCGTAGGCTTTGTCGGCCAGCTCGCGAAACACCGGTGCGGCCACGTCACCGCCGTACTGGGCACCCTTCTGCGGGTTGTCAATGATCACGATGCAGCTGTATTTGGGCCGGTCTGCCGGAAAATAGCCCACAAACGAGGTGGAGTACTTACGGGTGTATTGGCCGTTGATTACCTTACGGGCGGTACCGGTCTTGCCGGCCACCTTGTAGTCTTTGCTGCGCACGTTCTTACCGGTGCCGTTTTCCACCACGCCTTCCATCATCTGCTTCAGCTGGGCCAGGGTCTCGTCTGAGCAGATCTTGGGGTCCAGCACCTTGGTCTCAAACTGCTCCAGCACGTGGTCGGCGCGCTTGATGCTTTTCACAATCATGGGCTGCACTTTCACGCCATTGTTGGCCACGGCGTTGTAAAAGGCCAGCGTCTGCAACGGGGAGATTTTCAGCTCATACCCGATGGACATGGTGGAGAGCGACGGACGGCTCCAGCTGCGGTCTTTGGGGGTTTTGATGTACGGCACGGCCTCCCCGTTCATCTGGAAACCCAGCGGCTTGTGCAGCCCGAATTTGTGCAGGTAGTCTACGTACTTCTGCGGGTTCTTCTCAAAGGTCTGCTGAATGAGCTTGGCCACGCCCACGTTGGAAGACTTCTCAAACACCTGCAGCAGGGTGATCTTGCCATACCCGTGTGTATCGGTTTTCACGGCTCCGCCAATGCGCTCAGAGCCCACGCCGGTATCTACGGTGTCGGTGAGCTTCATGTCGGTTTCCTCCAGCAGGGCCATCATGGAGGCCAGCTTAAAGGTGGAGCCCGGCTCGGTGCGGCCCTGGTTCCCCACGGCGTAGTTGTAATCCTCCACGTACACGCCCTCGCCGGCTTTGCCCAGGTTGGCAATGGCCTTGATGTGTCCGGTGCTTACCTCCATCAGGATCACGCAGCCGTGGTGGGCATCATTGAGGGTCAGCACTCTTCTCAGGGCGCTCTCGGCCACGTCCTGCAGGTTAATGTCAATGGTGGTCTGGATGTCAAACCCCGGCATGGGCTTCACCTCGGTACCGTCGTTGATGGGCTTGTTGCCGCCCGCCATGCGCTCATACAGGGCTTCGCCGTCTTTGCCGGCCAGGTGCCGGTTAAAGCTGTACTCCAGGCCTGCGCCTTTCTTGTCTTCGTTGATAAACCCAATGGTACGGCGCGCCAGCGACCCGAACGGCAGGAACCGGCGGTCCAGCTTTTCAAAGATTACGCCACCTCGGTTCTTCCCGGCCCGGAAGATGGGCCACTTGGCCATCATTTTCTTGTCCTGGTAGTTGATGAGGCGGCTGTTCAGGCGCACGTACTTGCGCCCGGCACTGCGGGCGTTCTTGATCTTGCGCTTGTAGTGCTCGGCAGAACGGTCGCCGTAGAAGCGCGAAAGGTGAATGGCCAGCGAGTCAATGCCCTTGGCGAACACATTGTCTGGGGAGATGGTAGGGTCAAACGCCACGCGGTAGAACGGCAATGACGTGGCCATGATGCGGTCATCGTTGGAGTAGATGTTGCCGCGGGTGGCAAACACCGGCTGGTAGTGGAACCGCTTCTCATTGGCGATCTCGCGCCAGCGGTCCCCATCCTTGAGTTGGATGTAGCCTACCTTGTAGATAATGGCGAACGCAAAAAGACAGATAGCCAGAAAGGCCACCCGCACTCGCGTGACGATGGACCTCTTAATATTCATCTTTCTTGAGAACTACTTGAATGGGTGGCGTGGAGCTTTCAACAATGCCGTAGGGAGCCACGTTGCGGGCTACCTCAGACTGTTTACTGGCTTCCATGTAATCAGATTTCAGGGTGGTGTAGTCGGCCCGCAGGTCTTCGGTCTCGGCCTTGGTTTTGTCAATCTGCCGCAGGGTGCGCTCGGCGTAGTGCGTGTTGCCAATGTAGAAGAGCACCACCACCATCAGGAACAACACCTTGGGCAGGTAGCGCACCGGAAGACCCTCGGCGAAGAACCAGTCTACCTTGGTATAGCGGTCCAGCAGCTCAAACAGACTGGTGCCTTTCTGACGCGGCGGTTTGGCCGGACGCGGCTGCTCTGCCTGGGGCACCACCCGTACGGTGTTTGCCTTAGGCCGATTCACTTGCGGACGTACAGTATTGACTGCCATAACTAAAATCGTAAAAAGTATCCCTTTCCCTTCTTTCCTGCTTATTTTGACGATTCCTGCGTCTTTCTCTTCTCGGCCACCCGCAGCTTGGCGCTGCGGGAGCGGTTATTCTCCTGCAGCTCCTGGGCGCTGGGCACAATGGGCTTGCGCGTCACCGAATCCAGGGGCTTGATCTCGTTCCCGAAGAAGTCTTTCTCCACCTCCCCGAAGAACTTGCCCTTGGCGATGTAGTTCTTCACCAGGCGGTCTTCCAGGGAGTGGTAGGAAATCACCGACAGTCTTCCGCCGGGCTTTAGCACCTCCACGGCCTGCTCCAGCATTTCCTCTAGGGCTTTGAGTTCATCGTTCACCTCAATGCGGAGCGCCTGGAACACCTGGGCCAGGTACTTGTTCTCTTTTCCCTTGGGGGTACAGCCGGCAATGGCCTGCTTAAAGTCTGCGATGGTCTCAATGGGCTGCACGTTGCGCGCCGACACCAGCTCTCTTGCCAGCGTCTTGGCGTTCTTCACCTCGCCGTACAGGCCAAAGATTTTGTGCAGCTGTTCCTCTGAGTACTCCATGACCACCTGCTGCGCCGTCACCGGACTTTCTTTGTCCATGCGCATGTCCAGGGGGCCATCAAAACGGGTGGAGAAGCCGCGCTCGGCGGTGTTGAACTGGTGGGAAGAAACGCCCAGGTCGGCCAGAATGCCGTCTACCTGCCGCACGCCGTACAGGCGCAGGTATTTTTTGAGGTACCGGAAATTGGCCTTTACGAACGTGAATTTATCTGAGATGAGCCTCTCAGATTGCTTCTCGGCGTCGGTGTCCTGGTCAAAGGAATAGAGTTGCCCGCCCTGCATTTTCTCTAAGATGTACGCAGAGTGGCCGCCACCGCCAAAGGTAACGTCTACGTAAATGCCGCCGGGTTTAATGGCCAACGCATCTACCGATTCCTGTAGCAAAACGGGCTGGTGGTACTGCATGGGCGTTTAGTCTAAGGTTACTCCACTCGGTTGGTCTCCGAGGAACTTCTGCGCCAATTGGGAGAAATTCTGTTGGTCTTTAATTAAAAATTCGTCGTACTTCTCGGGGTTCCAGATTTCCACCCGGTTCCCCAAACCTACCACAATGGCTTCTTTCTCAATCTCGGCGTAGCGCACCATGGTACGCGGCAAGATGAAACGCCCGGCCCCATCTAGTTCAATCTCGGTGTTGCCCCTGAAGAAGTTCCGCTGAAAGTGTCGGTACTCCTCATTGAACTCGTTCAGACTGGCCACTTTGTCGTAGATGGCTTTCCACTCGGTTCTGGGGTACAGCACCAGGCAGGGTTCAAATCCACGAGTCAGCACCACCTGGTTGCCGCACTCATCAGGCAGGTTGGCCTTGATTTTAGCAGGCAGCACCAACCGTCCCTTCGGGTCTAGCTTACACTCATATTCGCCGGAGAGGAAGTTCATGACGGTGCGGGCAGTGACAACAGTCTTTGGTACAAAACAAAAGTACTAAAGGGGGAAGCAAAGTCAACCACGGTTTCCCACTTTTTCCCACTTTGTGGATAAATCATGGTTATCCACCCCACTTATGCACATTATCCACATTTTTCCTCCCCCACCTTGGGATAACTTTTGGAAAACCTTTCAGAAATATTTGCTAAATAACCCGTGAACACTTAACCAATTATCTGTATATCAAACACTTAACCCCATAAATACACTCTTTTAAGCGGCAGAAAGGGGTTGTGGAGCAGAAGTGGTGGAAAGTGGAGCAAAATTCCGTAACTTTGCAGCATGCAGTGGAAAACCAGACCAATTGTGCTCCTGATCCTGGCGTTCAGCCTGCTTACCGGCTCGGTAGGCGTGGCCGCAACTCAGCGTTTCTGCGCCATGTTGGGCATGACCGCTGCCCCCTCCGCTGCCAAGAAAATGGCCGACATGGGCTGCTGCTCCAAAAAGCAAAAGCCCGCCTGCCCAGAGGCTGCCGCCAAAGTAGGCAAGGAGAAATGCTGCTCGGTTTCCACCACGCACCACAAGCTGGACGTTGAGTCCCTGCTGACGTATGACAAGGTGGAACTGGTGGCCCTGCCGCCAATGCTGGTGAGCTCCTTCCTTCTCCCACTTGTTCCCACCGCGGCCCCGGCCACCACCTGGCCGCTGTATTCAGACAGTTCCCCCCCGCTGGCGGGCAAAGAACTTCTGCACCGCCTGCACATCCTTAACATTTAGGCTACCCGTCTCTTCGCTCACCAGCGTTGAAGCAGCTTTCCCTGCGCTTCTGCTTGCTTAGAAAAGATGTTATACCTAAATGCAACTACACAATGTCTTCTTATAAAAGTCGTGCTTTCTGGGCATTGGCTCTCTTGGTGCTCCTCACTCCGGCTGCCGGATGGGCCCAGACTCTTTCCGGCCGCGTGCTGGACCAAACCAACGCTACCCCTTTGATTGGCGCCTCGGTGCTCTGGCTGGGCACCACCCAGGCCACCAGCACCGATGCCAACGGCTTCTTCTCCCTGAAACCCGCCCCCGCCGGGCAAACCGCCCTGCTGGTCAGCTACATTGGCTACAAAACCGATACCGTGCAGGTACAAGGCCTGGAAAACGTGGTGGTGCGGCTCAAAGCCGTTACGGCGCTGCAGGAAGTAACCGTAACCGGCAAACAAGACCGCTACTCGGCCCTTACGCCCACCAACTCACAGGTAATCACGGCCAAGGACCTGACCAAATCGGCGTGCTGCAACCTGGCCGAGAGCTTTGAGACCAACGCCTCGGTGGAAGTGTCCACCTCCGATGCGGTTTCCGGGGCCAAGCAGATCCAGATGCTGGGGCTGGACGGTTCCTACACGCTCATGACCACCGACAACGTACCCTCGCTGCGGGGTCTGGCTACTCCTTACCGCCTGAACTACCTGTCGGGCACGTACATTGATGCCATTGACATCATCAAAGGCACCGGCTCGGTGCTGAACGGCTATGAGTCTATCTCGGGTCAGGTGAATGTGCGGTTGAAAGACCCCGAGAAATCGGATCGTTTGTACGTGAACTTATATGGCAACAGCCTGGCCAAATGGGACGCCAACCTCAACACCTCGTTTACGCTTACCCCCAAACTGAGCACCGTGCTCATGCTGCACACCGACCAGATCAGCAACCGGGTAGACGGTAATGACGACGGCTTCCTGGACCTGCCCCTGGGCAAGCACTACAACGTGTTCAACAAATGGAAATACAACACGGGCAAGCAGTGGGTGGCCGAGCTGGGCATTCAGGCGCTGCGCGAAACCCGCACCGGCGGGCAGGTGGGCTACCGCGCGGGCATGCCCCAGCGCGAGGGCAGTTTTTATGGCACTGAGTCGGAGACCGACCGCTTCAGCGCGTACTCCAAAACTTCCTACACGTTCAAGAACAAGCCTTACCAGAGCATCGGGTTGATTTTGTCGGGGGCCCGCCACCAGTTTGACTCGCACTACGGCGTGCGGACCTATGACGGGCACCAGAACAGCGGTCTGGCCAACCTGATCTTCCAGTCGGCGTTCGGCAACACCGCCCACACCTACAAGGCCGGTTTAAGCTACCAATACGAAGACTACCAGGAAGTACTGGCGGGCCAGAGGCTGAGCCGCAGGGAGCGCGTTCCGGGGGCGTTTTTTGAATATGTGTACCAAAACAGCACCAACCTTACCCTGGTGGGGGGCCTGCGGGCCGATCACCACAACCTGTACGGCTGGGTGTACACGCCCCGGTTTAACGTGAAATATGACTTTACGCCCAACACCATCCTGCGCCTGGCGGCCGGCAAAGGCTTCAGGGTGGCCAACCCCATTGCCGAGAACGTGGCTTCGCTCATCAGCAACCGGGCCTTCTTCTTCCAGAACAACCTGCAGCCCGAGAAAGCCTGGAACCTGGGCGGAAGCTTCACGCAGTACTTTGAGGTGGGCGAACGCAAAGGCGCCTTCATCACCGACTACTACTATACCACGTTCCAGAACCAGGTGGTGCCCGATATGTACAGCAGCCCCTACCAGGTGGTGTTCACCAACCTCAACGGCCGCTCGTTCTCCAAGAGTTTCCAGGCCGAGCTGCAGTATGAGCTCACCTCCATGCTGGACGTGAAGGCGGCCTACAAGTACTTTGACGTGCGCACCACCTACAACGGACAACTGCTGCAGCGGCCTTTTATCCCGAACCACCGGGCATTCCTGAACCTGGGCTTCGCGACGCCCTTTGACAAATGGCGCGCCGACCTGACCACGCAGTGGTTCGGCACCCGAACCGTGCCCGTGATGGAACACGACATGGATCAACACACCGCCCCCATCAAAACCCGAACTGTTCACCCCTACGCGGTGTTTAATGGACAGATCACCCGCGCCTTTAAACGTTGGGAGGTGTACCTGGGCGGCGAGAACCTGCTCAACTACCGGCAGGACAACCCCATTATTGCCGCCGACCGGCCGTTCAGCCAGGAGTTTGACGCCAGCATGGTGTGGGCTCCGGTGATTGGGCGCGTGATCTACGCCGGCATGCGGTTTACCATTAAATAATTGATTGCTGGTTGTTCATTGTTGATTGCTGGTTTCAAAATTCTATCTGATTTCAGAACAAACAATCAGCAATGAACAATCAACAACCAACCCATTTTGGCCTGATTTTGGCAAAACTGCTTTAAAACAGAAATTAACTTTTAACCAATACCATTAACCCCAACCCAATACATATGAAAACCCTTAAAATCTGGATGCTTTCCCTGGTACTCACTGGTGTCACTTTTGCTGGGTTTGCCCAGGGCGGCAAGAAAGGCGAGGAAGTAAAATTCAAAACCTCCGCGGTGTGCGGCATGTGCAAGGCCACCCTGGAGAAAGGCCTGGCCTACGAGAAAGGCGTGGAGAAAGCCACCCTTGACGTGGACAGCAAGATTTTGACCGTGACGTACAACGGCCAGAAAACCTCGGTGGAAAAACTGAAAAAGGCCGTGAACGACCTGGGCTACGATGCCGACAACGCACCGGCCACGCCCCGCGCGTACGACCGTCTTGATGCCTGCTGCAAGAAAGACGCCGCCAGCCACCACTAATTCTTCCTTAACCCACCACAAAAAAGCCTGCTCCGGAGCAGGCTTTTTTGTTTTACCACCTGGGGGCGACACCAACGCCAGGGTTACCTTCTAAACAAGGTACCCCACAACGGTTTCCGAACCAAACCTACTGATTATTAGATTATTCCATCCATAAAAACTCGTCACGCCATCAACCCAGCCGTAGTTGCCACGTACCTCCTTCAGTACAAATACCTAAGCTATGAAAACCATCATCTTTATCCATGGCATGTTCCAGAACCCCAGGAGTTGGGAGCAGTGGGTCACTTATTTTACCGAGCGCGGCTACAACTGCCTGGCGCCCGCCTGGCCCTTGCACGACGGGGAGCCCGCCGAACTGCGCGCCAACCCGCCAGCTGGTTTGGGGGAACTGGGCCTGGACGATATCATCTCTGAGATGGAAACCCACCTGCTCAACCAGGGCACCAAGCCCATTGTGATCGGGCACTCGGTGGGCGGGTTGCTGACCCAGATCTTCGCCAACCGTGACATGATCTCGGTGGGCGTGCCCATCTGCTCGGTGGCTCCCAACGGCATGATTGACTTTGATCTGTCGTTTTTCAAGAACAGCGCCACCATTGCCAATCCGCTCAAGGGCGATGAGCCCGCGTACATGGACCTGGAAACCTTCCACGCCGCCTTTGCCAACACCCTCAGCGAGGCAGACGTACGCGAGGCCTACGAGCGCACCGCCACGCATGACAGTCGCAACGTTTTCCGGGACTGTATGGGTCCCTCGGGTAAGATTGACTTGGACCGGCCCCACGTGCCGCTGCTCTTTATCTCCGCCGCAGAAGACAAGATCTGCCCCGCCGACCTGGTCGCTAAAAACGTGCGGGCGTACGACGAGGGCACCGGCGCGGTAGCCTTGAAGGAGTTCCCCCACCGCAGCCACTTCATTTGCGGCGAACCGGGCTGGGAAGAAGTAGCCAACTACATCTACCAGTGGCTGGAAACCCGCACGCCCTAAAGGCCGGTGGTGGGCTGCTGGAAAAAAGTAGTAGGTGGCAACCCAGCCGCACGGGAAGGGAGGCGTTTCGGGGCGGTTTTCCGGAAATCTGCCCTAAAACGCCTCCCTTTCATGGTTTACGCGCGATTCTTGCCCCAGGCGCGCCCGCGAATCAAAGAAAGCCGCTAATTTAGGAGCATCATCCAGCCACCAACCCCTTTTTGATGCACGTACCTAAACGCCTGGCCACGCTGGCCCTGCTGGCGCTGAGCCTGAGCGGGTTTGCCCAACAGCAACTGCCCATGCCCCGCAACATTGCCGCCGCCTACCAGAAAGGCACCCGCAGCCTCACCGGCGCACCCGGCCAGCACTACTGGCAAAACTCCGCCAACTATACCATCAAGATCGACTACAACCCCACCACGCGCCTGCTGGCCGGCACCGTAGACATCGCCTACCGTAACAACAGCCCAGACACGCTCAAGCAGATAGTCTTCAAGCTGTACCCCAACCTATACCAGAAAGGCGCTCCCCGGGCCAACCGCATTGACCCCAAAGACGTAAGCGAGGGCGTGCAGATGGAGCGCCTGAGCGTGAACGGCGAAGCCCAGGACGTGCAGAAACTCCGCATGGACGCCACCAACCTCACCCTGCGCATCAAACCCTTGGCCCCCAAGCAAACGGCGAACTTTTCCCTGGCCTATCACTACACCCTGAACGAGGGCTCACACAACCGCACCGGCCAGGTAGACCCGCAGGGCGCCGCCTTTGTGGCCTACTTTTTTCCGCGCATCGCGGTGTATGACGATGTGGAAGGCTGGAACCGCATCCCCTACCTGGGTCCGCAGGAGTTTTACAACGATTTCTGCCGGTTCAACACCGAGATCACCGTTCCCAAGGATTTTGTGGTGTGGGCCACCGGCGACCTGAAAAACGCCGACGAGGTGTTCACCAAAAAATTCGCCAAACGCCTGCAGGAAGCCGAGCGGAAAGACGCCATCACCGCCATCATTGACAGCGTGGACCTGAAGCGCGGCAACATCACGGCCCAGAACGCCCGCAACACCTGGAAGTTCGAGGCCGACAATGTGGTGGACTTCGCGTTCGCCACCTCAGACCACTACTTCTGGAACGCTTCCAGTCTGGTGGTAGACCCCAAGACCAAACGCCGCACCCGCGTAGACGTGGCCTTTAACCCGGCGCACAAAGACTTTGAGGAAGTCATCCACTTCGCCCGCAAGACCGTGGAGGCCATGAGCTACACCTTTCCCAAGTGGCCTTTCCCCTACTCGCACGAGACTGTGTTTGACGGCCTGGACCAGATGGAGTACCCCATGATGGTGAACGACAACCCCGTGGCAACCCGCGAAGACGCCATCACCCTCACCGACCACGAGATTTTCCACACCATGTTTCCGTTCTACATGGGCACCAACGAAACCAAGTACGGCTGGATGGACGAAGGCTGGGCCACGCTGGGCGAATGGATCATCTCCCCCCTCATTGAGCCCAAAATGGTAGACGATTACGGTGTGGAACCATATTCCCTGATGGCGGGCACCGAAGTAGACCTGCCCATTGCCACCCTGTCTACCCAGCAATCTGGGGCGGCGTTCTTCCTGAACTCCTATCCCAAACCGGCTTTGGGGTACCTGTACGTGAAAGACCTGCTGGGCGATGAGCTGTTCACCAAGGCCCTGCACCACTACATTACCCTCTGGAACGGCAAGCACCCGCTGCCCTGGGACTTCTTCAACGCCATGAACGCCGGGGCCGGCCGCAACCTGAACTGGTTCTGGCAGCGCTGGTTCTTTGACAACGGCGTACCCGACCTGGCCATCGCCAAGGTACAGCAGCAGAACGGCGCGTACCAGGTCACCGTGGAAGCCAAAGGCACCAAGCCCGTACCTGTGGACTTAGTCATCACTTACGCCGATAACTCCACCTCTACCGTGCACCAATCCATTGCGGTCTGGAAAACCGGCGCCCAAAGCACCCAACTGGAGTTTAAAGCCACAAAACCGGTGAAGAAACTGGAACTGAAACACACCCACACCTCAGACGCTAACCGCGCTGATAACGTGTACGTGGTGCAGTAATCTTTTTCTGACTAACAGATTCACCTTGTCATCATTACATCCACCTTGTCATCCTGAAAGGATCTTGTGGGCGAGCTAGAGAGACTCTGAACAAGCGCTACTACCGTTCGCTCACAAGATCCTTTCAGGATGACAAAAAAGAAGTCTGCAGGCCATTGGCTTCAAAACGCAAATCGGGGTAAGAGAACTTCCTTTCTCTTACCCCGATTTGCGTTTAAGGCCTATTTTCCAGAAAAGCGCACTAAATCTCTACTTCCCTTTCACCAGCCGGTCTTTCTCCTGGTAGAGCTTCCACCAGGGAAGATACGGCTTGTCGTGGTGCTCATAGTGGTACCCGAAGAAGTAACAGCTCAGGAAGGCCCAGAGGTGGTTCCGGCTTTGGGTGCCAGATTTGTGCTTGTTCTCCGGCTCGTGCTCTCCGCGGTGCGGCAGATATGTCCCGAAGTAGAACAATTGGAACGTAGCCAGCACAGAGGGGACCATCCAGAACAGGATGATGTTCTCTACCGGAAACCACAACTGTAACAGGTGATAGGTGCCCGCCATCAGAAGCACTTGAAGTACTGTTATATACTGGCTGGCGAAGCTGAAGAACCACAGAAAGAAGTTGCCTCCGTGGTAATCAGGGTCCTCGTCGGTGGCGACGTGGCGGTGGTGCAGGTGGTGTTTGGGGTACAACCGACCGTAATAATTATAAGCGAAGAGCCCGGCAGTGATGGTGCCGATGAGGGTGTTGAGCTTTTTGTTGCCCGGTGCCACCACCCCGTGCATGGCATCATGGGCCGTGATGAAAAGCCCGGTGTACAAATGCATCATCACCAGCACCGCCAGATAGGTGAGCGGCGACCGGAACTCCACAGGCCAGTGCAGCAAGAACCAGAGAGTGCTTCCCCACGCCACCATGATGATGAGCGCGATGATGATTCCGGTGTGTTTCTTGAAAAACTGGCTCAAAACGGGTGCTCTCTTTGGTTATGTATTTCCGCAGGTAATTGACCTTTGGCTTTCTTGACGTAGGTCTAAGCTTTTAGCGCTACTTCTTTAATCATCCTACGCAAGTTACAAACTTGCGGCAAGGGGCTCCAAGTTGAAAACTTAAAGCAGAGGAATTGGGGCTTATAACCCGGTACTTAACATAGAAAGTTCTTGCCGTGCCCTACTCAGCTTCAATAGGTACGGAAGTAAATCCGCGCCGTAGGAGCCATAAAAGTTTAGAACCGGACATTGAGCAAAACTTTGAGCTTCGTTTTAGGCCAGTTTTCGGAAAAAGAAGCCACAAACCGACAGACCTTCTACTCCACTCGTGTCGTGCTACTTGATACTTGCTACCTGCTACGGAACAAGTCTAAAACTGCAGCAAGGCATCACGTACTTCTTCCATGAGCCACATGGGCGTGGAGGTGGCGCCGCAGATGCCAATGGTCTCGCCGGGGGCAAACCACTCGGGTTGCAGTTCCTCCACCTTAGACACGAAGAAGGTGTTGGGGTTGGTGTCTTTGCAGACCTGGTACAGGACGCGCCCGTTGGAGGATTTGGTGCCGGACACAAACACCACCTTGTCAAACTTCTGGGCGAAACGGCGTAGCTCTTTATCGCGGTTAGAGACTTGCCGGCAGATGGTGTCGTTGGCGTCTACGGCATAGCCACGGCTTTCCAGTTCGTCTTTAATGCGGTAAAAGCTGGCGGTTCCCTTGGTGGTCTGGCTGTAGAGCGTGATGTTCTGGGGCAGTTCGTGGCGGAGCAGTTCGTCCAGGTTCTCAAACACGATGGCCTCGTTGTTGGTCTGGCCCAGAAGCCCCAGCACTTCGGCGTGGCCGTGCTTGCCGTAGATGAAGATCTTCTCCTTCTTGTCAAACGAGGTCTTGATGCGGTTCTGGAGCTTGAGCACCACCGGGCAGGAGGCGTCTACCAGGGTAAGGTTGTTCTCCAGCGCGGTCTGGTAGGTAGAGGGCGGCTCGCCGTGGGCCCTGATCAGGACCGCCTCGTTCTGCAGCGTCTTGAGGGTGTCATAGTTGATGATGCGCAGGCCCTTCCGCTGCAGGCGCTCCACCTCCACGTCATTGTGCACAATATCGCCCAGGCAGTACAGGTAACCCTGTTCTTCCAGCAGGTCCTCGGCCATCTGGATGGCGTAGATCACCCCAAAGCAGAACCCCGAATTTGAATCAATGTGTACCTGTAGCTGACGCATATGGGTTAAACAAATTCTATTACTGGTTTGTTTACGCTACCCTTAGGTTTTTTGCCTAAAAATCACCTTAACAAGATGACTTTCAGGCAAAAAAGCATAAAGCGCTTGCGGTTCCCGGCTGGGTAAAATTCCGTAGTCCTCTATCATAGGGGGAGCTTTTCCACCTGTTTCCTTTCCTGCTCGGTGAGCAGGTCTTTGCGCAGCAGGAAGTCGCGCATGATCTTCACCGTCTCTGCCGAGATGCCCGAGCGCGGGTGCTTCAGGATGGCCGCCATAAACACCTTTTTGTCCTCTTCCAGGTTGGGGCTCATGTTCAGGTACCGCGGAATGTAATTTTCTATGGAGAACCGCAGAAAACGCACCTCAGGGTCGGTGCGGTCAAGGGCCACCGCCCGGTCAAACACATCAGCCGACTGCCGCAGGTACCGGAGTTTGCTCATGGGGCTCCAGACGTGTTTGGCCATGATGGCGTGCGACACCGCCTTGTAGCCCAGTTTCAAAGGATCGTTGCCTTGGTACTTGTCCATGAGGGTCATGAAGCGCTTGGCAACGTTTTCGTCTTTGGTGGCGGTCTGGTAGTAGTTCAGCAGGGCCGCATGGGCATACGGGTCTGTTTTCTGGCCAAACGGCACAAAAAGGAGGCAAACCGACAGGAGGGTAACAAGTAGCTGCATTAGATTGTATTTAACTGGTACCTAATGTAAGAACCCAGCAGCAAGGCCAGTTTCGTGTTATCAGGCACTCTTACGCGTTCTGCCATAATATGGGCAGCCGGTAGTTCCTTAATTTTCTTAAATAGCTTAAGATAGTAGATGTAGGCCAGGTACACGCCCAGGCGGGCTCCCCGGGGCAAGCCCAGAATGCCCTGGTAGGCCCGGTCAAAGTCCTGCTGGATATCGGCCTCTATCTCTTCTTTGTCTTTGTTGCAGAACGACCGGAAGTCTACCTGCGGGAAGTACACCCGCCCGCGGTCATGGAAATCACTGCGGATGTCGCGCAGGAAGTTTACCTTCTGGAACGCGGCGCCCAGGGAGCGGGCCGGGGCTTTGAGGCGGTCAAACATTTCCGCGTCGCCCTCGCAGAACACGCGCAGGCACATGAGGCCCACCACCTCGGCCGAGCCGTAGATGTATTCCTCGTACAGGTCGCAGTCGTATTTCTGGTCCAACAGGTCCATCTCCATGCTGTGCAGGAACGCGTCTATGAACTCGTGGTCAATACCGTACTGGTGCACCACCATCTGGAAGGCGTGCAGCACCGGGTTGAGGCTGATTTTCTCTTCTAGGGCCTGGTAGGTTTCCTGCCGGAACCGCTCCAGCAGGGCGGCTTTGTCATGCGTATGGAAGGTGTCCACAATCTCATCGGCAAACCGCACAAACCCATAGATGGCGTAAATGGGGTCGTGAAACCGCGGATGCATGGTTTTGATACCCAGCGTGAAGGAGGTGCTGTAGCGCTGCGTAATGAGCTTGCTGCACTCCAACGTGGTGGTATCAAACAGATTCATGGGCGATTGCGTCATCACTAAACGGTTAAGGTGGTTTCCTGCGGGGCGAACGCTTTCTGGACTTCGGCGGCCACCACCTGCCCTGAGATCAGGGACGGCGGCACCCCTGGGCCTGGAACCGTCAGTTGCCCCGTGTAAAACAGGTTGCGTACTTTCTTGCTCTTGAGGCTGGGCTTGAGCATGGCCGTCTGCAGCAAGGTATTGGCCAGGCCGTAGGCATTGCCCTTGAACGCATGGTAATCGTTGATGAAATCCTGGTGCGCATAGGTGCGCTTGTAGACCACGTGGGGCCTGATCTGCTGCCCCGTGATCTGCTCCAGGCGCTCCATCACCAAGTGGTAGTAATAGTCTCGGGTTTCCTCCCTATCCTCAAGGTCAGGGGCTACGGGTATTAAGATAAACAAATTTTCTTTTCCGGGGGGCGCCACCGTGGCATCTGTCCTGGAAGGCACCGACACATAGAACAAAGGTTTTTTGGGCCAGGCCGGCTGGGTGTAGATCTCATGGGCGTGCGGCCCGAAG
This sequence comes from Rufibacter psychrotolerans, assembly GCF_016924645.1. Lineage (GTDB taxonomy): Bacteria > Bacteroidota > Bacteroidia > Cytophagales > Hymenobacteraceae > Nibribacter > Nibribacter psychrotolerans. Next base: position 57,009 of record NZ_JAFFJV010000009.1, on the reverse strand, counting down.
TCTTCGTCAAAGAACAAGTTGTGGTGGCGCAGGCCCTCCAGTTTTTTATCCACGCCCAGGTAGTAAATGAGGGAGGAGGGCGCCATCACCCGGCTGTCCCAGTATTTATCAGTATAACTACGGAATTGGGCCGGCAACAGTTTGCTTTCTATGTGGTGGTAGTCAGAGCCGCCTATCACCACCTGGGCCTCATAGGTGCCTTTGGTGGTTACCACCCTTGAGATGGCTCCAGCCTGCAGGTCAAACCGGGTTACCTCCTCGCCCAGCCTGAGGTCAACGCCTTGTTCGCGGGCCAGCGCCACCATGCCCTCCACAATCTTGTGCATGCCACCCATGGGGTACCAGGTGCCCAGGGCCATGTCGGCGTAGTTCATGAGGCTGTAAAGGGCGGGCGTGTTCTGCGGCAGCGCGCCCAGGAACAGGATGGGAAACTCCATGAGTTGGAGTAAGCGCGGGTGCCGGAAGAACTTGCGCACGTGCTTGTGCATGGACTGGAACACATCCAGGCGCAGCACGTCTACCAGCAGCTTCAGGTCCAGGAACTCGGTGAAAGAGCGGCTGGGCTTGTACACCAGGTTGTTGATGCCTACCTCATACTTGTAGGCGGCCTGTTTAAGGAAGGCGCGCAGGTTCTGCCCCGCGCCGGGCTCCAGCGACTCAAACAGGGCCTCCAACTGGGGCATGCCGGCCGGAAGCTCCAGCGCATCGCCCGGACCATACAAGACCTGGTACGAGGGATCTAGCCGCACCAACTGGTAATAGTCGGCGGTGGTTTTCCCGAATTTCCGGAAAAACTGCTCAAAAACGTCTGGCATCCAGTACCAGCTGGGCCCCATGTCAAAGGTGAAGCCCTGGGCCTCAAAGACCCGGGCCCGCCCCCCGGCTACGTCGTTCTTCTCCAGCAGGGTGACCTGGAAACCGGCCTGGGCCAGGCTGGCGGCGGCCGCCAGACCGGCAAATCCGGCGCCTATGACTACTACTTTCTTTTGGGGAGCATCAAGCATGGCAAAGGGAATGGGGTGGTTTGGTGCGGTTGGATGTTACAGATACGTAAAATCCAGAATATAGTAGAAGTAAGATACACTCTTTTTTCAGGGCCTTTCTTCCTTCCGGCGGGGCATTGCCCATTAGAGGGCTTCTAGTCGGCGTAAGCGTACACCAGCAGAGCCTGCTTCAACTCTTTGCGGGCCAGGTGAATGCGGTTCTTCACGGTACCAATGGGCAGTTTAAGCTGGTCTGAGATCTCCAGGTACTTGTAGCCCACGTAGTACATCATGAACGGGGTTTTCAAATCCTCGGGCAACCGGTCAATGGCCTCCTGGATGTCCTCCAAGGCGAAAGCCCCCGAGGCCCCGTTCACGGCAATCATACGCGCGTCTGAGGGGTGAAACTGGATGTACTCAGTGGTGTCAATGGAGCTGCTGCGCTTGGTGATCTTGTTGTAATGATTAATGAACGTGTTGCGCATGATGGTGTAGAGCCAGGCTTTGAGGTTGGTGCCGGCCTTAAACTTATCACGGTTCACAAAAGCTTTCAGGAGGGTTTCCTGCACCAGGTCCTTGGCGTCATCGGTGTCGCGGGTCAGGTTGTACGCAGCGGGTCTGAGGGTGGGCGCCATGCGCTCTACAACGGAAGTAAATTCTAGTGCAGTCATCCTGTTTAATGTTTAATACCTAACGTTAAACAATACTACGAAACAGATTTTACTTAGGCTACTTTTGTTTAATGTTTTTACATACTAACTAAACAATAAGTTAATAAAAGTGGCTTGTTCTGGATTCTTGTTCAGAGAAACTAACAAAAGCATCAACAAATCCTGGGTACTTCACCTAGGAGAAGGCTTCCGTTACCAGGGAGGAACACCGCCCCAAGCCCGCCGGAGAACCACTCCTTTGGGAAATTATTGGAGGGATAAATAGAGGAAGAAATGATAAATAAGCCAATGGGAGGCACACAGCGGCCTACCGCCAGAACAAGGATTTGTTTTAGGGCTGTTTACAGGAAAATACAGCTAAAACAGCAAACGGGCAGAGCGCTTCCTAGGCTGCCTTAAAGAAAAGTCTTCTACGGGTGTCGTTCCTCAGGCCGGCACGGCCTGGAACTTCGCCAGCCACTGCTCAAAGTCCTCCAGGCAGGCAAAGTAGGTGACCCTCTCCGGTAGGCGCTGCTGCATAGTCTGCAGGATAAAGCCCGACACCAGGATTTCAGCCGTGGGCACCGCCTCCAGCACCTGGGTAAGGTAAGCCGCTACCGCATCGCGCGGGGGCGTGGCGGTAAACACTGAGCACAGGTAATGGGGCTGGAACTGGCGCGCAGCCTGAATCAGGTCTTCCAGGGGAAGGTGCTGCCCCAGGTACAGCGTGCGGAAACCCGCCGCCCTGAACTGGAAATGGGAATACAGCAGGGAAAGCTCGTGCAGCTCGCCCTCGGGCAGGTACAGCAGCACCTTGGGGGCCTCGGCCGTGCGGGTCACGGGCTGCCCGTCAATGGCCACCAGCATCTTCTGCCTGATCAACTGGCTGATGAAATGTTCGTGGGCCGGCGTAATGTTCCCGGTCTGCCACAGCAGCCCAATCTTCTGGAGGAAAGGGTAAATCACCTGCCGAACCGACCTGGGGAAGCCCATCTGCAGGACCGCCCGGCTCAGCACCCGCTCAAACTGGCCCTCGTCCATGGCAACCATGGCCCCAATCAGCTGACTGATGAACTGGTCCTGGCCCAGCTCGGCCTGGGTTAGCTGCAGCACTTCGTGGGCAACCTGCTCCGGCGAGAGCTGGGCTATCCTGGAGATTTTGTAGCCTTCCTGGTACAGGAACGCCACGTTGAGCAGGTTCTTGAGGTCTGCGTCATCATAATACCGGATATTGGTAGCCGTACGCTTGGGGGTGAGCAGTTGGTACCGCTGTTCCCAGATACGAAGCGTGTGGGCCTTGATACCCGAGAGATGCTCCAACTCTTTGATAGAGTAATGCGCCACAGGAGAGAGTTTAGAAACGAAACGTAAAGTTAGCGCTTCCGGGCGATACGAAAGAATTTAGGGTGTACCCAGAGCATGCCAAAAGACTCTGAGCCGTCTTTGCCTTTGGTTTTATGGTGTACCTTGTGCGCTATGTCCAGGGCCCTGAAATAGGTGTTCTTTGTTTTCCCGAACAGCTTGACCCGCCGGTGGATAAACAAATCATGCACCAGGAAATAGGCCGCGCCGTACAGCGAGATGCCCACTCCAATCCAGAACCGGTAGTCCAGCGTGTCAGACCCATAAATAAAGCACAGAGCGGCAATCACCCCATAGAACGCAAACGAGACATCGTTGAGCTCAAACAAGTGGTTGTGCCGGGTGTGGTGCGATTTGTGGATGCTCCACAAAAAGCCGTGCAACACGTATTTATGCACGCTCCACGCCACCAGCTCCATGAGTACAAAGGTTCCTACTACTATCGCCGCGTTCGTCAGCATACTCTCTTAACCACTAGGTGTACCAATTGTTTAACAGGTTTTACAGAAATACAGGTTAAAAATAGAAATCTGCGAGGCAGAAGGTGCTACGTGTTCTAGAACTTTTCTGTTAAGGTGCCACCCTTCTTTTTAGGCTCGCGGGCAAGCCGAGAGGCGGCGGCAAACCCCTACCAGGAGAGGGGCTGCTTCTCCAGAAAGGCCTGGATGCCGCGCTGGCAGTCGCCGGTGGAGCGGGCCAGGGCACTGCGCTCGGTGGCGTACTCCAGGGCATCTTTCAGGGGGAGTTCCTGCACGTGGGCAATCATCTCCTTGGTCACTTCCATGGCATGGCCCGAGTTCTGCTGGCACAGGCGCTGCGCCAAGGCCGTTACCCGCTCACTTAACTGCTCCTCGGGCACCACCTCGGTAACCAGGCCCATGGCCTTGGCTTTCTCCGCCGACACCAGGTCGCCGGTGAGGAGCAACTCTTTGGCGCGGGCCTCCCCTATCTTGCGCAGCAGGAACACTTTTACCAGGGCCGGCAAAAACCCGATCTTCACCTCAGTGTAGCCAAACTTGGCCGAGGTAACGGTATAGGTAAAATCACAGACGGTGGCCAGGCCGCACCCACTGGCAATGGCGTGCCCCTGCACCTGGGCAATGACCACTTTCTTGAGGGTATAAATGAGATAGAAGAGCTGCATGAGGTGCGCAGAGTCCTCCAGGTTTTCCTGGTAGGAGTTGTGCTGCACCTGCTGCAGGTACTCCAGGTCCGCCCCGGCGCAGAACACCGGCCCGGTGGCCCGTAGCACAATCACCTTGCAGTCTTCCTCGTTTTCGGCGTGGTCAAAGGCCAGCTTCAACTCGGTCACGGCCTGCGCATTGAGGGCGTTGCGCTTCTCCGGCCGGTTCAGGGTAATGTACGCCACCCGGTCTGTGCATTGGTAGTCTATGTATTGAAAGGCGAGCGCTTCGCTGGTAGTGGTTTGCGATTGTTCCATGGTTCTTTCTACGGAGCCCCCGCCTGAAAGGTGGAAAATATTTCGGTCGCCCTCCCGGTGCGGTTTGCTCAAGGGCGTTGATCCCCTCGGCCCTAAAAGGCAAAAAATAACCCAGCCTCTCGCAAGGCCGGGTTATGGGTAGTCACTGCTACAGGTCAGAAGCTGGGTTACAAAGAAGTAAAGCGGCGTATTTAGCCCGTTTTCCCAAAAACAGCTCAAAAATAGCAGCCACTTCAGCTTGCCCCGGTAACCAGAGCGCGCGCGGCACAGGAATGCCTGCCGCCCAAAACTACATGGTTCTGAAGCTCTCAATCCACGGAATCAGGTCTCTGATCATGGGCTCCAGGCTGCTGCCGTGGCCACCCCCGGGTATGGAGACAAACTTCAGGTTGGGGGCTCCCGCCGCTTTCATGGCGTTGTAGGTGCTCACGGTGTTGTCATACGGCACCATAATGTCGGCGGTGCCGTGGTACAGGCGGGTGGGACTCTTCGGCACGAAGTTCTTGAGGCTGTTGCGCTTGAGGGCTGCCTTGAGGGCCTGTTCCCCGTCGCCGCGCAGTCCCGCCAGGAACGCCGGGTTAAACAGTTTGGCCGGATCTTTGGCCAGGGCGCTGTTGATGGAGCTGCTGGTGCGGGTTCCGTCTATCAGCTCCTGAATGCGGGTGGCGTACGGTTCCTGGAAGAAATCGGTGAGCGGGCGGTTCCAGTTGTAGGTAGCGTTGTAGGCCTGCAGGATAAAGGCCAGGTTGGCCGGATACTCGTAAGGCTTGCCCCCCACCACGCGGCTCAGCATTCCTTCCAGGTCATACCCGCCGGCGCCGGCCGCCGAGGCCGTCACGGTTAGCCCATGCTCGGGGTTCTCCTCTATCTCTTTCTGGGCGGCCATGGTCACGTACCCGCCCTCTGAGTAGCCCGCCAGAAACAACTGCCCCGACATTTTGATGTTGTTCTTCTGGAAGAACGACTTGCCGGCCTTGATCATGTCTACCACGGCGGTACCGGAGTGCTGCACGTCATAGTACGGGTGCAGGATCTGCTTAGAGGCCCCGTACCCGATAAAGTCGGGCACCAGGGTGAGGTAGCCGGCCGCCCCAAAGGGCTCAAACCCGGTGAGGGAGGTAAGCTGGAAATTGCTGGGCGCGTACTTCTGGTCAAAGGTGGTGCCGTGGTGGGCGCTCAGGATGGGGGCTGGCGCCGTTGCATTCAGGGGCACCACCATCAGCCCCGAGGCCTGGATCTCCTGCCCGTTGTACTGCGTGAGGTAAATGACCCGGTACACGTCCACGTCATATTTGATGAGGGTGGCCAGCTCAGACCGGCCGTTGGCGTTGGCAATGTCCCGCAGGCCGGCGGCGGGAATAGTGGTCAGCTTCTCAGCCGATACCAGGTGTTCTTTGGGAGCGGTCTGGGTCTGCTTTTGCTCCAGCACCTCAGATTCCTTGCAGGAAGAAAACCACGAGGTAAGGGCCAGCGACACAGATAAGAATATCGTTTTCAAGAGGTTTGGCTTCATGGTAAAATATAACTTAGAAAGGACCAGGCGCCCGCTAAAGTTCCACAGAGCCAGGCAGTTTTGGGCCAGTTTCTGCAAAAACTCAGCAAAAGCGAACTTGGTTATACGCAGCCGTTTTCACCCCGAATTGTCCTTTTCCGTATACTTGTGTGCAACCATCTAACAAAGAGATCACCATGGCTAAAAAATCTTTTCAGGAACTGATCAGCAGCCCGGGCATGCCGGTGCTGGTAGACTTCTACGCCGATTGGTGCGGCCCCTGCAAAACCATGGCCCCCATTCTGCAGCAAGTGGCCCAGCAGTACGCAGGCAAACTGAAAGTGATCAAGATAGACGTGGACAAGAACCCGGCGGTGGCCCAGCAGTACCGCATTCAGGGCATCCCTACCCTGCTCCTCTTCCAGGAGGGCAAGCAGCTGTGGCGGCAGTCTGGGGTGGTGCCGGCGCACCAGCTGAGCCAGGTGGTGCAGCAGCACCTGCGCTAATCTCACCCAAAGCGGGTAGCCCTTCTGTAATTTTTTCCCGAACTCTCCGACTAAGGGAGAAAGGCCCTGGCGTTGCTGGCGGGTAACCTCCTCCGGCGCAGCCGTGGGCCTCGTACTTAAACCCGGTTTCATTCGTTTCCTTAGCATTTCCACCCAGATAAAACTATGCTCAAAAAATCATTGACGGCCCTGGCGTTTGCCGCGCTCCTGCATTTTCCGCTGCTGGCCCAGAACCAGGCAGAACCCACCTACCGGTTTTCAATTGACCTTGGCAAGGTTGTAGACGACAAATTGCAGGTGACGCTGCTCACGCCCGATTTCAAGGAAGACGAGGTGCTCTACCACCTGCCCAAAATGGTGCCGGGCACCTATGCCGTCTATGATTTCGGGAAGTTTGTCTCTGCGTTCAAGGCCCTGGACAAGAAAGGCAAGGCCCTGCCCGTGGAGCGCCTGGACCAGAACACCTGGAAGATCAAGAAAGCCAAAAAGCTGGCCCGTCTGGAGTACCTGGTAGACGACACCTGGGACACGCCCAAGAAAGAAGACATTGTGTTTGAGCCCGCCGCCACCGACATTGAGGCCGGCAAGGTGTTCCTGATCAACACGCACGGGTTCTTCGGGTACTTCGCCAACAGAACCAAGGAGCCCTACCAGATCACCATTAACAAGCCGCAGGAGTTCTACGGCGCCACCGCCCTCAGAACCACCAACTCTACGCCCACCGCAGACACCTACCTGCTGCAAAACTACAATGACCTGGTAGATGCGCCCATGCTCTACAGCCGCCCAGACACGGCCATGCTCAAGGTAGGTAACGCCGACGTGCTCATCTCTACCTACGCGGCCGGCGGCGGAGACCGCTCCAAGAACCTGGCCCAGAACATAAGAACCATCCTGGAGGCGCAGAAAAACTACCTGGGCGGCACCCTGCCGGTAGACAAGTACGCCTTCCTCATCTACATTGACAACAAGCAGAACCGCACCGGCGCGTACGGGGCCCTGGAGCACTCCTACTCCTCGGTGTACTACTTCCCCGAGATGCCGCCTGCCATGCTGGCCGAGCAGGTGCGCAACATTGCCGCGCACGAGTTCTTCCACATTGTGACGCCGCTCAACATCCACTCAGAGGAGATCGGGAACTTTGACTTCAGCAACCCCAAGATGTCCAAGCACCTCTGGCTGTACGAAGGCGTGACCGAGTACTTCGCGCACCACGTGCAGGTAAACCAGCGCCTCATTGAGCTGCCCGACTTCCTGGGCGAGTTGCGGAGCAAGATCATTGCCTCCCAGCAGCAGTACAACGATGCCCTGGCCTTCACGGAGCTGAGCCTGGGCGCCCTGGACAAGCACGAGAAAGAGTACGGCAACGTGTACCAAAAAGGCGCCCTCATTGGCATGGCGCTGGACATCAGACTACGGGAGCTTTCGGGGGGCAAATACGGCATCCGGAACCTCATGAAAGACCTGAGCCAGACCTACGGCAAAGACAAGTCGTTCAAAGACGAGGAGCTGTTTGACAAGATCACCGCGCTCACGTTCCCCGAGGTGCGTGATTTCTTCGCCCGCTACGTAGAGGGCACCGAGCGCCTGCCGTACGCCGAGCTCTTCAAGAAAGTGGGCATCACGTACCAGCCCTCGGGCATCCAGAAACGGGTGTCTTTGGGCAAACCCACCATTGGCTATGACCAGGCCTCGGGGCACCTGATGGTGGCCAGCGTGGAGAACCTGAACGCCTTCGGGAAGCAGCTGGGCTGGAAAGCCGGCGACCAGATCTGGCAGATCAACGGCGAAGACCTGAACCTGCGCAACGCCACCGAACTGCTCAACAAACACGTGGTCAACGGCAAGGAAGGGAGTCCCATTAAGGTTACCGTGGGCCGCAAAGACGCCAGCGGCACCGTGAAACCCATTGAACTGACCGCCAACCTGGTGGCCTCAGATGAAACCGTTTCGCACCTGCTCACGCCAGACCCCAACGCCACGCCGGAGCAACTGGCCCTGCGCCAAGCCTGGCTGTATTCTAACCTGTAGCCAGCAGATTGCCTCAGATCCGTTTCAGGGCCGTTTTCTTAAAAATGGCCCTGAAACGGATTTTACTTTCCACCACCGTAAGCCCAAGAAATGTGCTGCCAAGATCAGCAAAGAAGCAATCACTTTCGAGGTGCTGGCGCAAGTGCCCGCCCGTACCGCTGGTTTGGGGCTAGCTTGGCAGAAACAGGCTAAAAACCGGGCGAGCACCCTTCCAGGCGGCACCAGCCCCCGCTTGCGCCCAGGGATGCTTGGTTCTAAAATCTTGCCTAAGCCTCTGGTTTTGCTAAAACCCTTTGGCAACAAACCGGTTCTCTTCTCAGGTCACCACCACGGGCTGCGGCTCTGCTCCGGCACGGTTTGGCGGTTCTGATAGAAGCATGTTCATCTTTTTATACTATCTTTAACTCTAGCGTTTCAGTCTGGCCCATTGTTTGCCCAACCACCGCCTGCAAGTGCTCCGCCCTTTCAGGAAAACATACCAGCGGGTCAGGCGTTATGTTCTACATCTGACACAAGCAAGCGTGCGTTTTTACTCCCCACATAGTGCGTGCACCAGACCGGCTTTCTGGCCTTGGATGCTCTTTTTCCTTTTCCTTTTGCTGGCCTTTTCGCCCGTTGGGGCGCAAAACCGGGTGGCCTTGAGCGGTGTGCTGCGGTCTGCGGCCTCCGGCGAACCCCTGATTGGCGCCAGCGTGTCGGTGGCGGGGACCACCACGGGCGTGGAGACCAACGTGAACGGCGCCTTTACGCTTTCGCTTGCCCCCGGCACCTACCAGATTCAGTTTTCATACCTGGGGTTTGAGACCCTTACCCGTGAGGTGGTGCTCAGGAAGAACACCCGCCTGAACGTGCAGTTAGAGGAAACCGCCAATAAGTTGAGCGAGGTGGTGGTAGAGTCGCAGCGGAACTCGTTTCAGGAGCGGCTGAGCACCCCGCAGATGAGCATGGAAACCCTTACCACGCGTGAGGCCAAGCTGTTGCCGGCCCTGTTTGGCGAGGTAGACATCATCAAGACGCTGCAGCTGAAACCGGGCATCCAGAGCGGTGGTGAGGGCAGCAGCGGCCTGTTTGTGCGGGGCGGCAGCAATGACCAGAACCTGGTGCTGCTGGACGATGCCCTGGTCTACAACCCCAGCCACCTGTTCGGGTTTTTCAGCGTGTTCAACCCAGACGCGGTGCGGGGCGTGGAGCTGTACAAAGGCGGTTTCCCGGCGCAGTTTGGCGGTCGCCTGTCCAGCGTGCTGGACGTGAAAATGCGCGAGGGCAACCGCAACGAGAACGACGTGAGCGGCGGCATTGGCCTGATTGCCTCGCGGCTCACGGTGGAAGGCCCCATTCAGAAAGGCAAATCCTCGTACCTGGTCTCGGGGCGGCGCACCTACGCCGATGTGTTCACCCGCATGATCAACAAAGCCAAGGAAAGCGACCCCGACTGGAGCCCCATCCCCGACTACTACTTCTATGACTTCAACGCCAAGGCCAGCTTTGACCTGGGCGAGAAAGACCGGCTTTTCTTCAGCGGGTACTACGGGCGCGACTTCTTCGCCTTTGATGACGAGAACTTCAACTTCAATTTCAACTGGGGCAACAAGGTGGCCTCGGCCCGCTGGATGCACCAGTTTTCGCCCCGTTTTTTCGTGAACACCACGTTTGCGGCCTCCAATTACGAGTACGAGATCAAGAACGAGCTGGACATCTACTCCTTCAGCCTCACTTCCAACATCACCGACCTCAACCTGAAGACCGACTTTGAATACATTCCTTCGGAACGCCACCACCTGCGGTTTGGCGGCAGCGTGACAGATCACCGCTTTGTGGTGGGTCGCCTGGAGGCCAACAGCCAGGACGGCTCAGTGAACGTGGGCGCGGGCAATACCTACCGCGGGCAGGAGTACGGCCTGTACGCCCAGGACGACTGGACGTTTAGCCCCGTGTTCACGCTCAGCTACGGCCTGCGCCTCTCGGGCTTTGTGAACGAGGGCAAGCACTTCCTGGGCCTGGAGCCCCGCGCGGCGGCCAGTTACCGCTTCTCAGAGACGCTTACCCTAAAGGCCAACTACACCCGCATGTTCCAGTACGTGCACCTGATCTCCAACTCGGGCGCCTCGCTCCCCACCGACATCTGGTACCCGTCGTCGCCCGGCGTGAGGCCGCAGCGCTCAGACCAGGTGGCCCTGGGCCTTACCAAGCTCATCAAGGACAAATACCTCCTGAGCACCGAGGCCTACTACAAGAAAATGAACCGCCAGCTGGACCTTAGGGATGGGGCAGAGATCTTCGCCAACCCCAACCTGGAGCAGGAGTTTGTGTTTGGCACCGGCGAGAGCTACGGCCAGGAGTTCTACGTGGAAAAGAAAGAAGGCAAAACCACCGGCTGGATTGGCTATACCCTCTCCTGGAGCAACCGCACCTTCCCAGACATCAACAACGGAAAGACCTTCCCTACCCGCTTTGACCGGCGGCATGACCTTTCAGTGGTGGCCATCCAGGAGGTGAGCAAGCGCATCAACGCCACGGCCACGTTTGTGTACGGCACGGGCAATGCGTATTCCCTGCCGGTGCAGCGCTTTATCTTCCAGGACGTGGAGGGCGAAGATTACACCGTTATTCCCGTATACCCAGAGCGCAACTCCTTTAGGCTGGCCGCCTACCACCGCCTGGACCTGAGTCTGGTGTACAAACTGCGGCCCAGACGCGGCAGCTCAGACCTCACGTTCAGCGTGTACAATGCCTACAACCGCCGCAACCCGTACTTTGTGTTCTTTGAGACCGTGCGCGATGAGGCAACTGACCAGATCACCGGCTTTGTGGCCAAGCAGGTTTCCCTGTTCCCGGTGATTCCTTCGGTGACCTATAACTTTAAATTCTGATGTTGTTCCAGAAACTTTTTACCCGGTCCCTCTCTCTGCTCCTGCTGCTTGGCACGGGCCTTTCTTCCTGTGACATGGAGCAGGAGATTGAGGTGCCCCTGCCTGACCTTCCGCCCCAGCTGGTGGTGGAGTGTTACCTGGAGGACGGCAAACCTTTCCGGCTCTCGCTCTCTGAGTCCTCGGGCTATTTCGCGCCGCCCGAGGCGCCCCTGGTGAAAGGTGCCACCGTGACCATCACCAAAAACAACGAGGCGCCCATTGTCCTACGCGACACCCTGCTGGTGGACGAGGAGAACGAGAAAGTCTACACCCACTTTAACCGCCGCCTGGTTACCAGCAAACCCGGCGACGTGTTCACCCTGGTTATTACTGATACGCAGGGCCGCCGGCTCACCGGCACCACCAAAGTGCTCACCGTCGTGCCCCTGGACAGCGTGGGCTACAAGTTCAACGACAAACCCGAGCAAAGCCAGGAAGCCTACCTGCTGGCCCGCTGGAAAGACGAGGCCGGGGTGAACAACTTCTACCGCCTGCTGGCCCATAAGAAAGACTCTACCGGCATAGACAGCCAACTGGACGCCGAGGTGAACGACCGCCTGCGCGACGGCCAGAAAATCACCTACAACACCACCTACCGCTTTGACCGCCATGACACACTGACCGTGAAGCTGTTCCACGTAGACGAAATTTACTATGATTTTATCTCCAGCGTGGAGGATGCCCGCCGCGCCAACGGCAACCCCTTTGCCCAGCCGGTCAGCATCAGGTCTACCGTGGCCGGGGGCTTTGGCGTGTTCACGCACCTGAACTACAGCGCCAAAGAGTTGATTATCAAGTAAGGGCAGCCTGCCAACGGCGTTGCGTTTAGGGCAGGTTTTCAGCAAAACAGCCGTAAAGCAGGATCAGCAAATACGTCCCATAAACCGCACCGGCCTTGGATTTTTCTCCAAGGCCGGTGCGGTTTATGGTGGTTTGGTTTTAGCCTTCTTTTATGAAATCAGGCTCCAAACGGATGAGGAATAATCTAGTTGTGTTTAGGCAATCGGCTGGCTAGTTCGCCCACAAGATCCTTTCAGGTTGACCAGGGGGAGTACTTAAGACTTTAGACTCAAGACTCAAGACTCAGGACTCTCTTTAGGCTTGCCGCTGGATTAGTTCTTTGATCAGCAGGGTCATGTTGGGTTCGGCCTTGGCGGCGGCTTCCAGAATGTCCAGCAGCACTACTTTCTTGATTTTACCGGGCACGCACAGGTCTGTGATCACAGAAACGGCGAAGACCGGCAGGCCCATGTGCACGGCGGCAATCACCTCGGGCACGGTGCTCATGCCCACGGCATCGGCGCCAATGGTACGCAGGTAGCGGTACTCGGCTTTGGTTTCCAGCATGGGGCCCGGCACGCTCACGTACACGCCGGTTTTCACGTCTAGTCCGTGCTGGTTGGCAATGTCCAGGGCTTGCTGCACCAGGTGCTCGTCATAGGGTTCGCTCATGTCGGGGAAACGGGGGCCCAGTTCCTCCGGGTTCTTCCCGATGAGCGGGTTGGTGGGCTGCAGGTTGATGTGGTCGGTGATGACCATGAGGTCAGAAGTGTTGAAGTCTGGGTCCAACCCGCCGGCGGCGTTGGAGACGAACAGTTTCTGGATGCCCAGCAGCTTCATCACCCTGATGGGGAACACCACCTGCTCCATGGTGTAGCCCTCATAGTAGTGGAAGCGGCCCTGCATCACCACCACGGGGCGGCCACCCAGTTCCCCGAAGATCAGTTTGCCGGAATGGCTCTCCACGGTAGACACCGGAAAATGCGGAATATCGGCGTAGTCTAAGCTATAGGCTATGGTAAGGTCTTGCACCAGGGCACCCAGGCCGGTGCCCAGCACGATCCCAAACTGGGGGGTATAGGAATTGATTTGCTGACGGATGAAATCTGCGGCTTCTTGCAGGGGTTGGATCATGGTCTTCTTTTCTTAGGCGAATGTTTCTGGCCTGTTTTACGGAAATAAAAGGAAAAACAGGCGTTTAATGGCGGGGCCAAGGTCGGAAAAAAACGGCAAACCCGGGAAGCGGCCTGGCCTTAAAACAAAAAAGACTGCCGGGTGGGCAGTCTTTTTCAGGATCTGTTTCTGGGCCATTTACTGGATTTCCAGCTCAAACGGCAGGCGCGCCTGAATGCCCTGTAGCTGCATCACGCGGGTGTACTGCTGGTAGTACGGCCACATAGCGCCCAGTTCCTGGCGCAGCGCGTACGTCTTCATCTGGGTCTCGGTGTCAGACAGCAGCTCTTCCATGAAGCTTTTCTGGGCCGGCAACTGGCGCAGGCGGTAGTCGCCTTGTCCCAGCTTGGCCTTTTTAGCGGCAATGGCAATAGCCTCCTCCAGGCCGCCCAGCACGTCAACCAGGCCGCGCTGCTTGGCCTCAATACCCGACCATACCCGGCCCGAGGCCACTTTCTTCAGCTCGGCCACCGGCATGTTTCTGGATTTGGCGGCTTTGGTGGTAAAGTCCTCATAAATGCGCTCCACTTCGCGCTGGATGTGCATTTTCTCGTACGGCGTCATGGCGCGCGTCACCGACGGGATGTCTGAGAACTTGCCGGTCTTCACGCGGTCGGTGGTGATGCCCAGCTTGTTTCTGAGGAAGTTCTCTGAGTTCACCATCATGCCAAACACGCCAATGCTGCCGGTAATGGTGTTGGGGTGCGCCACAATGGTGTCACAGGCCATGGCAATGTAGTACCCGCCCGACGCGGCCACGTCAGACATGGAGGCGATGATGGGCTTCACCTTTTTGGTGAGCATCACCTCGCGCCAGATTATGTCGGAGGCCAGGGAGCTGCCGCCCGGCGAGTTGATGCGCAGCACCACGGCTTTCACGTTTTTGTCCAGGCGCGCCTTCCGGATGGCCTCTGACATGCCCTGTCCGCCAATGGTCTCGTTGCTGCCTTTGCCGGTCACAATGTCACCGGTGGCGTAGATCACGGCAATTTTGTTGGAAGAGGAGCCTTCCTTCTTCTCGGGGTCGGCGGCTTTGCGGTAGGTGCCCAGGTTCACCAGCTTGAGTTCTTTGTCTTTCTTCACGCCGGTTTTGCTCTTCATAAAATCGGTGGCCTCGTCATAGTAGCCCAGGTGGGTGACCATGCCCAGGCGCAGGGCATCCTGCGCGTTGTGCACCAGCATGGAGTCTGACACGTTCTTGAGGTAAGCCACCTCTTTCTGGCGCGCCTTGGCAATGTTCTGGAGCATAAAGTCATTGAGCGAGTTCAGGAACGACTGGGTCTGCTCACGGCTGGGCTCGCTCATCTTGTCCAGGATGAACGGCTCCACGGCGCTCTTGTACTCACCCACCTTGAAGATGTAGGGCTGCAGGTCCAGCTTTTCCAGGGTGCCCTTGAAGAACATCACCTCAGAACTTAAGCCGTTGAACTCCAAGGTGCCCTGCGGGTTCAGGTAGAACCGGTCGGCCACGGAGGCCAGGTAGTAGGCCTTCTCGGTAGAGAACTCGCTGTAGGCCACCACAAACTTCTTGGATTTCTTGAAGTCCAGCAGGGCGTTCCGGATTTCCTCTACTGAGGCCATGCCGGCCTGCAGCAGGTCCAGGTTCAGGAAAATGCCTTTGATGTTATCATCGGCCTTGGCCTTGCGGATGGAGGCTTTGATCTCGTCCAGGCCTATGCCCTGCTCTCCGAACACCTCGCCCAGGCCCATGTCAGCGAAGGGGCTGCGGGGTGAGCGCTCCACTACGGGCTGGCTCAGCTTGATCTCCAGCACCGAGCCTTCGGCAATGGAGACGGTGTCATCAGAAGAAACGGCGGCGGCAATGCCCAGCAGGAGCACAAACCCCAGCACCATGAATAAAAACAGGCCCACTAGGGTGGCCAGTACAAACTTAAAGAATTGTCGCATAAATCAGGTAGATCAAAAATCAGCACCAGCCTTGCCCGGTGACGTTGCTCTATTGGTCGTACAGAGGCAGGAATTCTTACAGGCAATTTCTGGCTGCCCTAAGTTAACCGCCAGGCCTGCCAAAACCAACCCTTCCGCCGCTGCCGTTGCAGGAAGAACGAGCTGGCCCTTGTTTTTAGCCTTTTCTGGCGGGCGATTTGGGGCTGTTTTTCCATTCTTCGGCCCGAAAAGCCTGGGCATCTTGCCTCTATTTAAGATATTTGCGGCTGGCTTTCAGAGCGGGCTATTCTACCGGGTGTCCGCCCGCCGGGATAGCCAATTGCCGCCACTGCCGTATATAGGCTAACATGAACAGATGGATACTCTTCGCGCTCCTGCTCATTGGGTCGCTCGCCGCCCCGGCGCAGCACCGGCGTAACCTTAATTTCAAGTATTTCGGGCTTACGCTGCACCCCAAGGGAGATGACAACGCCGACCTGATGCCGCTCAACCCAGACGGCAAGGGCTATTTTGTGGTGAACGTGGGCGCCAGCGTGGGGTATGAGCAGTTCTTTGTGCCGGGCAAGTTCTCCTTCAAGGCCATCCAAGCCCTGTACGCCGACTGCGCCATGCGCTTTGCCGGTTTCACCCACCTGGGCGTACGGGCGGTGATCTTTGACATTGGGCGCCACTCGCTCAACGGCGGCATAGGGCCCACGCTGGTGTACCGCCGCAACTGGTCTGAGTTGGAAGGCTACAACCTGTCTACCTCGTTCTTTGGCGGCGACCCCGACGACAAGTGGCAATACAAAATGATCTGGTACGCCGGTGAGTTTGAGTACAACTACCAACTCTCTGACCGCGTGGATTTCTCCACCGCCTTTGTGCCGGGCTACCCCAACATCATGAGCCTGTCGGTGGGGGTGCGCTATTGGCTAAAAGACAAAGTAAAGGAGTAGCCTCTTTTTGAGGTTCTGTTTTAAGGCTACTTTCTGCAAAACGGGCCCAGAACCCGCGCCAATTGCTTTTGCCATGCCTATAACAAAATGCCCTTCCTCAAAGAAGAAGGGCATTCCCATGCTCTGGGGGACATACAATGCTGTTTGGGGCTCATTTTTCTGAAACCGGCCCTAAAACCTGGGCGGCACTTAAGGCAATTCTGTTGGAGAGCTTCATCCGGTTGACATAGCGCATGAGCGCGTCTTCCAAAGCAGGTAGCAATTGGCCCCGCTCACTGCTTAAGGCGCTGTACCGCGGTCTGGGTGCCTGTTGCCCTTGCAATTCATTGGCTGAAAAACCCTGGATAAGGCTTGGGTTGAGTCCTGCCAGTTCTGCTCCTTTCCGGGCGAAATCTGCCCAGGAGAGCTCGCCCTCGTTGGTCAGGTGCCAGATACCAGATTCTTCATCTACCAGCAAATCCAGGCAGGCATTCACCAAATCAGGCACGTAGGTGGGCGAAATGATGATGTCTTCCGGCGCCAGGAAGGAATTACCTGCCAGCAGTTGCTGGAGCATCAAGGTCAGGAAGTTGGATTCGTCCCAGGGCCCGAAGAAAGAACTGGTGCGCACCACCAAAGCGTTGGGGTGCATGTCCAGCACGTACTTCTCAGCTAAAGCTTTGCTTTTGCCATACACGTTCAGGGGGTTCACGGCGTCGCTCTCCAGGTACGGTTGCTGCTTGAGGCCGTCAAACACCAGGTCAGAGGAGAAGGTCAGGTACTGGATGCCCCGCTTCTGGCAGGTGGCCGCCAGCAGCATAGCTCCGTGTGCGTTTACCAGATCACAGGCTTCGGCATTGTCCTCGGCGTCATCCACTTTCACGTAGCCTGCCGCGTTGATCACCGCCCAGGGCTGGTAGTAGTTGATGGCCCGCTCAATGGAAAACGGATCGGTGATGTTCATCTGCTTGCGGCCCACCAACCGGTACGGGATGTGCCTGTCTCCGCACAGTCGGGCAAACGCACTGCCTAACGTGCCGGTTGCCCCGGTGATGAGAATAGGACGGGTGGTGTTTTCCAGGTGGTGTACCTGTTCCTCGGTGAGGCCGGTTCCGTCTGGAATGGTCTCGGTTTCATAGATGGGGTTCCAGTTCAGGCGCCAGTAGGCTTTGGTGCCTCGCCCGAATCGGCTTTCCTCGCGCCGCAGGAAAATCTGGGAGTGTTCCTCCAGGTTTTCTGGGGTGAACGGATAGAAATACCGGTCGGGCCGCTGCCACCAACCCGGCAATTGAAACAGCGGGTGCTCGTAGTTTTTACCCTGGGCCAGCTGGGTCAGCATCTTAGCCAGGGCGGTAGGTCTTGGTTTAGGCCCGCGCACGTCAAACACGCCCGGTTCATAGAAGCCATCGGCACGGGTAACCAGGTTCACCCAGTCAAATGTGCCCAGCAAAGACCAGGCGGCCACGCCCACTATATTCACTCCATTCTGCTTCAGCTCGGTACAGGAATCCCACACGTGCTTGAACCACTGGATCTGCTCTTCACGGGCTCCGCAGATATGCACCTCGGTCACGGAAATAGGTAGTCCGTAGCGTTCCCAGGTCTCGCGCAGCAATACCTTGTGGCCCGAGTAGAAACCGGCCGGATCGTCCGTCTTTACCCTTAGGGCTTCCACATCAGCGTAGTGGTGAATACCGTTTCCGCCGTGCGACCACTCCGGAAACCCTTCCATCTTCTCATCCAAGTAGCGCTCGCTGGTAGGGTAATGGTTGATGCCAATGATATCAGGCGGTCAGGGATTATCCCGGAACCACTGCAGGTCCTCTTCCGGAATGCCGCTGTCCACAAAGTACTTCCACATGGAATCTTCCGGCGACAGGTTCCCGGTAAGCAAATCAAGGCTCACCCAGCGGCGCTCGTTATCGGCGGCGGCCTGGTACGCCAACAAAGGCGTGCTATAGGTTTTGCCCAGGTCTTCGGTCTGCACCAGTTTGGCATGGGGGATCACCTCCCTAATGGCGCGCATGGCCAAAACTGTGGCTTTGCACTGGTGCAGCAAGGTTAAGCCAAAGGTGTAACCATCGCGGCCGTGGGGGTACCAGACACCGTACAACCCGCTGAACCGGGCGGTTGTCAAAGGCTCATTTACCGGCGTGAAGTATTCCAGCCAAGGATATCTTTCTGCCACGGCGCGGGCGTACTCGGCCACTCCTTCGGGGAATTTGGGGTCTGCCAGGTTGGTGTGGCGCGGTCCGCTCCCGTGATGCACCAGGCCAAGAATCGGGGTAATGTTATGTTCCTGCAGCAGTTTCAGTCGTCTGTCTCCCCAGGACCAGTCAGCGGTGGCGGGCCCATCAGGAGCCGTAAGTTCCCACAGCAACGGGTAGCGCATTTTACTAACGCCAATGGAGGCAAAAAGGGCGATGTCTTCTTCACGGATGGCGTGGCCATTGAGCTGCATTTGGTCCATGTACTCATCGCCCACCCGGTTCACGGTACATTCCAGACCGGCCCACACTTCGGGGTAAGCGGGGTTCAGGTTATCACTTTTCTCCATATCTGTAGTGTTAGGCTCTGAGCTCCTGACAGGTTTACTATTAGCCAATTATAAACTTGTCTTTGCCTGATGCGAGAAGGATTATGGTACAATTCCTATCTACCCACCGGGCAATCAGTCAAAGCTGGTTGTAGAATTAATAAGATTTTTTCCCAGTCTTAGCTTGTAATTAAGTACTGGTTGAAAAAATTACGGGTAGGTAGAGGCATAGTTTAGAAACTGGAAGAATTCAAGTATCTACACCAAAGAAATAGTACTTATCTATAAAACACCCCGTAGTTAAGCTGAATTTGATAGGTATTTTTAACTTTTTTGATAAACTACAGGTACTCGCTGCCTGTCATCTGATTTAGAGAGACTTACTCCTTCAAAACTCAATTAGGATTAAGCTGGTTTACCAGATTTCCGTGGAAGAGGAAAATTTCAAAGAAAGGTTAGGCTCCTTAAACCAGAGCGTCTTCAGCAATTTTAGAACTATAAAAAGGAGCCTTCCCTCAGAGGTTTACCTTAAACCAATGGGCAGGACACCCTCATAGGTGGGGTATAATGGCTTAGTACCATCAAGGAGGGACAAACAGAAAAATCCGTTTTAAGGCCGCTTTTAGCAAACGAACCTTAAAACGGATTTTCTTAGGAACTGAATGATGATTGCTGCTCTAGTACCGGTACCACCCTTCCCACTGGTTTCGCAGGTTCTTGCGCATTTCATTCTCGCGGGCGTTGTTGCCCGGGTTGAAGAACATGGTGCCTTTCAGCTCATCAGGCAGGAAGTTCTGGGGCACGAAGCTGCCTTCGTAGTCATGCGCGTACTTGTATTCCTGGCCGTACCCAATCTCCTTCATGAGCTTGGTAGGTGCATTACGCAAGTGCAGCGGCACCGGCGGACTGCCCTGCTCCCGCACATACGCCCTGGCTGCCCTGATTGCCTTGTACGCGGCATTACTTTTAGGGGAAGTAGCCAGGTAAATGGCCGTCTGCGAGATAATGATATCACACTCTGGGTACCCAATCACCTGCACCGCTTGGAAACACTCGCTGGCCATGATCATAGCGGTAGGGTTGGCGTTCCCGATGTCCTCCGAGGCCATAATCAGCATCCGGCGGGCGATGAACTTGGGGTCTTCCCCGCCTTCAATCATGCGGGCCAGCCAGTACACCGTGGCATTGGGGTCTGAGCCGCGCATGGATTTGATGAACGCCGAGATAATGTCATAGTGCGCCTCACCGCCTTTGTCATACAGGGCCAGGTTCTGCTGGGCAATCTGCTTTACCACGTCATTGGTGATGACCACTTTGCCGTTGGCCTGGCCGCTGCCGTCAATCACAATCTCCAGCAGGTTGAGCAGTTTGCGGGCATCACCGCCCGAGATAGTGAGCAGCGCCTCATATTCCTGCACCTCAATCTCGCGCTTTTTCAGGATCTCATCCTCCGTGAGAGCCTTCTGAACCAAATCAATGAGTTCCTGCTTCTCCAGCGATTTAAGAATGTACACCTGGCAGCGGGACAGCAGAGCGGGAATCACCTCAAAAGAAGGGTTCTCGGTGGTGGCGCCAATCAGGGTCACAATCCCTTTCTCCACGGCCCCTAACAAAGCATCCTGCTGCGATTTGTTGAACCGGTGGATCTCGTCAATGAACAAGACCGTTCCCTGCCGCTTGCGGGCGTGTTCAATCACCTCGCGCACGTCTTTCACGCCGGCATTAATGGCGCTGAGCGCCACAAACGGCACTTTCAGTTGCCCGGCAATGATCCCGGCCAGGGTAGTCTTGCCCACGCCCGGCGGTCCCCAGAAGATCATGGAGGGCACCATGCCGGCCTCAATGTACCGCCGGAGCACGCCTTTGGGGCCCACCAGGTGCTGCTGGCCGGCGTATTGGTCTAGGTTTGTGGGACGCATGCGCTCCGGTAAGGGAGCCTTGGTTGACTGGAACATGGTACGCTGGTTTCAAGGGAAAGCCTCCGCTACTGCCTAGGCCGAAACAAAAGGCTAAGTTACTTTCTTTCCGGCATTGTTTGGGGCCTGTTTTGGCGAAAACTGCCCTAAAACCCGCGCCCGCCTGGTTCCCTGCGGGAAAGCCCGGTTGAAGGCGAGGGCCGGCAACCTGCCTCCCAACTACCGGCCCTCGCCTGCGTACCCTTCACTATTGGTTTTCACTTTTATAAGCTATGACGAACGCTACCCTGGGCCGTACGCTGCTCACGTCCATTGCCGGCTTCACCACGGTGGGCGGTTTCCTGATGGACTGGAACAAAACGCATCTGTTCAATCCCCGCTGGACTCCCCACGCCAAGTTCCATGATGCCATGACCATTTTGCTGGGTTCCCTGCTGGGCGGCACCAGTCTGTATTTGCTCCGGAAAAAAACGGGCGATCAAGAGACGCAATTGCAGGCCGCCACCCTGCTGCCCGCGTTCTTTTACGCCGCGCAGGTCGGCAGCTTCGCTTTTCCCGGCGCCAGGGGCATGGACGCGGAGTTCCCGGAGAAAATTCCTTCCCTGGGTCCTTTGAAATTGAACGAGGGTCCGTTCTCGCTCCTGATGCTGGCGGGCCTGGGGGCCGGGTACCTGCTGGCCCGCAAGAAGCACTCCAACCCAAACGCCGCTTTAGACTAGTACGCCAGATCCGCCAGCTGGTCAGGCGGCCGAACAGGGAGGCAGGGCCAGTTTCAGGAGTGGGCTACCAGAACGTGCAGGGCAACTGGGCGGTCCCTGCCCTTCCCTTCTCCCAAGACGGCAAAACCACGCGGCACGAGGTCTGCTTCAACATGAAGTTCCCCGGGTCACTCCCCGAAAATCTGTTTACCGTGGCCGGGTGCAGGGCCGCGCGTTGGTAACTCCTGTTTTTTCTTTATTTTCAGGAAATTTGCCCCAAAACAGTCCCACACACTCCATCATACCTTACCCAAACCCAAACACACCCAGCCATGGCCACCACTAAACCCAGCGCAGAGCAGATAGAACAGAAGTTAGCCACTTTTTTTGAAAGCGCACCCGCCTTTGCGCAGCCCATCTGCGAGAAAATCAGGACTGCCATTGCCGCCGCAGACCCCGAGCTGAAAGCCACCTGGAAATGGAGCGTGCCCGTGTACGAGAAACCCGGGCCGGGCATGGTCTGCGGCTTGGGCATCTTCAAGCAGCACGTGAGCCTTTCTTTCTTCCAGGGCGCCCTCCTGCCCGACCCGCACCAGCTGTTCACCAAAAGCCTGGACGCCAAAACCATGCGCAGCATCAAGTTCACCGCTGCGGACCAGGTGCCGGAAGAAAAATTGGTGGAGTACGTGCGGGCCGCCACTCAGCTGAAAGCCGGGACCGCGGCAAAATCCGCAGAGCGGGACGTCATTGTGGTTCCGGAGGACCTCAAACAGGCCTTAGCCGAAAGCCAGCAGCTGGAGAAATTTGAGAAATTAGCCTACACCCACCGCAAAGAGTACGTGCGCTGGGTAACCGAGGCCAAACGCCCCGAAACCCGCGACAACCGCATCCTGAAAACCGTGGAGCGCATCTCTGAAGGCAAAAAGTTCAGCTAAGTCCCCTCCCGCTGTCGTGGATTTCCCGCAGGAACTCGCGGTGGTCGCCCAGGTGGTAGAGATCGGTTTCCACCTCCTCGGTGGAGGCATAGAGGCTGCGCCCGTATGCCATGCCCAGGTACTTGGCGGTCAGCTTGAACGGCACCTCAAATCCGTCGGGCAACTCAGCGTCGGCACCTACCGCCAACAGGAATAGGGCCTTGCCTTTGAGCTTCCGGCCCAGGGGTTTGTGCACGGTCACCAGGTCGGTGAGGCGGTCGAAGAAGGTTTTGAGCAGTCCGCTCATGGCGTACCAGTACACCGGCGTGGCCAGCACCAGCACCTGATACTGCAGCACCCGGTTTATGACCGCCAGGAAATCATCCTGGGCAGGGTACTCGTTCTCATAGGAGTACGGGCTGATGGTGTGCTCCCGCAGGTCCAGGATCTGGTGCGGTGTCTCCTGGAAGACCTTTTCCACCAGGCGCCGGGTATCGCTGTCTGGCCGGGCACTGGCCAGCAGAATAAGTGGGTGTGCATCCATACGCCTATTTACGTACGCGAGCTCGCTACATATAGACTTCTGCCCTCTTCTGCCAGATTCTGGCTTTGTTTCTTTCCTGTTTTACGGGAAATACCTTTGATTTTGCGAGAAGCGATAATTGCAGCAGTACTCTCTGCTTTGGATGCAGTGGTTGAGGGTATCGCCTAACGGCAGTTACAAACTACCCTCATGGCAAGTTCAGGTCACAGACTTGAACCATAGTCTGTTGCTTGAACCATACTATATTAAAATATGTGCCACAGAGGAAGAACTTGAACAAGATCAGCTACTGAAGGCACGAGCTGCAAGCTCGCGCCAGCGGCCGGCAAAGTGGATCACGGCAGTGGCAAACTGCCTTCATGATAGGTCCAAGTCACAGACTTGAACCCTGTGTACCTATCTTGAAAGGGCGGAAGAAACGGACGGGTGCTTGTCCTTAGCCCGAACTATTGACTCCGAACTATGGCGCGGATTTACTTCCGTGCCTTTCGAACGTAAGGCACGGAAGTAAATCCGCGCCATAGGAAGAGAGGGTCTAGCACAATGATTAGCATCACCGTTGCTATGCAAGTCCACAGCTGGAAGATCCCGATTCCAGTCTTTGGCTCGAGCGCCTCGCTTGTGGCCTTTGAAGAACAGAAACTAAGAATAGGCTGCAGCGGTGGGCCGCAAGGGCAGTGCGAGGGGCAAAGACGGGGCCCCGCGGCCGTGAGCGCTTTTCAGAAAAGATGAAACAATCTTGTTAATAAATCCATAGACAAGTGCTAGCTACGCCCGCAACAGCCCAAACGCTGGTCAAACCAGCGGAAGCAACGAATTCTGTCAAGCTGCAGCCAACACAACCGAAGCTCGTCCCTTACTCCACCACATGCGCCACAAACTGCGACAAATTGGTGATGATGCCGCGCTCCCGCCTGAACCCGATGGCACAGCCCTCACCGGCCCAGAAAACACCGGCCTGGTAGCGGTAGCCCTGCGCGTCCTGCGGCAGCTCGGCCCAGGCCTGGTAAATGTGGGGTTGGTGGCCGTACTCGCCCTGGGTGGAAGCCACGTCTGAGGTATCCCGCACCTGGATGTTCTGGCCTTCGCGGCCGAAATAGGGTTTTTGCACCGATTTTCCCGAAAAGGGCTCAAACTCGGTGCGGAGCAGCAAGGGATGGTACGGAAACTGCTGCCACAGCCACGCCAGAAAGCCTTTACTCTGGAAGATGAGCGCGTACGCGGGGTTGGCGATGACCACGGTGCGGCTGAACTGCAGGTCAATCACGTCGGCGCACAGGTCTGGCTCCAGCTCCACAAACAGCTCCCAGGGCACCAGTTTGAACAGGAACGGAAAGCGGCGCCACTGCTCGGCCCCGGTTTGGGCCCAGATGCCGCGCTCGGCGCCAAGGGTGGACACCTGCATCTCATCGGCGGCGCAGATGTGCGTGTCAAAGCCGGCCTCGCGGGCGGCCTCGGCCAGCACCTCGCAGTTGGTGTAGTCCTCGCGGCTGCCGCCCAGGTACACAAACAGCACGGCCGGCTCTAATTCTGGATTCAGGCCCTGCCAAGTCCTGAACTGGTCTACCAGGGCCTCGTACAGGCCATTGGCTTGCTGGCTCTGGTGCTTGCCGGCGGCGGCCAGGCTGGCCCACTGCACCACCGCCGTTTCGGGGATGGAGGTGGCGGTGTCGGCGTTGAACTCCAGCAGCTTCATGCCGTCTGGCGTCTGCGCAAAGTCAAACCGGCCGTAGAGGTGCCAGTGCCGTTCATCGTTCCAGGAGTGCCGGATGGCGCGCCACAGCTTTTCGTGGATACCCAGCTTGCGCAGGAAGTCGTCGGGCAGGTCATCGGGCACGGCTTCGGTCATCATCTGGTACAGCGTGGAGGCCGCCTCCAGCAACTCGTCGGCCGCGTCCTGGGGCAGTACCACTGCCTCGCCCGAAAGATACGTCTGGCACTCTTCTTCTACTACCCACTCCCAGCCCATCTGGTGTACCATCTGGGTTACATCGCCGTGGTGCGGCATAAGTTTTACAGGAAGCGTCTGGTCTGGCATAGCGGTGGCAATTAAGATGATTGGTTCTGTACTAGGAAAGCACCAGCGTTTTAAGCCGATTTTTGGGGAAAAGGGCCTGAAACAGAGCTGGCAAATAAAATACGTCTTACGTTATGGGTGAGCAGTGGCCGCAGGTGCAGGAACAAACCTCTTAGGGCTAAAGCCCGGGCACGGCAAGGCTTGCCTTTGGGGCGATTCCCCTGGGGAACCAGCGGGCAATTGGTGCTGCCCTTAGCTGCCGAACCCACCGGATCTGCCCCCGAAGGTGCCTGAGCGGCTGTTGCTGGGCGCGGTGGACCGCACGTTGCCGGGCGCGGCGGCCGGGCGGCTGTAGGTACCGGTGGTGCCCCTGAACGCCTGAGCCCCGCGGCTGCGCTCTACGGCGGTCTGCTGGCGCCAGGCCTCGGTGCGCTGCATGGTGTTGGGGTTGGCGTAATACCTGGGGTTGGGCGACATCATGCGGCCGGCCATGTAGCCAATACCGCTCCACATGAGCACGTTCATCATGCTAAAGCCGCTGCCGTTGGTGGGGTTGGCCTGGGTGTATTCCTGCATGCGGCGCTCCAGCTCCAGGCCCTGCAGGGTGTCTACCTGGCCGTTGTTGTGCTTGAGAATGGCCATGACCTGCCCTGCCTGGGCGGGCCGCTCATCGGTGATTTTCCAGTTGTCGGGGCTCACCTCGGTCATCTCAGTGATCACGCCCTGGCTGTATTTGGGAGCGCTCTCGCCGGCGTTCCACTCAGTGGAGGTTTCATTCTGGGCGGAGCGGTTGTCTGAGCAGGAGGTCAGGCCCAGGCAGGCGGCGGCGCTCACCAACAACACGTTGCGCGAGAAATCACCAATCAGGAAATAACGCTTTTTCATAGTATGAGATACGCAAGCCATTTTGGGCTTGTTTTTGTAAAAGTACACCTAAACTACAGAATAGGTCGCGGAAAAGCCCTGTTTCTTACTACTCCCACAACGGATAATGCTCCAGGTGCACTTTTTTCTGGAAGAAAAGCTGGGTAGAGGCTTCAAAAGAGGCCGTGTAGTCAGACACGTAGAAGTGGGGTTCGCCTAGTAAACGCTCGGCGGCCATGTCTAATTGCGTGAGCACCTGCCCCACGTGGCGGGCCACCAGTTCTGAGGCGTCCAGCACGGCTACCTTGTCCTGGTAAAAGGCCTTGATTTGCTCTTTAATGAGAGGGTAATGGGTGCAGCCCAGAATCAGGGCCTCAATGCCGTCCAAAGCCGGGTCTGAGAGGTAGGTCTGGATCACGCTCTCTGAGATGGTGTTGTTGAAGAAGCCTTCCTCTATCATGGGGGCCAGCAAGGGCGTGGCCAGCGACTTGAGTTGCACGCCGCAGTCCAGGTCCTCTATCTTCTTCTTATACACGTTGGAATGCACGGTCTGCTTGGTGCCAATGAGGCCCACCGTGCGGCCGGCAAATTGCTGGGCCACGTGGGCCACTACCGGGTCAATCACATTTAACACGTGGGCTTTGCTGCCCACGTATTCGCGCACCAGCTCATAGGCCGCCGCCGAGGCGGAATTGCATGCAATGAGAATAATTTTACAATTCTGCTTCAGGAGCAGATGGCAAATTTTGACGGCATACGCCTGGATGGCCGCCGTTGATTTGTCGCCGTAGGGCAGGTGCGCGGTATCTCCAAAATACACCAACTGCTCCTGGGGCAAGTGCGCTTTTATGGCCTTGGCGACGGTTAAACCGCCAATCCCGCTATCAAACACGCCCAGAGGGCGCTCGCGTTTTTCAGCTTTCGTCATGAGTTATACTTGTATAGAAAAAGCCGACCCGGGCTCATCCGTAAAAACACCTATATTCTTATAATACAAAATTAAACTGTACTTTTCCGCAACATCCTTGTTTTTATGGGCGTAAAAGACCATACAAGTTGAAACTAAAATAGGAGGAATAAAAATGAAAGTATTATCAACCCGTGCCCACGGGATCATGGATTATCTGGTGGGTATTCTTCTGATTGCGGCTCCATTCATTTTGGATTTTGACCGAGGCGGTGCCGAAACCTGGGTGCCGATCATTGTGGGTGCCGTGATTATCCTGCAAGCCCTCATGACCAACTTTGAGGTGGGTATGTTCCGGGCCTTGTCCATGAACATGCACTTGAACATGGACTACCTGATTGGTGCCTTCCTGGCCGTGTCTCCCTGGATCTTCAATTTTGACGAATATGTCTACTTACCTCACCTGATTGTGGGTGTAATGATTATCCTGGAGGCCCTGATGACCCGCGTAGTACCAGAACACGGTGCTGCCACCCGTCAGCCATACAGAGGCACCATGAACCACGGACACACCCACTAAGGGTAGTCTGTAAAGAATTGAGTTAAAGCAGAAAAGGCTGGGCTAGTCCCGGCCTTTTTTTGTGCCCGTTTGTTTTTGCCGCCCGTCTGGCATACGCCTTTCTGTTTGCGTACCTTTGCCCCATGAATTACCTTTCAGCAGATTCTATCTCTAAAAGCTTCGGCGACCGCTGGCTTTTCCAGAACCTTACCTTTGGCATTAACCGCGGGCAGCGCGTGGCCCTCATTGGGGCCAACGGGGCCGGCAAGACCACCCTGTTGCAAGTACTGGCCGGCACCATGCCCCCCGACAACGGTACCGTGAGCCTGCGCCGCGGCCTGCGGGTGGGCTACCTGTGGCAACAGCCCGAGTTTCCGGCCGGCGCCACCGTGCAGGAGGCCATCTTCTCGGGCCAAACCGAGGTCCTGGACGCCATCCGGGAGTACGAAGCCTGCGTAGCCGACCCCACCACCTCCGATGCCCGCATGCAGCAGGTGATGGAACGCATGGAAACCCTGCACGCCTGGGAGTATGAGGTAAGAACCAAGCAGATCCTGGGCCGGCTGGACATCCAGAACCTGGACGTACAGGTAGAGCACCTGTCTGGCGGGCAGAAAAAGCGCGTGGCCATGGCCCGGGTCCTGATTGAGGAACCCGACCTGCTGATCCTGGACGAGCCCACCAACCACCTGGACCTGGAGACCATTGAATGGTTTGAGAACCTGCTCACCACCGAACAGACCACCCTCCTGATGGTCACCCACGACCGGTATTTCCTGGACCAGGTAGCCAACGAGATCGCCGAGTTGGACCGCGGCCAACTCTACACCTACAAAGGCAACTACAGCTACTACGTAGAAAAGAAAGCCGAGCAGGAAGAAGCCAACGCCGCCGAGGTGGACAAGGCCCGCCAGCTCATGAAAAAAGAACTGGAGTGGATGCGCCGCCAGCCCAAAGCCCGCGGCACCAAGTCCAAGTCCAGGATAGACGCGTTCTATGACATCAAGGAGAAAGCCAGCCAGAAAGACACCCGCACCCAACTGGAGCTTTCGGTGAAAAGTACCCGCCAGGGCAACCAGATCCTGGAGATCAGCCACCTCACCAAGCGGTTCGGCGAGAAGACCGTTCTGAAAGACTTCAGCTATGTTTTCCGGAAGCAGGACCGCGTGGGCATTGTAGGCCCCAACGGCGCCGGCAAGACCACACTCCTGAACATGCTCACGGGCCGCCTGGCACCTGACAGCGGCGAGATCATCCCCGGCCAGACCACGGTGTTCGGCTACTACACCCAGAGCGAGTTAACCTTCAAGGAAGACCAGCGGGTGATTGACGTGGTGAAGGAAGTGGCCGAAGTGGTTGAAACCGCCAACGGCGAAACCATTACCGCCAGCCAGTTCCTGCAGCACTTCCAGTTTCCGCCGGCCCAGCAATACACGTTCGTGAGCAAGCTGAGCGGGGGCGAGAAACGCCGCCTGCAACTGCTGCGCGTCCTGATCAAGAACCCCAACTTCCTGATCCTGGACGAGCCCACCAACGACCTGGACATTCCCACCCTCAACGTGCTGGAAGACTTCCTGCTGCAGTTCGGCGGCTCCCTGCTCATCGTGTCGCACGACCGTTACTTCATGGACCGCCTGGTAGACCACCTGTTTGTGTTTGAGGGAGACGGCCACCTGCGCGACTTCCCGGGCAACTACACCGACTACCGCGAGTGGGCCAAGGAGCAGGAAGCCCTGAAAGCCGAGGCCGACGCCAAGGCGGCAGCAAAGCCCGCACCGGCCGCTGCCCCAATTCCAGGCACCGCAAGCGCCCCCGCCGCCGACAACGGTACCAAGCGCAAAGCCTCCTTCAAAGAGAAGCAGGAGTACGAGCGGCTGGAACAGGAGATTGAAGCCCTGGAAAGCGAAAAAGAAACCCTGGTCACGGAGATGAACAGCGGCACTGCCGACCACGTACGCCTGGCCGAACTGGCCCAACGCATCCAGGAAATCAACGATGCCGTGGAGGCCAAGACCGAACGCTGGCTGGAGTTAGCCGAGATTGTGTAAAAACACGTTCGCGTCAGCGGGTCCGTTTACGGGGTATTTTTCAGAAAATACCCCGTAAACGGACCCGCTGCGTTTAGGTAAGTTATTGGAAATCTGGCCACAAAATAGCTTCCGCTTCCTGGAGCACCGCGGCCACAATCTGGCTAGCGGGAAGCTCCCGGGCCAGGTACGCGGCTTGTCCGGCCCAAAGCGGGAACACCTTGGCGACATCCTCGGGCCCTACCTTTTCCCGCAGCGCCCTGGTCAGGACTTCCTGAACCGGATAGGGCAAAACCAGGGCCTCATGCGGAGCCATCTGCCGGGTAAACTCATTCCGGATGGCCCTGCCCCAACGGCCGGTAAACGCTTTGGTGAGCACGGTAGACTGGTCCTGGCTGGTTGCCACGGCCGCTTTGTAGGCTGGCGGGGCGGCACTCTCGGGGCACCGGAGAAAGGCACTCCCCAGCTGCACCCCTTGCGCGCCTAACGCAAACGCGGCGGCCAGGCCGGCCCCATCCATAATACCACCGGCGGCGATCACGGGCACCCGCACCGCACGGACAATTCCCCGCACCAAGGCGGCCAGGCCAATCTGGGGCGGGGCCTCGGGGTTCAGGAAGGCCCCTCTGTGCCCACCGGCTTCCGTGCCTTGCGCTATCACCGCCGAAACGCCTTGCTCCTGCAACCGTAGGGCCTCATCCAGGCAAGTGGCGGTACCCATGGTGACAACCCCTGCTTTCCGGAAGGCATCTAACACCTGAGGCTCCAGCACCCCGAAGGTGAAGCTGACCACCGGCACTTTCTCTTCCAGCAGCACGGGGATTTGGTCCTGCGCCAGAAAGATTGGCAGGTTCTCCAGGGCGGGTTGCTCCCACTCCAGCTGATAGCCCTCCCCAATTAGCCGCAGGACGCGGTGCATGCGGGCACCTTGCGCAGGATCTACCTGGCCCGGATGAGGATGGGCGAACAGGTTAACGGCAAACGGCTTGGCGGTATGCGACTTTACTTCCCTGATCAAGGTCCGCACCCGCTCCGGGCTTTGGCCGCCTACGGGCAAGGAACCCAGCGCACCGGCATTGGAGACGGCCGCCACCATGGCGGGCGTGGCGATGTGTAGCATGGGGGCCTGCATCAGCGGATAAGCTACCTGCAACAAATCCGTTAGGCTGTTCCGCCATTCCATTGCAGGGATGGGTTTTAGTACACGTTTGGCTTTCTTTGGTAACTGAACGCGAAGCCCACTTTCTGGGGCGTGCTCACCTGCTGTTCTTCCAGCTTCTGTTTTACGGTTATTTTCCGGATTTCATCCACATCTGGCGCCACCAGGTCATTGTTCACCGAGGCCACCATGGCACTTTCCACAAACAACCGAAGCGTCTCGGGGGTAATCTTGTTTTTGGCCATGTCGTGGTAGGTGAGGTCCAGTTGCTTCACCCCTTCCAGGTAAAAATGGTTGTCAATGTTGATGAGCACCCGCCCCAGCAGGTAGCCGGGGTCGTTGAGGCGGTTGTACTTTATGGAATCGGCCATGAAGTTGTAGGCCATGATGTGCCCGAAGAAGCGCCGCCGGAAGTCTTCCTCCACGTACCGGCTCTTCATGAGCTCATGGTCCTCGGGCAGGGTGATCACATTGGAGTGCATCACAATCACGAGCAGGTCTCCCGAAAACTTCACATGAAACTCAAACTCATTCACGCTTCGGTACTCAATCACTATGTTGTCTTCTACCTCGGCAATGCGGTTTTTCAGGTTTTTCACCAATTCTACGGAGCAAGCCCGCAGCTGCTCAAAGGTTTGTTTGGTGTTCCTGAAGATAGCCTGCTTGGTAGCAGACTTTTGCCGCAAACCTTCAAAGATTGACTCTATCCGATCTTCCATCAATACAGTGTTTCGTGGTACATGCTTTCTGCGCCGGGGGCAAGAGGCATCTATAGTAGTACCCACCCGCCGGCCTTTAGGTTACTGTTTTTACTGGGTAGCCGGAAAAACCAGGCCTCTGCGGGCCAGTTCGGCCAGTTCCTGTGCAGAGGCGCCCGCCCACTCCTGCAGAACGCCCCAGGTATGCCTTCCCAAGGGCGGCGGCCCGGCCAACCGCAACGGCTGAAACGCCTCCCCGCCAAAGGCCACCTGCCGGACACCTTTGGGCTCCCCGGCCTCGTTGGGCAGCAACTGGGCCTGGGCAAGCGCCTGCCCCAAAGCCTCGGGCACGTCATGTACCGCTCCGGCGGGCACGTGGTGGGCAATGAGCCTCTGCAGCAGTTCTTCCCGGTCTTGGGATGAAATCAGGTGGGCCAGCCGGACGTTCAGGGCATCGCGGTGGAGCACCCGTTTGGTGTTGGTCTGGAAGGCTGCATCCTGGGCCAGGGCGGGTTCGCCCAGCACTTCGCACAGATTCCGGAACTGGCGGTCATCGCCCACGGCCAGCACCACTTGTTTCTGGTCGGCGGTTCTGAAGATGGTGCCGTAGGGCACTATGTTGGGGTGCTCCGACCCCATGCGCTGCGGTGACACGCCGGCGACCAGGTAGTTGGTAGCCTGGTTGGCCAGAGAAGCAATGGCGGCTTGCAGCAAAGACACCTCTACTAACTGCCCCCGCCCGGTCTTCTCCCTCACATAGAGCGCGGCCAGCAACCCTTCTTTCAATTGGTGGGCGGCCATGAGGTCAATGAGGGCCACCGGCATCTTTACCGGGGGGCCTCCCTGCTCCCCGTTCAGGTACATGAACCCGGCCTCGGCCTGCAACACCGCATCATAGCCGGCCCGGGGCTGGGCGCTGCCATAGCCCGTGATCTGCCCGTACAGCAGCCTTGGGTTTAGGGCCGCCAGGGTGGCATGGTCCATCTGGAGTTTCTGGGCATCGCCGGGCTTAAAGCTGGCCAGCACCACGTCTGCCTGCGCCACCACTTTGTGGATCAACTCTTTCACGGGGGCCGCCGACAGGTCTACGCAGACCGATTCTTTGCCCCAATTGGCGGCGGCAAAGTACGCCGATATGGTTTGGACAGGGTCTTCAGTGGCCAGCTTCCAGCGCCGGGTGACATCACCGTGGGTTTTCAGGTTCTCGATCTTGAGCACCCGGGCTCCCAGCTCGGCGAAGAACTGCCCCACGCTGGGCCCTGCCAGCACACTGGCCAGCTCTACTACAACAAGGCCATGAAAAAGCCCTTTCTGTTCTGTCATGTGTTTTTGAGTAGTTTTCCCAAAAATGGCCAAAAAACCGGGAAATGGAAACCCGGGCTATTCCACAAAAAAAGCAGGCAGCAACCAAGGGTCGCTGCCTGCCCGGCATCCTATCAATCCATTTTCTTTTACCGGATCATAATCCGTTGGGTAGTGCTTTGGCCGTTGGCCGTGATGGAGATCATGTAAACCCCGGCTTTCAGGTTAAGGCCTCTCAGGTTCATTGGCACCTCAGACCCTACGCTGTTCAGTTCCTGGCTATGGAGCACTCTGCCGTTCATGTCTACCAGGCGGATGGTGGCATTGCCCTGCACCAGTTCCTGGAAGCGGATGCTCACGTTGCCGTCGGTTACCGGGTTAGGGAACACGCTCACCGCGGCCGCGCTGGCTCCTGAGGCGTTGTGTTTCACCGCAATCACTTTGGAGTACTCAAAAGCGTTGTCTGTGTCTACTTGTTTCAGGCGGTAGTACACGGTTCCGGCGGCGGCGCTACGGTCTGTGAAAGCGTAGTCTACCAGTACCGAGGAGTTGCCGTGGCCTTTCACCTGGCCTACCTTCAGGAAGTCGCGTCCGTTGAGGCTGCGCTCAATCTCAAACCGGTCGTTGTTGATTTCAGAGGCAGTGCTCCAGGTCAGTTCCACCGCGCCGTTTCTGGAGGCTCCGTTGAATCTTACCAGCGTTACCGGCAGCGGGTTACCAGGCTCACACTCAGTCACAATCACGGTTTCCTCGTCTGCCACGCTGGCACATTCGTTGGAACCGGTTACCCTGATGGTGAGCGGCTGACCAAGTTCTGATTCATCCAACACCGCGATGATAGATACATAATCTGGGCCTTCGTCAATCACCAGGAAGTTCTCTGGCAGGTCAAACACGTAGGTCACGCCGGGTTCTGGGTTCGCCACGCGGAAGGTGGTGGCCTCTTCTGCCAGGTTACACACGGTGTCTGGGGCTACCAGGGCTACTACCGGTCTGTCGCATGGTCCTGTGGGGCAATCTTCCACCTCAACGGGCAGGCAAACCGCCTCGGCTCCGCAGTTGTTGCCATTTACGGCCACCACGGTCACAAACAGGGTGGAATCTGGCTTGGCGTCATTTACCTTGATGTTCACGTAGCCGTAACCCTGTGACACAATCTGGAACTCTTCTGGCAGGAAGAACTGGTATTTCACCCGGCCGGTAGGATCTGGTCTGTCAACCCCGAACTTGTAGATTCTGTCGCCGGAGGCACACACCACGGCTGGGGCTTCTACATCCAGGTCTGGCTTGGCGCAAGGGCTGCAGGTGGCTTTCCGGTTTACCGCAATGGTTGCTTCCCCGGCCTCGCAGACGGCCTTGTTCTTTTTGGCGTTGCTGGCCACCGCTACTGATACCTGACCGGCAGCGTTGCCTGCTTTCACAATTAAGGTGTTGGTTTTCTCGCCGGAAACAATGGTCCATCCGGAAGGAACGGTCCATAGGTAGTCGTAGGAAGATTTCCTGCCATTTCCGTTGCCGTTTCCTTTGCCTTGGCTGGCCGAAGCTTTGAACACCAGCACATCGCCGGGGCAGAAGCTGTTGCTTCCGTCAATGGACACTGCTACTTCGTTGCCTGGTTTCACTGGCATGGTGGCCACCTTGGTACCGCAGACGGCATGGTTCACGGTCACTTTCATGGTTCCGTTCTTCATCCCTACTTTCACCCGCACGCGGTTGGTACCCTGGCCGCTCACAATGCTCCAGCCTACTACCGGGGCACCGCTCTGGGCTCTTGGCACATCCCAGGTATAGGAAGTGTATTCATTTCTGATGGAGTATTCTACCTCATCTCCGGGGCAAGGATTGGCCGGACCTTCAATAGGTCTGGGCTGGGAGTCTTTGCAGTTGTTGCCGTTGTTACCGCCGCCATTGCCGTTGCCGCCTCCATTATTACCGCCTCCGTTACCGTTTCCGTTGCCATTATTGCCGTTGCCGCCACCGTTATTGCCGTTGCCGTTGCCGTTGTCGTTACCGCCACCGGTGTTGCCGCCGGTAACCCCGCAGGCCTTAGGATCAAACGACACCATTCCCACAGTGGTAGAGGCTTTGGCCTCGGCTCTGAGGGAGGTCATTTTGCTGAAATCTTCTGCGGTTATGGTATAAGAGAAGTTGGCGGTTTTGCCGTTCTTATACCCAGAGCCCACATTGAACTTGATGGAATAGAAAGGATTGTTGGTACCGTTCTCGTAGCCGGAAGTACCGGTGGCAGAGATGGCCTTCACGCCCCGGGGCAACTCAAAGGAGGCGTGGCTCAGGTCGCGGTTGCAGTTTACTTTTACCCCAAACGCCAGGGTAACGGTACCGTTGCTGTTGCGGGTAATACCTTTGAAATTAAAATCAAAACATTCATCTGATTTTGTACCGGCACATTGCGCCTGCGCCTGGTACGTGAATCCCAAAAATATGAGCAAAAGGGTGCTAGCCCATGAAAGTATAGTTCTTTTCATGATCGGAAGAATTTAAAGCAAAATTGGATTGAGATAAGACGCTATAATCCTGGGACCGTATAAATAGGTCCGGGAGAGAGGGGATAGTCTGGTTAAAGCAACTGGAAAAGAGCTATGCGTTCACTAACCAGAGAGAAGAAAGGGAGAAAGTATAGTATGTTTCATATGTCTCTAACTTTATTTTTTCTAAATACCTTAGTAATCTTCTATTTATTACTTCTTCTCTCTTTAACGAGAGCATTTTTGACTAGTTACAAGCAAATTGCACTTTCAATATAGAGCACAAAAACATTCTTACTTAAATACAAACATATTTATATCCCTTCAGGCGTTTCAGAGCCGTTTCAGGCAAAACCGCTTAAATACGCGTTTTTGAATATAGCACGTAACTAATAAATCAACCCTCCTAAATCACCTATCCGCAACCTAAACTGTCCTGCTTCATTACAAAAAACAGCACCACAGCAGCCCATCTGCTTCTTTTAGATTTAAGGCAGAATTCTCCTGCTATTTCAGGCTACTCGCGTCACCTGCCCCACCACTTCCAGGCTTATGGCGCTTGCCTGTATTTGAACCCAGACTCAACCCCTGCTTTACCTTACCTGTACTATATATAAAAGGAAGCAGGTAGCGGCCAATGGCTGCTACCTGCTCACTCCTATCAATCCAACTCTTCTATCTAACCATGATCCGTTGCGTGGTGCTCACTCCGTTGGCGGTAACTGAGATCAGGTACACACCTGCTTTCAGGCCTAGGCCACTCAGGTTCACCGGCACTTCAGACCCCATGCTGGCCAGCACCTGCTGGTGCAACACCCTGCCGCTCATGTCTACCAGCCGGATGGTAGCGTTCCCTTCAAGGGGCGCCTGGAAGCGCAGGCTTACCGTACCGTTGGTGACCGGGTTGGGGTACACGCTCATGGCGGTTGAGTTTCCGGCGGAAGTGTGTTTCACCGCTATCACTTTGGAGTACTCAAAGGCGTTGTCAAAATCTAGCTGCTTCAGGCGGTAGTACGCAGTACCCTGCACGCCGCGGTCTGTGAAGGAGTACTCTACCATGGCAGAGGAATTTCCCTGGCCTTTCACCTGGCCCACTTTCACAAAGTCCCGGCCGTTCAGGCTGCGCTCTATCTCAAAGCGGTCGTTGTTGATCTCAGAGGCCGTTGCCCAGGTCAGCTCTACCGCCCCGTTGCGGGACACCCCGTCAAAGCGGGTGAGGCTTACCGGAAGCGGGTTCCCCAGTCCGCAGTTGGTCACCACTACGCTTGCTTCGGCCGTCTGGGTGCCGCAGTCATTGGTCGCCGTTACCCTGATGGTTTGGGGCTGGCCCAGCTGCTCTTCTTCAAACACGGCCACTACGGTTACGTACCCATTGCCTTCCTCCAACACCACAAAGCTTTCGGGTACTTCAAAGGTGTAGGTTACGCCCTCTTGTACCTGGGCCACACTGAAGGTGGTCGGCTCATCGGCCAGGTTGCAGATAGTGTCTGGGGCCACCAGTTGCACGGTGGGCACCTGGCACACGCCGCCGCCGCAGGCTTCATTGGTTTCAACAAACAGGGCATCAGAGGCCTGGTTGCAGTAGCCTTTTTTAGAGCCGCCTACCCCATTGCCGTTGTTGCCGTTGCCGCTGGCCGGCGTTTTGTCCATCACGTAAACGCTAACCTCTCCGTCGGTAGCACCCGGAATAACCACCAGTTTGTCGGTACCCTGGCCGCTCTGAATCTTCCAGTCCGCGGGCACAGTCCAGTTGAAGGTGAATTTCCCCTTGGCTTTTGCTTTTCCCTTGCCTTTCTCCACTGAGGCGGTGTAGGTCTGGGGCTCGTTCACGCAGACAGAATCTGGTCCTGCGATCTTTACCTCAAAGTCTTTGCCCGGCTTTACCGGAAGCGTGGCCACCTTGGTGCCGCATACCGGGTCTGTCACTTTCACTTTCATGGTACCGCTTTTCTGGCCCACCCGCACCGTCACGCAGGAAGTACCCTGGCCCGACAAGATCTCCCAACCTACCGGCGGTTCCCCGGCCTGGGCTCTTGGCACGTCCCACTCAAAGGAAGTGTAGTTGCGGTCGTCTTCAATACAATAGACTTCAATATCACCCGGACATGGATGCTGATTACCGGAGATTGGTCTGGGTTGAGAGGTATTACATTGAGCTTGCGCTTGCCCAACAACGGCTAAAAGTATAAGCATAAGGGTGCCGGCCCATGAAAGTACAGTTTTTTTCATGATAGGATTATTTTAAGTAGACTTGGATTGTAATTGGACGTAGTTGTCCTGGGTCCTTTTGGGGAAGGATGGTATTGGGAACGGAAAATGAAGAAGGACCGAAGCGTTTGCCGCGGGCTTTTTCTTATCTATTCAAGCAGAGGGGAAAGTATTGGTTGCTTCATGGTTTCTGGCTTGGGGTCTCAGTTAAACAACTTGGTTATTTTCTATTTTAGTTTCTATAGGCTTTAACGACCCGCCCTACCTTCGGTTTCACGCAATTGAATTTTAGAAAAATTTTACAAACATATTATTTATTATATCCTATTAATTTGCTAAACATTTGGCTAAAACCGACTAAAAACGCCTTTATTAGAACAAAGCCCAGTTTTTGCCTATTGCATTTTTACCATCTGCTTCAAAATAAAACCCAATCAAACATTTATATATAGTACAATTTACATACCTAAACATAGCTATATATTACACCGCCTACATTACAGGGCACCAGACCGTCTGTTGCAACAAAAAGAGAGTGGTTTGGCAGAAAAGCCTATCTTTACAGACCGTTACTAGAAAGCCCGTGTCTTTCTTCACCGGCTTACCATTCAAGAAGATCTAGAACAATGAACGTGACATTTGATGATTTTAACCTGCAGCCAGACCTGCTAGAAGGCATAAGGTCTATGGGCTACAAGCAGGCTACTCCTATTCAGGCGCAGGCCATTCCGCACATATTAGAAGCAAAAGACCTGATTGCCTGCGCGCAGACCGGTACCGGTAAAACCGCCGCGTTTCTGGTGCCTACCCTCAGCAAGATTTCCGAAGCCCGGTTTGACTTTACCAGCACCCTGGTGCTGGTACCCACCCGCGAACTCGCCAAGCAGATAGACGACCAGGTAGAAGGCCTCAGCTACTTTACCGGCGCCACCTCCATTGCCATTTACGGGGGCAACAACGCCCAGAACTGGGACCAGCAGAAGAAGGCCCTTACCAGCGGGGCCGACATTATCATTGCCACCCCCGGCCGCCTGATTGCCCACATGCAGATGGGCTATGTGAAGCTGGACAAGCTAAAGTACCTGATCCTGGACGAGGCCGACAAGATGCTGGACATGGGCTTTATGGATGACCTGATGAAGATCATTTCGCAGCTGCCCAAAGAGCGCCAGACCCTGCTGTTTTCGGCCACCATGCCGCCCAAGATTCGGCAATTTGCCAAGCAGATCCTGCAGGAACCCGAAGAGATAAGTCTTTCCATCTCCAAGCCGGCCGCCAACATTGACCAGCAGATTTACCTGGTGTATGACAACCAGAAACTGAAGGTGCTGCAGCACATCTTAAAAGACGCCGAGGTGCAGTCCATGATCTTGTTCACCTCCCGCAAGAACGCGGTAAACGAGATTGTACGCTCCCTGCAGAAGATGGGCTTTGAGGCAGAGGGCATCAGCTCTGACCGTACCCAGGAAGAGCGTGAGGCCACCCTGCAGCGCTTCCGGAACAAGCAGCTCCAGGTACTGGTTGCCACCGACGTGATGTCCAGGGGGATTGACGTAGAAGGCATCAGCCACGTGGTGAACTTTGACGTGCCCCAGGATGCGGAGGACTACGTGCACCGCATTGGCCGTACGGCCCGGGCTGCCACCTCTGGTACCGCCATCACCTTTGTGAACGAGCAGGACCAGGAGCGTTTGGTTAAGATTGAAAAGCTGATTGAGCGGGAATTGCCCAAATTGCCGCTGCCGGCGGGTCTGGGCGAGGGACCGGCGTTTGATCCGGTGGGCAACAGCCGCCGGGGAGGCCGGGGCCGGGGCGCCTCTTCGCACGGCAAAGGCAGCCGCCCTGCCGGGGGCGAACGCGGCGAGGGCCGCCGCAGAGAAGGCGGAGCCAGCCGTGACCGCGACCGCAGAAGAGAAGGCAAGCCGCGTGGCGAAAAGCCAGCAGGTGCCAGCCCGGAAGCCGCCGCACCTCGTCCACCCAGACAGGAAGGACAACCCCAGGCCACCCAAGGCCAAAGCGAGGAAGTAAAGCGCAAAAAGAAACGCCGCAAGAAACCCGCTAACCGCAAGCCCGCCGAAGGCAGCCAGCCAACGGCGACATCCACTTCTGCGGAGTAACTGTTGTCTGACAACAATCATGGGTGGCTGTTTTGGGGTTTTTTACCCACCAACACCCCAAAACCGGACTCCCCTTTTTTTGCCTTAGCTGCTTCTCTTTTCTTTCATCGCTGCTCAAGCGTTTGTCAGCCAACCGGTTCATAACCTTGATGAACGTCTAACCTGATACCTTTCTCAGAAGAAGCTCAGGGCGTCTTGTCTTAACACTACGTTGGTATTCTCACGGTACTGCCAATGGTTGGAGGCGACCTCCTTCACCATAGTCACAAACACTAGGTTAGTATTCTCGTCCCCTTCAAGCCTAGCTTGGCTTGCTTCTTTCCAGCCTACTAATCACAAGTACTGATTGGGCTAGCATTTCGGGTTCTTGCGCATAGACATTGAATCTCCCCTCCAATATAGGTTAGAAGTAGAAACCTTCATTTATGTTCATCCATGAATCAATGTTCCTAGATGGATGCAGCTTTTCCTCGGTCTGTCCCCCAACAGACCGAAACGCCCATTTCGAGATTGCAAACAGGAAACCACCATCTTTCACGTCTGGTTTGGCCTGTCAGGGGACAGGCCAAGGGGACAAAGCAACCAGAAGTTGTATGAAAATAAAGGAAGAGGACAGGAGAAACGGAAGCACCTTACGGAAAATGGCCCCGAAACCTAGTATTAATCC
Organism: Rufibacter psychrotolerans; assembly: GCF_016924645.1. Classification (GTDB taxonomy): domain Bacteria; phylum Bacteroidota; class Bacteroidia; order Cytophagales; family Hymenobacteraceae; genus Nibribacter; species Nibribacter psychrotolerans. The sequence goes on along the minus strand of NZ_JAFFJV010000009.1, from coordinate 17,238 downwards.
ACTCTTCTCTGGAGCCTTCCCCAGAGCCTGCCTCGCCCCACTTAAAGCCGCCAGCTTCTTTACCGCATCACTCCTCCTATCCGCTGCGGCGGCCATCCAGGTCTGTTAGAATTACGGGTGAATAGTTGATTTCCACATATTATTAAATTAATTTAGGTAATCAATTCCACTTTCCACACCCCACGGGTACCGGCTGGCCGGCCGGTCTATGATACTGCCGCTCGCATTTGTTAAGGTCGCCCATCTGGCTTTCCATGGAGTCTGTATTAAAGAAAAATAAAGAGAAGTTCATCTTGCTCAGCCTAGATGAATTTGCAAAGTGGCTCCCCGCGCATCTGCCTGCCCGGCAGGTTACCACCATCCAGAACCACCACACCTACCAACCCGACTACTGGAGCTTCGCCAAGGCAAAGAACCACTTTGAGCTGCTGCGGGGCATGGAAAACTACCACACCAGAATCAACGGCTGGCAGGACATTGGCCAGCACCTCACCACTTTCCCCGATGGCAAGGTGGCCGTGTGCCGCAACTTTGAAACGGCGCCGGCCTGCATTAAGGGCAACAATACCGGCGGCTTCTGCCTGGAGCACGTGGGCAACTTTGACCTGGGCAAAGACCAGATGTCTGAGGCTCACCGGCAGACCATTGTGGTGGTGAATGCACTGCTGTGCCACCACCTGGGCCTGGTCCCTTCCACCGCCACTATTATCTACCACCACTGGTATGACCTGGCCACCGGCAAGCGGGACAAGATTGCCGAACAGGCCAGCAAGACTGCCAACACCAAAACCTGCCCGGGCACGGCGTTCTTCCAGGGCAATACCGTTACGGCCGCCCGGCAGTACTTTATTCCGCTGGTGCAAGCCACCCTGGACAACCTCCTGCTGCACAAGGCACTCTCAGATGTACTGGCAAACTCCGCCCCTGCAATCTCCCAGCCAGCGGCTTCAGCTCCGGCTCTGGTGAAGATGGTGGTAAAAGCCCGGTCTTTGTACGTGAGGCCCTCGCCCAGCGTGGCGGGCCAGGCCATCAATGCCCTCAGGAAAGGAGATATTGTTACCTGCTACGACGTAGCCGGAAAATGGCACCGCATTCACCCCATAGAACAGCAATGGGTAGCGTCTAAATGGCTGGAAGAAGCCTAGCCTCTTCCTATGCGCAGAAATGAAAGCCTAAACAAACAGCATCATGGCTCCAAACCGAACAACCGTAAACATGCGCGAATTCACCACCGGCAACGGGCGCGTACGCGCAATGCTGGACCAGCTCAAGGAAGACCTGCAGGGCAAAGAGTTCTCAGATGTGATAGACGCCCAGGGCCACCAGTATGTAGACCTGGTGATGGAGGGTGGCGGCATGCTGGGCATTGCGCTGGTGGGCTACGTATACACCCTGGAGGAAATGGGCATCCGTTTCCTGCAACTGGGCGGCACCTCGGCGGGCTCCATCAACGCCCTGCTCATGGCCGCCGCCGGCCACCGCACCGAAAAAACCAGCACCTGGATCTTGGAGGAACTGGCCAACCAGGACTTCTACCAATTTGTAGACGGCGATGATGACGCCAAAGACTTTATTGAGGCCATCCTGCACAAAAGAAAGTGGTACACCCAGCTGTTCAAGACCACGCAGGTCCTGGACAACTTCCGCGAAGACTTTGGGTTAAACCCCGGCACCGCGTTCCACCGCTGGATGAAGGCCCTGCTGGCTAAGAAAAAGGTAGACACCCTGCAGAAACTACGCGAGCGCCGCAAAGAAGGCCTCAGTGACTTGTTCCTCCGGAACTCCGATGCGGTGTACCGGCACCAGAAAGCCGAGCGGCTGGCCCTCATTGCGGCCGACGTGACCACGCAGACCAAGGTGGTGTTCCCCGAGATGGCTGACCTGTACTGGAAAACGCCTGAACTGGTAAACCCCGCCGACTTTGTGCGGGCCTCCATGTCCATCCCGTTCTTCTTCCAGCCGTACCGGATTAAGAACCTTCCGTTCAGTGACGGGTCCTTCGCCCGCTGGCGCGAGGTGGGCTACTGCGGCAACGTGCCAGACGAAGTCATCTTTGTGGACGGCGGCATCATGTCCAACTTCCCCATTGACCTGTTCCATGAGCACGGCAAGGTACCCAAGGCGCCTACCTTCGGGGTGAAACTGGGCGTTGACCGCCACTCGCCCAAGGTGGTGCACAAGATCACCGATCTGGTGGTGGCCATCTTTGACGCGGCCCGGCAGGTGCACGACTTTGACTTTATCCTGCGCAACCCAGATTACAAGCACCTGGTGCAGTGCCTGCCCACCGACGAACTCAACTGGCTGGACTTTAACATGAGCAACGCCGACAAAATCAAGCTGTTTGAGATTGGCGTGAAAGGCGCCGCCGATTTTCTGAGGACCTTCAACTGGAAGAAGTACAAGCAGCTTAGGGAAAGGAACGCCACTCCCGCTCCCCGTCCGCCGCTGCCCCTCACGCCCACGCCCAACTAGGGCCTTGGTCAAAAAAGCAGCGCCGTTTAGGGGCCGTTTTTGGTAAAACGGGCCCTAAACGGCGCTAGCCGTGAGGTAAATAGCCCCACCTCGGCCGTGGGCTAACTGGCTACCGGCAGCTTACCTGTCCAGCAGCAGCCCTATGCCCAGGAGCACCACAAAGCAAAGGGTGGAGAGCGACATCTGCTTCAGGAGGGGGTCCAGCTCGGAGGGAGTTTGCCGGCGCTTCACTTCGCGCCCGTTATAGGCCAGCAACGGCACGGCCCCCAGAAACAGCCAGGGCCAATACGTGGCGTTCTCCCGCACCCACACAAACACCACCGCGCAGGCAATGCCCGCCAACAGCAGCAGCCAATGGTACCTCCGGGCCCGCAGCGCCCCCAACCGCACCGGCACCGACCGCTTCCCGGCCAGTTCATCTGACTTCATGTCGCGGATGTTGTTCACGTTGAGCACCGCCGCCGAGAAAAAGCCCAGGCTGGAGGCCGGCAGCAGCAGCTCAGAGAAAAGGCGTTCGGTTTGTAGAAAGTAGGTGCCCAGCACGCCCACCCAGCCAAAGAAAAAGAACACCGAGATATCGCCTAGCCCGGCGTAGCCGTAGGGTTTGCTCCCGTTGGTGTACCCAATGGCCGCCCAAATGGCCCCCAGGCCCAGCACCAGGAAAAACAGGAACAGGTACAGGCCCGAAGTGCCCAGGGCCACCCACAGCAGCGCAATGCCAGACACCAAAGACAACCCGCTGAATACCACAATGGCCGCCCGCATCTGCCCCGGCGAGATCTGGCCCGCCTGCACCGCGCGCTTGGGGCCCTCACGGTGCTGGCTGTCGGCTCCGTGTTTGGTGTCGCCGTAGTCGTTGGCCAGGTTGGAAAGGATCTGCAGGAACAGCGTGGTGAGCACGCACAGCAGCAGCACCGGCCACTTAGAAAGATGATCGGCGGCCGCCAGAAAGCCGCCCATGCCAATACAGGACAAAGAAAGGGGCAGCGTGCGCAACCGGAAAGCCGATACCCACGTGCCCGCAGTTGGCCGTTTTAGGGCCGTTTCTTCTACATTCACTTAAAATTGCTTAGCTGTTGATGTCACGCAGCAACTCCTCGCTCAGAGGAGACACTTTGGAAGGATAGAATTTAAGAAGCTTGCCGTCTTCAGAGACCAGGTATTTGCAGAAGTTCCAGGTGGGTGCCTGGGCGTTGCTGCCGTTGCTGTCCTTGCTGGTGAGCCATTGGTAGAGCGGCTGCTGCGCTGCCCCCACCACTGAGGCCTTCTGGAACAGCGGGAACGTTACCCCAAAGTTCTTCTGGCAGAATTGCGCAATCTCCTCATTGGAGCCTTTTTCCTGGTTCCCGAAGTCGTTGGCCGGGAAGCCCAGCACCACCACTTTGTCGCCGTGCAGCTTGTGGAGCTTTTCCAGGTCGGCGTACTGGGGCGTGTACCCGCACTCAGAGGCCACGTTCACAATCAGGAGCTTCTTGCCCTTGTATTTCTCCAGGCTGGTTTCCTTGCCATCAATGGTGCGCAGGGGAATGTTGTAAATTGAGGTGGTAGCCGCTGTATTCATGGTGGTAGCTGTTGGTTGGTCTTGGGTGGAGGCCGCCGGCGAAGAACAGGCGGTTAACAGCGTAAGCGAGAAAAGGGTGATGAGCTGTAGCATGGCTTTTAATGGGTTAGGTTCTCCTTAACCGCCGCAACGCGGTTATGTTTTTCTGCAGGGAAAGCGGGCAAGCCGAAAAGTGGTTTTCGGGCTAATTTTCTAAAATTACGCTAAAAACCACTTCTCCGCCTGCCGCTCTGTCTTATACGTAAAAACGCCAGACTACATTCTGTCTGGCACCGCAATGCCCAGCAAGCCCATCATCTGCTTCAGGGTTTTGGCCACCTGGGCCGACAGGGCAATCCGGAAGCTCAGCCTCTGCGGGTTGGCCTCCTGGAAGATGGGCACCTCGGTGTAGAAGCGGTTGTAGGCCTTGGCCACGTCAAAGGCGTACTGCGCAATGATGGAGGGCGCGTAATTGCGGGCCGCGTCGCTGATGATGGTGTCTGCGTAGTTGAGCAGCACCAGGGCTTCGCGCTCGGTTTCGTGCAGTTGCTCTACGCCGGCAAACGCCTCTGCCCCGGCAGAAATGCCCAGTTCATTCGCTTTCCGCTGAATGGCCGCAATACGCGCGTGGGTGTACTGGATAAACGGCCCGGTGTTGCCCTTGAAGTCAATGGATTCCTCGGGGTTGAAGAGCATCCGTTTCTTGGGGTCTACCTTCAGCAGGAAGTATTTGAGCGCGCCCATGGCCAGGGTATGGTACAGCTGCTGCGCCTCCTCTGGGGTGAAGCCTTCAATCTTGCCCAGCTCGTCGGTTTTCTGGCGGGCGGTGTCTATCATCTCGTCTACCAGCTCATCGGCATCCACCACGGTGCCCTCGCGCGATTTCATCTTGCCGCTGGGCAGGTCCACCATGCCGTATGACAGGTGGTAAATGCCGTCGGCGTAGGGTTTCTGCAGTTTCTTCAGGATGGCTTTGAGTACCTGGAAATGGTAGTTCTGCTCATCGGCCACCACGTACACGCTTTGATCGTAGTGGAAATCCTGATATTTTAATTCGGCGGTGCCGAGGTCCTGCGTGATGTACACCGAAGTTCCGTCGGCGCGCAGCACCAGCTTCTCGTCCAGACCTTCCTCCGTGAGGTCAATCCAAACGGAACCGTCGGGTTTCTTGAAGAACACGCCTTTTTCCAGGCCTTCCTCCACGCGGTCCTTGCCTAATAAATAGGTGCCGGATTCGTAGTAGAACTTGTCAAAGTCTACGCCTATGTTTTTGTAGGTGGCGTTGAAGCCCTCGTACACCCAGCCGTTCATCTTCTCCCACAGCGCGATGGTAGCCGGGTCATGCTGCTCCCATTTCTGGAGCATTTCCTGGGCTTCCAGCATGAGCGGAGCCTGCTTTTTGGCCTGCTCCTTGTCCATGCCCTGGGCTACCAGCTCATCTATCTCTTTCTTGTAGGCTTTGTCAAACTCCACGTAGTACTTGCCCACCAGGTGGTCACCTTTGATGCCGGAGCTTTCAGGGGTTTCGCCCTGCCCGAACTTCTCGTACGCAATCATGGACTTGCAGATGTGGATGCCGCGGTCGTTCACCAGGTTGGCTTTGATCACGTCATACCCGGCGGCTTTCAAAATCTCTGCCACGGAGTAGCCCAGGAAATTGTTGCGCAGGTGCCCCAGATGCAGGGGCTTGTTGGTGTTGGGCGAAGAGTACTCCACTACCACGCGCTGTTTTGGGTCGGTTTCGGCCAAATCAGCCCCAAAACCCGACACCTGCTGGGCAAACTGCTCCAGCCACACGCTGTCTTTGATCTCAATGTTCAGGAAGCCTTTGACCACGTTGTAACCGGCCACTTGCGGGGCATTCTGCTTGAGCGACTCGCCCAGCGCCTGGCCAATCTGCTCTGGGCCTTTGCCCAGGGCTTTGGTCAGCGGAAAGGTGACAAACGTGAACGTGCCGGCAAACTCCTTGCGGGTGGGCTGCAGGTTGATCTGCTGGGCGGGCAACGTATGCTGGAAGGTATCTTGCAAGGCCTGGCTCAGGGCCAGGGCAATCTGGTTCTCAAGTTGTTTCATTGGTTCTTACGCAGTAGGCGCCGCCTGGGCTTCCTGGGCCAAACGGTTCTGAATCGCTTCAGTGGTGTATTCTAATATGTCAAAGGCGTTTTGCGCCATGGTATTCTCGGCATCCAGCGTGGGGTTGATCTCCACCATCTCAAAGCACACTACTTTGGGGTGGCTCACCAGGTGGTAGCACAGCTGCTTGGCCTGCTCCACGTTCAGGCCTACCTCTACCGGCGTACCGGTGCCCTTGGAGAACTTGGAGTCCAGGCTGTCTACGTCAAAAGACACGTAGATCAGGTCGCAGTCGCGCAGGCGGTAGAGGGCTTCCTCGGCTACTTGTTCCACGCCTTTGGCAATCACTTCTGGGTAGGTGAAGTTCTTGATGTTGTGCTTGTCAAACAGGTACACCTCGGGCTTCTCGTAGCTGCGGGTCACAATGTAGACAATGTTCTCGTGCCTGATCTTGGGCTCCTCGGTGCCCACTTTTTTCAAAGACTCCCAGAAGAAAATGGTCTCCTGGTCGGGCTCGTTGGTTTTGCAGTCCAGGTTGTCTTCGCCCAGGGAGGCCGCCAGCGGCATGCCGTGCATGTTGCCAGACGGCGTGGTGTAGGGCGAGTGGATATCGGCGTGGGCGTCTACCCAGATCACGCCCAGGGTTTTGTCTGGGTACGTGGCCTTGATGCCGGCAATGGTACCGCCGGCGTTGGAATGGTCACCGGCCAGCACCAACGGGAACATTCCCAGCTCTAATGTTTGTTCAACAGTGTTGCTGATGCGTTTGTACGTCTGCAGAATGCTGTCAATGTATTTGGCGTGGGGGAAGAGGTTCTTCTCAAACATGACGTCATTGAAGTTGGGCACTTCCACCGAGGTAAAGCGTTTGAAGTAGTCTGAACCTTTGTTCAGGCACGCGATCTTGAGGGCGTCTACGCCTAAACTAGCCCCGCGCTTTCCTGCCCCAAGCTCAGATTTCACTTCTATCAGTCTGATTTTTTTCATGCGAAACGGAAACTAGTTTTTGCAAAGATGGTAAAATACAAGCAATATTGCACGTTACCCGCATTGGGTAAGTTCTTACATTCTAATGGATAAATACACCGATCTCATTCACCAAACCTTTGATTTCCCCACCGAGGAATTCACCGTACATAATAACGAACTCTCTTTCAACGGAATCCCCATGATGGAACTGGTAAAGCAGTACGGGACTCCCCTGCGCCTTACCTACCTTCCTAAAATCAGCTCGCAGATCCAAAAGGCCAAGATCCTGTTCAAGGAGTCTATGGAGAAGCTGAACTACCAGGGAACCTACACTTATTGCTACTGCACCAAGTCTTCGCACTTCTCCTTTGTGCTGGAGGAGGCCCTGAAGAACGACATCCACATTGAAACCTCATCTTCCTTTGACATGCCCATCATCAGGGCGCTGTACGAGAAAGGCAAGGTGAGCAAAGATGTGTTTGTGGTGTGCAACGGCTTTAAGCGCGAGCTGTACCGTAACCACATCACGGCCATGATCAACGACGGCTTCAGGAACGTGACGCCGGTGCTGGACCATTTGGGCGAGATTGACCACTATGAGCAGTTTGTGGAGGGCGAGTGCCAGGTAGGCATCCGGCTGGCGTCTGATGAGGAGCCCAAGTTCCAGTTCTATACCTCGCGCCTGGGCGTGAACTACAATGATGTGGTGAAACTCTATGAGAGCAAGATCAAGGATAATCCTAAGTTCAAGCTCAAGATGCTCCACTACTTCATTAACACGGGCATCAAGGACACCTCTTACTACTGGTCTGAGCTGAGCCGCTTTGTGCACAAGTACTGCGAGCTGAAGAAGCTGTGCCCGGAGCTGGACACCATTGACATTGGCGGCGGTTTCCCCATCAAGACGTCTATCCAGTTTGACTACAACTACCGGTACATGATTGAGGAGATCCTGCGCACCATCCAACGCATCTGTAAGGACGAGGGCGTGCCGGAGCCCAACATCTTCACCGAGTTCGGGATTTACACCGTGGGCGAAAGCGGGGCGCACATCTACTCCATTCTGGACACCAAGCTGCAGAATGACAAGGAGCTGTGGTACATGATTGACGGTTCGTTCATCACCAACCTGCCCGACACCTGGGCCCTGAACCAGCGCTACATCCTACTGGCCTTGAACAACTGGGACAAGAACTACCAGCGTCTGAACCTGGGCGGCCTCACCTGCGACAGCCAGGACTACTACAACTCTGAGATGCACTCGTTCCAGGTGTTCTTGCCCAAGATTCAGAAAGAGCAGGAAGAGCCGCAGTACATTGGCTTCTTCCACACCGGGGCGTACCAGGAAAGCCTCAGCGGATACGGCGGCATCAAACATTGTCTTATTCCGGCACCCAAGCACGTGATCATTGACCGCGAGGCAGACGGAAGCCTGAAATCATGGGTGTTTGCCGAGGAGCAGGACGTGGAATCTATGCTTGAAATACTAGGGTATAAGTAAGAATGGTAGGATTAGGAAATATTTTTCCTAATCCTACATCATTCCTAAACAAAAACCGTAGATTTGGAGTAAGATACCTCAAATGTTGTACAATAATTATATGAAGAACCTTTTCCTACTAGCTTCCATCTGTACGCTGGGCTTTGCCTCCTGCAAATCATCTACTTGCCCCGCCTACACTCAGAAATCAGACCGCTCGGTGGAGCAAAAAGTGATGGTGAAAGCTGTTACTGAAGCTTCTGCAGTGAACAAAGTGAACGGATAACGTTCTTCTGCGCACATAATGACATTGCCTTGAACCGGAAGCTGCTTCCGGTTCTTTTTTTGCCCTCTGCTTTCTTGCGGTGCGCAAGCAAGCCTCGGGTTAACAACATAGCTGCTCCCCTTTCCCGTTTCGGGCTTGTTTTCAGGAAAAAGGCCCCAAAACTCCTTTAGTTGCAAAGCGGTTTACGCCCGCACGCGAATACGTTAAAACGTTAAACTCCTCATTCTCCCTGCCGGGCGATAATCCACTGGGCGGCCTCTAACAAATTACTTTTCTGGTACAGGTGCGTTCCCGGTGGGTGGGGGCCAACCAAGACTGCCGCAACGCCGCACTTGCGGGCGGCCTGTACGTCGCGGGGCTGGTCTCCTACCAGCCAACAAGCCGCAGGGTCCAGCCTAAGCCTGGCCAGGGCCTTCTCCAGCATGAGGCTATCGGGTTTCCTGGCCAGCGATTCTGAGACCGAGGGGTGGCCGGGTGCCATGTACAAGGCGTCTATTATGTTTCCGCAGGCAGTTTGCAGTTTCTGGTGGCAGGCCAGCACATCGACTTTGGTGTACAGGCCCTTGGCGATGCCCGCCTGGTTGGTCACCACTACCAAGAGGTAGCCGTGTTGCTTTAGCAGGTGCAGGGCCTCGGGCACTCCTGGGGCTACTTCAAAATCATCGGGTCGCCAGGTGTAGTCGCCCCGTTCCACGTTCAAGACCCCGTCCCGGTCCAGGAACACCGCTTTGTTGGCTTTGGTCTGGTTCTGCTTTTCCATGGGGCACAAAGTACGCAGAATGGGCGGGTATTTCACAGAAAAGCGTTTTTGGCCTATTTTCTCTGCAATGGGTGTAAAACGTGTTCCTCACTTCTGCGTACGTAGGGACAAACCCACACTTACATTTGGTCCCCCATGCGCGTAGCCATTATTGGAGCAGGAATCTCAGGATTGGCATTGGCTTACTATCTCCAGAAGCTAGGGATACGCTATGACCTTTTTGAAAGCGAAGCCCAGGTAGGAGGCGTGATCAAGAGTACCCGCCAGGGCGCATACCAGCTAGAACTGGGCCCGCACTCGCTGCAGATGAACAAAGACCTGCAGGAGCTGGTGCGGGAGCTCAAGCTGGAAGACCAGGTGGTGCGCCCGGCCACCAACAACCAGAACCGCTACATCAAGAAAGACGGCGAGTATTACTGCATTCCGGCTTCGCCCCGCAAGCTGCTGCTGGACTCCTTCTTTCACTGGCGCACCAAACTCAAGATTACGCAGGAAGCCAAGGTACCGCCCCAAGAAGTACCCGAGGAAACCGTGAGCCATTTTTTCCAGCGCAGGTTTGGGCAGGAGGTGGTAGACTACCTGGTTAAGCCCATGGTGGCCGGCATTTACGCCGGTGACCCAGACAAGCTGCTGCTGGAGAAAACGTTTCCGGTGCTCAAGCAACTGGAGCGAACGCACGGCTCGGTGCTCAAGGGCATAGACCTGCAGAAGGAACTCCCCAGAAAGCCGTACTTCTCGTTGCTCAAGGGTTTGCAGACGCTACCGCAGGCCATTGCCTCCAAGCTGATCTCGCTGCACGTGAACCACAAGGTGGAGATGGTGCACAAAGCCAAGGGCAAGTACCTCCTGAGCATCCAGCACGACGTAGAAGGCCTGGCCGATGAGGAGTTTGACGCCGTGGTGGTGGCCCTGCCCGCTCATGCCGCCGCCGAACTCCTGGACTACACCACCCCGGGGTTTGCCGCCGCCCTCCACAACGTGACCTACGCGCCCATGACGGTGGTGCACACCGCTTATCGGAAGCACGCCGTGGGCTATCCGCTGGATGGTTTTGGCGCCTGGCATCCGCAGAAAGACGAGCCTTTCAGCTCGGGCACTGTCTGGAGCAGCTCGCTGTTTCCCCGGATCTGCCCCGACGATGAGGTCTTGTTCACCTCTTTTGTGGGCGGCAGCCAGGCCCCAGCCCTGGCCTCGCTCCCAGACGCCGACATCCTGCTTCATGTGCACGAGGAGCTGAAGAAAGATTACGCCATCTCCTCTAACCTGCCCGTGTTTCAGCATTGTTACCGGTGGCCCGCCTCCCTGCCCCAGGCAGATTTGTTCATCACCGATGCTCATCTGATGGCGGAGAGGATGGAGCAGGATCACCTGTTTGCCTGCGCCAACTGGATTGCCGGGCCCACCGTAGCAGACTGCATCAAGTACGCCAAGCGGCTCGCCCAGAAAATATATTCCCTGCGCCTTTCGCTCCAATAAGCCCCCATCGGTTATATTTGGGGGATGAAAGAGTCTGTGGTGGTCATCCCGACCTACAATGAAATAGAAAACATTGAGGCTATTATTAGAGCGGTTTTCTCCCTCCCACATCCTTTCCATTTACTGATTGTTGACGACAACTCGCCCGACGGCACCGCCGAGGCGGTCATGCGCCTGCAGGCGGAGTTCCCCGACCGGCTTTTCCTGGAGCAGCGCAAAGGCAAACTGGGCCTGGGCACCGCCTACATTCACGGGTTCAAGTATGCTCTGCGCAACGGCTACCACTTTATCTTTGAGATGGATGCCGATTTCTCGCACAACCCCCATGACCTCATGCACCTGTACAATGCCTGCGCCTACGAGGGCTATGACCTGGCCATTGGCAGCCGTTACAGCAGCGGGGTAAACGTGGTGAACTGGCCCATGAGCCGGGTGCTCCTCTCCTACTTTGCCAGCCGGTACGTGCGCCTGATCACGGGCATGCCCATCCATGACGCCACGGCGGGGTTCAAATGCTACTCGCGCCGCGTGCTGGAAACCATCAACCTGGACAAAATCCGGTTCATTGGCTACGCCTTCCAGATTGAGATGAAGTTTCTCACCTACAAGTTTGGCTTTAAAATCAAGGAGGTGCCCATCATTTTCACCGACCGCACCAAGGGCCAGTCTAAAATGAGCAAGGGCATCATTAGGGAGGCGTTTCTGGGAGTGATCCAGATGAAGGTGGGCAGTTATTTCCGGCGCTTTGCCCGCTAGGGCTTAGCCCTTGTTTTTGAGCCACTTTCCTGAAATTAGGTCCTAAACCAAGGCCGGCTCAGGCGGGTACGCATGGTTTTGCGGTTCTTTAGGCGTATCTTTCCTCTTTTCCAACTCGGCGGTGATCATGGTTGGCGCCAGATGCGCTCTAAACCGGTACTGTCTAAACTTTAATACCCCTAAACACAGTGAAAACAGATATCATGTTTTGGGTGGGGTTCAATGCCTTTGTCCTCATCTTGCTAGCGTTAGACCTGTTCGTCTTCCACCGAAAAACGCACGTAGTCAAAATCAAAGAGGCCCTGCTCTGGAGTTTGTTCTGGATCCTGCTCTCTTTCGCCTTTAACATTTTCATCTACTACTGGAAAGGCAGCGGCCCGGCGCTGGAATTCCTCACGGCCTACCTCATAGAGAAGTCCCTGAGTGTGGACAACCTGTTTGTCTTCATCCTTATCTTCAACTTCTTCCAGGTGCCGCAGAAATACCAGCACAAGATCCTGTTCTGGGGCGTGTTGGGGGCCTTGTTCTTCAGGGCAGTCTTTATCTTGGTGGGGGTGGCCCTGCTGGCCAAGTTCCACTTTATTGTGTACATCCTGGGCGCGTTCCTGATTTTCACGGGTATCAAGATGGCCACCTCCTCCGGCAACGAAGACATTGACCCGGAGAGCAATCCGGTGGTGAAGTTTGTGAGCCGCTACATGCCCATTACCAACCGCCACTATGAAGACAAGTTCTTTGTACGCTTAGACAAGACCCTCTTTGCCACGCCGCTGTTCCTGGTGTTGGTGATGGTAGAGACCACCGACGTGGTGTTTGCCGCCGACTCTATTCCGGCCATTCTGGCTATCTCCAAAGATCCTTTTATTGTGTACACGTCTAACGTGTTTGCATTGCTGGGCTTGAGGGCGCTTTACTTCGCACTGGCGGGTATCATGCAGTTGTTCCACTACCTGCACTATGGCTTGTCCCTGATTCTGGTGTTCATTGGCGTGAAGCTGGTTATCTCAGAGTTCTACCACATTAACATGGTGTTCGCCCTGGGCGTGGTGGCCTTCATCCTGACTACTTCCGTGATTCTGTCGCTGGTGTTCCCTAAAAAGGAGAAACCTATTGTTCCCCTTCCGGGACAGGAAGAGAATCCGGAAGCCTAGCAGTTCCAGTATTTACAAAACCGCCCCGGGTTTTCAGGCCAATTTCAGCAAAACGGCCTAAAAACCCGGGGCGGTTTGTTTTGTGGGTATTGCGCTTTGGGGTCAGTTTGCCTGGTTTACTGTGCCAAACGTTTTCCTATTGCTTGCCGAACATCGCTGTTTCCTGGCCCTTCTGCCGAAAACGCCGCAAAAACACGGCACCGAAACAGCGGACCCCAGTACCATGATAGTCTGCATAGCACCTATAAAGAAAAGGGCAGCTCTGATTTAGAGCTGCCCTTTTCTTTTGGATATTGGAATCTTAGAAGTCTAGCAGGTCAATGGGCGCCAGCATCTCCATGGTGTCTACCACCTGGGTAGTATCTGGCTTAGGAATGATAAAGCTGCCCGCGCGGCCGCTTAGGTTCACGTACGGCGAAACCCCGGCATGCTCAGAAGGCGAGATAAGCCCGCGCTTGAGCATGTTGCCGCTGATGAGTTTGAAGAAGTACCTGGGGTAAGCCCGCAGCTCGCCATAGCTGTTGAAGTAGGTTCTGTACTGCTTCGGCTTGGGCACAATACTGGCCAGGAACAAGCACTCCTCAAAGGTAAGCTGGTGGGGCTGTTTGGAGAAATAGAACCGGGCCGCTTCCTTGATGCCGTACACGTTGGGGCCCCACTCAATTATGTTCAGGTACACCTCAAACATGCGCTCTTTAGAGGTAAGCCGCTCATTCTCCAAGATCCAGACAATCAGCGCCTCTTCCACTTTTCTGGTGATGGTCTTCTTTCTGGTAAGGAACGCGTTTTTCACCAGTTGCATGGAGATGGTGCTTCCGCCCCGCACAAACGAGTTTTCTTTGATGTTGGTGATGAGCGAATGCCGGAAAGCGCCGTCATGGAACCCTTTGTGGGTAAGGAACCGTGGGTCTTCGGCCGTCATGATGGCGTACTTCAGGTAATCAGGTATCTGGTTGTAGGGCGTGAAATTTGGGTTGGAGGGCCCTACGGCAAACGTCCTCACCACCTTGCCGTTCTCATACACCGAGTGCGTAAATTCTGTGTTCAGTTTCCGAAGGTCGTGCTGCCCAAAATCAGTGATATCAAAGTTGGTGGCATCCAGGTCTGACTCAAACTTGAGGCTGTCTACCCGGGCCATGTCTACGTAGAAGTTCAGGCGGTAGGTAAAACTTCCCGTGGCTTTCATGCCCTGGAACGTGTCAAACAAGCCCGGTGGCATGGAGGCGAACAGGTCATTGGCCGGAATCTCGGGAGAGTTGATCCTGATCCCGATTTTGCGGTTTGGCCGGGTCTCGTAGGTCAGTTCCGGATAAAATACCGCCTTGTTAATGCGCACCTCAGACTCTGGTTCCAGCGCGTAATAATGGTCGCCCAGCGTGATCTTGTACTTTAAAGCCCCGTTCTGCACGGTGACGTTTTCATCCGCAATCTTAGGGTGGTTCAAGACCAGGCCATGGGCGCTGGACTCGCCTCTGATGGTAAGCTGATTGTTCTTGAAAACCTTATCGGTGATGCTCAGGCTGAGGGTATCAAACCGCATGGTCGCGCCAAACTTCTGCTGAATGTACGGCACCTCAATGGTGCGGGACTGGTCATCACCGTACATCTTGGCAGACAGCAGGTACTCATCCGGATCTATCAGGCCCTTCACGTACATGGTATTGGTCACGGAGTCGGTGGTGATGGTCATCCGCGCCGCAATCTCCCCGTCTTCCATGATCATGGTGGGCAACTGCATGTTAATGACACGCCCGTCGCTGCTAAACACTACGCCCAGATTCCTGAAGTTCACCCCATCTGGTACATTCTCAAAGGCGGTTTCTATCAACCTGTTCAACAGAGTACCGTAATTAGAGCGCTTGGCGGTGGTGTCTACCGGTTCATTGCTAGCTTGCTTTCGGTAGAGGAAAGAGAAATTATCGGTGCTGTCTTTCTTGAAAGCGGTGATTACCCCGTTGGCCATGTCAAACTGCTTGAAGACCATCCTCCCCAGAAAAAGGGACCTGAAACTAACGGTGGCCTCCACGGTATCAATCTGCAAGAGCTTTGGTTGGCCATCGGGCAGCAAGGCAATGTTGGTCACCAGAACCGTGTTGAAATCGGTGAACTGGGCGTCGCCAATCTGCAGTTGGGCGGGATATTTATTGTCTACCTTCTGGATGACTTTGGCTACCGCGTACTTTAAGATTCTCTCGCGGTTAAGCAGGAAGGCCACAAAGCCGATGACCAGAAGCGTGGCAAACACTCCTACTCCTATCAAAAGCTTCTTTTTATTCCTGATAAAAAACTCTGTGAACTTAGACAAGGTGATTTCTGGGTTAGTTGTAATATGGAGTCAAAAATATACTATACCCCACTATGCAAAACTAATGCATTCCCCGCATACATCACAATGAGCGGGCATTGCAACTGGGTAAATACGTGAAGTGTAAGATAAAGTTGACCAAACAAAACAACAGAGCCAGACCTTTAAGTTCGCTTCTATAGAGGTTATGAACTTCCTTTATATCTTTGGGTAAAATCCTAGATTATGAATTTATCTGCGCTTACCGCTATCTCCCCTGTTGACGGCAGATACCGTTCCCAAGTAGCCCCCTTAGCCGAATACTTCTCTGAATTTGCCCTGATCAGATACCGTCTCCTAGTTGAAGTAGAATATTTCATTGCCCTGTGTGAGCTGCCACTGCCCCAACTGGAAGGCATGGACACCAGCCTGTTCACGGCCATGCGGGAGATTTACGAGCGCTTCTCCCCGGAAGACGCCGAACAGATCAAAGCTACTGAGAAAATCACCAACCATGATGTGAAAGCGGTGGAGTACTTCCTGAAAGAAAAGCTGGAACTGTTAGGGTTAGGCGAGCAGAAGGAATTTGTACACTTCGGACTAACCTCTCAGGATATCAACAACACGGCTATTCCAATGTCTCTGCAGCTGGCCATTCAGGAGCAATACCTACCGGCCCTGTTCCATTTGCGGGACACACTGGCGGCACTTGCGGTAGAATGGAAAGAAGTGGCCATGCTTGCCCATACCCATGGCCAACCAGCCTCCCCTACTCGTCTTGGAAAAGAAATCCAGGTGTTTGTTGAACGGCTTGAACAGCAACTAACCCTTCTAGAACAGGTTCCTTACGCCGGCAAATTTGGCGGCGCAACTGGAAACTTCAACGCTCATTTTGTAGCCTATCCGTCCATTAACTGGGTAGAGTTCGGGAATAAATTCTTACTGGAGAAGTTAAACCTGCAAAGAAGCCAGGTAACCACCCAGATAGAGCACTATGATCATCTTGCCGCCTTATTTGATGGAATCAAGAGAATCAACACCATACTCATAGACTTTGCCCGCGACGTCTGGCAGTATATCTCCATGGGGTATTTCAAGCAGAAGATCAAAGAAGGAGAAATTGGCTCCTCGGCCATGCCCCACAAGGTTAACCCAATTGACTTTGAGAATGCCGAAGGAAATCTGGGAATGGCCAATGCTATCTTCGCGTACCTGGCAGAAAAACTTCCGGTTTCCCGACTGCAGCGCGATCTCACAGACTCTACAGTTCTGCGTAACGTTGGCGTGCCGGTATCCCATACCTTACTAGCCCTGAACTCTTTGCAAAAAGGAATAGGTAAGCTGCAGTTAAACCAAGAAGCAATACATGCCGACCTGGAAGAAAACTGGGCAGTTGTCGCTGAAGCAATTCAGACCGTACTCAGAAGAGAAGGATACCCTGCACCCTATGAAGCCCTGAAAGGCTTAACCAGAACCAATGAGAAAATTACAGAAGAATCAATCAAAAGCTTTATTGATACCTTAGAAGTGTCAGAACAGTTGAAAGCGGAATTGAAAGCTATCTCTCCTTTTAACTACACCGGTATGACTCTTTACTAACCATGGTAATTGAGTGTCATTAATGATAATTTGGTAAGTACATAAACAAGAAAGGCGGACTTTGTTAGTCCGCCTTTCTTGTTTGGCAAGTATAGCAAGGCCCACCTGCCATGACAGGTGGGCCTCTCTTTTGGTGTCTGCTTATAACTCTGCGGTTGCTCCAAGGTGAGGAGAACAGGCCTGAGGTACCGCAGCCGTGGTTGACGCTGTTCCCCAAGAGCTAGAAGTGAGGGGCAAGCCAAGGCCGAAAAAGGTATAGCACCCTGATGAATAAAGTTCCCTCTCTCATCCCCCCCTGTAGAACGCGGACGCCCACCGCTGCGTTTGTTGCAGGGTGGGCGTGCGTTAGTGGGGGGTTGGCGGCGACCTACTCTCCCGCGTGTGACCGC
>NZ_JAFFJV010000008.1 GCF_016924645.1 Rufibacter psychrotolerans | reverse complement strand
CCTTACCAAGACCCCTTACAGCCGCTTTTTAAGGCTATTTTGGCCCCGAGAATCGGGGAGAAATTAAGAAATCAAGGGAGACAGATGGGAAAGTTCTACTTCAGCCAAGAGTTGTGCAACAGCTACCCTTGTTAGCGGTTGTTTTTCTTTTATGTTAAGACTAGTTTTATTCTTTCAATAAAAGGCCTAAATCTATATTCTTCAAGTTTCGTTTTTATCTCAAGCGCAGTAACTAGGTCTTTATAGTTTGAGTAGGTGAAGTCCGAAATCTCTGTTACCACTTGTCCATTTGATTCTATGACAATTAATTGGCCATTCCCAATTCTGACATGTTCCCAAGAAGGTGTCGCTTTAATTGCAGAGTATTCGATTACTACTTCTTTACCTAATCCGAAAAACTTCTTAATTCTCAAATGGAAGTTACCAATCTGTACTATGTCCCATTTGTATCTTAGATGATAGACTAACAATAGAATCGTAATTGCCATGAGTAGTGGGAAAGCCAAGACAAATACTTTTTTAGGGTCGTTGAGAAATAGTTTAGTCGACAGCACCGAAACAACGGTCAGTAAAGGCACTCCAATCAGGAGAGCCAAAAGCAAAATGCAAGAGAAGATTCTATATTTACTTTTTAGATTCATTTATTAAATATTACCTAACGTACTTGTGTAAACGACGCCGGAGGCCGTCGGCCGAAGGGTGACGTTTACACGTGGTTAGCTTTAGTTTTTCTTAGTTTTACTGACAATAGCTAACGCCTGGGATAGCTGTGTATGGAAGGCTTCCTTCTTTATATATCTTTAATTTACCAACACTATCAATTACTGTCCAATGGATGTATTTCATTGACCATTCAGTTTTCTCACCGCCTTTTTCCCTAAAGTCGAACTTGCCGTCAAAGTATCCTTCCATTCCACTGTAAATGATAAAAGGAATCTCTTTGTAGGTGAGCTGCAATAAAGGTTTTTGATTAAGGAGATATTCTTTATTATAGCCTCTACTTCTAAGAGTAATTATAGTCTGGTTGTACACAAACCTATCAAAGAATATCTCATGGATGCAATCCTTGCAGTCCATCTCTTTGATATATTCATCTAATATGTGCTTAATTCTGTCATCAGAAGTCACTGCGCTAAAAGTCACCTCTAACTCATTTCTAATTTCTTTGCCCTTATTTTCTTTACATCCCAAAGCAATCAGGATAAACAAAAGCAATGTACTTTTTTTAATCATTTACCTGATTTATTAATGTTATAAATTAAAGCTAACTACTGGATATACGGAGTACCTACGCTTATTGGCTCCTTGGCTGGAGGCAAACCTACGGTTTAAATGCTGTCATAGCCGGATAAACGTAACTGTACTGCCGAATGTACTATATAGCACTCATTGAATCAATCCCGCTAACCAGGACTTCCCTTTTTTGAAGCTAGCGCCTGTTCCCCAGCAGGCTGCAGAAAGATGCCCTCATGGTTACCGTAGCAGGCAAGGCATAAAAAAAGGCCAGCGTAGTAAAACACTGACCTTCCCTGAAGTGATGGTAGGGGTTACTTTTTGGCAACGGTCTCGGCTCTGGCCACCAATTCCAGGTTTAGCTCCACATCGTCCAGAATAGCTTTGTCGCCCAGGTTCTCAAAGAAATTACCAGACCTGAACTTAATGTCCCACTTGGTGCGGTCAAACTTGAGGGTGGCTTTGGCGGTGGCTACTCCTTTTTTCATGGTCACCAAAGCCGGGAAAGACACCTGGTTGGTGATGCCCTTGATGGTGAGGTCACCGGTGACAATGTAGTTGGCGGTACCGGCCTTGGCGTTCTGCCGGGGTGCCAGGTTGGTGATGGCAAACCGGGCCGTGGGGTTTTTATCTACCGAGAAGAAATCGTCTGATTTGAGGTGGTCTACCAGCCGTTTGTTGGAGCCTCCCTGCAGGTCATTGCAGGTAATGGAAGTCATGTCCATCAGGAAAGTACCGCCCCTGAGCGCCGTACGCTCAAACAGCATGGTGCCGCTGGCCAGCTTTATGTTGCCGTTGTGCTCGCCGGTAACCTTGCGGCCAATCCAGGTAATCTTGCTTTCCTCCAGGTTCACCTTAAAGTTCTGAATGGCATCGGCTACGGGGGCAGGAGTAGCGGGCTTGCGTTCACCAGGCGCTACCATGTTAAAGGCAGAAACCCCTACCGCGGCCGCCACCAGCACAGAAAGTAACATTTTTTTCATAGGAATAACTTATTAGAGGTTTAGTAGAATCCACTGTAAGGTACACAAATACCGCAAGACTAGCCCCTTATTTTGTCCAGCAGGTGGCTGAGTTGCTCGGCTTCCTCGGCAGACAGGTGCTGCAGGCCAAACTGGCCCCCGGTGGTGGTGGCCTCCATCTCCTGCAGCAGGTGGAGGCCTTTCTCGGTGATCAGGATGTCAACGGTACGGCGGTCGGTGGGGCATTGCGTGCGGGTCACCAGCTCCTTTGACTCCAGTTTGTCTACAATGCGTGAGGCATTGGAGGTTTTGTCCAGCATGCGCTCAATGAGCAGGTTCACCGTGGCCGGCTTGGGGTATTGCCCCTTTAAAATGCGCAGCAGGTTGTACTGCGGCAAGGTTACCCCGTACGGCTTAAACAAGGCAGACTGCTTCTGCTGCAGCCAGTTAGCCGTGTACACCACGTTGATAAACGCCTTCTGGTAGGCATTCTTGAACGTACTCTGCTTAATCTCTTCTTCTATCTTCATGGTAGACCGGGCAATGGGTGGGCAATAGCCAAATATATGTAGCTACCCCAAAATCAGCAACATAGCCGCTGCAATTCTGTGGTTTGCCGCAAAGATACAACCAACATCTGGCTCTTCTTGTGCGTACTGCACCTGAAAACCAACCCCAATCCCCCCATGACAGACTTTTTCCTGGTTTCCTGGTCAGAGCTCTTCTCCAGCCCCGAGAACATGATCCGGTACGGTGGCCTCACGCTGATCCTGGCCGTGGTCTTCGTGGAAACCGGCTTGCTCATTGGCTTGGTGATCCCGGGCGGCGACTCCCTCCTGCTCACCACGGGGCTCCTGGCCGGCGCCGATGTCTTGTCTATTCCCCTGGTGGCGCTGCTGGCCAGCATGACCGCCGCCGGGGTGGCCGGCGACCTCATGGGGTTCAGCATTGGCAAGCGCATGGGCAAGAAACTGTACCGTAAGAAAGACACCTGGTACTTTAAGCGCCACCACCTGGAGCGGGCCCAGAAGTTTTACAAAGAAAAAGGCAAGCTGGCCATTATCATGGGCAAATTTGTGCCCGTGGTGCGCACCTTTAACCCGCTGCTGGCCGGGGTAACTGGCATGCCGCTGGGCCGGTTTGTGCTGCTGAGCGTGGTGGGCACCACCCTCTGGATCTGCTCCCTGGTGCTGGTCTCTTACTACCTGGGCCGGCAGTTCCCGCAGTTGAAGGAGTACCTGCACTACGCCATTCCGGCCATCATCTTCCTGTCGGTGCTGCCGGGCATTGTGCAGTACCTGAAGGAGCGCAACAAAACCGCCAAGGCCTGATGGCAGGACCAGCAGCCCGTTTTTAGCCCCTTTTCAGGAAAACACCGTAAAAACCAGTACCAACCAGTTTGTTTATGCTACCACGTTCCCTTATTGCCAGCCTGCTGTTGCTAGGGGCTGTACTGGCTCCGCTAAGTACCCGGGCCCAGAGTGCCACCATCCAGAAGCGCATCAGCGGCAAAACCACCACTACCAGCGTCACGCCCCTGCGCCAGGGCATTATTCTGCGCAACGGCAAACCCATGCAGGTGCAGGGCGACACCTTCACGCCCCTCACCCAGGCCAAGACCTTCGCCAACGGTGCTACGCTGCACCCTAACGGCACCCTCACCACCGCCGGCGGTGAGGTGATTCAGCTGGCGGAAGGCGACCGGCTGGACCTCAAAGGAAACCTCACCCGCTCGCCCGTGGTCCTGCAGCAGAGCACCACCCTTTCCGGAGACTCCACCGGGCTGGGCCAGCACCTGCTGCAGGCCCAGCAGATGAACGAACGCCTGCGCCTGCTACAGGAAAAACAGCGCGTGCTCCAGCGCAAGAATGAGTTGCTGCAGAAGACCGTGCAGCAAAAGCCCGATGCCGCCACCCTGAAAAAGCTGGACGCCGAAGCCGCCCTGCTTGAAAAGCAATTGGCCGCCCAGGAGCAGAAGAAGCCATAGCCTGGGCCCGGGCACCCGCCGCCAGCAGACAGGAACAGCGGTCACCTACCAAAAACAGGGGCCCTGCCGCTCTAGAGCAGCAGGGTCCCTGTTTTTGGGCGCTTTTGCAGAAAACGGGCCAAAAACGGCTCCTGGCCTAGGGCTGCGCCACGGGGTACAACCGGCCGGCTTCTTCACGCACTAGTTTAAAGGGCTCGTCTTTCACAATCAGCATGCCGTCCAGGTCCAGCAGGTCTACGCCGTGGGCCAGCTGCAGCGCCGACCAGATGCCCATGGACGTTTCCATCATGCACCCAATCATGGTCTTGAGCCCCACGGCCCGGGTCTTGTTCAGGATAGACAGCCCGTTCAGGTAACCGCCGGCCTTCATGAGCTTCATGTTCACCCCGTGGAACTGCTGCTGGAGCAGGTCCCAGTCGGCGTGGTCGGTCACCGATTCATCAGCGAAGAGATCGTACGGCGAGTGCTTTTTCAGGTACAGGTACTCTTCCTGCAGGGCCGAGGGCATGGGCTGTTCAATCATGATGATGGGGAATTTCCGGAGGCCTTCAAAAAAGCGCATGAGGGCGTCTGGGTCTTGCCAGGCTTCGTTGGCATCTACCATGAGGCGCTGCGGGGCGGCTTTGGCCACCTCGGCCATCATGTCCAGGCCGCTTTCCTGGTTTACTTTCACTTTGAGGTACTCAAACCGGTGCAGGCCGTGCTCTTTGGTGAAGGCGGCAATCTTGCCCGGGTCCATGATGGGGTACGAGTAGGCCGTGGGGGCCGAGGCTACCGGCTGCACGCCCAGGAACTGGGGCACGGTCTGGTTGTTTTTCTGGCAGAGGTAATGCACCAACGCCGACTCAAGGGCAAACCGGAGGGCGGGCAACACTTCGCGCTGCTGCAGGAGCTGCTGCAGTTCCTCTACGGTGGCCACCTGGTCCAGCCCCTGGGCCTGCAGGGTCTGGAACTGCTCCCGCAGCAGCTGGGGGGTCTCGCCGTAGCGCACGTTGGGGGCGGCCTCGCCCCGGCCCTGGGCCCGGCCGTCGCCTACGGTCACAAACAGGTTGGTCTTTACGTCAGAAGCATTGCGGGAGATTTTCCAGGTATAGCGGAGGGTGAGGTCCCGGGCCTCCAGATTCCATAGTAGCATAGTGGATAGTGGGGTTTGCGAGCCTCAAGTGTAGCAAAAAAAGCAGCAACGCCCAATAAAAATTGGGGCTGGCCCCCAATCTTTGCCGAGCCATTGGCCGCAGCCCCCGGCTTTCAGGAACCGGAAGAAAAACCTATATTTGTCGGATACAGTACCTTGCCGGTCTTGTGGCTTACAACCCATTCAATTCTAAACCACTGTTATTCCCTTCTTTCCTGAAGCAGGGAGCTTAACCCTTTTATGAAAAAATCCACGCTCGCCTTACTGGCCTTTGTGATTCTTACCGTAGCCGTAGTGCTCACGCTGGCGCAGAACTATGGTTTACTTGCCCTTCCTGAAGTAGTACTCACCGCCGCCCGCTGGGCCGGTATTGCCGCCCTGCTGCTCTTCGCCCGCCAGAAAAAGTCCCTCACCACCTGGATCCTGGTGAGCATGGTGGTGGGGGCCGAGATTGGCTACAGCTTCCCAGACTTTGCCCAGGGCCTGAACGTTTTAAGCAAGGTTTTCCTGAAAATGGTGAAAACCATCATTGCGCCGCTCATCTTTGCCACGCTGGTGGTGGGCATTGCGGGCCACTCTAACCTCAAGCAAGTGGGCAAAATGGGCGTGAAGGCCCTGGTGTACTTTGAGGTAGTGACCACCATTGCGCTGTTCATTGGCCTGGCGGCCATTAACCTTAGCCGGGCCGGCGACGGCATTGTGCTCAAGGGCCAGACCAGCGACGAGATCTCCGCCCCGCCCGCCCAGACCTGGGAAGACATTATCCTGCACATTTTCCCCGAGAACATCGCCAAGTCGGTGGCCGAGGGGCAGGTGCTGCAGATTGTGGTGTTCAGCGTGCTCTTCGGCATTGCCCTGGCCATGCTGAACGAGCGCAAGCGCCGCCCCCTGCTGGAAGTGACCGAGAGCCTGGCCGAGACCATGTTCAAGTTCACCAACATTATCATGTACTTTGCCCCGTTTGCCGTGGGCGCCGCCATTGCCTACACCGTGGGGCACATGGGCTTCGGTATTCTGGTGAACCTCTTCAAGCTGCTGGCAACGCTGTACGTGGCCCTCATCGCCTTCCTGCTGCTGGTGCTGCTGCCGGCGGCCCTGTTCTTCCGGATTCCCATCAGGATGTTTGCCAAGGTGATCGCCGAGCCGGTTTCCATTGCCTTTGCCACCACCAGTTCAGAGGCCGCCCTGCCCCGCGCCATGGAGGCCATGGAGTCTATTGGCGTGCCGCGTAAGATTGTGGCGTTTGTGATGCCCATGGGCTACAGCTTCAACCTGGACGGCACCACCCTGTACCTGTCGCTGGCTTCTATCTTTGTGGCCCAGGCGGCCGGCATTAATCTGAGCTGGGAGCAGCAGTTATTGATGGTGTTCACGCTCATGCTCACCAGCAAGGGCGTAGCCGGCGTGCCGCGCGCCTCCCTGGTGATTTTGCTGGGCACCGCCGCTTCTTTTAACCTGCCGGTAGAACCTATTTTCATTATTCTGGGTATTGACGAATTAATGGACATGGCCCGCACCTCGGTGAACGTGATCGGGAACTGCCTGGCCACGGCCGTGATTGCCCGCTGGGAAGGTGAGTTTGTGGACCTGGACGAGCCCCGTCCTCTTGAGGCGGTGTAGCAAGAAAATTTGGCCCGGCAGATACCGGTGGCGTGCGGAGGCACGTTCCTCTACTAGGTTTCCTTTATCTGCCTTAACCTTTAAGAAAATGCGTTTTTGTTTCATACTTGTCACTTTTCTGGCGCTGGGGGCCATGGGTTGCGCCCGCAAGACAATGTCCACCACCTCCGCTGACTCGTCGGGCTATTCCTCCGCGGAGAACACCGGCCTCAATGCCAATGAAAACCGGGAAGAGAAGAACGCCGCCGGCACAGAGAACATTCTCATTGGCGTTACCACGCGCATGGCCTTTGACCAGGCCCCGTACAATGCCTGGTTCCACCCCACGTACCAGCGCTACACTCCTAACCCCAAGATCATGGAGCAATTGGAGCCGCTGCTGGAGGGCGTGACCATTAAGGCTTACATTGGCAGCTGGTGCCTGGACAGCCAACGCGACCTGCCCCGGTTTATCAAGATCATGGACCAGGCCCGCATTCCGCACTCGCGCTTTCAACTGATCAGCCTGCGCGAAGACAAGAGCGGCCTCACCGGCAGCGAAAAAACCGACAGCGTGACGGCCGTGCCTACGTTTATCCTGTACAAGAATGGCAAAGAGATGGGCCGCATTGTAGAGACCGCCTATCCCACTATGGAAATGAACATGGTCACCATCCTGCAAGGCACCAATCCCAAATAAGTAGTTTCAGGCCTGTTTCGGCCAAAACTGCCCTAAAACAGGAAAGCCCCGCCTTTTAACAAGGGTGGGGCTTTTTCTTTTACCACGACGGGAAGTTACCGTCTCACGGTTTGCTTGCTCTTGAGCCAGGTTTCGGCGGCCGCCTGGTCTTCAAACAGCTGCACCTCAAACTTGCCCCTTACCCGGGCACGCAGCAGATCCGCCGATTCGGCGGAGAAGGTGCCGGGGGTGTCCAGGTGGGCCCAGTACCGCAGGCCGGCTTTCACGGCGTACGGCACCCAGTGCTGCTCCAACCAATCCAGCGACTGGTTCCAGCGGCCCACCAGGTGGCGGTTGTCGTTAAGGACGGCTGAGCAGCCTTTCGCCTTCATCCAGTCCAGGTAGGTGATGGCCCCTTTGGCCACGTTGTCATGGGTAGGGTACCCAATCCAGTTGGCGTGAATCCACTGGTCATGGGGCTCCAGGCTAATCTGCAGGAAAACCTTGCCGGTGGGTGTTACTAACTCTTCTAAGCGCGTAGAGGCGATCTCCCCTGGTAGCTGTTTGTACATGTAGGTATATGCGATGCGGAATGGTTGGGGTGACCTTTCTCTATGGCGAGGCCCGGTTCTGTAGAAGCGCCCCTTTGGAAAGACCAGGTAAGTAGGTCATTGGACGGACATAAAACCACCCCGAATAGTTCCTTCTGCCAGAAAGGCCTACTTTTGTCTGAAATACCTTTTTTCATGCGTTCTTCCGTTTCTTCCCCCATTTCCAGAAAAGCCCACAGAATGGCGGTGGGTGCCCTTTTCTTTCTGCAGGGCCTGTGCTTTTCCAGCTGGGGTTCCCGTATTCCGTCTATTCAGCAGCAGTTGCAGCTTTCTGAGGCCCAGTTAGGGGCGGTGCTTTTCTCCCTGCCCGTGGGCCTCATGCTGTCGTTGCCGTTTACCGGGTGGCTCACCTCCAAAATAGGCAGCCGGAAAGTAGTCACCATTGCCCTGGTTATCTACAGCACCACCCTGGTCACCATTGGCCTGAGCCAGACCACGTGGCAACTGGTGGTGGCGCTCTTTTTCTTCGGGTTTGCCAGCAACATGGCCAACATTTCGGTGAACACCCAGGCCGTGGGCGTAGAGAGCCTGTACAAAAAATCCATCATGGCCTCTTTTCACGGCCTTTGGAGCCTGGCCGGATTTGTGGGCGCCGCCATTGGCACGTTCATGATTGGCGCCGACATCATTCCCCTCCACCATTTCCTGATGGTGCTGGCCGTCGTGCTGCTGGGCGTGGCCCTGGCGTACCGGTACGCGTTTCCGCAGGATGCTGCCGCCCCGGCCAACCAGCCCATCTTCGTGAAGCCCGACAAGGCACTCATGGGCCTGGGCCTCATTGCCTTCTGTTCGCTCATCTGCGAGGGGGCCATGTTTGACTGGAGCGGGGTATACTTCCAGAAAGTGGTGCAGGCCGAGAAAGCCTGGGTGGCCGCCGGGTACACCGCCTTCATGAGCACCATGGCCTTCACCCGCTTCATCGCCGACTGGCTCACCTCCCGCCTGGGCCTGAAGCGCGTACTGCAACTCAGCGGGGTCCTCACCGCCGTGGGCCTGGCCATTGCCGTGCTCTTCCCCCACATGGTAACGGCCATTATTGGCTTTCTGCTGGTGGGCGCGGGCGTGTCGGCGGTGGTGCCGCTGGTGTACGGCGTGGCCGGCAAGACCAAGACCATGGCTCCCAGCATGGCCCTGGCGGCGGTCTCTACCATCGGCTTTGCCGGCTTCTTGGTGGGGCCTCCGCTCATTGGCCTGCTGGCGGGCGTGAGCAGCCTGCGGCTTTCGTTTGCCGTGATCGCGCTCATGGGCATCAGCGTGGCCCTGCTCTCGGGCCGCATTAAGTCTGAGGCGGCATAGCCGGTTTATTTCAGCGCAACTCCTCTGTTTTTTAGCTATTTTCAGGAAACCGGGCAGAAAACATACCTCCCCGGTTTTCTGGTAAGATACTACCGCCGCTTTGGCGCGGCTTGCTTTACCCAATCCTATGAATTACCGTAAGACCCTGTCAAGACTTCTCCTTATCCTGAGCCTGATGAGTTCTGCAACCCTGTGGGCGGTGGCCCAGAAATTTGACCAGTACCCCACGCCCGTAGAGGCCAACCTGTGGCTGGAGTACAGCCCTGCCCAGACCACGTTCAAGCTGTGGTCGCCGGTGGCGGAGGAAGTGGTGCTCAAGTTCTATGAGAAAGGCAACGGCGGGGCGGCCTATGAAAAGCTGAACCTGCAAAAAGGCGAGAAAGGCGTCTGGCACCTGACCGTACCCAAAGACCTGAAGGGCGTGTACTACACCTACCACGTGAGAACCAGCCACAAATGGCTGGAGGAAACCCCGGGCATTTACGCCACTGCCGTGGGGGTGAACGGCCAGCGGGCCATGGTGCTGGACCTGGCTTCCACCAACCCCAAAGGCTGGGAGAAAGACCGGGGCCCCGCCGTGAAAACCCAGAACCAGGTGGTGCTGTGGGAGGCCCACGTGCGCGATATTACCTCCCACCCCAGCGCGGGCAGCACCAAGCCGGGCAAATTCCTGGGACTGGTGGAGAAAGGCACCAAAACGCCCGAGGGCCTGCGCACCGGTCTTACCCACATGAAGGAGCTGGGCGTGACGCACATCCATTTGCTGCCGGCCTTTGACTACCGCTCTGTAGACGAGGCCGCTGGGGAGCAGCCGCAGTTCAACTGGGGCTATGACCCGCAGAACTACAACGTGCCCGAGGGCTCTTACGCCTCAGACCCTTACCGGGCCGAGGTGCGCATTAAAGAGTTCAAGCAGATGGTGAAAGGCTTCCATGACCGGGGCCTGGGCGTGGTCATGGACGTGGTCTACAACCATACCGGCCTTACCAAGGGCTCTAACTTCAACCTGGAGTTCCCCGACTATTACTACCGCCAGACCCCAGACGGCAAGTACTCAGACGCCTCGGCCTGCGGCAACGAAACCGCCAGCGAACGGGCCATGGTACGCAAGTTCATCATTGAGTCCTGCAAGTTCTGGGCCCGCGAGTACCACATAGACGGCTTCCGGTTTGACCTGATGGCCATCCATGACCTGGAAACCATGAACCAGCTCTCGGCGGAACTCAAAAAGATCAATCCCAATATGGTGCTGTACGGCGAAGGCTGGACGGCCGGCAGCAGCCCCCTCCCCGACAGCCACAAGGCCCTGAAAGCCAACACGCACCAGCTTACCCATTTTGCGGCTTTCTCTGATGACCTGCGCGATGCCATCAAAGGCTCGGTGTTTGACGAGAAGTCCACCGGGTTTGTGAGCGGGGCTCAGGGCACCGAGGAGTCCATCAAGTTTGGCGTGGTGGGCAGTGTGCCGCACCCGCAGGTAGACATCCAGCAGGTGAACTACTCCAAGGCCTTTTGGGCCCGCGAGCCGTGGCAGGCCATCTCCTACGTGTCCTGCCACGACAACCTCACCCTGTATGACAAGCTCAAAGCCTCCAACGAGCACGCCACGCCCGAACAGCTCAAGAAAATGAACCTGCTCTCAGACGCCATGGTGCTCACCTCGCAGGGCACCCCGTTTCTGCACGCCGGGGCCGAGCTGCTGCGCACCAAAAACGGCGAGCACAACAGCTACAACCTGCCCGACTCCATTAACCAGATCAACTGGCACTGGAAAGCCCGGCACCAAGACGTGTTCACCTACTACAAAAAGCTGATTGCCCTGCGCAAGGCCCACCCGGCGTTCTGGATGCCCACCGCCCAGATGGTGAACCAGCACCTGGAATTTGTCGCCACGGAGCCTGGCCTGGTGGGCTACCAACTGAAAGACCACGCCCACGGCGATTCCTGGAAAAACATTCTGGTCTACTACAACGGCCGCCCCACCCCTGCCAACATCTCCCTGCCCGGCGACTGGAAAGTGGCCGTGGAAGGCGAAACCATCAAACCCAAGGGCGGCCGCAAAGTGCGGGGCACCCTGGCCGTACCGCCGGTTTCCATGCTCATCCTGTACCAGGAGTAAACTGCCGCTTGCTTTCTGAACGTCTCCGGTTGATTGTTTCCGGCCTGTTTTGCTCCAAACAGGCCGGAAACGTTTTGGGACACGCCGGCCGCCCGTAATCTGCGCCTCGCTTTGGGCTCAATTTTCAGAAAGTGCCCATAAAACGGAACCCATTCCCGGTTTGCCGCTGGCGCGAGCGTTCCGCTCGTGTCCGCACGCATTTCAGAAGGTAGTCATCATTGCTCTATTTTGTCATCCTGAAAGGATCTTGTGTGCGAACGGCAAAGTCGTTTCTTCAACGCTCTTCTAGTTCGCCCACAAGATCTTTCCAAGATGACAGAGTGGGTGGAGAAGCATGAGAAGCACCTAAATGCTAGAGTTCAAAAAAGAGAAGTGGAGAGGGCTCAACCATGCACCCGGACACGAGCGGGACGCTCGCGCCAGCGGCAGGCCTGCTAAAGCCAGCCATGTACCAACAGGAGGAGGTTGGCGGCAGAGGGGCCTTCAGGGGGGCACCAGTTGTTACCTTCTACCTGAAATAGCTTTTACCAGAAAAGGGGCTTCTTATCAGAAATGGCCCTAAAACAGCGTTCCATTTGTAAATTTACCACCCAAATGGGCGACTAACTGCCCAGGAAGAACCTTATTTACGTGTTACCTATGAAGCAAACAAAGCTGCTCTCCTTGCTGCTCCTGTGCTGTACGCTGGCCTCCGGCGTGTGGGCGCAGAGCCCCAGCGGAGACAAAATCTTACCGTATCCCATTCAGCAGAAAAAGCTGGCCAATGGGCTCAATGTGGTTACCGTGCCGTTCAACAGTCCGGGCCTGGCGGCCTTTTACATTGTGGTGCGGGCCGGCTCGCGCGAGGAAGTGGAGCCGGGCAAAACCGGGTTCGCGCACTTCTTTGAGCACATGATGTTCAGGGGCACCGAGAAATACTCCACCAAAGCGTATGAAGCGGTGATCAAATCTTTGGGGGCCTCGGCCAACGCCAACACCTCCATTGACCGCACCGTGTACCACATGACGGGCAACGCCAACATGCTGGAGAAAATGTTTGAGATGGAGGGCGACCGCTTCCAGAACCTCAAATACTCGGTGCATGACTTCAAGACCGAGGCCGGCGCCGTGAAGGGCGAATACACCAAGAACTCGGCCAGCCCGTACTCGCAGCTCTATGAGAAACTGCTGAACACCGCCTTTGACAAGCATACCTACAAGCACACCACCATGGGCTTCTTCAAAGACGTGGTAGACATGCCCAACCAGTATGAGTACTCCAAGCTGTTCTTCCAGCGCTTCTACCGCCCAGAGTACGCCACCATTGTGGTGGTGGGTGATGTAAAGCAGGAAGAGGTAAACCGCTTGGCCCAGAAATACTTCGGTAACTGGAAGCGCGGCAGCTACCAACCCAAGATTCCGGTGGAGCCCAAGCAGAAAGAGACGCGCTACGCCCACGTGCAGCAAGCCGGTTTCCCGCCCACCCTCATGCTGGCCTACAAAGGCCCGGCCTACTCAGACAAGAGCAAGGAGCTGCCGGCCCTGAACCTGCTGTCTGACCTGCTCTTCGGCGAAACCTCTGACCTGTACAAGAAACTGGTGCTGCAGGAGCGCCGCGTGCGCTCCATTGGCGGCGGCGCGCAGTTGGCCCGCGACCCCAACCTGATCTCTGTCTCAGCCTCGGTGGTGAAGGCCGAGGACCTGCAGTACGTGAAAGACGAGATTACCAAGGCCTTGAACGAGGCCAAGACCAAACCCGTAGACCCGCAGCGCCTCAAAGACACCAAGTCTAACAACCGCTACAGCTTCGCCATGGCTATGGACAGCCCAGATGCCATTGCCAATGCCCTGTCACAGCAAATCTGGCTCACCGGCGACCCTGAGTCGCTGAACCGTATGTACGCGCTGTATGACCAGGTAACGCCACAAGACCTCATGGACGTGGCCAAAAAGTACTTCGTGGAAAGCGGCCTCACCATTGCCACCATTTCCCCCAATGAAAAAGGAGGTGTGAACTAATGAAAAAGATCTTAAGCTATATACTGCCGCTGGCCCTGGGCTTTGCGGCCTGCCAGAAACAACCCGCCCAGTCTACCGCCGCCACGCAGGCCGCCCCGTCAGAAACCCAGGTAGTGCTAAAGCCCATTGAGGTGGTGGAACTGGCGTTGCCCGAGTCTGACAAGGTGATTGTGAAGCTCATGTTCCGCAACGGCTCTATCTCTGACCCGGCGGGCAAGCAGGGCCTCACCTACGCCACCGCCCAGACCATCATGTCGGGCGGAACCCGGGAGCTCACCAATACCCAGATCCAGGAGAAGATCTACCCCATGGCGGCCCGCTACGGCGCCAGCGTAGACAAAGAAGTAACGGTGTTCACGTTTGCCGTGCACAAAGACTTTTTGCAGGACTTCTACCCTATCCTGAAAGGCCTGGTACTCACGCCCCGCTTTGACGCCGCCGACTTCAACCGCGTGAAGTCTAACCAGCAGAACTACGTAGACCAGGTGATCAGGACGTCTTCTGACGAGGAGTACAGCAAGAAAGCCCTGGAAGACCTGCTGTTCAGGGGCACCAATTACCAGCATACGCCCCAGGGCACCAGCGCCGGGGTAAACGCCATCACCCTGGAAGACGTGAAGAACCACTACCACTCCTTCTTCACCCGCCACAACGTGACCCTTGGCCTTGCCGGCAATTACGGGCCAGATTTCCTGAATCAGCTCAAAAACGACCTGGAAGGGCTTTCCGCTACCCAGCCTGCGGTACCGCAGCCGGGCCAGGCCCGCCAGCCCAACGGCGTGGAGGTGGAGATCATCAGCAAGCCCAGCGCGCTGGGCTCGGCCATTTTCACCGGGGCCCCTTTGAGCATTACCCGCTCCTCAGATGATTTCGCGGCTCTTATGGTGGCCAATTCTTACCTGGGCGAGCACCGCAAAAGCTACGGGCAGCTGTATGACAAAATCCGGAGCACCCGCTCCATGAACTACGGCGACTACTCCTACATTGAGTGGTACGAGAACGGCGGCGGCAACATGCTTCCCCAGCCAGGCGTGCCCCGCACCTCCAACTACCACGCCCTGTGGATCAGGCCGGTGCAAACCGCCGAGGGCCTGAAACAGCAGTACAAAGAGCTGAGCAACATCAACGTGGGGCACGCGCACTTTGCCCTGCGCCTGGCCCTGCGCGAGGTAGACCACCTGGTGAAGAATGGCATGCCCCAGGAGAGCTTTGAACTGACCCGCCAGTTCCTGCGCTCCTACAACAAACTCTACATCCAAACCCCGGAGAAACGCCTGGGCTTCCTGCTAGACTCGCACTTCTACGGCCGCAAAGACTACATTGAAGAAATGGATGCCCTGCTGGCCAAGCTAACGGTAGAGGACGTGAACCGCGCCATCAAGAAGTACTGGACCGCCGACAACGTGTTTGTGACCATTGTGACCGATGACAGCGAAGCCCAGCCCCTGGCCGATGCCCTGCAGAACAACACGCCTTCGCCCATGAGCTACTCCAACGTAGTAAAGGAAGGCCTGCCGCAGGCCGTGAAGGACGAGGACGCCCAGATCGCCAACTTCAAGCTGAACGTGACCCAGGTAAAGGTAGTAGACACCAAAGAAACCTTCAGGTAAGCCCTTTCCGGCTTATGCTCGTTAGAAAGCCAGCGCTTCCGCGCTGGCTTTCTTGTTTGTAGGCAATCCCGTTTTGGGCCGCTTTTCCTGAAAACAGCCTTGAAACACCGCGTTGATTTGCGGGGCGCAGTGTGGGTTTGGTAAATTCATCCAACAGACCCGTTTTTAGCCTACTTTCCTGATTTTGGCCCTGAAACAGCCGCGCCTTAGAACTACCGCCCCGACTGCAATCTTCCCCTTTTTCGGGGTACAGGAGAACGGTGCGCTCCCGGTGGGGCAGCCCTCCGTGGGGCTTTCTGGGGAGAACCAGTCCCTAAACCGGCTTTCATGTATCTGGCCCGCACTTTTTCCGTTAAAAGCCCTGTATGCCGTCTAAAGATTACCAGATCAGTGTTTCGTCTTTTCCCTTTAAGGCTTATCTGAGCCTTAAACCCATTATTTCGTATTGGCTGCAGTTCAAGGACGACTGCAAGAGCAGCTTCATGCTTTCTTCACAGGAGATCTACCGGCAGTTGAACGAGCTGCCCGAGCTGCAGGAGCCCATCACGGATCTGTCGGTCCTGGAGGAGCGCCACCAATGCCTCATTGATTTTCTGATGACAGCCATTTTCCCGCCGGCCACCCATAACTCAGAGGCCAGCGGCGCGGTGGGCCCCCGCTATGATGCCAGCTTCTACCACACGCAGCCATTCAAGCAGATCATCCTTACGGACAACAACCACCTCAAGCGCCCCCTCAACATTGACGAGCACCAGATGCTCTTCAACCGGGTACGCATGATGTACCTCATGATTCTGGAGAAGTTTTACCAGGTACAGGTGCCGCACGAGGAATTTTTGATTTACACCGTGCCCGATTACCAGCTGGGCCTGTACCGCCACTACAACGTGGTGCTCAACACCCAGTTCCTGGAGATAGTACCGCTGGAACCACTGCCTCAGCTTACGCCCGATGACCTCCAGACCATGCTGGACAACATCCGGGACATGGACATCTGGATGCAGTTGCTGCCGCCCCAGAACTTTGAGGTGAGCGGCTTCTACATCATGAACCTGGTAGACGTCACCGACCAGGAAGTGCTCTCCTCGCTCAAGAACGACCTGCTGGAGCGCGACGTCATGCTGGCACCCGACCGCTTTGAGCAGCTGCAGGAAAAGATCAGGATTCTCTTCAAGCGGCCGCATTTGCAGTTGGGAGTGGCGGCTTTCCACAAGAACAAGAGCACGTTCGTGAACTTCGGGAACAAGATCAACCACAGTTTCTTGCTGCAGAGTGAGGTGACCAGCTCCAGCTACGCGGGTTTCAAGGCCATTTATGACGAGCTGGTGCGCGAGGGCGATCCGCTGGTGATCAAGAACGTGGAAACCACCGACCAGCTTCCCGCCGGCGTACGCGAGGAAATGCTGAGCATGGGCATCAAGAACATTGTGCTGGCCCTGCTGCGCTACGGCAATGAGCCCATCGGCATCCTGGAGCTGGGTTCGCCCAACGCCGGCGACCTGGACACCTTCTCCATTGCCAAAGTGGAGCAGTTCCTGCCGCTGTTCTCCGTGGCGGTAAACCGAAACTCAGAAGAGATTGAGGCGCGGGTACAGTCGGTGATCCGGGAGAAGTTTACGGCCATTCACCCGGTGCTGGAGTGGCGGTTCAGGGAAGCCGCCCTCAACCTGCTGGACAAGATCAACGCCTCGCCCATCAGCCCTACCCCCGAGATGGAGCCCATTGTGTTTCCAGACGTGTACCCGCTCTACGCCGTGGCCGACGTGCGCGGCTCCAGCACCGAGCGGAACGCCGCCATTCTGGGCGATTTGGTGGAGCACCTGCAATTGGCAGAGCGCATCCTGAAGAAAGCGGTGGAAGTGCATTCCCTGCCCATCCTGGATGAACTCAGGTTCTCGGTGTCAAAGCACCTGCGGCAGCTCAAGAAAGGCGTTCTGGTGCAGGACGGCATTACCATTTTTGAGACGCTGCGCACCCAGGTAGAGCCCATGTTCCAGTTCCTGGAGGCCACGCACCCCGAACTGGTAGCCCACATCCAGGACTACCGCAGTTCCATGGACCCGGCCCTGGGCATTTTGTACAAGCGCCGCAAGGCCTTTGAAGAAAGCCTCACGCTCATCAACGAGACCATTTCTGAGTACGTGGAACAGGAAGAGCTGCAGGCCCAGCAGATGTTTCCGCACTACTTTGAGCGTTTCGTGACCGATGGCGTGGAGTTCAACATCTACGTGGGCCAGTCCTTGGTGGAAAACAAGCCGTTCGACCTGATGTTCCTGCGCAACCTGCGCCTGTGGCAGCTCATGGTGGTGTGCGAGATTACCCGCCGTACCCTGGCCCTCAAACCCAAACTCCAGGTGCCGCTGGATACCACCCAACTCATCCTGATCCACAGCCAGCCCCTGGCCATCCGGTTCAGGCAAGACGAGCGTAAGTTTGACGTAGACGGGGCCTACAACATCCGCTATGAGATTGTGAAAAAACGCATTGACAAAGCCATGATCCGCGATACGGAGGAACGCCTCACCCAGCCCGGCAAAGTGGCCATTGTGTACTCCCAGGCCCGCGAGGCCAACGAGTACCTGGAGTACATTGAGTACCTCCAGAACAAAGGCGTGCTCACCGAGGAAATTGAGCAGGTAGAAGTAGAAGACCTGCAGGGCGTAAGCGGCCTCAAAGCGCTGCGGGTAAAGGTAAAGTCCTGAGTGAATGTGTGAATGAGTGATTGGGTGCTTGTGCGAATAGGTGAAGGAGCGTTGCAAGGCAGTAGCGTTGGTGGGCTGATCTGTCTCTCTTTCCTTTTAACCATTTCCTGCCTATTTTGCTGAAAACAGCCCTAAAACGTTATGCCTGCTGCAACTTCTGACCGCATCCAACTTCTGAAGGGAGACATCACCAACGTAACCGCCGATGCCATTGTGAACGCGGCCAACTCCAGCCTGCTGGGCGGGGGCGGCGTTGACGGGGCCATTCATCGGGCGGGCGGGCCGGCCATTTTGCAGGAATGCCGCCAGATTGTGGCACGGCAAGGCGGCTGCGCTACCGGCGAGGCCGTCATGACCACCGCCGGCAACCTTCCGGCCCGGTTTGTGATTCACACCGTGGGCCCGGTCTGGAACGGCGGCCACCGGGGCGAACCAGAACTACTGGCCAACTGCTACCTAAACTCACTGCGGCTGGCCCGGGAACGCGGCCTCAACACCATTGCCTTCCCCAACATCAGCACGGGGGTGTACGGCTACCCTAAAGCCCAGGCGGCCGCTGTGGCGGTAAAAACCGTACGGGATTTCCTGGCACAGAACAGCTTACCCCAGCAAGTGATCTTTGTGGTCTTTGACGAGGAGAACCTGCGGCTGTACGAGCAGGAACTGGCGTAAGCTATTCCCGGCACAAGATTCCGCCCTTGTAACAGCCACCGCGCTTCGGGTTTCCAAAATTTACCTCAGCCACAACCCAGGAAATCAGCTGCAACCCGATAAAAAAAGATCTTGCCGAAGAACGGGAAAGCGCTTTCAAACGCCTCTCCTATTCCTCGGCAAGATCTTTCCAGAAAAGCAGGCTACAACAGGGCCGCTTTCAAAAGTAAAGGCTTATACCAAACCGGGTACCTCTACCACTTCGTTCACATCGGTCTCATATTCCACGCCGGCTACCTCAAACCCGAACAGGTTGAAGAAATCGGTACGGTAGCCCTGCAGGTCGCCAATCTCGGAGAGGTTCTCGGTGGTGGCTTCCTCCCACAGTTGGGCTACCTCGGCCTGCACATCGTCGCGCATTTCCCAGTCGTCAATCCTGATGCGGCCTTTCTCGTCTATGGGCACTGCGCCGTTGGTGTAGAGCCTCTCCTGGAACAGACGCTGCATCTGCTCAATGGTGCCCTCATGGATGCCCTTCGCCTTCATTACCTTGTACAGCAACGAAATGTACAGCGGAATCACCGGAATGGCCGAGCTGGCCTGCGTCACCAACGCCTTGTTCACCGACACGTACGCTTTTCCGTTCAGGTCCTTGAGCTTGTCTGAGATGGTGAACGCGGTGGCCTCCAGGTGGTCCTTGGCGCGGCCGATGGTTCCTTTGCGGTACACCGGCTCGGTCAGGGCCGGCCCAATGTACGAGTAGGCCACGGTAGTGGCGCCGGGCGCAAGCAAATCGGCGGCCTTGAGGGCGTCTATCCACATTTCCCAGTCTTCGCCGCCCATCACGGCCACGGTGTTCTCAATGTCCTCCTCGGTGGCCGGGGAAATAGACACCTCGGTCACGTTGCCGGTATGGAAATCAACGGTTTTGTTGGTGAACGGCTGCCCAATGGGTTTCAGCACCGAGTTGTGCGTGACGCCGGTTCTGGGGTTGGTTCTGCGCGGCGAGGCCAGGCTGTAGATGACCAGGTCCACCTGCCCCAGATCGGCCTTGATCAGGTCCAGGGTCTTCTGCTTGATCTCGTCAGAGAACGCGTCGCCGTTGATGCTCTTGGCGTACAGGCCGGCTTCATGCGCGTGCTTCTCAAAGGCGGCGGTGTTGTACCAACCGGGCGAGCCGGGCTTGCCGGCGGCCGAGGGCTTCTCAAAATACACCCCAATGGTGGCGGCGTTGGCGCCAAACGCGCTGCTGATTCTGGAGGCCAGCCCAAACCCGGTGGAGGCTCCTATCACTAATACCTTTTTAGGGCCCTCAATCTGTCCCTTAGACTTTACATAGTTAATCTGGTTTACTACGTTTTGCTCGCACCCTACCGGATGGGCCGTTAGGCAGATAAACCCGCGTACTCTTGGCGTAATGATCATGGAAAAATGGTTTTACAGATTTCTGCTGTAAGATATGCTGCAATTTGCAGCCGTAAATTGGTTATTTTTTCTTAACAAAACATCTCCCGCCCGGTTTTTACCCCTCCGCCTGCGGGCTGCCCCACTCCCCGCTACGATTCTAACTGCCGGTCTACCTTTTTGCCCAGATGCTGCTGCAGGCGGTTGAGCAGGTAAATAGAGAGCATAAGCCAGAAGATGCCCGCCCCCCAGCCGGCCAGCACGTCTGAGGCATAGTGCACGTTGAGGTACACGCGGCTAAAGCCGATCAGGAAAATCCACCCGCCCAGCAGGAGGCTCAGGAGCCAGCGCAGCCAGGTACGCTCCACGTTGGTCCAGAGCAGGTACATGAGCAAGCCCCAGAAAGCGCCGCCAATCATGGCGTGCCCGCTGGGGAAACTATTACCGCCCTGCTCCAGGAACGCCGTTTCGGGCCGGGGACGACCAAACAGGAACTTCATGCTTTGGTTGAACAGCGTGGTAGTGGCCGAGATGGCAATGACCTTGAGCGAGTAAAAGCGCCACTTCTTGAAGAGCAGAAACACCACCGCCAGCCCCAATGACCCGAAGATGAGGAAGTTTTTAGACCCGAAGAAGGTAACAAAGTACATGGCCTGGGTGGTCTGGGGCGTGGTCATCTCCTCGGCCAGTTCAAAGGCTGCCTGGTCCAGGTCTTTCTCCTGCTCCACAAACACCACGGTGGCCATCCAGAAAAACAGCAGCGCCGACCCCACAAACACCACCCAGGCAATTACCATCTGCAGGGTCACCACCGAGAGGGCGGTTTTGGCTTTTTGGTTGGTCTGTTCTTCCTTTAGCTGCATAGAGAGACTGTTTTTCTGGGGTTTTACGAAAAAACGCCCCAAAACAGATGCACCGCCGGCCCGGTCCTGCCCCAGCCGGGTAAAAACAAAAAAAGCCAGCCTCAAAAGAAGCTGGCTTTACGTGCGCAGGGGGAGACTCGAACTCCCATGGTTGCCCGCTGCCGCCTGAAGACAGTGCGTCTACCAATTTCGCCACCTGCGCATCAGGTGTTCCCGTTATTTCTATCGGGTGCACAAAGATACTACTTTTTATTTACGTGCAATACCTGGCCCAACTTTTTTTAAAATATTTTTCAGGGCACCGGTTGCTGCTCGCCTTTCACCACCGGGTGCAGGTTGCGCTTGGAGAATTTCTCCATGCGGCTGAGCAGGGCGTTGGCCAGGATTACCCAGCCCAGGCCGGCGGCCAGCCCGGCCAGCACATCGGTGGCGTAGTGCACGTGCAGGTACACCCGGCTAAACCCAATGAACAGGATCAGCAGCGATAGCAGGGTCACCAGCAGGAAACGCCAGGCGGGCACTTCCACGTTCTTCCAGACCAGGTAAATGAGCAGCCCGTAAAACGAGGCGCTGATCATGGCGTGCCCGCTGGGGAAACTTAGCCCGTAGGATTCTACCAGGTGCGGCACCAGGGGCCGGGGCCGGTTAAACAGGTACTTGAGCAGCAGGTTTAAGGAGATGCTGCCCAGGGCAATCACGGGCACTTTGAGGGAGTACCACTTGTGCTTCTTCACAAACAGGAAGTACCCAATCAACATAAGCCCGGCCCCGGTGATAAAGTTGCGGGAGGCCAGGAACGTGATGCCCTTGATAAACTCGGTGAGTTGGGGGGTGGCCCGCTCATCGGCCCAGGCAAAGGCCCGACTGTCAAACTTCAGCTCCTGCCCCGGCAGCACTTCCCTGGCCAGCCAGAAGAACACCAGCAGGCACAGAAGGAACACCGCCCAGATCACCACCAGCTCCACCGTAAACAGGGCCAGCGAAGCCACCATCTTTCTATATGCTTTTTTCATGCGTATTGTGCCTCTCTCAATCCGGTTTTGGGCCCCTTTTCCAGAAAACGGCCCCAAAACCGGCAAACTGTACTAAAGTACGTAGCCGCCCTACCCTGTGTTTGGCCGGGGGCCGCGGCAACTTCCCGGCCCTAAAAGCAGTATGCAGCCTTACGCTGATCCCCAATCGCTATGAAACCAGAAGACTTAACCCAGCTCATGATGAAACTGAAGGACAAGGGACTTTCCCTGGCCTTCGCCGAAAGCTGTACCGGCGGAAGTTTGGCCGCCGCCCTCAGCGAGGCCACCGGCACCGCCGATGTGTTCCTGGGCAGCATGGTCACCTATGACGCCGTGGCCAAGAACAAAGTACTGGGCGTTAAGAACGAAACCCTCAAACTTTACACCGCCGAGAGCCAGCAGGTCACCAACGAGATGGTGCAGGGCCTGCACAAACTCCTGAAAGCCGATGTCTGCGTGGCCGTGACCGGCCTGTTTGGGCAGGGCGGCTCAGAAAACCCCGAAAAACCGGTGGGTACCACGTTTGTCTCCATCCTCTTTAAAGACAAAGTGGAGGAGTACCGCCAGGTGTTCAAGGGCGATGCCAAAAAGATGCGCGAGCAAGCCCAGGACTTTATCTTCCAGAAACTGGAGGAAACCGTAGACCGCCATTTCCAGCACGCCTGAGGCGCTGCTGCTTCACCCTCAAGCGCGAAAGGCCTTGGTTGGCTCAGGGGCCTGAGTCTTCCTGCAAAACAGTTTTCCTGTAACTTTAGGAGCCGTAACAGCTGGTTGAAGTCTTACTTTCTTGTTCCTGCCCTGCCTCGGCGCCTGCCGGTCCCTTTGAGGAATGGGCGTTCCTGTTTTAGGCCCGATTTGCAGAAAGTAGCCCCAAAACAGAGGCGGCAGCGCCCGTCTGCGCCAGTGGATTCTCTACTATTATATAAGAAGGGGGAAAGATTGAACGCTAACCAGGTTGCCATTCCCCAAACCGCCCCGTCCATGTCCTCGCCTCCCGCCCCTGACTTCAACCTGATTGCCCCGGTGTACGATGCCTTGGCGCGGGTGGTGTTCGGCAAGGCGCAGTTACTGGCCCAGGCCCATTTTCTCGCCTGCATTCCGGCGGGGGGCCGGGTGCTCCTCTTAGGCGGGGGCAGCGGCTGGATCTTACCTGAACTACTCAAAAAGAGCTGTCCGGCCCAGGTTTTGTTCCTGGAGGCCTCCCCCAGAATGGTGCGGCGCGCCCAAGCAAGGCTCAACTCCCTCTCGGCCCATCAGCCGGTGGAGTTCAGGGTAGGCACCCAGGAAGACCTGCTACCGCATGAGACGTTTCACGTGGTCATCACGCCGTTTGTGCTGGACCTGTTCACCCCAGACCA
The DNA here is from genome assembly GCF_016924645.1 of Rufibacter psychrotolerans. Lineage (GTDB taxonomy): Bacteria > Bacteroidota > Bacteroidia > Cytophagales > Hymenobacteraceae > Nibribacter > Nibribacter psychrotolerans. The sequence continues at coordinate 117,357 of NZ_JAFFJV010000008.1, read as the reverse complement.
AGCCCTGAACATCATGCAGCGGCTAGACCGGGTCCTGCTCCCCGAGGGCCAGTGGCTGCACACCGATTTCCACCTGTCTTCCTCGCGCGGGCACCGGTGGTGGCAAAAGCCCCTGCTGTGGGGCATGTACCGGTTCTTTGGGGCGGTGAGCGGCATCACGGGCAAAACGCTTCCTTCGTTCGGGACGCTGTTTTCTGGGTTGGGGTATGAGACCAGGCAAGAGAAGTTCTTTTCCAACGGCTTCATCCGGGCGCAGGTGCTGCAGAAGTCCGTTTAGTCCCTGGCAAGCAAATGGGGGCAGGGTGTGGCAGATTCTGGTTTCCTATGTATCTTGGAAGCTGAAACCAATCTCCCATGAAGAAAACCCTCTTCACCGCCTTGGCCGCTGTGGCTTTGGCGTTCGCTTCCCCGGTCATGGCGCAGCAGAGCGTCAGCTATCAGGTCTCGTTTGAAAACGCGGTGCACCACGAAGCCTCCGTTACGGCCACCTTCAAAGGCGTACAGACGCCGGTGCTGGAAGTGCGCATGGCCCGCTCCTCGCCCGGCCGCTACGCCCTGCACGAGTTCGCCAAGAACGTGTACGGGGTGCGCGTCACCGATGGCAAAGGCAACCCGCTCACGCCCGGCCGCCCCAACCTGCACCAGTGGAACGTAACCGGCCATGACGGAACCGTGGTAGTGAAATACACCCTGTTCGCCGACCACCCCGACGGTACCTACGCGGGCGTGAACCTCACCCACGCCCACCTCAACGCGCCGGCCACCTTCATGTACGCCCTTGGGCTGGAGCAGGCCCCCATCCGGGTGCAGTTCACGCCGCCGGCGGGCCAGAACTGGACTGCGGCAACCCAACTGAAGCCAGAGACCGCCCCCTTCACCTTCTCGGCCCCCCACTTTCAGTACCTCATGGACAGCCCCATTGAGCTGGCTTCCCTGCAGTGGCGCGAGTGGACGGTGCAGGACAAAGGCCGTAGCCAGAAGATCAGGATTGGCCTGCACCACGGCGGCACCCCCGAGGAACTGGACGAGTACACCCAGAAAGCCCAACGCATTGTGCAGGAAAACCAGGCGGTCTTTGGCGAGCTGCCGGCCTTTGACTTTGGCGAGTACACCTTCATTGCCTGCTACCTGCCCGGCACGCCCGGCGACGGTATGGAGCACCGCAACTCCACCGTGATCACCAGCTCCCGTCCGCTCAAGAGCGGCATGACCCCTCACCTGAGCACGCTCTCCCATGAGTTCTTCCACGCCTGGAACGTGGAGCGCATCCGGCCGCAGAGCCTGGAGCCGTTCAACTTCGCCGATGCCAACATGAGCGGCGAGCTGTGGCTGGCCGAGGGCTTCACCAGCTACTACGGCACGTTATTGATGCACCGGGCCGGCGTCACCTCCGTCGCAGATTACCTCAAAAGCGCGGCGTACCCCATCATGGCCGTGGCCGTTTCGCCGGGCAAGGAGTATTTCTCGCCGGTGGAGATGAGCCAGCAGGCCCCGTTTGTAGACGCCTCCCGCTCCGTGGACCCTACCAACCGCACCAACACCTATATCTCGTACTACACCTACGGCAACGCCATCGCCCTGGGGCTGGACTTCACCCTGCGCACCCGGTTCAAGAACCTGAGCCTGGACGATTACATGCGCCTGCTCTGGCAACGCCACGGCAAAGCCGAGAAGCCCTACACCCTGCCCGACCTGGAGAAAGCCCTGGCCGACCTGACCAAGGATGCCGCTTTTGCCCAGGATTTCTTTAAACGCCACATTTACGGCAAGGAGATGCTGCCCTACGAGGCCCTGGCCAACCAGATGGGGCTGACCTTACAAGCGTCCAATGCAGCCGTGCTGGGCTGGGAAGGGCTCCGGTTCCAGAACGACCAGGCCATTGTTGCACAGGGCACCTTCTCCAACGGGCCGCTCTACCAAGCCGGGCTGGACCGCGACGATGCGCTCCTCACCCTGAACGGCCAGAAACTCACCGACCAGAAGACGCTGGACAGCCTCCTGACCCAGCACAAACCCGGCGACCAGGTGCAGCTGGAGGTACTGCAGCAGGGCACCAAAAAAACCGTGTCGGTTACCCTGGCAAGAGACCCTGAGCTACAGCTGGTACCGCAGGAGAAAGCCACAAAAGCCGCCCGGGCCCGCCGCGAAGCCTGGCTCCGCAAAAAAGCGTAATGGGTCCTGTAGGCAGGGGTAGGTTCTGTTTCAGGCCGGTTTTACCCAAAACAAGCCTGAAACAGAACCCATAGACTAAGCCGCGGGTTATTTCGTTTAAAGGAGGAATTCCTTACCTTAGGAGGGCGTGCCCTGCGGGCCATGGAACCCTCCGGCAGCAAGTAGACCAGAACCAGATGTCAAGAAAACTTTTTATACCCCTTTTCGCCCTGCTCACCTGGGCCGCCAGTGCCTTGCCCGGCCTGGCGCAGGAAGTACCCGCCCCCACCTCCCGGTCCGATTCGGGGCAGGTAGCGGCTCCCTTTGTGCCCCGGGTAAGCTACGGATTGAACGCGGGCGCCGGGTTCAGCAACCTGGGCTCGGTTTCGTATGTGGAGCCGCGGGTGCAGTACCGGGTTACGCCCCGTTTCCAGGTCTTCAGTAGCCTGACCATGCTACAAACCTGGGGTGGCCCCACGTTCAGGGCCGCCACCGGCGAAGGCTCCTCTACCCTCATGACCGCCGCTCCCTCGCGGCAGTACCTGCTGCACGTGGGCGGCACCTACGCCATGAGCGAGCGGCTCCTGTTGAGCGGCAGCGTCTGGAAAGACCTGGGCCCTTCTTCCGGGAACCGCTGGAACAGCAATCCCTTCGTCTATGGCCGTATGCCCAACCAGGGATTCCACTTTCAGGCCCAGTACCAGGTGGCGCCCAATGTGACTATTTCGGGCGAGGTGCGGTACAGCAACGGGGCCAATGGCAACCTGTGGGGCTACGGCTACCCGGGCGCGGGCTTCCATTCGCCCTGGGGCTATTAAGCAGTCCTGATTTTTCCCTATCTCATAACCTGGCCCTTCTGGTACTACCCGAAGGGCTTATTTTTTAACCAGACCGCCGGTTTTACTGCCATTCTTCTAAAGACGCCATATTGTTTTTTGGTTATATTTGCCCGCACCTAAGCACATAAAACAACTAACGCACTTCTCCCATCCATGTCTTCTTCGCTTATTCTGGTCATTATTGCCGCTTACTTCTGTATCCTCATCTTTATCTCATTCCTCACCAGTAAAAAAGGAGAATCCACAGACAGCTTCTTTCTGGCCAACCGGGCCTCGCCCTGGTACGTGGTGGCGTTTGGCATGATCGGGACCTCACTTTCGGGGGTTACCTTTATCTCGGTGCCTGGCATGGTGGAGAAAGCACAGTTCTCTTACCTGCAGCTCATTCTGGGCAACATGCTGGGCTACGTGGTGGTGGCCATGGTGCTGCTGCCCATGTACTACCGGCTGAACCTGGTGTCTATCTATACCTACCTGGAACAGCGGTTTGGGCATTGGTCGTACAAGACGGGGGCAGCGTATTTCCTGCTGGCCCGTACCCTGGGGGCAGCCTTCAGGCTGTACCTGGTGGCCGGCGTGCTGCAACTGGCGGTGTTTGACGCCATGGGAGTGCCGTTTGAGGTATCGGTGATCATCACCATCGCGCTTATCTGGGTATACACGTTCAGGGGCGGTATGAAGACCATTATCTGGACCGATACTTTCCAGACCCTGGCCATGCTCATCTGCGTGGGCATCAGCATTGTCATGATTTCCGATGCCCTGAACCTTTCTTTCCAAGGCATAGTCACCACCATTGAACAAAGCAAGTACTCGCAGGTATTCTTCTGGGAGTGGCAAGACCAGCGCTATTTCCTGAAACAGTTCCTGTCTGGGATGTTCATTGCCATTGTAATGGTGGGCCTGGACCAGGACATGATGCAGAAAAACCTGAGCTGCAAGAACCTGAAGGAAGCCCAGAAGAACATGCTTTCCTTTACCTTCATCATCTTGCTGGTGAACATCCTGTTCCTGAGCCTGGGCGCGTTACTATACCTGTTTGCCGACGCCAAGGGCATCGCCCTGCCGGCCAAAGGCGACCTGGTATTCCCAGAACTGGCCCTGAACCACTTCACCGCCTTCGCGGGCATCACCTTTATCTTAGGAATCACGGCCATCACGTACGCCTCAGCTGACTCGGCGCTAACCGCCTTAACCACTTCGTTCTGCGTAGACTTCCTTGATTTCAAGAACCGCCCCGAGACGCAGCGCATTCGAATGAAGAACTGGGTACACCTGGGTTTCTCGGCCCTCATGGCCTTGGTAATCATTATCTTCAAGATTGTGAACGATGAGAGCGTGGTGCAGGCGGTGTTCAAAGTGGCTGGGTATACGTACGGTCCGCTGCTGGGCCTTTACTCGTTTGGAATGTTCAACAAGCGCATTGTGCGCGACAACCTGGTGCCGCTGGTGTGCGTGCTGGCGCCCTTGTTCACCTACATCATCAGTGCCAACTCCGTGGAGTGGCTGTGGGGCTATGAGTTTGGGTTTGAGGTTCTGCTCCTGAACGGTTTCCTGACCTTTGTGGGCTTGTACTCCATCTCCAGAAAAAGCACTGAGTTTGTAGACATCACCGCCGCGTAACCCAACGCTTTTACATAAAAGCCCCCTGGTTTTGGCGCTGTTTTACCCAAACGGCGCTAAAACCAGGGGGCTTTTTTTTGCGGATGGGTTCTGCCCCGTTTAGGGCCTGTTTTTCAGGAAACGGGGCCAAAACACAAGAGAGCCGTTTTCTCCGCCGTTCGCCGTACTTTTGTGCGCGCGTTTACCCTGCGCGGTTTAGTACATGTCTCCTATTTTTTCCCTGGGCATTATCATTGCCTACTTTTTTCTGCTGCTGCTGGTCTCTTTTGCCACCAGCAAGAAAGGCGAATCTACCACCAACTTCTTTCTGGCCAACCGAGCCTCGCCTTGGTACGTGGTGGCGTTCGGCATGATCGGGACCACGCTGTCGGGCATTACGTTTGTGTCTATTCCGGGCATGGTGGAGAAAACCGGGTTTACCTACCTGCAGATGGTGCTGGGCTACGCCTTGGGGTACCTGGTGATCGGGCTTTTCCTGCTGCCGCTGTATTACCGCCTCCAGCTGGTCTCTATTTACACCTACCTGGAGCAGCGCCTGGGCTTCTGGTCTTACAAGACCGGAAGCGCTTTTTTCCTGCTGTCGCGCACCATGAGCGCGGCCCTGCGCCTGTACCTGGTGGCCGGGGTACTGCAACTGGCCGTCTTTGGTCCCCTGGGCATTCCGTTTGCCGGCACCGTGGGCATCGCCATCGCCTTTATCTGGGTGTACACGTTCAGGGGCGGCATGAAAACCATTATCTGGACCGATACCCTGCAGACCCTGGCCATGCTGGTGTGCCTGGGCCTGAGCATTTGGGTGGTGGCCCAGGAGATGCACCTTTCCTTACCAGCACTTGGCCCCGCCATTACCGGCAGCGCGTACGCCCAGGTATGGGTCTGGGACCCCAAGGCCCCTAACTTCATCCTTAAGCAACTGCTGGCCGGGGCCTTCATCACCATTTCCATGACAGGCCTGGACCAGGACATGATGCAGAAGAACCTGAGCTGCCGCAACCTGCCCGAAGCCCAGAAAAACATGTTCTGGTTCACGGTGATCCTGGTGCTGGTGAACGTCTTGTTCCTGGGCCTGGGCGCGCTCCTCTACCTCTACGCCGCCGAACAAGGTATTGCCCTACCCGCCAAAGGCGATGACGTGTTCCCGGCCCTGGCGCTGCAGCACTTCCCGGCGGTGGCGGCCCTGGCGTTCATCCTGGGCATCACGGCCATCACGTATGCCTCAGCCGACTCTGCCCTCACTTCTTTGACCACCGCCTTTTGCGTAGACTTCCTGGCCTTTGAGAAACGCCCTGAGGCACAGCGCGTGAAGTACCGCCACTGGGTGCACCTGGGCTTCTCGCTGCTGCTACTGGCCGTGATCCTGTTGTTCAGGCTGTACAATGATGAAAGCATCATTGCCACGCTGTTCACCCTGGTGGGCTACACCTACGGGCCGCTGCTGGGCATGTACAGCTTTGGCCTGCTCACCAAACGCCGCGTGCGCGATGGCGTGGTGCCGGCCCTGGGCGTGCTCTCACCGGTGCTTACCTACATTCTCAGCCAGAACTCCGCCGAATGGTTCTGGGGCTATCAGTTTGGGTTTGAGGTGCTCCTGCTGAACGGTTTGCTCATGTTTTTGGGCCTGTGGCTGTTTTCTACCCGAAAATAAAGCGGACGGCCCTAATCTCTCCCCGTGGGTAACCATGGATTCAGTTGTAATACCTACCTTTGCGGGTTGCCGAGTGGGTAACGCCGCGCAAACTTTGTTTTGGGGCAGTTTCACGGGAAACCGCCCCAAAACAAAGTTGGGGTTACCAGAGTAAGCATAGAGATGGCCAAAGGGGCGCTCTTTTTTCCAAACAGGTAGTCATACATGGCAAAACGAGGATTCGGGCCGGGAGCGGCATCCGGACTTGAAACAGAAGGCAAAGCCAGGCTGAGCAAAGAAAGCCTGCGCCGCGGTCTTCAGATCTTTAGATTTCTCCTTCCGTACCGGGGCAAGTTTTACACGGGCTTGGTTTTTCTGCTTTTTTCCAGCCTTACTTTCATGGCGTTTCCGGCGGTGACCGGCATGCTCATTGATGCGGCGGTAGGCAAACCCACCGCTTTCACCCAGGACATTGACCTCATTGCCCTGCTCTTGTTTGGCGTGATTGCCCTGCAGGGGATTTTCTCCTTCTTTAGGGTGTACTTCTTTGCGCAGGTAAGCGAGCGCGCCATTGCCGATGTGCGCCAGAGCCTCTACAGCCACTTCATGGGTCTGCCGCTCACCTTTTTTGAGCAACGCCGGGTGGGGGAAATTACCAGCCGCATCACTTCAGACGTGAGTTATATCCAGGACGGCTTCTCCATCACGCTGGCCGAGCTGTTCCGGCAGGTGACCACCTTGCTGGTGGGCATTGGGTTTATCATGTTCATCTCGGTGAAACTCTCTCTGTTCATGCTGGCCACGTTTCCGGTCTTGGTCATTTTGGCGGTGGTTTTCGGAAAAAAGCTCAAAAAGCTCTCGCGCAAGACGCAGGATGAGTTGGCGGTCACCAACGTGATTGTGGAGGAGACCCTGCAGGCCATTCAGGTGGTAAAGGCGTTCACCAATGAGCTGTTTGAGATTAACCGCTACAAGCAGGCGCTCAACCGCTCGGTGAGCACGGCCATTTCTACCTCCTTTTACCGTGGGGCGTTTATCTCCTTTATCATCATCGGGCTCTTCGGGGGCATTATCCTGGTGATCTGGTACGGGGCCACCCTGGTGCAGCGCGGCGACCTTACGTTTGGCCAACTGACCTCCTTTATCCTGTACACCTCCTTTATCGGGGCCTCGGTGGCGGGTCTGGGCGACCTGTACGCCAAGATTCAGGTGTCTATTGGGGCGTCTGAGCGCATCCTGGAGATCTTGGATCTTCCGCTGGAGCAGAAAGATTTGTCGCTGCCGGTTTCCTCGGCTATCAAGCTCAACGGCAACGTTCGGTACGAGCACGTGGGCTTCTCCTACCCTACCCGCCCGGACATTCAGGTCCTGCAGAACATCCACTTTGAGATAAGGGCCGGCGAGAAGATTGCCCTGGTGGGCTCCAGCGGGGCCGGCAAGTCTACCATTGCGCAGCTGCTCATGAAGTTCTACAAGGTAGACCAGGGCGCTATTTTTGTGGACGGCCAGAACATCAACCTCCTGCACCTGCACGACTTGCGGGGCAACATGGCCATTGTGCCGCAGGAGGTGCTGCTGTTTGGCGGAACCATTAGGGAGAACATTGCCTACGGCCGGCCCGATGCCACCGATGAAGAGGTATTAATGGCGGCCCAGAAAGCCAACGCGCTGCAGTTTATTCAGTCGTTCCCAGACGCCTTTAACACGGTGGTGGGCGAACGCGGCATCAAGCTCTCGGGTGGGCAGCGCCAGCGCATCGCCATTGCCCGCGCCATCCTGAAGGACCCCGCCATCCTGATCCTGGACGAGGCCACCAGTTCGCTAGACTCTGAGTCTGAGATGCTGGTGCAGGAGGCCATGGATGAATTGATGAAGAACAGAACCACCATTATCATTGCCCACCGCCTGGCCACCATCAGGAAAGTGGACAAGATCCTGGTCATTGACAAGGGGCAGATTGTGGAGCAAGGCCCGCACGAGGAACTGGCCAACAACCCTGAGGGCATTTACGCCAATTTGCTCAAGCTACAGTTTGACGTGCATTAACGCCCCCTCCACCACACGCCTTGCCAAAGGCATGCGGTTTTTGAGCCCTATTTCCTAAAACGGCCGCAAATCAGGTCCTTGGTTTGCGGCCCGGAAAGGCAGGACCTTACCGGTCCTGCCTTTTTTGCTTTTTCGTAAAATCAGCCCCGAAACCCCGCACCGGGCAGCAACTCCTGAGCTTATTTTCCTCGCAAACGCTATTTGTTTTCACCAGGGAGAAGAAAAAGCAAATACCCCAGCCAGCCCGCGCAACCTTCTTCATAGATGCACGTATCACGGGTGGAACATTACCATTCATAACGCGTTGGAATGAAGAAGGAAGAATTAGAATCTAGCCCAGCAACCTTGTCCCGATGACCTTACAGCAGGTCAACACCTCCGCCTCGCCCCTTGCTTCATTCCATCTTGCACTAAAAGGTCAGCACCTTTTACAAGGACTATGTTTTTCTGCCCACCCATCAGATCGCGCGCTAGAGGATCTGCTTGCTTTGGAGTCAAGAAGATTCGGTTAACATATTATTGCTCGGGTTTATGATTTATTAATACGCAATTCACCAATAAATACGCAGCCCTCTCATCACCCCTATTTCTTCATTATTTTAAGGCGTAAGCTTTTCCTTTGAATAATAGAATAGCTGTGATATAAAACCTTATTGCCCACGCCCACCGCTTTTGCATTTACAACTTTTTACCTAAATGCAACTACCACATTTGCATGCAATTACGCCTTTCAATATCATCCTAACTACAAACCAAACCAACCTTTAACCAATTTGCATTTAACCATGAAAACTCAGTTTAAACCGGTGTTGTGAAAATTAACACAAATTTTATTTGTGAGAGAAAACGCTTATTATTAACCGTTCATTAACAAACAAAAACCTATACCAACATGAAGAAAATCTTACTATTGAGTCTTTTCTTGATGTCTGTGCTTCTCAATGAAGCCATGGCTCAAACAAAGACTATCACAGGAAGAGTGACTGACGCCGCCAACGGCGAAGGCATGCCTGGGGTAACAGTCCAACTCAAAGGCACCAGCACAGCTGCCCCCACAGATGTGAACGGTGGTTACTCCATCACTGTACCCGCCACCGGTGGTACTCTGGTGTTCTCTTTTATTGGGTACACCAACCAGGAGGTAGCCATTGGCAACCAAACCACCATTAACGTACGCCTGGTAACAGACGCGCGTGCCCTGAGCGAGGTAGTGGTAACTGCCTTGGGTATTGAAAGACAGAAAAAAGAAGTGGGATATGCGGCCACTACCGTTACGGATGAAATTGTGACCAGAGCCAACCCGGTAAACGTAGCCAACGGCTTACAGGGAAAGGTATCTGGTTTGAACATTACATCGGTGAACAACGGGGTTTTTGAGAACGTGCGAATCAACCTTCGCGGTATCCGCTCCTTAACTGGTAACAACAACCCCCTCCTTTTGTTGGACGGTGTACCGGCAGATATCAACTACCTGTCTTCCATCAACCCCAACGACATTGACAATGTAACTGTCTTGAAAGGTGCCTCCGGTGCGGCTATCTACGGTCCAGATGCCCGTAACGGGGTTATCATTGTACAGACCAAGAGAGGCACGCTGGATGAGAAACCATCTGTAACGGTTAGCCACTCTACCCAGCTTTCTCAAATCTCTTTCTTCCCTAAACTGCAGAAGCAGTTTGGTAGCGGTGCCCCTGGCACGTACATTCCTTATGAGAACTGGTCTTGGGGACCGGCTTTTGACGGTACTATGCGCCAGACTGGTAGAACCCTGCCCGATGGCAGCATAGAAGAAGTTCGTTACAGCCCTACAGATGAGCGCGAAGACTTCTTCAACACCGGGGTTACTACCCAGAACAACGTGTCCATTGGCGCGAAAGATTTCTACCTGAGCTTCCAGGACGCCATGATCAAGGGCATTGTTCCAGATGATGAAAACCGCAGAACCGGTATCAGATTGAACGCCGGCAGAGAATACGGCAGACTGAAAGTTGGCTTGAACACCAACTACATCCAGCAGAACTATGACGTATTCCATGACCAGGGAATGTCTGACTTCTACATTGGCCTTGGCGTAGGCGGTAACAGCGGCCTGATGGACCAGATCTTCAACACCCCTGCCCAGATTCCAATTTCAAAGTACAAAAACATCAACGCTCCGTTTGCTGACTACAACACCTGGTTCAATGATTATGGTCTTAACCCATACTTTGCCCTGGATAACTGGAGAAATGACGGCAAGCGCGAAGATTTATTATCTAACCTTGATCTGAACTTCAAAGCCGCTGACTGGCTGTCATTCACGTACAGAGCCGGTTTAACGTCTCGCTTCATCAATGAGCGGTTTACCTCAAAAGGTGAAATGCCAAATGCCTTTGGTATTAGCCGTGGGAAAGACATCATCCCGGGTTCAGTGCAGGAAAGATCTTACAGAAGCACCCGTCTTTCTTCTGAGGCTTTCGCCAGCTTGAACTACCAGTTCACTGAAGACTTCAAAGTTGACGGAATAGTGGGTACGTACGTACGCCAGACCGAAGCCCGTGACACCAGAGTGGGTGCCGCCAACCTGGTGGTTCCTGAATTGTTCAACGTAAGCAACCGTACTGGTGAGCTGAACGGTTCTTCTCCTTTCAGCAGATCAAGACTGTTCTCTGTGTACGGTAGCGTAGGTCTCCACTTCCGTGAGTGGGCACACGTTGAATTAACCGGCCGTAACGACAAAACCTCTGTACTGGGTGCCAACAACAACTCTTTCTTCTACCCAGGCGTGAGTGCATCCTTGGTGCTGTCAGACGCTATTCCTATGTTACAGGACAACAGAATCATCTCCTACCTGAAAGTGAGAGGTTCCTGGAACCAGACCGGTAACGCCGACATTGATCCTTATCAGCTAGCGCCAACCTTCTCTCAGGGAGCCGGGTTCCCTTACGGTGATGTGCCAGGTTTCACAGCCGGTAACACCACGTATGACGCTGAACTGAAGCCTGAGTTTATTGAAAGTAAAGAACTTGGTGTTGAGACTGGCTTCTTAGACGGTAGAATCAACCTGGAGGCTACTTACTACCACCAAAACATGGATGACCAGATCATCCCGGTTGCAGTTTCTTCTGCCACAGGTTACAACAATGCGTATGTGAATGCCGCCTCTTTCGTGAACAAAGGACTTGAGTTAGACTTACGCTTAACTCCATTGGTACAATTAGGCGATGTTGAAGTTGAGTTCAGAGCCAACGCTACTTACCTGGACAGCGAAATCAAGAGCATCTTCCAAGGGTTGGATGAGATCTTTATTGGTGGTTACACCACTGGTACCGCCAACTACGCTATTGTGGGCCAGCCCGCTTTCGCTATCAAGGCAACTGATTACAACAGAGATGAGCAAGGCCGCGTGATTGTTGATGCCTTTACTGGTTTGCCAACTCAGAACTCTACCCTGCAGCAGTTTGGCCGCTCACTTCCTAAATGGATTGTAGGTCTTAACCCATCTGTAGCCTGGAAAGGCCTTAACTTATCTGCCCTGTTTGAATACAAAGGAGGTCACGTGGCTTACCACAACATTGGTGCTGACATGGCCTGGACCGGTGTTTCTGTGGCTACCGCCCGTAACAACCGGGAGAGATTTGTGTTCCCTAACTCAGTGTACCAAGACCCAGAAAACCCAGGAACTTACATCCCTAACACCACTGTTACTGTAAACGACATCAACAGTTTCTATACCGGTGTATTCCAGGATGTGGGAGCTAACTTCATCACCAGTGCAGACCATTGGAGACTGCGTGAGTTGGCGCTTAGCTATGAGGTTCCAACCACCTTCTTAAGCAGACTGAAAGTAGTGAAAGGAGTAACCGTTGCGTTGACCGGTAGAAACCTGTTCCTGTGGGTGCCTAAGACCAACGAGTTCCAGGATCCTGACTTCAACTTCGCCACTACTGGTAACACCTCAGGTATCACCAACTCTCAGATCAATCCTCCTACCAGAACATTTGGTGGAAGCGTTACAGTAAGATTCTAAAACAAACCTAGATCCAGTAAAATGAAAAAAATAATATATTCCGTTTTTGCATTGCTCATGCTGTTCTCAGCTGGCTGCAGTGACGACTTCTTTGATATTAACGATAACCCTAACGCCCCTACCACAGAGTCTGTAGGCCCGGCGTTGATCCTGCCTAGGGTACAGCACAGCACGGCCGCCAGAATGGCTACCTCTTACATGTTTGCCGGCCACTGGATGGGATATTGGGCACGTTCCGGAACATTCGGGCAAAGCCTTCCGCTAGAGAACTATGACATCACCAGTACCTATGAGACCGATGAGTGGACTGGCTGGTATGACATTCTGATGGACGTTGATATCATGGAAAACAAAGCCGAGGCTTCTGGTGAAACGTTCTACGTAGCCGTTGCCAAGCTTTACAAAGCCATTGGTTTCATGTACCTGGTTGACCAGTACAACAACGTGCCCTACACAGAGGCCTTCAACGTGGCTGAGCACATCCTGCCTAAGTATGACAAAGGCCAGGATATCTACAACAGCCTCCTGGCTGAGCTGGATGCCGCCAATGACATGATGGCTGCTGCCAACGTAACCACAGAAATGGAGAACGCCGATGCCGTTTTCTCTGGTGACAAAGCCATGTGGAGAAAACTGATCAACTCGCAGCGCCTGAAGTTAATCCTGCGTCAGTCTCAGGTACCAGGCTTTAACGGCAAGGCTGAAGTAGACAAAATTGTGGCCGATGGTGGCGGGTTCCTGACCTCTGGCGAGACAGCTGCTGTTAACGTAGCTTACGCGCAGACTGAAGGCAAGCAAAACCCATTCTGGAATGCATACAAGCAAACGGTTAGCGGTAGTTCTGCTGATGATTTCAACAGAGCCAACAACTTTGTGCTGAACACCATGAAGAGCTCTAACGACATTCGTTACCAGTACTTCTTTGCCAGAGCTGCTGAACCAACCGGTAACCCTCCGTTGGAGTGGAGAGGCTTTGAATTTGGCTTGTTTGAGTCTACCTCACCAAGTGCGTCTCAGTCTTCCAGCGTAGCAGGTCCAGGCCTGGCCAAGAGCGCTACCCAACCACAGTGGTTCTTCACCTCGGTAGAAAGCATGTTCCTGCAAGCGGAAGCCATTCAGAGAGGCTGGCTTGCCGGCGATCCGAGAGCCGCGTATGAAGCTGCTGTGACTGAGTCTTTCGTATGGTTAGGCGTTCCCAATGCAGTTGCCACTGCAAACGCGTATCTGGCCCAGAGCTTACCTATTGTAGACTGGGATGCAGAGGACAATGCCACGCCGGCAGATAAAATTGAGCTGATTGTTACTCAGAAATACCTGGCCATGGTAGGTATCAACAACTTTGAGGCCTGGGCTGACTACAGAAGACTTGGAGTACCAGCTAACGTTCCATTGTCTCAAAACGTAAGCCGCAGCGGCCGCGTGATTCCTAAGCGTTTAATGTACCCGCAGGCTGAGTTTAACTACAACGCGGCTAACGTGAATGCCGAGGGTCCGATCAACCACCAAACTGCAACTGTATTCTGGGATAGATAATCTTTAAAGAAATAAAAATGAAAGCATTAAAAAATATATTTCCCTTAGCGCTCCTTTGCCTGGGACTAACCTCTTGCTTAGACGATGAGTACCGCACTGGCAACAGTGATGAAATGCCTAATACGGTAGAGTTTGCAGACGTGGCAACGGTCAATGCTTCTTCTGGATACATCTATCCGGTTTACTCCAGATCATTTGCGGTGGTTCCTCAAGATGAGTTCGATGTAACCATTAGTTACTCTGGCACCAACCAAGCACCTGAGGATATTGTGGTAGATGTCACCGTTGATCCAACCATCATCAGTGCCTACAACAATAAAATTGTAGCAGATGCACGGGCTGCCGCCATGGAGGGCATTGAAGACCCAGAGGAAGCAGAGGAAGAAGCTGACCATGCGGAAGAGGAAGTGCAGGAGCAGTTGTTTGATGTGGCGCCTGCAAGCGTGTACAGCCTTTCTACCAACCAGGTAACCATTAAAAAGGGAGAAAGAGCCACTACCATGACGGTAACCGTTAAACCAGAGTTGTTTGACTTTGCCTTCAAGTATGGTATTCCGCTGAAACTGAGCACCAACCAGGCAACGGTAAGCGGAAACTTTGGTAGAGCTATCTTCGCTATTGGAGCCAAGAATGCCTATGATGGTGTTTACACCGTTGAAGGTACCATGGTAGACCGTACCAACCCTGCTTTTGTGGGCTACTATCCTAAAACAATTGAGCTGCGTACGCTGGATGTTAATACAAATGAGTACTATGACATTGACTTTGACATTGATGGCCACATCTTTGACACAGGATCAGGTGCTAGCTACTATGGTAACTTCCAGGCGGTTTTCAACTTTGACAACTCAAACACCACTGACCTAACTGATCCGGTGGCAAGTGTAATTAACAACTATGGTCAGCCTGCCCCTGGCGCTACTGCAAGAGCAGCTACAATAGAGGCAACTGGTGTAAACACCTTCACATTTGATGAGGATGGAACTCCTAAAACAATGGAAGTTACCTACACCATGATTCAGGCCGGTTCTCCAAGAACTACCTGGACTGAGACCTACACCTATACTGGACCACGCGACTAGTTGGTGCCACTTACTTAAGAGAAAGGCTACCCACTTGGGTAGCCTTTTTTTATGCGCTGCCTGGTCCCTGAACCTGGTGCTACTTGTCAATGAAAGGTCTAGCCTAACCGTTGAACGGGCAATAACGCCATAGAAAAAGATGCATCAGAACCGGGCAACTCATTTCAAGTCAAACAGAAACCTAACATCTTAGGACGGTAGTACGCTGTCTCCTCTTCCACGACCGTGGCAAAAGCAACGGAGCATAGTCTTCAGCCCCCATCACCCCGTAATGTACACCCTTACTTCAATGGCCCGCTGCTCCTGGTCAGAGTTGTCTACCTGCACTCTGAAGAACAACCGAACCACATCGCCCACGGCAAAGGTGGGCATCTCGGCATCGGTGAGGACCGCCGGTGGATCAGTGGTAGAGATGGTATAGGTCACCATGTTGCCAGGTGCCCCCGTGAGGGTGGTGGGCAGGTTACCTGCCGTGTTCCGGGTGATGGTTGTATTGGGTGCCAGGCTGGCGGCTGCCGTAGGAGGGGCAGGGCTGTAGTTTGGCGGCACCGGAGCTGCAGCCCTATAGCGTTGCCCCGTTACCCTGGTCAGCCCCTGGATGGTGCGGCCTTCCGGCACCTTTATCTGCACCGTTACCTCTCCCGCCGCAATAGAGTTCTGCTTGATGATGTAGGCGTTGTCTTCCATCCGGGCCACCCCGTTGGACTCTACCGACTGCGGAAAAGTGATAGCGGCGGCCGGAATGGGATCAGGATCCGTTAACCCATCATAATCATCGTTCTCACACGCACTAAAAGCCACAAGCGCCATGCTTAGGAGGCTTACGTATAGCTTCTTCATTTTCATAACTTTCTTATATCATTACGTTCATTCACTACTCCATCCACCAAACGGGAACCAGTAAGCCCGCCGGATAGTCTCTTAGAGGCACGTTCTCGCGGTTCGCCTGGATTTCATTCTGCACATAAGGCCACCTGGTGGGGATGCGGTTCACCCCGGCCAACGCATTCTGCGGCAACGCCAGTTGTGGATAGCCCGTGCGGCGGTAGTCGTTGTAGGCTTCATAGGCATTTCCGGCAGAAGACACCCATTTGTCTCTGATGAGCACGTTCAGCTTGCCTTCTGTGCTGGGGTTTGCCGTAAAGGCCGCCACCCTGGAACTGATATAAGCCTGTCCATTTGCCTCAAAGTTGGCCGGAGTATAGGTGGACCCCAGGAACGTGGAGATGTCTGAGAAGTTGGCCTCCAGGGCCTGCCGGTAAAGGGCCGCCGGATTTCCGGTGGTGCCCAGGGTCAACGCCGCCTCCGCTAGCCAGTAGTACACCGTAGAGGCCGTAATCAGGCGCATGGGTGCCTGATCATTGGCGTTCCCCACGGTTACGGTTCCGTTGCTGGCCGTCTGCCCCCGGCCCACAATGTACAAGCCCCACCTAGACCGGTTTGCGGACGTGAAATTGAGCACTGTGTACAATCCATTGTCATAGCTCACATAGTTTCCCCCGGCTTGGGTGATGATGGTGGGCAACCGGGGATCGTTCAGCACCTGCATAGAATCAAGGAACCGCGTACTCACAATCATGTCATTGGGGCGGGTCAGGTGGTTGTACATGTACAAGGGGTTCTGAGCCCCTGCCGAAGCAAAGAAGGGCACGTTGAAGTTATCTGCGTTGGAGGTGATGAGCCTGTCCTGGGCAATAAGTTCATTTATGCGGGTGGCAGCGGCGGCAGGATTTTTCTTGCGGCTCTGGAGGTAGACTTTTAGTTTAATGGAATTAGCCACCCTGGTCCATTTATCTATGGTAGTACTCATGGGAGTACTTTCTCCAAAAATGAGATCACCCGCGGGAGTTGTAAGTACATTTGTCTTGTTCAGGTCGGCAATGGCTTCATCCAGTATAGTAATGATACTCGGATAAATCTCCTGCTGCGGATCATACTCTGGGTTGAGGGCTTCATCAAAGGCAAGCGCCTGCTGGAAGGGCACATCCCCCCAAATATCCGTAGTAACCGCCCAGACATAGGCTTCCAGAACACCCGCTATGCCCGCATGGATGAAGTTCCCCTCCTCCCTGCCCTGCACCTTGATCTGGCGGAGGTCATCCAGGAGATTCGCATAGATGGTGTTCCATTCATTGTTCAGATCTGCTGGGCCAATGTTGTAGCGGTCATACGGGTCTGACTGGGTACCGGTGCCCGCCATCTGCTGCATCCATAGGGAGCTGACCAACTGAATGGTGTTGCCCATCACAAACCCTACCCCCAGCTCGGCCCCGGGCAGGATGTACTGCACCCCAGAAGTAGGCAAGTTGTTGGGGTTGGTGTTGACATCCAGGAAATCATCACAGGAACTAACCACCGCCAGAGCTATTGCCAACAGCATAGTCTTTGAAACTTTTATAAATCTTTTCATGGCACAGATTGCTGAAGGGTTAGAAGGTGAACCGAAGATTCAATCCATAATTGCGCACAGAGGGTGGTGAGTTAAACTCAAAGCCCCTGGTATTGGAACCAAGCTGGTTTGACTCAGGGTCTGCGTGCCGAAGGTTGGGTGCGTAGAAAAGCAGGTTGCGCCCGGTCACCGACACATTCACAGCCTTGAATGGGGTCCTGGTCAGAATACTGGTGGGCAAGGTGTACCCAAGGCTTACCTCGCGCAACCGCAGCACCGAGGCGTCAAACACCGCGAATTCTGAAGCGTTGTTGAAGTGGGTCCAGTATTGCTGCGCCGTGATCTGGATGTTGTTGGGCGTGGTGGTAGCCTCGCCCGCCTCATTGGCCAGCACCCCCTCAAACATATAGGGCTGTTCGCGGTTTTCGGCAGTTTCTTCCAAAACGCCTCTTAAACGGGCAATCTGGGCTTGCCGGGAGTAAAAGTCGCCGCCGTGCACGTATTGCACCAGAGCACTCAGACTAAACCCTTTAAAGGAGATGGTGTTGGATAAACTGCCCCACCAGTCGGCGTTAGGGTCGCCAATGATCTGTGGGTTTGAATCCACCACAGGCAAGCCATTGGTTGGGTTGATGATTAGTTGTCCTTCTGGTGTCCTTTTAAAGGTAGTGCCCTGCAGAACCCCAAAAGGCTGGCCTGGCTGCAGCAACGGGCTTAGCCCAGAAAAGCCCGCCCCGGCGCTGCCGGTGGTAGGGTCTATATACCCGGTAGTCAAGGTGAATTGGTCCAGCCCCGGGGCAAGTTCCACTACCTCGGTCTCCAGTTTGGTGAAGTTGGCGCCCACATCCCACCGGAATCCCTCTTCAAACTGAATGGGCGTGGCATTGGCCGCAATTTCCCAGCCTTTGTTGTCAATTCTACCGGCATTGGTGGTGAACGTGGTAAAACCGGTAGAACCCGGAACGGTCAGGTTCAGGATCTGGTCTGTAGTACTGTTGTTGAAGTAGTTTACATCCAGCGTACCCCGCCCATTATAGAAGGTAAACTCCGCCCCTATCTCATAGGACTTTTTGTTCTCTGGCTTTAAGTTCAGATTACCGCGCCGGTCATTTCTGGTGAAGGCCAGAATAGAACCATTGAAAGGGAAATCAAGCCCTGCCACGTTGTTGCCAAAGTCCTGGGTCACGTAATAGGTACTGGTGAGATACGGGTTGGTGTCATTGCCCACCATGGCGTAACTGGCCCGCAGTTTTCCATAGCTCAGGATGTTGTTGCTCAAGCCCAGCGCATCTGTGAAAACAAACCCCACGCTCACCGATGGATAGAAATAACTGTTATTGCCCGTGGGCAAGGTAGAAGACCAGTCATTTCTGGCGGTAAACTCTGTAAACAGCCAGTTTTTATAGTTTAACCCTAATTGTCCGTAAACCCCCACTAAACGCCTTTCAGTATTGAAGTTGGTGGTGAACGTAGTGGTAGGCAGGTGGTTGGCCAGGTTATAATATTCAGGCACCACCAGATTCTCCGCCCTAATGGTATTCTGCCGTGTCTCCACCATGTTCACCTGGGTTCCTAGCAGGGCCCTGACATTGAAATCGGGGGTAAGGTCTTTCTGGTATACCCCAAACAAGTCATGGTTGATGGACTGAAAGCCGATATTATCATAGAGCTGAGATCCCTTCTGGCTGGTGGCCGTGTTCCCGTTAGAGTTGTAGGACCCGTACGCATACGCCTGCAGGCGATCATCTGAATACTGATCCAGACCAATGCGGTAGGTGGCCGTGAACTCTTTGAAGAACTCCGGATTGTAGTTGAAGGTGGCACTCACGATAGACCGGTTTACCTCACTCTCATAGAACGACTCATTGACGCTCCACAGAGGATTATCCCGGTTAAGCTCAGTAAACAAAGTAGGGGCCTGCACGCCTGCCCTCAGCTTGTAGGGAACATTCATGATATCAAAGCTGCGGGGGATGAAAGGTAGCGTAAACCAGGGGCTGGACCCTGAGTTTCCCTGCAAGGAGCCTTCCTGGTTGGTTTTTGCGTAGAGTACCGAGGCATCCACGGAGAAGCCGTGCCCCAGGGTGGCGTTCCCTGCCGCCCGCAGCGTATACCTGTCCAGGCCACTGTTAGGAATAATCCCCTCCTGGTTGGTGGTGTTGGCACTGAAGATGTACCGCATCTTCTCGTTCCCGCTGGAAAGCGTTACCCCGTTGTCCCAGATGCGCCCGGTCTGGAAGAAATCCTTCACGTTGTCTTCGTAGGCCCTGTAAGCGAGCCTGGTCATGGGGTTCCCGCTCACGTTGGGCACAGAGTCAAGCCCGGGAGTGCCAAACCGAGGGCCCCAACTGTCAGTTGAAGCGGAGTTGTAGCGGCCGTTGGTTCCCTGACCGTACTCGTTCTGGTATTTGGGCAGCCCATACACTCTCTGGATGTTGTAGGAAGAGGTCACGGTTATTTCCACGTCGCCGGCCCGGCCCCGTTTGGTGGTGATGATCACGGCCCCGTTACTGGCCCTGGCGCCGTACAAGGCCGCGGCGGCCGGCCCTTTCAGCACGGTCATGGACTCAATGTCATTGGGGTGGATGTCCAGCGCCCGGTTGGAGTAAGAGGCTCCCCCCACCGTAGGGTTAGAAGAATAGGTGGTGTTGTTACTGATGGGCACCCCATCTACCACAAACAGCGGCTGGTTATTGCCGGTAGCCGAAGAAAGCCCCCTGATGAAAATCTGGGACCCCGAACCCGGCATCCCGCTGGAGGAAATGATCTCCACCCCGGCCACTTTCCCCTGCAGGGCGTTCACCACGTTGGGCTCAGATTTCTGGGCGAGCTGCTCTCCCTTTACATCCTGCACCGCGTAGTTCACCTCCCGGCGTTGGCGCTCAATCCCCACCGCCGTTACCACTACCTCGCTCAGTTGCTCTGAGTCTTCCTGCATGGTCACGTTGATGGTGCTCTGGTTCCCTATCTCCACTTCGCGGTTCAGATAACCTATATAGGTGAATACCAGCGCTCCGCCCGTGGCGGGCACCTGAATGGAGTAATTGCCATCTGAGCCGGTTGGCACGGCCGTGGCGGTGCCTTTTACTTGCACGGTGACACCGGCCATGGTCTCGCCGGTGGGCGATGTCACTCTTCCTGTCACGGTTCTGGTCTGGGCCCAAACCTGGCTCAACAGACAGAACAGTAACATGAATTTGATTAGTAGAATCTTCTTCATAGGTAATGTTTGGGAAAAAATAGACGTGAGGCTTACCAAAGCAAGGGAAGGACGGCCTTGCCGGAAGAGGGGCTTTGGGCGAATGCCGGGTGTGTGCCCCCATTCCGGATCGTTTCTGTGCCCTAGCTTTACCGGGGTCAGCATCTTGCGGACTTTGGCCACAAATCACGGGGTCTGGTTTTGACGGGAGACAACAATGCAAACAAACCTAACAATCAACAGGTGCAGGCCCGCGTAGGCGGTTGTTCTTGCAGCCTGTTCTACCGCAGCACCAGCAGTCGGGTAAGAAGTACCTGTTTGAAGCCTGGCAGCTTCTGACTAGTGGCGGGGTCCATCATGGGGCCACAGGTGTCCGGGCCCTCTGCTTGGGGGGCCAGATCAGGAATCCGATAAAGTGTTGGTTTGTCGTGGGTGGCTACCTACCGCTGCTGCCTCTTTTCTGCCAATCTTGTTTGTATTGCCCTAGGGTGCCGGACCTGGTACAGCCAGGATAGCACCTCCATTGTATATAGGTAGCCCTATACACCTATAAACTTATTTTTACCGAAAAGGTTATAGGATAATGCAAATTGATATTGTTAAAATTTTAAACCCTCTCACTGGCAACTGCTTTCTGGCTGCCTTCCGTTTTTAGCCTATTTTACAGAAAACGGCCCCAAATCATCTTGCAAGATAAGGAGCAGGAAACAAGCCTGATACCCTTCTTTTCACAAGCTCCTTCCTCTATCCTTATATTAGATTTTAACAATATATTTTTTACTTTAATTATCCACACATGCAACCTTTTGCCGCCTAAATAAATCTGTCATTTAACAAAGAAGGAAATAGAAATTTTATATATTTATACATACCCATTTACCTATTCAGCTTACCGGTTAGAGGCATCTAACTGTTTTCAATTCAAGCCCCTTCTAACGCTTTAACCATATTCTACAATGCTTACCAAACCCGTAAACACCCATGAAAAAAAGTTTACTAATTACCATGACGGCCCTTGTCTGCCTGATAGGCCAGGCATGGGCGCAGAATGTTGCGGTAACCGGCGTTGTTACCTCTGCTGAAGAAGGCACACCACTCCCCGGGGTGAGCGTGGTGCAAAAGGGAACCAGCAACGGCGCCAGCACCGATGGCTCCGGGCGGTACACCATTAGCGTACCCGGAAATGCCACCCTGGTTTTCACGTACATTGGCATGGCTACCCAGGAGGTGCCGGTGGGCAACCGTACCACCATTAACCTGGCCATGCGGTCTGGTGGCGCGCAACAACTGGAGGAAGTAGTAGTGACCGGCCTGGCCAGTAGCATAAAACGGTCTAACCTGGCCAATGCCGTGGCCACGGTCTCCGCCGAGGAACTGGTGGGCCGCACCCGTCCCCAGACCGTTGATGCCGCCCTGCAAGGCAAAGTAGCCGGTGCAGTCATCTCCCAGAACAGCGGCGCGCCCGGCGGGGGTATCTCCATGCAACTCCGGGGCGTTTCTACCCTAACCGGTGCCTCGCAACCGCTCATCATCATTGACGGGGTGTACGCCAACAACGAGCAGCTGGGCAACGGCTCCGGCTCCCCGGCCTTTACCGGGGCCTCTTCCACCACGCACCGCACCACCCAGGACCAGACGGTGAACCGCCTGTCTGACATCAGCCCGGCAGACATTGAGACCATTGAGATCCTGAAGGGCTCCAGCGCCGCCGCCATCTACGGGGCCAGGGCCAACGCCGGGGTGGTCATCATCACCACCAAACGCGGCCGGCAGGGCAGAACCACCGTGAACCTGGCCCAGGACGTTGGGTTTGTCACCGCCACCCATTTGCCCGGCACCTCTAACTGGGACGAGGCCCGGCTCCAGGCCATTTACGGAAGCAACCCCGCCCGCCTGGCCGAAGAAACCGCCCTGTGGCAGGCCGCCACGGCCTCAGGCAACCTGCATGACTATGAGAAAGAAGTCTTCGGGAACACGGGTACCGTGTACAACACCAGGCTAAGCGTATCGGGGGGTAATGAGAAGACCAAGTTCTACCTGGCCGCCGCCCGCAACGACGAGACCGGCATTGTGAAGAGAACCGGCTTTGAGCGAAATTCCATCAGGGCCAACATTGACCACCAGATCTCCCGCCGGTTTGACCTGAGCCTGAGCTCCAACTACATCAGGTCTAGCAACCAGCGTGGCTTTACGGGCAACGACAACAACGGGATTGCCTTGTCCTACAACCTGGCCTACACGCCCAACTACCACCAGTTGCACCCCAACGAGCAGGGTATTTTCCCCGATGCCCGCAACACCGGCGACAACCCGCTGGCCATTGTGGAAAGGGCCGTGAACGATGAACAAACCAACCGCTTCATCCAGGCGGGCACCTTTGACATTAACCTCATCAATGAGGAAAACAGCCAGTTACGGTTCTCCATCTCCGGGGGCATTGACTATTCCAACACCGAGAACCAACTCTACCTGCCGGTAGATTTGCAGTCGCAGCGGGATTTGGCCAACCCGGGTGCCGTCAGGAACTCGCGCTCGCGGGTGTTCAACACCAACCTGCAGACCGCCCTGGTGTATAACTATAACCTGCTGGACAACCGGTTCCACATGACCACGCAGGTGGGCACCAGCCGCCTCACCAATGAAACCGACCTGAGCCACGAGCAAGGGCTGGGCCTCATTGCCGAGCAGCGCAACCCCAACAACGCCCAGGTTCCCTCCCGCTACCAGCGCCTCACCTCTTACCAGGACGTGGGCATCTTTGGCCAGCAGGAGGTAAACTTTGAAGACAAAATCATTGGTACGCTGGGCATCAGGTTTGACAAATCCAGCCTGCTGGGCGACCATGAGAAGTTCTACACCTTCCCCAAGGCGTCTTTGGCCGTGAACCTGGCCAACTTCGGTTTTTGGCCCGTTGAGCAGATAAACCAGGTAAAACTGCGGGCCGCCTACGGCGAGACCGGCGGCATGCCGGTGTACGGCGCCACCTTCGTGTCGTTTGACCCGCACATCATCGGGGGCATGATCGGGATTGTTCCCACGCTCATCATCGGGAACGAGGCCATTGAGCCAGAGCGCGCCCAGGAACTGGAAATGGGCATTGACCTGGGCTTCTTTGACAACAAACTCACCCTGGAGGCCACCTACTACAACAAAGAGGTGAAAGACCTGATTGGTATTTTTCAGATTCCTAACAGTACCGGTATCACCCAGATTGAGGCTTTCCCGTTGGGCGACCTGCGCAACCGCGGAGTAGAGCTGAGCTTAGGCTACACCCCCATCCAGACCGAGAATTTCTCCTGGAGCGGGTCTGTGCAGTACTGGCACAACCGCACCAAGGTAACCAAGATCAACGTGCCGGTGCAGGAGTTCAGGACCGGGTTTGGCGCCGCCTACGGTACCAACTTCTTCATGCTGGGCGAGTCACCCACCCGCTGGTACGGCAACCCGCGCGTGCCCGAGCACCCCACCGGGTACACCCGGTATGAAGAGGCCCAGCCCGACTTCCAGATGAGTTTCGCCAATACGCTCACCTTCCTGAAGAACTTTGACCTTTCGTTCCTCCTCCACTGGAAAGAAGGCGGCTACATCAGCAACCTGAACATGCTGCTGCGCGACGAAGGCGGGACCACCCATGACTGGTCTGAGGATGACAACGGCGACGGCGTGGTGAACGGCGAAGAAAGAACGGGGGCCTCGGCCAGGTACCGCATCCAGGACGGCTCTTACCTGCGCCTGCGCGAGGTGGCCCTTTACTACAGCCTCCCCAGCGTGGTGCGGCAGAGTCTTTTCAAGGGCTATGTGCAGAACGCCAGAATAGGGGTTTCGGCCAACAACCTGTTCACCGTGACCGACTATGAGGGCTTTGACCCTGAGGTGTCCAACTTCGGGAACACGCCCCTGGGCGCGCAGGTAGACGTGGGGTCTTTCCCCAACACCAAGCGCGTGTTCTTCCACTTATCCTTTGACTTTTAGCAAACCCCAAAGCTCCAGAACATGAAACGTATAAGAGTATCTATATATGCCGCTTGCCTGCTGTTGCTCAGCGGTACCTCCTGCAGCTACTTTGAGGTAGACGACTCCCAGGACCCCAACCGGGCCGCCATTGAGTCTATCCAGAATCCTTCCCGGTCGCAGATCAATCAGTTAGCGGTGGGCGTGGTGGCCCAGATGCGCAACGCCTACGGCAGCAACGCCCCTTACAATCAGGTAACCGGTGTGCTGGGCCGCGAGGTCTACGTGCTGGCCACCAATGAGAGCAAGTGGTACAATGACTTGCTGGGGGCCCGTCCGCTGGACGATATCTCCTTCTACAGCGTGGGGGCCTTCAACCAGATTTCGCTGGCCCGTAGGGCCGCCCAGAACCTGCAGGAAGCCAGCCAGCGCAGCACCTTCCTCTCTGAGGAAGAGAAGAAAGGCGTGAGCGGCTTTGCCAACACGGTACAGGCCTGGGCCATGCTGCACCTGCTTAACCTGATGGGCGAAAACGGCATCCGGATTGAGTACGGCAACCCCAACGATCCGCGCAATCCGGGCCCCGGCCCGTTTGTGCCCTATGATGAAGCCCTGGCGGAGATTAGGGAAAGGCTTGACCTGGCTGCCACCGAGTTGAACGACGCGGGCACTGCTTTCGCGTTCACCTTGCCCGGCGGGTTTTCGGGCTTTAACACGCCCACCACTTTCCGGCAGTTCAACCGGGGCCTTACTGCCCGGGTGGCAGTGTACCAGGAAGACTGGGCAGGGGCCTTGGCCGCTCTCAATGAATCTTTCCTGAACCTGAACGCTGCCACGCCCGCTGACCTTGCGGTGGGGCCCAGACACACCTTCGGCGCCGCGCCAGACGTGTTCAACTACTATTACCAGAACCGGAACGCTAACTCGCCCACGTTGGCCTTTGTGCATCCCAGTTTTCTGGCCAACGCCGAGCCCGGTGACCGGCGGGTAGAGGAGAAAACAGAGCCGCGTACGACACCCAGAACCCTGGGCGACCTGACCGGTACCCACGATCCTACCCTGTACGCCACCAACACCACGCCTATCTCCATCATCCGGAACGAGGAGTTGATCCTGATCTATGCCGAGGCCAAAATCCAGTTGGGCCAGTATGAAGACGCCATCTCGGCACTGAACACCATCCGGACGGTGGCCGGCGACCTGGCCCCGTACGCTGGCCCCAGAGCCAGCAAAGATGCCCTGATCAACGAAATGCTGAAACAGCGCCAGTACTCCCTCTGGTATGAAGGCCACCGCTGGGTAGACATGCGGAGGTACAACCGCCTGAACCAACTTCCGCTGGACCGGACCGGAGACCAGGTGTGGGCGCAGTTACGGGTTCCGTTCAACGAGACCGCCTGGGGAGGCACCCTGTAACCAAGCTCAGCTAGGTTTTACCCCTAACAAAAGGGCGCTGCTGCAGCGCCCTTTTGTTGTTTATAGTTAGCAGCATTTTCCTATGGGTCTGAAGCATAAGCGCCCCGTTTTTTCGTTGGTAGGGAAGCAGTCCGTTTTTCTGCCTATTTTTGGAAAACACATCTAAAACAAACAATGCGTAAACCCTTTCTTCTTTTCCTCTCTGTGGCGTGTGGCTTCTCAAGCATGGCGCAGGGGCAGGAAGACAAAAAGAAATGGTCTGTGACCGAGAATCACGGACCTACCAAACAAATCAACATCGCTGTTTCTGAAGGCACCTGGATGAACCTGGACGTGAGCCCGGACGGCAAAGAAATTGTCTTCGACTTACTGGGGGACATCTACAAACTGCCCATCACGGGTGGTCAGGCCACGTTGCTCTCGGGCGGACCGGCTTACGAGGTGCAGCCCCGCTTCAGCCCCGATGGCAAGAAAATCTCCTTCACCTCAGACAAAGAAGGCGGTGACAACATCTGGGTCATGGACGCGAACGGCGCAAACCCCAAAGCCATCACCAAAGAGAACTTCCGGCTGCTGAACAACGCCGTCTGGACGCCCGATGGCCAGTATATCATCGCCCGCAAGCACTTCACCGAAAAGCGCTCTTTGGGGGCCGGTGAAATCTGGCAATACCATTTCAGCGGCGGTACCGGCATGCAGCTCACCAAGCGCAAAAACGAGCAGCAAGACGTAGGCGAGCCCTTCGTATCGCCGGACGGCAAGTACGTGTACTTTGCCGAGGACATGAGCGGCGGCACCACCTTTGAGTACAACAAAGACCCCAACGGACAGATTTACATCATCCGGCGGGTGAACCGCCAGACCGGCGAAATTGAGAACATCATTGGCGGAAACGGAAGCGCCATGCGCCCTACTCTTTCGCCCGATGGCAAAACGCTGGCCTTCGTGCGCCGCGTACGCACCAAAACCGTGCTCTACGTGCACAACCTGGCCACCGGCGAGGAGCGCCCCGTGTACGACCAACTGAGCAAAGACCAGCAGGAAGCCTGGGCTATTTTTGGCGTGTACCCTAACTTTGATTTCACGCCAGACGGCAAGAACATTATTGTGTGGGCCAAGGGCAAACTCTGGAACGTAGACGTGGCCAAGGCTAACGCCAAGGAAATTCCGTTTACCGCCTCGGCGCAGCATTCCCTGGCCGAAGCCGTGCGGCACATTGCCAAGCCCGAGGAAGTAGCGCCCAAGCAGTTCACCTCCAAAATGATTCGCAACGCGGTTACCTCACCGGACGGCAAAACGCTGGTGTTTAACGCGGCCGGGTACCTTTGGAAAAAGCAGCTGCCCAACGGAAAACCCGAGCGCCTTACCAACGGCACCGACTTTGAGTTCTATCCCGCTTTCAGCCCGAGCGGCAAGGAAATCGTGTACAGTACCTGGGACGATGACAAGCACGGCGCCCTGTACGTTTTAGCCTTAAATTCTAAAAAACCGCGCAAAATCACACAGGAGAAAGGCTTCTTCACCAATCCGGCTTTCTCGCCGGATGGCAAGCAGATTGTGTTCCAGAAAGACCGAGGTAACGACCACCAAGGCTACACCTTTGCCAAAGACCCGGGCATCTACGTGATTCCGGTTAAAGGCGGAGCCGCTACCTTGGTGCAGAAACAAGGCGTATCGCCTAGCTTCAACCGCGATGGCTCCCGCATTTTCTTCATGGCCGGCGAGGGCGATGGCATAGCCTTCAGAAGCGCTGACCTGAACGGCAAAGACGTGCAATCGCACTTTACCTCCAAGTACGCGAATCAGTTTGTGGCTAGTCCTGATAACCAATGGGTAGCCTGGACCGAGCTCTTCAACGTGTACATCGCGCCGTTCCCGGCCGCCGGCAGGGGTCTTGAGTTAGGTGCTGATACCGAATCGGTGCCCGTAGCGCGCGTGACCCGCGATGCCGGCACCAGCGTGCACTGGTCCGCCGACAGCAAGAAACTGCACTGGATGCTGGGCGAGGAATACTTCACCAATGACCTGAAAAACCGCTTCAAGTTTGTAGACGGGGCTGTGGCCAACATTCCACCCATCGATACGGTGGGCATCAAAGTAGGCCTGCAACTGAACACCGATGTGCCGCAAGGCAAAGTAGCCTTCACCAACGCCCGTATTATCACCATGAAAGGCAACGAGGTGATTGAGAACGGCACCTTGGTGGTAGACGGAAACCGCATTGTGGCCGTTGGTCCCGCGGGCTCGGTTCAGGTTCCGGCCGGGGCCAAAGTGATTGATGCGCAAGGCAAAACCATCATGCCAGGCTTGGTAGATGTGCACGCGCACTTGGGTACGTTCCGTTTGGGCATGAGCCCGAAAAAGCAATGGTCCTACCTGGCCAACCTGGCTTATGGCGTGACTACCACCCACGACCCATCTTCCAGCACCGAGATGGTATACAGCCAGAGTGAGATGGTGAAAGCCGGGCACATGGTAGGTCCTCGCATCTACTCTACCGGTACCATTCTGTACGGCGCCGATGGCAACTTCAAAGCCGTGGTGAACAGCCTGGACGATGCCCGTTCGCACCTGCGCCGCTTGAAAGCCGTGGGCGCGTTCTCGGTGAAAAGCTACAATCAGCCACGTCGGGAGCAGCGCCAGCAAATCATCCAAGCCGCCCGTGAACTGGACATGTCGGTGGTGCCCGAGGGTGGTTCCACCTTCTTCCACAACATGACCATGATTCTGGACGGCCACACCGGCATTGAGCACAACATCCCGGTAGCGCCGGTGTACAACGATGTGATTCAGCTTTGGTCAGCCAGCAAAACCGGTTACACCCCTACTCTTATCGTGAATTACGGCGGAAACTCCGGCGAGTACTACTGGTACCAGAAAACAAACGTGTGGGCCAAAGACCGTCTCCTGCGTTTCACGCCAAGAGCCGTGATTGACGGACGCTCCCGCCGTGTGACGTTAGTGCCTGATGAGGAATACAACGACGGCTACATCGCCACGTCCCGTACCTTGAAAGCCCTCACCGACAAAGGCGTGAAAGTGAACCTGGGCGCGCACGGACAGCTGCAAGGCTTGGGTGCCCACTGGGAACTCTGGATGCTGCAGCAAGGCGGCATGACCAATCTGGAAGCTTTGCAAGCCGCCACCATTAACGGTGCGCACTACCTGGGCATGGACCAGCAACTGGGCTCACTAGAGCAAGGCAAGCTCGCCGACCTGATTGTGCTGGATAAAAACCCGCTGGAAAATATCCAGAACTCCGAGAGCGTGCGCTACACCATGGTGAACGGACGCCTGTACGATGCCGAAACCCTTACTGAAGTAGGCAACTACAACAAGCCCATGGGCAAGTTCTACTGGGACAACAACACCAGCACCTTTGACTGGCACGAAGACCTGAACACCCGCTTCTACGGCATCGCCGGGGAGGCCTGTGGTTGCCATGGCCATACCCACTAATCCTGTTTAGGACCTTATTTCACCAAAAGAGCCGGGAAACACTCCCCGGCTCTTTTGTTTTTAGGCTAATTCCTTTTCGCTGGCGCGAGCGTCCCGCTCGTGTCCGCACGCATTCCTGATGTCTCTATTTTACTGAAACCTCTATGGCGCGGATTTACTTCCGTGACTTTTGATCGCAAGTCACGGAAGTAAATCCGTGCCATAGTAAAAGTAGCATTGGAGTATGCTGAGCACATAATTTCCCCCTCTCTGTCATCCTGAAAGGATCTTGTGAACAAACGGTAGAGTCGTTTCTTCAGCGTCTTTCTAGCTCGCCCACAAGATCTTTCCAAGATGACAAAGAGAGTGGAAGAGTGAATGCGACCGCTAAACTGTAAGCTTCTCAGCAATGCGTGCGGACACGAGCGGGACGCTCGCGCCAGCGATGGTTTTCACCCTGTTTTCATTTAAACGCGCCGAAAAACCGGTAGAGACAAGGCACGGCTTTGTCCCTACGGCATCAGAAGTCCAGAATCCAGCATAGCGTTTTCACTGCATTTTCCAGAAACCACCTCATAAACAGCCACAAACACATTTAAAATCAGCAGAAAACAAGCAGAGGGGGCATTTTTTCGGCAAAGGCTTTACTTTTTAAATCAATTATCAGTAAAAAATGAACCAATCCGTTGGTATTTTCATTTTTTATGCGAAACCTTTGTGGAGAGACTCACAGTAGAAGTCTTACCAGTTTTCCGATATCCTTCTAAGTCAATGAATAAAAAGTCGCTTTTATCAGTTGTTATGGCAACGGTAAAACGCTCCGTTTTCAGGAGTGCGCTTTTTTCTGTTCTTCCCAGAACAGTTTTTTGTGAACCCATTTACCTTACCCGATCCAGGCGCTAGGCCACCGGCTCAGGTTGTGATTTACAACTAAACCGGATGCATCCCTGTATACCACCCTTTGGGGTTGGTAACAGCACCCCTATTTCTTTCTTAATTTTTTCAAACGTTTAGCAATGCGTACATACGCTTCGGCTGTAGAGTTGCAGCCTATTGCACCCGTTTCCATGGAAACTTCTAATAACGCTTTCACAGTAGTGGTAGCTACTGAGGAGCACACCCCCTTTGCGCAGCAGATTTGTGATGAAATGGAGTCTTCGGCGAAGGCCCGCGGCACTGGCATTGCGAAGCGCTCTCCAGACTACGTGGCTCAGAAGATGCGGGAAGGCAAAGCCGTGATCGCGTTTGATGGGGAAGGCAATTGGGCTGGGTTCTGCTATATTGAAACGTGGGGCCACGGCGAGTACGTGGCCAACTCGGGCCTGATTGTGTCGCCGCACCTGCGCAAAAGCGGACTGGCCAAACGCATCAAGCAGAAGGTGTTTGAACTGTCCCGCACCAAGTACCCGGAGGCGAAAATCTTTGGCCTTACCACAGCGTTGGCGGTGATGAAGATCAACTCAGACCTGGGATACCGTCCCGTGACCTATTCAGAACTAACCGATGACGAGGAGTTCTGGAAAGGCTGCCGCAGCTGCGTCAACTTTGACATTCTCACAGCCAAAAACCGCAGCAACTGTCTCTGCACGGCCATGCTGTTCGTTCCGCCCAAAGACAATGAGTGATTAAATGATTGAGAGAATGAGTGAATAGATTCTATTTTACTCATTCTCTCAATCATGCAATCACTCAATCATCCAATAAAATTCATTCTCTCAATCACTCATTACCAACATGAAAAAAGTAGTTCTCGCGTTCAGTGGCGGCTTAGACACATCTTTCTGTGTGAAGTACCTGCTGGAACAAGGTTATGAAATCTATTCGGCCATCGTGAATACCGGCGGCTTCTCTGAAGAGGAGTTAGCCGAGATTGCCCGAAGGGCGGAGAATCTGGGCGTGAAACAGCACGTAACCTTAGACGAAACCGACAACTACTACCAGACCTGCCTGAAGTACCTCATCTTCGGGAATGTGCTGAAAAACAACACTTATCCGCTGTCGGTGAGTGCCGAGCGTATCTCTCAGGCGGTAGCTATTGCTAAGTACGCTCAGCAGATTGGTGCCGAAGCCGTAGCGCATGGCAGCACTGGTGCTGGTAACGACCAGGTACGTTTTGACATGGTATTCAACATTCTGGTACCTAATGTGCAGGTGATTACGCCTATCCGTGACCTGAAATTGTCGCGCGAGGAAGAAATTGCTTACCTGAAAGAGCGGGGCGTAGAGATGGACTTCCAGAAGGCGCAATACTCTATCAACAAAGGCATCTGGGGTACTTCTGTAGGTGGAAAAGAAACCCTGACTTCGCACCAGGCACTACCAGAATCTGCTTACCCTACTCAGCTTTCTAAAGAAACGCCAGAGCGCATTACGCTGCACTTCAAAAACGGTGAGCCGGTGGGCTTGAACGATGAGCTATTCGACAATCCGGTGCATGTGATCCAGAAGCTGCAGGAGATTGCCGGTGGCTTTGCGATTGGCCGTGACATTCACGTAGGTGATACTATTATTGGTATCAAAGGAAGAGTTGGCTTTGAGGCGGCTGCCCCTATGGTTATCATCAAAGCGCACCATGCGTTGGAGAAACATACCTTAACCAAATGGCAGTTATACTGGAAAGACAGCTTGGCTACCTGGTACGGTAACTGGATGCACGAAGGCCAGTTTCTAGACCCTACCATGCGCAACATCGAGACGTTTTTAACCGACACGCAGAAAACCGTGACCGGGAAAGTACACGTGTGGCTGGCTCCGTACCGTTTCCAGGTAGAAGGCATTGAGTCTGAGCATGATTTGATGTCTTCTAAATTCGGTTCGTACGGCGAGATGAACAACGCCTGGACCGGCGAAGATGTGAAAGGTTTCTCTAAAATCTTCGGGAACCAGACCATGATGTACCGCTTAATCAATGGCGAAGATGGCGCAGAGTAATCTTATAAAAGTGGGCATAGTAGGCGGAGCAGGCTACACCGGTGGTGAGCTGCTTCGGCTGCTGGTGCACCACCCGCATGTACAGATAGCTTTTGTGCACAGCAATAGCCAGGCCGGCAAACCAGTAACAGACACACATACAGACTTGTTAGGCGATACTGATTTAGTCTTCACCAATGAACTGGGCACCGATGTAGACGTTCTATTCCTTTGCGTAGGCCACGGCGATGCTAAGAAGTTCTTAGACGCTAATACTATTCCGGACACAGTTAAAATTATTGACTTGAGCCAGGACTTCCGCCTCACGGCAAAGTCAACTTCTGGTAACCGTCAATTTGTGTACGGCTTGCCGGAGCTAAACCGCGAGCAAATCAAAACCGCGGTTAACGTAGCCAACCCAGGTTGCTTCGCCACGGCTATTCAGCTGGCCTTGCTCCCGCTCGCTCAGAATGGTTCTTTAGCACAGGAAGTACACGTAAGCGGTATCACCGGTTCTACCGGCGCAGGTCAGAAACTGGCCGAGACCTCGCACTTCAGCTGGCGCAATAATAATATCTCCAGCTACAAAGTGTTCGGACACCAGCACTTGCATGAGATTACGAAAAGCCTGCAATCATTGCAATCAGACTTAAATACTGCCATCCGCTTTGTGCCATACCGTGGCAACTTTAGCCGTGGCATTATGTGTACTACGTATTTGCGCTCAGACCTAAGCCTGGAAGAAGCCCAACAATTGTACAGGCAATTCTATGAAGGCCATCCGTACACACTCATTACTGACAAGAACCCAAACCTGAAGCAGGTAGTGAACACCAACAAGTGCATATTATATATAGAGAAGCACGATGATCAGTTAGTTATCACTAGCATGATTGATAACCTTCTGAAAGGTGCCTCGGGCCAAGCGGTGCAAAACATGAACCTGTTGTTCGGGCTGGACGAAAGGGCTGGCTTGCAGCTGAAAGCCATCGGGTTTTAGAACCTCTCCAACCTACCGCTGGCGCGAGCTTGCAGCTCGTGTCCTCAAGCGTTGCTGATTTAGTTTTACAGCAGAAGCCATCTGGAATACGTGCGGACACGAGCTGCAAGCTCGCGCCAGCGAATGAAAGTATGACAGCGTTTCCAGGCTGTTTTCAGAAAAACAGGCCCAAGACAGAAATTGGAGTCTGATGTCTTACGTCTTGAATCTTACATCTACAAAATGAATCTCTTCGACGTTTACCCTCTTTTTGATATAACGCCCGTGAAGGCCCTCGGCTCCAAGCTGTGGGACGAGAACGGCACCGAGTACCTGGATTTGTACGGCGGCCATGCGGTGATTTCCATTGGCCACAGCCACCCACATTACGTGCAGCGCCTTACCGAACAACTGAACAACATGGGTTTTTACTCTAATTCAGTAAAGATTCCGCAGCAGCAGGAACTGGCCGATAAACTGGGCAAATTAAGCGGTTACGAAGATTACCAATTGTTCCTGATCAACTCCGGCGCGGAGGCGAACGAGAATGCCCTGAAATTGGCCTCGTTCCATACGGGCCGCAAGAAGGTGATCTCGTTCAGCAAGTCGTTTCACGGCAGAACCTCGGCGGTAGTAGCGGCCACCGATGACCGCAGCATTGTGGCCCCCGTGAATGAAACCGAGAACATCATCTTCCTACCCTTCAATGATGCTGCTGCGGTGGAAGAAGCCTTAGCTACGAACGAGGTTGCCGCCATTATTGTGGAAGGCATCCAGGGCGTGGGCGGTGTGAACATCCCTACTATCCAGTTTCTGCAGGATTTGGAAAAACTAGCCAAGAAACACGGCGCGCTGCTGATCCTGGACGAAATTCAGTCAGGGTACGGACGTTCCGGTAAATTCTTCGCGCACCAGCACGCGGGTATCAAGCCAGACTTAATCACCATCGCCAAAGGCATGGGCAACGGTTTCCCGGTAGCAGGTGTGTTGATTTCTCCTGAGATTCCAGCCAAACACGGCATGCTGGGTACCACCTTCGGGGGCAATTACCTGGCTTGCGCTGCTGCCTTAGCAGTACTGGAAGTGATGGAGCAGGAGAACCTGGTAGAGAACGCCGCCAAAATGGGTGAGTACCTGATGGAAAAAGCCAAAGCCTTGCCAGGTGTAAAAGAAGTTCGAGGACAAGGCCTGATGGTAGGTATTGAGTTGGAAAACCCTTGCGCTCCCCTCCGCAAGGCCCTGCTGGACGAATACCGCATCTTTACCGGCTCCGCCTCCAACAAAAACACCATACGCATTCTGCCCGCCCTGAACGTAACACAGGCCGAGTTGGATAGATTCTTAGAGGCGTTTGCAAATTTGGTATCAAGTAGCAAGTAGCAGGTATCAAGACTTTTAGTTGATTTTGTATTTTCAACTCAATTCATTTAGGACAAACGATTTTACAATACTTGTGTCGTGCTACCTGATACTCGATACATGATACCATCAATAAAATGAAGCAATTCACTTCCGTTCACGACGTAGAAGATTTAGAGTCACTGGTGCGGGAAGCGCTGGTGTTGAAGCAGCACCCTTATGCTCATGAAAGTCTAGGCAAACACAAAACCTTGGGCCTTATTTTCCTGAATCCTAGTTTACGGACGCGCCTCAGCACGCAGAAAGCCGCCCAAAGTCTGGGCATGAACGTGATGGTGATGAACATGGGGCAGGAAGGCTGGGCGCTGGAAACGCAGGATGGGGCCATTATGAACGGCACCACCGTGGAGCACATCAAAGATGCCGCCGCCGTAATGGGCCAATACTGCGATGTGCTGGGCATGCGCTCTTTCCCGAAGCTGCAGAACGTGGAGGAAGACTACTCCGAGGAGATCCTGAAGAAGTTCATCCAGTACGCCAACGTGCCGTTTGTGAGTTTAGAATCTGCCACCCGCCACCCGCTGCAGAGCCTCGCTGACCTAATCACCATCACCGAGCACGCCCCCAAAGGCCGTCGCCCAAAGGTGGTATTAACCTGGGCTCCCCACGTGAAAGCGCTTCCGCAGGCCGTACCCAACTCGTTTGCCGAATGGATGTGCGCCGCGGATGTAGACTTTGTGATTACACATCCAGAAGGCTACGAACTGGACCCACAGTTCACCAACGGCGCCACCATCACCTACAACCAGCAGGAAGCCCTGGAAGGCGCCGATTTCATCTACGTGAAGAACTGGTCCACTTTTCAGCCCAACTATGGTGAGGTGCTCACCCAAGACGCCAGCTGGATGCTTACCAATCAGCACTTGACCAACACCAACAACGCCAAAGTGATGCACTGCCTGCCGGTTCGCCGCAACGTGGAACTCAGCGATGAAATTCTGGACGGCCCGAACTCCTTGGTAGTGCACGAAGCCGCCAACCGTGAATTCGCCGCCCAAGCGGTGCTGAAGCGGTTGCTAGAAGGCATTCAATAAAAGGAGTCGCTGGCGCGAGCTTGCAGCTCGTGTCCGCACGCATTCCTGCATACATTATTCATCCTCTCAATGTCATCTTGGAAAGATCTTGGTTGCCAACAGTAGTACCGCTTGGAAAGGCTTTATTAGTTCGCACACAAGATCCTTTCAGGATGTCCATAATTAGTCATCAGAAATACGTGCGGACACGAGCTGCAAGCTCGCGCCAGCGGCAGAAAACCTAACACCAAGTGTCTACCAAAATCAACGTCATCAAAATAGGGGGAAACGTGCTGGACAACCCGGCGCAGCTGGAACAATTCCTCACTGATTTCGCCTCAGTACAAGGTCCGAAAGTGCTGGTGCACGGCGGCGGGAAAATTGCTTCGGAACTGAGCAAACAGTTGGGCATTGAACCCAACATGGTGAACGGTCGCCGCATTACCGATGCTGATACCCTGCGCGTGGTCACCATGGTCTATGGCGGGTTACTAAACAAAAACCTGGTGGCGCAACTGCAGGCCCGCGGCTGTAATTCCCTCGGCTTGACAGGTGCTGATGCCAATGTTATTCCGGCCCGTAAACGCCTGGTGAAAGACATTGATTACGGCTT
Organism: Rufibacter psychrotolerans; assembly: GCF_016924645.1. Lineage (GTDB taxonomy): Bacteria > Bacteroidota > Bacteroidia > Cytophagales > Hymenobacteraceae > Nibribacter > Nibribacter psychrotolerans. The sequence continues at coordinate 81,123 of NZ_JAFFJV010000008.1, read as the reverse complement.
TGTAGGCGATGTGGAAAGCCCTGAACAGGTGAACGTGACGTTCCTGGCCTCTTTGGCCGAGCAGGGCTTGACTCCGGTTTTCGCGGCGCTCACGCATGACGGCCAGGGAAACATGCTCAATACCAACGCCGATACCATCGCCTCCACTTTGGCCGTAGCGCTGAGCCACCAGTTTGAGGTAAACTTGATTTACTGTTTCGAGAAGAAAGGCGTGCTGCTAGATGTAGAGGATGAAACCAGCGTGATTCACCACCTGCAACCGCAGTATTATGCTGAACTGAAAGAGCAAGGTGCCATTTTCGCGGGGATGCTGCCCAAGCTGGATAATGCGTTTGCCGCGCTTCAGCAGGGCGTGAAAGCAGTCATTATTGGAGATGCAGCGGAAATCAAGGGAATAGCAGCAGGTGAAAAGGCGGGAACGAGGATCACGCTGTAGACACTCGTAGGAGCTATGCACACTACGAGGTCAAGTAAATCAGCATTAATGCTAAGTACTGCGTTTTCGACCCAATTTTCAGAAAACAGGCATTAAATGCAAAAACCTGTGAGGTTTTGGAAACCTCACAGGTTTAGCCAAACACCACGCAGCAGACGCCTGCTCCAAAGACCTCGTAGCGTGCGCAAGGACCTGCAAGCGTCTGCGCTAAATCTCGTTTTCAGCCTGATTTTCAGAAAACAAGCCGGAAACGATTTGAGGAAACTGCAAAATACCTTTCTTGCAGGGAGAACATTTGTACCGATGCCGGTGTGCCGGCTGCAACCTAAAGAGATATGAGTGAACAGTACAAGAAAATAGCCATTCTGGGCGGCGGAAACATGGGCATCGCGCTGGCGAAAGGCATGGTGGCCTCCGGGAAATACCGCGCCGAGGACATCACCCTAACCCGCCGCAACACCAAACTGCTGGATGCAATGGTGGAGCAAGGCTACCGCGCCTCCAGCAACAACGCCCTGGCCGTAGCCGATGCTGATATTGTAGTCCTGAGTATCCTGCCGCAGCAACTGGATAGCGTGCTGGACAACATCTCGGAGAGCATAGACCCGAGCCGCCATCTGTTCATCTCCATCGTGACTGGTGTGGCTGTAACAGACATTATTACCCGTTTGGGCAAAGTGGTGGAAGTGGTGCGTGCTATGCCCAACACAGCTATCGCCATCCGGGAGTCTATGACATGCATTACCAGCAAGAACGCCTCGCCTGAAAACATTAAGCTGGTGAAAGAAATCTTCTCCGCCGTGGGCGAAACCGTGGAAATTGAGGAAGAACTCATGTCCTCAGCTACGGCGCTGGTGGCTTGCGGCATTGCCTTCTTTTTACGTTCTATCCGGGCGGCGGCCCAGGGCGGCACCGAGATCGGGTTCCATGCTGGAGATGCTCTTCGTATGGCCGCTCAGACAGCCAAAGGCGCCGCTTCCCTCCTGCTGCACTTCGGGAGTCACCCAGAGAACGAGATTGACAAAGTGACTTCGCCAAAAGGCTGCACCATTGCCGGTCTGAACGAAATGGAGCACAACGGCTTTAGCTCTGCCATGATCAAAGGCATCCGGACTTCGGCTAACAAAGCGGAAAAGTTATATACAGACGAAAAGTAGAGACCAGGCACCGCCTTGTCTCCACGCATTGCTGGTTTTGGCCTGTTTTTCCAAAAATAGGCTCAAAACTCAAATAAATGGCGCGAGACTGAAGTCTCGTGACAAAGGATGAAGCGAGTCTCCAGACTCGCCGGGAACCACGAGCTGGAAATGCTCACTTCAGCAATACGTGAAGTCGCTGCTACACAGCGAGAGTAGTCAAAGACTACTCATCATCTGTAGGCACGAGTTACAAACTCGCGCCAGCGGAAAAAGAAATAGAAATGAACAATACCTTATACCAAGACGCCCTCGCGTTACTCCAGCAACTTATCTCCATCCAATCCTTCAGCCGTGAGGAGGCAGGAACGGCGGAGGCAATTGCGCAGTTTTTGCAGGCCAGAGGCGTGGAGATTCACCGCAGGGAGCACAACGTTTGGGCGTTTAACAAGTACTACAACACGGCCCTGCCTACGGTACTGCTGAACTCGCACCATGATACCGTAAAGCCACACCCCAGTTGGACCTTTGACCCGTTCACGCCTACCTTGCAAGACGGCAAACTCATTGGTTTGGGTAGCAATGATGCGGGTGGTTGCCTGGTGTCGCTCATCGCTACGTTCCTGCACTTTTATGAGCGTCAGGATTTAACCTATAACCTAGTGCTGGCCGCTACGGCTGAGGAAGAAATCTCGGGAAGAAACGGCATTGAACTGGTGTACCCAGAACTGGGTGACTTGGAGTTTGCCATTGTGGGGGAACCTACCCAGATGCACCTGGCTGTGGCCGAAAAAGGCCTGATGGTACTAGATTGCATGGCCCACGGACAAGGCGGCCACGCTGCCCGCGAGGAAGGTTTAAATGCCATCTATGAAGCATTGCCTGATATTGAGTGGTTCCGCACATTCCGCTTCCCAAAGGAGTCTAGCTTCCTAGGTCCGGTGAAAATGAGCGTGACCATCATTCAGGCAGGCTCACAGCACAACGTGGTGCCAGATCAATGCAAATTTACCGTGGATGTGCGCATGACCGATGCCTATCAGCCTGAGGAAGTGTTGAGCATCATTCGGGAGCACGTGAAAAGTGGGGTAACGCCACGTTCTACGCGTTTGCGGCCTTCGTGCATTGATCAGAATCACCCCATTGTGCAGTCGGGCATTCAACTGGGTAGGAACCTGTACGGCTCCCCTACCACCTCGGACCAGGCGCTGTTGAACATCCCGTCGGTGAAAGTGGGTCCGGGAGACTCGGCTCGTTCGCATACCGCCGATGAATTTATTTACCTTTCAGAATTAGAAGAGGGTATTGCCCTTTACATACAATTATTGACTCCTGTTATTACCGCTTAGCATGAAACTTTGGCAGAAAGAAACCTCCGTCGCGCAGAACGTTGAGAAATTCACCGTGGGCAAAGACGCCGAAATGGACTTGCAATTAGCTCCTTTTGATGTGCTGGGCTCCCTGGCACACACGCGCATGCTGGAGAGCATCGGGTTGATGGAACCGGAAGACCTGACCGCCGTGCAGCGCGAACTCAAGGAGATTTACAGAACCATTGAGCGCGGCGAGTTTGAAATAGAGGCCGGTGTGGAAGACGTGCACTCTATGGTGGAGCTGCTTCTGACGCGCCGTTTGGGCGAGGCAGGCAAGAAAATCCACAGCGGCCGTTCCCGCAACGACCAGGTGTTGGTAGACCTCAAGCTGTTCATCCGCCATGAAATCCGTGAGACGGTTGAAGCGGTGCACACCCTGTTCAACACCTTACAGGAGCTCAGCGAAAAGAACAAGCATATTTTACTACCAGGCTACACGCACCTGCAGGTAGCTATGCCGTCTTCGTTCGGGCTATGGTTTGGCGCGTACGCCGAGAGTCTGGTAGATGACCTACAAATTCTGCAAGCGGCCTATAAAATCAGCAACAAGAACCCGTTGGGCTCGGCGGCTGGGTACGGAAGTTCGTTCCCACTCAACCGCCAAATGACGACGGATTTGCTGGGCTTCGAGGCACTGAACTACAACGTGGTGTACGCGCAAATGGGCCGTGGCAAGACCGAGCGCAGCGTGAGCATGGGCCTTGCGTCTATTGCCAGCACCCTCGGCCGCATGGCCATGGACGTATGCCTGTACATGAGCCAGAACTTCGCCTTCGTGACCTTGCCCGATGAACTGACCACCGGTTCCAGCATCATGCCGCACAAGAAAAACCCCGACGTATTTGAAATCATGCGCGGCAAGTGCAACCGCCTACAAGCCCTACCCACCGAGATTCAGATGCTGTTGGGCAACCTGCCCTCCGGTTATCACCGTGAGTTGCAGTTGCTCAAAGAAAGCTTCTTCCCGGCTTTTGGCGAAATTAGGAATTGTCTGGAGATGATGACGTTCATGTTGCCGCACCTGAAGCTAAACGAAGACATCCTGAAAGATGAGAAATACCAGTACCTCTTCAGCGTGGAAGTGGTAAACAACCAGGTGCTCAACGGTGTGCCGTTTAGAGATGCGTACAAAAACGTAGGCTTAGCCATTGAAAAAGGGGAATTTGAACGGCCGGAAACGCTGAACCACACGCACGAGGGTAGCATTGGCAACTTGTGCACTGAGAAGATTAAAGGCTTGATGGACGAGGTACTGAGCGGCTTCCAGTTTGAGAAAGTAGATAAGGCGATTGCTGAGTTGCTGGCATAATCCGTTTACGGCTCGTTTTGCTGAAAACAGGCTAAAACCGCAAAAGCCCACACAGGTATTGAAAACCTGTGAGGGCTTTTGCGGTTTTATTTCCCGCTGGCGCGAGCTTGCAGCTCGTGTCCGCACGCATTGCTGAGTGTTCTGCGCTTCCCTTTTTGAACTTCGGAACTCCGGCTCTTCCAATGTTTCCGAACCCATTCTGTCATCTTGGAAAGATCTGGTGGGCGAATTAGAAAAGCTTGGAAGAAACGAATTTGCCGTTCGCCACCAAGATCCTTTCAGGATGACAGAGAGAGTGGTGCTGAGTTATGAATTCATTAACTCACCAGGAATGCGTGCGGACACGAGCGGAACGCTCGCGCCAGCGATGAAGAATAAGACGCTTTCCCAGTGAAGATCTACCTACCTCCGTGGAAAATGTGCCGAAGAATGGGAAACGTACTTCGGTAGGGAATCACGGCGTAACAGGGTTACGCCGCTACATTTCTGTTTAAGGCCTGCTTTCCGTAAAACGGCGCTAAACTGTGTCAAGGGGTTCTGATTCTCTTTGGGTCAGGGCCAGGGGTTGGGTCACCATTCCAGCCAGATACCCCAGCACACTTCCGGCCAACCCGTACCACAAAGGCTCCACCTCGGTTCCAGAAATTCGGCAAAAAAGCCAGGTGCCCATGCCCAGCACCATGGACAGGATAGCGGCACGGGCCGAGGCTTGTTTCAGGTAAATTCCGGCTACCAGGGGCACCAGCAGACTTACCAGACTCAGTGCCGATGACTCGCTGACTAGTTCATGGATGTTGCTGCGGGACAAGGCAAACCCCAGGGAAATCACTGCCACCACCAGCACGCTCGCCCGGGACAGCGCCAGCAGTTTTTTGTCGGTCATTTCTTTGAAGAGGGGGCGCAGGAGGTTTTCGCTCAGGATGGAGGCTGGGGCCAGGATAGCGCCGCTGGCCGTACTAATGATGGCCGAAATAAGGGCCCCGAAAAACAGTACCTTGATGAGCAAGGGGCTGGAACCCAGAATCAGGCTGGGCACCAGCATCTGGGCGTCTTTAGAGGCTAGTTCTGGGTGCAGCACTTTGGCGTAAATGGCCAGAATAAGCGGCAACAGGGCCACCGTCACGTACAGAAACGCGGCCAGCAGGGAGGCCCCCACCGCCACGTTTTCAGACTTAGACGCCATGACCCGCTGAAACACGTCCTGCTGCGGAATGGAGCCCAGGCCAATGGTCATCCAGAGGGCCAGGTAGTTGAGCCAACCCGAGAAAGTAGTGCCCTCCTTCGGCGTGAGCCGGTAAAAATCCGGGGGAAGCGTGGCGGCAACCTCGGCCAGGGGCTTTTCGCGCATCACCCACCAGGTTACCACCAGCAGACCCAGAATGATCATGATGGTTTGCACGTAATCGGTGACGCTCACGCTCCACATGCCGCCAAAGTACGTGTAGAGCACCACCAGAAAGCTCCCCGCCAGAACGCCTTGCACCAACGTGGTGCCCAGCAGCAGGTTGAATGCAATGCCCAGGGCTACCATCTGCGCGGCCACCCACCCGAAGTATGACACCACCAGGCAGACGGAAGCCACCACCTCGGCCGAACGGCCAAATTTGATCCGGTAAAAATCGCCGAAGGTGAGCAGGTTCATGCGGTACAGCTTTCTGGCGAAAAACAGGCCCACCAGCACCAGGCACAGGGCGGCGCCCAGGGGGTCTTCCACCATGCCCATCAGGCCTTCCTCGGCAACCTCGGCCGAGGCGCCCAGAATGGTCTCGGAGCCAAACCAGGTGGCAAACACCACGGCAGTGGCCATGGGCAGCGGCAGGGCCCGGCCGGCCAGCATAAAGTCAGAGGTATTGTGCACGCGCCGGGCGGCCCAGAGCCCCACCAGCACGTTGAGCACCAGGTACAACAGAACAAAAAAGACGAGCATGGGCTACTGGTTCTAGTTTGGGCCAGGTTTTCCGAAAACACCCGGCAAACGGGGAGCAAGATAATCTATTTCAAAGTACCAGGGTAAGCCAAGCGGGGGCTACCTGCGTATAACAAACTAATATTCAAAAACTACAAGTTGTATTTTGCGTTTGCCGGCAACTTCTCTACCTTTCTGGTAAACCGGTTGCTTTTGTTCCATCCCCAACTCCTGAGCTTCATGGCAACACCCCTACCCCCCAAAAACCAAAGGGCCCTTGGCTGGCCTCTCCTGCTGTTGGCGCTTCTTCTCACGGCTCTTCAGGCTGGGGCAACCCACATCAGGGCCGGGAATATTCTGGCAAAGGGAGAAACCGGACCGGACCGCAACCCTCTGAAGTTCCACTTTACCCTGGTCACCTATACCGTGGCTCCGCCTGCCTTTGAGGATCTTTCGGCCCGCCTCTATTTTGGCGACTGCACCAGCCAGGAAGTTGCCCGCACGTCCAGAACCATTCTGGCCAACGGCCAGAACAACACCCTGGTGAATGAGTACCACTTTGAGCACACGTTTCCGGGCCCCGGCACATACACGGTCACCTACGTGGCCATGAGCCGAAATATGGGGGTGGTGAACCTCAACACCTCCGTCCAGCAAGTCTTTACGCTGCAGACCACGGTCACCGTTGATCCCTTCCTGGGGGTTAACCGCTCACCCATGTTTTCGCAGGCTCCCCTGGAAGCCGCCGTCCGGAACCAGACGCTGGTGCACAACCCGGTGGCGTATGACCCAGACGGCGACAGCCTGGCGTACAAACTGGTGCCGCTCAAAACCAGCAACAGCTTTGACCCCTGCGGAAACCCCGTTGTGCAGACCGCCCCCGGGTTCAGGGGGCTGGAGCACTTCCTGGGTCCCCAGCAACCCGGTAGCCCCACCGGCTACACCCTGGACCCAATCACCGGCCAGCTCACCTGGAACACCCCAGGCATTCTGGGCGAATACAACATTGCCCTGGGGGTGGAAGAGTGGCGCGACGGGCGCCTCATTGGGCAAATTGTGCGCGACATGCAACTCCTGATAGGCGAGAACGGCAACCGTCCGCCGGTTATAACAGCTCCCCGCGATACCTGCGCGGTGGCCAGCACCCTGCTGCAGGCCCCCGTCATGACCCGGGACCCAGACAATGATCCTACCATAGTCCTGGTGTATGGCGAGATGATGTCCAGGATTGAATTTCCCCGGGTAGATGACGTTACGCGCGCCTTTCAGTGGCAGCCCAGGTGTGAAGACGTGCGCCGGGCTCCTTACCAGGTAGTGTTCAGGGCCGAGGACCAGCCTTCGGCGGGCGCTACCAAGCTGGCTCACGTGCAAACCTGGAACGTCACGGTAGTGGCCCCGCCTCCGGTGCTCCTCTCGGCGGTTCCGCAGGGCGGCAACAGCGTGCGGCTTACCTGGCAAAACTACACCTGCCCCAACTTTGGTCGCATGTACATCTACCGCAAGGTGAACGCCTCGGCCTTCTCGCCCACGGCCTGCCAGGTGGGCATTCCCGCCTCGGCGGGGTACACGCTGGTGGGCACGGTGCCCGCGGGCACCTCTACGTTCCTGGACAACAACAACGGCCAGGGACTTGACCTGAACCAGCAGTACCACTACCGCATTTACGCCGCCATGCAGGAGCCCGCCGGGGGAAGCAGCCTGGCCTCCAATGAGGTGGCTGTCTCAACCCTCACTGGAACTCCCGAAGGCCAAGCGCAGCAGCTCACCTTCCGGCCAAATCCGGCCACGGACCTGGTGACCATAGAGGCCCCGGCCTCGGTACGCTTGCTGTCGGTGCAGGCGGTGGGGGTAACCGGCAAGAAAACAACCCAGCTGAAGCCCCTCAAAGCTGCCCACGGCTGGACACTGGACGTACGCGCCCTGCCCCCGGGCCTGCACCTGCTTTACCTGCAAACCGACCAAGGCCCTGTGGTGCACCGGCTGGTCATCAAGCGCTAGCACCTGCCCTTAAGAACGCATAGATCTGCATCAGCCTACAGAGGTTGTAGCCCTGCAGGTAGGTTTCTGGGCTATTTTGGCAGAACTAGGGTGTAAACGGCTGGTGATGGAGACCATTCTGCAGGGCTGGTGAATTGGAGCATTCCGGAGGTGGCGGCTTGCTGCTCCCCTACAATGGGGCGGGGCCGGGGCAAAAATCACCTTAACAACCGCCTTTTGTCCTATCCATAAAAGCATGGGGCACGTACCTTTGTAAAAGATAATTTGCAGAGAACGATGTTAGGAAAAGGATCTAAACTATATAGCGTTTTCAGGCTGAAGTGCCCTCGCTGCCATGAGGGAAACCTGTTTGAGAACAACAGTCTGCTGAGCTGGAGTAATTTCTCCCAGATGAAAGACCAGTGCCCCGTGTGCCAGCAGTTGTACGAGCCCGAGCCCGGCTACTACTACGGAGCCATGTTTGTGAGCTACGCCCTCACCACCGGCCCCACCCTTGGCATTGTAGCCCTGATGATGCTGTTCTCAGACGAAATCACCACCTGGATGTTTGTAGGGGCCTTGGTGCTGGCCCTGGTCTTGTTCCTGCCGGCCATCTTCAAGCTGTCCCGCTCCATCTGGATCAACATCTTCATCAGCTATGACCCAACGGCCGCCGCTACCCCGCAGGCCCGGGGACATTAGCGGGCGCGTGCGCGGATTTCGCGTTATTTTCTGCAATTTGGGGCAGAAACAGTGCGGCCGGCGCCGCTTGGCCTATGCCCGAAAAACTTCCCGTTTACCGTATTCCTGATTTTACCGCCGCCCGGGCGCTCACCCACGGCTTCCATGTGGTAGACCTGCAGGCCCACCGGCAGAAGCATGCCTTTGTGCAAGCGCCGCACAAGCATGACTTTTACCTGCTGCTGCACATCAGGCAGGGCCAGGGTACCCACACCATTGATTTCACCACCTATGACCTTAGGCCCAACAGCGTCTTTTTCCTGACGCCGGGCCAGGTGCATGCCTGGGACCTCTCGCCAGATACCCAGGGCACGCTGCTGTTCTTCTCCCCCGACTTTTACCAGGAAGCCCCCGGCAGCGAACAGCTCCGCCAGTTTCCGTTCTTCAGGGCCTGGCAGAACCCCGCGGTGCTTTACGCTGAGGCTGCCCAGCTCACGCCCGTTGAAAACCTGCTGCAGGACCTCTTGCGGGAGTACGCCCAGCCGCTCTCCCTGCAGACCGAGGCCCTGCGGGCCTATCTGCGCCTTCTGCTCATCTTTTTAGCCCGCCTGTACCCCGCCGCCCACGCCGCGCAGGACAACGCCAACTGGCCCTTTTACCTTTACCAGCTGGAAGCCCTGGTAGAGCAGCACTACCGGGAGCACCACCCCGTGAAATTCTACGCCGATGCCCTGCACCTGTCGGCTAAGTACCTGAACGAGCTGTGCAAACAGAACCTGGGCAAGACTACTTCTGATCTGCTGCAGGAACGGCTGGTGTTGGAAGCCAGACGCCTGCTCACCCACTCCCCGCACCTCAACATTACGCAGGTGGCCCATGCCCTGGGCTTTGAGGACAATTCCTATTTCAGCCGATTTTTCAAAAAACACACCGGAAACACCCCGGAGCAGTTCAGACAGCGCGGGTAGCCCCAGCTTTACGCAACCGCAGACAGTTTTCCACAACCAAAGCAACCCGCCGGGGGTTTAAAGAGTCTGTGTCCGTTGGTCTCAGACTTAGCTTTTTCCCCTATGGTACGATTTGCAGCTTCGCTCCTCTTCCTGCTCCTGGCGTTTAGTGCCGCCCTCCCTGCCTGGGCCCAGAACTTAACCGGCCCGCAGGGCGAGGTGTTCACGGTGCGGGTGGTCAAAGACAAACTTAGCGATCCGTGGGAAGTGACTTACGGCCCCGACCACCACCTGTGGGTCACCGAGGCGAAAGGTTACCGCGTGAGCCGCATTCATCCTACCACCGGAGCCCAAACGGTTGTCCTGGACCTGAACAACCTCCGCCAGTTTCCGCGCTATGACAAGGTGCCAGACTCCATAGACGGCGGTAAATCCTGGCCACAGGGCGGACTCATGGGCATGGCGCTGCATCCCCAGCTTCTCACGGGCAAACCGTATGTGTACCTGGCGTACGCGTACCAGTTTGCCGGGGCAAACAAACCGGGCGATGGCTGTGATCCCAACTTTGCCGGCTGCCATTACACCATGCGCGTGGTGCGCTACGATTATGAGCCGAAATCCCAGAAACTAACCCATCCTATGGTGCTCTGCGACAGCATCCCGGGCAGCAATGACCACAACTCCGGCCGCTTGCTTATTGCCCCGGTGAACGGCAAAGATTTCCTCTTTTACACCGTAGGCGACATGGGCGCGGGGCAGTTCCATAACGTGGGCCGACCTAATCGGGCGCAACTGACCAGCAGCTATGAAGGCAAAGTACTACGCTTCAACCTGGAGCCAGATGCTGATAAAGGTCCCTTTGACCGCTGGATTCCGAATGATAATCCGTTCACCTCAACCCAACGGCAGAGTGCGGTCTGGAGTACCGGCTATAGGAATGCGCAAGGCTTGGCCTATGCCGTGATAGGCGGCACTGGCCGGATCTATTCCAGCGAACACGGGCCTTTCTCTGATGACGAGATCAACATCATAGAACGGGGCAAAAATTACGGGCACCCGTTGGTGATTGGCTACAATGACAATAACTACAACGGCCTGGCGGCGGGCGTGAGCAGCCACACCCAACTGCCCGGCGAGTGGAACACTACCTATCCCACCATCCAGAGCGAAAACGACAACGCGAAAGCTATCGGGAAAGAACTCTATCAGGACCCTATTCTCAGCTTCTATCCCAATTCCAACGCCTTTATCCGGAATGTCATGACGCAATCCCGGAACGATGAAAAAGCCTCGCCTGAGTGGACCTCTGATGCGCCCAGCAGCATTGCCGTGTACACTTCCTCGGCCATACCGGGCTGGCAGAACTCCCTGCTTGTTGCCATGCTCAAAACCGGGAAAGTGGTACGGGTGAAACTGAACGCCAACGGCACCGGCACCACCGGCGATACGCTCTCCTACTTCAACAAAAAGCAGACCCGCTACCGTGACCTGGCCATCTCCCCAGACGGCAAAAAGCTGTACGCGGTGGTAGACAGTTCCTCGGTGACTTCCGGGCCATCGGGCGAAGACCCTAAAGGCAGCCAATACAAAGGTTCCTTACTGGAGTTTACGTACGTGAAAGGCGGAACTGCTCTGAAAAACGCTACCGGCGCAGTACCCGAGAAGAAGGTGACAGGGGCAAAAGAAGCAGCCAACCTTCCAAGACAAAGACGGAAAGAATAGGCCTTGCTGCTGTTTCAGGCCTGTTCTCGGGAAAAGAAGCTGGAAATGGATTAAAATTCAGAATCTAACTACAGGTAAACTATCAAGAATCCCCCCATTTGTCATTTTGGAAAGATCTTGTGAGCCAACTGTTCTGGCGTTTATGCGAAGCCTGTCTTGTTTGTTCACAAGATCTTTCCAAGATGACAAATGATAGGTTGAGTTACTTCACTTTAAACTTCTGCTTGCCGGTGAGCAACTGAAAGAACAGCATAAAGTCTGAGGCCAGGCTGTAGAGCGGGTATTTGAAAGTGGCGGGTTTGTTTTTCTCAAAGAAGAAGTGCCCCACCCACGCAAAACCGTAGCCAATCACCGGCAGCCACCACAACCAACCATATTGCCCAAAGGCAAATGCCACGATCATGAGCAGCAGCAACAACCCCGTCCCCGTGAAATGCAGCACGCGGCTGGTGGTGTTCTGGTGTTCTGAAAGGTAGAACGGATAGAACTCCTTAAAAGACCTGATGCGGGGTGAAGGATTAACCATGGTAAAAGCTGGCACGCCCGTTTAATATAGAATTATACGTATATGAGGGAAAGCTGCTGCAAGAAAGCATACTTATTTACCTATTCATCACATACTTCTGATTTCAACCATTTAACCTGTTTTAGTTTGTTCTGTTTAAAGGCAAGTAAAGAGAATATGTGCTTTTGACTATCTTGTGCGGCAAAATATATAATTGTAACATTCCCCTATGCGGCACCTTTACATCCTCATTTTATTCATCTCTATTAGTATTCCTTCCCTTGCACAAAAAGAGCAATCATCGAAAGCTAAAATTTACATTGCTGTAGATGAAATGCCAGAGTTTCCAGGAGGAGTGGACTCTTTGTTCCATTACATCAAAGAGAATTTTGGACCTCCCAGGTACCAATACACTGAAGACTCTTTAGCCACTTTGTATTTGACTTTTACCGTAGACTATTTTGGTTTTGTACAGGATGTTGAGTTACTAAGCAGAGTGCATCCCTTGGTAGATGAAAATGCAGTAAACTTAATTAAAGGCATGCCGCAATGGAAACCGGGTAGACATGACGGCAAAACCGTGAATGTAAAGTATACTCTCCCAATTAGAGTGCCCGCCCCAAGGTCTGTTCCCAGCTTTTTACTCGGCAAATTAGCCTTTAGTAACTTTACTTATGATGAGAAAGCCTATGAAACGGGTGTATTCCTAAATATTGAAACGGCTCCAAAATTTTTAAGCGGCGAAAAAGCTTTCAAATCCTATATTAAGAAAAACTATCAAGTACCAGAGCAGGCATTGAATCAAAGAATAAATGGTACCGCTAAGCTTTCTTTCATTGTTTCGCCAGATGGTCAAGTAACCAAAATAAAAGCGCTCTCAGATTTAGGGCATGGTATAGAAGAAAACCTGATGGAGGCGATAGGTAAAATGCCCAAATGGCAACCAGGAATGTACAAGGGACAGCCTCAAAAGGTAAAACGAACAGTAGAATTCCTGGTGGTGAAAGGAAAGGCAACCTTTAAGGAGTTTACTCCATCAGAGTATGATAATAAGAACTTGTGAAACTACCATAAATCAAAAAATTGCTACATCACAAAGCCCCTGCAGGAAAGCTGTATGATAGTTTTTCCTGCAGGGGCTTTGTGGTAGCGAAATAGAATTTGCTCTAAGAATTTACAGAATCCCCTTCGCCCGCTTACGTTCCTCGAAATACGTGGCTACTTCTTCCCGGGTCTTAGCATTGAAGGTCATTTCTGGGGTTAAGCCGCCTTTACGGCCTACCAGCACGCCGTAGCGCATGTCTTCGTAGCCGCGCATGCTGTGGGCATCGGGATTGATGCTCAGGAGCACGTTCTGGCTGAGGGCGTATTCTACCCAGCGCCAGTCCAGGTCCAGCCGCCACGGGTTGGCGTTGATTTCTATGATCACCTGGTTGGCGGCGCAGGCGTCAATTACGGCTTTGTGGTCAATGGGGTAACCTTCGCGGCGCAGCAGCAGGCGGCCGGTAGGGTGCCCCAGCATAGTGGTGTACGGGTTCTGAATGGCCGTGAGCAAGCGGTCTGTGGCTTTCACTACATCCATTTTCAGGTTGCTGTGGATGGAGGCCACAATGAAGTCAAAGGAAGCCAGCACGTCATTGTCATAGTCCAGGGAGCCATCGGAAAGGATATCAGACTCAATGCCTTTGAAGATGCGGAACGGTCCCAGCTGTTGGTTCAGGTGGTCAATCTCTTTGTGCTGTTCCTTGATCCGGAACTCGTTCAATCCGTTGGCATAATACGCCGATTTGGAGTGGTCGCAGATGCCCAGGTACTGGTAGCCCAGTTGCTGGCAGTGCACGGCCATCTGCTCCAGGGTGTGCGCGCCGTCTGAGTAGGTGCTGTGGTTGTGCACGGTGCCTTTCAGGTCTGCATCGGTGAGTAGCGTGGGCAGTTTGTTTTCCCGGGCCAGTTCCAGCACGCGCAGGCTTTCGCGCAGTTCCGGGGCTATGTAGGGCAGGTTCACGCGTTGAAAGATTTCCTCCTCAGAAGCGGCCGGTTCGCCGTAGGCTTCGGCCATGAGCGTGTCGCCGTTGTCGTTCAGGGGTTGGGTGAGCCAGAGCGGATTAGCCGAGTACAACAACACCTGGTTGGCGAAGCGGCGCTCCGGCACCAAACGCACTTCTACCTTCAGGCCAGTCGTGTCAACCAGTCCACGCCACACAAACGGCCCGGATACCGATTCCTGCGGCGAGATACCCGGCAGTTCGGTCAGGAAGTTGGGCCAAATGGCGTCATCGTTCAAACTCAACAGGAACTGCAGGGTCTCCACAGTCTCCATGTTGCGGCGAATCTCGCCCACAATCTCGGCGGCGGTGGTTTCTGGCCTGTTTTTCAGGAAAGAGAGCAGTTCCAGCGCCAGGGGTTCTGCCTCGGCCCAGAGCACCTTGCCTTTGTTGGCCTCGGTGTACTGCAGGCCCTGCAGAATGGTCTCCTGGGTTTTCGCCCCGAAGCCTTTCAGCTTAGACACCTCGTTTTTCTCGCAGGCCTCGCGCAGCCGTTCAATGGTATCCACGCCCAGGTCTTTCCAGATAGTTTTGATCTTCTTGGGGCCGATGCCTTTGATGTTGAGCATCTGCACCACGCCCTCAGGGGTGGTCTCCAGAAGGCGGGCCAGATCAGCGTGGGTACCGGTCTGGATGGCTTCCATGATCTTGGCGGCCATGCCTTTGCCAATGCCGTCCAGCTTCTCCAGTTGGGCCTGGCTCATCTGGTGGATGGGTGATTCTATGCGCTCCAGCACCATTACGGCGCTGGTGTAGGACCTTATTTTAAACGGGTTCTCGTCATGCAGCTCCATCAGGGAAGCCGTGAGCCGGAACATACGGATGAGTTCTTTATTCTCCACGGTATTGGGTCTGTGAATAGTGGTAAGCAAAGATAGGAACATACGGCGTATGTTAGTCCTGAGTCTTGAGTCTTGAGTTCTGAGTCTTGAGTCTTGTGTCTTGTGTCCTGAGTCAGAGCATGTGTTCGGCTCCGCCGATGTAGGCCTGTTTCTGGAAAAAGGGCTCAAAAAGGGAAAGCCCTCATGGCTGAGGCTGGCCGGGATTCCGGGTGATTTTGCCAACTCAGGACTCTGGACTCAGAACTCAGGACTATTTCTTATATTGTGCCAGGATTGCCGGTGGGTGAATGCACGGGCAAGCCGATAAACGCATGAAAAAATCATTTCTGTTGGGTTTGGGGGCGCTGGTGCTCATGGGTACCAAATGCGGGGCCCGGCCAGATTTGCCGGCCACGGTGTACGGCCAGACCTGGCTGTACTCCTATGAAGAGGACTCCGCCGATGTGCGGACCTACCGCCCCAACACCTTTGATTTCCCGCCCTCGCGCGGGCGCACCGGCTTCCTGCTGCAGGAAGACGGCAGGTTCACGCGCTACGGCATTGCCCCCGCCGATGGCCTGGAAGAACAACCCGGCAAATGGGAGGCCTCGGGCAAAGACCAGCTGCGCGTCACCTTTGACAACCCCAAGCATAAGCCCGAGGTGCTGGAGATTATCTCCGTTTCGCCAGAAAAACTCAAAATTCGGCGCAAAACCACTCAAGAGTAGAAATCTTTTATTATTTTAAGCTAAGCAAGGGCTTGCCTGCTGGGCAGGCGCCTGCTTGTTATTACGTATGAACTACTGGCTCGTAAAAACTGAACCCGAGAAGTACGCCTGGTCTGACTTACTGCGCGACGGACAAACTACCTGGGACGGGGTCCGCAATTTTCAGGCAAGAAACAACTTACAGCAAATGAAAGCCGGAGACCTGGTGTTGTACTACCACAGCGTCTCAGAGAAAGCCATCACGGGCGTGGCCAAAGTGAGCAAGGAAGCCTACCCAGACCCCACCGCCGACGACCCCAGATGGGTGGCCGTGACCCTGGTGCCCGAGCAGGCCTTTGCCCAACCGGTTACCCTTGACCAGATCAAGAAAGACGAGCGGCTGCAGAACATTGCGCTGCTGCGGCAGTCCCGCTTGTCTGTCATGCCCCTGCGGCCCGAGGAGTTTGAGGTGTTATTGAGCCTGGGGCAGTAACCCAACCCGTCTTCAGGCAGGTAGCCGGCGTTTTTAATGTTTCCTTGAAGTCTTTTAAAAACACCGTATGATCGCACAGATCAGAAGCTTTACGTGCCCGTTCCTGCTCCTGCTGCTTTGCTGGGGCGGGACCTTCTCTGCCCACGCCCGCCAAAGGAACAAAGACAAGGAGAAGCCCGCGCCCCCTGCCCAGACCTACCGGGCCGAGATAGAAAGCAACTCCTTTGACGATGACCACACCGTGCGGGCCCTGCCCGACAGTTCCCTGCTGGTGGTCTCTACCAAGAACAGCTCCTGGTTTGGCAAAGCAGACTTTGTGGTCTCTAAGTATGACCGGCAACTGCAGCTGGTCTGGCAGGAAAAGTACGAGCACAAGCCCAGCCACGACCTGCTGCACATAGCCGCCGACCGGAACCTGATTTACCTGCTGTTCTCCACGGCCTCCAGCAAAAAACTGGTGCTCTACCAGCTGCGCCTTGCCACCGGCAAGGGCAGTTTCAGTGAGCACGAGCTGCCTTCGTCCTACATCAACATAAGGGAAATGGCGGCCCTGGACGGCCAGGTGTTCCTGAGCGGGCTAGACCGCCAGAACCTGAACATGCTGCACCTCAACCCCAGCGAAGAAGCCATCAAGCTGCTGCCGGCGGTGTTTGGCATGGAAGAAGACCTGGGCGAGTTTAGGGTAGACACGCTCACCAGGGCCGTGGAGTTTGTGGTGGAAGAGTCCAACGGGTGGCGCTCCCGGGTGCAGACCAAGCGCATGAACACCAAAGGCGAGGTGATTGGCACGTACTTCATCCAGCCCGAGATGGACTACCGCAACGACAACACCCTGCAGGCGGGCCGCCTCACCCCCGGCGACACGCTCACCAAGCGGCTCATTGGCACCTACGGGCACCGCACCTCCATCTTCGCCAAGGGCTTGTTCACCAGTGACCTGGCCGGCAACCTGCAGTACTATGACTTCAGCAAGCTGAGCCACTTTTTTGAGTACCTCTCGCCCAGGGCAGAACGGCGCATGAAGGCCAAGTTTGCCCGGCAGGAAGCCAAAGGCAAGCCGCTGGTTTTGCGGTACCGCATGCTGCTGCACCCGGTCATTCCGCACCCGCTGGGCTACGCCGTGGTGGGCGAGGTCTACTACCCGCAGTACCGCGACAACAACCTGTACCAGTACTCGCCCCTTGCCGGCCGCTACCCCGAGCTCAGGGACATCAGGAGCCGGGTAGACGGGTTCAGGTTTACCCACGCCATTGTGTGCGTCTTTGACAAGGAAGGCAAGCTGGTGTGGGACAACTCCTACAAGCTGAAAAACCGCACCTACCCCTTGCTGGCGCCCACCATTGAGGCCGGCGTTAACCCCCAGGGACACATTACCCTGGTGTACCCCGACGAGGAATACATCTGGTACAAGACGGTGCGGCCCAACGCCTCGCTCTCAGACGAGGAAAAAGTGGAGGTGAGGGTGCGCGAGGAGTCTGAGAAGATGCTCACCAACCAGACCGACGGCATCATCCACTTTTACGGCAGCAATTTCGTGGCTTTCGGGTTCCAGCGCATCAGGCCCGCCCAGGGGGAATCCCGTACGGTTTTCTACCTGCAGAACATGGCGTTTGAGCCAACGGCTACCCCTTGATTTAGGGCTGTTTTCCTGAAAACAGCCCCAAAACCCCTCTCCCCTCCAGCCCCTACCGGCTGTGGAGCTGGCTGCGCCCGCCTTCGGCTACCCCTTTCTTCCCTGGCCTGCCTTAATGTCCCAATTACCAGTGGAGGGGAAATGCGGGGGTTAACCACTTTCTGCGGAGCAACTGGCCGCGAGGGGCTTTTGCCAGATAATTCTCTTTTTTAGTGCCGCGGCTGCCCGTAAAACTTTATATTTGCCCAAAACCCGGCCATGCACAAACGCCTCATTGTTCCGCACGCACTGTTTCAGATCATGATCCGGCGCCTGGCGCACCAGCTCATAGAGACGCACCGCGATTTTTCCGATTCCGTTATCCTGGGTCTGCAGCCCCGTGGCATTTTTGTGGCAGACCGCCTGCAGCAGACCCTCCAGGAAATTCTGGGCATCACGGTCCAGACCGGCTACCTGGACATCACCTTCCACCGCGATGATTTCCGCCGCCGCGCCACCCCGCTGGCCCCCAACGCCACCAAGGTAGATTTCTCCCTGGAAGGCAAGCGCGTGATCCTGGTAGACGATGTGCTGTACACCGGCCGCTCCGTGCGGGCCGCCCTGGACGCCATGATTTCTTACGGCCGCCCGGCGCAGGTAGAGCTGTTGGTGCTCATTGACCGCCAGTACACCCGCGACTTACCCATTGAGGCCACCTATACCGGCCAGCGCGTAGACTCCCAGCACTCGCAGCGGGTAGAGGTACGCTGGCAGGGCAATGATTCCGCGGAGGACGCCATCTGGCTCCTCACCCTTACTCCAGAACAAGAACAACCCCATGCAACAGCTTAGCGTCCGGCACCTGTTGGGCATCAAAGAGATTACCCCGCAGGACATTCAGTTGATCTTTGAAACCGCTGACCAGTTCAAGGAAGTGCTGAACCGGCCTATCAAGAAAGTACCCTCGCTGCGCGATGTCACCATTGCCAACGTGTTCTTTGAGAACTCCACCCGCACCCGCCTCTCGTTTGAGCTGGCCGAGAAACGCCTCTCGGCGGATGTGATCAACTTCTCGGCCTCGGGCAGTTCGGTGAAGAAGGGTGAAACCCTGCTGGACACCGTCAACAACATCCTGGCCATGAAGGTAGACATGATTGTGATGCGCCACAGCAGCCCCGGGGCGCCGCACTTCCTGTCGCGCAAGATCAAGGCCAACATAGTGAACGCCGGCGACGGCACCCATGAGCATCCCACCCAGGCCCTGCTGGATTCGTTCTCCATTAGGGAGCGGCTGGGTGAAGTGGCGGGCAAGAAAATCGCCATCATCGGTGACATCACGCACTCGCGCGTGGCGCTTTCCAACATTTTCGCGCTGCAGATGCAAGGCGCCGAGGTGGCCGTGTGCGGGCCTCCTACCCTGCTGCCCAAGTTCATTGGCGAGTTGGGCGTGAAGGTGTTCTGGAACGTGCGCGAGGCCCTGCAATGGTGCGATGTGGCCAACGTGCTGCGCATTCAGCTGGAACGCCAGCAAGGCAAGCTGTTCCCTTCTTTGCGCGAGTACGCCCTGTACTTTGGCATCAACAAGAAAATGCTGGACGAGCTGGACAAGGAGATTGTGCTCATGCACCCCGGCCCCATCAATCGCGGCGTGGAACTTACCTCAGACGCCGCCGACTCGCACCACTCCATCATCCTGGACCAGGTAGAAAACGGCGTAGCCATCCGCATGGCGGTCCTGTACCTGCTGGCCAGCAAAGGGTAAAAGCCAGCCCATCCCGTTTTAGGCCCTATTTCAGAAAATTCGCCTGAAAACGGGTAAGTAACCATATAAACGCATCATAAAAGCAGCATCGCCCGCCAATAACCTTGACGGGCGATGCTGCTTTTATGCTTCTCTAACGGAGGTCCTTTAACAGGCTTTCAGCGCCTCACTCACTCACTCACTCACTCACTCACTCACTCACTCACTCACTCAAAACGGCAGCGGCATGGTGAGGGGCTGGTTGGTCTCAAAATCATAGAGGGTCTGCAGCCTGAGGTTGTAGTAGGCGTCCCAGAAGTTGCGGAGCGAACTCACGTAGCTGCGGCGGGCCGAATCGCGCTCGGTGGCGGCCTGGTTCAGGTCTAGAATCCCAATCTTGCCGTTCAGGTAGCGGTCCTTGGCCCCCAGGTAACGGCGCTCGGCTAAGCCGTTGGCCTGCTGGGCAATCTTCATCTGCTCGCGCAGCATCTTAAACCGCTTTACCTGCAGGTACACGTCCTGCTCAAAACTTACCCGCTGCTGCTCCAGGTTGGCTTTCACCAGCTTGAGGTTGGCCTTGGCGGTTCCAATGCGGGACTTGTTGCGGCCCCAGTCCATGAGCGGCACACTGAATCCCACGTTGATGCGCTGCTGGGAAGTGGGGTCTTCGTACACGGGGCCCAGCGACTCGGCGCGCTGGGTGAGCCCGTACTGCAGGAAAAGATCAGCGTTTACGCCAGAGCTGGCCTCGGCCCAGTCCAGGTTGCGCTCGGCGTCCAGTTCCTCGCGCTTAATGCCAATCACGCGCGAGCGGTTCTCGCGGGCTTGTTTCAGGGCCATCTCCTCGTCTACCTCAAATTGCGGTATCTGGTCTGGCGCCACCAGCCGGATGGGGTAGGTATCTGTGATGCCCAGGTAGGTCTTGAGGCGCAGCGTGGTGGTTTCAATGTCTAACCGGGCCTGCTCCAGGCTCTGCCTGGAGGTTAAGAGGCTCAGCTCCAGCTGCAGGAGTTCGTTCACGCTGATCTTGGCGTTGTAGAAACGGGCCTGGGCAATCTTGAACAGGGTATCATTGTTGGCTACGTTCTTCTGGGCAATGTCATAGCTGATCTGGCTCTGCAGCTGCGAAAAATACAGGTCGGTGGCGCGCACGGCAATGCGCTCCATCTCTTCCCAGAAGTTGCGCTTGGCTTCCTCGTAGCGCAGGGGCTCGGTTCTGCGGTCCCACTTGAGGCCGTTGTGGTTGAAGATAGGCTGCCTGATGGTGACCACCACCGGATTGGAGGCGTAAGAGTGGCGCCCGTTGTTGTCAATGCGCTGCAGCTTAGAGTCAATGGAGACTACCCCGCCCGTTAGCCCGATGTTCTGCTTAAGCTCCAGGTGACCCGAGGAAACCGCCGACTGCACGCCCACAAACCTGATCTCGCCGGTGTTGGGGTCGGTGACGCGCTCGTAGTCTTTGGTGTACGAGGGCAAGGTGGCGTACAGGGCCAGCTGCGGCAGGTAGTTGCTCTTGTAGGTCTGAAACTGCCAGGTGCGGTTCTCCAGCTGGGTGAGCGCCTGCTGGTAGCTGGGCGACTGCTCCCGGGCCATCTTGATCACCTCGGCCAGGCTCAGCCGGCGGGTGTTGGGGTCTTCTTGTTCCTCCTGCACCGGGGCCCCGGTGTCTTGCCCCACGGCCGGCGCCGTCAGCAGCGCGGCCCCCAGCAATGCTACCCAGAACAGGACTCGTCCAGCCCCTGTTACTCGTTTAACTTGACTCAACTTCACTCCTTAAACTTAAATAATGGTACGCTCTCACTATGGCACATGCTGGTTTAGGGGCCAATTTCAAGAAAACAGCCCCTAAACAGCTCAGGTAAAAAGGGGTTAGCCGCGCATCTCGCGCTCAATGTCTTCCAGCTCCAGCGGAATGTTCTCCATGAGGTCTACCGGGCAGTTCTTGGTGATGAGGATGTCGTTCTCCAGCCTAATGCCCAGGCCCTCTTCCCTGATGTAGATGCCCGGCTCGCAGGTGAACACCATGCCCTCCTCAAAGGGCCGGTACTTGTCGCCCACGTCGTGCACGTCCAGGCCCAGGAAGTGCGAGGTGCCGTGCGGGAAGTATTTCTTGTATAGTGGCTGGGCCGGGTTCTGGTTGTTCACTTCTTCTTCAGAAAGCAGGTCCAGTTTGATGAGTTCGTTCTCCATCACCTTGCCCACAAACTTGTGGTATTGGTCCAGGGTGTTGCCGGGCACCAGCATCTGTTTGGCTACCTTCATCACGTGTAGCACGGCATTGTAGACATCGGCCTGGCGCTTGGTGAATTTGCCGTTCACCGGGATGGAGCGCGAAAGGTCGGCGGCGTAGTTGGCGTACTCGGCCCCGAAGTCCATGAGCAGCACGTCGCCGTCTTTGCACTCACGGAAATTGTCTACGTAGTGCAGGATGCAGGCATTGGCACCCGAGGCGATGATAGAACTATAGGCCGGCCCCCGCGAGCGGTTGCGCAGGAACTCATGGCTGATCTCGGCCTCAATCTCGTACTCCATCACGCCGGGCTTCACAAACTTGAGGATGCGGCGGAAGGCCTGCTCCGTGATGTGGCAGGCCCGGCGCATGAGTTCCACCTCGCGCGGGTGCTTGATGGAACGCAGGTAATGCAGGTGCGGGGTGCTGCGGCAGTAGTTGTGCAGCGGGTATTTTTCCTTCATCTTCTTGATGAAGCGGGCATCGCGGGTTTCTACCTCCATCACGGCGCGCAGGTGCTCATTGGAGTTGAGGTACACGTTCTCTACGTAGGGCATGAGCGAGTTGAGCACGCTGTCAAACTCATGGGTCCAGAAGATGGTCTCAATGCCCGAGACCTCGCGGGCCTGTTCTTTGGTAAGTTTATAGCCCTCCCAGGTGAGGATATGGTCATTGGTTTCGCGCACGAAGAGGATCTCCTGGAGGCGGGGCTCCCGGGCATCGGGGAAAAGAATCAAGACGCTTTCTTCCTGGTCAATACCACTGAGCCACAAAAGATCGTTGTTCTGCCGGAAAGGCATGGTGCCGTCGGCGTTGGTGGGCATCACGTCATTGGAGTGGAAAATGGCCAATGACTGCGGCTTGAGGTAAGAAATAAACTTCTGGCGGTTGTGCACATAAAGGTCTTTCCCGATAGACTCGTATTTCATGGCGGTTTGGTTTGTAGTAGGCCAGTGCGCTACTGGCGTGGGTGTTTCTGGCCCGTTTTACTGAAACCAGGCCGAAACTGGAGCGTTTGTACCCTTAAATGTATGACTTTAAACGGTAAGTTGCAGGCATATAGCCTCTAATTAATAGATTGAACGTGGGGGTTTGTACTAAAGTGTTTTTTTTCTGTGCCTTGGCGGCAAGCTGCCTTTTGGCCCCTCTGGCGCAGGGGCAGCAGCGCTATTGGGTCTTCTTCAAAGACAAACCGGGGACCACCATCCCACACGTGAGCGAGGCCACCCTGCGCCAGCGCCACCTGCAGCAGCTGCCGCTTGCTCAACCCTCTGACCTGCCCGTGCACCAGCCCTACCTGGACAGCCTGCGGACCCGGGGCCTGGCCGTAAGCACGGTTTCGCGGTGGTTGAACGCGGCGGCGGTGCAGGCCACCCCCGCGCAGTTGCAGCAGTTGCACAAGACCCCATTTGTGCGGGAGGTCTCGCCCATCACGGGTTATCTGGTGCCCACCCGCGCGGCGGTTCCGTTTAGCCCCAGTTTTATTGGAAAGGCCCTGAAACAGCTCAAACCCGAGCCGCTGTTTGCGGCGGGCCTCACCGGCCGGGGCGTAAAGGTGGGCGTGATAGACGCGGGCTTTTACGAGGCCCCCAAAAAAGCAGGGCTGGCCCCCATCTTTGAGAGCGGCCGCCTGAAAGCCTACCGCGATTTTGTGACGCCGGCCCGCAGCCAGGTCTTTGACCAGCGCGAAAGCCTGATGGACGCCCACGGCACCGATGTGCTCCTGTGCCTGGGCGGTGCTGACCCGCAGGGCAAAGTCCTGAGCGGCCTGGCCCCCGGGGCCGACTTCTACCTGGCCCGCACCGACCACGGCGGCCGCGAACAACGCATTGAGGAAGAACACTTCGTGCGGGCCCTAGAGTGGATGGACAGCCTGGGCGTGCGCCTGGTCAACTCCTCATTGGGCTACGGGGCAGGCTTTGACAACCCCGCCGAGAACTACACCCCGCAGCAGATGAACGGCAGCAGCTTTATTGCGCGCGCGGTGCAGATGGCCGTGGAACAGAAAGGCATGGTGTTCATCATTGCCGCCGGCAATGACGGGGGCACCAAAAAATGGCAGGTCATCAATACCCCCGCCGATGCGCCGGGCGTGCTCACCGTGGGCGCCACCAACTACACCACCTGGACCAAGCAAGGCTACAGCAGCATTGGCCCCGGGTTCCTGCCCTACCTCAAGCCCGACGTGGCCTGCTTTGCGGCCTCGGGCACTTCCTTCTCCGCGCCCATCATCGCCGGTCTGGCTGCCTGCCTGCTGGAAGAAAACCCCAGCCTTACGCCGCAGCAACTCACCAGCATCATCAGGCAAAGCAGTCACTTGTATCCGTTCGGGAATAACTTTGTGGGCTGGGGCGTGCCCGATGCCGGCAAAGCGCTGGCCCTTGCCCGGCAGACTCCCGAGGCGGTGCCCGCCAGAGCGCCGTTGCCGGTAACCGGCAACCGGTTTACATACCGGCCCACCTCCAGCGATGCCATTGCTGAAAACGGTGGCATTGTGCTCTTCCGGAAGGAATCGGCCACCAGGGTCATGAGCCAGCAAAAACTATCTAGCCGCACCAAAAAAATAGTGGTGCAGCGCCTGCCCGGCGAAACGCACACCACGGTGCAGGCGGGCGCTACCGTGCTGGAGTTGATCTGGCAATAGGCCTTTGGGGGAGCGTTAAGAGGCGTCGCCTTTGGCGGGCCTTCCCCGGCCGGGCTTTACCTCCTCGCCGCCCCGGTAGACTTTCCCGGCCTCTACGTCTATGCGGTACTTGGCCTTGGGATCATACGAGATGCGGTAGTCGGTCTCGGGGTCGTACACCTTGCCCAGTTGGTGGTAGTACTGCAGGCGCGTAACCGGGTCAATCATGAAGCCCTGGTCTTTCCTGAGCGCGTTGGGAATTGGGGCCGATGTTGCGGCCCCAGGTGCTAAGATGGGCATAGAATGGTGCACTTTGGGCTGATGCTGCGCCTCAAATTGCCTGAACCTGGCCAGGAAGTCTTTTAAGGCAGCATCGGGGGCTTGGGCAAGGGCGGGCGCCCCCACCAGCATCCCCAAGGCAAGCACTAGAAATCTCACCGCTTTCATAACTGATGTAGGTTTAGAATGCTCTGAAAGAAGGTTTTCCCTTTGCTGGTACAAACGTACCTTCTGTTTACGAAAGTATGGGCATCAAGTATTCTGCTCTAGCAGCCATGGAAAGAACTGCCCCCGTTTTGCGGCCGCAATCCTCAAAAGAGTTCTAAAACAGGATTGCGGTCAAAGGCAGAAGAGGAAGCACAAAAAAACGGCTTCCCGGAAGCCGTTTTTGATGAACCCGTAAAAGGCAGCGTGGAAGCCCGAAGGATTTTTGCCACCCTAGGCTCCCCAGCCCTTGCGGCAGGCTACTTGAACAACCCGCCCAGTTTGCCCAGGCTGCCCAGTCCGCCCCCGCCAAATTTGGAGAGCGTTTCTGTGATGCTGTTGGGCGTGATGCTGGGATCATTGGGGTCGGCGGCTTTCTGCGTGAACTTCTGGAGCAGCCCCGGTAAGGCGGCCGCAATGGCCCCGGTGGCCGCCGGCGGCAAGCCAAACTTACTGCCCAAACTGCTTACCAGGTTGCCGGTAATGGTACTGATGACCGGACTTCCGGCCGACAGTCCGCCGCCCTGCAGCATAGACAACAAGCCGCCTACGCCGCCCTGCGTGGCGGCCTGGCTGGCCAAACCGGTGGTAACCTGGTGCGCGATTTCCTGGTGCACGGCATCTTCCTTACCGGGCGGTATGGCCGCTGCTACCTGCGGGTTGTTCCCCAGCTGCTGTTTCACAAGGCCTAAAATTTGATCAAACATATCTTTCTTCTTTAAACTAATGACAGGTCTTTGGTAAACGAACCCGGCCTGAAATGGTTGATTCGGCCCCCGGCGAGGTGGCTTCTGGAGGAATTATTCCTGTCTGCCTCTGTGGAAAACAGCACCCCTCAGCCCCGCCGTTTTCGGGTTGTTTTTTCGGTTTTCAGCCAAAAACCGCATCATTTCAGAGGAGCTGCCCTACCGGCCCCTGCTTACGGGTGAAGGGCGTTCTGACAAACAGTTTGGGTGCAAGCAACCGGGGCCGTTCCGTTTTAGGGCTGGTTTAAAGAAAACAGCTCCAAAGCTCATGATTGGCTTGCTCGGTGTGATTCGGGGGGCAGCGTTCAGTACTTCTGCCGGAAGAATGTTAATATTGCGGTGCTGATATGAAGATAGGATACGACGCCAAGCGCGCTTTCACCAATACCTCGGGCCTGGGAAACTACAGCCGCTTTGTCATCTCGGGCATGATGACGCACTTTCCCCAGGAGGAGTACTCGCTGTTCACGCCCCGCCGGAATGAGCTTTTTAAAGACTTTTTTCCGCCGATGGCCAAAACCCAGGTGGTGCTGCCCAGCGGTTTAGGCAAGCGGTTTTCCTCGGTGTGGCGCACGTTTGGGCTCAGGGCGGCCTTGCCCCAGCACGGCGTGCAGGTGTACCACGGCCTCAGCAACGAGCTGCCCTATGGCATTGACCGCCAGAAGACCAAGCTGGTGGTGACCATCCATGACCTGATCTTTCTGCGCTTCCCGGAGCTGTACCCGGCCCTTGACCGCTACATTTACCGCAAGAAGTTCAAAGATGCCTGCCAGGCGGCCCACCAGACCATTGCCATTAGTGCGCAAACGGCCCAGGACCTGGAGGAATTCTTCGGCGTGAGCCGCGAGAAGGTGCAGGTGGTGTACCAGGACTGTGACCCTGTTTTTCAGCAGACGTTTGAAGAAGAGGCCCAAAACGCCATCAGGGAGAAGTATGGGCTGCCAGCCCAGTTTATCCTGTGCGTGGGCACGCTGGAGCGCCGCAAGAACCAGCTGCACCTGTTAAAGGGCTGGCTGGCCGCCGGCACGCCCATTCCGCTGGTCTTCATTGGGCGCAAAACCGAGTATTACAAAGAGATGCAGGCTTTCATCCGGCAGCACGGCCTGGAGCAGAAGGTCCTGTTTCTGCCCTACATTCCGTTCCAGGAGTTGCCCGTGATTTACCAGCTGGCTACCTTATTTGTGTACCCGTCTATTTTTGAGGGGTTCGGGATTCCTATTGTGGAGGCCTTGAACAGCGGGGTGCCCGTGATCACCTCCACGGGTTCCTGCTTCTCTGAGGCGGGCGGAGAGGCCGCCCGGTACGTCTCCCCCACTGATGCCGAGGCGCTGGCCCAGGCCATGCGGGAGATCCTGGACAGCACGGCCCTGCAGAAGCGCATGATCAAGCTGGGCCTGGAGCACGCCCAGACTTTCCGGCCCCAGGTCACCATTCCGCAGCTGCACCGCGTGTACGAGCAAGTCCTGCAGGGGTAAGCCCAAGGCCTGCCGCTAGCGGCGGGCCAACTGCAGATGCAGAATTGGGTGCGGTTTTCCCAGGCCATCTACCTCAGAGCGGCCGGCTACTTCAAACCCTTGGTGCAGGTAAAAGCCCACGGCCTGGCTGTTTTCCTCGTTCACGTCTACCTTGGTGATGTTGCCCTGCTCAATGGCGTGTTTCAGCAGGCGCTTGCCTATGCCCCGGCCCCGGGCCTCTGGGTGCAGGAACAGCATCTCCAGTTTGCCGTCCAGCACCCCGGAAAAGCCCAGGATCTTCCCGTTCTGGTCTTTGGCGCAGGTCAGCCGCATGAGCCACAAGTACTCTTCCAGGATCAGCGGCCGGAAAAACTGGATCTCCTCCTCGGTCACGAAATGGTGGGTACCCCGCACGGAGGCTTCCCATACCTCTATGATCTGGTTGTATTCCTGGGGCGTTACGTTTCCCAGGCTTATGGGCGAGGTCTCTGTCTGGAACATCTGTTTTAGGTGGGTTTTCAGGTAAAGACACCTGAAACAGGGGTTTAACCTATTCGTGCCTTTAAAATATTTCCCCTAGGAGTACACCAGCTGAGCCAAAAGGTTTTCCTGCTTCCTGCCCCGCCAGCCTTTTGGGTAATTCCATCTCTTTGCCGTCCCCAATGCTGCGGACTTTCCCCAGCACCAATGCCCCGCAGGAACAATGGAGGAATAGCCAGGCTATGTTGCTTTGGCGCAGGGGTGCAACCCGGCAAAATTGCGCTTCCCTTTCTCTAAACTTCATCATTTCACACCAAACCTCCGTACCTTTGCAGGCTGTGCGGTTCTTTTCTGCCATGAAAGGCCCCGCCACAGTGTTTTACTTGTAAACGCACTTTTGAAATTGACGAAACTACCTGATTTTTATATTCATACTTTACCCAACGGCATACGGGTGCTGCACAAACAGGTGCCGCATACCAAGATTGCCCACTGCGGCTTTATGATGGACATTGGCTCCCGCGATGAGCTGCCGCATGAACAAGGACTGGCCCACTTCTGGGAGCACATGGCCTTCAAGGGAACCCAGAAACGCAAGTCGTTCCACATCCTGAACCGGCTGGAAAGCGTGGGCGGCGAGCTGAACGCCTACACCACCAAGGAAAAGATCAGCTTTTACGCCTCGGTGCTGGAAAATCACTTTGAAAAGGCCTTTGAACTGCTCACCGACATCACGTTCAACTCCACGTTCCCGGCCAAGGAAATAGAGAAGGAGCGCGGCGTGATTCTGGAGGAGATGGCCATGTACCTGGACACCCCCGAGGACGCCATTGTGGATGAGTTTGACGCGGTGGTTTTCCGCAACCATCCCCTAGGCAACAACATTCTGGGTACCCGCGAGAGCGTGAGCAGCTTCACACGCGAGAATTTTCAGGCCTTTATTGACCGCAACCTGAGCACCGACAAACTGGTGTTCTGCTCAGTGAGCAACTGGCCCATGGCCAAGGTGGTGAAGCTGGCCGAAAAGTACCTGGGGCACCTGCCCAGCAAGGTGCAGCCCCGCGAAAGGCTGCTGTTCACAGACTACCAGCCCCAGAACCTGGTGGTGGAGAAAGCCATCCAGCAGGCGCATTGCGTGATTGGCTGCCCCGCCTATGCCCTGTCAGATCCGCGCCGGCTTACCTTCTTTATGCTGGTGAACATCCTGGGCGGCCCGGGCATGAACTCCCGCCTGAACCTGGCCGTGCGCGAGAAACACGGCCTGGTGTACACCATTGACGCCAACTACTCTACTTATGTAGACACCGGCATGTTCGGGATTTACTTCGGAACGGAGAAAAAGCAACTGAAACGCACCATCGGGCTGGTCCTCAAAGAGCTGAAACTCCTGCGCGAGAAGCCCATGGGCTCGGTGCAGCTGCACACCGCCAAAGAGCAGCTCATGGGGCAACTGGCCATGGCCGAGGAAAGCAACATGGGCTTTATGATGATGATGGGCAAAAGCATCCTGGACCTGAACCTGGTGGAAAGCCTGAACGACATCTTCGCCCAGATCAGGCAAGTACAGGCCAACGACCTGGTGGAAATTGCCAATGACACCCTGCGGGAAGAGAACCTGAGCTTTTTGCAGTACGTGCCTGGTTGATCTGGAAATTTGAAGAGTTGGGAATGGGAAGATGCAGCGTCTTCCCATTCTTGTTTTGGGGCGGTTTTGGCCAGAACCGCCCGAAAACAGGGTTTCTTCCTTCTGCCTAACTCTGCTTCTATTGACTTTGGTAGTCTTGTAAAAACAGGGCCAACTTATCCAGCGTCTCGTCTAACTCCACAATCGTGGGCAGGTACACTACCCGGAAGTGGTCTGGTTGCGGCCAGTTAAAGCCCGTGCCCTGTACCAGCAGCACGTGCTGGTCAATCAGCAAATCTAAGACAAACTGCTCATCACGGGTAATGTTGAATTTCTGCACGTCAATCTTCGGGAACATGTAAAACGCGCCCTGGGGCTTCACGCAGGTAATGCCGGGGATAGCCGTTAACTTTTCATAACAGAGATCACGCTGCTTCCGGAGGCGGCCCGTGGGCATGACCAGCTCATTGATGCTCTGGTAGCCTCCCAGCGCCGTCTGGATGGCAAACTGCGCGGGCACATTGCTGCACAAACGCATGCTGGCCAGGGCGTTCAGTCCTTCTATGTACGACTTTGCCGCCGCCACATCACCGCTCACCACCAGCCAGCCAGCCCTGAAACCGGCAGCCCGGTAGTTCTTGGACAATCCGCCGAAGGTCAGGAACAGGACATCTTCGGAGAAGGAGGCGGTAGCGTGGTGCTGGACCTCTTCGTACAGAATCTTATCATAGATCTCGTCTGAGAACACAATAAGGTTATGCCGCTCTGCCACCTGCACCACCTGCCGGAGTACCTCTGGCGGGTACACGGCCCCGGTAGGGTTATTGGGATTGATCAGCACTAGGCCCTTGGTACGGGAAGTGATTTTGCTTTCCAGGTCGGCCACGTCGGGGTACCAGTCAGAGGCCTCGTCGCAGAGGTAATGCACGGCCTTGCCGCCGGAGAGGTTTACGGCGGCGGTCCAGAGCGGGTAATCTGGGGCAGGAATGAGGATTTCGTCCTCTGGGTTCAGCAGGGCCTGCATGGCCAGCAGAATGAGCTCGCTCACCCCGTTGCCAATGATGATGTCCTCTACCTGTACGCCCGCAATGCCCTTGCTCTGGCAGTAATGCATGATGGCCTTGCGGGCGGCAAAGAGTCCTTTGGAATCTGTGTAGCCCTGGGCGTTGCGCAGGTTCACAATAATGTCATGCACAATCTCGTCTGGCGCCTCAAAGCCGAAGGGGGCCGGATTGCCTATGTTCAAGCGGGTGATCCGGTAGCCCTGCCTTTCCAGTTCCATGGCCTTTTCAAAGATAGGCCCCCGTATTTCGTAGAACACATTGTCTAGCCGGGTACTTTTCTGTATCATAAAACAAGCATGAAGCTTTAAAGATAAGGATTCATGCCGCACTGCGAATCAGTTTTGTAGCTGTATTTCAGAAATTTACCTTAAACCGCTACCTGCCCTCCCCCACGGGGCCCACAAAAAAAGCCACCCTGTGGGGGTGGCTTTTGGTTCTGCCGGGCTGTTTTGGCCCAATTTAGGCAGAAGCGGGCCCAAAACGCTATAGGTCCTCTTCGTCGTCGTGGTCATAGCCGTCCTCGTCCTCATCGCCGAAACCGTCTTCTTCCTGCGCGGGCGGCACCTGGTTGGAGGTTTCATCGGCCAAGATGTCAATGAGTTTCTCAATCTCGGTGGCTTTCTCAGGGTCGTTCAGCTTCTCGTAGGACAGCGACAGGTTCCGGAGGGCGCGGCGCACAATGTCAATGGGGGCGCAGGGCTCGTAGAAAATGTCCACCGGGTTCAGGTTGAGCTGCAGCAGGTAATTGTCAATGTCGCCCTTGCTGAGAATGAGGCCGCGGTTGTACACGTTGATGTAGAACTGCGGAATAACCTCGCTCTTGAACGTGAGAATGAACAGGTTGGGCAGGTTAACGCCGTAAATGGGCAAGCCCAGCTTCTGCGCCAGGATCATGTAAATGACGCAGAGCGTAAGCGGGTTGCCGCGCTTGCTCTCCAGCACCTGGTTGATCATGGAGTTGGCCGGCGCGTGAAAGTTCTTGGTGTTGGCCGAGAAGTGGTGCAGTTTGAACAGCACGTGGTTCAGGGATTTCACCTGGTCATAGGGGTGCATCTCGGGGCGCACGTTCACCCAGGCCTCGTAGTAGAGTTCGGCCAGGGTTTGCTTGAGCTGCTGCAGGGTAACATCGGGGTACTGGTAGGTGCTCACCAGCCACATGCCCTTGAGCAGGTCCTGGGCGCCCTCCTCCTTCCACTGCTTCAGGCGTTGCGCCAGCGAACCGTACTGCAGGTCATGGATGAGGTCTTCCAGCTTTTTCTGGTGCTCCGGGTCCAGGCTCTCTTCCCAGGCTTCTTCCAGGAACGGGGTGATGGTATCGCCCAGCTCCACTATTTTGCGGTGTACGTGCGCCACTACCTCGGGGTCTTCGTCGTCCAGCAGGGAGATGAGCGCTTTTATTTCTTTATTGGTCAAAGGCTTTTTAATTAGAGATTCAAAATTAGGTATTAAGAATTGAAAGTGCTGCCCCAAGTGGCAAAACACCATCACGGCTTAGCAGAACGCCTTCTTTAAAGAACGTGATTCAAGGCCAAAGCGTTTCCGGGCCGTTTTTTCAATTTGGGCTCATCATCGGCTTTTCAGGATGGCCAAAGAAACCGCTCGCCCACAATTCTTAATCCCTAACTCTCAATCTCTACTCTACCTCACGTTTGGATCACGCCCACGTTGAAGGATTTGGTGATGGGCGCATGGTTGGCCGCCTCAATGCCCATGGAGATGACCTTGCGTGTTTCCAGCGGATCAATGATGCCGTCTACCCACAGGCGGGCGGCGGCGTAATACGGGCTCAGCTGCTCATTGTAGCGGGCCGTGATCTTGTCCAGGAGCTCTTTCTCGGCCTCGGGGGTGATTTCCTCGCCTTTGGCTTTGAGCGAGGCCACCTGTATCTGCAGCAGGGTCTTGGCGGCCGAGGCACCGCTCATCACTGCCAGTTGCGCCGTGGGCCAGGCGTAGATCAGGCGTGGGTCATAGGCTTTGCCGCACATGGCGTAATTGCCGGCGCCATAGCTGTTGCCCACAATAATGGTGAACTTGGGCACCACGCTGTTGCTCATGGCGTTCACCAGCTTGGCGCCGTCTTTGATGATGCCGCCGTGCTCGGCCTTGCTGCCCACCATGAACCCACTCACGTCCTGCAGAAACACCAGCGGAATCTTCTTCTGGTTGCAGTTCATGATGAAGCGGGCCGCTTTGTCGGCGGAGTCTGAGTAGATCACGCCGCCCATCTGCATTTCGCCTTTCTTGCTTTTCACAATCTTGCGCTGGTTGGCCACAATGCCCACGGCCCAACCGTCAATGCGGGCCAGGCCGCAGATGAGGCTCTGCCCGTACAGGTCTTTGTAAGGCTCAAACTCTGAGTTATCCACCAGCCGCAGAATAATGTCCATCATGTCATAGGGCTTCACGCGGTCCTGGGGCAGGATGCCGTAGATTTCCTTGGGGTCCAGTTTAGGTTCTGCCGAGGCCGCGCGGTTAAAGCCGGCCTTGGGATTCTCGCCCATTTTATCAAAAATGTTCCGGATGTGGTCCAGGCATTCCTGGTCGGTCTGGAACTTGTAATCGGTCACGCCCGAGATCTCAGAGTGGGTAGAGGCGCCGCCGAGGGTTTCGTTGTCAATGGTTTCGCCGATGGCCGCTTTCACCAGGTAAGAGCCCGCCAGAAAGATGGAGCCGGTGCCTTCCACAATCATGGCCTCGTCGCTCATGATGGGCAGGTAGGCGCCGCCCGCCACGCAGGAACCCATAATGGCCGAAATCTGCACGATACCCTCTGCGCTCATGATGGCGTTGTTGCGGAAGATGCGCCCAAAGTGCTCTTTGTCGGGGAAGATCTCGTCTTGCATGGGCAGGAACACGCCCGCGCTGTCTACCAGGTAAATAATGGGCAGGCGGTTCTCCAAGGCGATTTCCTGCGCCCGCAGGTTCTTCTTGGCTGTGATGGGAAACCAGGCCCCGGCTTTCACGGTGGCGTCATTGGCCACAATCATGCACTGTCTTCCCTGCACGTACCCAATGCCGGTGACCACGCCGCCGCTGGGGCAGCCGCCGTACTCCTGGTACATGCCTTCGCCGGCAAAAGCGGCAATTTCCAGGAACTCAGACCCTTCGTCTATCAGATAGTTGATGCGCTCGCGGGCGGTGAGTTTGCCTTTCTGGTGCTGTTTGGCAATGGCCTTCTCGCCACCGCCCTGGGCTACCTTGCGGTGCCTGGACTTTAACTGGAAACAGAGTTGTTTAAGGGCGTCTTCGTTCTTGTTGAATTCAATATCCATGCGGGTTCAATGAGTAATTGAGTAAAGGATTGAATTGGGGAATCAAGCAAGGGGTATTCTGGCAGGGTGGCGCAAAGAACTGCCCCATCCGGCCGCATACTCCCCCGTGGGTAACCTCACAAATATAGAGATTACCCGCAGTTTACCTAACACCTGTTAGGCAAGTTTTTCTCCCTAAACGGATAGAACGAAAAAGCGTTTTGGGGCCACTTCCGGAAAAATGGGCCCAAAACGCTTTCATGTAGGGTGGTACTTATTTCTTGGAGTCTACCGCGCCGGCATTCTGCACGGTGTCGGCGTTCTTCACGCGAGAGGCTTCCTTCACGTTAGACGCTTTGTCTACTTTGGTGCCGCCGCCAATCTGCAGCAACGAGAAGTTCACGTAGCGCTTGGGATTGGCCTTCAGGTCCATTAAAAGGGCGTTGAGGCTGGCGCTGGAGGCGTTGAGGTTGCTGTAGAGCGAGTCATCGTTCACGAGCTTGCCCAGGCTGCCGTTGGCATCATTGATGCGCTGCATGGCCAGTTGCGCCTGCGTTACGGTGCTGTCCAGGCCCCTGATGGTGCGGTTCATGGACTGCACGTCCAGGGAATCGGTCATGGTGTTGAGGTTGCCTACCAGGCGGTTGAACCGGGCCTCGGTGCCCCGCAGGGCGGCCGTGAGCTGTGCCAGGTTGCGGGTAATCTCGTTGATGTTGCCCTGGTTGGAGAGGGTCACCGTTCGTAGGGCCTCTGAGGTAAGCTCGGCGTTCTTGAGGATGGCATGGATGCTCTGCTTGGCGTCTTTGTCCAGGAACTGGTTCAGGCGCTGCAGGGTGGTGTCAACGGTGCCCAGCACGGGCATGGCCCGCTGCGACAGCATGTCGGTGATGCTCCGCTTCACGAACGGGATCAGGTGTTCGCCGCCGTTGTAGCGCACCCGGTTGCGGCCCATGTACAGTTCCACGGCTTTGCTGCCCAATAAATCTGAGCTCACCAGCATGGCCACGGTAGAGTCTCCTACGTCAATGTCTTTCTCAATCTCCAGGCTTACCAGAATCTTGTTCCCTTTCTGCTGGTTGAGCACCATTTCCTTGACCAAGCCCACCCTGTACCCGTTAATGAGCACCGGGTTTGAAACCGCCAGCCCTTCCACAGAATCATACTCTACGTAGTAGGTGCGGGTAGAGGAAAATATATCACTTCCTTTTAAAAACAGAAAGCCCACGTAGAGAGCTGCCAAGGCTACAACGCCCAGCAACGCTACTTTGAGTTCTTTAGAAAATTTCACAGAGAATGGGTTAATTAGTTCATGGCTTCAAGCTCCTGTTTGTACTCTTTGAAAGCTCGATATATACCTGATGCCATATACGTTTGATTGGCTTTATCGTTGAGGAACTTCTCCTCCTTGGGGTTGGTCAGAAAGCCAATTTCAATCAGGGTGCTGGGCATTGCCGATTTCCAGAGCACCAGGAAGCCCGCCTGCTTCACCCCGCGGCTGGAGCGGCCCACCCGGTTCTTGAACTGGTGCTCTACTTTTTGGGCAAATCTAAGGCTATTGTCTAAGTAAGCGCTTTGGTACAGGCTAAAGAGAATATGACTTTGCGGAGATTTGGGGTTAAAGCCGTTATACTTTTTCTCGTAGTTCTCTTCCTGCAAGATAACGGAGTTCTCGCGGGTGGCCACCGCCAGGTTGCCGCTGGTTTTATGCAGCCCCATGGTGTAGGTCTCGGTGCCGAAGGCGGCGCTGGGGCCCGAGTTGCAGTGGATGGAGATGAACAGATCTGCGTGGTTTTTGTTGGCGATGCCTGCCCGGTCAATCAATTCCACAAACGTATCGGTTTTGCGGGTGTAGATCACCTTTACATCGGGCAGGTTCTCCTGGATCTGCTGGCCCAGTTCCAGCGCCACTTTAAGGGCTACGTCTTTCTCGCGGGCAGAGGCGCCCAGGCACCCTGTGTCTTTCCCACCGTGGCCGGCATCAATGACCACTGTCCTTATTCTTACCTCTTTCCGCTCAAACGTGGTGAAAGAACTAAACAACAAAAAAGCAAAAACGGTAAGCGAGACAATATTTTTCACGAGATGCGTTAGTTAAAAGCTATTGTTAATAACTTTGTCCTAGTTAACAAAATAACTAAAAGTTTACTTGAATCCGAAGAGATCCCTCCAGTTTTTGGCTATCGCCGTAATTTCTGTGATCGCCTTTTTATCAGGCCCGGAGGGAAGCGCACAGGTAGCGCCTACCCGCTCAGACTCCATCTTGGTTACTTCTCCTGATACCGCTAACGCAAAACGCCGCGGCGATATTGAGACCACTATCAACTATAAGGCCAAAGATTCTATCCGCTATGATGCCGTCAACCAGATCATGTACCTGTACGGCGATGCGCACATAGATTACGGCGAGATTGCCCTGGATGCGGCCTTTATCCAGATTAACTGGAAAACCAACATCCTGTCGGCCGAAGGCCTCCTGGACTCGGCCGGCGTGCTGCAGAACAAGCCCCTGTTCAAGAACGGCGCCGAGACCTACCAGGCTGAGCGGATGACCTACAACTACAAGACCAAAAAGGGCCGGGTAATTGGCGCCGTGACCACGCAGGGCGAAGGCTACATCCACGCCGAGACCATTAAGCGCGACAACGCAGGCAGCATCTTCGGGCGGCACGCCCGTTATACCACCTGTGACCTGGAGCACCCGCACTTTTACATCAAGGCCACCAAGATGAAAGTGATTCCCGGCGACCGCGTGGTGGCGGGGCCTTTCCACCTGGTGTTTGCCGATGTGCCCACGCCCATTGGCTTGCCGTTTGGCTTCTTCCCCTCGCCCCGCAAGCGGGGTTCCGGGTTTATCATACCTACCTTCGGGGAGTCTGCCCAGCAGGGCTTCTACCTGCGCGAGGGCGGCTTCTACTGGGCCATGAACGACTACATGGACATGCGCATTACCGGCGACATTTTCTCGCTGGGCGGCTACGGGGTACGGCTGCAGTCTACCTATACCAAGCGCTACAAGTTCAACGGCAACTTCTCGGTGAGCCATACCTTTATCAAAGCCAACGAAGACATCAACATTGGCCGCACCACCGATCCCGTGTACAACTACAGCTCAGACTCGCGGGATATCTGGATCAGCTGGAGCCACCAGCCGGTTACCCGCCCCGGAAAGGGGCAGTTCTCGGCCAGCGTGAACGCCGGTAGCCAGTTTTACAACCAGCGGAACTCTACCAGCGCGCAGAATGCCCTCTCGCCGGCGTTTAACTCTACCATCTCTTACCGCAAGAGCAGCCCCAACTCGCCCATCACCTACGGCGTTACCATCTCGCAGAGCCAGACCACCCGCAACCAGCGCAACGCCGAGGGCGAACTGGTGCCGGTGCAGCAGATGAGCTTCACCCTGCCCGACTTCAACTTCGCGGTTTCCAGCCAGAGCCCGCTGGAGTGGTTTGGCACCACCCTTACCGGCCGCTGGATTGAAGGCATCAGGATTGGCTATAACCTAAACGCCCGGCAGTACGTGAGCAACAACATCTCATCGGGGTCTGGCTTAGGGTTTCCGTTTTCTACCACTCGGGGCCGCGACACGGTAGTGGCGATCAACGGGTCTAACCTGGCGCAGATCTTCCGGAACGCGCGCACCAGCATTAACCATGACATTCCCATCACGCTGGGAACCGTGAGCCTGTTCAAGCACTTCAAGCTCACCCCGGGCGTGAGCTACAGCGAGAGCTGGTTTACCAAGAAGTACACGTACCGCAACATACCGGGCTCTAACCTGCTGGCCGTGGACACCACCACCGGGTTGCACCGCGCGTACCAGTACCAGGGCGGTATTTCCCTCACCACCAACCTGTACGGCATCGCGCAGATCAAAGGCAAGAAGATTGAGGCCATTAGGCATACCATTACGCCTAACCTCATGTACAGCTTCCGCCCAGACTTTGGCCGGCCGGAGTTTGGGTTCTACCAGCGCGTGCAGCGCGACAGCTTGGGCAACACCCAGTTGCTGTCCCGGTTCCAGGGCCTGGAGGGGAACGTGCCGGGTCCCGGCCTGAGCAGCTCGCTCTCCTTCTCCATCAGCAACAACGTGGAGATGAAGGTGAAGACCGACAGCGCCGGCGTGTTCAAGAAAGTGAGCCTGATTGACGCGTTCAACATCACGGGGTCCTACAACATGGCGGCCGACTCGCTCAAGCTTTCGCAGATCAGCCTCAGCTTACAGACCAAGCTGTTCAACAACGTGGGGGTTACCCTTACCGGAACGCTGGACCCTTACCAGTATGTGAACGGGCGGCCTATTGACCGTTACCTGATTGAGGGCGATGGCTTTCAATTGGCCAAGCTCATGAACCTCACGTTCAACACCGGTTTTGAGTTTAACCAGCAGGCCCGCAAGCAACAGGCCCAGTCCGGGGCCGCGGCACCTACCAACCTGCCTTCGCTGCAGCGCACGCAAACGGCCGCCGACTACGTGGACTTCAACATTCCGTGGACCCTGTCGGTGGACCTGACCTCCAACTTCACCCGCGACATGCTCACCGACCGGCTCATGAACAACGCCACCTCGGCGGGCATCAACGGCTCCGTCACGCTTACTGATAAGTGGGCCGTCAATTACACCACCAGCTACGACTTCAAGAACAAGCTCCTCAGCTACACCAACATTGGCATTACCCGCGACCTGCACTGCTGGCAGATGACTATTGACTGGGTGCCGTTTGGGGTGCTGCAGCGGTACTCCATCAACATCAACGCCAAGTCTTCGCTCCTGCGCGACCTGCGCCTGCGGCGAAGCAACAGCGCAACTGGGCGTCCTTTTGGTTGATCTACAGCGCGGCCACCTCTGCAAAGGTGGCCGCGCTGTTTTAGGGCCCTTTCAGGCAAAACGGCCCCAAAACCTGTTTGGGGCAGAACCTGGTTCCCCGGGGGAAACTTGCCGCCGGGGTACTTGGCCCTATTTTCTACGCTATTCTTTCTGATTCTTAATCACGCACCCTTACCTTTGCCCGGTAACTAATCTCAAAAGCATGTCTGTTGCCAAGAACGAGGTGAAGATTGTCACCACCCACCAATTGCAGGCCATGAAAGAGCGCGGCGAGAAAATCTCCATGCTTACGGCTTATGATTTCTCCATGGCCACCCTGCTGGACGGCGCCGGAGTAGATGTGCTGCTGGTGGGAGACTCCGCCTCTAACGTGATGGCGGGCCATGACACCACCCTCCCCATTACCCTGGACCAGATGATCTATCACGCCTCTTCGGTGGTGCGCGGCACCAAGCGGGCCTTTGTGGTGGTAGATCTTCCGTTTGGTTCCTACCAGGGCAACTCCTCCGAGGCGCTTCGCTCGGCCATCCGGATCATGAAAGAGTCTGGGGCGCACGGCGTGAAGCTGGAGGGCGGCGTGGAGATCAAGGAGTCCGTAGTTCGTATCCTAAGCGCCGGTGTGCCCGTGATGGGCCACCTGGGCCTGACGCCGCAGTCCATTTATAAATTCGGGACCTACTCGGTGCGCGCCAAGGAAGAGGCCGAGGCCGAGAAACTGCTCTCTGATGCCCGCCTCTTGCAGGAGTTGGGTTGCTTTGCCATTGTGCTGGAGAAGATACCGGCCGCCCTTGCCAAGCGGGTAGCCGATGAGCTGCAAATCCCTATCATTGGCATTGGCGCCGGTCCGCATGTAGACGGGCAGGTGCTGGTGGTGCATGACCTGCTGGGCATTACCAAGGAGTTCAAGCCCCGGTTCCTGCGCCGCTACGCCGAGCTGCACCAAACCATTACTGATGCGGTGAGCCATTACGTGCGCGATGTGAAATCCAAAGACTTCCCCAGCGAGAAAGAAGCCTATTGATTGTTGGTTGTTGATTGTTGGTTGTTATAACCCGAAGAACAACCAGCAATGATCAAATAACAATATTTCATCTTCCGTTTTCAGCCCCATTTCCCAAATTCCCTCACAAACCTAATGCCTGCCCACTTTCAGCTTGACGTGCTTTTTGAAGACAACCACATTCTGGTGGTCAACAAGCCCAGCGGGGTATTGGTGCAGGGCGATGAGACCGGCGATGTGCCCCTCTCTGAGCTGGCGAAGGAGTACGTTAAACAGAAGTACCAGAAGCCCGGAAACGTGTTCATGGGGGTGGTGCACCGCCTGGACCGCCCGGTGAGCGGGGTAGTGCTGCTGGCCAAGACCTCTAAAGCCTTAAGCCGCTTAAATGAGCAGTTCAGGCTGCACAAAACCCAGAAGGTGTACTGGGCCCTGACCCTACGGGCACCCCACCCCGAAAGCGGAACCCTGGTGCACTGGCTGGTGAAGGACGCCGAGCGCAACACCACCCGGGCGCTGGCGCAGGAAAAACCGGGCAGCCAGCGCGCCGAACTCAGCTATTCGCTCCTAAAAAGCGTGGGCGGCAGGCACCTGGTGGAAGTAAGGCCCGTCACCGGCAGACCGCACCAGATCAGGGTGCAGCTGGCCTCGCTGAAATGCCCCATCCTGGGCGATCTGCGGTATGGCGCGCCCGACCCCATGCCCAACAAAAGCATCTGCCTCCACGCCCGCGAACTAGGCTTTGAGCACCCGGTGCTAAAAACCTGGCTGACCGTGCAGGCCCCTCCGCCCCACCTGCCGGCCTGGCAACCCTTTCAGCCATAGCCAACCGGCCTGAAATCTGTTTGTTTCTTTCGCCCGAAAGGGCAGACAAACCCACTTCCAAGTCATTTTTTACTTCTTTTCAGGAAAACAGCCCCAAAACCAGAGGCGCCACTGCCAACCTGCTTGGTTTCGCCTACCATGCATTGCTCCAGGGCTCGCCGCCGCTCCTTGGCTCGAAAGATGATTTTGGTCACTTTTTGATAATTTACCGGCCCGACTTTGCCACGTTTGGTGCTAGCGTTGTAGCTTTGTGAACTTATTTACAGGAGTGCTGTTCTAAAAAGGCTGCTCCTGTGTGGCTTAAACAATTTATTGCAATCACCCAGCATGATTATTCTTATCTTCTTCGTAGCCCACTGGTATCTGTCCCTGTTTGTGCAGACCTTTTACCTGCACCGCTATGCCGCGCATAAAATGTTCACCATGAATGCGTTCTGGGAGAAGTTCTTCTTCCTGTTCACCTACATTAGCCAGGGCTCGTCTTTCTTGTCGCCTAGGGCGTACGCTATTCTGCACCGCATGCACCATGCGTTCTCAGACACCGCCCGCGACCCGCACTCGCCGCACTTCTCCAGCAATGCCTTTACCATGATGTGGAAGACCAAAAACATCTACAATGATGTGCTGAAGAACCGCGTGGAGCCGGAAATGCGTTTTGACGGCAATTACCCGGTATGGCGGCTGGTTGAGAACATTGGCGATCACTGGGGCTCGCGCCTTGCCTGGGGTACGTTCTACGTAGTGTTCTACATCATTTTCGCCACGCAGTGGTGGATGTACCTGCTGTTGCCTCTGCACTTCCTGATGGGCCCCATCCACGGTGCTATTGTGAACTGGAGCGGCCACAAATACGGCTACCAGAACTTCGACAACAACGATAAATCCAAGAACTCCCTGTTCTTCGACTTCCTGACCGGGGGTGAGCTGTTCCAGAACAACCACCACAAATTGCCTAACCGCGTGAACTTCGGGGTGAAGTGGTGGGAAGTAGACCCCACCTACCCTGTGATCTGGACCTTGGACAAACTAGGCATCATTAAGTTGAAAAAAGCCA
This sequence comes from Rufibacter psychrotolerans, assembly GCF_016924645.1. Lineage (GTDB taxonomy): Bacteria > Bacteroidota > Bacteroidia > Cytophagales > Hymenobacteraceae > Nibribacter > Nibribacter psychrotolerans. The sequence continues at coordinate 40,056 of NZ_JAFFJV010000008.1, read as the reverse complement.
GAGCCTAGTTTAGGGTTAATACCATTCAAGAGAAAGGGCAGCTTATCTAAGATAGGCTGCCCTTTTCTGTGGAATTCTTTCAGAAAGCGCTGAGTATTCCTGGCTCAGGTTCAAAATGACCTACCCCGAACAACGTACCTGAGCAAGGCTTCCACGGGTCCGCGCTGGCCCTGCTTACTCCACCTGTGGGAAAGCGCCAATTGAACTGAAATAACTAAGATATAGAGGGCAAAGCACTGCCAGGGGGCTAACTTCCCATACAGGCCTGCCCCGTAGTGATAGAACAACAGGCTGAACAGCAGGTTTTGCAGAAGGTAGTGGGTAAGGGTATGCTGCCCCAGCGCAATAAGTAGGTCATTGGCTTTCTTCAGCGGCAGCCAATGGTAGAGCAGCACGGGCAAGAGCAGGTAGCAACCCACCAACCCGAAGAAATATGCAGTAAACAGCAGCTGCTTTACCCATTCCAGTTGGCGCGACAACTCTCCCTCTCCCCGCCAGCCTGCTACCTGAAACCAGAGGGCAACCAGTCCCACACCAACCGCAAGCAGCACAAACGCCCGCAGCACCTGGTACTTGTTCTGCCAATACCGTAGGCCGCCGGCACGGGTGAAGGTGTATCCCAGCAACAGAAATGCAAATATTCTGCTTAAAAACCACAGCGCCTCCCAGTTCAGGAACCCGGCGGCAAACTCCGTGAGCCGCACCACGGTGATCTGCCCAAAGGTACCGGAGGTGTATGCCGTTGTTGCTTTTTGCGCCATTTCGGGAGCATTGTGGATTTCCGCAGGCACCCATAGTTCGCCCGTAAAGCTGAAAGTAAGCAGCAGACCTGCCAAGATAAACAGCATGGTTGTTGGCAAACGGCACAGAAGCAGCAGCAGGATTCCCATAGCCGCATAATGCGTGAGAACATCACCGTTCCAAACAAAGGCGGTCTGCAGGATTCCCAACCCAAACAGGGCGGCCAGCCTGCGCAGAAAATAACCCGCTCCTCTCTGGGGTAGGCTTAGGGCAGCCGACATGCCAAAAACAAAAGAAAAGATGGGGTAAAATTTACTCCGGACCAGCACCATCAAACCCGTGAGCAGCCAGTGATTCAACTCCTGCGGGTACTGGGCGGCATACTGTGCAAAATCAGCGTTCTGGGTATGCATGGAAAACAGGTTCTCAAGGCCAATCCCCAGGAGCGCAAACCCACGTACCAGGTCAATGCTGGACAAGCGGTTGTGGTTGGCGGTAAGCGGTAAATTGGCAGATTGAGGCAGTTCCATTACCTTCGTTCACAGTTCAAAGCCACAAGTTACGGGAAAATCCATGAGGCAACGCCTTCCGCAGTACGCTCTTCTTCTTTGTCTGGGGTTGTTTGTGCTGGGACTGTACGTGGCCACGGTGGAAATGCGCCCGGGCCGGTTGTACTTCCTGGTGACGTTCCTGCTCTTCCAGGACAGCGTTACTCGGCTTTTGTTGTACCTGCTGGTTTTTGCAGGCTCTTTGCTGGGGCTGCTCACCTCACTTTTCAACCGCAGTACTTGGTTCTACAGGCTCACCCTGCTCTTTCTCTTTCCCAGTCTGCTTCTCAGCTTAACGTACCGGTTCATCAGTGGCTACAATTTCATGTACCCCGATGCGGTCCTGGCCTGGAACAACCTGGCACTGGCTGACACGGCCCTTCAGAACTTTTATGGACAAATAGCTGCCGCCTTTTTCGCGGCGGTGGTCATTCTGGCGACCATTCACTTTATCAGGAAACGGATTCCGTGGCGAGCCCCTTCCTGGACCGGCTGGCTCGTGTCCTTGGCGGCCGTAGCTGTTTTTGCGCTCATGAAACGCACCACCGGCCTTGTTGACGACTTTCCGGCCCTTTACAGGGTACCGCTTACCTTCTTAGCTGCTGCCACAGACCAGGTTCCCCAACCCGTACGCACCCCGGTTCCGGTTGCTCCGGGTAGTAGCGGCGTTCCCCACCTGTTCCTGATCGTGGACGAGAGCATCACCGCCACCCAGCTGACCTTGCAGAACCGTAAGTTGCAGACCACCCCTTTTCTTTATTCGGTACGGGATCAATTGCTTGATTATGGCGTAGCCAGCTCGTTCACCAATCAGAGCGCCGGCTCCAACATTGCGTTGATGAGCGGCACCCGCCCAGCGGAAATCCCCGACCTTGCGTACCGCACCTTCTCCCGCACCAATATTTTCCAGTTTGCCCAAAAGGCCGGCTATGCCACCTATTACATTGATGCGCAACAGGGCGGAAACGTGCTGCAAAACTTCATGAGCCCCGAGGATCTGAAATACATTGACTATGTGGAGCGGCCAGGCGCGACCCATCCAGACACGCCGTATTACCAGCGGGACATGCTGGTGGCCCAGCGTCTGGCGCAGTTGGCGAAGCAGCCGCAAAAAGTATTCGTGTATGTAGTGAAGGCCGGTGCGCATTGGCCGTATGCCCGCACCTACCCGCAGGATTCTACTTTCTTCAAGCCAGTACTTTCGGCGCGCAGCATTTACAAAGACCGGGAACGCACCCTCAACACCTACCACAATTCCCTTCGGTGGACCGTGGACCAGTTTTGGCGCCGATTAATGAAAAACATCGCAAAAACAGACAGCACCGTCATTCTCTACACCTCAGACCACGGGCAGAACCTGGCCCAGGCCGGCATTAGCATCACCCACGCCTCGGTGCATAAGACCTCTCCACAAGAGGCAGCGGTTCCTCTCTGGATCTGGGACCCCAGTGGGCTTACAGGCCATTCACCAGATGAAAGACCAAAACTAGGCTACAGCCACGCCCACATCTTCCCCACGCTGCTCCGGCTGCAAGGCTATGCCCCTACCTGGGTTAGGCAACAGTACGGCCCATCCCTGCTGGACCAAGCTCCAGTACCTGCCGCTGAGAGGACTTTCCTGGCCGGAGACTTATTCGGGCGGGGTCCGCACAGCCTGGTACCCTTCCGGTAAGTTCTTTCAGAAGGAATACCACAACCCGTTTTAAGCCCTTTTTCCGGAAAACTGCCCCAAAATGCCCAAATGAGCGAACCCTTTCCTCACCCTCCATTAACTCCCCAAATCCTGAAAATCCACCTTCTCCTGAAAATCCTGCTCCCTGAACTATTCTCATCTACAATTCATTAGCACAATAAGAATTAATGCCGTATCTTTGCGGCCCAATGCCGGACGGGTTCCGGCGCATTAACAAAAGTTAACTATGCCTGTTAAAATCAGACTGGCCCGCAGAGGCCGCAAAAAAGCAGCTATGTACGATATCGTAGTAGCTGATTCTCGTTCGCCACGTGATGGTCGTTTCATCGAGAAATTGGGTACTTACAACCCCTTAACCAACCCTGCGTCTATCAACTTCAACGAAGACAAAGCGTTGGATTGGGTACTGAAAGGTGCACAACCAACTGACACCGTGAAAGCCATGCTTTCTTACACCGGTGTTATGTTCAGAAAACATTTACAGATTGGCGTGTTGAAAGGTGCGATCACCCAGGAGCAAGCCGATACGCGTTACCAAGAGTGGAAAGCCGCCAAAGAAGCTAAAATCACTGGTAAGAAAGAGCGTTTGAGCACGGAGAAATCTGCCAAACAACAAGCTGCTCTTGAAGCCGAAGCCAGAGTAAACGCTGCCCGTGCTGAGGCCCTGCGTGCCAGAGCTGCTGAAGCTGAGGCTGCTAACGCTCCTGCTGCAGAAGGTGATGCCACCGAAGGTGCTGAGGCTCCTGCTGCTGACGCTACTGAAGAACAAGCTTAATCTTACCGGCCATGACGTTAGACGCATGCTTCCAACTGGGGTATATTGTTCGCACGCATGGCACCAAAGGCCAGGTAGTCGCGTTTTTTGACGTTGACTTTCCGGAAGAGTACGATGAATTGGAATCAGTTTTCCTGTTAATCAACGGGAGGCTGGTTCCTTTTTTCATTGATGACCTCAACCCGCAGGACAAAGGCCGTAGCATCATCAAGTTTGAAGATGTGAACACGGTGGCCGAAGCCGAGAAACTCAAAGGCGTTAGCCTGTATTTACCCCTGAACCAACTCCCTGAGCTGGAAGAAGACCAGTTCTACTTCCATGAAGTGGTAGGGTACACGGTGGTAGACAAAGCCCTGGGCGAGCTGGGTACGGTGCAGACCTTCTACGACTTGCCCAACCAGGACTTGCTGGCCATGGACTACCAGGGCCACGAAGTCTTGATTCCGGTACAGGACGAGATCATTGAGCGTACCGATAAAACGGAGCGAAAACTCTACGTGAACCTGCCCGAAGGCCTGCTGGAAGTCTACACCCAACCCTCTAACCGCATGGAAGAGGAACCACCGCTGGAAGGCGAGGAAGACGAAGACGATGACGCGGTTTGATATCATTACCTGCCAACCCCACCTGCTCACCGGCCCTTTTGACCACTCTATCTTAAAAAGAGCCCAGGACAAAGGTCTGGTGGAAGTGCACCTGCATGACCTGCGCAAATACGCCATCAACAAGCACGGTCAGATTGATGACTATGCCTTTGGCGGCGGAGCCGGAATGGTGTTGATGATTGAGCCTATTGCCAAGTGCATCCGGGAACTGCAGGCCCAACGCACCTATGATGCGGTCATTTACATGACCCCAGACGGACAAACGCTGAACCAACCCATGGCCAACCGCTTGTCTCTGCTGAAGAACATCATCATCCTGTGCGGGCACTACAAAGGCGTGGACCAACGCGTACGGGATCTGTTTGTGACCCACGAGATCAGCATTGGGGACTACGTGCTCTCCGGCGGGGAACTGGCCGCCGCCGTGCTGGCCGACTCGCTGATCCGGTTGATTCCAGGGGTGTTGAATGACGAGAGCAGCGCGCTGTCAGACTCGTTCCAGGACAACCTACTGGCGCCGCCCGTGTACTCCAGGCCCGCTGACTTTGAAGGACATACCGTGCCAGAGATCCTGCTCTCCGGCAATACCCCCAAAGTGGAGGAGTGGCGGTTTGAGCAGGCGGTGCAGCGAACCCGGCAACTACGGCCCGATTTGCTGCGCGATGAAAAAATTTAGTACTTGTTGATTTACAATTAGAAAAATAACGTCTATATTTGCACTCCGAATTTTGCAGATAAATAGACACTATATTATAGTCATGAGCGATTTAATTAAATTAGTAGAGCAGGAATACGCTGAGAAACGTGCCTCAATCCCTGCTTTTGCTGCTGGCGACACCGTGAATATTCACGTTAAAATCCGTGAGGGTAACAAAGAGCGTATCCAGCAATTCCAAGGCGTGGTGTTGCAACGCAGAAACTCTGGTGCTAGCGAGACTTTCACGGTAAGAAAAGTGTCTAACCAAATTGGTACCGAGCGTATTTTCCCGGTTCTTTCTCCAAACATCGAGAAAATTGAGGTAATCCGCCGCGGTAAAGTAAGAAGAGCACGTCTGTTCTACTTGAGAGGCCTTTCTGGTAAAGCATCTCGTATCAAAGAAAGAAGAAGCTAAGCCTTATCGTTTTAGTTTTTCCATAGTTTTAGTTTCAAAGAAAGCCGATCTGCCAGATCGGCTTTCTTGTTTTCGGGGCTTGACGTACCAGCCCTACTCCCCACAACCAACTAGCAGGCACCGCATCAGGAATAGCCAAGCCCCTCATCCGGGAACACAGGCCCATTCACCGCAATCCTCCCTTCCCCATCGGCTCACCAGCAGTTGCTCCTGTTCTGGCCGGAGGTATGTCATGATGGCCTTGGCGGTGCGGGCTTGATCTGCGCCACCCTAAGAGGCTGCGCTAGTATGTAAACGTCCAGCATGGTTAGGCAACGACCGGGAAATGTCTGAGCACAGAGCCTACCGGAACCCAATTAGGCGCTTCACCAATCCATTTCCCGCTCCATTTAGGTGAGGTGATTAACAACTTTCAAAAATTCACCTATTATTATTCAGTTATATTGTTGTATTATTAAATAAAATACTATATTTCCTTTACCTTAAAAATTCAGAGCCGAAACAGTAGAAAAAGTCCCCCTTCTCACCCTGTAGAACACTCTTATGGAGGAAGAGACAAAATGGGTAAGGTTAGAAATCTGTTGGCAACCAAAGGGTACGCTATCTATTCCATAGAACCCGATGACACCGTGTACCAGGCCCTTGAGCTAATGTGCGAAAAGAACCTGGGGGCTCTCCTGATCTTGGACAAAGGAAAATTTACCGGAATCTTTACGGAAAGGGACTACGCCCGCAAAGTGATCCTGAAGGGGAAAGCCTCCAAGGAAACGCTGGTGCGGGAAGTCATGAGTGAGCACCCTGTCACCGTAACCCCTGACACCCCCATTGAGGACTGCATGAAGCTGATGACCCAAAGCTTCATCCGGCACCTGCCCGTTCTGGAAAATGGCCAGCTCGTAGGCCTTATCTCCATTGGAGACCTTGTGAAGTACATCATTGATGAGCAGAAGTTCATCATAGAAAACCTGGAACACTATATAACCGGTCACTAAGGGCTCGTACGCCCGAAGTGTGTCTACTTTCTATCCTTTTTGCATGCGGTAAACCAGAATCCAACCGATTCCCTGGAGGGGAATGGATTTGATCACATCTACCCAACCTAACACCCTTTTGTGGCCCCTATTGGTCTATGCCGCCATTGTGCTCAGCTTAGCTGGGGGCATTCTGCTCATCTCCCACTTTCTGGGTGCCCGGCACCAGGAACGCGCCACGGGTGAGCCCTACGAGGGCGGCATTGTCAGCACGGGTACGGCCCGCCTGCGCTTCTCTTCCCAATTCTACCTCATTGCTATGCTCTTCGTCATTTTTGATGTGGAGACCATTTTCATTGTGTCCTGGGCCATCGCGTTCCAGGAACTGGGATGGTACGGGTACTTTGGGGTGCTGGCGTTTATTGTGCTCCTGGTGGTGGTGCTGATCTATGAGTGGCGCAACGGGGCCCTGGACTTCGGTCCGGACGGCAGGAGGATTCTGCAGGCTTATAAGAAAATCACCCTAAAAGAGGAGACCCGGCATGAAGTGGTGGCTGAGTAGACCAGAACAACCTACGGGCGCGGTAAAGGGCACCGGCTCCTACGAGGAAACCATGCAGCAGAGCATCATGCTCAGTTCCATGCAGAGCCTGCTGGCCTGGGGCCGAAAGAACTCCATGTGGCCGTTCCACTTTGGGTTGTCCTGCTGTTTTGTGGAGATGGCCACCAGCATGACGCCCAAGTACGACCTGGCCCGTTTCGGGGCCGAGGTAATCCGGGGCACACCCCGGGAAGCCGATGTCATGATCATAGCCGGCACGGTCTTCATCAAAATGGCGCCCATCATCCAACGCCTGTACGAGCAGATGATGGAACCCCGCTGGGTCATATCCATGGGCTCCTGCGCCAACTCCGGCGGCATGTACGACATCTATAGTGTGGTGCAAGGGGTGGACAAATTCCTGCCCGTGGACCTGTACGTGCCCGGCTGCCCTCCCCGCCCCGATGCGTTCATGGAAGGACTGGTGCTGCTGTCAGAATCGGTGGGGAAAGAGAAACGGCCTTTGAGCTGGACAGTGGGCGAGCAGGGCATCATCCGGCCAGATAAAACCGAAGTGAAGGCACGCAAAGTAGAGCACCGTCGCCAAATGACCGAGTTCAGGTCACCAGACGAAATATAAACCAAATTATACATCAGGATAGCCCCAAAAGCTAGTGGAACCCCGTCAGTGTAGAGGGATGGACTAGGTACAAAAGGAAAACGCTTTGCCCCAGAATGGGCAACAAAACTCCTGTACAATGGATAGCAACGGCAACCTTCTGGCGCAACTGCAATCCCGTTTCGGTGAGGGCACCTTCACCGTACAGACCACCAAGGATGAGATCCTCACCCTCTGGATGCCTGTAGCCCAAGCCAAAGAGATCCTGCGGTACCTCAAGAGAGAAATCCCGCAGCCCTTCCCTTTCCTCTATGACCTCTGCGCCCTGGACGAACGCACCCGCAACCGCGCCACAAACCACGTTCCCCACACCGATTTCACCATTGTCTACCATCTGTTCTCCTACGCCCGGAACCAATTCATCAGGCTGAAAATAGGCTTGTTTGGGGAGTATCCTTCGCTGCCCAGCATAACCGGACTGTGGGCCAACGCCAATTGGTACGAGCGGGAAATCTATGACCTGTTCGGGATCAAGTTCGAGGGCCATCCGCACTTGTCACGCATTCTCATGCCGCGCACCTGGGAAGGGCACCCGCTGCGCAAGGAGCACCCGGCGCGGGCCACCGAGATGGGACCTTTCCGGTTGTGGGACGAAAAGCAGGATCGCGAACAGGAGGCCCTGAAGTTCAAGCCCGAGGAATGGGGCATGGCGCGCCAGAGCGAGGACAGTGATTTCATGTTTCTCAACATCGGGCCGCAGCACCCGGGCACCCACGGCGTTTTACGCATCATTCTACAATTAGACGGCGAAGACATTGTGGATGCCGTGCCCGAAATCGGGTTCCACCACCGCGGGGCCGAGAAGATGGGCGAGCGGCAGTCGTGGCACACTTATATCCCTTATACTGATCGGGTGGATTACCTGGGCGGCGTCATGAACAACCTGGCGTACCTGCTGGCGGTGGAGAAACTGGCGGGCATTGAGGTGCCGGAGCGGGTGAAAGTGATCAGGGTGATGATGTGCGAGTTCTTCCGGATTGCGAGCCACCTGGTGTGGTACGGCACCTTCGCGCAGGATCTGGGCCAGCTTTCGCCGGTGTTCTACATGTTCTCTGACCGCGAGAAAGTATTTGAGGTGGTGGAGGCCATCTGCGGCGGGCGCATGCACCCCAACTGGTTCCGCATAGGCGGCGTGTCGCAGGATTTGCCTAAGGGCTGGGAAACGCTGGTGCAGGGTTTTCTGGACTATTTTCCCAAAAGGCTCAAAGAGTACGACAGCATGGTGCTCAAGAACAGCCTGTTCAAAGCGCGCACGGTGGGAATAGGCATCTTCACCGCCGAGGAAGCCATTGAATGGGGTGTGACCGGGGCCAACCTGCGGGCCTGCGGCATGAACTGGGACTTCCGGAAAACGCGGCCTTACTCGGGCTACGAAACGTTTGATTTTGAGGTGCCCACCGGCCAGAACGGCGACTGCTATGATCGGGCGCTGGTGCGCGTAGCCGAGATGCGGCAAAGCCTACGCATCATTGAGCAGTGCCTCAAGAACATGCCCGCCGGTCCGTTCAAGGCCGATCACCCGCTCACCACGCCGCCCATCAAGAAACACACTATGCAGGACATCGAGACGCTCATCACGCACTTCCTGAACGTGAGCTGGGGACCGGTGATCCCGGCGGGCGAGGCCATGAGCTGCATCGAGGCCACCAAAGGCGCCAACAGCTATTACCTCACCTCAGACGGCAACACCTCGGCGTACCGCGTCCGCATCCGCACTCCCTCCTTCCCCCACATGCAGATGCTGCCCTACATCACGCGCGGCTACACCGTGGCCGACCTGCTCTCCATCCTCGGCGCCATGGACTACGTGCTGGCGGATATTGACCGGTAGCTTGATTGAGTGATTAAGAGAATGAGTGGTTGAGTGAATAAAAGAAGCCCTTCGGTTTAAGCGCTACTGAGTGACTTTGGTTTTGCGGCTGATTTCAGGAAAACAGCCCTAAAACAACCCGGCAGGAAAACCGCGGAAAGCCGAGGGGCTGCAAAATACAGTGAATGTCCGCCTGAGTTCTCTGTTTTTAGGCTGGTTTCTGGAAAACAGGCCTTAAACAGGGAACGTCAGGTGAGTGGAGAACAACTGAAGCGCTGCTGCTTGGGCAGTGAAATGAACAACAACAAAACCGAAGAACAGATGCTGACCACGGAGGAAATCGCGCAGATTGAACATGAGATTAGCCTGGTGCCGCAGAAGAAGGCGGCCTGCATTGAAGCCCTGAAAGTGGTGCAACAGCATCGCGGCTGGGTCTCGGATGAAAGCTTGAAGGATACGGCCACCATGCTGGGCATGTCGGCGGAGGAGCTGGACAGCGTGGCCACGTTCTACAACCTCATCTTCCGGCAGCCGGTGGGCCGCCACGTGATCCTGCTCTGCGACAGCATCAGTTGCTGGGTCATGGGTTACGAGCAGATCAGGGACCACCTGATGCAGAAACTGCAGATTAAGTATGGCGAGACCACCCCCGATGGCCGCTTCACGCTCCTGCCCAACGTCTGCCTGGGCACCTGCGACCGCGCCCCTGCCCTCATGATTGACGACCATCTGTACCAGAATGTGACCATTGAAGAGTTAGACGGAATCCTGCACCACCACAGATAAACCGCCCCGGCAAAATCCATGGAAAGACCCTTGACCAAACACATCCGCCCCGATAGAGAGCCCCTCAGCCTGCAGGAGTATGAACGGGTGGGCGGCTACCAGGCGGTGCGGAAAGCCCTGCAGGAACTCTCGCCCGAGGCAGTGGTAGCGCTGGTGAAAGACTCTAACCTGCGCGGCCGAGGCGGGGCTGGGTTCAACACCGGGCTCAAGTGGAGTTTCGTGCCCATGGGTCCGGACGTGCCCCGGCCAAAATACCTGGTGGCGAACGCCGATGAAATGGAGCCCGGCACCTTCAAAGACCGCATGTTGCTGGAAGGAAATCCGCACCAACTCATTGAGGGCATGATTGTGGCCTCCTATGCCATTGGGGCGGATATTTCCTACGTGTTCCTGCGCTGGGCCTACAAAAAAGCTGCCCAGGGGATTGTCAGGGCCATTCAGGAAGCTTATGCCGCCGGTTACCTGGGGCAGAACATTTTGGGTTCGGGTTTCAGTTTGGAGATGCACCTGCACACCGGCGTGGGCCGCTACATGTGCGGCGAGGAAACCGCGCTGCTCAACGCCCTGGAAGGCAAACGCGCTATGCCGCGGGCCAAACCACCTTTTCCGCAGGTGAGCGGGCTGTACGGCAAACCCACCATCGTGAACAACGTGGAAACGCTTTGCTGCTTGCCCCATATCGTGAATAATGGCCCGGAATGGTTCAAAGGCCTGAGCCGCACCCAGGATGCCGGCACCAAGATCTACGGCGTGAGCGGCAAGGTGAAACGGCCCGGCGCCTGGGAATTGCCCATGGGCGTGACCATCCGGGAACTGGTGGAAGAATACGCCGGCGGCATGCTGGACGGCTACAAGTTCAAGGGGGCCCTGCCCGGCGGCGCCTCCACCGATTTCCTGGTAGAGCAGCACCTGGATACGCCTATGGATTACACGTCCATCGCGGCGGCGGGCAGCCGCATGGGCACCGGCACCATGATCATTTTGGATGACCAGACCTGCCCCGTGGGCTTCGTGCACAACCTCCAGCATTTCTTCGCGCAGGAGTCCTGCGGTTTCTGCACGCCCTGCCGCGAGGGCCTGCCCTGGGTAGAGAAAGTCCTGCTCTCCATTGACCGCGGCGAGGGTCGGCCCGAGGATATGAACATCCTGGATTTCCATACCAAATACCTTGGTCCGGGCAACACCTTCTGCGCCCTTGCCCCCGGAGCCATGGAACCCCTGCAGAGCGCCCTGAAATACTTCCGGGAGGATTTTGAACGCCACATCCACGATCACCAATGTCCCTGGAAGTAGCATGCCCACCATCTACATAGACAACGTGCCCTACGAGGTAAAGGCCGGCAAAAACCTGCTGGAGGCCTGCCTGAGCTTAGGCAAAGACCTGCCCTATTTCTGCTGGCACCCGGCCATGGGATCGGTGGGGGCTTGCCGCCAGTGCGCCGTGAAAGTCTTCAAAGACGAAACAGATACCAAAGGCCGATTGATCATGTCCTGCATGGAACCGGTGCGCGACCAGATGCGCCTGTCCATTGAAGAGCCTGAGGCCAAAGAGTTCCGCAAGCACGTGATTGAGTGGCTCATGACGAACCACCCCCACGACTGCGCCGTCTGCGACGAGGGCGGGTCCTGCCACCTGCAGGACATGACCGTGATGACGGGCCACGCCTACCGCCGCTTCCAGTTCAAGAAACGCACCTACCAAAACCAATACCTGGGCCCGTTCCTCAACCACGAGATGAACCGCTGCATCCAGTGTTACCGCTGCGTGCGCTACTATAAAGACTATGCCGGCGGCAAAGACCTGGACGTGTTCGGGGCGCACAACCACGTGTATTTCGGGCGGGCCGAAGATGGCGTGCTGGAGAGCGAGTTTAGCGGCAACCTGGCTGAGGTTTGCCCCACCGGCGTCTTCACCGATAAAACCCTGAAGCAGCACTATACCCGCAAATGGGACCTGACCATGGCTCCTTCCATCTGCCACCACTGCAGTTTGGGTTGCAACATCACCGCCGGCGAACGCTACGGCTCTTTACGCCAGATCGTGAACCGCTACAACGGCGAGGTGAACGGCTATTTTCTCTGTGACCGGGGCCGTTTTGGGTACGAGTTTGTGAATAGTCCGGCCCGGGTGAAAAAAGCCTTGGTGCGGAGTAAACTGCCCGAAGCGGTTTCCCGCCAGGAGGCTTTGCAGGAAGTAACCGCGCAACTCAAGAACGCCCGCCTCATCGGCATCGGCTCGCCGCGCGCTTCACTGGAGTCTAACTTTGCATTGAAGGCGCTGGTGGGCGAAGACAACTTCCACAGCGGCGTCTCCGATACGGACTATGACCTGGTGAACATGAGTCTGAAGATTCTGCAGTCTTCGCCGGCGCGCACCTTTAGTATGCGGGAAGTAGAGAAAGCCGATGCGGTGTTCATCCTGGGCGAGGACCTGATCAACACCGCTCCCCGGCTGGGTTTGGCCGTACGGCAGTCGGTAAGGCTACAGCCCATGGAAACGGTGATGCAGGCCAGTATCCCCTACTGGCAGGATGCCGCCGCCCGGGAACTGGTGCAGGACCAGCACGGCCCGCTATTCATGGCCACGCTCACCGCCACCAAACTGGATGAGATCGCCACCGCTGCGGTTCACGCCTCACCAGATACTATCTCCCGCCTGGGTTTTGCCGTAGCCAACCTGATCAGCGCCGAGTCGCCGGAGGTGCCGCATCTCCCAGAGGAAGAACAGGCCCTGGCGGAGCAGATCGCGCAGGCACTGGTCCACGCAAAAAGACCTTTGATCATCTCGGGTTGTTCCAGCGGCAGCGAAGCCGTGCTGGAAGCCACCGCTAACCTCACCGCAGCCCTGCACGCCCAAAATCCAGAAACCGGCATCGTGCTCACCGTTCCTGAATGCAACAGCATGGGCCTGGCAATGCTGGGAGGTCACCGGCTGGATTCTGCTTTTGCGGCCATCCACAACAACTACGCCGATGCGGTCATCATCCTGGAGAACAACCTGCACCGCTGCGCCGATAAAGCAGAGGTAGACCGGTTCCTGGGCAAAGCCAAACAGGTCATCGTGCTGGACCACCTGCACCACGCCACCTCTGAGAAAGCCCACATCGTGCTGCCGGCCGGCGCCTTCTCTGAGGCAGACGGCACCCTGGTGAACAACGAGGGTCGGGCCCAGCGCTTTTACCAGGTCTATCCCACCGCAGAGGACATCCAGGAAAGCTGGCGCTGGCTCTCCCAAATTGGACAAGCTTTGCACGTGCCCCTGATGAACCAGTGGGAGAACCTGGACGATGTAACCCACGCGCTTATAGAAATCGAACCCAGGTTCAGGAGTCTGGAGGCTATTGCGCCACCCGCCGGCTTCCGGATTGCGGGTCAGAAAGTGCCTAGGGAAACGCATCGGTTCAGCGGCCGCACTGCCATGTTCGCCCACCACAGTGTAAGCGAGCCTAAACCACCCGAAGACCCCGATGCGCCGCTTTCCTACACCATGGAAGGGTACCGGGGGCAACCGCCTTCGCCTATCACGCCTTTCTTCTGGGCACCGGGCTGGAACTCCATGCAGTCGGTGAACAAGTACCAGGACGAAGTGGGTGGGCATCTGCGATACGGTGATCCGGGGGTGCGGCTTATAGAACCCGGGCAGAACGGCACCCATCGCTATTACCACGAAGCACCCGAGGACTTCCAGCCCCTGAAAGACCACTTACTCGTGCTGCCGCTGCCCCACATTTTTGGCTCTGAGGAACTGAGCTGTTTTTCGCCCGGAATTGCAGAAAGAGCCCCGAAACCCTACGTGGCCCTGAGCCCGCAAGACGCACAGATGTATGGGCTGGAAGCCGGGGAGATCCTCAGTTTCACGTTGAACCACCAGACGTTCCGGTTGCCGGTAAAACTGTTTCCTGAGCTACCCCTTGGCACCGCGGGTTTACCCAGAGGTCTCCCCGATGTTCCTTTTGCTGAAGTACCCGCCTGGGCCATCATCCTTAAACAAGAACCGGCATGGAAGAATCAACCTCACACTATCTCCTGATCATTGGAGGCGTGTTGTTTGCGCTGCTGAACGTGGCGGCGGGGCTCATCTGGGTGGAACGCCGGATGCTGGCGCTCTGGCAGGACCGCTATGGCCCTAACCGCGCGGGTCCCTTCGGGTTGTTCATCGTGCTCGCCGATACCCTGAAGCTGTTCTTCAAGGAAGACTGGATTCCGCCCCTGGCCGATAAAGTGGTGTTTGTGATCGCCCCGGCCATTGTGCTGGTGACGGTGCTGCTGGGTTTTGTGGTGGTGCCGTTTGCGCCCGGCATCGTGGTGGCCGACCTCAACATCGGAATCTTGTTTTTCCTGGCCATGTCTTCCATGGGTGCTTACAGCATTATTCTGGGCGGCTGGGCCTCCAACAACAAATACTCGCTGCTAGGGGCCATGCGCGGCGCGGCCCAGATGATTTCCTATGAGGTGTTCATGGGACTGGCCTTGATGGGTGTGGTGCTTTTGACCGGCACGTTTAACCTGAGCACCATTGTGGAAGCCCAGCGCGATCTCTGGTTTTTCATCCCGCAGATCCTGGGGTTTGTCATCTTTTTCATCGCCGGCGTGGCCGAGACGCACCGCCTGCCCTTTGACATCCCGGAATCGGAGAGCGAGTTGGTGGCGGGGTTCCACTCAGAGTACTCGGGCATGAAATTCGGGATGTTCTTTATTGGCGAGTACCTGGGCATTACGCTCATCTCGTGCATGGTGGTGACCCTGTATTTCGGGGGATGGCTGGGTCCGGGTTTTCTGCCGCCGCTGTTCTGGTTCGCCATCAAGGTGTTCGCTTTCATCAGCCTGTTCATCCTGCTGCGCGCCTCCCTGCCCCGCCCCCGCTACGACCAACTCATGGAATACGGCTGGAAGATTCTGCTTCCGCTTTCCCTGGTGAACCTGCTGGTAACGGCGGCCATTGTCCTGATGCAAAACGAACCTTAACGCATAAATCCGTCATCGCTCTCGCTGGGCCCTGGCATAAAGAAAGGAGCTGATATGTTTAGTATTCTCAGAAGCATGGGGTTAACCTTCCTGCACGCGTTCCACAAGCGCGACACCATCCAGTACCCCGAGGAAAAAGCCAAGCTCTCCACCCGCTGGCGCGGCCGGATTGTGCTCACCCGCGACCCAGACAAGGGCGAGCGCTGCGTGGGCTGCTACCTCTGCGCGGCGGCCTGCCCGGTAGACTGCATCTCGCTGCAATCCACGGAGGACGAGAACGGCCGCCGCTACCCGGATTTCTTCCGGATCAACTTCTCGCGCTGCATTTTCTGCGGGTTCTGCGAGGAGGCCTGTCCCACCTACGCCATCCAGCTTATCCCCGATTTTGAGATGGCCGAGTACAACCGCCAGAACCTGGTCTACGAGAAAGAAGACCTGCTCATTGACGGGCAGGGCAAATACCCCGGCTACAACTACTACAAAGTGGCAGGCATGGCCATTGGGGGCAAGGATAAGGGCGAAGGAATCAATGAAAATCCGCCGGTGAACGTGAAAAGCCTGCTGCCCTAACCAGAACTGCCATGGAACTGACCTTTTTCATCGCCGCCGCCGTCGCTGTTCTGGCCACCATTATGGTAGTCACACAATACAACCTCATCCATGCGCTGCTGTACCTAGTGGTGTCGTTTCTGGCTATTTCGGTGGTGTTTTTCACATTGGGGGCTCCTTTCATGGCCGCCCTGGAGATCATCATCTACGCCGGGGCCATTGTGGTGCTCATCATCTTTGTGATCATGATGCTGAACCTCACCCAGGAAGACATACAGCACGAAAAGGAATGGCTGAAACCCCGCATCTGGATCGGCCCGGCCGTATTGTCCATGATCCTGCTGGTGGAGCTGGTCTACATTTTCACCGCTGACACCCCCGACACCTACCGTAGCACGCCCGTGGAGGCGCAGGCGGTGGGCATGTCTTTGTTCGGACCTTACGTGCTGGGCGTGCAGCTGAGCGGCATGCTGCTGATGGCGGGCATTGTGGGCGCCTATCATTTGGGCCGGCAGAAAAAGAAAGTAATCCACCGTTTTCTGGAAAGGACCGAGGCATGAATACGCTCCCCATGGAATACGGCCTGCTGCTGGCGGGCATCCTCTTCGTCATCGGGCTGGTGAGTCTGCTCATCCGGCGCAACATCATCTTTATGCTCATTTCGGTGGAGATCATGCTCAATGCCGCCGGGCTGGCTTTCATTGTGGCCGGGGCGCGCTGGGCCCAACCCGAGGGACAGGTGATGTTCATCTTCATCATCACCATGGCCGCCGCCGAAGTCTCCGTGGGCCTGGCCCTGATTCTCCAGTTGTACCACAACCTGAAAACCCTTGACAGCGACGCAGCCAACCTAATGCACGGATAGCTATGGAAAATCTACTCTGGGTCATTCCCGCTTTGCCTTTCATGGGTGCCCTTCTGCTCATTCTGCTGGGCGGCAGATTGTCCGGTCCCGCGGTGTCTGCGATTGGCGTAGGATGTGTGGGGCTGGCGGCGGTTTTCACGTTGCTTCTGGGTTTCCAATTCTTGACTGATGCTCCGGCAGGCGGCGTGTACCGGCAGGAAGTTTGGCAATGGTTTGAGGTAGCAGGCTTCAATCCAAGTATCGCCTTTCACCTGGATGCGCTGTCACTGGTATTCATCTTCGTGATTACGTTCGTGGGCTTTCTCATTCACCTGTACTCTACCGCTTACATGGCCGAGGACGAGGGTTTCACCCGCTTTTTCGCGTACATGAACCTGTTTGTGGGCTCCATGCTGGTGCTAGTGTTGGCGGACAACCTGCTGCTGTTGTACCTGGGTTGGGAAGGCGTGGGCTTGTGCAGTTACCTTTTGATTGGGTTTTGGTATAAAGAGCCCCAAAACGGCTATGCCGCCCGCAAGGCCTTCATCATTACCCGCGTGGGCGACACCGCTATGGCCATCGGCTTGTTCATGCTCTTCCAGTACTTCGGGACGCTGCATATCCAGAGCATTTCCACGGAGGCAGTCCAAAGCTGGCCCGTAGGTGCGCAGCCTGCCCTGTTGATTGCGTTTCTGTTGCTAGGAGGAGCCGTGGGAAAATCAGGCCAGTTGCCGCTGCAAACCTGGCTCCCCGATGCCATGGCCGGACCAACACCCGTGAGCGCGCTCATTCACGCGGCTACCATGGTGACAGCGGGCGTATACCTCATTGCCCGGATGCACGTGCTGTTTGAATTAGCACCTGTAGCCCAGTTGACGGTAGCGGTGATTGGAGCGGTGACGCTGCTCCTGGCGGGCTTCTCCGCGCTTACCCAGTCAGACCTGAAGCGGGTGCTGGCCTACTCCACCATCAGTCAGATTGGGTACATGTTCCTGGCATTGGGTGTGGGTGCCTGGAGCGCGGGTATTTTCCATTTCATGATTCACGCTTTCTTCAAAGCGTTGCTCTTCCTGGCGGCCGGGGCCATCATCCTTTCGCTGCACCATGAGCAGAACATGTTCAAAATGGGCGGCCTGAAAGAGAAAATGCCGGCTGTGTTCTGGACCTTCCTGATTGGAGCCGCTTCTCTGGCTGCTTTGCCGCTGATTACCGCCGGTTTTTACAGCAAAGACCAGATTCTGTGGCTGGCGTTGGCGGGCGAACGGGGCAATGTGTGGCTTTATGCGGCCGGGTTGATGGGCGCCTTCATCACCGCCATCTACACCTTCCGGATGGTGTTCATCACCTTCTATGGCGAATCCAAAACGCACCTGGAGCATCCGCCGGGCACCCTCATCATTCTGCCCTTGGTGGTATTGGCCATCCTTTCCACCATTGGCGGCTTTATTGAATTGCCGCATAACTTCGGGCATGTGGTCTTGTTCTCTGACCTTTTACGCCCGGTTTTGCCAAATCTGGCCGTAGACGATAGTCTGGCTTCTGCGGAGTGGATGTTCCAGGTACTGGCCGCAGCTATTTCATTGGCGGGCGTGTTGATTGCCTTCCTGGTTTACCTGAAAAAGCCCGAACTGCATGCGCAAATCCGGAACTCAGGGGCGGCCATGGCTTTGCACCGGTTCTGGTACTCGGGTTGGGGGTTTGACAAGCTGTACGGCGCCCTCTTTGTGCAGCCTTTCGTGTTTCTGGCCACCCTCAACAAGAACGATGTCATTGATTCCTTCTATTCGTTTCTGACTTCCCTGACCCGGGCCCTGAACCGGGGTCTGGCCCAAACCCAGAATGGTATTCTGCGCTGGTACATGATGGGCGTGGTAGTGGGCGCCCTCATTATTCTCACCATAAGTTTACTGCCATGATGCTCGCCTGGCTTCTTATTCTCTTGATGGCTGGTGGTATTCTGGCCTGGGTCAGCGGCAGACTACATGCCCAGGCCCCGCGCTGGATTGCCTTGTTCGTCTCGCTGGCCTGTTTAAGCATCACGCTGTTCCTCTGGACGCAAACGCCTCCGGCCATCAGCCCCGCGGGTACCTGGCTGCTCCGGTATGAACTGCCCTGGGTGCCGCAGTGGGGCGTTTCCTTTTCCCTGGCCTTGGACGGACTGAGCTTACTTATGCTGGCCCTTACGTTCTTCATCGGCTTGGTTTCTGTGCTGATTTCCTGGAAAGAGATTAAAAACAAGGTAGGCTTTTTCCACTTCAACCTGCTCTGGGTCTTGGCGGGCATTACGGGCGTATTCCTCACCATGGATTTGTTCCTGTTTTACTTTTTCTGGGAAGTAATGCTCATTCCCATGTACTTCCTGATTGGCATTTGGGGCCACGAGAACCGGACCTACGCCGCCTACAAGTTCTTCATTTTCACCCAAGCCAGCGGGCTGCTCATGCTGCTCTCCATTCTGGGCCTGTATTTTGTGCATGGCGCGGCTACCGGCACGTACACGTTCAACTACTTTGAGCTGCTGGGCACCAATTTTCCGCCCGGCGTGGGCGGTTGGCTCATGGCGGGTTTCCTGGCAGCATTCCTAGTGAAACTGCCCGTGGTGCCGTTCCATTCCTGGCTCCCCGATGCCCACTCCCAAGCCCCTACCGCCGGCAGCGTGATTCTGGCCGGACTGCTGCTGAAAACCGGGGCCTACGGTCTGCTACGCTTCGTGATTCCGCTGTTCCCGGAGAACGCGCAGGCCTTTGCCCCCGGGGCGATGCTGTTGGGGGTAATAGGCATCCTGTACGGCGCACTCCTGGCTTTCGCCCAAACCGACCTAAAACGCCTCATTGCCTACACCAGCGTGAGCCACATGGGCTTTGTGGTGCTGGGTGTGTTTGCGTTTAACCAGTGGGCGTATCAGGGCGTGGTGATGCAGATGATTACGCACGGCATCAGTACCGGCGCCTTGTTCATTCTGGCGGGCTTGCTGTACGAGCGGCTCCACACCCGCGATATCCGGCAGATGGGCGGTTTCTGGCCTGCTATTCCAAAAATGGGGGTGATAGCCTTGGTGTTTGTGATGGCCTCACTGGGTCTGCCCGGACTAGGAAATTTCATTGCCGAGTTCCTGACCCTGGTGGGCAGTTGGCGGGCCAATCCGGTCCTAACAATCTTCGCAACCATCGGGTTGGTGGCGGCCACCGTGTATTCGCTCCGGATTATGCAGCGAGTGTTCTTGGGAGCTCAAAAAACCTCCAAAGGCATGCGGGACCTTAGCTTTCGGGAAATGGTGATTGCCCTGCCGCTGGTGGCGCTCATCCTGTGGCTGGGCCTATATCCGCAACCGGTGTTGGACCTGGCCCAGGGCTCGCTGGAAGAACAGTTGGAGGCTTACCAGAAGCCTGAGCTTAAAACCACTTCCCCCAATGCGGTCACGCTTACCGCACATCCCCAGGATTCAGTTCACACTTTGAAAGGAGGCAGCCATGCGCTTGAATGATCTAACGTACCTGATGCCCTTGCTTGTGCTAGTGGGGGCCTCTATAGTAACCATGTTGTCGGTGGCGGTAAAGCGAAACCACCGGGTGGTTTTCGGGCTGACGGTGCTGGCTCACCTGGTAGCCATGTATTTTCTACTTCCGTTGCGGGGCTTCACCTACCCCATTCCGCCCTTCCTGATTATTGATGGTTGGGGCGTGTTCACCATGGGTCTGATTCTGGCTACCTCACTTTTTGTGACCATGGTTTCCTACGCCTACTTTGAACAACGCGAAGAACGCAAGGAAGAATATTACATTCTGCTGCTGCTGGCTACGCTGGGAGCCTGTGTACTGGTGATCAGCCAGCATTTCATGGCGCTCTTCCTGGGGCTGGAGGTGCTCAGTGTCTCCTTGTACGCGCTTATCTCCTACCTGCGCACCCGCGAAATGTCTGACGAGGCAGGCATCAAATACCTCATTCTGGCCGCTATGTCCTCGGCGTTCATGCTCTTTGGCATGGCCCTCATGTATGCCGTCACCGGCACCATGGCCTTCCCCGAAATGGCTGCTTTCCTGAATTCCGGACAGGAAATGCCGCTCCTATTTTTAACAGGTTTCGGGCTGATAGTGGTGGGCGTGGGCTTTAAACTGGGCGTAGTGCCTTTCCACATGTGGGCGCCTGATGTGTACGAAGGCGCGCCGGCCCCGGTCACGGCGTTTATTGCCACCGTTTCTAAGGGTGGCATGATGGGCCTGCTCATCCGGTTCATCTCTGAGACCAACGGCTACCGTTATCCCAGCCTGCTGCTCATCTTTACTATCATTGCCATTGCCTCCATGCTGGCCGGCAACCTGTTGGCGCTTCGGCAGAAGAACATCAAGCGCCTCCTCGCCTATTCGTCCATTGCCCACCTGGGCTATTTGCTCATTGCCTTTCTGGCCGGAAACCAACTGGGCGTGGAAGCGGTGAGCTTTTATCTGGTAGCCTACTTCATCACCACGCTGGGGGCTTTTGGCGTGGTGGCTTTCTTGTCTGACAACGTACGCGACGCCGACCAACTGGAGGATTACCGCGGCTTGTTCTGGCGGCGTCCGGCCACGGCAGCTATTTTCACGGCTATGCTGCTCTCCTTAGCCGGCATTCCGCTCACGGCGGGGTTTGTGGGCAAATTCTACATTCTGGCCTCGGGCGTGAACACCCAGCAATGGATTCTGGTGGGCATGCTGGTCTTGAACAGCATCATTGGGGTGTATTACTACATCAAAGTAATTGCCGTTATGTTCGCTCAGCCCGAGCAGAAACCCGAACTAAGGAAGGTGTTGCATCCGGCCATTTCCTTTGCCAGCGGCGCCACCATGGCGGTGCTGGGCTTGCTCTTGGTGTGGATAGGCGTTTTCCCTTCCACGCTGGTGCAGCTCATACGGGGTTTGCTGGTCACGTTCATGGCCTCCCTGTAACCACGTTTTCAGACGAAGCAACCTTCCCTAAGCCAATTGCGACAGGCCGAAATCTGGTTCTGTTGCTTTTGGCTTATTTTCCTGGAAAAGCCCCCATAACGCTTCTTAAAACAGACCATCCGCCAACAGGCTTTCCCTTCTGCCGAATTCTGCGTACACTTAAGCTTTCAAATCATCTTTTCAAGTAAAAAGCAAATGCAGAATAACCGTTGGAGACTAGACGGTCGCCGGGCCCTGGTAACCGGAGGCACCAAAGGCATAGGCGCCGCCATTGCCGAAGAGTTGTTGAACCTTGGGGCCGAAGTGTTGATTGTGGCCCGCAAGGAACTGGAGGTAAACCAGGCCGTGACCGACTGGCGCAGCCGGGGCTTAGGAGCCTCCGGCATGGTAGCCGACGTAAGCCAGGCCGCCGACCGCCTGAACCTGATCCAATTGGTGGAGAACACCTGGGGTTCGCTGGACATCCTGGTGAACAACGTGGGCACTAACATCCGCAAGAAAATCGGGGACTACACCTCTGAGGAATACAGCTACCTACTCAACACCAATCTCACCTCGGCGTTTGAGTTGTGCCGGTTGGCGCATCCGTTTCTGAAAGCCTCGCCGCAGGGCAACGTGGTGAATGTGTCCTCGGTGGCGGGACTGGGACACGTGCGCACCGGGGCCATCTACGGCATGACCAAGGCCGCGCTGGTACAGCTCTCCAAGAATCTGGCGGGCGAGTGGGCACCGGACGGCATTCGGGTAAACTGCGTGGCACCGTGGTACATCAGAACACCGCTGGCCGAGCAGGTGCTGCAGAACCAAGAGTACCTGGAAAGCGTGCTGAGCCGAACCCCTACCAGAACCATCGGGAACCCCGAGGATGTGGGGGCCGCCGTGGCTTTCCTATGCATGCCGGCCGCTGCCTACATCACGGGTCAGTGCATTGCCGTAGACGGCGGTATGAGCATCAATCTGTTTGGGTAAGAACCGTTGTTAATAAAAAGAAACTCCTCCCTGGCACTGTGGCTAAGGAGGAGTTTCTTTTTGTGCTCTTTTCTTGAAAACAGCCTGAAAACAATGCTTACAGCATCTCTTTCAAGGCCTGATAGTAATTCTCCAGGGAGTGCGGATGGGTGTGCAGGTACAGGAACGGTTCAATCAGTTCCAGTTCCATCAGTTGCAGTTCCTCGCCAACCACCACGCCGTCTACCCGGGCGTACAGGCAGTTTAGGGCAAACTGATCTACCATTTTCTGGGCTTGGGCTAACAGGTGCGCCGGCGCTTCCTGCGGCTGAATGGTACCGCCAAAGAAATGCTGCACCCTAAAATCGCCAGATTTAGCCGATTTAAGCAGACAGTGGCTGTATTTCCCGTTGAAGAACAGGAACGACCACTCGCCTTCTTCCTGAATCTGGGGCACGAAAGGCTGAGCCAGGAAATCCTCTGCCGCCAGCAGTTCCTGCAATCTGGGCACTACCTGCTCCGCCTCTTCTTTGATTACCACAAACGTGTTCTTCGCGCCGCCGCTCACGCTGGGTTTGATGATCAGTTTATCGGTTTGGAATAAGTCAAAATATTGGGCCAGTTCTGCGGCTACTCCTCTTTTGAGCAGGGCGGTGGGTACAATGGGCAAGCCGGCTTTCTCTACTTCCAACAGGTAATGCTTGTCGGCGTTCCAGCGGATGATGGAGATGGGGTTCAACGTGCGAAGACCCGTGGCTTCTACACGATCCAGCCAGGCCCGGAAGGCTTCAAATTTGTCAAAGTAATCCCAGGGCGATTTAAAGATGGCGGCGTCATACTGCTGCCAGTTCACGGCCGGGTTGTCCCATACCTCCGGGGTAATGTCAATGCCTTTGGATGTAAGAAAATCAATGAGCACTCCGTCTTCGCTGCCGCTCAGGGCACCGTAGCTTTGGAGCGCCTCATAGGTCACTAATGCTAGTTTCAAGGTTGGTAAGATTGATGTGTAAAAAAATACGTGTGGATGGTGGCCCCACCCCTGCCCCTCCCAGGAGGGGAATTTTCACTGGTATACAGGATAAGAGACTCCCCTCCTGGGAGGGGTGGGTAACCGGTTTCTAGCCTGTTTTCAGGAAAACAGGCTAGAAACCGGTTACTTCAAGGGGTTGTTGAGATAGTCTATGGCCAAATTGGCTAAAGCCCGCACACCCAGTTTTAGGCCACTTTCCTCAATATAGAAATCCGGGGTGTGGTGCGAGGGGGCTTTGGCGGGATCTGCGCCTTTGGGCATGCCGCCCAGGAAGAGGTACAGCCCCGGTACTTTCTGCTGGAAGTAGGCGTAATCCTCGGCAATGGTCACGGGTTTGGTGAGCTTCACCTGGTTGGTACCGGCTACGCGTTGCAGCGAAGGCAGCATGTGGGCGGTAAGGGCCTCGTGGTTGTAGGTAACGGGTGTCATTTCCTGGATCTGCACTTCGGCAGTTGCCCCGGCTCCCGTGGCGATACTGGTGGCCGTCTGCTTCAGCCGCTCATGAATCTGCTGCTGCATGGGCACATCCAGCGCCCGGATGGTCCCGATCATCTCCACCTGCGTAGGCACGATGTTGGCGCGAACGCCCCCGTTAATGGCTCCCACCGTCACGATGGCCGCCGCATTGGTCAGGTCTACCTGGCGGCTCACAATGGTCTGCAAAGCGGTTACAATGTACGCCGAGGTGACTACCGGGTCCACGCCCATCCAGGGGGTGCCGCCGTGCGCCTGCTGGCCTTTTACAATAATCTTGAAGTTATCTGAGCTGGCCATCATGCCCTGCGGCCGATAGGTAATGGTGCCCACTTCCACGTCTGAGCGGATGTGTAGCCCGAACATGGCATCTACCCTGGGGTTCTCCAGCACGCCTTCCTGCACCATCAGCTTCGCGCCGCCCACCTGTCCGGGAGCGGAACCCTCCTCAGCGGGCTGAAACACGAATTTTACCGTGCCTTTCAGGTCTTTCTTCACGCTGCTCAGCACCTCGGCCACGCCCATGAGCATGGCTACGTGCGCATCGTGGCCGCAGGCGTGCATTACGCCTACTTGCTGCCCCTCAAAGGTGGTTTTCACTTTAGAGGCAAACGGCAGGTTGTGGGTGTTGTTCTCCGTCACCGGCAAAGCATCCATGTCGGCGCGCAGGGCCACCACTGGTCCGGGCTGACCGCCTTTCAGGATGCCTACTATGCCCGTTCTGGCTACGCCGGTTTTCACCTCCAGCCCTAGGGCCTTGAGGTGCTTCGCGATTTTTTCAGCGGTTTTCACCTCAAAGTTGCCCAGCTCCGGGTTTTGGTGCAGGTCTCTACGCCACTGGATGACCTTCGGCTCCACCTTATCGGCGAGCTGGTCCAGTTGGGTTTGCACGCCTGAGGTTTGAGCCTTACCCACAAGAGAAAAACTTAGGCACCCGGTCAGAAAGAGCAGGGTTTTAAATGTATTTATTCTGAACATGAGATTCCGTTTGGTTTTGAGCCGCTTCGGGAAAAGTAGCCCTAAAACACAAAAGTACGGCGTGTGGTTGGGAAAAGGAATTCTGGCAAGCGAGTTGGGAGAAGCTAAAATCCAAGGACTACCGGATAGTACCGCTGGCGCGAGCGTCCCGCTCGTGTCCGCACGTATGCCGAAAAATGCTTTGTCTCTTTCCGGTCAGACTTTATATGGTGCGGACTTACTTCCGTGCCTTTTATTCACAAGTCACGGAAGTAAATCCGCGCCATAGTTTAAAAGTAACCTTGAGGGATTTTAAGCAAATTATTATTTCTATTTGTCATCCTGAAAGGATCTTGTGAGCGAGCTAGAAAGACATTGAAGAAACGACTCTACCGTTCGCTCACAAGATTCTTTCAGGATGAAAAGAGGGGGTGGTGTTGCACGAAAAAACGTGAGAATGCCTGATCTTCAGATAAGCGGTGAATGAGCGTCCGGCAATGCGTGCGGACACGAGCGGGACGCTCGCGCCAGCGAACTGAACTCCTGCCTCTAGAGACAGAGGCTGCGAATCCATATCAAGCTGTTTAGAGGCTATTTTCTGGAAAATGCCCCTGAAACGCTCCAGTTATTCTTCTGTTTTCTTCTGGGCTTCCTCCACGGCCTCCTCCAAGGGTTCTTCCAAATGCCGGGCAGCGGCCTGGTCTCCTTCCTGAATGGCCGAGGCGATGTTCTCTCCGAACTTGGCGGCTACCTGCGTAGTGAACGGCACAATCTCTGGGTCGGCGAGCACGTCAATTACTACGGGACGATCTGCCTGTAAGGCTTCCTGTAAGGCGGAGTCAACCTGGTCTGGGCTTTCAATGCGGATGCCTTTCAGGCCGAGGCTTTCGGCGTATTGGGCGAAGTTGAAATCAGGCAGTACCTGGGAGGCATCAAACTTGGGATTGCCTTCGTTTGCGCGCTGCTCCCAGGTCACGAAGTTGAGGTCACGGTTGTTGAGCACCAGCACAATCAGGCGCGGATCGGTCCACTGGTGCCAGTATTTCTGGATGGTGAGTAGTTCGGCGTTGCTGCTCATCTGCATGGCACCGTCGCCGGCAAACGCCACGGCCAAGCGGTCTGGGTAAGCGAATTTGGCGGCGATGGCGTACGGCACGGCGCAGCCCATGGTGGCCAACGTGCCCGAAACCGAGAACTTCATGCCTTCCCTGATTCTGATGTATTGCGACATCCAGCTGGAAGAGGAACCCGAATCGGCGGCCAGGATGCTGTTATCCGGCAACAAGGGCGAGAACTTCTGGAAGACCAGTTTAGGGTTCACCGGATTGGCCGGGTGCGTGGCCTGCTCCTCGGTTTGCTGCCACCAGTCTTTGATGTTCTGCTCAATCTGCTCGCGCCAGCTGCGGTCTTCTTTGCGGTGCAGGTGCGGCAGCAAGGCCCGTAGGGTCTCGGCACTGTCACCGATGAGCGGCACTTCCATGGGGTACCGGATGCTGAGCATGCGGCCATCCAGGTCTATCTGCACGCCGCGCGCCTGCCTTTCTTTGGGGAGGAACTCGGCGTACGGAAAGCTGGAGCCTATCATGAGCAGCGTATCGCAGTTCTCCATCATCTGGTGGCTGGCCGTGGTCCCGAAGAACCCGATGCCGCCCGTCACAAACGGCAATTCATCGGGCAGCACCGCTTTGCCCAGGTACGCCTTCGCCACCCCCGCACCCAGCACCTCTGCTACCTGGATTACCTCCTGAGCGGCGTCTTTGGCTCCGGCACCCACCAGAATAGCTATTTTCTTACCACTGTTCAGCACCTCGGCGGCTTTTTGCAGGTCTTCCTCTCGGGGCAGCACCCTTGGCATCAGGTACCCGATGCCCGAGTGGATGGTGCCGTGCTCGTGTTTGGGTTCCTCGTAGTCCAGTTCCTGCACATCGTTGGGCAGGATGACGCAGGTGACGGTGCGCTGGTCCCGGGCGATGCGGAAAGCGCGGTCAATCAGGTGGCGTACCTGGCTGGCATCGGTGGCCATCTGCACAAACTCGCTGGCTACGTCTTTGAACAGCGTCATTAAGTCTACTTCCTGCTGCGCATGTCCGCCCAGAGCTTTGCGGGGCTTCTGCCCTATGAGCGCCACTACCGGCTGATGGTCCAGCTTGGCATCATACAAGCCATTGAGCAGGTGGATGGCACCCGGCCCGGAGGTGGCCAGGCAAACGCCCACCTCGCCGGTGTACTTAGCATGGGCGCAGGCCATGAGCGAGGCGACTTCCTCGTGCCGCACCTGCACAAACTCCAGCTTGCCCTCGGCCCGGTCCAAAGCACCCATGACGCCGTTGATGCCATCGCCGGGGTACCCGAAGATGCGGGTCACGCCCCATTTGCTTAGTCTGTCTATGATGAAATCGCTGACTTGCTGTGCCATACCTTCGTGGGTTAGAAACTTTCTTTCTGATTATTTCTTACAAAATCAGTTCTAAACAGGTACGACCTCAGGAGCAGATGGTTCAGCAGGGAACTGGTCAGGGTCTGTTTTACAGCCGTTTCCCATAAACCAGACCTAAAACGAAAAAGCCGATGAGCAACAGTATTCCTCCATAAACAGAAACCCCGAGTCACCTTATTGGAACCGCATAAAAACGCAAAGACAAGGCAATGCCTTGTCTCTACAATTCTTAACGTTTGTGAAAGTTTTACCTCCGTGGTTTCGGATTATTGCCCTGAGGTGCTGTTCAAGGGGTTGTTGAGGTAATCTACCGCCAGGTAGGCCAGGGTACGCACGCCTAGTTTGAGACCGCTTTCGTCAATCATAAAGTCGGGGGTGTGGTGCGCGGGCGTTTTAGAAGGGTCCTGCCCTTTGGCCATGCCGCCCACGAAAACGAACACGCCCGGCACTTTCTGCTGATAATAGGCGAAGTCCTCGGCTCCGGTCACGGCTTTGGTTAAAACTACCTTCTGCTTGCCCGCCGCGCGTTCCAGGGAGGGCAGCATGTGGGCGGTGAGGGCTACGTGGTTGTAGGTGATGGGTGTGTTTTTCACGATCTCCACCTCGGCGGTGGCCCCTGCGCTCTCGGCGATGAGCGTGGCCGTGCGCCGCAGTTTCTCATGCAGTTGGTCCTGCATTTTGGGGTCCAGCGCCCGGATGGTGCCGATCATTTCCACCTCCTCGGGGATGATGTTGGTTCTTACCCCACCATGGATGGCACCAACCGTAATCACCGCAGCCTCGTTGGTCAGTTCCATCTGTCGGCTCACGATGGTCTGGATGCCGTTGATGATCTGCGCCGATACCACAATGGGGTCCACACTGGCCCAGGGGTACGCGCCGTGTGCCTGGCGGCCTTTCACCTTGATCTTGAAGTTATCGGAGCTGGCCATGGTGCCCTGCGGACGGTATTTGAGGGTGCCCACCTCGGTAGCAGAGTTGATGTGCAGCCCGAAAATGGCGTCTACTTTGGGGTTCTCCAGCGCTCCTTCGGCCACCATCACATCAGCGCCGCCTTCCTCACCGGCCGGTGCGCCTTCCTCAGCGGGCTGGAAGATGAATTTCACGGTGCCTTTCAGGTCTTTCTTGTGCTGGGCCAGAATCTCGGCAGCGCCCATGAGCATGGCCATGTGCGTATCGTGGCCGCAGGCATGCATGACTCCTACCTGTTGGTTATTGAACGTGGTGCGCACTTTGGAGGCGAAGGGCAGGCTGTTGCGCTCGGTCACCGGCAAAGCATCCATATCGGCGCGCAGGGCGACTACGGGTCCGGGCTGACCGCCTTTCAGGATGGCCACCACGCCGGTTTTGGCAACGCCCGTCTTCACCTCAAACCCGAGGCTTTTCAGGTGCTTGGCCACTTTCTCGGCGGTTTTTTCTTCGCGGTTGCTGAGCTCAGGGAACTGGTGGAAATCGCGGCGCCACTGGATCACTTTCGGCTCTATTTTGTCGGCCAGCTGGTCTATCTGCGCGTGCAGGTTGGACGTCTGGGCGAAGGCGGTTTGCGCCAGGGCAGCCAATGAAAGCGCCGAGGCCCATTTCTGGAAAGTATTCATTTGTTTGTTTGGTGAAGGTACAGGTGGATGCTGGGTCAGAAATCAATCTCTATTTTAAGCATAATTTCTGAGAAACCGGCTAAAAACGCCTGAAGTCTGGCAAAGAGCGCTTTGAACGGAAAGAATCGAGCCTATCCTAGAACCGAAATTAAAATTCATGTACTATGGCGCGGAAGTTACTTCCGTGACTAACGAGTAAGGGGAAGGCACGGAAGTAACTTCCGCGCCATAGTAGAAGCATCTTTCTCAACCAATCCGAACCTTCGGAAAACGGGCAGCCGGTTCCTGAGGCGCCTCGATCATAATGCACGGAAGTAACTTCCGAGCAATAGAGGAATATACTCGTTATTTGAATTTGCAAAATCGCGTACTTTGGAGGCAAATTCTCGCCCTACATGACGCATTTCCGGTTTCTACTTGCTTTCGTTCTACTGTTCCCTTTTTCCGTTTCTGCCCAGAAAACCTACTGGCAACAGGAAGTCCATTACAAAATAGACGTGACACTGGATGATCAGCGGCACACGCTCAAAGCCACCGAGCAGCTGGAATACATCAACCACTCGCCGGAGACGCTTACGTTTCTGTACTTCCACCTGTGGCCCAACGCCTATCAGGACCGAAACACCGCCTTCGCCCGACAGCAGTTGGTGAACGACGAGGACAAATTCTACTTTGCCCCGAAGGAGGCGCGCGGTTCCATTTCGGGGCTGGATTTCAAAATAAACGGCCAAAACGTAAAGTGGGAACTGGACGCGAAGAACCCCGACATTGCCAAACTCACCTTGAATCAACCGCTGGGGCCGGGCGGTCGCATTACCATCAGCACGCCGTTCCAGGTGAAGTTACCGGAATCGTTTTCCCGCCTGGGGCACGTGGGGCAATCGTACCAGATCACGCAGTGGTACCCTAAACCGGCGGTGTTTGACCACAAAGGCTGGCACCCCATGCCGTACCTGGACCAGGGCGAGTTCTACTCAGAATACGGCTCTTTTGACGTGCGCATCACCCTGCCCGCCAACTACACCGTAGGTGCCACTGGCGAACTGCAGAACCCCGAGGAACAAGCCCGATTGGACAGCCTGGCGCAAGTGACTGCCGCTAAAAAAGAATTTAATGAGCAAGATGTGGACTTCCCTCCCTCGGCTGGCAAAACCAAAACCCTGCACTACAAACAGGACCGTATCCATGATTTTGCATGGTTCGCGGATAAGCGGTTCAACGTGCTCAAGAGCCAGGTGACGCTTCCGGCCTCTAAACGCCCCGTGACTACGTGGCTGCTGTTCACCAACCGAAACGCCGAGGAATGGATCAGAACCCAGCAAGACATCAACGATGCCGTCTACTACTATTCGCTCTGGCTGGGTGATTACCCGTATGCGCACGCTACCGCCGTGGATGGTGCCCTGAGCGCGGGTGCGGGCATGGAATATCCCATGGTGACGGTGACGGAGCCCGAGGCCATCATCCACGAGGTGGGCCACAACTGGTTCTACGGTATTCTGGGCAGCAACGAGCGGCAGCATCCCTGGCTGGACGAGGGCATCAACAGCTACTACGAGTTCAGGACCAAAGCGCAACGGAAACCCTATGCCGGCATCCTGTCCAGCGAGATCAACCAGAATGCCATGGGTCGGTTCCTGGGCGTGCATGACCTGCCGCCCGCCGGGATTGATGCCGTGGCCTTTCTCTCGGCGGCCAGTCGGGGGTTGGAGCAGCCTATTACGTCTCCGGCTATTCAGTTCAGAACCCTCAACTACGGCACCGGCGTCTACCTGAAAACGGCTCACCTGTTCCAGTACCTGGAGAAGTACCTGGGCACCGCCCGCTTTGACAGCGCCATGCACAGTTACTACCGGCAATGGCAGTTCCGGCACCCCTACCCCGAGGATTTACAGGCGGTTCTGGAGAAATCTACCGGAGAACCGTTGCACTGGTTCTTCCAGGAGCTGCTGCCTTCCACCGCCATCCCAGACGCGCACCTGCAAAACGTAACTACCTCGGGCGGCAACACCCAGGCCGTGGTGCGGCAAACCGGGAAACTGGCGCTGCCGGTACAGGTAGCCGCCCTTAACACCGAGGGGCAGCTTCTGGAAACCCACTGGACCAAACCGGGCGAGCGCGAACAAACCGTGACGTTTACCGCCTCCCACATTGACCGGATTGTGGTGGACCCTAATTATTACTTCCCGGAGCTGGACCGCCGCGACAACCAATACCGCGTGGGCCGGGCGTTCGCTAAAAGTGAGCCGCTGCACCTACAGCCTCTGCTGGGCATTGAGCACATAGACAAAAAGCAGTTGTTTGTAGCTCCGGCTTTGGGGTATAACACCCACGATGGGTTCCAATTAGGAGCCTTGCTCTATAACTCCCTGCCCACCGAACACAAGCTCAACTATGTGGTCATGCCGATGTTCGGCTTTAGCAGTACGCGCCTTACCGGTCTGGCCGATGTTCGCTTCCGGGTTCCCTCGCAAGGTTTCCTGCGCAAGATGGACGTGGGTGTACAAGGTCAGCGGTTCGCCAATTTCCATACGCTTGCGCCCAGCATCACCTTCCATAACCGCCTGAATAACCCGAACACAGCCCGGCAGCAACTTACGCTGGCCTGGCATTACGTGCAGGATGATTTCCTGCCAGATTTCCACGCGCCTCGCCTCGCGTACCAACTTACTACCCAAAATGCGGTGGCGGGTACCCAGGTAAATTTTGACGTCACTATGTTCCGGTATCAGGCGCAATCCTTTGTGCCAGTCGTTGATCCGCTGTTCGCCAACGAGGAGGCTACTTTCAACCCGGTCAGATTGAGGCTTTCTTTGGAAAACTGGTTCAAATACCGGCCTAAAAAGGAAATCAGGTTGCGTGGCTTTGTGGGCTTCATGGCCGATAACGACTATTCCCGGAGTCCGTTTGGTTTGGGCTTAGCTGGCAGCCCCGATTACCTGAAGCAGACCCCATTCTTCAACCGTCGGGAGATGTTCACTTCTCTGGAAGGCCCCGCGGCCATTCGGCAGACCGATCTAGCGGATGGTGGTTTCCGGAACGCCGTGCCCGTTATGAGCCAGGAATGGATGGCCACCGTCAACCTCACCGCTGATTTGCCCGTGACGCCTTTCGCCGTGTACCTGGACCTGGGCCACGTGCAGGAACTGGACCGGTTGCTCTACGGAACCGGCTTGCAGCTTTCCTTCTTCCGCAATGCCGTTCAGATCTATTTCCCTGTGGCCGGCAGCAATTACGCGGATGATTTCCCCGCTACGTTCAAAGATTTCACGCGCAACATCCGCTACTCCCTGAACCTGCAGCGCCTGAACCCTTTCCGCTTGCTGGACGAACTGCAGTAGGGTGATGAGTGATTGAGAGAATGAAGGATTGATGAAAATTGCCAGAGAAGGAATGATCAGGATTGATAGAGGAAGTGGAAACTGGGCGTTTTTACCGTATTTTTCAGAAATTAGGCTGAAAACGATTTTGCTTTCCTTTCTATGCACTACTCCGCTCTTAAGACTTGGCAGCTTTCTCTGCTTTTCCTCTTTGTGCTTTGCCTCGGTTGTACAACCGATTACCAGAACCTGCCCGCCATCACGGAGACCAAGCATTGGCAAGCGGTGATAGAAACGCCCTCGGGCTCCACGCAGCCGCTGGTGTATGATGCGCAGGAGAAGGAATTTGTGCCGCAACTGGAGGCCGGGCAACCGCGCAAATTGGAGTTTCTGCCCTATCCCGGCAACGAGGGATTTATTCCGTCTACCCTAGTAGACTCCACCCAAAGCAGTCCGGCGGCTCCGTTGCCGGTGCTGGTCTTGTGCAACCAGAAAGAACCGGGTACGGTGCTGGAGATTCTGCCGGTGGGCGTGCTGGTGCTGGAGACCGATGGCGAGCTGCGGCACGTGGTGGTAGCCGTTCCCGCCCGACCCAGTGAGCAGACCATCTCGCCCAACTCCTACAGCGATTTTTCGGCGCGCTATCCGGCAGTAAAGAGTATCCTGCAGCAATGGTACCTGAACGCCGATCCCCGGAAACCTACTCACCTCATGGGCTGGAAAGACGAGATGTACGCCGATAAACTGATCCAGCAGTGGGTGCGCTGAGGCAGCCTCGGGTTTTAAGGCGATTTCTGGAAAACTGGCCCAAAACCAAGGGCCGGAAGGCTGCCCTTTTACCCGCCGCTTTCTGCCTCGGGTTTTCTAAAGTCGGCACAATTCCTATCTTCGCTACCGCCAATCAAAACTGAACCAAAAGACAACGCATGTTTCCAACTATAAATCCTACTACTACCCAGGCCTGGGAGAAGCTCACGCAGCATTACGGCCAAATCAAAAACGTTCATCTGAAAGACGCCTTCGCGCAGGACCCACAGCGGTTTGAGAAGTTCAGCGTCACGTTTGAGAACATTCTGCTGGATTACTCCAAAAACCGCATCACCGAGGAAACCCGCCAACTGCTGGTGCAACTGGCCCAGGAATGCGGCCTGAATGACGCCATTGAGGCCATGTTCACCGGCGAGCGTATCAACTTCACCGAGAACCGCGCGGTATTGCACGTGGCCTTGCGCAACCTGTCCAACGCGCCTATTCTGGAAGACGGCAAGGATGTGATGCCCGAGGTGAACCGCGTACTGGCGCAGGTAGAGAAATTCTCCAACGAGATCATCAACGGCGACTGGAAAGGCTATACCGGCAAACCCATTGACACCATTGTGAACATAGGCATTGGCGGTTCAGATTTGGGTCCGGTGATGGTGACCGAGGCCCTGAAAGCCTACCAGAAACCGAACATCACCACGTACTTTGTTTCCAACGTGGACGGCACGCACATTGCCGAGACGCTGAAAAAGATAAACCCCGAGACCACGCTGTTCATGATTGCCTCCAAGACGTTCACCACGCAGGAGACCATGACCAACGCGCACAGCGCCCGCAGCTGGTTCCTGGACCAGGTGCAGGACGAGGAGCACATCAAGAAGCACTTCGTGGCGCTTTCCACCAATTCCGTGGCTGTGGCCGAGTTTGGCATTGATACCAAGAACATGTTTGAGTTCTGGGACTGGGTGGGTGGCCGCTACTCGCTGTGGTCGGCCATCGGGTTGTCCATCGCCTGCACCATCGGGTACGAGAACTTCAGGGAGTTACTGGCCGGGGCTCATGCCATGGACAATCACTTCCGCACCGCGCCCTTGGAAGAGAACCTGCCCGTGATTCTGGCCTTGCTGGGCATCTGGTACAACAACTTCTTCGGGGCCGAAAGCCACGCGCTGCTGCCCTATGACCAATACATGCATCGCTTTGCCGCTTATTTCCAGCAGGGCGACATGGAAAGCAATGGCAAGTACGTAGACCGCAACGGCCAGCCGGTAAGTTACCAGACCGGTCCAATCATCTGGGGCGAGCCGGGCACCAACGGCCAGCACGCGTTCTACCAGTTGATCCACCAGGGCACCAAACTTATCCCCTGCGATTTCCTGGCACCCGCCATTAGCCACAACCCCATCGGGGATCACCATCCTAAACTGATGGCCAACTTCTTCGCGCAGACCGAGGCCCTGATGAACGGCAAAGACGAAGAGCAGGTAATCCAGGAGATGCACCGCATGAGCTGCTCTGAGGAGGAAATCAACACGCTGAAAGCGTTCAAGATATTTGAAGGAAACCGGCCTACCAACTCCATCCTGTTCAAGCAGCTGGACCCCAGAACCCTGGGCAGCCTCATTGCCATGTACGAGCACAAGATCTTCGTGCAGGGCGTGATCTGGAACGTCTTCAGCTTTGACCAGTGGGGCGTGGAACTAGGCAAGCAATTGGCCAAGCAAATCCTGCCGGAGCTGACTTCTGCTGAGCAAGTAACCTCCCATGACAGCTCCACCAACGGCCTGATCAACCAGTTCAAAGCCTTCAGGCAATAGGCGTTACAATTTGCAAGCTCTTCTTAAATTCATTCTGGTTATTTGTTTCTATAAACAGGTAACCGGAATGAATTTCTTTTTATATTCTAGTTCTCAGTAATTAATATTTATGGAATTCAAGCCTCCTATAAGCGATCGAGAAACAGACGATTTAATCAGGATAGCAAACTTTCCTAATAAGTGGAACCCTTTGGCAGTTGAACAGGCAAAGAAGGAATTGTTGATAAGGAATGTTCCAGTAGATTACGAGAATAAAAAAGTAGCTGTATTAAACCGCTATGACCAGAAGAAAAAAGAAATAGCTGCCAAGAGAAGAGCAAAAGAAGCTTTTGAGTGGCATGAGTTCATCTTCGACTTCCATCATGTGCTTCTAGAAATGCTCTGTGATTGGGATATGAAGAAAGACGGGTATATAACAAAGCATCGTCAAAGGAAATACACACTCTCCATCATATCAATCCTGATTCTAATAGTTTATGTCTATTGGAACTTTGTAAAATAACAACTGAGCACACTGTTTAAACGTCACCCTTTGGCCGACAGCCTCATGGGTCGTTTATACGAGTCAGCTAAGCCTCACACAAGAAAATTCTTCTTGGAAAATGAATCACCAAACAGATTACTTACTTTTGGCGTTACTATCGTAAAGCGAAAGCATGATCATATCCTTTGGCTCAAAAGAAACTGAAAAGATTTGGAACGGGGAAAGAGTCGCGAAACTTCCCTTGGAGATTCAGACCCTTGGCAGACGTAAACTAAGGATGCTGAACAACTCGCAGAACATAGCAGATTTGCGGATCCCTCCCTCCAACCGATTAGAAAAGCTATCCGGGAATCTGAAAGAATTCTATAGCATCAGGATAAATGACCAATGGCGAATCATCTTCCACTGGAACAACGGGCAGGCCTCAGAAGTAAAAATAGTTGACTATCATTGACATGGAAAAGCTACCTAATATACACCCAGGAGAAATACTGCAGGAAGAATTTCTGGGACCTCTAAATATTACTGCTTACCGACTTGCCAAAGACATCAATATTCCCCAAACCAGGATATCTGAGATATTGAAAGGGAACAGAAGAATTACGGCAGACACGGCGCTCAGGCTAAGTTATTACTTCGGGAACTCTCCTAAGTTTTGGCTCGGGCTACAGGATGACTATGACTTGGAAGAAGAAAAAACGAACAAGCTGCAGGAGCTGGAAAATATAAGAAGGTTTGAGAATAACGCCGCTTAGCATTCTGTAACCACCAGCCACGCCGACAGCCTCTCCAACGTTTAGCCTATTAGTTTCAAATTACCTATCTCCATCGCTCCCTTCCCATGACACCTCTCCACTTCAAGACCCACATCGGCAAACTAGACTACCTTATGGGCACGCACTACGTGGAGATTCCGGCGGAGGTAGTGCACGCCTTAGGCGGCAAGTTCAACGTGCGGTTGCTATGCACGGTGAACAATACCGTCAGGTACCAGGGCGGAATTGTGGCCTTGGGCCAGGGCCGGGGCTACATCACGCTCACCAAACAGCGCCTGAAACAGTTGGGTGTGAAGGAAGGCAGCGAGGTTTCGGTTACCTTGGAGAAAGACCCCAGCCAATACGGCACGCCCGTTCCCGAGGAACTCTCTGAGCTCTTCATCCAGGACGACGAAGGTAAAACCCGCTTTGATCAGCTGAAACCCGGCATGCAGCGCTACATCATCCAGCACGTGGCTGCCGTCAAAAGCTCCCAGCTCCGCATTGACCGGTCTATCAAACTCATCGGGAATCTGAAACAGTTGAAACCGGGCAAGGAAACCTTCCGCGAGATTCTGGGGCTGGAGAAAAGAGAAATTTGATTCGCGGTTTTACGAAAGGGAACCACCCTGTAGAGACAAGGCAGTGCCTTGTCCCTTTCGGCATCTGGAGGCAGGCATTTTGATGGCTTTTTGGCAAAAACAGCCTAGAAACGGGAGAATGGTTCTGACTTTAGGCTGCTGCATTTGGTAATCCTGACCGATAATCGCTTGTTTTCCTGAGCACCGGTAGGAACCGTTCTGGAAACAAGGCAGTGCCTTGTCTCTACAGAGGGAAGGCAATTATTCTGAGATTTCTGGCGCCGCGTTTTGGGGCTGTTTCTAGGAAATCGGGGCCAAAACGGATTTGGATTACCGTTCCCACCTTC
This sequence comes from Rufibacter psychrotolerans, assembly GCF_016924645.1. Lineage (GTDB taxonomy): Bacteria > Bacteroidota > Bacteroidia > Cytophagales > Hymenobacteraceae > Nibribacter > Nibribacter psychrotolerans. The sequence goes on along the minus strand of NZ_JAFFJV010000008.1, from coordinate 3,008 downwards.
CGCCGCCGTACCTTTACCGAAACATATTCTCACTTACCTCTGCATGATCATCCGCGCCATTTGCTCTGATATTGACGGAACGTTGCTCAACCAAGACCGCGAGCTTTCCCAAAGAACCATAGACACCATTCAACGGCTGGACAAAAACCTGCCGTTTATCATGGCCTCGGCCAGGATGCCCAGCGCCGTGCGCCACCTGCAGGAACAGTTAGGCATTCTACACCACCCCATGATCTGCTTCAACGGCGGGTACGTGCTGCTCTACGATGATTCTACCCAGGAACCGCAGGTGCTGGACACGGTGCAGATTCCGGCCTCGGTTTGCCAGGAAATCGCCGCGCTAGCCCAAGGCACCAGCATCAACGTAAGTTTGTACCAGGACGATGCTTGGCACGCGCCGCAGGTAGACCAGTGGACAGAGCGTGAGATAAAGCACACCAAGGTGAATCCTACCATTTCCTCCACGCAGGAAGTTCTGCAGGCGTGGCAAACGGCCGCAACCGGGGCTCACAAAGTGATGTGCATGGGCTCGGCGGAAGAAATCCAGACGCTGTGGGAAGCCTTGCACCCAAGGTTTGGGGAGCAGCTGCATATTTACCGCTCCAACGACCGCTACCTGGAGATCGCGCCTAAGGCTATTTCCAAAGCCACTGCTTTAAAGCTGCTTTTGGAAAAACACTATGATTTCGGGATGGAATCGGTGATGGCTTTTGGGGACAATTACAACGATGTGGAGATGCTGGGCGCCGTGGGGCTGGGCATTGCCGTGGGAAACGCCCGCGAAGAAGCCAAAGCCGCCGCCAAAGAAGTCACCGCGCCTAGTATTGAAGACGGCGTGGCCATCGCCATTGAAAAGTATTGCCTGTAGCAGCTGCGGCACTTTCCCGCCGGATACCCTGGCACTTGGCCTTGTCTGAGGCGGTTTTCGTATATAGCAGCTCAATCAACGCATTTCCATGAGAACCATCAAGAAAATCCATAAAGCCGAGTACGCGCCCATCGCGGATCTGGTCACCTACTCGCCGTTGCCTTCCAGAAGCCTGCAGCAGGTAGACCCGTTTCTGTTCCTGAACCACCACGGGCACCAGGTGTACAAACCCAATAACCGCGGACTTCCGTTCGGGCCGCACCCGCACCGGGGCATGGAAACCGTGACCTTCATCCTGGAGGGCGACATCATGCACAAAGACTCGGGCGGGCACGAGAGCGTGATCACCGGCGGCGGCGTGCAGTGGATGACGGCGGGCCGTGGCTTGATCCATGCTGAGGTTTCTTCGTCGGAGTTCAAGAAAACCGGCGGACCACTGGAGATCCTGCAGCTGTGGGTGAACCTGCCGGCCAGGCTCAAAATGACCGAGCCAAAGTACGAAGGCCTGCAAAGAGAGAACATCCCCACTTTTACTCTGGATGAAGGCAACGTGACCGTGAACCTGGTTTCCGGCACCTGGGACGGCCACACCGGCGCGTTTGAAACGCTTTCAGACATCATGCTCAGCACCGTTTACTTCCAGGCGAGCGGCAAACTGAGCGTGGAGGTCCCTGCAGAGCGGAACATCTTCTTCTACATCATCAAAGGCACCCTCACGGTGAACGGTCAGCAAGTTCCGTTCAGAAACTTGGTGGAGTTCAACAATGATGGCTCTCAATTGCAGGTAGAAGCCTCCGAGGATAGCATCTTACTGTTCGGGCATGCGGTGCCGTTCAACGAGCCGGTAGTCGCGCAGGGCCCGTTTGTGATGAACTCCGAAGCCGAGATCTACCAGGCCTACGCCGATTACCAGCAAGGCAAATTCGGTTCCTGGAACCATTAACCAACAAAGATTTCGCATTTAACCAGAACCACCTGTTTCAGGGCTGATTTAAGAAAATCGGCTCTGAAACAGGGAGTTTGCTTTTTAAGCCATGGGCCGAAAAGACCCCTAATCCAGAATGAATCTGTTTTTTGGCGCTAAGACCGGGGGCACCTCCTGTCCGGCCATTTCCAGCAAAGAGGCTTCAATGGTCTGGCAGATCGCGTTCAGGGCTAAGTCATTGGGCTCGGTGCCAAAGGGTTCTTCAATCTCGTTCACAATGGAATCCAGCGCCATAAAGGTGTAGCCCACAAACACCACAATGAGCGGCGTCATCCACCCGATGCTGTCCACCAACCCAAACGGCAGCAGGAAACAGTACAGGTACACGGTACGGTGCAGCAGCACATTGTAGGTATACGGAATGGGCGTGCTGGCAATGCGCTCACACCCGCCCACAATGTAAGACAGTTGGTTGAGGTTATGGTCAAAGGTCGCCTGGGTAATGGAGTCTATCTGTCCGGCTTCTTTGCCGGCCTGCACCCATTGGCCCATCTCCTTAAGCAGCAGAATAGGTTTGAACCGGGCCTGCTCCAGGGCCTGCACCAACGCGGGGGGCAGCAACCGCTGGAAATCCTGGGCCGGATTGGTCTTACGCAGTTGGTGCTTGAGGGCGTACGAAAAGGCAATGAGCAGCCGCACGAAGTGGAGTACCTGCGGCGCATCGGGCCGAAGCCCGCTCATGGTCAGGGCTTGCCGGGTGAGCGAGCGGGTGTCAATCAGGAGGGCGCCCCACAGCTTGCGGCCTTCCCAGAAGCGCTCATAGCTGGCATTGTTCCGGAAACCCAGGAAGATGGCCAGCGCCACCCCCAGCAAGGTAAAGGCGGCCGGGTTCAGCGGCACCTTGTACTCAAACAGCCGGCCCTTGAAAAACACCACCACCACCGAGAGCAGCAGCAACACCGCCATGCGGGGCAGAATCACCGGCAAGACCGAGCCCTTCCACACGAAGAGCATTTTAAACCAATTCTCTTTTTCTCTGATGATCATAACCTAACTGCCTGCTAACCCGGCGCGAATGTATCTACCCGGGCGCACATATGAAAAGCCGGCCGTACCCAACTCCCGGTTTTAGGCCTTTTTTCTGGAAATAAGGCCTAAAACGGCGGTGGCCCGGGGGTCACAAAAACCGGCCCCCCCGCGCGTATTCTGGGGTGA
>NZ_JAFFJV010000007.1 GCF_016924645.1 Rufibacter psychrotolerans | reverse complement strand
CCCCACCAATCGGTTTTTTTTTTTTTTTTTTGTTTCAACCCTCCAATCTGGGGGGGGGGCCCCCCCCCCCCCCCCCCCCCCCCCCGCCGCGCTTATTCTGGGTAGCCGCGCTTAGTCTATCTTGTCCAGCTTGGCCTTTACGATTTCCACGGCGCGCTGCATGTTCTCAACCTCAGCCTTGGCGGCCTCCTGCTGCTTGAGGTTGTTCTCCACCTCTTTCTTGAGTGACTCAAGCTCTCTGGCGTTCTCGGCCAGGGCAGCCTCTATCTCCTGCTTTTTCTGCTGGTTGCGTACAATGCGGCTCTGGATCTCGTTGGCCTGGCGCACCACCTGGTCGGCGGCGGCCTGGCTGTTCAGCACCACTTTCTCGGCGTCTGCCACCTGCTGCGCGATGTCTTGTTTGTAGAGGTTTCGGGCAAACTGCTGCAAAAACGCCTCGCCGCGGGTCCACTCCCTGGGGGTTTCCTTCTGGCTCAGGTACGCGTTGCCCATGTCCAGTGACCACCACAGCAGGGTTCCCTCTGGGGTGCCCACTACTTTGGAGACAATGCGCAGCGGGTTGGCGCTGATGGTGTCCAGCTGGCCTTTCTCCACGGTGTAAATTCCTTTGGTGGCCTGCGCCTTGGGCGTGGGCAGCAATGAGGGTCCTTTCACCGTGCCGCCGGTCTTTTCCCTTAGGTACGCACTCCAGGCCTTCTCCACCCCTTTGTGGTCCAATTGGATCATGATCCGCTGGCCTTTGCGGGTAATGCCGTTGATCTCCTGCTCGGTCTCCTCCACCTTAGAGCGCTGGGCCCAGCCGGTAAGGGCCATTCCCCAGAACAAGAGCAGCAAAACCATTGCGCCAAGGTGCGTACGCGTACTTTTCATGTAATCTACTTCTCGGTAAAAATCTAAAAAACGCCCCAGAAACAGGGGGTGCAGAAGTTTCTGCCCCGCAAATTTAAACCAACCGGCCCTAGTATAAAAACCGCAAATGAAAACTAAATTGCCCCACCACCTGTTCAAAGCTGTATGAACGTTACCGTCTGCCGAAAAGAAAATTTCAATGCCGCGCATCGGCTCCACAACCCCGCCTGGACCAATGAGCAGAACCAGAAGGTGTTTGGGCTGTGCAACAACCCAAATTACCACGGCCATAACTATGACCTGGTGGTGAAGCTTACCGGCCCCGTTGACGCAGACACCGGCTACGTCTATGACATGAAAAAGCTGAGCCTTCTGATAAAAGCCGAAATTTTAGATAAATTTGACCACAAAAACCTGAACCTGGACACGGAGGAGTTCCAACACCTGAACCCCACCGCCGAGAATATCGCCGTTGTGATCTGGCAGCGTTTACGCCCCCACCTCCCAGAAAGCTACTCGTTATCTGTCACTTTATTTGAAACCGAACGAAACTTTGTTGAATACCATGGATAGAAGGGACTGGCAAGAGGAAGATCCCGAGGAAGGACATATGGCTGGTTCTTTAGAGACGCCCCTTCGCGCCGATGCGTTTGATCTTACCGATGAGCAGAAAATAAACGGCATTGAGCACCACTTCCGGGAAATCATGCTCCTGCTGGGTCTGGACCTGGAAGACGATAGCCTGAAAGGCACCCCGCGCCGGGTGGCCAAGATGTACGTGAAGGAGATCTTTGACGGCCTCAACCCCGAGAACCGCCCCCATGCCCGTCTGTTTGAGAACCGCTACGGCTACCGCCAGATGCTGGTAGAGCGCGACATTACCCTTTACTCCAGCTGTGAGCACCACTTTGTGCCCATCATCGGCAAGGCCCACGTGGCCTACATTCCAGAAGAGCACGTGATTGGCCTGTCTAAGCTGAACCGCATTGTGCAGTACTACGGCCGGCGCCCGCAGGTGCAGGAGCGGCTCACCCGCCAGATTGCCCAGGAGCTGCGCGACGTGCTCAAGACCGAGAACGTGGCCGTGTACATTGAGGCCGACCACCTGTGCGTGATGAGCCGCGGCGTGAACGACGTGAGCAGCAGCACCATCACGTCTGAGTACTCTGGCTTGTTTGAGCAGGAAGCCTACCGGCTAGAGTTTCTGCAGGCCATTAGGCACAACAAGTAGCAGGGCAGAGCTACCGGTAGAGATGAATTTTTCAGGCGTACGCTGTGTTTCCTTTTTCGCTGGTTTTATAAGCAAGTAGCACCCTACCCAAATCTATACGCCGCCGTATAAGCAGGTTTGGGCGTAGACCGTAGAGAACGCAACATGTCAGAAAAGATATTGATCGCCGGGGGCACCGGCCTAGTGGGCACACGTTTATCAGAAATGTTGATTGACAGTGGTTACGAGGTAGCCCACCTGAGCCGTACCCCCGACAAATACGCCCGCTACAAGACCTTTAAGTGGGATGTGCCCAAGGGAGCCATTGACGAGAACGCCATCCGCTATGCCGACTACATCATCAACCTGGCCGGCGCCAGCGTGGCCGGCGAGAAATGGTCTGCTCCCCGCAAGAAAGAAATCCTGAACAGCCGCATCCAGTCCACCAACCTGATCTGTGAGTACCTGGAGAAGACACCCCACCACGTAAAGGGCTTCATTGGCTCCTCGGCGGTGGGCATCTACGGCAACTCGGGGGAGCGGCTCATGATGGAGGAAAGCAGCTACGGCTCAGACTTCCTGGCCGAGGTGTGCAAGCAGTGGGAACAGGCCTCGTGGCAGATCCATAACCTGGGCATCAGGACCGTCATCTTCCGGATTGGTATTGTGCTGAGCAACAAAGGCGGCGCTTTGCCCCAGATTGCTAAACCCGTGAAAATGCTGGCGGGCGCCCCGCTGGGGTCTGGCAAGCAGTTCATGTCCTGGATCCACATTGACGACTTGTGCCGGCTGCTCATCAAAGCCATTGAAGACCGGCAGATGCAGGGCGTGTACAATGCCGTGGCCCCCAACCCGGCCACCAATGAGGAGTTGACCCGCACCCTGGCCAAGGTCATGCACAAGCCCATGGTGTTCCCCAACGTTCCGGCGCTGGGCCTGAAGTTAGTTCTGGGCGAACTGAGCGAAGTAGTGCTGGGCGGTTCCCGCGTGAGCGCCACCAAGGTGCTGCAAACCGGCTTTACCTTTGAGTACAACCACTTGCAGGAGGCCCTGGAATCGCTCTATGACAAGAACAGTTGATTAAATCAGGCATACCTTAAAACAAGAAAGCCCTCCTGGTCTGTACCGGGAGGGCTTCTTCGTTTATGATGGGTCTTAGCGCCTGGCTTAGCTTCCCCTGCTGAAAGACGCAGGCAGGGGAAGCAGTTATGCCGGGCTTAGTTCATTAAAATAATCTTCTGAGTGAGCACTTTCTTGCCGGTGGTTAAACGGGCAATGTACACGCCGTTGGGCAGGCCTCCTGCGTTCAGAGATACCGTTTGCGGCACCCCGCCTTCGGCCTTGCCCACAAACAGGTGTTTCACCAGTTTGCCCTGCGAATCATAGATGTCCACTACCACTTCCCCGGCTTCGGCGAGGGAGAACTCTACGGTAGCGTTCTGGCTGAAGGGGTTAGGGTACACCTTCAGTTTGGTTTCGGCCAGGGTAGGCACCACCGCGCTACTGCTGCTGGTAGAAAGCATGGCCATCGGACCGGTTGCCACCACAAAGATGGGGGTCTCGGTGAGGGTGAGGGCAAGTTTGCCGTTGTTGGTCTTCACCTTGCGTACGTCCATTACTTCGCTGCCAATGCGCAGGGAGTACACGTGCGCTGAGTCGGTGCCCAAGGCCAGGGTATAGTCTACCCGGCGGTCTTTGTCATCTGGCACCCAGCCCACGTACATGGTGGTGCCGTTAGGGTCGCGGTACTTGTCTACGCGTGGGTCTTTGCTGAGGCGCTCCACCGGAACAAAGTCCCCGAAGTGGGCACCCACCTGGGCCATGTAGTCGGCGGCGGGTCTGCGTGCCAGGGTTACCCGGTCTACGTGCCCGCTGGTGGCGTATTGGGTGGTGTTGGTGATAGAGCCAGATACATCATCGTACAACTGGTAGAAGTACAGACCAGACAAACCGGCCATGGCGTAGTCCAGGGAGCTTCTCAGGATCCAATCGCCCTGCACCATGAACTTGTCTTTGCTCCCGATCACTTTGGTGCCCTGGGTCTTGCTGTTCCAGTCGTAACCGGTCTCGGTGATGATGATGGGCAGCTCACCCACAAACTCCTTGTTGATCTGGTGGAAGTTGTTGATGTTGTTAGGCGCCAGCGACAGTTCCGGGGCCACCCCTACTCTGCCACCGTCGGCAAACTGCTCCCCGTCAAAGTTGTTGTTGTAGGCGTGGTAGTTGATCTCATCAAAGCAAAGGTTCACTTTCCCGTTGGGCAGGTAGCCTCTGTTTTTCTTGCACCAGTCTACAATGCCCTGGTAGAAGGCGGTTTTAGTGGAGGCAATACCCCCGCTCACCACAATCATGTTAGGGTCTGCCTGCTTCACGCCCACGCCCGGACCAAGGGTTCCCATGTGTCCGTCATAGAAGGCGCTCAGGTAGGCGGCATACTCGTCGCTGCTCTGGTTGCCCTGGCGGCCTTTCCAGTGGCGGTCTGGCTCGTTGTTAGCCTCAATTTTCTTGATCAGGTCCAAGCCTATTTTGGCCTGGCTGCCTACCGCTTTCACCAGTGCCGGATTCACGCTGGTATTGGAACCGTAGCGGGCGGCAAACTGGAACGCCAACCGGGCAATCTGCACGTATGATTCTGGCTTGAGCTTATCGGCGTTGTACTGCTCGTTGAAGTAGTTGGTGCCGTTGGCGGTTACCGTGGTGTAGCTGCTCTTGTACGGCATGGGCGCGTTCTCAGAAGACCTGATAGCTGATGGGTAGGTGCTCAGCATCCAGCCGGGCATGTTCTTGATACACACCAGCACTTCCTTGCCTTTGGCCTTGTGGCGGGCATAGATGTCATCCAGGCGCCAGTTTCCTTTCATGGTAGGCTGGAAGGCGTACTCTCCCTCGCGGTTGGTTTCCAGGATCTGCCAGTCTACGTAGTCGCGCACCACGTGGTAGGGCTCAATGGCGGCAATCTTCTGCTTCAGTCTTTCTGGGTCGGTGCTGGCGTTGTCTGAAGGATAGGTGTTGATCCCCAGCATCCGCTTCAGCGGATACGCCGGCTTGGTAAAGGTAGGCGGCGTGTAAGGCTTGTATTTGCCGTACAGCTTGATCTCATCGGGCAGCGTCACGCCCCTTCTCTTCCGGATGATCATGGCGCTTACTTTGATTGGGGTGGTCAGCGGGTGCTCTATCCAGGCCAGGTACTTGCTTCCGTTGTACTCAGGACCTGCAATCTCGCGGCCTGTACCGCTTTCAATGAAGAAAGTTTTTACCTCGTACCCGGCTGGCAGGGTTCCTTTGCCATCGTAGAAGCTGATTTTCTGCAGTTCCACCTCCATCTTGTCCGGGAAGTTCAGCACGATGTCTGATACCGGCAGGATCTCAGAGGTACCCATGTTCACGGTTTCCTGGATGATGCCATCAAACAGGCCGGCAATGTTCTGGTTGCTTTTGTCTTTGTGGTATCCCCAGTACGGTTTGTACGGGATCTCACCGGTGACAAACGTACCCGGAGTGGGCGCTGGCGCGGGGGCACTGCTGGCTACCACCAGGGCTCTGGTCACGCTGGCGGCGGCGGCAAAGCCGTTCCCGGCAGGCTGCGCCGCGGTGATATTGGCGGTTCCGGCTCCCACAAGGGTCACCTTCCATCCGCCGGTGGCTTTAACTACCGTGGCAACCGCCGGGTTGGAGGAAGTAAGGGTAATAGGCGTAACGGTATTGGTGCTGGTAGCCTGTACCAGGAAAGCGGCATCGCCCACTTTCTTAGACGGCAACGCAGCAAACGTGATCACCGCCGGAGAAGCCACTGCCGTGGCGGCGCCTACTACCAGGGCCCGGGTTACGCTGGGAGCAGCGCTGTACCCGTTTCCGGCCGGCTGGGCCGCGGTAATGTTGGCAGTGCCGGCCCCCACGATGGTGGCTTTCCAGCCCTCGGTGGTCTTGGCCACGGTGGCTACGGCGGTGTTAGATGAGGTAAACGTGATGGGCGTTACTGTGTTGGTGCTGGTAGCCTGCAGCAGGAAGGCAGCATCGCCTACCTTTTTAGAAGGAAGCGCCGCAAAGGTAATCGTTGCGGGCTTGGTGGTGCTGGCAGTAGCGGCACTTACCACCAGCGACCGGACAATGTTGATGGCTGCCATGTAGCCGTTGCCCGCTGGTTGGTACGCCGTAATGTTGGCGGTACCCGCGCCCACAATAGTGGCTTTCCAGCCCTCGGTAGTCTTCGCGACGGTAGCCACCGCCAGGTTAGAAGACTTGAAACTGATAGGAGTAACGGTGTTGGTACTGGTGGCCTGCAGCAGGAAAGCGGCGTTTCCTACCTGTTTTGGCGGAAGTGAGGCAAAAGTGATCACCGAGCGCACGGAGGAAATCACCAGCGTTCTGGTTACGCTGGGCGCCGCCGCGTACCCGTTGCCCGCTGCCTGTTGGGCGGTAATGTTCACTGAGCCGGCTTTCAGGATGGTGATTTTCCAGCCGGTGGTGGTTTTGGTCACCGACGCTACCCCCGCATTGGACGACTTGAACGTGATAGGTGTGACGGTGTTGGTGCTGGTGGCCGAGATGGAGAAAGGAGCATCGCCCATTTTCTTGAGCGGAAGTCCATTGAATGTAATCACCGCCGGTTTGGCGGTAGTGGAGGTGGTGGTGGAAACCATTAGGGCTCGGGTCACGCTGGTGGCGGCAGAGAAGCCATTCCCCGCCGGTTGCGAAGCCGTGATGTTGGCGGTGCCTGCTCCTACAATGGTGGCTTTCCAGCCCTCGGTAGTCTTGGCCACGGTGGCTACTGCCGGGTTGGATGAGGTGAAGGTGATGGGCGTAACGGTGTTGGTGCTGGTAGCCTTGAGCAGGAAGGCAGGGTCGCCGATGCGCTTGACGAGAAGCGAGGCAAAGGTAATGACCGCCGGGGTGGTAGCCGGCGTGATGGTATTGTTCAGGTCAGCGTCTGGGTTGCCGTACACCTTTACTTTCTGCGGAATGTTGTTCCAGATCTTGTGCACGATGATGGCATCTGCCGTGACCGGCGTACTCAAGGTGATGTTTACCCAATTTTTGTACGATGAGCCGGTAAACTTCCCTAACAGGACCTTCTGGGTTCCGTTGCGGGCATAAATGTAGGCGGGCTTGTCTGTGAAGGTTTTCTCGTGGTCGTACAAGGAAACTCTGGTCACCTTGCTTTTTGCCTCCAACGGAAGCACCACATCAAAGTATTGGTTGTTGCTGGGCAGGTAATTGGGCTGCACCAGATCATTCAGGTCATTGGTTAACCAGGGCCCAAAGTTCTGGCCCGTTTTTACGGCCGGCTGAATGGCGGTGATCTTAAGGGCTACTTCAGACGAGTTCTGGGCTGTAGAAGCAAAGGGAACAAAACAGGAAAATAAGAAAAATAAGCTAAATAGGATGGGTTTAGGTAGGTTCATGGGCGCGTAGTAATTGGGAAATTAAGCCGGAAAATCTGACCAGATTTTGGGGGCTTTTTAACTGCATTTTGGAGACTTCAACCCGCTAACACTAAGGCCATTAAGCGGCCTTGCCGGGGTTTAAAGTAGAGTGAGAGCCTTCGCATTACCTGCGTCGCAAGAAAAATGGTCGTTTACAAGAAATTGACTTATTTCATGCAAGAAAAAGGCAATAAAATCCTTTCTGGCAAGAGTGTTCTACTCACTGCCAACTTACACATTAAAAAAGTCCAAAACTTGTTTAAACAACCAGCATCCTCACATGCGCTTTAATTTCAATAACCTTGTTAAATGAAACTACAGCTGGGGTGGAATCAGATTTGCATCAGATAGTTATCGTATAAACCGCAAATATATTAGGTAAAACAAATATAAAGAGTACAATTACTTGCTGTTTTAATACGGGGTCAAAATTACAGTACAAATACAACCAGCACAACCCATTGAATTGTACTTTTAAAACAAAAAGAGAAGTTTATTAGAAGAAAATCTGTGTTAGCGCAACCCCGTCAGGCCCAGAACTTGAATATTAGGGGATTCAGGGGCCTTGTACACAGCTCCACAATTTACCCCCAAAACACTGGGTATTAATCAAATAAAACCCCACATAAACAGGCTAATCCCTGCCTGAATAAATAGTACATTTTTAACCCTTGTTAATTGCCTTAAATTTGGCCTTTTCTTATATGAATTGAATAAAGCAAATACAGCTCATTCTTATCTGCTGCTCCAAAGATCAGACACTCCTTTTTCGGGACAAAGTAGCCTGCTTTCATCTCCCTGCCTTTCAACCTCCCAATCCCTTATCACTCAGCAAACTAACATCTCCAGAAACGACTGTCCACCACAACCATCTGGAGTTTACCCATCCAGGGTTTGCATGGAATGGAGGAAGGCAGAGAACCGCATTACTTGAATGATCAGGAGGACATGACAACCCGAACCTGCCCGACGGACAAGAAAGCACAGGAGGCTAGGCGTGGCGCAACGGTTCATGCTGCTTGAGCCATTGCGCCCGGAACAAGCCCGAGAATGAGCTAACGCAGAAGCCAGGCGGTGGACCTTGGATGGGCAAGCTGTGGTTACTCCCTCAAGCAGCCCACTGATTTAGCGCTGTTTTCCCAAAAACAGGCTGAAAATACCTTGGCCAGGCATCCCACGGGCCGAGAACAAAAAAAGCCCCGTTGCCGGAGTCAGACTCCGGCAACGGGGCTTTGGGTGCAGTGCGGCAACAGCTTAGAACTGAGACGAGATGCTGTCGTTGAGCTGTTCCAGCATGGTATCTACCGCGGTGGTGTCTACCACCCGTGGCTTGCGCGGAACCACCGTAATGCAGTTGTATTGTTTGCTGATCTTGATGGTGGGTTTGGGGAACGGTCCCAGCTTGATGCCCAAGTTGGGGTCCCGGTACACTTTTTCCATAAACCGCCCGAAAATAGGGAGCGCCGTCTTGGAGCCTTCGCCCGTGCCTGAGGTCCGGAAGTGGATGCTGCGGTCCTCTCCTCCTACCCAGACTCCGGTAACCAGATCTTTGGTAACGCCCACGTACCAGCCATCTGAGTAGTTGGAGGTGGTACCGGTCTTGCCGCCAATCTGGTTGCCTTTCTTCCAGAGGTCGTACTCCCAGAGCGCCTGCGAGGTGCCGCCCGGCTCTTCCATAGTGCCTTTGAGCATGTGCACCATCAGGAAAGCGGTTTCCTCAGAGATCACGCGTTTCTGCTGGGGGTTAAACTGCTCTATCACGTTGCCGTTGCGGTCTTCCACGCGCATGACCAGAATGGGTTTGTTCAGGAACCCGTGGTTGATGAAGGTGCTGTAGGCGTTCACCATTTCGTACACGCTCACGTCTGAGGAGCCCAGCCCGATGGACGGCACCGCCTCCAGGGGACTGGTGATGCCCAGCCGACGGGCAAATTTCCGCACGGTTTCCCAGCCAATGGCCTCGGTGAGCTGCGCGGTAACGGTGTTGATGGAGCGGCCCATGGCGTGGCGCAGGGTCATCTGGCGGCCGGAGATGGAATGGTCAGCGTTGTTGGGCGTCCACTCCATCGGCTTGCCGTTCTCTACGTACTTAATGGTCACGCGCTGGTCCTGAATCTTGTCGCAGGGCGAGTAGCCCCCGTCAATGGCGGCGGCGTACACAAACGGCTTGAACGTGGAACCGGGCTGGCGACGGGCCTGCTTCACGTGGTCAAACTTGAAGTTCTCGTAGTCAATGCCGCCCACCCAGGCTTTGATGTGGCCGGTGTAGGGGTCCATGGTCATCATGCCCGCCCGCAGGAAGCGCTTGTAGTACCGCAATGAGTCCATAGAGCTCATGGTGACTTCCTTGGGGCCCTTCCAGGAGAACACGGTCATAGGCTTGGGCCGGTTCAGCTCTTGGTTAATGGCGGCAGTATCGTCTCCGTACTTGTTCTTGAGCGACTGGTACACGCCCGTGCGCTTGATGGCGTTTTCAATGAAGCCGGGTATTTCCTTGTCTCTGTCGTCTACCCAAGGGTTGCGGCCGCGCCAGTGGTTCTCAAACCGGTTCTGCAGGCTTTTCATTTTCTCCTTCATGGCTTCCTCGGCCAGGGCCTGCATGCGGGAGTCAATGGTGAGGTAAATCTTGAGGCCATCGGCGTAGATGTCCAGCTCGCGCTCCTCGGCCCACTTCCGCACAAACTCGTTCACGGTCTGGCGGTAATGCGCCGGTACCCCGTCCAGGTGCTGCTCTACGTGGTATTTCAGGTCAATGGGCAGTTGGCTCAGGGAGTCGGCCTGGGCGGCGGTGATCACCTTGTTGCGGGCCATCTGCTTGAGCACCACGTTACGGCGGGCCAGCGCGTTCTTGGGGTTGAACCTGGGGTTGTACGTGGTGGGGGCCTTGAGCACGCCTACCAGCATGGCGGCCTCCTCGGGCTTCAGCTTGTCTGGCGTGGTGCTGAAAAAGGTTTTGGAGGCCACTTTCACCCCAAAGGCGTTGCTCCCGAAGTCCACGGTGTTGAGGTACATGCCCAGGATCTCGTCTTTGGTGTACCGCTGCTCCAGCTTGATGGAAGTATTCCACTCCTTGGTCTTGGCCACAATGGTAGACACCAGCGGCACGTGGCCCAGAATGCCTTTGGTGTTTTTGGTACGCGTTTTATAGAGGTTTTTGGCCAACTGCTGCGTAAGCGTAGACGCCCCGCGCGACTCGCCCCGCAGGTTGTCTTTCACCGCCGCCAGTACCGAGATAGGGTCAATGCCCTGGTGCTCGTAGAAACGCTCGTCCTCAGTGGCCACCAGCGCTTTCACCATGATGGGGTTGATGCTGTCATACGGCACCAGGTCGCGGTTCTCGCGGAAGTAGCGGCCCAGCAACACCCCGTCTGCCGAGTAAATCTCAGAGGGCAGGTTGTTTTGGGGGTTCTCCAGGTCGTCCAGCCCCGGCGACTCTCCAAACAGGTAGAACAGGTTAAGGTCAACGGAAACGAAATAGAGAATAATGAACAGGCCCCCGAAGACAAAGGTCTTCCAGAGGGCACGAATCCATTTGTTGTATGTGGTACGCGGTGATGGGTTCTTCTTTTCTTCTGGCATGCTGCTATTGGTGGGCGCAGGGCCCAACTTCTCACAAACGTTCAAAGTTACGGGAAAGTGTTGGCTTTCGCGAAGTTGCCCTCCTGTTTAGGTCCCGATTTCTGGAAAATAGCCCCAAAACAGGGAATAAAATCGGAACGCCCTGTCGCTCAAAGGGTAAGATAACCGGCCCGGTCCCCGGCTCTGGCCCCGCGATGGCCCGGAGCAAGACCCTGGGCAGCCTTTGCCTCCACCTTTTTTACTGGAACGTTGCCCCGTTGGGGTGTTTGGTTAGAGGCTGTTCAGAGTTTTCTTGTTAGCCCCAGAGCAGGCCAACGATTTGGAGCTACTTTCCAGAAAACAGCCCGGAAACAGCAACTCACCCGCCCATAAAGCGGTAGCGGACGCTTGCGCCCGGCTCCATCTTTCTACATCAGCAACTCCCTACCCTACAAGCGCATCAGCAATCCTGGACAAGTGCTTTACTCAAGGCTCTTCTTATATAAATGGTAGAGCACCTTTTTGTCGTCATCGGTTAAGATGCCGTTCACTTCCTTCTGGATGAAGTGCAGCTTAAACGCCTTAATGGCCGCCTCCAGGTTTTTCACGTCGTACCCAATGATGCGGAGGGCGTCTTTGGGCTGGAACGAGGTAGGAATGGTGTCTACCGCCACAGTGGTGGTGGGCACCAGAACCGTGACCGGCACCGCTGCGCTGTCGGCGGTCACGGCGGCGGAGTCCTGGAACAGCGGAATGGTAGGCGCAAACACCGTGTTGCGCACGGCTTCCTCGTCGTACCAGGTGCCAAAACCGGCATCGGCCAGGCGCTTCCAGGGGAACGTGGGGTTGGGGTCCACCTTGCGGCTGGGCGCGATGTCTGAGTGCCCGATGAAGTTGGCGGCCGGAATGCCGTGCGTTTTCTTCAGCAGGGCCAAGACCTGCAGCAAGCTGGTGATCTGCGCCTCGGCGAAGGGCTCATACCCGTTGTTGTCCAGCTCAATGCCAATGGAGGAAGAGTTGAGGTCGGTGTTGTTGCCCCATTTGCCGGTGCCCCCGTGCCAGGCCCGCAGAAAGTCGCTGAGCATGTGGTACACCTTGCCGTCGCGGCCAATCACGTAATGCGCGCTCACCTGCGTGCGGGGCGTGGTAAAGGTCTTGAGGGTCTGCTCGGTGGAGTTTTGCGCCGTGTGGTGGATGACCACGTAATTGGGCTTGCGCATGTTAAAGTTAGTGGTGCCCACCCAATAGTCGCCCTGCTGCAGGCTGTCTTCGCCGGGGTTGGCGACGGGCGTCTGGCGCAGGGTTTTGGCGTAGGCCTTGGCCTTTTTCTTGTACGCGCGGTTGGTGCTGGTGTACGGATGGGTGGTGCAGGCGGCCAGCGCCAGGGCCAGGCAGAACGGCAGAAAACGCTTAGGGGTAGAGCTTTTCATAGACAAAGGGGTTAGAGGCCCAAATATGGTGAATTTTCCGGTGCGCGCGGCCTGCCCTGCCTTCTGGTGCAAGGGCCTGGCAAGCGCGCACCGGAGTTTAAGGGCCCCTTTGGCCATGCCCTCCAAACAAACGCATTCTCTCCCTTCCTTGCATAACCTATTGTCACTAAGCCTATTTATTCGCAACTTGTACCTGGCACGCACCGGGGCACCCGCGTACCGGGGGCAGCCCGGGCCTGGAATTTCACCGTTTCTTCCAATCCTAAACACTTATCCCCATGGAAAACCAAAAGAAAATCCTGTTTCTCACCGGCGACTTCGCCGAGGACTATGAAACCATGGTTCCCTTCCAGATGCTGCTGATGGTGGGGTACGAGGTGCACGCCGTCTGCCCCGGCAAGAAAAAGGGCGACACCATTAAGACCGCCATCCATGACTTTGAGGGCGACCAAACCTACACCGAGAAGCCGGGCCACAATTTCCAGCTGACCTACTCCTTCTCAGAGGTGAACCCCCAGGACTATGTGGGCCTGGTGATTGCCGGCGGCCGCGCCCCCGAGTACCTGCGCCTCAACCCTACCGTGTTGGAGCTGGTGCAGCATTTCATGGAGAAAGACAAGCCGCTGGCCGCCGTTTGCCACGGAATCCAGATTTTAACGGCTGCCCGCGTGGTGGAAGGCCGTCGGCTTACGGCGTATCCGGCGGTGGGCCCCGAGGTAAGCCTGGCTGGAGGCACCTTTGTGCCCGTTGAGGCCACCGAGGCCGTGGTAGACGGCAACCTGGTTACTTCGCCCGCCTGGCCTGGCCACCCGGCCCTCATCCGCGAGTTCCTGAAAGTGCTGGGCGTAAAGATAGAGCTCAACGCCTCCGCCGCCGTGGCTTACTAACGGTCTCGCCGGCAACAGAAACAGCCTTGGCAAATCCCTGTTTTGGACCCTTTTGCAGAAAAGCAGGCCCAAAACAGGGATTTTTCTATGCCGTGGGTTCCAGCATGGCCAAATAGAGAACGGGCTTTGGGTAGGTTTTTGGGGCTGGCGTGGCCCTTTGGTCGCTTTAGGCCCTTCGCTTTCCTTTGCCATGCAGTAGGCTTATTAGAAGAACAGCCGCAAATCAACCAATTCACCTTCAATCACATACAATTTTGTAGTACCTTTCGGGGCTCCATTTGCCTTATTTATTTCGTTACCGCTATGGACTTACCGCCCATTCATCTGGTTCATGAGTTTGAGCCCATCCCGCAGGAACTGTTTTCAGTAGAGTCGGGCCAGCCGTTTCATTCCTGCCTCACCTGTGAGGGGCACCTGCTGCAAGACGGGGTAAACTATCTGGTGGAGAAGGCCGTCAGGTTTTACCCGCAGACGGGCACCCAGGACATTATCTTTGAGTACGCCATGTGCATGAAGTGCGCCCAGCAGCTGCGCGAGGAGCTCTCTGCTGAGTCAAGGGAGCGCGTAGACGCCTACTTCTCTGAGCGGGTTGATCTGGTGGCGCGCCGCGAGGCCCTGCTCTCCCTGCCCGAGCCGCTCCGGCTGGAAAACTGGCTGTCGCATTGCCTCATCACCGGGGCGCCCCGCACCGCCTGCACTGAGTACCAGATCTACGCCCAATGCGACGGCCGGGACCTGATCTACACCTACATGCCGTACCTCATCAGCGGCGAGGCCATGGAGGAAATTCAGGAACTGATTTCGCCGCACACCCGCCAGGTGCTGGATGATTTCATGGACCAGCATTTTGGGCTT
Organism: Rufibacter psychrotolerans; assembly: GCF_016924645.1. Taxonomy (GTDB): domain Bacteria; phylum Bacteroidota; class Bacteroidia; order Cytophagales; family Hymenobacteraceae; genus Nibribacter; species Nibribacter psychrotolerans. Next base: position 93,380 of record NZ_JAFFJV010000007.1, on the reverse strand, counting down.
CCGCCCGAACTGCGGGCCTTGCTGCAGGAGCGCCTGGTGCTCATTTAACCCCAGTCCTTTGGTTTTGTGCCGGCCGGGGCCTTACCTTTCTCCTGTTTTTCGCCTGAATCTCTAAAAACTCCCCCAAAATGCGCCTGGTTCTTCTGCTTTCGTTCGGTTTGCTGTTCTCTTGGGGTGCCGTTGCCCAGTCTTCTAAAAAGGCCGCCAGACAGCCGCTTACCCCCGATGCCAAAGCCGTGGAGGCCGCCGTGGTGCACTTCTTTGACGGCATGCGCGCCGGCGACAGCGCCATGGCCCGGTCGGTGCTGGCGCCCAACGCCCGCCTGCTTTCGGTGGGCGCAGACAAGGCCGGCAAGGTGCTGCCCCGCGAGACGCCCCTGCCTAAATTTCTGGAGATGATCGCGCAGCCCCACCCACAGGTGCTGGATGAGCGCATCTGGGACGTGCGGGTGCACCTTGACGGCGACCTGGCCACCCTGTGGTGTGAGTACGCCTTCTACGTGGGCGACACCTTCAGCCACTGCGGGGTTGATGCTTTTCAGCTGTACCGCAGCCCCGAGGGCTGGAAGATCTTCGCCATCGCAGACACCCGCCGCAAAGAAAACTGTGACCTGAAGGCGGCTCAGGCGGCCAAAGCCAAACCAACCCCGTAAGCTCGCTTTTCCGCCCCGGCGGGTTTGCGCCCAGGTCCACTCCGGGGGCCCAATTTCCGGGCGACGCAAATAAAGTATAACTACCAGGCAAGGAAGAGCCGTACTATATGGCTGGTACAATCTTTTACTTGCTTCCGCGCCGGCGGAGGAAAGGTGACTTTATCTGCAGTAAGCCAATGAACGATTTCCTTCAGCAAACCTACTACCACAACACCGTTTCTGATTACCTTATTTCCCTGGGCATCATCATCATTGGGGTGCTCCTGCTCAAATCATTCAAGCACATCTTTTTGGCCCGCATCAGGAAATGGGCCCTGGGCACCAAAACCCACCTGGACGATTTCATTTTACAGAGCATAGACCGGTTTGTGGTGCCGGCCGTTTACTTTGGCATCATCCACGCGGGCCTCAACTATCTTACCCTTTCTGAGAAAGCCCAGAACGTGCTACGGGTAGCCACCACCATGGTGATCACGTTCTTGTTTGTGCGGCTGGTGTCCTCCACCATTCTGTTGCTGCTCAGGTCTTACGTCAGGAAACAGGAGCGCGGCGAGGAGAAGGTGAAGCAGCTGGGCGGGCTCATGCTCATCATCAACTCCGTGATCTGGATTGTGGGCCTGCTGTTCCTGTTTGACAACATGGGATACAACGTGACCACCATTGTCACGGGTCTGGGCATTGGGGGGATTGCCATTGCCCTGGCGGCCCAGAACATCCTGGGCGACGTGTTCAACTACTTTGTGATCTTCTTTGACCGCCCCTTTGAAACCGGCGACTTTATTGTGATTGACGATAAATCTGGCACGGTAGACTACATTGGCATTAAAACCACCCGCATCAAAAGCCTCTCTGGCGAGCAGCTGGTGGTGGCCAACAGCGACCTTACCAACTCGCGCATCCACAACTACAAGCAGATGATGCGCCGGCGCGTGGTCTTCAAGATTGGCGTGGTGTACCAGACGTCCCTGGAGAACGTGAAGCTCATTCCCCGGCTGCTGGAGGGCATTATCAAAGAGCAGCACCCCGTGGAGTTTGACCGGGCCCATTTCTTTTCGTACGGCGACTCCAGCCTGGACTACGAGGTGGTGTACTACGTGCTGAGCGACGACTACAACAAGTACATGGACATTCAGCAGGCCATCAACTTCCGGCTGTTTGAGGAGTTCCAGCGCCGCGGCATTGAGTTTGCTTACCCCACCCGCACGCTTTTCATGATCAACGAGGGCGTGGAAGCCGGCGAGGAAGCCATGCTGCGCAAGTAAAGCCAGGAGCCGTTTAGAGCCTGTTTTTGTGAAAGCAGGCCCCAAACAAATGAATTGCCCAGATACGAGCAGAGGCGCCGTGCGGCGCCTCTGCTCGTATTTTTAAGGGTTATACTTTCTTGAGGAAGCAGGTTTTCAGGACCATGACGGCTCTGTCTACGCGGCCCTCAATCTCTTCTTCGTCCTCGGTGAGCCTGATTTTCTTAACCACGGTTCCCCGCTTGATGGTGGTGGAAGAACCTTTTACTTTTAAATCTTTGATTACCGTTACGGAGTCTCCCTCATTGAGCAGGGTTCCGTTGCTGTCTCTTACTTCCATTCCTGGGCTTGTTGAAAATTAAAATCAGACGTATTGGCGGTGGGCCGCCCGCAAAGCTACCGCCATTTCCAGAAGAATACAATGCCGCCGCTCCCCTGGCCAGCAACCCAGAGACAGCCTGTGCAACTGGTTTGCGTGCTCCGTACGTATTTTGCCCTATGAAGCACTACGTCGCGCTATTGGTCCTCTTGCTGGTTTCGCTCAGCACCTGGGCGCAACACCCCCGCCCCCTGAAAGCGGCCCTTGGGCTGCAGGCAGGCCCTGCCTACACCCATTTACGGGGCAACCCAACCGCCAATGCCCTGGCGGCCGATCTCAGGTTTGCCGGGGGCTTGTTCTTCAGGCATAGGGTAAAAAAGGCATTTGCCAGAATTGAGGTGCTTTATGAGAACAAGGGCTCTAAGGAAGAAGGTGCCTCACTGCACTACGATGACCGCGGCGAGGTTACCGGGCAAACCGCCTACACCCTGCGGCAGCATTTCCACTATCTCACCGTTCCGGTTATGGTGGAGTTTCCGGTAGCCAAGACCGGACTGCACGTGGCCCTGGGCCCTTACCTGGGCTTTCTACTGAAGCAAGACCTAGAGGCGTATGATGAAAATCTAGAATTTACGGCTTTCTACCGCAGGTTAGACGCGGGGCTCACCGGAGGAGTTGCCTACTATCATACCCTCACGCCCACGCTGCTCATGAGGGCAGAGGTCAGGCACAATGCCGGGCTGCGGAACATTTCTGAGGATACCACCCCTGAAAGCGTTCTTAAAACCAGTTCCACCAACTTGTTCCTGGGAGTAAGCTACCGCTGGTAACTCTGTCCAGAGGCTTGCTGCACCAACCCCGGCCCAGCCAGAGCGGCGTTTCAGCCCTGTTTCTGCGAAAAAAGCCCCGAAACGGTTTTCAGGTGCCCCCCAAACCGGCAACACCCCAAGGGCCCCCGGTAGGGCAGGCGCTCTTCCTGAAACCAGGTCTCCAACAGCCTACCCGATGGTGATGGTGTAACTTGCCTCAAACGTTTCGCCGCTGCCCAAAGACTGCATGCCTTCTTTCTCGCTCAGTTCAACGGGGCCGCCCATGCTGCCGGCCACGCCGTACCAGGGCTCAATGCACAGGAACGGGGCTCCCACGCGCTTGGTCCAGATGCCCAGGTACGGGAAGTTGGGGAACGTCATCTGCACAAAGTGCGGGTGGCGGTCGGTTTTGAGGGTGACCCGTTCTGAGCGGAAGCCTTTGAACACCAGGGCATCTTTCTGGTAGTGCTCATAGCGCAGCGGCAGGCGGGCCATGTTGTCCAGCACCGGCTCGGTTTCGCCGTTCTGCAGCCCGGTGCCGTCTTCCAGCAGGTAGCGCGCCAGGGTCTCGGGCTGGGAGAACTCCAGGTAGTAGTCCTCAAAAGAGTCGTCGGGCAGCAGGGGCACGTTGAACGCGGGGTGCGCGCCAATGGAGAACAGCATCTCGCCCGGCCCGGTGTGCTCCACCTGCCACGTTACGGCCAGGGTCTGGTCCCGCAGGGTGTAGGCAATGCGCAGGGCAAACGCAAACGGGTAAATCTTTCTGGTCTGGGCAGAATCCCGCAGTTCAAACACCAGGTGGTCTTTACTCTCCTGGATCAGCTCAAATTCCTGGTCCCGTGCAAACCCGTGCTGCGGCAGTGCGTAGGTTTGCCCCTGGTGCAGGTACTGGTCTTGCGGCAAGCGCCCCACAATAGGGAACAGCACCGGGGCGTGGCGGTTCCAGAACTCGGGGTGGGCTTGCCAGAGGTACTCGCGGTTACCGTCTTTCTTCAGGAAGCTGCACAGTTCGGCGCCCGCGCTTTTCACGCCCACGCGCACGTATTCGTTTTCCAGATAGGCTGTTTTCATATGTCTGGGTTGGGGTTAAGGGTGGAGCACCTGTGCCACGGCCCCAATGGCGTGCCGAAGCCGCTCATCGGCAGAGCCGAAAATCTCTACGAAGGGCGCGCCCATCAGTTCCAGTTCGCGCTTGTACCAGTCATAGAAGAACTGCCGCAGGTGCGGGTGCTCGCGCTGCGGGTCTGGCTGCCAGGGCAGGTCTATGCCCATGAGCAGGTACAGGTCTACCTGCTGCCGGCGCAGCTGCTGCTGAATGAACGGCGCGCACTCGTCATAGGCGTGCTCTGACCAGATCTTGAGCACCAGCATCTCGGTGTCCAGGAAGAGCAGCGGCGCGCCTTTCTTTTCCTCGGCCTGCCAGAGGGCCAGCTGCCCACGGGCGATGGCCTCCAGGTCGGGGGCCTGGTAGGGGCGGCCCAGGCTTTCCAGGTAGGTGCGGGCGTACTCGGGCACCCAGGCCCCGCCGAAGTGGTGCGCCAGCTGTGCCGCCAGGGTAGATTTGCCTGTGCTCTCGGGTCCGGTAATGGCTATCTTTATCAAGGGACTTGGGGTAAAAGGCAGTTGGTTTTGGGCCTGTTTTCTAGAAAACGGACCCAAAACCAAAAAGATGGAAAGAAACGCCCGAGACCGGGCGCGGGGTTACTGCGCCGTGGTGGTTTTCTTCCTGAAGTCCAGGTTATAGGTGAGGCCCACTTGCAGGGTGTGGTTGTTCTCAAACCAAACGCCGTTACGCTGGGCCACGTGCTGGTGCAGGTACCCCACCTCCAGGCTGGCATCTGGGTGAAACCGGTAGCCCACGGCGGCATAGGCGCGGTTCTGGTCAAAAATGTTGTTGGTTACGTTGGGCCCGAAGTTCACGAACACCTCGTCATAGAGCCCCAGGTAAAATTCTTTGTCGTCTAGGGTGGTGCCCTGCAGCGGAATGTTGGCCCTGAACTGATAGCGTACCCGGTTGAGGTAGGTGTACTGGTCTGCGCCGGCAAACTTCACCCACCGCTGCTCCAGCCGGAAACGGTGCACCAGCCCGAAGATGCCCTGCTGGTCTTTCAACTGCAACTGCTGGTAAATGCGGTGCTCGGGGAAATCGTCGGCCGCGGGGTTGTCGCCGTAGGGGTAGGTGTGCACGTAGGCGTAGCCGCCCGCCACGGAGGCGCGGTCTGAGAGGTTGTACACCAGGGCCACGCGGGGCATGAACTGCTGCGGCTCTGTGAGCACTTTGTACCGGCGTAGCTGGAACTCGGTGTGGAGGCCCCATCTGTCAGAGAGCTTGTGGGTACCGAAGTACATGAACCAGCCGTTGTAATTGGTGTCATGGCGGCGGTTGTTCTGGGCAACAGCCTCTGGCAGGGAAAGTCCCAGCGCCAGCAGGCACAGCAGGAGGAGTTTTTTCATAGCACTACGCGTATTGAAGGGCAGTCCGCAGGGGAGTGCTGCCCGGGTGGAGGTGCAAATCAACGGCTAAAACAGGGTAGCCGCCAAACCAATCGGCCGTTTTTGGGCTCTTTCCCGGAAAAGTACCCCAAAACGGCCTGGTCGTTCTTTGTAAAAACAAAACCCGCAGCCTGGCTGCGGGCTTGGGATGGACAGCGGGCGCCGGGGAAAGCAGGGCAAACGACCCACCCGGCGGTAGTGCCCCTATTCGGCGTACGCCTTGGAGTACAGGGGGTTCTTTTTGCGGTTGCGGTAGTCGTCCAGGTTCATTCTCAGGGCAAAGCCCGGCACCCCGTACAGGTACGTGGGGGAAACCTGCACAATTGACGGCTTGCGGCCCCACCGGTTGCGGTGCGACAGGTAGGCCAGGTGCGAGGACAGCATGCCAATACCGGCGCCCACAAACACATCAGACTGCCAGTGCTTGTTGTTGAGCATCCGGAACGCGCCCACGCTGGTGGCTATGGTGTAGGCCCCTATGCCGTACCAGGGGCTCTTGTGCTTGAGTTCTGAGTTAAGGATGGAGGCCGCCAGGAAAGCCTGCGCCGTGTGCCCCGAGGGCATGGATTCACGGTTCTCGCCGTTGGGCCGCTCCAGGTTGGAGACTTGCTTGATCCCGAACACCGTAAGTCCGAAAATGGCCTCGGCCTTCAAAATCAGGATGGTGGTGTTCAAAAAGTCGTTGTTGGACTTCACGTTGAAGAGGTTGGCGGCCGCCAGCTCTACGTACGGCGCAATAAGCAAGGCATCGTCTACCCTGGTCCTGAAGTTGGGGAAGTGCTTCTGAATGTCGCGCTGGGCGTCATAGCTGCTGTAAATGCCGTTGTCTTTAATGGTGCTCAGGCCATACGCAATCAAGATGGAGGGGATGATGGTAGCCCTGAAGGCTTTTGATTTGAAGAAAGGAGCCTTGGGGGTACCCTGCGCCGGATCCTGATATTTTTTCAAGGTGTCGGTGACCAGCGGGTCTTGGTACTTTTTGAGGGTGTCGGCCTCCTGTGCCATCAGCTCCTGGCCTGACAAGCTTATGCAAAAGGTAAGCGCAAGCCAAATACGTACAATGTTTTTCATAGTCTGTGCTTGAGTAAGAAGGTAATCTTCTGCTTAATCGTTATAAAAAATGAAAGGGTTACCCGGGGCGCCCACTTTTTTTGCGCCTCCCCCCTCAGGCAGGCTCTTACGGCGCTCATGCCCGGTCATCCCCAAACCGCCGGCTGGCTGCCAGCCTGGTTTGGATAATACCGGTACCTGGGCGCCCCTCTCCTTCTTACTCAAACTTTCACTTACCAGTTATTCTTTTGGGGCTCTTTTCTTAAAACCTCCGCAAAAACCCCTGGGCCGGGTATTGCCGATGGCTTTACCGGTCAGGCCGCCTGTTGAACCGGCTCCTGGGGCAGGCTCTTCTTCCAGTCCAGGTAACCCCACCACGCCAGGGCCAGGTAGAGGAAGTAAAGTACCGCGGTAAGGTACAGCTCCTTGTACAGGTACATGGGCACATAGACGGCATCCACGGCAATCCAGACCAGCCAATTCTCCAGCTTTTTGCGGCTCATGAGCCACTGGGCGCCCAGGCTCACGGCGGTGGTGCCCGCGTCCCAGTAGGCCAGGTCGGCATCGGTGTGGAGGCGCAGGTAGGTTCCCAGGCCCAGGGTGAACACCGGCACAAACAAGAGTAGCCAGACCCACTGTCTGGGGGTCATCCGGGAGACGGGCCGCTCTGCCCGCTGCCTCCCTTTGTGCAGCCACATGTACCAGCCGTAAAAGTTGAGCCCGGCAAACATGACCTGCAGGCCCATGTCGGCGTAGAGGCGGGCATCGTAGAAAATGATGATGTACAAGGTCACGCTGATGAGCGCGATGGGAAAGGTCCAAATGTTCTGCTTGGCCGCCAGCCACACGCAGAGAAAGCCGGTGATGACGCCCACCACCTCAGTGACGGTGGCCAGTTCCCATTGGTTGGGGGAAAGAAAATCCATAGCAAATGCTTTCGCCTTTCCGGTTTGGGGCTGCTTTTCAGAAAACGGCCCCAAACCGGAAAGCAGGTGTAAAGGCCACAAAAATAGAGGCATCTGGCCAGGTTGTGCCCCCGTCACCCCGTTTAGGGCAAAATATTTTAGGCTATCTTTGCCCCATGCTACCCGAGATCACGCCCCAACAACTGAAAGAACGCCTGGACCAGCAGGAGCCGCTGCAACTCATTGACGTGCGCGAACCGCAGGAGTGGGCCATCTGTAACCTGGGTGGTCAGCTCATTCCGCTGGCGGAACTTCCTAAGCAAGCCTCCAACCTGGACAAAGACAAGACCACGGTGCTCATCTGCCACCACGGTTTCAGAAGCGCGCAGGCCCTGCTGTTCCTGCAGCAACGCCACGGCTTCACGAACCTGCTCAACCTCAAAGGCGGCGTGCACGCCTGGGCCCAGGAAGTAGACCCGGCCTTTCCGGTGTATTGATTCAGGCCTGTTTTAAGGCCGATTTTCTGGAAATAGGCTAGAAACGGACTTAGCGCAGACACTCGCATGTTAAAGTCCTGAGTCTTGAGTGCTGAGTCCTGAGTGGGGAATGGGTTTTTAGGTTTACTTAGGAAAAAGGGTAGAAACGTAACTGAACCCACCCCTACCCCTCCCAGGAGGGGAATTACGCCTTTGTAGAGGTAGAACTCCCAATAAGCCGCAGCAGTTACTCCCGTGTCATAGTGGGCAATGTTGCAGAGATAAGGCAGTGCCTGGTCTCTACGGGTTCTCCTTACCTCTTTTGCAACTTTCCCTTTTTCTAGTCTTCCTTGAGCGCGCCTCGCTTTTGTGCCCTGGACAGAAAGAGGCCAAGCGCAAAAGGCCGTGCAGGCTGAAAGGGCAGTGCCGAAGAAGAGGATGGGGACCCGCAGCTAGAAGCATTTACATTAAAAAGGCACGGAAGTAAATCCGCGCCATAGAGGCAGAGGAGTAGACCTCACAGGTTTTGAAAACCTGTGAGGTCTGGCGTGCTGAAACAACATCGCTGCTATGCAAGTCCACAGTTGGAAGATTCCGATTCCAGTCTTTGGCTCGAGCGCCTCGCTTGTGGCTCCTGAAGAACAGAAGCCAAGAGCAGACTACAGGCGTGGGCCGCAAGGGCAGTGCGAGGGGCAAAGGCGGGGCCCCGCGGCCGTGAGCGCTTATCAGAAAAGATAAAACAACCCAGCCCATAAGTTCATAGAAAAGCGGATCCACGCCCGCATAAAGCCAAACTAGCAACCACAAAACCGCCACCAAGCCCGCAAAACACCCCAAACGCCCCGCCGGTTTTCAGCCAGAATTCCCTAAGATATCCTCAAAACCAGATCAGCCCCAAAAGAAACTTTTCCTGCAAATACTAGGATATTCAACTTTTCCCTTAACTTTACGTGGCAAATACCATATACGCTATTTGCCATGCAGTCTCACGCTCCCAATCTGTTGTTCGAAGCGCTTACCTACGACGACGTTCTTCTCCTACCCGCTTACTCTGAGGTACTTCCCAAAGACACCAATACTTCCACCCAACTCACGCGGAACATCCGGGTGAACATTCCGCTTATCTCGGCGGCCATGGACACCGTGACCGAGGCCGACATGGCCATTGCCATGGCGCAGGAGGGCGGCATTGGGTTCATCCACAAGAACATGAGCATCCGGCAGCAAGCCGAGCAGGTGCGCAAGGTGAAACGCTCTGAGAGCGGCATGATCCTGGACCCGGTGACCCTGGACGAGCACGCCACCCTGGGCGATGCCGTGCAGATCATGAAGGAACACAAGATCGGGGGTATCCCGGTGGTCAACGACCAGAAAAAACTGGTGGGCATCATCACCAACCGCGACCTTCGGTTCGAGAAAAACTACGCCGTGAAAGTGTCTGAGATCATGACCAAAGACCGGCTGGTCACCGCCCCCAAAGGCATTGAGCTGGACAAAGCCGAAGACATCCTGCAGGAGTACAAGATTGAGAAGCTACCCGTGGTAGACGACAACGGCGTGCTGGTGGGCCTCATCACGTACAAAGACATTCTCAAGCGCAAGCACCGCCCCTACGCCTGCAAAGACGAGTTCGGGCGTTTGCGCGTGGGCGCAGCCGTGGGCGTCACCCCAGACGTGCTGGACCGCGTGGGTGCCCTGGTGGAAGCCGGCGTAGACGTGATCAGCGTAGACACCGCCCACGGACACTCTAAAGGCGTAATGGACGCGGTGCGTCGTATCAAAGACGCGTTTCCCAACGTGGACCTGATTGCCGGCAACGTGGCTACCGCCGAAGGGGCCCGTGCCCTGGCCGATGCCGGTGCCGATGCCGTGAAAGTGGGCGTGGGTCCGGGTTCTATCTGTACCACCCGCATCATTGCCGGTATTGGCGTACCGCAGCTCTCGGCCGTAATTGAAGCCGTGAAAGGCCTGGAAGGCACGGGCGTACCGGTCATTGCCGACGGCGGTATCAAATTCTCCGGTGACGTGGTGAAAGCCATTGCCGGCGGTGCCAGCACCATCATGATCGGTTCCCTTTTGGCAGGTACTGAGGAAGCCCCCGGCGACATGCAGATCTACGAAGGCCGTAAGTTCAAGACCTACCGCGGCATGGGCTCCATTGAGGCCATGGGCGAAGGCTCCAAAGACCGTTACTTCCAGGATGCCGAGGACGATGTGAAAAAGCTGGTGCCCGAAGGCATTGTGGGCCGCGTGCCGTACAAAGGCCTGGCCGGTGAGGTGCTGTACCAACTGGTGGGCGGTTTAAAAGCCGGTATGGGCTACTGCGGTGCCCCCGACATTGACACCCTGAAGAAAGCCAAAATGGTGAAAATCACCGGGGCCGGCCTGCGCGAAAGCCATCCGCACGACGTACAGATCACCCGCGAGGCCCCTAACTACAGCCGCTAACCACAACTCCGAGGGCTTGGCGCTCTTATTCTATTAACGCCGCCCGGAGTTTTCTTGTAGGCTACTGGCGCAAGCGCAGGTTGGCACCAACGGTTTAGGGCTGCTTTTCAGGAAACGGCCCTAAATCAGAAGCTTGCTTGCCTAAAAGGCACAAGCGGCCCCTTACGCCAAAGAAAAACTTCTGCCATCACGCCAGGCTAAGAAACCTGAACAGGTTATTTAAAAGCTCTGCCCAAACCAGTTTTGGGCAGAGCTTTTTAGTTGGCTGGCAGGCCGCAGACCAGAGGATTTTTCTCAACCGCGCCAATCGGTGGCTTTCTGGTTTCAGGCCCTTTTCCGGAAAAACAAGCCGAAAACTACAACGGGCGAATGACCAGATTACTTTCCTGCCCAGGAACAGAGAACAGGCATAGGTCGGGGCTGATTATTGGTTCAGGCCAGGCGCCCCGTTCGTAGCGCTTTCAGGGTCTGCGGGTTAGCAACTGGGTCACGCCGCCGCTCCGTATTTACCCTCATTCGCCGCGCAGGGAACGGGCCGCCTGATTCTGCGGCGGCGTGAAGAACATAACTTTTTTTTAGTTACTTTTAGAAAATTCTCGTATTCTCCCAAATCTGACACTTAAACCACTTCAGCAGGCAACAGCACCAATGCCCCAAGACACCACCATAAAACGGCTAACCCTTATTTCCGGAAGCGTAAGCTGGGTGCTGCTCTTGGTGAACGTGGTGCTTTTGGCCCGCCAGGGGCATACCGGCGAAGCCAACGCGGCTTTCCCGTACCTCAACAACCTGCTGTCGGTTATTTATATTCTTTCTGTTTTCCTGCACCAGCGGTGCAAGATTCCGGTGCAGCGCAACGCCGAGTTCACGGCCCCGCTCTGGAACCTCTTTGTCAAAGGGGGCATGGGCGCCTACGTGTGCATGTTGCTGTACATAGGGTACCCCGGCCTTAACCAGCAATGGGTCAACAGCCCGTACCTGCTGGACATCTTCTACCAGATCCTGTTCGGGTTTCTGGTCTATTTTCTGGGAAAAGCCTTCTATACGTGGCGGCAGTTTATCCTGTACCACAAAACCAAAGACTTACAGGCTCAGTGGAAGTGGTTTGAGCTGCTGATCTATCTTTCCTTGTTGGTGCCCCTGCTGGATGTTGCCTACATGGAGTACATTTTCCTCATTCTGGACCTGGCCCTGCTCCTGGGCTACAGCCTTTACATGAGCGTGCACCTTAGGTGGGTGGCCTACCTGAACCTGGACAAAAAGTGGGGCAGCATTTTCCTGCTTACGGCCATTCTGCTGTCGGGGGCCTTGTTTGTCTTCTTTGTGTTCCGCTACGCGGATTCGGCTGAACTGGTGGTAGACTACACAGACAACCCGTTCATCTTGCTCACCCTGGGGTTTGTGCTCTTCTATGCCTTTGCCTCGTTGCTGGTGGCCCTGTTCAGCTTGCCTACTTCCAAAGTATTTGAGCAGAAAAACGCCGATCTGCTGAGTTTCCAGCGCCTGAGCCACTCCATCCAGCAGGGGCAGAGCGAGGAAGAGGTGTACAAACTGCTGTTTGAGAGCGCCACCAAGGCCACCGGCGCCGTTGCCGGGTGGCTGGAGATTGCCGAGAAAGCGAAGCCCGTGGGAGACATTGTCCCCGAGGAGGTCGTGCAGGACATGGTCAAGGCCCTTGTGAAGGCCGTGCATGACCAGGACCAGACCACCCGTAACAACGTCTACGTCAACGGCGACCTCCACCTCAACCCAGAGTTCAGGGCTTTGGACAGCCCGTTCAACTCATTGCTGGTGGTGCCGCTCACCTCGGCCAAGCACCGGTACGGCTACCTGTACCTGCTGCTGGAAGTGGAGCAGGGCTTTGACCCAGACACCATCAGCGTGGTGCAGTCGTTTGCCAACCAGACCGTGCTCACCATTGACAACCTGCGGCTCATGCAGGAGTCTATCCAGAACGAGCGCTACAAAGAAGAGCTCAAGATTGCCAGCCTGGTGCAGGACCGGCTCAACCCCAAGACCTTCCCCACCGACACCTGGTTTGAGATCAGCACCTACTCGCAGGCGGCCAAGGAAGTGGGCGGTGACTTCTATGATTACCTGCAGCTGAGCGAGTCGCGCATTGCCATCATCATTGGTGACGTGTCGGGCAAGGGGATCTCGGCGGCCTTTCACATGGCCCAGATGAAGGGCATCTTTCACGGGCTCATGCAGCAGGACCTGCTGCCCGACGAGTTCATGGTGCAGGCCAACAGCGCCCTGAGCCGCTGCCTGGAGCGCACCTCCTTCATCACCTCGGCGCTGTACATCATTGACTACAAGATGCAGGGCGTGTCGTTTGCCCGGGCGGGCCATTGCCACACCCTCTACTACAACTCTATGATGGAAGATACGTTCTATTTCCAGACAGAGGGCCTGGGGCTGGGCATCATCAGGGACGCCTCGTACGCCAAGCGCATCCACCGGCTGCACTATGACTACAACCCCGGCGACGTGATGGTCATCTACACCGATGGCATTGTGGAGGCCCGGAACGCCCGGCAGGATGAGTACGGCGAGGAACGGCTCAAGTACATGCTCTCCCAGACCTACCACCTGGAGGCCGAGGACATCAAGAGTGCCATCATCAATGACGTGGACGCCTTCAGCAACGGCACCCTGCATGATGACCAGACCTTACTCGTGATCAAGTTCAAACACCGTCAACCTAACAATTAGATGATTCGTAAAGAAGCACGATGAAAATAAAACATACTATCACCGACAATACCATCACCATCAGCCTGGATGGTGAGCTGGATGCCAGTTCTTCTGTACTGTTAGACGAGGAGCTCTCTAACCCCAGCATCATGATGTTTGGCAAGATCTTGGTTGACTGCAAGAACCTCAACTACATTTCCTCTGCCGGCCTGGGCGTGTTCATCTCGCACCTGCAACGCTTTGAAGATGCGCAGATCAAGCTCATCTTCTTCAACATGCAGGAGAAAGTGCGCAACGTGTTTGAGATACTGGGACTGGACTTGCTCATGACCATCGTCTCTTCGTATGAAGAAGCTGTGACCATAGCCAATGACTAACAAGATCCGGGTCAGTTGTGACAGGAAGAACCTCAAAACTATCCGCGCGTTTGTGACGGATACCCTTAAGCCTGTCCATTTGTCTGAGATCACGTTAAACCAGATTATTTTGGCCGTGGACGAGATCTGCGCCAACCTGATCATCCACTCCAACCACGAAGACAGCCGCAAGAACCTTTGCCTTACCATTCACTATGACTCCAGGGAGATCATCTTTGAACTGCAGGACAACGGCACCCCGTTTGAGAAGGCCAACTACAAAGAGCCCAACATCCATGACAACATCCGGACGGGGAAGAAAGGGGGCGTGGGCGTGGCCCTGGTGAACCGTATCATGGACAAAGTAGAGTACAGCGTGAACGGCTCCACCAACATCTGCCGTTTGCACAAATACATTGGGTAACCCACCCCGTAATTTTTTGACCCTTTGCACAATAAATTCCGTTTTGGGGCTGTTTTGAGCAAAAGGTGCCAGAAACGGGGTGGGTTTTCTCCGCTCCCCCCTCCCTGGCACTATGTTTTTCAATAGTAGCCCATTCTCTCCAAAAAAATGAGTAAAATTGCGTAATGTTAGGGAAGCCCTGCGCGCCCCTTCCTGTTGCATTTTGCTGATACCTATGCGAGTTTCCTCTTTGTATGTGGGCCTAGGCGCCCTGCTCCTCTTCCAATGCACTTCTCCCAAGAAGTCTGCTGAACCTGCCCTGCTGACCATTGGCCCCGAAAGGGTCCCCGTCTCTGAGTTTGCCTACGTGTATGAGAAGAACAACGGCTCAGCAGACAGCGCGTACACCAGCGCCAACGTTAACGAGTACCTCAACCTCTACACCAACTTCAAGCTGAAGGTGGCCGAGGCCAAAAGCCGGGGGCTTGACACCACCCAGGCCTTTAAGAGCGAGCTGAACGGCTACAAAGAGCAACTGGCGCAACCCTACCTCACGGAGAAAAGCGTCACCGACCAACTGGTGCGCGAGGCTTACGAGCGCCTCAAGAAAGAGGTAAACGCCACCCACCTCCTGATCACGGTAGACCCCGAGGCAGACCCCAAAGACACCCTGGCCGCCTACCAGAAAATCACCGACCTGCGGCAGCAGGCGCTGAGCGGCACCTCGTTTGAGGCCCTGGCCCAGCGGTTCTCAGAAGACCCCTCGGCCCGCGAGAACGGCGGCAACCTGGGCTACTTCACGGCGCTGCAGATGGTGTACCCGTTTGAGAACGCCGCCTACAACACCCCGGTGGGGCAAATCTCAGAGCCGGTAAGAACGCGCTTTGGGTACCACATCATCAAGGTGAACGACGTGCGCCCGGCCCAGGGCGAGATCAAGGTGGCGCACATCATGGTGCGGGCACAACAGGGCCTGCCCAAGGCCGACTCCGTGGCCGCCAAGAAAAAGATTGACGAGATCTACAGCCGCGTGCAGCGCAAGGAAGACTGGAACAAGCTGGCCTCGCAGTTCTCTGAGGATGCCGCCTCGGCCGAGAACGGCGGCGAACTGCCGTGGTTTGGCACCGGCCGCATGATTCCTTCCTTTGAGGAGGCCGCCTTCACGCTGGCCAAGCCGGGCGCCATCTCGGCCCCCATCCAGACGCCGTATGGCTGGCACATTATCAAACTCCTGGAGCGCAAGGAACTGCCCACCTATGAAGAAATGGAGACTTCGCTGCGCAACCGCATTGCCAAAGACTCCCGCTCAGAGCTGAACAAGGCCGCGTTCCTGCGCCGCATCAAAACCGAGAACAAGTTCCAGGAAAACCAGAACATCAAGGAAGCCACCCTGCGCCTGGCCGACTCTACCCTGCTGGCCGGCAAATGGAAATTCAATGTGCCCGCTGAGCCCAAGAACCTGCCTTCTGCCACGCTTTTCAGCATTAACGGGCAGCCGTTTACCGTAGGGGCTTTTGCCACCTACATTGAGGCCAACCAGCGTCCGCGCCAGAACGCCTCTGCGACCCACGCCATGAACCTGCTCTACGACAAGTTTGTGGAGACCAGCCTGCTCAACTATGAGCGCGAACACCTGGCCGAAAAGCACCAGGATTACCGCATGCTGGTGAACGAGTATCACGACGGTATCTTGCTGTTCCAGCTGATGGAGGAGAAAGTCTGGGCGAAAGCCGTGGAAGACACCGTGGGGCTGAAAGCCTTCTTTGAGGCCAACCAGGACAAGTACATGTGGGGCGAGCGGGCGCAGGCCACCATCCTGAGCGCGGCCACTCCCGCCATTTTGGAGCAAGCCCAGGCCCAGATGGCCCAGGGCAGGTTCCTGTCACAGCGCCACAAGCAGCCAGACATCACCTTCACCGCCGGCACCGACAACCTTTCTAAAGCTGCCACGGCCCAGTTAGATCAGTTGGCCGCCACCCTGCAGGCAGACACGGCCCTGGTGCTGGAGCTCACCGGCTACGCAGACACCCGCGAGGCAGCCAACAGAAAGAACGCCAACCTGGCCACCCGCCGGGCCACCGCCGTGAAGAACTATCTGCAGCAGAAAGGGGTTGACCAGGAGGCTATTCAGCTGATACCGGCTGCGGGTCGTTCAACCTCGCGCCGGGTAGCCCTAAAGGTGTACACCTCAGACCTGCAGGCCTTGGCCGAGCAACTGAACCAGAGCAACCCACTGGCCCTGCAGGTGACTTCCCGCAAGTTCCAGCGCGGCGAGAACAAAGTGCTGGACGGCGTAACCTGGAAACCGGGCACCTACACCCTTACCCAGGATGGCCGCTCCATCTGGATCAGGATTGACCAGGTAGAGGCCCCGGCCCCCAAGAAACTGAGCGAAACCCGCGGCCTGGTAATCTCTGACTACCAGAACCACCTGGAGCAGGAGTGGATCAAGGAACTCCGCCAAAAATACCCGGTGAGCGTGAACCAGCCAGAAGTACAGAAGCTTATTAAGAACTAAGCCCGGCAGAAGTTTCCTTTAGTGCAGCGCTTTGCCTAGCTTTGTCCGTTCACCACTATACTATTTTGCAAGAGAAGCGGTTCTATAGATAGCTACCGCTATACAGAATACCATGAAAGTTAAGATTTCTTTTAATTCCTTTTTTAAAACCATTCTTGCCGTTTGCGTGCTGGCTTCCTTTGCGCAACGGGCAGAAGCCCAGCAAGCTACGTTGGTAGACAACATTGTCGCCAAAGTGGGGGGGCACATCATTCTGCGCTCAGAACTGGAGTTCCAGTACGCAAACGCCGTGGGACAGGGCTACAAGTCGCCCAACCTGCGCTGCGAGATCCTGAGGTCTTTGGTGCAGAACAAACTGTTGCTGGCCCGCGCCGAGGTAGACTCTGTGATTGTGGAGGAAAGCACCATCAACGCTGAGCTGGAAGGCCGCCTGAATCAGTTTGTAGCCCAGATTGGCAGCCCAGAGCGCCTGGAGGAGTACTACAACAAACCCATGAGCGAGATCAGGAGTGATCTGCGCCGGAGCCTTACCGAGCAGCTGACCGTGCAGAAAATGGAGCGCGAGATCTCAGGCAAGATCAAAGTTACGCCCAAAGAAGTGCAGCGGTATTTCAACCGTATTCCCAAAGACAGCCTGCCTTACTTCTCCACCGAGGTGGAAGTGGGTCAGATTGTGAAGATCGCCCAGATTGGTACCGCCCAGAAGCAAGCGGCCCGCGAGCAGCTGGAAGCCATCCGCAAGCGCATTGTGGCCGGGGAAGACTTTGCCACACTGGCCCGCCAGTACTCACAAGACCCCGGCTCCGGCTCGCAGGGCGGCGAACTGGGCTTCTTCAAGAAGCGCGAACTGGTACCCGAGTACGAGGCCGCGGCCCTGAAACTGCAGCCCGGCGAGATCTCGCCGGTAACGGAGTCCATGTTCGGGTTCCACATCATCCAGTTGATTGAGCGCCGCGGCGAGGAGTACAACACCCGCCACATCCTCATCAAGCCGGCCACCGCTCAGGTAGACGTGCAGCAGACAGCGCACCTGCTGGACAGCATCCGCACCCGTATCCTGGCCGACAGCATTTCTTTTGCCAAAGCAGCCAAGGATTTCTCAGACGACATGGCCACCAAAGGAAACGGCGGCATGATCACCCTGGCCGGCAGCCCTACCACGTACATTCCGGTAGACAAGCTGGACCCCTCGGTGTTCTTCGTGATTGACACCATGAAGGTAGGCGACATCAGCGGGCCGCTCCCGTACCGCACTGAAGACGGCAAGGAAGCCATGCGCATCCTTTACCTGAAGTCAAAGACGGCGCCGCACCAGGCCAACCTGCAAGACGACTATCAGAAGATTGCCGCCGCCGCCCTGGCCGACAAACGGAACCGGGCCATTAACGAGTGGTTTGAAAAAAACAAGGATACCGTGTTTGTAGACATTGTTCCTGATTTTAAAACCTGTAGTTTAGACGACTAATCCTCCCTGCTATGCCTCCATTTGCCTCTGACAGAGAAGCCGCAGATGCGCTTCACCATGCCTACAAACGTCTGACCGACGAGATCTCCCAGACCATCATTGGCCAGGAGGAAGTGGTTAAACTGGTGCTGACTGCTGTTTTCTGTCAGGGGCATTGTCTTTTGGTGGGGGTGCCGGGCCTGGCCAAGACCCTCCTCATCCAGACCATCTCCAACTCGCTGGACCTCTCGTTCAACCGGGTGCAGTTCACCCCAGATTTGATGCCTTCTGATATTCTAGGCTCAGAAACGCTGGACCAGAACCGCCACTTCCAGTTTGTAAAAGGCCCGGTGTTCGCCAATATTGTTTTGGCCGATGAGATCAACCGTACCCCGCCCAAAACCCAGGCGGCGCTGCTGGAGGCCATGCAGGAGTACTCGGTCACCGTGGCCGGGCACCACTACAACCTGCCCCGTCCTTTCTTCGTGCTGGCCACCCAGAACCCCATTGAGCAGGAAGGCACCTATCCCCTGCCCGAGGCGCAGCTGGACCGCTTCATGTTCCATGTGGCCCTCTCCTACCCCAGCTACGAGGCCGAGCTGCAGATTGTGAAAAACACCACCGGCGACCGCCAACACACCCCGGAGGTGATCCTGCACGCCGAGGAGATCACCGCCTTCCAGCAACTGGTTCGCCGCGTGCCCGTCACCGACAACGTGGTGGATTACGCCGTAAAGCTGGTGCACAAGACCCGCCCCAACACCCCGCTGGCGGGCACCCAGACCAACCAGTATCTGGAGTGGGGCGCCGGCCCCCGGGCTTCGCAGCACCTCATCATGGGCGCCAAGTGCAACGCGCTCATCCGGGGCAAATACTCCCCCGACATTGAAGACGTGCAGGCCGTAGCCGTTCCTATCCTGCGCCACCGTCTGGTGCGCAACTTCAAAGCCGAGGCCGAGGGCATCACGGTGGAGCAAATCATCCAGGGGCTGCTCTAATTCTATTTTAGCGCTTTTTCCAGAAAACCGGCCTAAAACGCAGGCTTGCTCCTCTGGAGGTTGTCTTACTTCCATTAAGCATTCGTGCCTTTGCAGATGCTTCTGGCTTGTGCGCCGGCAGCTTTCTGGGTGAACCAATCAGGCTGGTACCTTCTGTTTGTGCCTGTTTTAGGCCGCTTTTCTCAAAAGTAGCCCCTAAACGCCTGAAGTAGGCAGAACCCAATTGCCGTTAGTGGTGTAAAAGAGGCAGCTTTGTTTATTTTTGCCCCTGATTTATCAAATCTATACCCCAACATGGAAGCAGCAGCCCTGTACGAACGCTTTGAGAACAACCTGGAAACTATCTTTTCCTACATCAAGAGAGGCCTGGATGTACGCACCACCCCTTACCACATTTCCATGCCCCTGGAGGTGAACCTGCTGTGCGATGTCCTGACCCATGCCGGTTTTCCCTGCCGGGTCACCAGGGACGGGTTTGATGCCCTGGTGGAGTTCCATGACCTGTACATGCAGGAAGGCAAGCGCGTTTCTGAGGTGATGCACAAGATTCTGGAAGACAAACGCGCCTACATGCGCACGCCAGACGGCACCGTGCTCCTGAAAGAGCAACTGATCCGGCGGTTGGAGTACTTCAATGAGATTGCCCACTCCATGGAAGTAATTGCCCGCTTACAGCAGCTAGGCAGCCCGCTGCAGTACAACTATCCTTTCCTGAACCAATAACAAAACTGGGAAATCTGGCACCCGAGTAGAAGGGTTTCCTTGTCCGGGATTACCCGCGAAGCCCCGGGGCGGCTAGAAAGTAGCCGGCCCCGGGGCTTCGTGCTTTTACGGTTTGTTATATCCCAGGATCTGCACCTTTAGTTTCTGCCCCTCCTGCGGGGGAGTTCTGAACGTGACCCAGGCTTGCTGCATGCTCTCTTTGGGGGCCAGGGGAAACAGGGCCTCGGCTTTGTCCACCTCTTTTCCCTGCTGCTGCAGCGTAATCTCCACCGACACGTTCTCGGCGGTTTGTTCACCCAGGTTCACCAGTTCCAGGCGGTACACGTTTCGGTTGAGCTTGTCTGTTTCGGCCAGTACTTCTACGCGTAGGTCGGGTGGGGTGTGTTGGTAGTGGAACGCCTTCACGCCCAGGTACCCAATCAGACCAAGAATAAGCAACACACTGGCGCCAAAGATTACCCATTCAAGCTTATTCTTCTTCATTCTGGTTCTTTCTTATTTATACTCTTGGTCTAACAGGAACCGCCCGGCAGAGGCACCCAAGGAGGAGACCAGGGCCAGTACTACGGTGGCCTCTATGCAGACCTGCACGCCGGTGCCCTCAAACCTCCCGAAGAACCATAGCGCGCCCGCCGAAACACAGAAAGCGGTGGCGTACGTGATGCTCAGGCCCCAGAGTACTTCCAGGGCATTGGGCGGCTCGTTGGCGGGGGTTTCATACGCGCCCCTGAACCCCACGTAAAACAAGATGCCGCCGCTCAGCGCCAGCGACATCAGGAACATGAACAGCAGTTGAACCGGCGTGGCGTTAGAGGCAATGCTCATGACCTCATCGGTGGGGGCAACGTTGGCCGCAAACAGCATCCCGGCGCAGGTGGCCAGAAAAATCTGCTCTTTGGTGGAGGCCTGCCCGTTGTCTTGCTGGAGGAGCCGGCCCGCGTCCCGTTCCTTTCTGGTATCCTCTTCTTCCTCGTCTTCGCCGGAGGTACCCAACTGCGCCGTGCCCACCGACACCCCAATGGCCACCGGCATGGCTTCCACCACCGTCATGTACACAATCCGCTCCAAAGACATTTCCTCCAGGTTGGCCACGCCCAGGAGCCACAGAAACAGAAACGCCAGCACCAGCCCCAGGCCCATCTCTTCCACAGAG
Source organism: Rufibacter psychrotolerans (assembly GCF_016924645.1). Taxonomy (GTDB): domain Bacteria; phylum Bacteroidota; class Bacteroidia; order Cytophagales; family Hymenobacteraceae; genus Nibribacter; species Nibribacter psychrotolerans. Next base: position 72,694 of record NZ_JAFFJV010000007.1, on the reverse strand, counting down.
TCTACCACCACCTCTTTCCAGGAGGCCGTGCTGCGCAGGCCGGCATAGGTGTTGTAGCCCAGCAGCAGCACAAAAGTGACCACCACGTACAGCACCAACTGCCACGGCGACACCTCAAAGCTGGTCCACCAGACTTCCATGGTGTACAGCATGGGCAGGCTGAACAACAACCCGCCAATGATTCCGCGGCCGTATTCCTGTAATGACTGTGTGTGGCTTTTAACCCGCATGTGAACAAATTACGCCAAAGTATCCCTGCTGTTTCCGCTCAGAGAGGTGGCCTTTGTCTACGGCAATCTAGCGGGCGGTGTTCCTTTGGCCGTCTGGCCCGGCCCCGTTAAGGCGGCCTCCTCCTGCCGAGGCCACAAAAAACCCGGATTTGGGCACCTGCGCCGGAGTTGCCCCGTACAATTGGGAGGGTTATTTTCAAAGCTTATGCCGTTACCGCTCACCTCCGCCATTTCCGCCCCTGATTTTGCCACCCAAAGACTCTGGATAAGGCCCTACACGCTGGAGATGGCGCTGGACTTCTGGCGGCTGCTGCACAAGAACAGGGCCCGGCTCATGCCCGATTTCCCCGACCGCACCTCGGCCGTCAAAAGCCTGGAAGATGCCCAGAACCGGCTCAGGGTGTTCATCTCCCAACACAAGGCCGGCGACCTGTACAGTTTTGGGATCTGGCGGAAGGAAGAGGGCGATTACATTGGCGACATCACCTTGCGCCGGCTGGCGCGGGGCAAGCCTTTCTCTGAGGTGGGGTACTACCTGGGGGCGCAGGCCGAAGGCCAGGGATACGCCACCGAGGCCCTGCTGGCCATGACCCGCTACGCCTTTCAGGTGCTGCAGATGGAAAGCGTGAACCTCCGCTGCGCCGACACCAACCTCAAAAGCCAGCGCGTGGCAGAGCGGGCCGGCTTCACGCTCCTGAAGAAGTACGCTCCCGTAGCGCAGGACACCCCCACGCCCCAGCCCCGCCTCATCCATGTGTACCAGATGAAGAAAGAAGACCCCAACGCCGCCTCGCTGTAAAGAGGTGTTTCAGGGCTGTTTTCCAGAAAACGGGCCCAAAACCGTTTTACCGTTTCTTAAGCCGGGTCAGGAAGAAATCGGTGTTGAAGTTCAGGTACAGGCTGTTGGAGAACTCCAGCTTGGGCTGCTCCAGGTCATAGTAGGGCTCCAGGCGCAGGGTGAGGGAAAGCCCCTGCATGAGTTCAATGTCATGCATGAGCCGCAGGATGAAGAGCCGCCGCAGCTTGTTGGTATAGCCCGGTGACTTGAAGTTGGTAGACACCGACTGGAAGAGTTTGCCCCCCAGTTCGGCGTAGTAGCCGTTGCCCTGCCAGTAGCTCAGCATCACGTTCTGGTACTTGGTGTCAATGCCCGCGTTGAGGTAGATGCCAGTGCCCTGCCGGAAAGCCTGGTTCTTCTCATTGGAGAAATCCTTCCAGCCCACCACATATGGCTGAAAGTGCAGCGCCTTGAGCACCTTGCGGTTATAGTTCTTCCGGATCACCAAGCCCGCCGCCGCGTTGACGAAGGTCACCAGCGGCAGGTCGCTGGCGTCAATCTGGCCGCCCCGGTGCTGGGCCGTGAACTGCAGCGGCAGCCCCAGGTAAGTTTCCGTTTCGGGGCCGCTTTCCGCAGAACCCAGCTGAACCGGGGTGCGGTAGAGCGTGAGCTCCGCCGAGGCGCCGCCCGCCACTTCCTCCTGGAAAGGGTCCATGCGCCGTAGGTAGCGCTGCCAGTCAATCCAGGCGTCCAGCTTTACGCCGGGCTTGTTGAGCAGGAACTGCAGGCCGTTCTCCAGGCGGTTGGTGATGACCCGCTCAAAGTCATAGAGCGGCTCTATGTAACCGTGGTTCAGGTTCCCCTCCAGCGTACCGAAGAGCAGGGACATGCCGTTCTCCTCGTACCGGATGGTGAAGGTGGGCTGCACCAGAGAATACGCCCGGGTGCCGAAGTCTTTCTGCACCTGCACGCCGGCGTCTATGCGCACCGTGGGCGAGGCAAAATAGACCAGGCGCGGGTTAAGGTGGTACCCAAAGAGGGTGTAGCCTTCGGCGATGTCATTGAAGTACTCGTTGTTCTTCTGGTAGCCCAGCGCCTGGAGGCCCAGTTGCAGTTCTCCCGTTTGGTCGGGTTTTACCGGCTGTCTGACCTCCAGGGCCTGGTTGTTTAACTGGGCAAAGGCCGTTTGCGACGCCAGAAACGCTCCTAGCACGGTGGTAAGCCACTTTTTAGACATAGACGTACGTTTACACCCTGAGGGTAACAGAATCCTGCAACAAATGAAAAGGGCAAGACAGTACTCCAGAAACTCCCTTGCCCTAACCCGAAAGATAGATAAAAAACCAGAAGAAATGAAAGGGGCCGCCAGCCCCCACAATCACCTCAGCGGCCGGAGCCTGTGGGCCCGTTTCCGGTCCATTTCCTGTAAAACAGGCTTAAAACCTGAGGGCCAGCCTCTTCCCCCGCCGCCCGGGCCCAGGCTAAAAATACCTGCCCGGCTTGTAACTAATTGCCCCCGATGGGTGTTGTGAAAGAAGCCGGGAAAAGGCCCTGACCGCAAGTGCTTTCTCTGGTTTTCCAGGCTTTGGCCAAGCCTGATTTGCTAGTTTTAATAGCAAAACACCTAAAAAAATAACTAAAAAAACTAGTAAATCTTGGCACAAATCCGGTACTTTGGGTGTTTCCTATATACACCTCCGGAATAAGTCTGGATAGCAGCTGAAACGCCGCGGTTAGCGCTTGCAGATTGGCTCAGGAAGTCGTAAATTCATCAAAAATTAAGCAAAGAAAACACAGACATGAGTGTAAACAGCGAAAAATTGAAAGCGCTCCAACTCACTATCGACAAGCTGGACAAGACCTACGGCAAAGGTACGGTCATGAAGCTGAGCGATAACCAGGTGGAGGACGTTCCGGCCGTTTCTACGGGCTCCCTGGGCTTGGATATTGCCCTGGGTATTGGAGGTCTTCCCCGCGGCCGTGTGGTGGAGATCTACGGACCAGAATCTTCCGGTAAAACCACCCTTACCATGCACTGCATTGCGGAGGCACAGAAAGCCGGTGGCCTGGCCGCGTTCATTGACGCCGAGCACGCTTTCGACAAAACCTACGCTGAGAAACTAGGCATAGATACCGAGAACCTGCTGATTGCCCAGCCAGACAATGGTGAGCAAGCTCTGGAGATCGCGGACCACCTGATCCGCTCCGGTGCCATTGACATCATCGTGATTGACTCCGTGGCTGCCCTGGTGCCTAAAGGCGAACTGGAAGGCGACATGGGCGAGAGCAAGATGGGTCTTCAGGCCCGTTTGATGTCACAGGCCCTGCGTAAACTGACCGGTACCATCAACAAGACCAACTGCTTGTGTATCTTCATCAACCAGCTGCGTGAGAAGATTGGCGTGATGTTCGGTAACCCAGAGACCACTACCGGTGGTAACGCCCTGAAGTTCTACGCTTCGGTACGTCTGGATATCCGCCGCATTGGCCAGATCAAGGAGGGTCCGGACAGCATCACGGGTAACCGCACCAAGGTGAAAGTGGTGAAGAACAAAGTGGCGCCTCCGTTCAAAGTGGTGGAATTTGACATCATGTACGGCGAGGGCATCTCCAAAGTAGGCGAGATCCTTGACCTGGGCGTGGACCTGGGCGTGGTACAGAAATCTGGTTCCTGGTTCTCTTACAACGGCGACCGCTTAGGCCAAGGCCGCGACGCCGTGAAGCAGTTCCTGTTAGACAACGAGGAGCTGATGCAGGAGATTGAGAATAAGATTCGTGCCCTGGTGAAAGGCGAGCCTGAAAAAGTGGCCGCTGCCCTGGAAGACAACGAGTAATCTTTAGTTTTTTTCACAAAACGGCACCTTTTGGGGTGCCGTTTCTGTTTTAGGTACGTTCCATCTGAAAACCCATACATTTGCGTACCTGCCGCTGCCCGGCGTTTTGGTACGACATTTGAATAGCTTCAGGCATACTGGAAAGATTGGCTTATGCGAATAAAACATCAACTGCTGCTGGTACTCCCGCTACTGGGATTGGTGCTAAGCGGCTTTGCCCTCAATGACACCATGCGCACGGTGAAGAATGACAGCTTCGGGCCGGGCGAGGTGCTGCAATACAAAGTGCACTACGGCATCATCAACGCCGGTGAGGCCACCATCCATGTGTCTCCTAACCTGCAGCGCATCAACAACCGGCCCTGCTACCAGGCCACTGTGAGCGGCAAGACCACCGGCTCCTTTGACTTCTTCCATCGCATCAGGGACACCTGGAGCTCGTACATAGACACTTCCTCCATGCTGCCGCTGCGTTTCTACCGCAACATTGAGGAAGGCCGGTACCGCCGCAAGGAAACCACCGACTTTAACCACCAGACCAATACCGTGGTGGTGAACGACAGCCGCGATGAAAAGAAGAACCAGGTCTTTAAAGTGCCAGACAATGCCCAGGACATGGTGAGCGGCTTCTATTACCTGCGCACCCTTGACCTGGACAGGTACAAGCCGGGCCAGAGCATCAGGATGCAGGGCTTTCTGGGCGACGAGGTGTTTGACATGACCGTTACCTACAAAGGCGTGACCACGGTAGAAACCAAGGCCGGCAAGATCAGGGCGCACCGCCTAACGCCCAGAATGCCCAAGAACAAGCTGTTCAGCGGCGAAGACGCCATCTCGGTGTACTTCTCTGATGACGTGAACAAGATTCCCGTTATGTTCCAGGCTGAGATGTTTGTGGGTTCCGTGAAAGTAGACCTGTACAAGTACAGCGGCCTCAAAGGCCGGCTGAACGTAGTGAAATAAGCCATTGCCCCTCAACAGCACCGCCGCCGGAGCCCATCTCTGGCGGCGGTGCTGTTTTAGAGCCGTTTTCCCAAAAGCCGGCGTAAAACAGTGCGCCTTTCTGCCCAAGGCTAGGTAGCCCCGGCAGGGGGCTTGCTAACAATTTGTTAACATGAATTCCCTGCCGCCACCTAACATCTAGTTAAGACTTTGTCTATCTTTGGCTTGAATTTCAGGCTGCCTGGTCGCTTTTGCGCGCCTTGCCTGAGGCTACAAGAAGATTGCACAGGCAACCCTCTTTCCACCCAACCGCATACCCCTATGCAAACGCCAGCCAAATACAAGATTCTGGTAGTAGACGATGACCCAGACATCGTGGAGTTGTTACAGTACAACCTGGAGAAGGAAGGCTATGAGGTGGCCCACGCCGAGAACGGCCAGCAGGCCCTGGAGGTAGCCAAAAAAGTAGACCCAGACATTATCCTGCTGGACGTGATGATGCCCGTGATGGACGGCATCACCGCCTGCCGCCAGTTGCGCGACAACCCCAAGTTCAAGGGCACTCACATCCTGTTCCTGACCGCCCGCAGCGAGGAATTCTCTGAGGTGGCCGCCTTTGACGCCGGCGCCGATGATTTTATTGTGAAGCCCATCAAGCCCCGCGCCCTCATCAGCCGGTTGGGCGCCTACGTGCGCCGCGACAACAACCAACCCGAGCAGTCGCAGGTGATAGAGATTGGCGGGCTGCGCATTGACCGCACCAGCTTTATGGTGCACAAAGGCGACCAGAAAATCACGCTGCCCAAGAAGGAGTTTGAGCTTCTGGCTTTCCTGGCGAACACGCCCAACAAGGTGTTCAGCCGCGATGAGTTGTTGAACAACGTGTGGGGCAACGATGTGTTTGTCATTGCCCGCACCGTGGATGTGCACATCAGGAAAGTGCGCGAAAAAATAGGCGAAGATCAGATTAAGACCATTAAAGGCGTTGGCTACAAATTCAACACCGACTAAACCGGCTGCCCCTACTCCCTTGGCCGCTACTCAGAAAGACCACAAGCTGAGTTCCCAGAAGATTGCCCTCATCATCTCGCTGCTGGTGGCCCTGATCATCACCTGCTACCTGGCCGTTTCACCGTACCTGGGCTTTAAGCAGCGCGTGCTGGCCCTGGCCCTTACGTTCTCCTCCTGCTTTTTACTGGTGTATTTCTCCTACGAGGCCCTCATCTTCAGGGAGATCAACAACATTTACGGCAGCCTGGAGAAGTTCAAGCGCAAGGAGTTCAAGCGCATGAGCAGCAAGTTCCTGTTCAGGCCAGATCCGCTGCAGCGCATCAAAGACGAGATTTACCTCCTGGCCGAACGGAACCAGAAGGAGATTGAGGAGCTGAAGCGCCTGCAGGCCATGCGCCGCGAGTTCCTGGCCGACGTTTCGCACGAACTCAAGACCCCTATCTTCGCGGCCCAGGGCTTTATCCATACCCTGCTGGATGGCGCCATGGACGATGAGCGCGTGCGCGACAAGTTCCTGAAGAAAGCCGCCCGCAGCCTGGACGGCCTTGATACCCTGGTGCAGGACCTCATCACCATCTCGCAGCTGGAGAAAGGCGTGATTCAGATGAAGAAAGCACCTTTTGACCTGAATGAACTGGGCCTGGAAGTGCTGGAGCAGTTGGAGAGCAAAGCCCGCACGCGGAACATGACCATTCACCTGCTCAACGCCCCCGAGGAGAGCTTTGAGGTGCTGGGCGACCGGGGCCGCATCAAGCAAGTTCTGATCAACCTTATTGACAACGCCATCAAATACGGCTCTGAGGACGGCAACATCTGGCTCTCGTTCCAGGACGGGAAGAAGAAAACCCTGGTCACCGTGCGTGATGACGGTCCGGGCATTCCCAAAGAGCACCTGAACCGCATCTTTGAGCGCTTTTACCGCATAGACCGGAGCCGCACCCGCGATGGCTCGGGCGGGGGCTCGGGCCTGGGGCTGGCCATTTCCAAGCACATCGTGGAAGCCCATAAATCTACGATTGTGGTTGCCAGCGAAGTAGGCAAAGGCACCACCCTGCATTTCAAGCTCACCAAGGTAAAGGTCTAGCGCAGATTTAGGCCGGTTTTCTGGAAATTGGGTCCAAAACCCGCACACGCGGCAAGCCAAAAATTATAGGTACCTTTGCAGCCTAAGCCGCCTGGCTTACTGTTTTTGCTTTGTTTGCGTAAAACCAGGGCAAAAACAGTAAGCCAGGCGGCGGCTACACACCCATTTCTATGAAGGTACCCGCATTCAGCGACTTAATTATTTTTGAAAACGACGATTACATTGTAGTCAACAAACCTCCGTTTCTGGCCACCCTGGAAGACCGCGCCCTCAACGCTACCAACCTGCTGGCGCTGGCCCGCCACTACCACCCAGATGCCCAGGCCTGCCACCGCCTGGACAAGGAGACTTCCGGGTGCCTGGCCATTGCGAAGAACCCAGAGGCGTACCGGCACCTTTCCATGCAGTTTGAGAACCGCCAGGTGCAGAAGGTGTACCACGCGGTGGCCTGGGGCAGCCATGAGTTCAAAGACCTGTTGGTAGACCGCGCCATTCAGCCGGGCCTGAAGGGAGTGGCCAAACTGGCCTTCAAAGGCAAACCCGCGCAGACCTATTTCACCACTCTGGAGAAGTTTGGCCGCCACACGCTGGTGGAGTGCAAACCCATCACTGGCCGCATGCACCAGATTCGCCTGCACCTGGCTTACCTGAAAGCCCCTATTGTGCAGGACGAGATGTACGGCGGCGAACCGCTTTTCCTCTCCAGCCTGAAACGCAAGTTCAACTTGGCCAAAAACACCGAGGAACAGCCCCTCATCAAGCGCTTCGCCCTCCACTCCTACCAACTAGGCTTTACGTTACTGAACGGTGAACCCATCCTGGTCACCGCCGAGTACCCCAAAGACTTTGACGTACTTTTAAAGCTACTCCGCAAAAACGGCTAAGAATCTGGTTGATGGTTGTTGATGGTTTTCATTGAGAGATTCCTTCTTTCGCTGGCGCGAGTCTCTGACTCGTGCCTCTGGATGCCGGGTAGTCTCTGACTACCCTCGCTGCCCCGCAGCGAAACCAGGTTTGCAGAACCACTTTCCCCGGTTTACATCCTAAACAGACCTTTCCATTTAAGGTACGAAGCCCGTTCCTGCGCTCCCCTGAACTAATTTATTTAACCACAGCACGGAGGTTCCTTTTACAGGAAACGAACAAACCAACTCGTATTTCCCGCCGAGTCTGTAGCTTTCGCGTCATCCCAAGTCACAAGACTTCAGTATCGAGCCAGGTAAATGCCAGCATCACAGAAGAGAGCTAAGCTGATTTGCTCTCAACGTTTGTCCTTTCCAATCCCTTGAGCCCACGCGGTTTTCGGCTTGTTTTCAGAAAAAGGAGCAAGAAACGCCTAACCGCTTAGGCCTAACTTCTTCATTCTAAGCCTGTCATCAGAATCTATTTACCCTTGCATTGGGTAAATTCCCTTGATTTTCAGGGGAATAAATGCCGTTACTGTTGCATGCCAAAAAGAAAGCGCGTATCTTTGTGACCATTTTCAAGAAAAAGCATACATTTTTCACCTGTTAACCATTTACAATGGACCATTTAAGTTATAAGACGCTATCAGTTAATAAGGCGGCCGCAAACAAAGGCTGGGTAGTGATAGACGCCGGAGACTCAACCCTTGGCCGTGTGGCCTCTCAGATCGCGATGATTCTTCGCGGCAAAAACAAGCCTTCTTTCACGCCTAACGCTGACTGCGGAGACAACGTGATTGTCATCAACGCTGACAAAGTAAGAATGACCGGCAAGAAGTGGGATAAGAAGACGTTTGTGACGCACACTGGCTATCCAGGTGGTCAGAAGACCTTCACTCCCCGTGAGCTGAAAGCCAAGTCTTCTACCCTGTTGGTAGAGCGTGCGGTGAAAGGTATGTTGCCTAAGACTCGTTTGGGCCGTGAGCAATTCCGTAACCTGTACGTGTATGCTGCTGCTGAGCATCCGCATGAGGCACAACAGCCTGTTCAAGTAAAACTTACAAAATAACTAGACATATTTAATGGAAGTTCTCAATACATCTGGTAGAAGAAAAACCTCGGTGGCGCGCATCTACATGACGTCAGGGCAAGGGAATATCACTATTAACGATAGAGATATCAAGGAATACTTCCCTAGTGAAGTATTGCAAACCATTGTGCAGCAGCCTCTGGTGCTGATTGACGCGGTTGGCAAATACGACATTAAGGCGAACATCAAAGGCGGTGGCGTAGCCGGTCAGGCAGAAGCCCTGCGTTTGGCGATCACCAAGGCTTTGGTGGAAGAAAACGCGGAAACCCGTCCAGCCCTGAAAAAAGAAGGATTCTTAACCCGCGACCCACGCATGGTGGAGCGTAAGAAATTCGGTAAGCGCAAAGCCCGTCGTTCCTTCCAGTTCTCTAAACGTTAATATATCATCAGCTGTATCACTATCATGGCTAATACCACTTATAAAGATTTACTGGACGCCGGTGTGCACTTTGGCCACCTTACCAGAAAATGGGATCCTAAAATGGCTCCGTACATTTTCATGGAGAAAAACGGTATCCACATCATTGACCTGAACAAAACCCTTGCTTCCCTGGACGAGGCTACCTCTGCCATCAAGCAGATTGCCAAGTCAGGCCGTAAGATTTTGTTTGTTGCCACCAAGAAACAAGCGCAGGACATTGTGGCCGAAGAGGCAAAACGCCTGAAGATGCCGTATGTGACTGACCGTTGGTTGGGTGGTATGTTGACTAACTTCCAGACGGTACGCAAGTCTTTGAAGAAAATGTCAACCATTGACAAAATGGTGAAAGACAACACCGCTTACGCTGCTATGGCAAAACGTGAGCGTCTGATGTTGAACCGTGAGCGTGAGAAACTGGAGCGTGTGTTGGGCGGTATCGCTGACCTGTCTCGTCTCCCAGCTGCTCTGTTCGTAGTGGACGTGAAGCGTGAGGCTATCGCCATCAAAGAAGCCCAGAAACTGAACCTGCCTGTATTCGCGATTGTGGATACTAACTCTAACCCAGAGACCGTAGACTTCCCAATCCCGGCTAACGATGACGCTTCTAAGTCAATCGCCCTGATCACTTCTTTGATTGGCCGCGCCATTGAAGAAGGTCTGTCTGAGCGCAAGGTAGACAAAGAAGACTCTGACAGAAAACGCTCAGAGGAAGAAGGCATCCAGGAGAAAATTGACGCTGAATAAGCTTCTGCCTCTTTAGATAAAGAATTGAAACTGAACATTAGGAAGCCTGGCGCCACTAGTGTTCAGTTTCTTTTTAACCAAACCGGTGCCGCCCCACAGCGGGCCACCCTCCTAGTAAAACTTATTAACCGTACTTCTTAATAAAAGAACAATGGCTATTACAGCACAAGATGTAAACAGACTTCGCCAGGAAACTGGCGCTGGTATGATGGACTGCAAAAAAGCCCTGACCGAAGCCAACGGCGACTTTGAGGCAGCCAAAGATATCCTTCGTAAGCAAGGTCAGAAAATTGCCAGCAAGCGCGCTGACAACGCTACTTCTGAGGGAGTGGTGTTGACGCAGGTAAACGCTGAAGGTACTGTAGGGAAAGTAATCGCGCTGGCTTGCGAGACTGAGCCGGTATCTAAAGTAGAAGACTTCAAAAACCTGGCCCAGGCCGTATTGAGCGCAGCCGTTTCTACCAACGCTCCTTCTAAAGAAGAGTTGTTGGCTACGCCACAGACCGATGGCCGCTCGCTGCAAGACCACATCACGGACCTGATGGGTAAGATTGGCGAGAAAATTGACGTGGTTTCTTACGAGACAGTTTCTGCCGAGAAAGTAGTAGCCTACAACCACTCTAATGGTAAACTGGGTGTATTGGTGGGCTTGACTAACACCGGTGACAAAGACGTTACTGAGGTTGGAAAAGACGTGGCCATGCAAATTGCCGCCATGCGTCCTATCGCGGTGGACAAAGACGGCGTTGATGCCGCTACCATCCAGCGCGAGATTGAGATTGGCAAAGAGCAAGCCCGTCAGGAAGGCAAGCCAGAGGAAATGCTGGAGAAAATTGCCCAAGGCAAACTGAACAAGTTCTACAAAGAAAGCACCCTGTTGAACCAGGAGTTTGTGAAAGACTCTTCTTTGACCATTGCCAAACTGCTGGACAACACCAACAAAGGCATGACCGTTACTGAGTTCAAGAGAGTTGCAATTGGCTAAGCGCTTGCCGTAGCAGATTCTTTGAAAATAATAAAGCCCCACTGCGTTTGCGGTGGGGCTTTTGCTTTCTTGTATTTAATATTTAATACTAAATATTAGATAAAATGAGGCATAGCGTACTTATAGAGTACATTTTGGTGTATTACATAAGTACCGTACCTGCTGTAGTAAATAGTTTTTCTATATAGATTCTTTAATGGGTTGTGTTCTGGTAGATGATGTCAGGATGGTACGCGTGGGCTCTCTCTAGAATTAGTTGCTAGAAACCAATGATCCTCTCTTGTCAAGCTGGATGGCTTGCTCAACGTTGTTCGCAGCATTCTTAGCAGCGTTTTTCAACTTAGATTGTTCTTTTCTCAATCTTTTTTCTGCTGAGATATAACTCAGGAAGGTAGCTTTAGCTTTCATGGTGTAGATGTTACTGATTAAACAAATAGATAACTTTATACTTGATAGTTACATTATATATAAGCTAAGTTCTACATCTTAGGCTACTGAGCAATAGAATCCAGGTTTTACAGCTAGCATCTTACTTGTTTGAACTTAACCAACAAAAAACATAATTATCAGACCTAGCAACAGCAACACTCTGCCAACAAGTTCAATCGGCTATAAACTTCCACGGGGAATTGTTTAGGCTGTGCAACTGGTCTGTATAACTTTGTTGATCTAATTTATAGGTTATTCTATAAACTGCAAAATTTTTTGTTATTAATGTTACATTATTTCAGATTATACCTAAAAGTGGGTAGCACATTCATGGAAATATTGCTACTAACGCTCCCTCCAACACCAGCCACATAGTACTTATACTACAATATTTTTAACTAGCATTACTCCTGCTGCTACTGCAAAAGAGGCTTTAAACTCTTGAATCATGCTTTCATTAATGTATTTACATGAAGGATAAGCAGATACCAAATACCGCATCAGTATTTACCCATCCTACACCATGACATGGAAAAGGAATTATACAATTATTAAAAAGTCAGACACAAGCCCGTAAACTTTTGTTCATATAACAGCACCAGGCGGCAGCCCTGTTGTGAAAAGCAGTCATCCATCAAAAAAGCCCGCTTTGGGCGGGCCTTTTTAGATGCTAAAAACAAGAAGAAGCAAGAACCTTACTGAACCCTGGATCAGTCCAGGTCAGCCTGCCTCCTTACAAATTCCTGTCCCGCAACATCATCTTTTCTCAGGAAAGGACGAATGATCAGGCGGTTGCCGTTCTCGCGGGTAAAGAACTTGTAGATCCAGTTGGCCAGCACCACCAGCTTGTTCCGGAACCCAATGAGGTAGTAAATGTGTACAAAGAGCCAGGCCGCCCAGGCAATGAACCCTTTCAGGTGCAGGTCCTTAGGCAGATCGGCTACCGCACGGTTCCGGCCGATGATGGCCAGGGAGCCTTTGTCAAAGTACTCAAAGGGCTGCAGGGGCTCGTTCCTGATGAGGCGTTGCAGGTTCTTGGCCAGGTGCTGCCCCTGCTGAATGGCCGGTTGCGCCACCCCCGGGTGTCCCCGGGGCCATTTCTCGGTCTTCATGGCCGCCACATCGCCAATGGCGAAGATATCCGGGAAGCCGATGACCTGGTTAAAGGTATTCACCAGGTAGCGTCCCCGTTCGCTCGCCTCGGGCGGGAGGCCGGCAATCTGGGCCCCAGAGACCCCGGCCGCCCAGATAAGCGTCTGGGTCCTGATGGTCTCCCCGCCCTTGAAGGTCACCAACTCGCCGTCGTACGACTCTACCAGGGTGTTGAGCTTTACAACAACCCCGGCACTCTCCAGGTACTCCTTGGTGGTCTGGCTAGACTTGGGAGACATGGGCGGTAAAACGCGGTCAAGGCCCTCCACCAGAATAATGTTCATCTGGCTGAAGTCCAGCCCGGGGTAATCGCCCGGCAGAATATACTTGCGCATCTCGGCCAGGGCGCCGGCCAGTTCTACGCCCGTGGGCCCTCCCCCCACGATCACGAAGTTGAGCAGGCTTTGCCGCACATCGGGATCTTTGATCATGTTGGCCTGCTCAAAAGCCTGCAACATCTGGCTCCTGAGGTTCAGGGCATCGGGGATCTGCTTGAGGGGAAAGGAATAGCGCTTGATCTGCTCGTTCCCGAAGTAGTTGGATTTGGTGCCCGTGGCGATGACCAGGTAGTCATACCTGAGCTCGCCTACCAGGGTGGTCACGGTTTTGGCGGCCGGGTTCACTCCCGTTACCTTCACCTGCCGGAAGTGGAAGTCCTCGTAGTCCTCGTCAAACATTTTCCGGAGGGGCTCGGCAATTGCATCGGGCTCCAGGCCGGCCGTGGCTACCTGGTACAGCAGGGGCCAGAACCCATGGTAGTTTTGCCGGTCAAACATCACTACCTGAAACTCTTTTCCGGGCAGTTTCTTCACCAGGTTCACGCCCCCAAACCCACCGCCGATGATAACCACCCGGGGCTTGGTAGTTTCCGGAATGTTGAGGGAAAGCTCGTTTATATGCAGCATAGTTAATCAGTGGTAAGTCACAAAGGCCCTACGCTTGCAGGGCCGTCTTTTCTCATTAGCCTTATACTGATATTCCTGTATATAAGATATAGCGTATTTACTACCTCCCACGGCGACCCGGCAGGGGGAAGCACTAAAAAGCCCTGGGCCTAAGCACAACGCCTACTTCCGGTCTGAGTGCCCCAGGCTTTTGCCAGGGTTCACCCTGTCCCGCACCAGCTGCTTCAGCTCCTTTACGTCGGGAAAGCGGCCAGCGGCTCTGCGGTCGAAGATCACCTGGTCATTAAGGCGGATGAGGTAGGTGCCGCTGGTCTCGCTGGGTTCCAGGAGCACACCTTTTACATCGTCGGTGAAGGTGGTGAGCAGTTCCTGGGCCATGTAGGCGGCGCGCAACATCCAGCCGCATTTGGGGCAGTACTCTATGCTGACAATTGGTTTCATGCTGGGTTCTACGGCTGACGGCCAAACAGGGCAACAAGTTCACGCTACAAATAGGGCCCCATTGCCAGCTTCCCGTTCCGCACTCCGCGGGTACTCCTAGAGCACCTTTCCTACTTCTATCCTCTAATTAGAAAATATGCCTGAAGTACGGTGAAGGATTTTCGTCTATCGGGTATAGTTTTGGGGTGATTTTCCGGAAAATAGCCCTGAAACAGTAGCTATGCCGGCCCTTACAGATCTGCTTCTATATAATAGTGTAGATTCTCTTTGGTGATGATGTCCAGCGGCAGGTACTTAATGGGGTTGACCTTCTTTTTGAACACCAGCTTATCGGCCAGGCCGTAGATGCCCCAGTAGCCCTGCCCCTTGGGATTTTGGTTGATTAGGAACTCAATCAAGCCCTTCTTAAGAAAGTGGAGGTTTCTTTCCATGAGGTCATAGCCAATCAACTTGATGTGGGAAACGCCCCTCAGCTGCAGGTAATGGGCCACGGTATGGGCTTTGGAGTTGGTCACGAAGATGCCCCTGACCTTAGGGTTATCCTGCAGCAACTGGTCTAGCTGCTCATGAAACGCGGCCGAGGAGGAGTTGTGCAGATCGGCCTGCAGCAGCGGATACTGCGTTTCTGAGCCGATTTGGGAAAAATAGTCGAAAAACCCTTGCTCTTTGTTAATCAGGTGGGAGGAGTTGGACAGGTCCACGTCTATGTGGGCCACCAGAAAAGCGGCTCCCTGCGGATGCCCGTAGTGCAGCAGTTTCGCCGCCAGATACCCGCTCTGGTAAGAATCCTGCCCAATGTAAATGAGGGGCTCGTAATCCGGAATGTGCGTGTTGAACAGCGCGAACGGAATCTCCAGCTCTTTCCATTTTTTGAAAAAAGGGAGCGACTCGCGGTAGAAAATGGGAGCCACCAGAATGGCGTCGGGGCTCATGGCAATGACTTCGTTCGCTTTCTGCCGGTAAGAGGCAGCCTCATAGGGATCAAAAATAAACTGCGTCACCCTTACCCCATACTGCGCCAGTTCGGCCTGCGCTTTCTCCACTCCGGTTTTGGGGGCCTGCCAGTACACATCCTGCTGGGGGTCTGGCAGCAGCGCGGCTATCTCGTACACCCGGTTGTTTACCAGGGTACGGGCCAGCAGGTTGGGCTGGTAGTTAAGTTCCTGCGCAATTTCCAGGACTTTTTGCCGCACGTCCTCGGCCACGCGCCCCCGCTCATGCAGCACCCGGTCTACGGTACCCGTTGAAACTCCTGCTTTTTCCGCAATATCCTTAATCCGAACGATGCCTTTCTTTACCATTGACCTTATTTTCTGATACAATCTCTGATGCCTTGCTCACCTGCTCTCATCACTGGGCAAACCAATGCGACATTAGTCACAAGTGGTCCTTTTTAGATTGAGCAAGCCGGAGGGTGATGCACTTATATATGTGTACGAACAAATATACCAATTACCAACAATCCGCTTGCCTCTCACACGAAATGCCAGACCTCTTTTCCCTTATCTCCTAAACCCTAAAGAAGATGCGCCTTTGGTACAGCCAGTAGCAGATGTACCACTCCACCGCCAGCGTAGCAAGGGAGGCCAGCACCGCCTGCACCTGATCTGGCACCCCAAACCAATCGGTAAACCCGTTGGTGAAGATAGCCACTGTTCCATTCAGCCACTGCAGCCCCACGGTTTCAAAGAACAGGTAAATGAAGATGGGGTTCATGCCCACCACCGTGAAAAACAGCACCCAGTGCCCGGCCTTTCTCACGTCAATGCTCCAGTAGCAGAACGCCAGCAGCAGGAACACCCACCCGCCCGAGGCAAGGACGAAGGAAGCGGTACAAATACGTTTGATGATAGGGTCTACGCCGGTGAAGTCCAGGGCATGTCCCACCAGTACCCCCAAGATGCCGGCCAGCACGAAAACCTTGATTTTAGAGGCCGCCGATTTGTGGGAGGCCAGCACTTTCCCGGCCAGGCTTCCCCAGATGGTGTGGGCGGCCGTGGGCAGGAAGTTCATGGCAATCCAATGGCCACTGTTCAGTTTACCCATCAGGAGCAGATCCATCCAGGAGCCGAAGTTCTTGTCTGGGGTAAAAGGCTGGTCAAACCCCGGAATGTGGGCGAACCGGTACAAGGCCTCGCTGAGGCCAATACAGAGAAATGAGACCAGCAACTGGGTTCGGGCCGAGTACGGCAGCAGCACATACGCCACCAGTAACGTAACCGACAGCTGCGCCAGCACATTCCACAGCTCACACACCAACTTACCGGCATACACGCAATGGAGCGCCACCCCCAACAGCAGAAGCTTCAGGCTTCGCTTCAGCACATGATGGGTGATCAGGCTTGGGGCATCGCCTTTCTGGAGCCGGTGCTGCACTGAGAAGTACAGAGAGGTACCCGCAATGGTCATGAAGGCCGGCTGCACCAGGTCCCAGAAATGGAGTCCCTGCCAGGGCACGTGGAAGAACTGCTGCACCAGCTGGCCCGCTATGCCCTCGGTTCCGGCCAGTTCCTGCCAGCGTACATATAATAGTGTGCTTTCGGCGGCCAGCAAAACCATGATGACGCCGCGCATGAAATCCAGAGAAAGGAGCCGGTAGGTGGTCTTCATAGGAAATGCGTCTGTTACCCCGGTTACCGTTGGGGCATGCTTAACCGAAGAGTTGCGAGTGGTATAAGAAGGATTTGCCATCTGTTTTTGGCTTGTTTTTCTTATAATAAGGTAAAATCAGGCATCCGGCGCCGCTGCCCACCCTGGCCCTGACAGGAAGATTCATCTACTTTCTTGTCCTCTGCGCTTCTCCCCTGCTCCTAGCCTACCAGAAATCGGGTGCGGAAAACCCGATATTTTCTCAAAGATGGGGATTAAAAGATAGCAAACAAGTTTTTTACCTTTCTTTCATGTGTTCGAACACATATAGGAAAAATCTTTGCGTCTACGAACACATTTTACCTAAAACTTCTTGCTTATCTAATTTATAGTAGCTATGTTTAATACACCGAGACAAGAAATCTCCACAAAAGAGAGGTAGCTATGCAGCCAGGAGATGCCCGTCTTACCGCTGCACAGCAAGGGCCAGAGGGCAGGTTGGAGAAAGAAGTACCGTTCCGTGGCGGAGTTGGCCCTAAATATGCGGCCTGGCTCCCTAACCATTATCCAAGACAGGCGCCGGCTCTATTTACTTTGCAGCTGGCCACCCGTCTGAGACATATTCTGCGCTTACAACACAACCAGAGTGATACTTAACAAACAGACCTCTATGGAACCAAATTGCAGCCCTTTGTCTCTGTTCAGGCACACCAATGTGCCTGTTCCTTCCTGACTACGGCCAGTCTCCCGTATCTATGCCCCCAATTACGGGCCAGGCCACTACCGTAACAAGCTGGCAATACCTGCTTTTCTCTCAGAGCAACTCCTTCCTATCTTTTTTTTCAGGAGGAGTTTTCCCTATACCTCATTCCGTTTTGCCCACACCTCACCCAATAAACTGCATCTACATGAAAAAATTGGTACACACATTTCTGAAGCTAACGCTACTGGTGCTTCTCCCGGTGCTGCAAGCCGCCGCCCAGGGCCGCACGGTGACGGGTACCGTTACGGCTAAAGAAGACGGCCAGGCCTTAACCGGTGTTAGCGTAGTGGTAAAAGGCACCACCACCGGAACCACCACCGACACGAACGGTGCTTTCAGCATACAGGTACCCCCTTCAGGGGCAACGCTGGTGTTCTCCTTTATTGGTTTGCTGTCACAGGAAGTGGCGGTCAGCAATGAATCTACCCTGAATGTGCAGATGGCTCAGGATAGAAAAGCCCTGGATGAGGTAGTGGTGGTGGGCTACGGCACCCAGAAGAAAAGGGACTTAACCGGAGCCATCAGTTCTGTGAAAGCAGAAGACTTGGTGGTGAACTCCGGTGCTGCGTCTATCGGGCACATGCTAAAGGGCAAAGCGGCCGGTTTAATGATCCGGGAGAACAGTGCCCAACCCGGTGGCGGACTTGACATTCTGATTCGGGGTGCCGGTTCCATCAACGCCAGCAACGCTCCTCTGATTGTAGTAGACGGCTTCCCCATCTCAGATTTACAGCAACCCGGGAGCGGCGGACGCTACCAAGCCGGCACCCAGAGCATCCTGAACTCCTTCAACCCCAATGACATTGAGTCCATTGAGGTACTCAAAGACGCCAGCGCCACCTCTATCTATGGCGCACGGGCCGCCAATGGGGTTATTCTCATCACCACCAAAAGAGGAAAAACCGGCAAAGCCGAGGTGCAATACTCCAATACCTTTTCCATTCAGAAATACAACAATCCTTTTGATGTATTGCCCCTGAACGAGTGGATGCAGGTGCGCAACGAAGCTGCCTGGGAGCGCTGGAACTTTGACAACAACGTGATTCCTTATGGTAATAGAACCTTGGAGGAAGCCCAGGCCGATCCTATTAATGGGCCGTTTCGCCGATTATACACCCAAAACGCCATCAATAACGTGGGCCGGGGCACCGACTGGATTGGTTTGGTAACCCGTGATGGCTCCATTCAGCAGCACAACCTATCCTTGACGGGCGGCACAGAATCTACCAAGTTCCTGCTTTCGGGTAATTACTACAAGCACAACGGAGTCATCAAAAACTCCGGCATTGAAAGGTTTACTGTACGGGCCAATGTAGACCAGGACGTAAACAAATACATCAAGTTCGGCCTGAACCTTACGGCCAGCCGCATCAATAATGACAACAGCCAGCTAGGAGGTGATCAATTTGAGAACTCAGGCATCATTCGGGCCGCCATGCAGATGGGGCCGCACATCAAACCCATTGATGAGAACGGCAACTACCCCGTAAACCCGCTCCTGGCTCTGCAGCCTAATCCGTACTCCCTGCTCACCATTTCAGATGAAGGCCGCATTGAGCGCATGTTGCTCAACTCATTTATAGACATTATTCCCATCCCAGACCTCACCATCCGGTTGAAAGGAGGCATGGACCGCGGCATCACCAAGCGCTGGAATTATCTTCCCAAAACCACCATCCACGGAGCACTGGAATTTGGCCGGGCTTCCATTGCCGAGATTGATAAAAACGAATACCTGATGGAGGCAACTGCCTCCTATGTCAAGACGATTGCTACCCACCACCGCATTAACCTATTGGCCGGTGCCTCGCAGCAGAATTTCTACAATGACTTTACTAACGTTGGCAACACCAACTTTATCTCAGACGCTTTCCTGTGGAACAACCTAGGGGCTGGCAGCAGCACCAAAACCGTGGGCTCTTCCCGCTCAGAAAATGTAATGGCCTCCTACTTTGGACGCTTGAACTACACCCTGAAAGACCGGTACCTGCTCACCCTGACCGTGCGGACCGATGGGGCCAGCGTGTTTGCCCGAAACAACAAGTGGGGTACTTTTCCGTCGGTAGCCGTGGGCTGGAACATAGCCGAGGAGCCGTTCTTCGGGGGCCTGGCTAACACCGTCTCGCAGTTTAAACTGAGAGCCAGTTATGGTCAAACCGGGAACGCCTCTATTGGCAGCAACGCCTTCGCGGCCTACTATGCTTACCCCGCCTGGCTTTCGGGTAATGACACCAGAGAGATCGGGGTATCCCTATCCCGCCTGGAAAACCCTGATCTGAAATGGGAAACCACCACTGAGGCCAACTTTGGTCTGGACTTCTCGCTCTTTAACGGGCGCATAGACGGCTCCTTGGAGGTGTACAACCGGGTAATTTCAGACCTGCTGGCCTTCAAACCCATCAACTCCTACCACCCCATCAACACCATCATGGCCAACGTGGGCAAGACTCAGAGCAAAGGCTTTGAATTGACCGTAAGCACCCGCAACTTCCAGCGCAATGACTTTGAGTGGAGATCCATCTTCACGTTCTCAAGGTTCAAAGACACCTGGAAAGAAAGAGCCCCAGACTGGAAGCCTGCCGTGTACGAGAACGTCAATGATCCTATCAGAGCCATTTACGCGCGGGTAGCAGACGGTATCATGCAGGTGGGCGAAGAGGTGCCTTCTCAGCCAGAATTGAGACCCGGCATGATCAAGATCAAAGACATCAACGGCTACCAGCGCGACGCCAACGGCAACCCCATGGTAGACGAGAATGGCCGTTTCCTGCGCACCGGCGCCCCAGACGGAATCATTGATGACGCCGATACCAGACTCATCGGGACCTCAGACCCCAGCCTGATTGTGGGCATGACCAACATCTTCACCTACAAAGGCTTCACCCTCAACTTTGACTTCAATGGCATGTTCGGGCGTAAAATGGCCGATCCTAACTACACCACCTACGGCATCAGCGCAGATGGTATTTACACCTACGGGTACAATGCCTTACGCACCGTGAAGAACCGCTGGACTCCGGAAAATCCATCCACTACCCAGCCCAGCTCCTTTTATGGCTGGTCTCCGTACAGCGTAGGCGATTTCTTCCTGCAGGATGCCTGGTTTGTCCGGTTGCAGAACGTTGCGCTGGCCTATACCCTGCCTACCAAGTGGACCGGCAAAGTGTTCTCCAGAGCCTCCATCCACGTGACCGCTCAAAACCTGTTCGTGATCACGCCTTATGAGGGCATTGATCCCGAGACCGATGCCTACACAGCGGCTTACCCCAATGTAAAAACGTTCACCACCGGCATTAACCTGACTTTCTAATGAACCAGCACCCATTAATTTATAAGACCATGCGCAAAGTATTTCTTTCTCTTGCACTACTCTTCCTGCTGGGCGGTTGCACAGATGATTTAGAGTCCATTGATTATTCTGAGATAAACCCCAGCATTTTCCCGCAGTCTGAGGCAGACGTAGAGGCCATGGTAAACGCCTGCTACTATCCTCTGCGTGGCTCGTGGGGCGACGGCATTCATACCACCTCTGAGAACGGCATCATGTACATCAACGATGCCACCACTGAGATCCTGAACGGTTCCTACGGTCCTCAGCTGGCGGCCTCCCTCCACAACTACAAACCCACCGATGCGGGCATTACCCGTTTCTATGATGTTTTCTACAACAAAATCAGCCTGATGACGCTCACCATTGACCTGATCACCAAATCAGAGGTGAGCGAGGCGGTGAAGAAGAAAGCCATCGCTGAGATCAGGTGCGCCCGTGGCTTGCTCGCCTACGAGCTGTTTGACATGTACGGCCCCCTGGTGATTGCCCCGCTGGAAGTATTGCAGAAACCAATGGAAGAAGTGCCCCTGGCCCGCCTGTCACACGAGGAAACGGTGGCCTTCATTGAGGCCGATCTGGTAGCCGCGGCCGAAGATCTGCCCCACCCTGCCCAGGCAGAATACGGCCGTTTTAGCAAAGGTTTAGCGAAAATGGTGCAAATACGGCTCAACCTGCACGAGAAGAAGTGGAACAGGGTAGTGGAACTGGCGAATGATATCATCGGCTATAACTACTACACCCTTACCCAGGACTACGAGAGCATGTGGGATCTGGAAGGCGCCAAGAACAGCCGCGAGGTGATCTGGGCCGTTCCGTGCGACTACGAAGGCACCAGTGAAAACCAGTGGCAATTGATGGTGCTGCCGTCTAACTATCCGGTAAAAGGCGGTTGGGGCACCATCCAAAGCACCTGGTGGTTCTATGACACATTTGAAGAAAATGATGAGCGGAAAACCATGCTGATTGCCGAATACACCGGCACAGATGGCAACACTTACAACCGGGCTAACCCGGGTACGGTCATGAACCTGGGCCCTATTCCACTGAAGATGAACCCAGACGCTAACAGAACCACCGCCGTCTCTACCGTTGACATCATCATGTACCGCTACGCCGATGTGCTGCTGTCAAAGGCTGAAGCCTTGGCAAACGCCACCGGTGCCCCAACTGCCGAAGCCATGGAACTGGTCAACGTCATCAGAAGAAGGGCTGATCTGCCGGACAAAGACTTGGCAGACTACAGTTCGCTGGCGGCCTTCAATGACCTCATCCTAACAGAGAGAAGCCATGAGTTCTGGTGCGAGAACGGCCAGTACCGCGCCGACCTTATCCGCCACGGCAAGTTCGTGGAGCGGGCCCGGGAGGTGAAAGGCTCTGTCTACACCAATGAGGACAAAGTACTTTATCCGTTCTCCTTGAGAACCGTGAGCGAAGGCAAAGGGAAATTCATTCAGAACAAAGGGTACAATTAACAACCCTTCGGGGAGAAACCAGCTTTACCGGGTTCTCCCCCGAAGTTTAGCCCAAAGCACTGCTTCCCGGCCCTTGGCTGAAAGCGGCTGCTACCCTTACTTCAAAAAAAATCAATTAAGTGAATTTGACGCAATGAGAGGAAGAAACATGCTTACGGTACTAGCCTTACATTTCCTGCTTGGGTGTTTTTCTGGTTGCTCTGGCAGCAAGGAAGAATCAGACCCAACGCCGGAAACCAAGCCCAACATCACCTATGCCGCGTCTAACGAGATCTTCCCCAATCCGGAAAGAGGTTTCATGCGCCTGTTCTCGGTTTATTCAGAAGGAGCCCCGTTAAACGTTACTACACTCGGTTCTCTCAAGAATAACAACATCACCCTCGTCCACCGAGTCTATTACCTGGAGAAGTTCAAAGACGCTCCGCTCAGTGCCGCCCAGCTTACCCTCTTCCAGACCGACATGGACTTGATCAGGCAGGCCGGCCTTAAATGCGTGCTCCGGTTTGCCTACACCGACCAGATGAACGGCACCGATGCTCCACTGGCCATCATTGAGCAGCACTTGGATCAGTTGAAACCTGCCTTTGAAGCCAACAAAGACATCATCGCCTTTGTGCAGGCCGGCTTCATTGGGGCCTGGGGCGAGTGGCACGGGTCTACCAACGGCCTCAACACCACCGAAAACGAAAGAAAGGTGCTGTTCAAACTGTTGGACGTGCTGCCCACCGAGTTGATGGTGCAGGTAAGGACTCCTACTAAAAAGCAGCAGATCTTTGGCACCACCACGCCCCTGAGCCAGGCAATGGCGTATTCTGCGGAGAAAATTGCCCGGGTAGGCCATCACAACGACTGTTTCATGTCTGGCGGCACCAATTACGGTACCTACACCAACATTCAGCCAGAGAAAAACTACATCAGCAACGAAGCCCTGTACGTGCCCACCGGTGGAGAAACCTGCCCTCCGCAGAACGGCTACAATCCTACCTGCCCCGAGGGCCGCACCGAGATGCAGCTTCTGAAGTGGACCTACCTGAACCTGGACTATTACCAGCCTACCCTCAACGCCTGGCGGAATTCGGGCTGTTTTGACGAATTCCAGCGAAATCTGGGGTACCGGTTAGCTTTGGTAGATGCCACGTTAGCCACTCAGGTGGGGCTCAACCAAGCTTATCAGGTAAAAATCAATCTCACCAATAAAGGGTACGCGCCGGTCTACAAGCAAAAGAATACCTTTCTGGTGCTCAGAAATAAGGCCTCCGGCGCTCTCCACCAAGTACCGCTCCCCGTTGATGTTCGCGCGTGCAAGCCGGGCACCAACCTTACCATTGACCAAAGCGTGAGCTTAACGGGCATTCCGGCAGGCAATTATGACCTGTACCTCAAGATTGCTGACCGGGCAGAAGCGTTGCAAAACCGACCCGAGTACAGCATCCGGCTGGCGAATCCCCAAACGTGGGAAGCGGAAACCGGCCTCAACAACCTCAAGCACCAGGTAACCATCGGGAATCTCTAGGCAGGCTCCCGCTACGGCAAATAGAATCGAACTTTTAAAGCATCAGCGACATGAAAAACAAACTTTTACTCTTCTTGGGCTTGGGCTTTTTGCTGCTGGCCACTTTCTCCTGCGAGGAAGACGACGAAAATTCAGGACCTAAAGCGGTGTTCAGTTACGTGGCCGATGGTTTTGTGGTCAATTTTACTGATTTCTCGCAAAACGCCTCTGAATACCTCTGGGACTTCGGTGACGAGAGTGAGCAGTCTTTTCAGTCCAACCCCACGCACATCTATTCCAAGAAAGGCGACTACCTGGTTACCCTCACAGTGAAGAGCAATGGCCAGACCAGCACCTTCCAGGACTCTGTGTATGTGCTGGGTCCTAACATCAAAATTGACGGCGATTTCACCGATTGGGAGCACGTTTCCTACACCCATACCAATAACGAGGGCACCGGCGGCACCCTGTTGGCTGTGAAAACTTTTGCCTCTGCCGGGCACCTCAACTTCTACCTGGAAGGTACCCAGGACTTCTCGCTGGCAGTAATGGACTTGTACCTGGATGCCGACAACAACCCCGAAACCGGATTTAAAACCTGGATGTACCCAGCTGCTTCAGGCGCCGATTTCCTCTTTGAAGGCAACCCCACTGGAGGCAGTGTCTTTGCGCACGTGGGTCCCGGCAATGGCTGGTCCTGGAACGAGGTAGCCAACTTTGGCGAGCGCATGCAGTTCTCGGCCATCAAAACCGTGGGCGGCAAAAAAGTGGTGGAGTTCTCCATCAAGCGCGAAGGTTTGGGTAGCATGAGGAATGCCGCCAATTTCGCCATCCTGGAAATGAACTCCGGCTGGACCGAGGTGGGCAACATTCCTCATAGCCAGCAGGCCAGCTCTAAGTTTGCCTCCATTGACCTATAATCTGCCCTGATTGGGATTTGGGCCTGTTTTCTGGAAAACAGGCCCAAATCCTGGTTGTGTCCGCCAGCTCCAGGGCTGACGCCCAGCGCTTCGTTCGTTTTGTTCCACCCAACTCCCCCGCTTCATGGCCTTACACTCTACTCCCCCGTCCCTCTGGAAAAGCATTGCTACGCTGTGTTTCTTGCTTACGGCGCAGCTAACCACCCCGCCCACGCTTCTTGCCCAAACCAGGAAAATCACCTACATGGAGAGCTCAGAGGATTTCGCCAACCCTGAGCGAGGCTTTTACCTGGCCGCCGGCGGCAAACCCGGAACACTCTCCGCAGAGGAACTGGTGAAACTGAGAACCCTGCCGGCCAACCAGAACATTACCAACAGCGCCAAGTACTCGGCCAAGCTCTCGTTGGTGTACCGCGGCTACCTGCTCGCTGATTTTAAGAACAAGCCGCTCAGCCCCGAATTCCTGGAAAACCTGCAGAAAGATTTTGACGCTACCAGAGCCGCAGGCATGAAAATGATTCTGCGGTTTGCGTACACCAATGACACCAAAGCCGGTGACTGCAAAGACGACTACAAAATCTGCCCACCATACGGCGATGCGCCCAAAGCCGTTGTGCTGCAGCATATCTCTCAGCTGAAACCGGTTTTCCAAAAGAACGCCGATGTCATTGCCGTACTGCAACAAGGCTTTATTGGCATCTGGGGCGAGAATTACTTTACAGATTATTTCGGGGATGCCTCTACCAACGGCCTGGGCGTAGTGGCAGACAGCAGTTGGCAAGACCGCAACGACATGCTGAAAGCCTTGCTGGATGCTTTGCCTCAGGACCGCATGGTGCAGGTAAGAACGCCCCAGATCAAGCAACGGTTTGTGTACGGCCCCAAAGCTCCGGTGACCTCGGCGGCTATCACGGAGCAGGAAGCATTTACCAACGCAGACCGTGCGCGGGTAGGCTTGCACAATGACTGCTTCCTGGCCAGCGAGGATGATTACGGTACTTTCTATGACTACGGCAACTCTTCCACTAAACGGGGTCCAGCCAACGAAACGCTCCGTAAATACTTTGAAGCCGAAAGCAAGTACGTTGCCGTAGGCGGCGAAACCTGCGACAACGCCTATAGTCCCCAAAACGATTGTGCTCCCGCCGGACGCGCCGAGCAGGAAATGGCCGCTATGCACTACAGCTATCTCAATAGTTCTTACAACAACCAAGTGAATAATGACTGGGTAACCGGCGGCTGCATGGACAACATCAAGCGCCGGTTAGGCTACCGGTTCACCTTGAAATCAGCCTCTTTACCGGAAAAGGTTAGAAAAGGAAGTTCGTTGCCAATTGCTCTACAGCTGGAAAACGTAGGTTTCGCCGCTCCCTTCAACCCACGTTCCGTGCAGGTGGTGTTGCGGCATAAGAAATCGGGGCAAACGTATGCGCTGCCCTTAAGTACAGAAATCAGGAGATGGTTTCCGGGCCAGATCACCGTTTCAGAGGAAATCCCCTTGCCCTCTAACCTGCAGAAAGGCGAGTACGATGTGCTGCTTCATCTGCCAGATGGCTACGAGAGCCTCGCCAAACGTCCTGAGTACAGCATCAGGTTTGCCAACAACGATGTCTGGGAAGAGAACACCGGCTATAACCGCTTGAATCATACCATCAAGGTAAATTAAGCGCATGTTTCGTTTTGGGGCTGTTTTGAAGAAATCAGGCCAAAAACGTAACAGCCTCTGTTATTGGGGGTGAATAGTCTCAGCGACTACCTGAAAATACGCTTCAACCAAGATTCTCCCCTTGAGGGGAGCGCAGAGGGGTGTCTACACCTGCCGGTCTGCGAATTGCTGAACAACCACTTTGACCAATATCTGGAAAGTAATATAGGTGCGCTGGAATGCGTGCTCTTCAGGGTAAACACCCCTACGCTCCTCCTGAGGGGAGAATCTGCGGTAAGCAGACGCACTTAGCGGTGCTTAACAGCATCCTTCAATTTCAGGGTTCATATTCAACATAAAGCCCGATGCCGTTTCGGGGCAGTTTTTACGAAAACTGCCCCGAAACGGCATCGGGCTTTATCGGCCTTAAATGTTTGCTACGCCTTCACGTTAGTAGTACCGCCGCCTTGCAAGGTTAGCTCTACCGGTTTGTTATGCTGCCAAGCCCCCACGGTGAAATCAGGCACGTCAATGGAGTTAGAACGGTTGGCAACTGACCACTCGCTCAACGGAGCTACGGCGCTCCACAGGGCGGCATCGTATACGTCCTGATCCAAGGGTAGACCGTTGCGCAGGCAATCTACCAGACGCCATTCCATCAAGAAATCCATGCCGCCGTGCCCGCCAATTTTCCTAGCCATTTCGCCTAGCTTCTTGGTAAGAGGCGGGGTGTATTGTTCTTCAATTTTGGCGAATTCCTCTTTGGACAGCCAATCGTGCCCGGTAGCAATGCGAGCCGGATCTGGCCACTTCTGGGCCATGGCTTTGGAACCACTGACCAGGTGAATACGGGAGTAAGGTCGCGGCGAGGACACATCGTGCTGAATCATAATGGTGCGGCCCTTTTTAGTGCGGATGGTGGTGGTATTCATGTTCCCCCGAAAATTCATCTGCGCGAAATCCTGGTAGAAGTTGTCTTTAGAGGCCAGTTCCTTCGCCTTGGCGCCCATGTTGAAATCATTGGAGGAGACAGATACCAGGTAATCCATCTGGTCGCCCCGGTTAATGTCCATCACCTGGCAGATGGGACCCAAACCGTGCGTAGGATACAAGCTTCCGTTGCGCCCGTTCTCTTTCAGGCGCCACATGTTGTAATAGGCTTCCTCAGTATCGCTGGTCTTGGCAAAATTCAAGTCTATTAGATTATGGATGTAGGCCCCCTCGCCGTGCACAATCTCCCCAAAGAATCCTTGCCGGGCCATGTTTAAAGTGAGCATCTCAAAAAAATCATAGCAGCAGTTCTCCAGCATCATGCAGTGCTTTTTGGTGCGCTCAGAGGTTTCTACCAACTGCCAGCATTCCTCCAAGGTTTTCGCGGCGGGCACTTCCACGGCCACGTGTTTGCCGTGCTCCATGGCGTACACGGCCATGGGCGTGTGCAGGTGCCAGGGCGTGGCAATGTACAC
Source organism: Rufibacter psychrotolerans (assembly GCF_016924645.1). Taxonomy (GTDB): domain Bacteria; phylum Bacteroidota; class Bacteroidia; order Cytophagales; family Hymenobacteraceae; genus Nibribacter; species Nibribacter psychrotolerans. The sequence goes on along the minus strand of NZ_JAFFJV010000007.1, from coordinate 45,065 downwards.
CAGGTCAATGTCATTGCGGTTGCACAGCTCCTTCCAAGCGTCTTCCTTACCTGAATAGGTGGTTGGTTTATGGCTGGAGCCCTCTATCTTCTTTAAGGTAGCGGCAACCCTGTCTGGTCTTATGTCACACAAGGCATTGATCTCCACCCCATCAATATGGTTCATCCGGACCACCGAGGCCGGACCGCGCATGCCTAGCCCAATATAACCTACCCGCACTTTGTCCAGGCGGGGAGCGGCATACCCGCTCATGTTGAAGTGCTGCCGGTGCGTTTTTTTAGCCTGCGCCTGAATCTGGTCAAGCGAGGTTGCGGCTGCCGAGGAGGCACAGCCGCTCACAAAACCTGTACTGGCCAGTCCTACGCCCGCCAGACCGGCTAACTTCAAAAAGTCTCTCCTGTTAGTACTCATAGATGTGTTTCTTTATGGGGTGAAAGAGCAAAACGTGGTTCAGAAGTAAGAAAAGCGGCAGAATTGTTTGTGCCTAGCCTTGCAGGATGCTCACGGGCGGAGGACTCCCCCACCGTTTTGGGCCTGTCTTCCCTAAAGTAGCCCTAAAACGCAACAAACTGCCACCTGGCGCAGAAGCCCGCTATAGGAACTGTAATTCGCCGAAGTACTCTGGCAAGTGGAAATCTGGGGCAGCAGCCCAGATGCGGTTCCAGGTGAGGTAATGCGGGGTGGGCAGATCATCGCCGCATTTATAAAAGTTCACCCGGCACTGCTGCTCATGCAAAGAAGACCCAAACCGATGGAAGCAGAACACCTCCTCGGGTATCACCAGTGTCAGTTCCCATTTTACCGGGGTGTCTGAAGGGGCGGCCTCGCCCACCGTCATCTGGGCATACCGCTTTATCTCTCTGATTACCGCCTCTGAGAGAAACTGGCGGTTTTCTCTTTCCGGGCCGTAAGCCATCAAGCAGGAACCAAGGCTATTGAACTCCAGATTGTAGTAGGCCTTCTCCTGGTTGAAGGCAATGAAAAGCTCCACGCAACTGTCTTTGTACACCGGGTCATTGGTGCGGCGGAACACCGCCCTGATGGCCTCCTCCTCCACATAGAACTTCACAAACAGACAGTCCTTGCTGTGGGCCACCGAGAAAGACACCCGGGGTTTGTAGTTGTAAGAGGGCCACGGCACGGCATCAATGGCGTTTTTCTCCAATCTATCCAACTGCTCAGACACGTCGGGTAAGGGCGTGTCTTTCTGGAGCAAAGGCAAATACGGCACTTCCAGCTGTTTCATGGCGCTTTCAGGCTTTTGAGTCGATTTCTGTCAGGCGGGTTTCCTGCACCACCCGCTCAATGATTTCCTGGAACTGCGGAAGCTTCGCCTCCAGCTGCCGTACCAACTGAAACTGCGCCCGGCAGCGTTGCAGGTTATGCTCTGGGAAGTGGATTTTATAGTAATGGTCGCCCTCCAGGTAATCGGTCAGGAACCGTAGGCCCATGATAAAAGGCAGCAGCAGCACGCCGTGTATGAGCGAGGCGATTTCTTGGTCCGTCAATGAACTGCTGGTTTCCTCTAAGAACCCTTTGGCAAATCCTTCAAACAGCGAAACGTCTACCTGAATCTTCTCCAACTGCGGCTCATCCTCGGGAGCGGTGTTAACCGTGGTCCTGATCGCATCCCCGAAATCATAGGCCACGTAGCCGGGCATGACCGTATCCAGGTCTATCACGCACTGGGCTTTGCCGGTTTGGTCTAATAAGACGTTGTTGAATTTGGTATCATTGTGCGTGATGCGCAAGGGCAGCTCACCGCGTTCGCCCAGGTGGTAAATGGCGCTCATGGCTTCGGCTTTCTCTTCCACAAACGCTATCTCGGGCCCGGTTTCGCGCACCCGTCCCACCGCATCTTTGGCTACGGCCTCCCTGAAAAGCCGTAGCCGGTTTACTACGTTGTGGAAATTAGGGATGGTATCGTGCAGCAGGTCCACGGGTAAATCGGCCAACAGCGCCTGGAAACGGCCAAACGCCTTGCCGCCTTCGTAGGCTTGCTGCGGGGTGCTCACCAAGTCATAGCTCATGGTGCCGTACAGGAAATAGTACATGCGCCAGTAATTGCCCTGTTCATCCTGGTAAAACCATTTCTGGTCTTGGGTAGGAATGAGGGTAAGCACTTCTGCCGAAGGTTGGGTTTCTGAGGTGTTTTCCAGTTTTTGGCGCAAATGCGTGGTCACCACATGGATGTTCTCCATGAGGGCCGGCACATTCTTGAAAACGTGGTGGTTCACCCGCTGCAACAGATAATCCGGACAGTCGGGCTGGGCATTTGCCACATGGTAGGTGTCATGTATATGCCCCGAGCCGTGCGGCACAATGGAGGCGGCGGTCCCTTGCAGGTTGAACCGGGAAACGATGAACGATAACGTAGCGTCTTGTCCTGCTGTTTGTACCATCTTATTTGCTGTTAACGGGGGTGTTCCAAAGATTTTGGGGGTAGGTACCGGCCTCAATGAGTTTTTTGAGGGCTTCCACCACCAAGGGCTTGTCAGCGGGATAGGTCACCCCGAACCACTTCTCCGGGGTAGGCAGCACGTTCACCTGCGTGGCACCTTCTTTTACCAACTTATCCAACACTAGGGGCAGAAAGAATTCCGCCTTGGGCAAGTGGGCCTTTTCCCGCAGGAACTCTTCCAGGTATTTACCAAAGTAAGGCAGCAAGGAAGGCGCAAACCCCATGAGGTTCATAGACACCATCTGGTCTGGGGCCAGCGGAATGGGTTGCTGATCTGGGCCAATGGCCACAATGCCGTCCTGGGTTTTCTCTATATGGGTCTGCTCCGTGATGCTCACCAGGTTCCCGGCTGCATCCACTTCGCAGATGCCTCTTGACACCGCGCCGTGCTCAGACAGCGTGTTGGCCAGCAGATACCCCACCAAGCCGCATTCTTGCCCGCTTTTTAGAAAATCTGCCATGATCTGGAAAGACTGGTAACCGTAGAAATCGTCGCCGTTGATGACCGCAAAAGGCTCTGTGAGCTTACCTGCAGCCACCCAAACGGCGTGCGCGGTTCCCCAGGGCTTCACTCGGTCCTGAGGCACCGAAAAACCTTCCGGTAGTATATCCAGTTCCTGCAGCACAAAGTCTACTTCTACTGCCCGGCTGAACTTATCCTGCATGGCGGCTTTAAACTCGGCTTCAATTGACTTCCGGATGATGAAAACAACCTTCTTGAAACCCGCCTTGATGGCATCATAAATGGAATAGTCAATGATGGTTTCTCCGTGAGGCCCAAAGGCCACTATCTGTTTCAGGCTGCCGTACCGGGTAGCCATACCGGCCGCCAGGACCAGCAACGTTGGTTTTATCTCCATTGCAATCTGAAGTCTTAGTCTGAGTTTCTTTTATGAAAAAGCCTTTTCCCGCCCGGCCTAAAGAGTTCTAAGTGCGTCTGCCTTAGACAGTGCGCCACTTTAAGGCTGCTATGGCCTTCTATTCGGGTCACCCATGGGTACCGTAGCTTCTGGCTGCTCACCTGTTTTCGGGCTGTTTTGGGGAAAACAGGCAAGAACGGGAGCCCCGCGTTTGTTTCCTTCGGCAGGTAAATCAGGACTGACCGGATGTAATTCCAGCGCAGGAGTAGAATAGGTTCGTGTTTCCATAAGCAACCAGGAGTAGAAAAGCGTAACCAGAAGGGAGAAACCTAGAAATTTGATTTCTTATCTAAACATAAAAACATAAAAGTAGAATTACAAAGAAAATCGTCATAAATGTGTTCGAACACGCTAAATAAATTATTATTTGTGCACGTACACATAAAGAGCTACTCCAATGCTACTAGCTGTTTCTGTTTCCGGCCCGTTTTGAACAAATCTAACCTAAAACGCTCCTTAGGGAAGAACCTGCCAGAGAGCACTGCGCTCAAATTGGCTACCGCACGGCCAGGGAATGGCGCGGGTGTATGGGTGCGTAAAAACATTTCAGGCGTGGGCCTAGTATCTGTAAAAGCACAACAAACCAAGTAGACATGGAAGCAGCAAACGCGAAACGCTTACAGAATCAGGTAGCTATAGTGACCGGGGCCAGTTCGGGTATTGGGCAGGGCATTGCCATTAGGCTGGGGCAGCACGGGGCCAACGTGGTGGTCAACTACCATTCTGATGACGAAGGTGCCCAAGCCACCAAAGACCAGATTGAAGCCGCGGGCGGGAAAGCCCTGGTGATAAAAGCCGATGTCTCCAAAGAGGAAGAGGTAGAGGCCATGTTCCAGACTGCCCTGGATACGTTTGGCACCCTGGACATTCTGGTGAACAATGCCGGTATCCAAAAGGACGCCGCGCTGGTAGACATGACGCTGGACCAGTGGAACAAAGTAATAGGCACCAACCTCACCGGACCTTTCCTGTGCGCCCGGGCAGCCAGCAAGATCTTTTTAAAGCAGGGCATCAGAAAAGAGGTGTCCAGGGCCGCGGGCAAAATCATCTTCATCAGCTCGGTGCATGACATTATTCCGTGGGCGGGGCACGTTAATTACGCTACGTCTAAAGGCGGGGTGGCTATGATGATGAAAACCATGGCGCAGGAGTTGGCACCGCAGGGCATCAGGGTGAACAGCATTTCGCCGGGGGCCATCAAGACCGATATCAACAAAGAAGACTGGAGTTCCAGGGAAGGCGAAGAGAAGATGCTGTCGCAGATTCCGTACGGCCGTATTGGCGAACCAGATGATATTGCCCGCGTAGCCGCGTGGCTGGCCTCAGACGAAGCCGATTACGTGGCAGGCGCCACCATTTACGTTGACGGGGGCATGACGCTCTTCCCCTCGTTTGCGGAGTAAACCCGCTGTTTGGTCACTGCCTGGGAAAGGAGATTACTGCCGCGAGAGCGGCGGCGGGCAACAGGCTAGTGCCATACCTTTACGTAAGACCAAGGCTAAGGAAAAGCGGGACGCAGGGCGGTGGAGCTCCAAAGAGAAGCCTTCAGAGTTGGGGTACTTTTGCTGGTAAGAGGGAGGTTACAGAGAGACCTACTACAGGTTGTTGTTCTTCAGTTCTAGCTGCTCCATGGCGTCTTCTAACCACTTAACCGCTTCCTGCTCGGTGAGGAAGGCCCGGCGTTTCACATCGGGGCTGTCGGCGGAGATGGCGGTGAGGGTGGCCCCTTCCTGCAGGCGCTGCATCTGTCTGGGGTTGAGCAACCAGGCAATGACCACGTGCGAGGCCACCAGCTGCAGGGCTTTGGGATAGAACTCCTTGCTGAGCCAATCGCTTTCCTCCTGCGTGACCTCGCCCTTAGACCGGCAGTCAAACAACCAGCAACACGCGGTATGCTCTTTGGCCAGGGAAAGGATGGCCAGGCAGTTCATCTTGAACTCAGTGAACGTGACAGGCTGCTGCCAACGGATGATAACCGTCTGCATGTCCGCCCGATAGGAGATCTTGATATGTTTGCTAAATCCTATCTGCATAACGCTAGGGACTACGCACTACAAGGTAGCGCTTGGGTTTAACTCATACGTTGTTGCTTGTCTGTCTTGAATTGAATTTAGGCTATGCTTCTGGCAATTGCAAGTTCTCCACAGCATTTTCCACAGTTTCCTCTAAAATAAGGTAAAAATACGCGGGCCCAGATTAAATATCATGGCGCCGGCGGGTCTCGTGCAGGTTTTTCCGCATGGCCAGAAAAAGTTCAATACTTGCCTGCAGAAACTCCTCATCCAGCCAGGTTTTTACTTCTTCATCGCCGCCGGTTACCTCCATCTCGCTCACCTTGTAGGTCTGCTCAAAGGGGCCCAGCTCCAGTTTCAGCAGGTACTTGCCGTTCCAGGCTAGGAGGGTGATTTTAAGGTCGGGGTGAGGGATGTCGGCTACAACGCGCATGGTTCAAAGGGTATAAAGGAACAAAAACTACGGTTTGCAAAGGTAACCCCCAGCGGGACACAAATGTTTGCCGAAGGTTAAGTTTTAGCGCTGATTCGCTTTTATCCGCTAGAAAACAGGTAAACCATGGTGCTCCTTCTTAAAGGCACATTTCCCAAAGGCTTTCCTGTTTCGGGCCTGTTTTTACCTAAAAGCAGCTAAACTAGAGCTCAATGCCCATCTGGCGCATGAGCTGGCTGGCGTTGAAGCTCTGGCAGATGCCGGGGCGCAGGGTATAGTCAAAGCGCAGCTGGCCGTCTTCAAAGTAGCTGTTGAAGCTGAAGTTCTGCACGGAGCCGGGCAGTTCCTGCTCCATGTTGCCTAGCTCCAGGTCATGCGTAGACACAAACCCGGCCGCCTGCCGCTGGTGCAGTTGCCTGATGAGGGCCATGGCCCCCTGGTGGCGGTCATGCGAGTTGGTGCCTTTCAGGATCTCGTCCAGGAAGAAGTACACGGGTTGGCCGGTGGCCGTTAAGTCAATGAGCAGCTTCAGGCGCTTGAGCTCAGCGTAGAAAGACGAGGTGTTCTCGGCCAGGTTGTCCTCGGTGCGCATGCTGGTGTACACCTGGGCGGGGAACACCGTGAGACGCCGGGCGCACACGGCGGCTCCCGTGAAGGCCAGCACCATGTTCACGCCCACGGCCCGCAGAAACGTACTCTTCCCCGACATGTTGGAGCCTGTAATGAGCACCGTGTGCCCCACCCCACTGAACGCGATGCTGTTGGCCCTGCGCCCCGGGCTGAAGATGAGCGGATGACTCAGGTCTTCGGCGGAAAACTCAAACGGTTGGCTGCTGATGCGCGGCACCGCGTACCCGGGATTGGCGTACTGGAAAGCCGCCAGGCTGGCCAGCGCCTCAAACTCGGCGGCGGTGTTGAGCACCTGCCCAATGTTGCCCGACATGGTCTTCTTCCAGCGCTCCAGGCGCCACATCCAGATAAAGTCCCACATGAGCACGTGGTTGAGGATAAAGTTGAGGTAAGTGTTGAGCCGCGCCGAAAGGTACTGGATGATGGAGGCCAGCTTGCGCACGTGCGCCGAGGCCAGTTGCTCGTCTACCTTCAGTTGCTGCTGCAGGGCCCGGGCTTTGGCACTCTGGAACGTGCGGCCCTCAATGTGCACCAGCAGGTCTGTATAGCTCCGCAGGGTCTCATACATGCCGGTACTTTCATCATAGAACGCATCGCGCTCCTTCAGGTACTTGGTGGCAATGAGGAACTGCACCAGCACCAGCCCCAGAAACGGGTAGTGCGAGTGCCCCTGGCCCCAGTAGATAGCGGCGGCCAGGGTGAGCAGGGGCAACAGAAAGGTAGCCGCCACCAGCCAGGCCTTGCCCGTGAAGAAGTTGGGGCTGCGCAGCCACAAGAGAAAAGGCTGGGGCAGTTGCTGCGTCTTGCGCAGGTGGTGCATGGCCCGGGCCTCCAGGTTCTGCCGCCACTCCAGGTCGGGCACCAGCTCGGCCACGGCCTCCTGCCGGGCCAGGATCTCCTCGGCCGAAGCCGGGGCCTTCAGCCACTCGGCCAGGCGCTGCTGCCCCAGCCGGGTCACAGACCGGTTTAGCAGCTGAAAAATGGAATTGGGGCCAAAAACGTCCAGGTCGGCGGTGTAGTAGTGGTTGGGTTCCTGAAACTCCTCGCCGCCGGGGAAATCGGTGAGTTCACCGCGCAGGCGCTCGCCCTCCCGGCGGTTGATCAGGCCCAGGTAGAGCTGGTGCTTGCGGGCGTACTCAATCTTGTTGTGCCAATGGATGAGCGCCGCGAAGATAAAGTAACCACTGAGCAGCAGGCCCAGACCCGCCCCGTTCTTGCCGTAATAAAACAACAGCACGCAGCCCAACACCGACCCCACGAAGAACGCTAACCTGAGCCACCCCACCCACCGGTATTTGTTGGCCTGCCGCTCCTCGGCGGCGAAAAAGCGCTGCTCGCGTTCGGCAAACAGGGCTTCTGGAGAATTCTGTATCATTAAAATTTCAACTCAGTCTATGAAAGAACCCGCGGCAGACGTTACCGCCGGCCCCTTGGGTTCTGTACCGCAGCCAGGCAAAATAGGAAACTGCCCGCAGTTATTCCTGTTCTAAGGCTATTTTTTGGAAAACGCCGGCAAAACCCCGGCCTACCTTCAGAAAGGGAAAACGGTCAAGTTATTGCCTCGCTCACCCACATTATAACCAGAGGCGGGGCTAGGGCTCCCAAGGGCCACGGCCCTATCAAGGAACAACTCCTCAAAACAAGCCTTATCAAAAGTAACAGAACGCTGGCGCGAGCGTCCCGCTCGTGTCCGCACGCATGCCGGATGGCTCTTTCTGTGGTTCACAAAGCCGTTACGCTGCCCTATTTCAATGGTTCCCCCTTCTCTTTGTCATCTTGAAAAGATCTTGTGGGCGAACCAGACAAGCCCTGGAGAAACGCTACTGCCGTTCGCGCACAAGATCCTTTCAGGATGACAAAATAGGGGTAACCAATTTGCAAAAATGCCCCAAAGCTACTTTTATGATGGCGCGGAAGTTAATCCTTGACTTGTGCATAAAAGGCACGGAAGTAACTTTCGCGCCATAGAGGTGCAGGGTAAATGCAATCCAAATCACAGAAAGAACCAGCAATGCGTGCGGACACGAGCGGAACGCTCGCGCCAGCGTACTGGAAAGTGTTTAGGGCCTGCTTTCAGTAAAATAGCGCCTAGACGGTTTAAATAGTGGCAATGCACTTCAGTTCAATGGCGATGGGCGTGGGCAGGGCGTTCACCTCTACGGTGGTGCGGCAGGGCTGGCAGTCTTGGAAGTACTCGGCGTAAAGGCGGTTGTAGGTCGGGAAATCGGCTTTCATGTTGGTGAGGAACACCGTCACGTCTACCAGGTTTTCCCAGGCCGAGCCGGCCTCCTCCAGAATGGTGCGCACGTTCTTGAACACCGAGTGGCACTGCGCCTCTATGTCATAGCTGAGGAGGTTGCCTTCGGGGTCCAGGGTTACCCCGGGTATTTGTTTGGTGCCTTTCTCGCGGGGGCCCACGCCTGAAAGGAACAAGAGATTGCCCACGCGGCGGGCGTGCGGGTACAAGCCCACGGGCTCGGGCGCCTTGGAGGCATGCACCCTCTCGGCCTGATTCTGGTCCATAGTCTTAGTAGGTTTACGGGCTGTTTCTTCTAAATTAACCTAAAAACAGGCTAATAAAAAAAAGCAGGCCCGCCGGGGACCTGCTCTCTCTGTACACACGTTACACCAATGGATCAATAGAACTGCACGTTGCCGTACCGGCTGTTCACGCTTACGGTTCCTCTGGGCGAGGCTTTGCCGTACTTGCCCTTGTAGGAGGCAGAGGTGTTCTTTACCTCCCTGAAGCTAAAGTCTACCAGGTTCTGGTCTACCTTCAGGTTGCTGTAATCGGTGTTCACGTCAAAGTTGAAGGCGCTTTTATCGGCGAAGCCCAGTTTCACAGAGGTGTAGCCGCTGGTCACGTCTACTTTCTTGAAATTCTGGTCAATGCTGCCAATCTCAAACTTAGAGCAGTACTTCACCTCCATGCCGGCCGAGCCCTTGAGGTTATCAATCACGAAGGACGAGTAACTGCCCTTGCCATTCACCTGGTTCACGCTGCCCACCTTGAACACGCGGTCATAGCGGCTCTCCACGTTCAGGTCTTCCACGCGGTCAATGCTCACGGCGCTGTAGGCGGTGTAGGCGTTGATGGTCTCGCCCCCGTTCAGGCGCAGGGCCGAGTACTTGATGGCCAGGTCGCCTCCCCTCAGGTACCCAATCTGGCACTCGCCGCTGCTGTAATCAATGGAGATTTTATTGGCGCGGTTGTTCAGGCGGCCGGCGGTGAGCTTGCCGTAGCGGGTGCACAGTTCGGTGGGGCCGTCCAGGTCGGGGAGCTGCACGGAGCCGTACTTGTTGGTGACCCGCAACGGGTTGGCCCGGGGCATTTTCACCAGGTAATTGATCTCAAAGCTCTTCTGGGTGCTGCTTCTGATGTGCATGGGCTCGCGCTCGGTCACAAAGGAAATCAAACCACTCGCCCGCTCATCACTCACCCGCACATTAATCTTGTCCAGGATTTCCTGCGCCTTGGACTCCATTTCGGCCCGGGCAATGATGGTCACTTCCACCACCACTTCGGGGCGGGTCCAGGTCTGCACGTTCACCAGGCCAAACTGGTTGTCAATGCTCAGTTTGTCTGAGCTCTTCACCTTGAACGAGCGGTTCACGCTTTTCACTTTCTCATGCGGGAAAGCTGGTGAAGGCTGCGCCGAAGTCTGGCCCGTGCCGGAGGTGGGCTCCGGGTCTGGCTGGCCCGTAACGGGCGTATGGTCTTGCGAATACAGGGCTCCCAGCGAGGCCAGGGCGTGGCCCACGGCGGCCGAAGCCTGCACATTGACGGTACCAGGGCACCTGGCGGGGGCCTTTACCACCACCGCCACCTTAGGGGCCGGTGCAACCTCTGGCACAGGAACCATCTGGGCCTGTCCGCTTGCCGAGGAGGAAAAGAGACTGGCCGCAAACAGGAGGGTTATACTAGATAGAAGTAGTTTCATTGGGTACTTGTTTTTTCACTTGCTGTATGTTTTCAAGAACCTGTAACTGCCGGTTCAGAATGGCGATTCGCATTTTTAAGTTGTCACGCATAGCCTCTACTACCACATCTTTGTTAGGCGTGGTGTAAAGTTCTTTTTTAAGCTCTGTGTAAGCCGAGTCCAGGGTGGCTGCTTCCCGCTCCCACTCCTTGTCCATGCCCAAGGCTTTCAGGTCATACTCTCTCAGTTGGGCTTCCTTCTGTTCAATCACACTGGCAAAGCGGGTTTCAAGCTGAGGCACCTCCGGGGCTATTTTCTCCAGCGGAACGGGTTGCGTGGCAGCCACCGTTCCCGATGGCTGCGCCCCATTGTTCATGTAATAGTAGGCCGAAAAGGCTACCATAATCAGCATGGCCACGGCGGCGGCGTACCGCCAGGCATGGTGCCAATTGATGGAGATCACCCTGGCTTCTCTCTCTGGTTCAACGGCCATAGTGGGCTTCACCTCCTCCTGCTGCAGCTCGGCGGCAATGTCCTGCCAGAGATCCGGTCGAGGGGTGAAGGTGTCAAACTCGTCTCGGTGGGCCTGTACAAAATCCTTTAATCTATCTTTCATATGCACTTACTCGTTTTTGAGGTATTTTCTCTAAATCAGCTAAAAAATGACTGTTCCTGCATGAGGCTCAGCAATTTCTTGCGGGCCCTGCTGTACTGCGACTTGGAGGTAGCCTCACTTATACTCAGGATCTCGGCTATCTCGCCGTGATCGTAACCTTCCAATAGGTACAAGGTGAGCACCACCCGATAGCCATCAGGCAAGGACTGAATGGCTTTCTTGATGGTCTCCACTTTGTAATCCATGTCTTCCTGGTCATACTCCGGGGCTTCCTCGGCGAAGTCCTGGAAATCGTCCATCGGTTCTACCTGCAGGCGCCGGCTGCGCACTTTGGTGATGGACTTGTTAATGACGATGCGCTTTAGCCAACTGCCAAAGGTGGAATCTCCCTTGAAGGTGTGCAGCTCCCTGAACGCGCTCAGGAACGATTCCTGCAAGACATCCTCTGCCTCTGTATAATCATTGGTAATGCGCATGCTCACGTTGAACATGGACTTACTGTAGAGCTTGTACAGCTCATACTGCGCCTTACGGTCGCCCTCCTTGCAGCGGGCTACTATATGCGCGTTAACGTCGGTGTATTCCAGCGTCTCCAAATTGCTACCTTTTAAGGCTCATCATGATGGTAATCTAGTAACAGCAAAACCCGGAACAACACCAACCTCACGCAGAGCCTTCAGACGCTCTCTTGTTCCTAACTTCTACCCTAAAGACACCCGTTTATGCCAAGGGTTGCACGGTGCTCCAAAAAATTTATGGGGTATTTCTCTACATCAATTTATCTATTTTATTTCTCACTTTTGCCTAAAATCTAACCCTATTTGAACCTATGAAAGCTCGTTTTTCCTTTATTCTGATGTTCGTGCTGGGCATCAGTCTCTCTGCCGCCTTGGCGCAGACCAAACCAACCGCTTCTGCCCCAAAGGAAATGCGCCTGACAATGACCGACGGTACCGAACTGTATGTGAAAGTCTCGGGCAAGGGCCGGCCCTGCCTGTTCATCCACGGCGGACCGGGCGCGTGGAGCCACTCGTTTGAAGTGCTGGGCATCAACTCCCTGGAAGATTCTCTGCAGATGATTTATGTAGACCAGCGCGGCAGCGGCCGGTCTGGCAAATCGCCCAGCGGTAACTACAGCCTGCACCGCGTAGCCCAGGACTTTGACGAGGTACGCCAGCAGTTAGGCCATAGCAAATGGACGGTGCTGGCTCATTCGTTCGGGGGCATTCTGGCCACGGAGTACGCCTATTACTATCCGCAGACCATCTCCAGAATGGTTTTATTGAGCGCCACCCTGCACCTAGAGCCGTCTATGCACGCCCAGATCAACCGCGGCGTGGAACTGCTGAAACCCGAGGACACCGCTCCGTTCCTGGACACCAACAAACCAATCTTTGACCGTTTTATGGCCATTATCCAGACCTTGAACCAAAAAGACATGTACCACCAGCTCATGTACACTACCAGTGATGGATTGAAGAAGATGAACGAGGAAGACGCCAAACGCCCCGGCAACTACAGTTTTGGACAGGCCTGGTCTAATTACCCCGAGTATTTCCAGGACTTCACCGAAGTCTCAAGACACCTGAAAATGCCGGTGCTGGTGATTTCCGGCCAGCAGGATTTCTCCATCGGGCCAAACCACTACAAGAGCTTCAAATTCCCGAACCAGACCACCGTTTCCATGCCGGGTGGCCACGTGATTTACCTGGAGCAGAATGCCCAGTTCCAGAAGGTAGTGAAAGAGTTCTTGAAGAAAACCAGCCGTAAGTCTTAACCTTTTTTGGTTCTGGCTTTGTAGGACCACGTGATGCGGAAGCGGGCCACTTCCTCGCCTTGCGCATCACGGCCAATGCTGAGCGCCTGCACCTGCTGCCCCTCGCCGGTAACCTGGGCCTGGTGCACGGCGGCGGCGATGGCCGCACCATCGGTGCAGGTGAAGGTGATAGTACCCACGGCTTTTTTGGTGAACTCGGCCTCCATGTGCACCACCAGCATAGACACTGACGGATGAGCCCGGTACAAATACATCAAGCTCAACACCCCGGAGGCCATTTCGGCGGCCATGCTCAGACAAGCGAAGTAGATGGATTTGAACGGATTTTTAGTGAGATAGCCGTACTCAACGGTCACCTGCGCCTCATGGTCGGTGAGTTTCTTCATCCTGACGCCCGCCAGATACGCCATGGGTAGGTTCTTGAACAAGAACAGCCTCAGTTTCACGGGCCGGGAAATTAACCGGCGGAAAGCGGCGGTGGAAGAAACAGGCGTTGAGGTAGGCATAGGCAAAGGCTGAAGTTCAATAGTAAAATAGCGATTCTGCTGCACTTTAAGAAATTACGCCTAACTGTTAAGCAGCGTTTTCTGTCCCTTTTCTGATAAACTGCCCTAAAACAGGAAAGCCCAAGCCGTTTGCACCGACTTGGGCTTTCCTGTTTACTTCCCAGATAACTTAACAAGTAGTAGCGATCTCGGCTTGCCACAACTTTTCTGAGCTGTTTTCGCGAAAACAAGGCTAAAACAGCTTCTTTTTAGGGTGAAGCAAAAGCTTCAATTCCCGCCTTTCACCTTCATTTTCACTCCGTACACAGCTCCCATGGCCGTGATAAAGAGCGTGGAGCGGTCTTTTCCGCCGAACGTCACGTTGGCAGTCCAGTTCTCGGGAACGGGAATCTGCGCAATCTGCTGGCCCTCTTTGTCAAACACGGTCACGCCCTTGCCAGTGAGGTACACGTTGCCTTGGTTGTCAATCGTCATCCCGTCAGAACCCATATTGGCAAACAGCTTCTTGTTAGCCAGAGAACCATCGGCATTGATGGTGTACACATAGGTTTTATTGGCGTCAATATCTGCCACGTACAGCTTCTTGCCGTCAGGGGTGCCTATGATTCCGTTGGGCTTCACCAAGCTTTCTTCTACGGGGATAAACCGCGACCTATCTGGACTGAGATAGTACACGTACTCGCCATTTTGCTGACGTTCGGGATTTCGGGTCCAGTAGTCTCGTTTGTACAAGGGATCTGTGAGGTACATAGCCCCCGAGGGAGCAATCCAGAGGTCGTTGGGTCCGTTGAGCAGTTTGCCTGCATAGTCCTTCACCAGCACCGTGGGTTTACCCGCCTGGTCAAAAGACCAGAGCTGGTTGTCCATATCGGCGGCAGCGATGAGGTTGCCTTTCCGGTCAAAATACAGCCCGTTGGAACGACCCGCCTGATCTGTGAACAAGCTGATTTTCCCCGTTTCCGCCGACCATTTGAAGATCTTGTTATTCGGCTGATCGGTGAAGTACACATTTCCTTCACGGTCCACCGCCGGCCCCTCGGTAAAGGAGAAACCATCGCTCAACTTTTCCAGCTTGGCTCCCTTGGCTATTATTGAATTCTTGTCCACCATCTGGGCCGGGAGCAAGGTGGGCAGCAGCAGGATTAAGGCAGCACCCGCCAATACCAGTAAACCAGTTCGTTTCTTCATTGGGTTAGTTTAGAGTCAGTAGTACGAGAAACAAGACACGAAGGCCATTGCCCGTAAACTTTTGAAGGGATAACGGCGCCGTAACTTTTAGCCGCAGCGGGGCTGAAATGACCAAGGGGCCTCAGCAACGAATGCGAGGCCCCTTGGTTCTGGAAACAGGGCAATGGGATTGGAGAAGGGCGGCACATCCTTGCGTGCCCCTGCCTTTCGCTGCAGGATTACAGGTCAAATTTGATACCCTGCGCCAAGGGCAGTTCCCGCCCGAAATTGATGGTATTGGTTTGCCGGCGCATGTAGAACCGCCACGCATCGGAACCCGATTCGCGTCCGCCACCAGTGTCTTTTTCGCCGCCAAACGCCCCGCCAATCTCGGCCCCGGAGGTTCCGATGTTCACGTTGGCAATACCGCAGTCAGAACCCCAGTGGCTCAGGAAGGCTTCGGTTTCAAGTAAATTGGTGGAGAAGATGGACGAGGATAAGCCCTGGCGCACGCCGTTCTGGATTTCGATGGCGTCTTCCACCGAGCCGCTATATTTGATGAGGTACAGAATAGGCGCGAAGGTCTCTTCCTGCACGGTATGGTAATGGTTCTCGGCTTCCACAAGGGCCGGGGTTACGTAGGTGCCGGTGGCGTATTCCTCGCCTTCCAGCACGGTGCCGCCGGTCAACAACTTGCCTCCCTCCTGCTGCACCGTTTCCAGCGCTTTCAGGAAAGCCGCCGTAGCGTCTTTGTCAATGAGCGGGCCTACCAGAATGCCGTCTTTCAACGGGTCCCCGATGGGCAGATTTGGGTACACCTTCAACAGGCGCTCTTTTACTTCGTCATAGATATTCTCGTGGATGATCAGGCGGCGGGTAGAGGTACAGCGCTGTCCGCAGGTACCCACGGCCCCAAACACCACGGCCCGGATGGCCATTTCCAGATCAGCGTTCTCGGTAAGGATGATAGCGTTGTTTCCGCCCAGTTCCAGCAAAGACTTGCCTAAGCGGCGGCCCACGGCCTCGCCTACTTTCTTGCCCATGCGGGTAGACCCGGTAGCCGATACCAATGGTACGCGCTCATCGTGCGCCATTCTACTTCCAATGACCGCATCACCTATGATCACGTTGAACACACCCTCGGGTACCTGGTTCTGCTCCAGCACTTCCTTGATGATGTGCTGACAAGCCACGGCCGTCAAAGGCGTTTTCTCAGAGGGTTTCCACACCACCACATCGCCGCAGATAGCGGCTAGCATGGCGTTCCAGCTCCACACCGCCACCGGGAAGTTGAACGCCGAGATCACGCCCACTACGCCCAACGGATGATACTGCTCATACATGCGGTGCGTAGGGCGCTCTGAGTGCATGGTGTAGCCGTGCAGCTGCCTGGACAAGCCCACCGCGAAATCACAGATGTCAATCATTTCCTGCACTTCGCCCAAGCCTTCCTGCAGGATCTTGCCCATCTCATAGCTCACCAGTTTGCCCAATGGCTCTTTGTACTCGCGCAGCTTCTGGCCTATCTGGCGCACTACTTCGCCACGCTTGGGCGAAGGCCATTTGCGCCACTCCAGAAATGCCTTCTGCGCTACCGTAATGACCTGGTCGTAGTCTTCTTCCGTTGCCATGTTTACAGAGGCGATCAGCTCGCCGTTGGTAGGAGAATGGATGGCGCGGGTTTCAGCGTTATTTTGGCCGCCCCAGTTCAGGCCGGTACTATAGGCGGGATTGGTTTCCTGGATTCCCAATTGGGCCAGCAGGTTGGTTATTGTTTCTTGCAGCGGGGCTGCCTGGGTGAGTTGTGCCATAGTTTATCAGGATTGGAGAAATGAAAGCTCTAGTTTAGGCCTTTCCGGCAACATAAGAAAACAAAAAAGCTCCTGCCTTGGGGCAGGAGCTTTAAGAAGCCGTTTACAGGCTATTTTTCTAAAAAGAGGCCCAAATTAGCGGCCAATGGCATAGTATGCTCTGCGACCGTCTGGGTAGACCCCTTCAATGAGCAGACCGCCTCTACGGGTGCTTTTCAGGATCTTGTCTACGTCTTGCGGCGTGCTCACCGGATTACGGTCAATGCTGGTGATAATGAAACCGTCTTTCATGCCGGTCTCGGCAAAGCCGCTCTTCGCCACGCCTTCCACCTTCACCCCGCCGGTGATGTCCAGCTTGTTGAGTTCCTGCTTGCTGGCGGCCTCAAACCGGGCACCGTCAATGGTCATGGACTTGGCGGAGTTTGGATCACGCTTCACAATCTCGGTGCTGCCGCTGGCGTTGCGCAGGGTTACGTTGGCAGTTTTGGTGCTGCCGCCTCTCATGTAGGTTACCTTGATCTTATCGCCGGGGCGGTAACGGGTTACCTGCTCCTGCAGCTGGGCCCCGGTGTTTATTTTCACGCCGTTGATTTCGGTGATCACGTCGCCTTCCTCAATACCGGCGGTTTTGGCGGCACTGTTCTCAGAGAATCCTGCCACGTACACCCCGTTCAGGGTTTTCAGGCTTTTCTCCTTGGCCAGTTCGGCGTTCACTTCCTGCATCTGCACGCCTAACAGGGCGCGCTGCACTTCACCGTATTTGAGGAGGTCATCCACTACCTTGCTTACAATGGAAGAAGGTACGGCAAACGAGTATCCGGCAAAGGAACCAGTCTGCGAGGCAATGGCCGTGTTGATCCCGATAAGGTCACCGTTCAGGTTCACCAGGGCGCCGCCGCTGTTACCGGGGTTCACGGCCGCATCGGTCTGGATGAAGGATTCTACGCTGTAGCTGCCGGCTCCTTGCAAGATGCCTACGTTACGGCCTTTGGCACTCACAATACCGGCCGTTACGGTAGAGTTCAGGTTGAACGGGTTACCCACGGCCAACACCCACTCGCCTACCCGCACGTTGTCTGAGTTGCCGTAGCGCAGCGCCGGCAGGTTATCGGCGTTGATCTTCAGCAGCGCGATGTCGGTATTTGGGTCAGTGCCCACCAGGGTGGCATCAAAGGTGCGTTTGTCGTCCAGGATCACCTGGATTTTATCGGCGCGGTCAATTACGTGGTTGTTGGTCACGATGTAGCCGTTGGAGGCAATGATCACCCCGGAACCGGAGCCCATGGCCGGACCCTGCTGGCGCTGATAGCCCTCAAACTCATCGCCGAAGAAATCACGGAAGAAAGGGTGGATATCGCTTGGGGCCCGGCGGGCCTGCACTTTGTATTCAGTGGTTACGTGCACCACGGCCGGGGTCACCAGCTCCGCGGAGGTAACAAAGTTTAATCCTTCGGGTACGATCACGTTAGACTCGCGCATGGCGCTGGTGTACCGCACATTGGTGTTAGGAAGCTGTTGCCCGGTAGCGGGCGCGTCATCATCCAGCAGTTTATAACTCCCAACGGCAACACCTCCACCTACCATAGCGGAAAGCGCCAGTCCTAACATAAACTGTTTCGTTCTCATATCTTAAGTCAGCTATATAGGTTAATTACTGTAAATTATCTATCTCAGCGTTCAGGAACCCCGTGGTACCGCGTCTTCATAGGTACGTGGGAAACGCTAAAATAGTGAAACTAGTATGGTTAAATCAACAAAGACTAAGCCAAAAAGGCCCCCGAAGGCGCCTTTTTAACTTTTTTTTAACACCGCTGTTATTTCACGGAGATCTGGTGTTTCACCACTTTCTCCTCTACTTTAGGCACCGAGATATGCAGCATGCCATTGTCAAACTGCGCGTCTATGGCGGCCGCGTCTACGTTCTCGGGCAGTTGGAAAGAGCGTCTGAACTTGCCGTACAGGTTCTCTACGCGGTGGAATTTCTGGTCTTTGTTTTCCTGGTTGAACAGGCGCTCACCGCTCACGCGCAGCACGCCCTCCTCAAACTCCACGTTGATGTTTTCTTTCTTCAGGCCCGGTAAGGCCATGTCCAGTTCATAGCTTTTCTCGGTCTCCCACAGGTCTACGGCCGGGGCAAAGCCCTGCACTCTACGCGGACTTACTGCGTCCTGGAAGAAGGTATCAAGCAGGCTGCTGAAGGTCTGGGGAACTCTGTTTGGTACTACCGGATGTTGTTTTACAGTTGCCATTGTCTTTATTTCTAATGTTTTATGTTGCCATTTCAATTGGATACTTACCTATCTATAAATTCTGTACCAATTGGAAAACCAAGGCATTTACTGCCATAAAGACATATAAAAATCACATCAATTTCGCATATTAAGACATTCTGTCTTTAACAAAGCCTTTCTTCGGCACCGACCCAGGCCAGATAGGCTTCTAATGCTTAAGGCACCCTACCTAAGCAGTGCCGAGTTCACTAATTGAGCGGCGGCAAATTCTGGGTTTCTTGATTCGTTGGGTTAGGTTGAACACCAAGGATCAACCTGGCAAACGTGCGAAGGGCGAGTACTGATTTACGTAACAGGAGTTAACGGCTTGAGGTAACCGGAGGAGCAGATGGGATTGTTGGTGAGAACACCAACAACGGCGAAGATGGCGAAACGGCGAACAGAAATAAAAGATTAGAAAGGACGGCAGTAGGAAGAAATCTCGCTTTAAGTGTTCTTGAGGTTTTCGCTTCATTGATTTACAAACTTCAGCCTATGGTAGGTCCAAGTCACAGACATGAACTAGAATCAGAAGGACAAGAAAACGTCATCATCTCTCCTGCCCACTTTAAAGAGGGTCTCTGCTTTAGGAAGCGTAGTTCAGATTGTTGGTGAGAACATTTACAAGGTCAGACTACCAGACAAAAAAGACTCCTGCGTTTTCAGGCTCATTTCTGAAATAAAGCCTGAAAACGCGGGAGTCTTTTTGACCTAATTATTGACCTAAAAAAAACTATGCTTTGGAAGCCAGTTCCTGAAGTTCATGGATGGCCAGCCAGGCCATGAGGCCGCTGCCTACTTCCAGGGCAGCTTCGTCAATATTGAACGTGGGGGTGTGCACGCCCGAGGTAATGCCCTGCTCTTCGTTACGCGTACCCAGGCGGTAGAAGCAGGCATCGGTTTGCTGGGAGTAATAGGCGAAGTCCTCGGCGGCCATCCACATGTCCAGTTCCACCACGTTCTCGGGGCCCAAATACGCCTCGGCGGCGGCGCGCGCGCGGGAAACCAGGGCCGGATCGTTCTTCAGGAAGGGGTAGCCGTCCATGATGTTGATCTCGCAGGAACCGCCCATGCTTTCGCACAGCCCCTCGGCCAGCTTCCTGATCTTCTGCTTGGCCTCGGCGCGCCAGCTTTCGTCCATGGTTCTAAAGGTGCCTTCTATTTTCACCTCGCCGGGAATCACGTTGGTAGCGCCGTTGGCGATCACTTTTCCAAACGACAGCACCGATGGTACCTTTGGGTTGGCCCGGCGGCTCACAATCTGCTGCAGCGCCACCAACAGGTGCGCCGAGATCAACACCGGGTCCACCAGCTGCTCGGGCAAGCCGCCGTGGCCGCCTTTGCCTTTCACGGTGATGTAAATTTCATCGGCCGAGGCCATGTACATGCCTGAGCGGAACCCCACTTTGCCGGCGGGCAAGAACGGAAACACGTGCTGGCCCAGGATGCTCTGCGGCGCGGGGTTCTGCAGCACGCCTTCCTTGATCATGAGAGAAGCGCCTCCCGGAAATTTTTCCTCGCCGGGTTGGAAGATCAGCTTCACCGTGCCCTCAAACTCATCTTTGAGTTCCTGCAGAATGCGGGCGGTGGTCAGGAGCGAAGACGTGTGCACGTCATGGCCGCAGGCGTGCATCACGCCTTGGTTCTTAGATTTGTACGCCACGTCATTAGTCTCCAGGATGGGCAGGGCATCCAGGTCGGCGCGCAGGGCGGTGGTGGCTTTCTCGGGGTTCCGGCCTTTGACCAAGGCCACTACGCCGGTTTCGGTGAGGCGCTGCGGCTCCAGCCCGTATTCCTGCAGTTTCCGGAACACGTACGCCGAGGTCTCAAACTCCTGGAAAGAAAGCTCGGGGTGCTGGTGCAGGTGGTGCCGGGTGGCAATGGTGTCCTGGGCGTATTTTTGAGCGAGTTGCTGGATATGACGTGCAAGTTGTGGCATGGTAGAAACAAGATTCTGTGCCCGCAAAGGTACGGCTATAAACCGAAAGTGCTGTTTTTACTGGGTTTTCCTGAAAACCCCGCTAAAACAGGGAGTGCTCTGGATAGCGGTAGCATTCTGGTTCTTCAGAGCTTTTGGAGGCCTAGCGCAGTCTTCTGGCCCGGGCCACTCCCGTGATGGTTAAGTATACCAAGGGTGGGCTGCTCAGCGGACTGAGGGACAAAAAGCCTTCCTCGGCCAGCTCCTGGCAAAGCGACAGTACCTGCTCCAGGGAAAGCTGGGTATCCAGGGCCAACTGGCGGGAAGACGTAGGGTGATCTTCCGGCTCCGGGAAATCCCTCACTTTCTGAAACAAGTGTGCCAAAATCAAGTCCCTTTCGTTCATAGCGTTTCAGGCTCCCTGCCTTTGTATAAAGCTACGGGGTAACCTGCTCCGCTTCTGCACTTGGTTAGCACAATTAAGTATTTACCTCTTAATTTTCCGTATCTCCCCCCCCCCGCCATACGTACATTTCGCGGTTCTCTGGTGTATGTACCTAGCTGCATTGGCTGCGGGTGGCCATACACACCTCTGTCCGCTGCTTGAGCCCCAAAAAACACAACCGCCGTTTTAGGGCTGTTTTCTGAGAAATTGTCCTAAAACGGCGGTTGTGGCCAGGCGGCGTAGCCTTACTTGGGTATGTTGATGGTTTCCTGCACCAGCAGGGCATTGGGCAACAGGTCCTGGATCTTGGCCAGGGCGGCCTGTGCCTCCACGCGGGTAAAGAAGTCTCCTATCTTTAGCTGGTACGTGGGCTGCTTGTACGTGAGGTAGTCCTTGGCTTCGGGCAACCGCTGAATTAAGTTGTTGCGCAGGGTCATGGCCGTGTTGCGCTCAATGCCGGTGTAGGCCAGAATGCGGTACCCCGCCGCGTACTTGATGTTTTTGTTGGCCTGCGCCACGCTGTCCATGAGCACACTTACCTGCTCCCGCACGTGGTGGGTGGGCGCCGCTGGTGCCGCCGGGGCTGAGGCGTGCGAAGGGGCTGCCGGAAAGGTGGTGCGGTATTTCCTGGTGTCTATGTTGGGAGCCGTGCCGCTGCCCCGTTTCTCTGCACGCGTCTCTTCCGTCACCGACCCATTGCCGTTGGAGGTGCTGGTACTGCTGCTGGTGGCCGCGCAACTCATCATGGCGCCCAGGCAGAGGAAGGTAAAAAATCTGGCTGTCATGTTTCTCCAAGTCATAGCAATGAAACGCCGGAGGATGTTCCAATCCGGTCTGCTCCTGCGTTCACCAACGCAAGGGCGGCTTCCTTGGTTTTGATTCCGCCCGAGGCTTTGATCTTTATGTGTTTGGGTAGGTTGGCGCGCATGAGCAGCACGTCTTCAATCTGGGCACCGGCAGCAGCAAACCCGGTAGAGGTTTTCACGTAGTCTACCTCGGCCTCTACGCAAAGCCGGCAGACCTGCACAATTTCCTCCGGGGTGAGCAAGGCGGTTTCAATGATCACCTTCAGGATGGAATTGCGGAAGTGGCACAGCGTGCTGAGTTCCTGCAGTTCAGACACCACCTCCTCATGCTTGCCCGACTTGAACGCGGCGATGTTCATGACCACGTCAATCTCGTTGGCGCCTTCAGACAGGGCCTGGTGCGCCTCAAAGAACTTCACCTTGGTTAGCTGGTAGCCCAGCGGGAAACCCACTACGGTGGCCACTTTCACGCCGGTGTCCTGCAGGGCGGCTACCGCCTGCCGCACAAAGCAAGGTGGCACGCACACTGCCGCGAACCGATGCTGAATCGCTTCCTGGCAGAGTTGTGCCACCATGGCTTGGGTGGTATCAGGCCTGAGCACCGTATGGTCTATGTACGGTGCCAGGCTCTGTTCCGGAAAAATGGGTACGTTTACGTTAGTCTTCAATGAGTACGCAACGGTTGTTGAGCAAATCGTTTTCTACGTTTTTGAACTTTACGTCTTTGAGCACGCGGCCGTCTGAGTACATCACGTTCACGCGGTCGTTGCGGCCGGCATGCTTCTCTGCTCTGATGGGCATCTGCTTGGGAGCAGCGGCCTGGGGCATAGACGGCATGCCTTGCGTTGGTTCTTCCAGCGTAGAATGCACTTCTTCTTTCTGCTCATGCAGCTTAGGCATTTTAGGCGCCTGCGGCTGACGGGCTTCCTGCACCGGGGCGGGTTGCTCCTGCTGGATTGGAAGGTCTGCCTTGAACAGGAAGGAAACGGTTTCTTCGTTCACCTTGCTGATCATGCGCTTGAACAGCTCAAAAGACTCAAATTTGTAGATCAACAACGGATCTTTCTGCTCATACACCGCATTCTGCACGCTCTGCTTCAGGTCGTCCATCTCACGCAGGTGCTGCGTCCAGGCTTGGTCAATGGTAGCCAGCGTGATCACTTTCTCTACCGTCTTGATCAGCTCACGGCCGTGGGTGTTCACCACTTTCTCCAGGTTGGCAATGGCGGTGATTTGTCTGCGCCCATCGGTGAACGGCACGGCAATGTTCTCAATCATAGGCCCGCGGTTCTCGTAGATATCGGCCATGATGGGGGCCGAGTTCTCCATGATCTGCTGGTTCTTGGCCAGGTAGAAATCAAGCGCCTCGTTGTACAGGCGGTCCATCAGCACGTCAGCCGACTGGTTGGTTAACTCAGAGGCCGTGATGCCGGAGTTGAAGCCGTATACCCTGATGATGTGCAGCAGGAAGTCTTCGTGGTTGCCGGTGGCTTTGTAGGTTTGCACGATGTCCTCGGCCACGTCATAGATCATGTTCCAGATGTCCAGCTCCAGACGCTCGCCGTAGAGGGCGTTGCGGCGGCGCTTGTACACCACCTCGCGCTGGGCGTTCATCACGTCATCGTACTCCAACAGGCGCTTGCGGGTACCGAAGTTGTTCTCCTCCACTTTCTTCT
Organism: Rufibacter psychrotolerans; assembly: GCF_016924645.1. Lineage (GTDB taxonomy): Bacteria > Bacteroidota > Bacteroidia > Cytophagales > Hymenobacteraceae > Nibribacter > Nibribacter psychrotolerans. The sequence goes on along the minus strand of NZ_JAFFJV010000007.1, from coordinate 21,697 downwards.
GCGCTCTCTCAATAGAGTTGGTGATCATGGAGTGCTGAATCACTTCGCCTTCCTCTAGCCCCATGCGGTCCATCAGGCGGGCAATGCGGTCAGACCCGAACAGGCGCATCAGGCTGTCCTCCAAAGACACGAAGAACTGCGAAGATCCCGGGTCACCCTGACGACCGGCCCGACCACGCAACTGACGGTCTACGCGGCGCGACTCGTGGCGCTCGGTACCAATAATAGCCAGACCACCCGCCGCTTTGGACTCTGGGGTCAGCTTGATGTCGGTACCACGGCCGGCCATGTTGGTGGCAATGGTCACGGTGCTTGGTTTACCGGCCTCGGCCACAATCTCGGCCTCGCGCTGGTGCTGTTTCGCGTTCAGGACCTGGTGCGGAATGCCGCGCATCTTCAACATACGGCTTACCAGTTCAGAGATCTCTACCGAAGTGGTACCCACCAGCACCGGACGCCCGGCCTGGGTCAACTGCTGAATCTCTTCGGCCACGGCGTTGTATTTCTCACGGGTGGTTTTGTATACCTTGTCGTGCTCGTCTTTGCGCTGGGCCGGGCGGTTGGTTGGAATCACCACCACGTCCAGTTTATAGATTTCCCAGAACTCACCGGCTTCGGTCTCGGCGGTACCGGTCATACCGGCCAGTTTGTGGTACATTCTAAAGTAGTTCTGCAAGGTCACCGTCGCGTAGGTTTGCGTGGCGTCTTCCACGCGCACGTTTTCCTTGGCTTCAATGGCCTGGTGCAACCCGTCTGAGTAACGACGGCCTTCCATCACGCGGCCAGTCTGCTCGTCTACGATCTTCACCTTGCGGTCTTCGGTCACGATGTACTCTACATCTTTCTCAAACAAGGTGTAGGCTTTGAGCAACTGGTTGATGGTGTGCACCCGCTGCGACTTCTCCTGGTACTCCTGAATCAGGCGCTCTTTCTGGTGCAGTTTCTCATCGGCAGACAGCTCTTTGTGGTTTTCTATGTTAGCCAACTCCGTCCCGATGTCTGGCAGGATGAACAGGTGCGGGTCTTCGCCCTGACCGGTGATCAGGTCAATGCCTTTCTCGGTGAGCTCAATCTGGTTGTGCTTCTCGTCAATGGTGAAAAACAAAGGCTTGTCGGCCTCCGGCATCTGACGGGCGTGGTCCTGCAGGTAGAAGGCTTCGGTCTTCAACAGGATCTGGCGCACGCCGGTCTCGCTCAGGAACTTGATCAGGGGCTTGTTTTTAGGCAAACCACGGTAGGCTCTGAACAGGGCCAGACCGCCTTCTTTCTCGTTTCCTTCTTTGATGAGGCGCTTGGCTTCCACCAGGTAGTTCCCCACCAGTTTCCGCTGGGCTTCTACCAAGGCAGCCACACGGGGCTTCAGCACGTAGAATTCGTGCTCATCGCCGCGCGGCACGGGGCCGGAGATGATCAACGGCGTACGGGCATCGTCAATCAACACAGAGTCTACCTCATCCACCATGGCGTAGTGGTGCTTGCGCTGCACCAGTTCACCCGGCTCGCGGGACATGTTGTCGCGGAGGTAGTCAAACCCGAACTCGTTGTTGGTACCGTAGGTGATGTCTGCTAAATACGCGTTGCGGCGGGCGTCGGTGTTGGGCTGGTGCTTGTCAATGCAGTCAATGGTGATGCCGTGGAACTCAAACAGGGGCGCCATCCACTCAGAGTCACGCTTGGCCAGGTAGTCGTTCACGGTTACCACGTGCACGCCGCGTTTGGCCAGGGCGTTCAGGAACGAGGGCAGCGTTGCCACCAGGGTTTTCCCTTCACCCGTAGCCATCTCGGCAATCTTGCCCTGGTGCAGCACAATACCGCCAATCAGCTGTACGTCATAGTGCACCATGTCCCAGGTTACCTCGTTGCCGGCGGCAATCCATTTGTTCAGCCACACGGCTTTATCGCCCTGAATCTGCACGTTAGGCTTGCGGGCGGCCAGGTTGCGGTCAAAGTCGGTGGCGGTAACCACCAGTTGCCCGTTCTCTTTGTAGCGGCGGGCCGTTTCCTTTACAATGGCAAAGGCCTGGGGCAGTACTTCCATGAGCACCACTTCCAGGTCTTTGTTGCGGTCTTTCTCAAGCTCGTCAATCTGGATGAAGATCTCCTCTTTGGCGGCGATGTCCAGCTCGGGCTCGTTCTCAATGCGCTGGTGCAGCGCGGCTATTTTATCATCAATGGGCTTCAGGCGCTCGGCAATGGTGGCTTGCACCTCCTGCGTACGGTTCCGCAATTGGTCATCAGTGAGAGAAGCCAACTGGGCAAACTCCTGGTTGATGAGCGTCACATACGGCAGTACGCCCTTGATATCCCGGTCCGATTTGGTTCCGAAAATCTTAGCGACCGTCTTCCCAAAAAAATCAAACATAAAGTGTTATTTAAAATGTACTTGATTCAATCTCAAAAATACGCGGTTTTTCCGACAATTTTCTATCTAGCTAAAACAATACCAGTTACGCAATAGTGCCCAGCACCTGACGGAACGTCAGAGAAAGTTGAAATCTGCTAAAAATGCCGAACAAAGACAATATCGTCCCGGTTTTAGGGCCTATTTTTCTGAAAAGGCAAAAAAACGGGAGATACTCAGGTCCCCGCCCCTACCCTCCTGAGTAAGCTCGGCGGGTTGCCTAACGGGTAGGAAGTAAGCCGCTGCTCCCGCACAGACCAGTGCTGAAAAACCAGGATCAGTTGTGGCGCTGCCCCAAAAGCAAAAGCTCCGTTTTCGGCCTGTTTCGCGCGAAACAGGCCGAAAACGGAGCAAAGAAGGGGGAAATGGATTACGCGCCGGCAGACAGTCTTTTCTCTACCGGTACTTCTTCTTCCTGCGGCGGCAAAGACGGCCGCACCGGGAACTCAGTCACCCTCAGGTACCGGTTGAGCGCGTCTTCCACCCCGGGAAGAATGGCCCGTTTGGTGGTGCCCAGCGCAGCGTACGCAGGCCTGGCGGCCGGCCATTGGAAGCTTTCTTTAGGGACAGGTTTCAGCCAGGGACTTGGTTCTAAACCGGCCAGCCTGGCAGCCAGCTCGGCCAATTCGGCCCAGGTGTAGCTGCCCTGGTTGGCCAGGTGCCAGATGCCGCTTTCGCCGTCCAGGAGTAAATCAAGGGTGGCGTTCACCAGGTCGGGCACGTAGGTAGGCGTGATCACCACATCGTTGGCGGCCTGGAACGGGCTCTGCCGTGAGATGGCCCGCAGGGCGTGGTATACAAAGTTGTGCTCGTCCCAGGGCCCGAAGAACGCGCTGGTTCTGATGACCAGGGCCTCGGGCATGACGGCCAGCACCTGCTCCTCGGCCTGGGCCTTGCTGCGCCCGTACACGTTCAGCGGACGGGGTTGGTCTTCCTCGGTGTAAGGGCTCTTTTTTTCACCATCAAACACCAGGTCAGAGGAAAACGTGACCAACCCGATGCCGCGGGCCTGGCAAGCCTGGGCCAGCAGTACCGGACCGGCGGTGTTGCCTTGGAGGCAAGCGTCGGGCTCTTGTTCGGCCTCGTCTACCCGCACGTAGCCGGCGGCGTTGATCACGGCCCAGGGCTTGAATTTAATCAGGGCCTTTTCTACCGATGACGCCTCTGCGATGTTCAGGTCTTGCCGCGTGAGAAGCACATACGGGATGCCCCGCAGGTCACAGATGCGGGCGAAGGCCCGGCCCAGGGTGCCCGTGGCGCCGGTGATCAGGAGCGGCGGCACGGCGGTGCGCTTGGTGAGTTTTGGCGCAGCGCGTATGTCCCACACCTCGGGGCACTCGGCCAGGGGCGGGTATTCGCTGCGGCAGGCGCGCTTCCACCAGCCGGCAATCTTGAGCAAGGGGTGGCGCTCTTGGTTGGTGGTTAGCCCGCTCAGGAACTTAGAGATGGCGGTGCGGGCAGGCACGCCGCCTTTCAGGTCAAACACGCCCACCTCGTAATGGCCGTTTTGCTGGGTAAGCAGGCTGTTCCAGTCATAGGCACCCAGCAGGGTCCAGGCGGTAACGGCCACTATGTTTTTGCCCTGTTTTTGTAAAAACGAAGCAGAATCCCAGACTTCGGCCAGCCAGCGCATCTGTTCCTCTCGGGTGCAACAGAGGTGGGCCTCGGTCACCGCCACCGGAAGGTCATACCGCTCGCACACCTGTTCCAGAATCTTTTGGGCGCCCAAGGGGTTGGCGGCCTGCACGCGCACGGCCTCCACATCGGCGTAGCGTTGCTGGTGGTTGCTGCCGTGCGTGTGCCAGGGATAGTCAATGATGTGTTCGTCCAGGTAGCGCTCACTGGTTACGTAGTAGTTGACCCCAATCACGTCGGGCGGGCAGGGGTTCGCCACCAGGTCCAGCAATACTGCCTCAGGCACCTGGCCGTGCCGCAGGTACTGCCACAACGGGTGCTGCCGGTCTACCTTTCCACAGAGCAGGTCCCAGGAAAGCCAGCGGCGGTGGTTCTCAAAGGCTGCCTGGTACTGCAACGCGGGCGTGCTGTGGGAAAAGCCCAGATCATCGGTCTGGATCAGTTTGGCGTTGGGGTTGATTTCCCTGATGGCCTGCATGGCCAGTTTGGTGGCCACGACCTGGTTGAGCAGGGCTTTCAGGAAGGAGGCATCGTCTTTGGCGTGCGGGTACCATAGCCCGTACAGGGCGCTGAACCGGGCCGTGGTGAGGGGCTCGTTGATGGGGGTGTAATACGTTACCCAGGGAAACTGCTGGGCCACGGCGCGCGCGTACTGCGCAAATTTCTGGGGGAATTCCTCGTCTACGAGGCTGGTATACCGGGGGCCGCTGCCATGATGCAGCAGCCCCACAATAGGTTCTATGCCCAGTTCCCGGAGTCTGGTGAGGCGCTCAGTAGCCCAGGTCCAGTCGTGCTGGTCTGGCTGGTCTGGCGCCACGCTCTCCCACAACACCGGGTACCGGATCTTTTGGATGCCCAGCTCGGCAAACAGATCTAAATCTGAGATCCGCTGGGCATGCCCGCTTTGGACCAACTGATCAAAGTACTGCTCTCCTACTCGGTTTACGGTACACTCAACGCCGCCCCAAAGCTCAATGTTTGCCATTCGTACTCAGTTTGGTGGAACTTCCGTTTAAAGCCTCCCGCACTACTTTGGGCAGCACATCTACGCCATCTACCACCGGCAGGGTGATTTTCTCCTTCTCGGTGAGCTTCTTGTGCAGGGTGAGCGCCTGGGCCACTACCTGGTCCATGTTGTAGTATTTGTAGGTGGCCAGGCGGCCCACAAAGTGTACGTTGGGCGTGGCGTCGGCCAGCTTCTTGTACTTATTGTAGAGCTCGGCGTTCTCTGGCTTTGGCACCGGATAGTAAGGATCTCCCTCAGCCCGTGGGAATTCATACACCAGGCTGGTTTTAGGGTGCTGCTGCCCGGTGAGGTACTTGAACTCGGTGACGCGGGTGTAGAGCTGCTCATTTGGATAATTCACCACGGCTACCGGCTGGAACACTTCTTTGTTCACGGTCTCGTGTTTGAACTCCAGGGAGCGGTACGGCAATTTGCCGTACTTAAAGTCAAAGAACTCGTCTACCGGGCCGGTGTAGATCATCTCCTTGAACGGGATCACGTCTATGATCTCGTGGTAGTCGGTGTTGAGCATGATCTTGATGTTGGGATGGCTGAGCATGTTCTCAAACATCTTGGTGAAGCCGTGCAAGGGCATGGCCTGGTAGGTGTCTGTGAAGTAGCGGTCATCGCGGTTGGTGCGGGTGGGCACGCGCGAGGTCACCGACTTGTCCAACTCAGAGGGGTCCATGCCCCACTGCTTGCGGGTGTAGTTGCGGAAGAACTTCTCATAGAGCTCGCGGCCTACCTTGCTCACCACCACATCTTCTGAGGTCTTCACCACCGGCACCTTCTCGGCCACCGACTCAAACCACTTGTCCAGCTCAAAGGAGGTGAGGTTAAGGCCGTACAGTTTGTTGATGGTGTCCAGGTTGATGGGGATGGGCACCTGCTGCCCGTCTACGCTGGCCAGCACGCGGTGCTCATAGGGGCGCCACTCAGTGAACTGGCCCAGGTACTCAAACACCTCTTTGGAGTTGGTGTGGAAGATATGTGGGCCGTACTTGTGCACCAGAATCCCGTCTTCGTTATAATGATCATAGGCGTTCCCGCCAATGTGGGGGCGTTTATCTATGATTAATACCTTTTTATTGGAATACGTAGCTAATCGCTCGGCTAGTACGCTCCCGGCAAATCCTGCTCCTACAATCAGATAGTCGAACATATAATTATTTGGCTAATTTTTTACATCAGATACTTTTGTTAACGTCATACCAATGCTACTCCTACCCGGGCGGGAGCAAGAGGTAGCCAGGCGTTTTCTGCTGCTTTTGGGGAAATGGCCCCAAAACAGCCGGCAAACGCGCAGATCCTTTTTTAAACTGTACTTTAACTAAGAGGCAGAGCGTTTCTTTTTCTCCTGTGATACGCACTGCATCAGGCGCACCATGTTCTGCCAGGTTTTGTCCCAGGAGATGCCCGCCAGGTAATCGTCGGTCTTGCGCATCCAGCCCTTGTCGTCTTTCTGGCGTAAGGCTTTCTCAATGGCGGCCTCAAACTCTGGGGCCCCGTCTGCTATGTGCACCAAGTTCAGCTCCCCGTAAGGGCGCACCACGTCGCGGATGGAGGTGGACACCACCGGCTTGCCGGCTGCCAGGTACTCTGGGGTTTTAGTAGGGCTGATGTACTTGGTAGAGTCATTATGGGCGAACAGCAGCATGGCCACATCCCAGCCGGCCAGGTAAGCGGGCAGTTCCTGGTAAGATTTACCGCCCAGGTAGTGGATGTTGGCACTGGAAGGCAGGACAGCCGGATCTATTTTCACAACAGGTCCTATGATCACAAACTGCCACTCTGGGTGGGCGGCAGCCACTTCGCGTAGCAATTCAATGTCAAACCGCTCGTCTACCACGCCAAAGAAGCCCATGCGCGGGTGCGGGATGTGGGCCTGGTCGGCGGGGTCTTCCTGCGGTTGGCGGGCCTTGGCAAAGTGCGCCTTGTCAATGCTGCTGGGGAAGGCGTACACTTCTTTGTGCCGGTGCTTTTTGGCCTCATACAGGCTTTGCCCGCCGGTAAACAAGATATCGGCCTTATTGATGAGTTCCTGCTCCAGCTCCAGCAGGCGGGGCGGCGCAAACTTGAACGCCGACAGCTCATCCATGACGTCAAACACCGTGAGCGCGGGCTCAAACTGCCGGGTAAACTCCAGGGCCATGGGCGTATAATACCAGAAAACGGTCTTCTGCAGGTCATGGTCTGCCAGGAAAGCGTTGAGCAGTTCGGCCTGTTTTGCATCTATCTCTGCCGGCGTAAGCCCGGTGGGCAAGTGGGCTACTACAATAGACAGCCGGCCATTCTCCCGCTCCTGCAGCTCCAACCGGGGTTGGGCCCCTTCATGGAAGTAGGGCTCCTCAAAAAAGAAGATGCGGGTATGTTTCGCAAATCTGGACAAAAGGTGCTGCGGACGCTGGTACACAAAGTCCCACCGGAGGTGCGATAAACAGATGATGGCCGAGACAGACGCGAGGTACGTCTCCAGGGTTTGCCCAGAAGCGGGCGCGGGAGACGCTTTAGGAGTATTGGTGGTGATAGAAGAATAGGCACTGGAAGAAGTTACCTCAGATTCAGACGAAGAAGCGCTACTTCCCCTGCCGGGGATGAAATCTGTGTCTAGGTCAAACATACGAAAGCGAGTTAGGATGAGTGGGTTCTTCTAAGAAGACGCAACAAGCGTCTTTTCATTTTCTAACCTAGCTTACGTACACAACTTAAAAAAGGCTACGTTCTTTTGTATTTAGCCTTGAAACCTATAGAAAAACGGGGTGAATTCAGTATAAATTCGCCAATTTTAGATGTGGTTTATTCTGCATGAAAGCTTCCGTATTTGGCACATTCTGTGCCATTACTGGGGCAAAACAGCCGGCAAAATCTTCTGGAATTCCACCACATCCTGCCAGCCCTGGGGTGTTCTCAGCCAATCTTTCCGGATGCCTACCTCCTGGAAACCGGCTTGTTGAAACAGCTTCAGGCTGCCTGCATTGGCTTTGGAAACCGAGCAGTAGAGCTGGTGCAGCTGCAGCGCCTGGGTTACGTATGCCTCCAGCACCTGCAGGGTCTCTGCCCCGTAGCCCTGCCCTCGGTGGCCCTGGGTCAGGGCAATGCCAATGCCGGCGCGCCGGTGCAGGGGCTCAAAGTCAAACAGGTCCACGGTGCCGATGGTGGTGCCGTCCTGCTGCAGGCAGACCATCAGCCGGAGCTGGCGCATGGCATAGATGTCGGCGGAGGCGTTCTCCAGGTACTGCCTCAGTACTTCCCTTGAAAACGGCGCCACCGATAAGCTCACCGGCCACAGGGTGGTGTCGTTCTCAAACTGGTAGAGGAACTCCACATCGGTGGGCTCTGGGGCGCGCAGAAAGATTCTGGGGGTTTGCAGCATGGCGCAGCGGCAGGTTAGAAAAGTTAGGGTAAGGAGATTTCGCGACGTTTTCAGGAAAACGGCCTAAAAACAAGCGTCTGCTTTTGCGGCTAAAGATACTGGTCCAGGCCGCTCTGGCAATAGGTGACGTTGTCTTTGATGGTGGTGCGCAGCAGTTCCTCATTGATGGCCTTGCGGCTGGCATCTACGTACGGGTGGTGCAGGTGAAAACAAACGCCGCCCATTTTCAGGGCCCTTTTCCTAACGCCATTGTTCATCAGGCGGGCCGCCAGTTCACTGTCCTCGGGTCCCCAGCCGGTGTAGCATTCATTGTACCCGTTCACGGCCAGCAGGTCTGCCCGCCAGAATGACATGTTACAGCCCTTGGCGTAGTACTTATTCTTGCCCTTCAGCTTGTAGCGGTCGGCCAGCAGGTGCCGCAGGAACCCAATGCGCAGGCCGTTAAACAAGTTGCTGGTCTTGAAGATAGCCGACAGGCTGAAGTGGGTGGTGGCGTTCTGGAGCACTTCCTGGGTATTCTGCTCAGAAAGGTTGATGCGGCCGCCCGCCAGAAACTTACCCCGCTTGGCCAGGGCCAGGTGGTCCTGCACAAACCTGGGGTGCAGGATCACGTCGCCGTCTATCTGCACTAGGTAGGGCTGCCGCGCCCGGGCGATGGCCTTGTTCAGAATCTTGGTCTTCTGAAAACCATGGTCGGGTTGCCACAGGTGAATGAGGGGCACCGGGAACTGTTGCTGGTAGCACTCAATCAAGGCCCTGGTTTCCTCGCCAGAGCCATCATCGGCAATGAGTACCTCCTGGGGCATGACCACCTGCCGCAGCACACTCTGCAGGCAAAGGTCTAGCGCGGCGGGCCAGTTATAGGTAGCAATGATAAGCGAACACGAGAGCGATGCCATGGAGAGCGCTGGGTTGACGGTGGAACTACTGGGAGGCCGGCTGGAAACCAGATTTATTGAAGCGTGATCTCGCCTTTGAACACCTGCACGGCGGGCCCAATGAGAAACACGTTCCGGAAGCTGCTGCCCTCCTTCTCAAAGCTTACCTGCAGGTTGCCGCCCAGCACCTGAATGGCAACGGGGCTGGTGTAGCCCGTGCGGCTGGCGGCCAGCGCCGCTGCCGTAACGCCCGTACCGCAGGAAAACGTCTCATCTTCCACGCCGCGCTCATAGGTGCGCACAAACAACTGGTTCTCGGGCAGGTGCTCCACAAAGTTCACGTTGGTGCCCTCGGCCCTGAACCGGTCTGAGTAGCGCACGGCCCGGCCCTCAGAGAACACGTCCAGGTCCTGCAAAGCTTCTACCTGCTTCACGTAGTGCGGCGAGCCCGTGTTCAGGAAACAGGCCCCCTCCAGGTCCTCTACCTCGTCTACGTCTTTCATCTGCAGGTGCACCAATCCCTCTTTCAGGTAAGCCAGGTGCGGACCATCGGCGGCAATGAAATAAGCCTCGTTCTCCACCACCCCCAGGAACTGCGCGAAAGCCACCAGGCAGCGCCCGCCGTTGCCGCACATAGAGCTGGGGCGGCCGTCTGCGTTGTAGTACACCATCTCAAAGTCATAGCCCTCTTTCTGCTGCAGCAGCATGAGCCCGTCGGCCCCAACGCCCTTGCGCCTGTCGCAGAGGAACGCCACTTGGTCTTGGGTAAGTTGAATGGTTCCGGCCCGGTTGTCCAGCACCACGAAGTCGTTACCGGTGCCCTGATATTTATAGAAGGTAAGGTTCATGTGGTTTAATACGATGGTTATTAGGCCGAAAGACGCAGCCTTCGGTCTGAAAAATTCTAGAAAAATAGCAAAAAAAGAAACGCCGCGCTACTTTACATAAGTATGCCGGAAGCATTTCCCCCAAGGCGTGCCTGCGCGCTCCCCCGGTTTCCTGTTTTTACGCGCTTTTCCGCAAAACAGCCCCGAAACAAATCTTGTGCCCCACAGCCCTAAAAAGGCGGTACCGGCCCGGCACAATCCCGTAAGAAGCACTGCGCCGCTCACCGTAAAAGCGTACCTTTGCCCCATTACTTTACCTGACCCTATGTACACTTTCCTGACCACCAGCGCCTGGACCGATTATGAACTGATAGACTGCGGCAATTTTGAGAAGCTGGAGCGCTTTGGCGAGTATGTGCTGGCCCGCCCCGAGCCCCAGGCCGCCTGGGACAAACACCTGCCCGAGCGCGAGTGGGACCGCCTGGCCCAGGCCGTGTTCAAACGCGAGAAAGGCAACCAGGAGAAAGGCCAGTGGCAACTGAAGAAAGGCATGGCCGAGCAGTGGTTCATCAACTACCGCTACAACGACCTGAAGCTTAGGTTCCGGCTGGGGCTGTCGTCCTTCAAGCACGTGGGCCTGTTCCCCGAGCAGGACCCCAACTGGCAGTTTATCTTTGACCGCACCCGCGCGCTGCCCGGCAAACCCAAAGTGCTGAACATGTTCGCCTACACCGGTGGCGCCTCTCTGGCAGCGAACGCCGGCGGCGCCGATGTCACCCACCTGGACTCCGTGAAGCAGGTGAACTTCTGGGCCCGCCAGAACATGGAAGCCAGCAACCTGGACAACATCAGGTGGCTGGTGGAAGACGCCATGAAATACGCCCGCCGCGAGGTGAAACGGGGCAACAAATACCAGGGCATCATCCTGGACCCGCCTGCGTACGGCCGCGGCCCCGATGGTGAGAAATGGCTCCTGGAGGAACAGATCAACGAGCTCATCAAACTCTGCGCTGAGCTGCTGGACCCCGAGCACAACTTCTTCGTGATCAACCTGTACTCCCTGGGCTTCTCGGCCCTCATCCTGGACAACCTCATCAGAGCCTCCTTCGGCCCCACCGTGCGCAACGAAGAACTGGGTGAACTGTACCTGCAAGACCAGGGCAAGCGCAAACTCCCGCTGGGTACCTTCTTTCGGTTCAGCTCGGTGAAGTAGGTCCGTCCGTCAGGAGGTTAACGCATCTACCGCTTCCCTCCTCTTTTGTCATCCTGAAAGGATCTTGTGGACCAGCTAGAATAACCATGTCTTACACGCTGTTGCCGTTTGCCCTCAAGATCCTTGCAGGATGACAGAAAAAAGGATAAGGATTACATAGATGATTCTATTAACAAGCTCACAGCCATTTCCAGGCTGCTTTTTGAAAAATAGGCCGGAAACAGCTTCCTTCATTTTTTACTAAAATTGTATCGGCGTAGCCACATGATTTACGTACTGCCTTTGTTACCAAGAACAGAGGCAGCCTGAGCGTACACAATCACAGCCGCTCCCGTTCCTAATTCTTACTTTCTAATTTAAAAAGATGTCCCGCCGATTAGCTTTTATTGACCTTGGCACCAATACCTTTCACCTGCTCATTGTGGAACTAGATGCCCAGGGCGTTCAGAACACGCTCTATAAAACCAAAGTCCCGGTGAAGCTGGGCGAAGGCGGCATCAGCAAAGGCGAGATTACAGCCGCCGCCCAGGACAGGGCGCTGCGCACCCTAGGCGAGTTTAAGGAGACCATGACGCAGCATGGCGTGGAAGCGGTAAAAGCCACCGCCACCAGCGCCCTGCGCAACGCCAGCAACGGGGCCGAGGTGGTGCAGGCCATTAAGGAGCAGACCGGCATTGACGTGGAGGTGATCTCCGGGGCCCGCGAGGCCGAGCTCATCTTCAAAGGGGTACAGATGGCCATGCAGGTGGGCCCCAAGCCCGTACTGGTCATGGACATTGGCGGCGGCAGCGTGGAGTTCATCCTTGGCACCGACAAAGGCATTCTCTGGAAGAAGAGCTTCGAGATTGGGGCCCAGCGCCTGCTGGACAAATTCTACCCCGACCAGGAACAGCCCATCAAACCCGAACAGGTGAAAGCCCTGCGCCACTACCTGCAAGACCAGTTACAGAAGCTCACCGCCGCCGTGCTGCAGCACCAACCCGAGGTCCTGATTGGTTCCTCCGGCACCTTCGACACGCTGGTAGACATGGATTTGGCCGCTCAGGGCCTCACCCGTGATTTGGACGCCAGTCCTGAGGCCGAATTGTCTGTCAACACTTTCCTGAACCAGTACAAAGCGCTCCTGCAAAAAAGCCGTGCCGAACGCCTGGCCATTCCGGGCATGCTGGCCATGCGGGTAGACATGATTGTAGTGGCGTCTGTGGCCATTGCCTGGGTGCTGGAGAAGTACAACTTGGAGAAGATTCGGGTATCGGCGTATGCGTTGAAGGAAGGGATGCTGGCGGAGTTGTTGCAGCAATAATTTGTTTGCTGCATTGTGCGTATTGTTTTTTGCTTTCGCTAACGTAGCTTCTGCTTGTCTATGGATTTATGGGCAGCTCTTTGCATAGCTGCCCTCCGTGCGCTCACGGCCGCGGGGCCCCGTCTTTGCCCCTCGCACTGCCCTTGCGGCCCACGCTTGCCCTCTTCTCTTAGTTTCTGTTCTTCAAGGGCCACAAGCGAGGCGCTCGAGCCAAAGACTGGAATCGGGATCTTCCGGCTGTGGACTTGCATAGCAGCGGTGTTGCTAATCCATCTTTAATTGACTCCTACATTATTCTCTATTCTCTATGGCGCGGAAGTTACTTCCGTGCCTTTCCACTTTCTAGAGGAGATCTATTGCACGGATTTACTTCCGCGCCATAGGTTCTTCTATTTCCTTTATATTTTCCATGGTTCAAGTCTGTGACTTGGACCTACCATGAAGGCAGTTTACAACTGCCTTGGGGCAAGAGCCCCATAAAAATATTTGGAATATAAAACGGCACAGCCTCTCTTCTTACTCAAGAGAGGCTGTGCCGTTTTATACTATCACCAAAGAGCTAAGTCAGTTTCTTGAACTGCTTCTGGTAAGCCTTGTTCAGCTTTTTCAAGTCTTTGTTGCCAGCGGTGTAGGTGTTGGCCAATTGCTTGTAATCGGCTTTGGGGTTGGTTTGGGCGTCTCGGGTGGCGAGTTGCTGGCCTACTTGTTCCTGCAGTTGGTTCAGGTTATATTTGGTGTATTTTAAGGAAACCAGGCGTTTTACCAAATCTAAGGAACCAGCGGCATCTCCGTTGGCCGCGGCGTGCCGGGCCGCCTCTGCTACGAAGGCTTTGTTTTCGTGGGCCATGGCAAAGGTGAGCAGCGGCTGGTGCCCGAGGCTAAAACGAGCCACCTCGGTTTCTTCAAAATGGCGGCTGGCTTGCTGGTACACTTTTACCGCCTCGGTCATGTTGTTCTGGCCGATCAACTCATTGGCTTTCTGCAGCAGCTCCTGGTAATGGGCCGGGGCATCAATGCGGGTCAACTCCACATCGGCGGTAGCGAAGGCAATGGCGCAGCCTCCGTTTTGTTTGGCGGCGGCAATGGCTTTGTCCAGCTCGGCGGCGGCTTGGGCAAACTGGCGTTGGCCGCTCAATTGCAGAGAGCGTTGGTAGTGCTGATCATAGGCAGCCTGGGCATTGGCACACTCCTGCGAGAAGATACCTTGGCTCAGCGCCCGGAACTTACCATCCAATTCTTTGTCATTCACCAGTCCGTAACGGATCTGCAGGTTCGTCACCTCTGAGGCGATGGTGCGGGCCTGGGGCAGTTTGTTCGCGTTGGCCTGAAGCTGACCTTCGGCAATTTTGGCCAGGATTACCGGACGGGCGGCCTGCCGAAGCAGTTTCTCCGCATCGGCTTGCGGGGTCAGGTTATACTCGCTGGCCAGGCTTTTGCCTTTCTCAAAGGCTGTCAACGCAGCACTGTATTGCTTCGTTTGAAGCGCTTTGCGGCCCTCGGCCATGTAGCCAAGATAGAACTGCTGCTGCACATCGCGCATTAACGTGGTTGCAGCGGCATCTGAATCAATGGCGGTTTTGTTGGTACGGGCGTACTGCTGGGCCTCCTTGGCCAGTTTCTCAGCCTGGCTCAGGTTTTTCTGGTTCAGAGCCTGGCGACCGTCTTGCAGCAAATCGTCGTAAATCCCGTTTTTGGCGAAGACAATGCCTTTCTCCCACAACTCTGCCCGGCAGCGCAGGCTGGAGATGCTTCGGCAGAAATCCTGGGCTTGCTCAAACTGCTCCAGCGCCTGACGGTATTTGCCTTGGTTGTTCAGTTGCTCGCCCTCCTGCACGTACTCGTTCTGGATGTCCAACGCCAACTCCTGCCCAAACTGATAGGTCTCCGGATCAACCTGCATGCGGTTCAAAAGATCACGGGTGCGTTGGGCGGCTTCTTTCAGGTAACCGGCTTTGAAGTCCAGACGGGCAAGTTGCAGGTGCGCCGGCGCGAAGGCGGGGTTAGCCTGCAAAGAGCGCTCAAAGAACTCCCTACCGGCCCGGGTGTTGCCGTTCATGGCTAGTTCCAGACCACGGGTGTAGTAGATCTCGGGCAGGCGCGCCCACATCTGATCCAAGGCCAACCGGCGCTCTCTCATGCGCACTTCCAGGTCTTTTGCCCGACGGCGTAACTGCACCGGGTCATGCCGGTTCAAGCCTAGTTCCCGCTCCATGCGGCTGTCGTATAATTGGCTCAGATCCCGCTCCAGGCTCTTTAACCGATCGCCGTGCACGGCCAGATGGTCTATGTCATTCGGGTTGATGGTCTGCAGTCCCCGGGACAGTTCGGCTAACCGGGCATCGGCGTCATAATAGCGGTCCACCAAGGTTAATCGGTTCCGTACGGCACCGTCGTTCCCCGCAGAAAAGCCGAGCTTTCTCTCCACCACCCGCACCTTGTATCCCGCGAAATCTGAGGTGTCTTTGAGGGTAGTCTGCACCAGCATGGTGGCGCCATCTTCGCTGATGTGCTTGTTGGAAACATCAAAAGTCTGCAGCACTTTGTCTTCGCGGCCTAGCAACTGCACCCTGGCATTGATCACGGTGGGCGTTAACGCATCAGCAAAATCGAACTCCCGGAATAGCACTTGTTCCCGCACCCGCACGTTCCGTACCGAGGCGTTCACCGTTACCTGGTCTCCGGTACGCGTGATTTTCTCCTGCTGCTCAAATTCCACGGGTAGCACCAGTTTCCCCGACCGGTGATGGTTGTCTCTCCCCAGTTGCTGCACCAACGCATTGAGTTGCGAATTGGCGAAGCTGGAAATAGACATCGTTTCCTGCCGGTTCTGCTCATAGAGCACTTTGGTAGAAGACTGCGCCTCGGCCTGCCCGCTCCAGAAGAGCAGCGAAACGAAGAGGTAGGAGAGTAAGCGTGCTTTCATAATATTAGCAGTTTCTGATATTCAGCAAAAGGCAAAATCCGTTCCAGAAAAATCAGCGGCGGGGTTGCTTTTACCAGGAAGATGCGAAAGTACGGCGGCGGGTTGCTTCATCAGCTTTTCCTGGTCTAATTAATTGGTTTTAGAACGATTTTCCGGAAAACAGGCCTGAAACAGTACCAGGAGGACAGCCAACTATCTTACACCCCTACGGGTGAAAAGCGCAGGACAGTGGCAGCCTGCTACATCTTACAGGAAGCCTCGCTTTGCAGGCGGTTCCCGCACTTCCTACTCAGAAGCCGGCACAAAGCCTGCAATCTTACTGGTAACATTTCTTTGGATTGCCTTACCTTTGACCGTTTCAAATGAATTTGCGCATGTACTCTTACCAACGCCTTTTTGATTTCTCCCGCCAGATATTCCTAGCCATCGGCTGCCCCCCAGATGACGCCCAAACGGCCACCGAAACCCTGCTCTCTGCCGATCTGCGCGGCGTGGATTCGCACGGCGTAGCCCGCCTCATTGGCTACGTTCGGTTGTGGGAAGCAGGGCGCATCAACGCTACGCCTAATGTGCGTGTGGTGCATGAGACGCCCAGCACTGCCACGGTAGACGGCGACGGCGGTCTTGGCCTGGTAGTGGCTCCAAAGGCGATGCAGATTGCGCTGGAGAAAGCCAAAGTAGCCGGCAGCGGCTGGGTGAGCGTGAAGAATTCCAACCATTACGGCATTGCCGGGTACCACGCCATGAAAGCCCTGGAGCACGACATGATTGGCCTGGCTATGACTAACGCCAGTCCGCTCGTGGCCCCTACTTATTCCTTGGAACGATTGCTGGGCACCAACCCCATCGCCGTGGCGATTCCGGCCAATGAACAACCGCCCTTCGTCGCCGATTTAGCCACCACCACCGCCGCCAATGGCAAGCTGGAGATGCTGCAGCGCAAGAACCTGGAAGCGCCCCTGGGCTGGATTCAGGCCGCCGATGGCTCGGCCTCCGTTAATCCGCATGAACTGAAAGACGGCGGCGCGCTGCTCCCCTTGGGCGGCGATACCGGCAGCCACAAAGGCTACGCGCTGGGTGCCGTGGTAGACATTTTCTCGGCCGTCTTGTCCGGGGCCAATTACGGGCCGTGGGTGCCTCCGTTCGTGAGTTTCCTGGCGCCGCCCGCAGATCCGGTGGGCGAAGGCATCGGGCACTTCTTCGGGGCCATGAGGGTAGACGCCTTCCGCCCCGCCGAGGACTTCAAACACCACATGGACAACTGGATTACCCGCTTCAGAAGCTCCAAAGCCAAAGAAGGCCACCAAGTCCTCATCCCCGGCGATCCGGAGCGCATTTTTACCGAGCAGCGCCTGAAAGAAGGTATTCCGCTGCTGCCCCCGGTGGTGAAGGATCTGGAAGGCTTGGGCGAGAAATTTGGGGTGACGTTGTAGCCATTTCCGTTTTGGGCCTCTCTTATAGAAAAGAGGCCCAAAACGGAAGTTCCTCTTACATTCTTGAATGTTTTCCTTCGGCTTTGTTCCGCCGCTTCTTTACGCTACACCTGTTCTGCAAAGCCAAGGAGAAACACATGGCGCTGCGGCTTGTTTGCACCGGCAAGCAGAAAAGTGCCCACCAGGAATTGCCTCATTCTTATTCCTCCATTAATTGATATTATTGTCTTTTTATACCCTTACATTTTTATACCCTTTTACCAACCCTACATGAAAAAATTTTTACTCCTGTCGTTCTTTAGTTGCTTCCTCTTTTCCTTTGCCAATGCCCAGGCAACGCTTAGCGCCACCGAAAAAAAGTTATCTGATAATCTGTGCGCCTGCCTTTCTAAGGTTGACTTAGAGCAGATCACAGACAAACCCAGCGCCGAAAAGGCGGTGGTAGACTGTTTCAGTCAGCAACTTAGTTTGATGGTTCAGTACGCCGAGGAGAAAAATGTGGAAATTTCTGACCAGGCTGCCATGAAAAAGGTGGGCGAAGAGGTAGCCAAGAACCTTTTCAAGGACAATTGCCAGAGCTTCATTGCTTTGTCGGTGAAAATGGCCAAGGCCAACGAAGCAGGCTCCCTGGCTGGCACTACCGAAGGCACCCTGAAGCGCATTGACACCAAAGACTTCAACTACTTCATTCTCACAGACGACAAGAACAATGAAAAGTCTTTTATCTGGCTCAGGTAGTTTACGGGTTCAGAGAAATTTGTGGCGGGTTCTAACAAGTTTGTCAACAGCAAAGTGAAGGTAAAATGGCAGGAGATTGAGGTGTATGTCCCCTCGGCCAAGAACTACTACAAGATCAAGGAAGTAGTAGGCATAGAGGTGCTTTAAGGGGGGCAGAACCCTGGTTACTTGGCATCCTGCTGGTTAAATCAATACAAGCGGCGGTCACTTCCTTTCCAGAGGTGATCGCCGTTTTTTTTAGCTTCTTTCTATAAAACAGGCCTAAAACAGAGTACCAGCTGTTGCTTTCACCGCAAGTTCTTCGCCATTCTCCGGCTTACCCAATAATTCACCACCGCAAAAAGAAGAACAAAGATGGTCAGTTCCCAAAGGCCCGGGAAAGTGGAAGGGCCTTCTTCTACTTTTAGCACATCCTGTCCCAAACGGTACACAATGTTGCCGGCCCAGTGCGCGCCCACGGTGTACCACAGGTTCCTGGTATAAACCAGCGGAATAGCCAGCATGATGCCTAGCGCAGACAGATACGCCAACGCAGCGAAACCGTCATCAAGGGAATAGATGTGGTTCAGGACGTAGACCGCGGAAGACACTAGCACAAAGCCCCACTTGCTCAACTTCCCTTGCAAATGCCCAAACAGGTAGCCGCGGGTGAGAATATCCTCGGCCAGAGAAGGCAGGAAGGTACCCACTGCGAAAAGCAACGTCTGGGTGAGCAACGTGGCGGTATCGGGTACCAGGCTCACCACCTCAATGCCCATCCACAGCCGCACCGCGAAGGCCAGTCCGTTTACCAGCAAGCCCAGCGACAAGCCTACCAGCAGCAGCAACGCGTACTTTTTGTTGAACTGCATGCCCCAGGCTTTCAAACCCGGGAAGCCCTGCAACCGGGCCACCACATAGGCTACCGGCACCACGGCCAGCATCAACCCCAGGAACAGCGGAATATGCTGGTGGAAACGCATAGCATATTCAGCGGCATGGTACGTGAGTGCCAGGGCCAGGTATCCGCCCAGAACAGTCCCCCACGAACGACGGCTAGTGATAGGAGACGAGGTTGTTTGGACGAGTGCCATTTTTTCAACAAGGTTTGATTAGTGCGTTCAGATCGGTTTCAACGCAAATATAGGGGTATTATGATATTGCTTCCACGGACGTTCTCAGGAGCTAACAGATAAAACCTAAGGCAACCAGCCAGAACATAGCCTTGCCCCTATGTTTCAAATTCGCTACCTTATCCAGCTCATTCCGTTTCAGGCTTACTTTTCCAAAAACATGCGCAAAACGCTCCTCTCCTTTCTGTTCGCTTTTCTGGCATTTTCCCACATCTGGGCCCTAAACAAACCCGCAGGAATCGCCGGTAAAACTGCTGGCATGCAGAAATTCAGCGGCTATTTTCCGTTTTACTGGGACGAGGCTACCGGCCGAATCCTGCTGGAGATTGACAAACTGGATCAGCAATTCTTCTACGTAAACTCCCTGGCCGCTGGCCTCGGCTCCAATGATATCGGGCTGGACCGTGGACAGCTGGGCGGCGAGCACGTGGTGTATTTCCACAAGGTTGGCCCCAAGGTGCTGCTCATTGAACCCAACCAGGGCTACCGCGCCATGAACGGCAACCCCGCCGAGGAACAGGCCGTGGCCCAGTCTTTCGCTCAATCCGCGTTGTGGGGCTTCAAGGTGGAAGCCACCGAGGGAGACAAAGTGCTGGTTGATGCTACTCAATTTCTGCTTCGCGATGCCCATGACGTGGTGGGCAGCATCAAGCGCAGTCGGCAGGGCTCTTACCGCCTGGATGCAGATCGCTCGGTCATGTATTTGCCCCGCACCAAGAACTTTCCGCAGAACACCGAGTTTGAAGCCACGCTCACGTTTGTGGGCGGTGAGGACGCGGGCGGTTTCGTGCGCAGCGTTACGCCCTCGGTACAAGCTATCACCTTGCGCCAGCACCACTCTTTCATCCAGCTACCGGATAAGAACTACACGCCCAGAGCCATGGACCCGCGGGCTGGCTATTTCGGGATTGAGTACATGGATTTCAGCACGCCCGTTGATGAGCCCATTGTGAAGCGGTTCATTGCCCGCCACCGGTTACAAAAAAAGAACCCCGCTGCGCCGATTTCTGAGGCGGTGGAACCCATTGTGTGCTACGTAGACCATGCCGCGCCAGAATCTATCAGAACCGCTTTACTGGAGGGTGCCCGCTGGTGGGCGCAGGCGTTTGAGGCCGCCGGGTACAAAGACGCCTTCAAAGTGGAAATCCTGCCCGCAGACGCTGATCCCATGGATGTGCGCTACAACGTGATTCA
This sequence comes from Rufibacter psychrotolerans, assembly GCF_016924645.1. Lineage (GTDB taxonomy): Bacteria > Bacteroidota > Bacteroidia > Cytophagales > Hymenobacteraceae > Nibribacter > Nibribacter psychrotolerans. Next base: position 1,661 of record NZ_JAFFJV010000007.1, on the reverse strand, counting down.
GTGGGTGCACCGCAGCACCAGGGGCTGGAGTTACGGGGCCTCGGTCACCGACCCGCGCACCGGAGAAATCATCAAAGGCCACGTAAGTTTGGGATCGCTGCGCGTGCGCCAGGATTTCCTCATCGCCGAAGGTCTGCTGGCTCCATATGAACAAGGCAAACCCGCCAATCCCGAGATGATGAAAATGGCCCTGGCCCGGTTAAGACAACTATCAGCGCACGAGTTAGGCCACACGTTGGGCATCATGCACAACTACGCCGCCAGCGTGAGCAACCGCGCCTCCGTGATGGATTACCCGCACCCTACTGTGAAACTCACCTCCAACGGGCAGATCGACTTGTCTGATGCCTACGCCGTGGGCATTGGCGAATGGGACAAACTGGCCGTGACCTACGGCTACCAGGATTTCCCGCAAGGCACCAACGAGAAACAAGCCTTAGACCAATTACTGCGCGCAGGTCACCAGAAAGGCCTGCAATTCATCTCGGACCGTGACTCACGGGCTCCCGGCGGAGCGCATCCGCAGGCCCACCTCTGGGACAACGGACCTAACGCTGCCGAGGAACTGAGAAACGTACTCGCCATCCGGCAGAAAGCCCTGGAGCGTTTCGGGGAAAACAACATCAAACCTGGCGTGCCGATGGCCATGCTGGAAGACGTGCTGGTGCCCATCTACAATTACCACCGCTACCAGGTAGAAGCTGCCGCCAAAGTAGTAGGTGGCCTGAACTACACCTACGCCTCCCGCGGCGACGGACAAGTGGTCACCGAGTTCGTACCCAAAGCCGAGCAGCAGCAAGCCCTGGATGCCCTACTCGCCACGTTACAACCCAACGTACTCACCCTGCCGGAGAAGATCATCTCCGCCATTCCACCCCGCCCAGCGGGTTGGTCGCCCACGCGGGAGTTGTTTGACAAACGCACCGGCCTCACCTTTGACCCACTGGCCGCCGCCGAAGCCTCCGCTGATTTCACGTTGTCCTTCCTGTTCCATCCCGAACGCGCTGCCCGTCTGGTAGAACTGAAAGCCCGCGGCAGCAAGCTGGGATTGGACGAAGTCTGGAACCAGGTGATTGAACAGACGTGGGCCAAACCCGCCTCGGGGCTGGACGGCCAAATTCAATTGCTCACCCAACAACTGGTACTCACGCACCTGCTGGCGCTCTCTCAGGATGAAAACGCCGCCTATCCGGTACGCGCTGCCGCCCTGTTGCATTTAGAGAACTTAGAGAAAACAGCCAAGAAACAGGCGAAATCCTCAAACGAGGCAGTGAAAGCCAATGCCCTGCTAGCCTTAGATCGCCTGCAGAAACCGGTAGAAGCCAAACCGCAACTGCACAAAGACCTTCCGCCCGGTGCCCCCATCGGCTCTGGTGGAGCTATCGGCTGCGAATAACGTTTTACTGCCGTTTTCCCGAAAACAGGTCAAAATCCCACTTCTTTAGGAGTGGGATTTTTGTTTGTGGATACTACGGCAAAATGCCTTTGGTAAGATTCTGCTAGACATTCTCATTTTGTACGCGTTCCGTCCCCCTTTGAAGGGGGTAGGGGGATGATTCTCTCTTGTTGATAATCGCGTTTATATCTAATTCTCAACTATGGCGCGGTATGTTAAACACAGAAATAAATAAACCCCAAATCAAAAAAAACCACTAAAAAAA
>NZ_JAFFJV010000006.1 GCF_016924645.1 Rufibacter psychrotolerans | reverse complement strand
CGTTTATATCTAATACACAACTATGGCGCGGAAGTTACTTCCGTGACTTCTTCACCCGTCTCTGCAAGTCACGGAAGTAACTTCCGCGCCATAGTTGGGGATGATTCATTCTTGCTCGCCATCTGTAACTAGTAATGGCTCTTCTTCCGCCTTTGTCATCCCCCTACCCCCTTCGAAGGGGGAAAGAATGTGTGTTGAAACCTATCATTTGGCCCACATCTATATAGAAAAAACCTAATCTTATTGCTTGGAAATGCGGGTCAAATTCTTACTTTTAAGTAGTTAACAATTAACCTCTTCCACCGTGAAAAGACGCGATTTTCTCCAGCTTTCCGGCCTTGGGCTTGGTGCCCTGATGCTGCCGATTCCGCTTTTGGGCCACGATATTGCCCCCGAAGCGATGCTCGCTCCCATGGAAGTGGCTCAGAAAAAACAGATTGCCGATGCGGCCCTCAACGCGGCCAAATCCAAAGGCGCTTCCTATACCGATGTCCGGATTGGCCGCTACCTGAACCAGTACCTCATCACGCGGGAAGACAAGGTGCAGAACACCGTCAACACCGAGTCCTTCGGGGTGGGCGTGCGCGTGCTGGTGAACGATACCTGGGGTTTTGCCGCCGCCGATGAAGTCTCGCCCGCCGGAGCCGCCAAAGCTGCAGAGCTGGCCGTTGCCATCGCCAAGGCGAACTCCAAACTCCAGACCGAGCCGGTACAACTGGCGCCGCAGCAAGGCTACGGTGAGGTGAGCTGGAGAACGCCCATTGAGCGCAATGCCTTTGAGGTGCCGCTGAAGGAGAAAGTAGACCTGCTGCTGGGCGCCAATGCGGCCGCCATGCAGAACGGAGCCAATTACGTGAACTCTGCCTTGTTTCTGGTAAATGAGCAGAAATACTTCGCGTCTACGGACGGTTCTTACATTGACCAGGACGTACACCGCATCTGGCCGGTGCTCAACGTCACGGCCATTGACCAGAAAACCGGCAAGTTTGAGACGCGGCAGTCACTCAGCTCGCCCCGGGGAATGGGCTTTGAGTACCTGAGTGGCCGCGCCACCGACAAGTACAAAGGCATCACTACGCGCTACGGCAACTCCTATGACATGCTGGAAGACGCCGTGGCCGCCGCCAAACAGGCCAAAGAGAAACTCACCGCTAAATCGGTGCTGGCGGGCAAATATGACCTGGTGCTGGATCCCTCGCACCTGTGGCTCACCATCCATGAAAGCGTGGGCCACCCGCTGGAGCTGGACCGCGTGCTGGGGTATGAAGCCAACTTCGCCGGCACCTCCTTCGCCACGCTGGACAAGTGGAAATCCAAGAACTTCAAGTACGGCAGCCCGCAGGTGAACCTCTTCGCTGATAAGGTGCAGCCCGGCTCTCTGGGCGCGGTGGGCTACGATGATGAAGGCGTGAAAACCAAACGTTGGGATCTGGTGAAAGACGGCGTGCTGGTGAACTACCAGGCCATCCGGGACCAAGCGCACATCATCGGGGAGAAAGAATCGCACGGGTGCTGCTACGCCGATAATTGGAGCTCGGTGCAGTTCCAGCGCATGCCCAACGTGTCTTTGGCGGCGGGTAAGCAGAAACTGAGCGTGGAGGACATGATCAAGAACGTGGAGAAAGGCATCTACATCATAGGCGACGGTTCCTTCTCCATTGACCAGCAGCGCTACAATTTTCAGTTCGGCGGGCAGCTGTTCTACGAGATCAAGGACGGCAAAATCGTGGGTCCGCTCAAAGATGTGGCCTACCAGAGCAACACCCAGGAATTCTGGAACTCCTGCGCCGCCGTCTGCGACGAAAGCGATTACCGCTTAGGCGGCTCCTTCTTCGACGGGAAAGGCCAGCCCATGCAGGTAAGCGCGGTGTCACACGGCTCCGCTACCACTCGCTTCAACGGCGTGAACGTGATCAACACAGGTAGAAAGATCTAAAGAACTTTCTACCTGTGTTGATCAGTCCTGAGTTCTGAGTCCATAGTCCTTAGTCAAATTTTACAACTCAGGACTCAGAACTCAAGACTCAGAACTTACAACAAGTAGTTTCAACTTACATCAGACGTAAACCATCCATGGCAATATATAGCAGAGAACAGGCGCAGGCGATCCTGAGGAAAGTGATGGCCTTGAGCAAAGCCGATGAGTGCGAAGCCAACCTGAACGGAAACAAAGTGGGCAACGTGCGCTACGCCCGCAACACCGTCTCCACCGCCGGCGAGGCCCACACCACCTCGCTGGTGGTGCAATCTTCCTTCGGGAAGCGGATGGGCACCGCTACCATCAACGAGTTTGACGATGCCTCACTGGAGAAAGTGGTGCGCCGCTCAGAGGAACTGGCCCGACTGGCTCCCGAAAACCCCGAGTACATGGGCGTGCTGGAACCGCAGAAATACATTACCACCAATCCGTACGTAGCCGCCACGGCCGCTATTACTCCAGACCAACGAGCGGTGATGGTGTCGCAGAGCATTGCGGCGGCCAAAGGCAAAAACCTGACGGCGGCGGGTTACCTGCAAGACTCGGTGGGGTTTCAGTCCATGATGAACAGCAAGGGTCTCTTCGCCTACAACACCGATACAGGGGTGGATTTCTCGCTCACCGTGCGCACCCCCGATGGTACCGGCTCCGGCTACGTTTCCCGCGGCTTCAATGACGTGAACAAACTGGATACGGCCGCGGCCTCCAACATTGCGGTGAACAAGGCGGTGAGCTCGGTGAACGCTAAGGCACTGGAACCGGGCAAATACACCGTTATTCTGGAACCTGCAGCCGTGGCCGTGATGCTGGAGAATCTGTTTTTCAACATGGATACCCGTTCCGCCGACGAGGGCCGAAGCTTCCTGAGCAAGCCCGGCGGCGGCAACAAACTGGGCCAGAAACTGGTGGATGAACGCGTGACCATCTACTCTGATCCCGCCCACCCCGATCTGCCCACCTCCCCCTGGGCGCAGGACGGCCAGGCCCTGAACAAAGTAATCTGGATTGACAAAGGCGTGGTGAAACAGATGCCGGTCTCCCGCTATTGGGCCCAGCAGAAAAAAACAACGCCGGTGCCGTTCCCTAACTCGGCCATTATGCAGGGCGGCACCCAAAGCCTGGACGATCTCATCAAAGGCACCACCAAAGGCATTCTGGTCACCAGGCTCTGGTACATCCGTCCGGTAGACCCGCAGACGCTCCTGCTCACCGGCCTCACTCGCGACGGAACCTTCTACATTGAGAATGGCAAAATCAAACACGCCGTGAAGAACTTCCGCTTCAATGAAAGTCCCATCATCATGCTCAACAACCTGGAAGCCATCGGGAAAACCGAACGCGTGGTCAGCGGCGAATCCAGCAACAACTACCTGTTGCCTCCGCTTAAAATCCGGGACTTCACCTTCAGCAGCTTGTCTGATGCAGTGTAAGTAGGTTATTGTTGATTGATTTTGAAAGCGTTTCAGGCCTGATTTGTGGAAAACAGGCCTGAAACGCTTTTTTGGTCTTACGCCAGCACCTTTTTAGTTCTGGCGCGAGACTAAAGTCTCGTGACTTAGGATAGAAGCGAGTCTCCAGACTCGCGGGGAACCACGGGCAGCGCAATAGGCACAGACGCTCGCAGGACCTCCGGACGCTGCGAGGTCTTTGGAACAAGCGACAATCGTAACTCATCCGCTGGCGCGAGCCTCCGGCTCGTGTCCGCACGCATTCCTGAGAATGTCCGATGCACATTCTCCTGTCATCTTGAAAAGATCTTGGTGTCGAACTAGAAAAGCATCGGAGAAATGCCACTACCGTTTGCGCACAAGATCCTTTCAGGATGACAACGAAGGGAAGGTCAGCAATGCTTGGGGACACGAGCCGGAGGCTCGCGCCAGCGGATTTGATACCCCGCAATCATTCAGTAAATAAATCCTTCCTGAGCAAGATAGATCAGGAACCAACCTCCTCCACATTCCGGCATTTCCGTTTCAGCATACTTTCAGGAAAACAGCCCTAAAACGAATTCCTTATTTCTCTGGGAATCAACCCCATCTTTCGCCACCTATCCCGCAGGAAACCGTACCCTTGTAAGAGGCTATTTCTTCGTACTTTTGCGGAAGTGCGCGGAAACGCGCTGCAATAACTTTGACACATGGCTAAAATAGCAATAAACTTAACCACGGCTTCCATCCAGCAGGAGGAAGTGATTGTGGGCATTGACCTGGGAACAACCAACAGTCTGGTGGCCTATATGCACCCGGAGGACCGCGTGCCCATCGCCATCAATGACCAGGGGCTGGGCACCATTGTTCCCTCGGTGGTGCATTTCTCCAAAGAAGGCGAAGTGATTGTGGGCAACGCTGCCAAAGACTATCTGCTCACTGATCCGGCCAATACCATTTACTCAGTGAAGCGTCTGTTGGGGAAATCGTACCAGGATCTGGGCGAGCACAAAGATTTCTTCGGCTACAAGATCATTGACGATAACTCCGAGGGGCTGGTGAAGATACGGGTGCAAGATAAGTTCTACTCCCCTATTGAGCTTTCCGCCGAGATTCTGAAGGAACTTCGCGCCCGCGCCGAGCACGCCCTAAAAACCCCGGTAAACCGCGCCGTGATCACCGTACCCGCTTACTTCAACGACTCGCAGCGTCAAGCCACCCGCGATGCCGGGAAACTGGCAGGACTGGAAGTACTGCGCATTGTGAACGAACCGACGGCGGCATCGCTGGCCTACGGCATCGGCTTGGACCAAACCGAGGAGCGCACCATTGCTGTGTATGACCTGGGCGGCGGGACGTTTGATATTTCCATTCTGCGCATCCACCAGGGCATTTTTGAAGTGCTGTCTACCAACGGTGATACCTACCTGGGCGGCGATGACCTGGACCGCGCCATCATTGACTACTGGAGCCACCAGAACCGGTTGTTAGCCGATCTGGCAGTCCAAGACCCTAATGCGGCTCAGGCTCTCCGCCTGAAAGCCGAGGAAGCCAAAAAGACGCTGAGCAGCGCGGAGAAATTTAAATCTGAGCTGAACGGCATCGAGCTGAAGCTGAACAAGCATACGTTTGAAACGCTCATTACGCCTATTGTGGACCGCACCATGGCCTCCTGCCAGATGGCTCTGAAAGATGCCGGTTTGCAGCCCGAGCAGATTGACACCGTGATTATGGTGGGTGGCTCTACCCGCGTGCCGCTGGTGTACCAGACCGTGAGCGATTTCTTCGGGAAGCCCGCCAACAACTCTCTGAACCCAGACGAGGTAGTAGCCTTGGGGGCTGCCATCCAGGCCGATGTACTCGCCGGGAACCGCAAAGACATCCTTTTGTTGGACGTGACGCCGCTCACCTTGGGAATTGAAACCATGGGTGGTCTGATGGACCCCATCATCCCGCGCAACTCCAAGATCCCTACCAAAGCCGGTCGGCAGTACACCACTTCCGTGGACGGACAGGTGAACATGAAGATCTCGGTGTACCAGGGCGAGCGTGATCTGGTGAAAGAGAACCGTAAACTGGCGGAGTTCGATCTGAAAGGCATTCCGGCCATGCCCGCCGGTTTCCCTAAGGTAGACGTGAACTTCATCCTGAACGCCGATGGAATCCTGAAAGTGGAGGCCATTGAACTGCGCTCTGGCGTACGGCAGGAAGTGCAGGTGAAACCACAATACGGCCTCACCGATGAGCAGGTAGAACAGATGCTGATGGACTCCATCACCCACGCTCGTGAAGACGTATCAGCTAGAATGGTAATCGAAGCCCGCACTACCGCTGAGCAGATGATTTACCAGGTAGAACGCTTCCTGGAGAAGAACGGCGAGCACCTGACCCAGGAAGAAATTACGCTTACCCGCGAGAATGTGCAGCGCCTGAAAGACGTGCTCCCTTCCGGCGACAAAGACACCATCCTGAAAGCCGTGGATGTGCTGGAAGAGCAGACCAGTCCGTTTGCCGAGCGCGTGATGCAGATTTCCATCAAGAAAGCCATGACAGGCAAGAAAATTGAATAACCCGTTTTAGGGCTATTTTGTAGAATATAGCCTTAAAATGAAAATAGAAGAGAGCGCCTGTTTAGTTAGGCGCTCTCTTTTTTTATGGACGAGGCTTGGTTGAATTGTTGATTGACTAACTGCAAGGATTGGAGTTAACAAAAGGAACTGGTCCAAGTTTTAGGCTTACTTTCTGGAAAACAAGCTTAATTCACTTCTCCTGTCCTCTTGATTTAATCACACTTCTCCTGTCATCCTGAAAGGATCTTGGTTACGAACTAAATCAGATTTTAAGAAGCGCTACTACAGTTGGCCACCAAGATCCTTTCAGGATGACATAAATGAATTAATTATCAGAGAATATAATGTGGGCAATGAATAGCAGGAAGGTAGAAAGTAGTATGTAGAAATAGCAGGAATGTAGAACTGATAATAGGCAGACAAACAGTTCCTAGGCATAACATAACTCTGATAGCAGTATTAGAAATCATAAAAGCAGAACGCGCGGCTCAAATGGGCCGCGCGTTCTGCTTTTATGAGGTATGAAAATTACTTCTCTTCTTCGTCTTTTTCCACAATGAGGTACAGTTCCTCGGTGGGTTTCTTCATGAGGTACTTTTCCCGGGCGAATTTCTCTAGTAGTTCTGGGTTACTCATCAGCTCTTTCCGGTCTTTCTGCACCTCGGCAATTTTCTCCAAGTAGTAATCGCGCTCATCTTCCAGTTCGGCCAACTTTCGGCTGGTCTGGAACTGCGTCACGAAGTCGTTGGAGTCAAAGAAGAACATCCAGGCCAGAAAGGCTACGCCCGTCAGGAAGTAGAAATTGCGGAAGAATTTTGGTACGCGTGCTAACATAAGGAAAAAGAAAATGGCGACAAGCTCACGCTTGCCGCCATGAATTTACAAAGATTCTGGGAGCTAATCTTCACCTGACGTCTAACTATTCTCCTGATTCCGTATTTATCCTGATTTCAGGAAAATAAGAGTAAAACAGAAGCACTCTAGTAAGTCTTAACTGAAGTAACCAGAACCTGAGAATTACATTTTTCTGCCTGGGAAGTAAGCGATCTCGCCCAACTCTTCCTCAATGCGGAGCAATTGGTTGTATTTCGCCATCCGGTCAGAGCGGGAAGCTGAACCAGTTTTGATTTGACCAGTGTTCAAGGCCACTGCCAGGTCAGCAATGGTGTTGTCTTCGGTCTCACCAGAACGGTGGCTCATGATGCTCTTATAGCCGTTGATACGGCCCAGGTTAATGGCGTTGATGGTCTCGGTAAGCGTACCAATCTGGTTTACTTTGATCAGGATAGCGTTGGCTACTTGCTGATCAATGCCTTGCTGCAGACGGGTTACGTTGGTCACGAACAAGTCATCACCTACCAGTTGTACTTTCTTCCCGATAGAATCGGTCAGGCCTTTCCAGCCGGTCCAGTCATCTTCGTCCATACCATCTTCAATGGAGATGATTGGGTATTTGTTTGCCCACTCAGTCCAGTAACTTACCATCTCAGAAGAGGTAAGTTTGTCGCCGGTAGATTTCTTGAAGTGGTAGTGGCCGGTCTCGGCATCGTAGAACTCAGAAGCGGCAGCATCCATGGCAATCATGAAGTCCTCACCCGGACGGTAGCCGGCGGCCTCAATGGCTTGCAATACTACCTCAATGGCTTCCTGGTTTGACCCGATGTTAGGAGCGAAACCACCTTCGTCGCCCACGTTGGTAGACATACCTTTTTTCTTCAGTACGTTCTTCAGGTTATGGAATACCTCAGAACCCCAACGAAGCGCTTCAGAGAACGAAGGCGCGCCCACGGGCATTACCATGAACTCCTGGAAGTCAATTGAATTGTCTGCGTGGCTACCCCCGTTCAGGATGTTCATCATAGGGACCGGCAAGGTGTTGGCGTTAACCCCACCCACGTAGCGGTACAGAGATTGACCAGCTTCTTTCGCGGCCGCTTTGGCAGCAGCCAAAGACACACCTAAGATAGCATTGGCACCCAACTTCGCTTTGTTAGGGGTACCGTCAATCTCAATCATGATTTTATCCAGCAGGCTCTGCTCAAATACAGAAAAACCAACCAGCTCATCGGCAATGGTGGTGTTCACGTTCTGCACTGCCTGCAGCACCCCTTTGCCCATGTATTTGCTCTTGTCATCATCGCGCAATTCTACGGCTTCGTGTTTACCGGTAGAAGCTCCGGATGGAACCGCGGCACGGCCAACAATGCCATTGGAGGTGATCACGTCTACCTCAACGGTGGGGTTTCCGCGGGAGTCAAAAATCTGGCGGGCTTTGATGTCTTCAATTAAGCTCATATTGTTCTAGTTTGATTGTGAATTCTTTTCTTTCTCCAGCATCTCCACGAACAGGTCAAACAGGTACTCTGAGTCGTGTGGTCCCGGAGAAGACTCTGGGTGGTATTGTACAGAGAAGGCGGGCTTGTTCTTGATCCGGATACCCTCTACGGTGTTATCATTGAGGTTGATGTGCGTGATTTCCACGTTAGGGTTGCTCTTCACCGCGTCCGCGTCTACCGCAAAGCCGTGGTTCTGCGACGTGATCTCGCTACGGCCCGTAATAAGGTTCTTCACAGGGTGGTTTAGTCCCCGGTGGCCGTTGTGCATCTTGTAGGTAGGAATGCCGTTAGCCTGGGCCAGGATCTGGTGCCCCATGCAAATCCCGAACATTGGCTTTTCCACTCTCAGAATCTCCTCTACGCTTCTAACCGCTTCCGTGGTTACGGCAGGATCACCGGGTCCGTTGGAGATGAAATACCCGTCTGGGCCCCACGCTTCCATTTCCTCAAAGGTAGTGCCGTAGGGGAAAACCCGGCATTCACAGCCTCTGATGGTGAGGTTATTCAAGATGTTGCGCTTTACGCCAAGATCCAGAACAGCTACTTTGAATCTGGGGGCCGCTACTGGAAGGTCATACTGCTCAGGGGTGGTCACTTTAGAGGAAAGCTCCAGCCCACTCATAGAAGGAACCTCTGCCAGTTTGGTTTTAAGGACATCCACATCAGTAGTCTCTGAGGAGATAATGGCATTCATCACGCCTTTGTCCCGTACATAGCGCACCAACTCGCGGGTATCAATTTCACAGATACCTACCACACCAGCTCTCTCAAAGTAGTCCTGCAAAGATCCTTCAGCGGTCTTTCTGGAAAAATGGTGCGAAAACTCCTTACACACCAACCCTTTGATCTGAATGTTGCCAGATTCCACTTCTTCTGACTGCACTCCATAGTTGCCTACGTGCGAAACAGTGGTAATCACAATCTGACCATAATAGGAAGGATCAGTAAAGATTTCCTGATAGCCCGTCATGCCCGTATTGAAGCAGACCTCTCCGCCGGTGGTTCCTATTTTCCCGAGGCTTTTACCCCGAAACACGGTGCCGTCTTCCAGCACCAATACTGCATCAGTTGTTGTATGAAGCTTCATTCTAAAATGTTAATGGGACAAAAATAAAAAAGGGATACGAGTAATATCGTATCCCTTTTCATTAATTATTGCATGATGATTATTCAGCAGCTGGAGTTTCAGTTGAAGCAGCTGGTGAAGCATCATCCGCTGCAGGTGCAGCAGCTTCAGTAGAAGTAGCGTCAGCGGCACCTTTCTTACCAGAAGAACGACGTCTTGTTCTGGTTTTGCCAGCTGCAGCAGTTCCTTTGGTGCTCAGCATATCCTCATTGTAATCAACTAATTCAATGATGCACATCTCAGCGTTATCACCAAGACGAGTACCAGTCTTCAGGATACGGGTGTATCCACCTGGACGGCCTGCAATTTTAGCGGCCACACCGTCAAACAGTTCCTTTACAGACTCTTTGTTTTGCAGGTAAGCGAAAACCGTTCTGCGAGAATGCGTAGTGTCTGACTTTGATTTAGTTAACAAAGGCTCTACGTACTTGCGAAGCGCTTTGGCTTTGGCTACCGTAGTAGTCAAACGCTTGTGTAGAATTAAAGAGGAAGCCATGTTAGAAAGCATAGCCGCACGGTGAGCAGCTGTTCTTCCTAAGTGGTTAATTTTTTTACCGTGTCTCATTATTTTGAATTGTGCACGTGCATACCGTCGATCAACCTAAGCGGGATCGGGAATTATGCCGTAGATTTTACTAATCTTCTTCTAACTTGTACTTGGAGATATCCATTCCAAAGCTCAGGCCTTTCTCAGCTACCAGGTTTTCCAACTCAGTAAGTGATTTTTTACCGAAGTTTCGGAACTTCATCATATCAGAAAGATCCAATTGTACTAAGTCACCCAACGTTCTGATGTCAGCTGCTTTCAAGCAGTTGTACGCCCTAACAGAAAGGTCCATATCGTGCAAAGGAGTCTTCAGGACTTTTCTCATGTGCAGCATTTCCTCATCCACAGCTTCTTCCTCTTCAGGCTTCACTGTCTCAAAAGTCATGGTATTGTCAGAGAAAAGCATGAAATGCTGGATCAAAATATTGGCAGCACCTTTTAAAGCATCTTCCGGATGGATAGATCCATCAGTCGTGATTTCAAGCAAGAGACGCTCATAGTCGGTTTTCTGCTCAACCCGCGTGTTCTCAACGCTAAACTTCACATTCTTGATGGGAGTGAAGATGGCGTCAATCGCGATTTGGCCAAACACCTGATCTACGGGCTTGTTCTCTTCAGCTGGCACATACCCGCGGCCTTTCTGGATTGTGAGTTCAATCTCAAAAGAAGCCTCAGGGTCTAAGTGACAAATCACCAGTTCAGGGTTCAAAACCTGAAAAGAGCCAGAAAACTTATTGATATCACCCGCAGTGAAGGTATCCTGCTTGCTGATGCTAACGGTGATTTTATCATCAACCAAGTCACCAATTTTCTTGAAGCGAACCATTTTCAGGTTCAGGATAATTTCAGAGACATCTTCAACCACACCTTCAATGGTAGAGAACTCATGGAGCACACCAGGAATACGGATGCTGGAGATGGCGTATCCCTCCAATGAGGAGAGAAGAATTCTTCTCAGCGCATTCCCAATGGTAACACCATAGCCCTTTTCTAGCGGCTTAAATTCAAACTGCCCATTGAAATCGTCGGATTTCTCCATCACGACTTTCTCTGGCATTTGAAAGGCTAATATTGACATGATTGCTGGTTTAAGGTTGATACTTACTTAGAAGGTATTACTTAGAGTAAAGCTCGACGATCAGCTGCTCCTGAATTTTCTCAGGGATCTGATCACGCTGCGGGTTGGAGATGAACTTGCCGGCCAGTTGACCGCCATCCCACTCTAACCACGTAAACTGACGAGCATTACGTCCAGCAAGGCTGGTAGTAATAGCTTCTAGTGATTTTGACTTCTCACGTACGCTCACAATGTCACCAGGGCGAAGGGTGTAAGAAGGAATGTTCACCACATTACCATTCACCAGGATGTGCTTGTGAAGCACTAATTGACGAGCAGAACGTCTTGTAGGAGCAATACCCAAACGGAACACGGTGTTGTCTAATCTTGCTTCCAAAAGGGCAAGCAGGTTTTCACCAGTGATACCCGTTTTACGGGCAGCTTTGTCAAACAAATTGGCAAACTGACGCTCTAATACACCGTAGATGTATTTCGCTTTTTGCTTCTCCATCAACTGGATGGCATATTCAGATTGCTTTTTTCTACGACCACGGCCGTGCTGGCCAGGACCATAGGCTTTTTTAGCCAAAGCCTTGCTAGGTCCAAAAATTGGTTCGTTATATCTTCTAGAGATTTTACTCTTAGGGCCTGTGTATCTTGCCATTTCTAATACTAAATAAGATCCTTAAACTCTTCTGCGCTTTGGAGGACGGCATCCGTTGTGAGGAAGTGGCGTCACGTCTTTGATAGAGGTGATTTCAATTCCTACGTTTTGCATAGTCCGGATAGCGGACTCACGTCCAGCACCTGGGCCTTTCACAAACACTTCAGCCTTTCTCAAGCCAGCCTCATACGCAACTTTACCGCAGTCAGCAGCAGCCATCTGGGCAGCATAAGGAGTATTTTTCTTAGACCCTTTAAAACCCATTTTACCAGCAGAAGCCCAGGAGATCACCTGGCCATTGATGTTGGTAACAGAGATAATTATATTGTTGAAAGAAGCTTTGATGTGTACCTGACCAACAGGCTCCACCACAACCACGCGCTTCTTGGCTTTATCTTTTCTTTTCTGAGCCATTGTCGTTTAATTATTTAGATGCCTTCTTCTTGTTTGCAACAGTCTTACGCTTACCTTTTCTGGTTCTTGAGTTGTTTTTGGTTCTCTGACCTCTAACTGGTAAACCTTTTCTGTGACGTAGACCACGGTATGAACCAATGTCCATCAAACGCTTGATGTGCAGTTGCACCTCAGAACGAAGAACACCTTCAACTTTGTGCTCAGCGGCAATGATGTTACGGATTTCACCGGCCTCATCCTCGCTCCAATCTTTCACTTTCTTGTCAAGATCCACCCCAGCCTTCACCAAAATAGACTGTGACAACTTACGGCCAATGCCGTAGATGTACGTCAAAGCGATTTCGCCTCTTTTGTTATCTGGAATATCAACTCCTGCTATTCTAGCCATGTTTTAATAATTAACCTTGTCTTTGTTTATAACGTGGATTCTTCTTGTTGATCACGTAAAGCTTCCCTTTACGTCTGATCACTTTGCAGTCTTCACTGCGCTTCTTAACTGACGCTTTTACTTTCATCTGTTTATTTGTATCTGTAAACTATTCTGCCTTTACTAAGGTCGTAAGGAGACATTTCCAATTTTACCCTATCGCCAGGAAGAATTTTGATGTAGTGCATCCGCATTTTCCCGGAGATGTGAGCAATTACCTGATGGCCGTTTTCTAATTCTACCCGAAACATTGCATTGGATAGTGCCTCAATGATGGTACCGTCTTGTTCGATTGAAGACTGTTTAGCCATGTATTAGTTTAGTGCTTTATCTATGTAATCAAAAGTAGTTAAAATCTCCGCTTGTCCTTTCCTGACAACAACCGTATGTTCAAAGTGAGCGGAAGGCTTCTTGTCCCGAGTTCTGATAGTCCAGCCATCGTTTTCCTGAACCACATGTCTGGAACCAAGGTTCACCATGGGTTCAATGGCAATCACTAAACCTTCCTGAAGCTTCATTCCCTGACCACGTTTACCGTAGTTAGGAACTTCGGGGCCCTCGTGCAGACTGCGGCCTAAGCCATGTCCTACCAACTCCCGAACAACACCATAACCGAATTGCTCAACGTGAGTTTGAACGGCATGCCCAATATCACCAACCCTGGAACCGGCAACAGCCCACTCAATACCTTTGTACAACGACTCTTTGGTACGGAGTAATAAATCTTTGACTTCCTGAGATACTTCCCCTACCGCATGGGTATAGGCACTATCACTATGAAAGCCCTTAAAAAAAACTCCACAATCTATAGACACAACATCTCCAGATTGCAGAGAATAATTACTTGGGATTCCGTGAACAACAGCGGAGTTTAAGCTGATACAAAGGCTATGTTTGAAACCATTGTATCCTTTGAAAGAAGGAACGCCACCGTGGTCATGAATAAACTCATCCGCAATGGTATCCAACTTCAAGGTAGTAACACCCTCAGCAATGTGCTTGGTTAATTCACCGTGCACCTGGCTGAGGATGTTAGCACTTTGTTTGATAAGCTCGATTTCTTCTTCGGTCTTATATATAACCATTCCTTAGGAAGCAACCGCTATGTTTTTTGACCGGCCACGAAGTTTACCAGACTTCATCATACCGTCATAATGACGCATTAACAAATAGCTTTCAATTTGGTTCAGTGTATCTAACACAACCCCCACCAAGATGATGAGCGAAGTTCCACCAAAGAAAGCGGCAAACTCTCTCGTGATCCCAAACAACATAGCAATAGAAGGTAATATTGCAATGATGGCCAGGAAAAGAGCCCCGGGTAAAGTGATTCTGGTCAAGACCTCATCAATGTACTCAGAGGTAGCTAAACCTGGTTTTACACCTGGAATAAAACCACCGCTTCTCTTCAAGTCATCAGAGATCTGATTAGGATTCACACTGATGGCTGTATAGAAGAAAGTAAAGATGATAATCAGAACCGCAAAAGAAAGATTGTACTGCCAAGAGGTATAATCAGAGAAAACGTTGCCAATCTCATTTGCCAGATCGCTTTCGTTTCTCCAGAATGAAGCAATCATACCTGGAAGGAACATCAAAGATTGAGCAAAGATGATAGGCATTACACCCGCAGCATTCACCTTAAGAGGAATGAACTGTCTTTGCCCGGCTTGTAAGGAAGCACTGCCCCCCACTTGTTTGGCATATTGAACAGGTATTCTTCTGATGGCTTGGGTAAGCATAACCACGCTCATCACCACAAAGAACAGAACAATCAGTTCAAGGATGAAAACAAGAGCACGACCTAACCCTAAGGCTAAAGCCTCTCCTACTAAAGCACCAGGTAGACGGGAAACGATACCAATCATGATCAACATGGAAATACCGTTACCTATACCTTTGTCGGTAATCTTTTCACCTAACCACATACAGAACATAGTTCCTGCGGTAAGGATAATCATAGAAGAAATTGTGAAAAGAGGGCCAGCAACCGAAGGATCAATGGCATCAGCATTGATGGTAGCCAGGAAACCAACGGACTGAGCCAACGTAATCACAATGGTCAGCACCCGGGTATACTGGTTGATCTTCTTTCGGCCAGACTCTCCCTCTTTCTGCAATTTCTGGAAGTAAGGAACTGCAATGGTTAGAAGCTGTAAAACGATGGAAGCAGAAATATAAGGCATGATACCCAATGCAAAGATGGAAGCATTACTAAATGCTCCACCTAGAAAGGCATCTAGAAGCCCTAAGATTCCTTGTGAGTTGCCCTTCAATTGATTGGGATCAATCCCTGGCAACACCACATAGGAGCCTAATCTGAAAATTGCGATGAATCCTAAAGTATTTAGGATTCTAACTCGCAAATCTTCAATCGCAAAAATATTCTTAATCGTAGTAATCAGCTTCTTCATCTGTTACAGAGTCACAACCTTGCCGCCTGCTTTTTCAATTGCTGCTACTGCAGTTTGCGAGAAGGCATGTGCATGCACCTCAATAGCAGTAGTTAATTCACCTCTTCCTAGAACTTTGATGTTATCATTCTTTGAAGCAAGGCCGTTTTCACGAAGTACAGCAAAGTCAATAACAGAAGAACCAGATTTAGAAGCTAAGTTCTGTAGAACATCAAGGTTTACAGCGGTGAACTCAACACGGTTGATGTTTTTGAAACCGAATTTAGGAACACGGCGTACCAAAGGCATCTGACCGCCTTCGAAACCTGCTTTAGAAGAATATCCTGAGCGAGATTTAGCTCCTTTATGTCCACGGGTAGAAGTACCGCCTCTACCAGAACCGGTACCACGACCAATTCTCTTCCGGTTCTTAGTAGAACCTTCAGCAGGTTTTAAATTACTTAAGTTCATTCTAGATCTCTTTAATAGATACTAAATGTTGTACACTGTTAACCATGCCTGCAATTTGAGGGGTCAACTCTTTGGTTACAGTCTTATTGATCTTACCTAGACCAAGCGCCTTAATGGTTTGCTTTTGTCTTTCAGGACGATCAATGATGCTTTTGATTTGGGTGATTTCTACTCTTGCCATAATTACCCGTTGAATACACGTTGTAAACTGATTCCACGTTGCTGAGCAACTACCAATGGATCGCGCATTTTAGAAAGAGCATCAAAAGTAGCTTTCACTACGTTGTGGGGGTTAGAAGAACCTTTAGACTTAGCTAAAACGTCCTTAATACCGGCACTTTCAAATACAGCACGCATCGCACCACCCGCAATTACACCGGTACCGGCGGCAGCTGGCTTAATCAACACAAATCCACCAGAGAATTTACCTTCCATTGGATGTGGCACCGTATGCTTGAACAGAGGTACACGTACTAGGTTCTTTTTTGCATCGTCAATACCTTTGGCGATTGCATCAGTAACCTCGTTTGCTTTCCCTAAGCCATAGCCTACAACCCCATTGCCGTCACCTACTACTACAATGGCAGAGAAA
Organism: Rufibacter psychrotolerans; assembly: GCF_016924645.1. GTDB lineage: Bacteria > Bacteroidota > Bacteroidia > Cytophagales > Hymenobacteraceae > Nibribacter > Nibribacter psychrotolerans. The sequence continues at coordinate 293,937 of NZ_JAFFJV010000006.1, read as the reverse complement.
CTGAATCTTCTACCACCCTTTACAACTTTAGCAACACGATTGATCGCAACAACGCGTTCTTTCAATTCAATCTCGCTTGCCTTGATGCTTCTGATATTTAATTTAGACATGTTCTTAGAATTTAAGACCCGCTTCACGAGCCCCTTCTGCTAATGATTTAACACGACCGTGGTACAAATAACCACCTCTGTCGAACACAACTTCAGTAATCCCTTTTTCTAAGGCCTTAGCTGCGATATCACGTCCAACTGAAGTTGAAACTTCACTCTTGGAAGAGGAAGCTTCACCTTCAAGAACAGCAGACGAAGAACTTGCTAATGTAATACCTTGCACATCATCAATCAGCTGAGCATAAATATATTTATTGCTTCTGAATACGGACAGACGTGGACGCTGAGCAGTACCAGACACCTTGTTACGGATGCTGCGACGAATTCTCAGTCTTCTTTTTGCTTTATCGAATGCCATTTTCTTTCTTATTTAGAAGCAGTTTTACCAGCTTTTCTTCTAACAACCTCACCCACGAAACGAACACCTTTGCCTTTGTAAGGCTCAACTTTGCGTAACGAACGGATTTTGGCAGCCACCTGACCAATCAACTGCTTATCAATACCTTCTAAGGTAATAACTGGGGCTTTACCTTTTTCAGTAACTGCAGTAACAGAAATCTCAGCTGGTAAAGCGACAAAAATATTGTGAGAGTAACCTAACGCCAACTCCAGGTTTTGTCCCTGAGTAGTTGCTTTGAAACCTACACCAATTAGTTCTAAAGATACTTTGTAGCCTGTGCTCACCCCAACCACCATGTTGTTGATAAGGGCACGGTACAAGCCGTGAAGTGCTTTGTGTCTTTTTTGCTCTGTAGGACGAGTTACAGTAAGAACCCCATCCTCAATAGCAACAGTTATGTCCGTATCAACTTGTGAAGAAAGAGTTCCTTTAGGCCCTTTCACTGTAACCAGGTTATCCTGGTTAACCAACACCTCTACACCTTGTGGGAGTGTGATTGGCAGTTTTCCTATCCGCGACATTTCCTCTTGATTAATACACGTAACACAACACTTCACCACCTACGTTAAGGCCTCTGGCCTCTTTGTCGGTGATTACACCTTTAGAAGTTGAAAGGATGGCAACGCCATAACCATTCAACACGCGTGGCATCTCCTCAAGATGCACATACTTACGGAGTCCCGGCTTACTGACTCTTTCAAGTTTCACGATAGCAGACTGCTTGGTAGCGGGATCATACTTCAGGGCGATCTTAATGGTGCCCTGAACTGAACTATCATCGAACTTGTAACTCTGAATATAACCTTTTTCGTAAAGAACTCGGGTTAATTCCTTTTTTATTTTGCTAGCCGGAATTTCAACTACACGGTGATTTGCCTTGATGGCATTCCGTAGTCTAGTTAAATAATCTGCTATCGGATCTGAATGCATTAGACTATAATTTTAGATTCCGCTCTTTTTAAGGAGCCGCAAAGATACTAATTTTTTCCTAACTATATTATTGATAGGACTAATAATTACCAACTAGCCTTCGTTACCCCAGGAATCTTGCCTGCAGATGCCATCTCTCTAAATGTAACGCGAGAGATACCAAACTTTCTCATATAGCCTCTTGGTCTGCCGGTCAATTTGCATCTGTTGTGCAACCGTACAGGAGAAGCGTCTTTAGGCAATTTATCTAGAGCTTCATAATCGCCAGCAGCTTTTAACTGAGCTCTCTTAGCGGCATACTTAGCAACTAATTTTTGTCTCTTGAGCTCTCTTGCTTTTGCTGATTCTTTAGCCATCTTGTTATTTCTTTAAGGTTGCGAAAGGTAAACCGAAGCCTTTCAGTAACTCCAGGCTTTCTTCATCTGTGTTGGCTGTAGTCACGAAGGTGATGTCCATCCCAGCGATTGATTTGATTTTATCAATGCTGATCTCTGGGAAAATGATTTGTTCTTTCACCCCTAGCGTGTAGTTACCACGGCCATCAAATCCTTTGTCACTGATTCCTTTGAAGTCACGCACACGTGGCAAAGCAACGGTTACCAAACGGTCCAAGAACTCATACATTCTCTCGCCACGTAAAGTAACACGGGCACCAATTGGCATACCTTCTCTCAACTTGAAGTTAGAGATAGAGTTTTTGGCTTTGGTTTGCACCGCTTTCTGGCCAGCGATAATGGTAAGTTCATCAACTCCAATATCCACCAGCTTTTTATCGGCCACGGCATTACCAATACCTCTGTTGATGCTGATCTTGGTGATCTTAGGCACCTGCATTATGCTCTTGTATTGAAATTTCTCTTTCAATGCAGGCACAATCTCTTTTGTATACTTATCTTTTAGTCTAGCTGCCATGTTAGATTAAGTTTCCAGTTTTTTTGGAATAACGTTGAAGCTTATCGTCATTGTTAAGCTTCTTACCTGTTCTAGTGGCAACATTTGTAGCAGGCTCTACCAACATCACATTGCTGGCGTGGATAGGAGCTTCTTGTTTTACAATACCACCGTTAGGGTTTTTAGCGCTTGGCTTTTGGTGTTTAGAAACCAGGTTAAGTCCTTCAACCACTACTTTCTGCTTTTCTACTAAAACAGCAGTAATAGTTCCGGTTTTACCTTTATCATCACCTGCGATCACTTTCACAGTGTCGCCTTTCTTCACATGAAGTTTATGCTTTGACATCTTGTTTTCTTTTTCTCGTGTTTACAATACTTCAGGAGCCAAAGAAACAATTTTCATAAACTGTCTTTCACGTAACTCACGGGCAACTGGCCCAAAGATGCGAGTACCACGTGGCTCATCATTGTTATTCAATAACACGGCAGCGTTATCATCAAAGCGGATATAAGATCCGTCTTTGCGGCGTACTTCTTTTTTGGTGCGAACAACAACTGCTTTGGTAACAGTTCCCTTCTTCACGTTTCCAGAAGAAAGAGCAGATTTTACGGTAACAACAATTTTATCACCAACAGAGGCATATTTCTTTCCAGTACCACCTAGTACCCGGATGCAAAGAACCTCTTTCGCTCCGCTGTTATCAGCAACAGTAAGTCTTGATTCTTGTTGTATCATCTTATTTAGCTCTTTCTACGATTTCAATTAAGCGCCAGCATTTGTTTTTGCTCAATGGTCTTGTTTCCATGATGCGGACAGTATCACCGATACCGCACTCGTTGTTCTCATCATGGGCCATGAACTTCTTGGACTTGGAAACAAACTTCCCGTAAATAGGGTGTTTTACTTTGCTTTCCACGATAACAGTGATGGACTTGTCCATCTTGTTACTCACCACGCGTCCAGTTTTTTCTTTTCTTAGATTTCTCGTCTCCATGGATCTCTATTTTAGCCATTGAGCTCTAAAGAACGCAGTTGCGTCTCTAGTCTGGCGATGGTTTTTCTTGTACTCTTGATTCTAGAAGGATTCTCAAGCGGAGAGATAGCATGCGCGAACTTCAGGTTCACCAGGTTGTTTCTCTCTGTGTTGAGTTGCTCTTTCACTTCATTAAGTGAAAGAGCTTTGATTTCTGATTGCTTCATACTATTTCTCAACGTAATCTCTACGTACTACAAATTTAGTTCTAACTGGTAGCTTTTGAGCAGCCAGTCGTAAAGACTCTTGAGCTACTTCTAGCGACACTCCGTCAGATTCAAACATGATGGTACCTGGTTTCACTACGGCTACCCAGTACTCAGGAGAACCTTTACCCTTACCCATCCGTACCTCTGCAGGCTTTTTGGTGATAGGCTTGTCTGGGAAAATACGAATCCATACCTGGCCTTCCCGTTTCATGGCACGTGTCATGGCGATACGTGCTGCTTCAATCTGACGGGACGTGATCCAAGATGCTTCCAGTGATTTGATGGCGAAAGAACCAAAGGAAATAGTGCTTCCTCTGTGCGCCAGACCGTGTACACGGCCTTTCTGCATCTTTCTATATTTAGTCCGTTTTGGCTGTAACATTTTTTGATTTACCTAAAGGTTGAACAACTACTTGCGTTTGCCTCCGCGCTTTTGGTTTCCGTCGGCAGGACGCTTGTTGCGGTTGTTGTCACGACGATCGCCGCGGTCATTTCCACGCTCGTTTCTTTCGCCACGAGGAGAAGAAGAAGATCCGCCGCTCTGCTGACCCGCGTTAGGAGTTAAGTCACGCTTACCGAAAACTTCTCCTTTGAAGATCCATACTTTAATCCCCAGCTTGCCATATACCGTCTGAGCTTCTGATAATGCATAATCAATATCAGCTCTCAAGGTGTGCAGTGGGGTACGACCTTCTTTGTAGTGTTCTGTACGAGCCATTTCAGCTCCACCTAAACGGCCAGATACCTGGATCTTGATACCTTCTGCACCTACTCTCAGGGCAGAAGCAATTGCTTGCTTCATCGCTCTTCTAAAAGAGATACGGGCCTGCAACTGTTGTGCAACTGATTCACCCACCAGTTTCGCATCCAGTTCTGGGCGCTTAATTTCAAAGATGTTGATCTGAACATCTTTGCTGGTGATTTTCTTCAGCTCTTCTTTGATTTTATCAACTTCCTGACCACCTTTTCCAATTACCACACCTGGGCGGGCAGTATTGATGGTGATGGTGATTCTCTTAAGAGTTCTTTCGATGATGATTTTAGAAATACCTCCTTTTGGAATACGAGCAAGGATATATTTCCGGATCTTTTCGTCTTCGATCAGTTTATCAGCGAAATCCTTTCCTCCGAACCAATTAGAGTCCCAGCCTTTTACAATACCAAGTCTAAGGCCTACTGGATTAACTTTTTGTCCCATTCTTAAAACTATTTGGCTTCGTTAGAAGTAGATGTTTCAACTGATTCAACGTCTGCTTTAGAATCAATCACCAACGTAACGTGGTTGGATCTTTTTCTGATTCTATGACCACGGCCTTGCGGAGCAGGGCGCAATCTCTTCAGCATTTTACCTTCATCTACTCTAATCTCTTTGATATACAGATTAGCGTCTTCAATGCGGGCATCTCCGTTAGCTGCTTGCCAGTTAGATAAAGCAGATAAAAGAAGTTTCTCCAGTTTAGGAGCGCCGGCATTTGCTTCAAATTTCAATAAACCTAATGCACGGGTAACACTTTTACCACGGATCAAGTTCGCCACCAGTCTCATCTTACGCGGTGAGCTTGGTACATTGTTTAATTTAGCTACCGCTTCCATTATCTTTTACCTTTATCTTTCTTAGCAATGTGGCCTCTGAAGTTTCTGGTAGGGGCAAATTCACCCAACTTGTGACCTACCATGTTCTCTGTTACATACACCGGAATGAACTTATTTCCGTTATGAACTGCAAATGTATGCCCAACGAAATCTGGAGAGATCATAGAACGGCGTGACCAAGTCTTGATCACCGCTTTCTTTCCAGACTCATCCATTGTCTGCACTTTTCTATCGAGCCTGTAGTCAATATAAGGCCCTTTTTTTAATGATCTTGCCATTACTTATTTTTTCCTTCTATTAACTATCAGGTTCTCAGAATACTTATTCTTGTTTCTGGTTTTCTGCCCTTTGGCATACAGACCTTTACGTGATCTTGGGTGACCTCCTGAAGATCTACCTTCACCACCACCCATTGGGTGATCTACTGGGTTCATGGCAACACCTCTTACTCTTGGTCTGATACCCATCCATCTGCTACGTCCGGCTTTTCCAAGCTTCACGTTCATGTGGTCGGCGTTAGAAACAGTACCTACGGTAGCCATACAGTTTACCAGTACCATTCTCATTTCGCCGGAAGGCAATTTAAGCGTAGCGTATCTTCCTTCACGAGCCACCAGCTGGGCATAAGATCCGGCGCTTCTTGCCAGAACTGCACCTTGGCCTGGAGCCAGTTCAATGTTGTGAACGATGGTACCCAACGGAATGTCTGAAAGAGGTAACGCGTTACCCACTTCAGGCGCCACGCCTGGTCCTGATACTACGGTTGCATCCACAGCCAAGCCTGCTGGTGCAATGATGTAAGCTTTCTCGCCGTCGGCATAGTACAGAAGCGCGATACGCGCAGTTCTGTTTGGATCGTACTCAATTGCTTTTACTGTTGCAGGAACTCCGAACTTGGTTCTCTTGAAGTCAATGATACGGAATCTCTTTTTGTGACCGCCACCAATGTAGCGCATGGTCATTCTACCTGCGTTGTTGCGTCCACCAGTGTTTTTCTTGGATGCCAACAAAGATTTCTCTGGCTCAGACTTCGTGATTTCAGTGAAGCCTGGCGCTACTCTAAATCTTTGACCTGGTGTTGTTGGTCTTAGTTTTTTTAATGCCATTCTTTTAGGTGCTTATATACCGCTATAGAAATCGATTACTTCTCCTGCTTTCAAAGTAACAATCGCCTTCTTAGAGGATGCTGTACGTCCGGAAACAACGCCAGACTTGGTGTTGCGGGACTTAACTTTTCCTTGGGTTCTCATGGTAGAGATTTTCTCTACCGTTACCCCGTAACGTGACTGGATCGCTTTTTTGATCTCAATCTTATTTGCTTTTCTATCAACTTCAAAAGCGTATTTACCAACCTCGTTCAAAGCGGTAAGCTTCTCAGTCAATAATGGTCTTTTCAGGATACTCATTATTTCTTCGCGTAAATTTCTTCAAAAACAGCAAGAGACTCTTCTAAACAAACTACCTTATCTGCGTTCAACAGATCGTACGTTGTCAACGCCGCTGGGGTAGCAACTTTCACCTTTGGCAGGTTTCTGCTTGACAGCACTACGTTCTTGTTTGCTTCTTTAGTAACGATCAGAGTTTTTCTCGTTCCAACATTCAAGCTTTGCAGGATAGCAGCGAAGCTCTTTGTTTTTGGAGTATCAATGGTGATGTTATCCACCAGCACCAGACGCTCATCTTTGGCAAGAGTTGAAAGGGCAGACAGTCTGGCCACTGCTTTCAATTTCTTATTCAGTTTGAAGCTATAGTTTCTTGGTCTTGGACCGAATACACGACCACCACCCACGAATACAGGCGCTTTCAAAGAACCTGCTCTGGCGCCACCGGTACCCTTCTGACGTTTGATCTTTTTGGTAGATCCGGCAACCTCATTGCGTTCTTTTGATTTGTGCGTTCCCTGACGTTGATTAGCTAAGTATTGCTTTACATCAAGGTACATTGCGTGCTCATTTGGCTCAACACCGAACACAGATTCCGGAAGGGCTACTTTCCTTCCAGTATCTTCTCCTTTACTATTGAAAACTGATAGCTCCATCTTATTTCTCAACTACGATAAATGAATTTTTAGCGCCTGGGATAGAACCGCTTACTACTAATACGTTTTGCTCAGGCAGGATGCGCAGCACGCGCAGGTTTTGAACTTTCACACGGGCACCACCCATTCTACCCGCCATGCGCATTCCTTTGAACACGCGTGAAGGCCAAGAGCAGGCACCAATAGAACCGGGGTGACGTGCTCTGTTGTGCTGACCGTGGGTCTGACCACCAACACCACCAAAGTTGTAACGCTTTACTACCCCTTGGAAACCTTTACCTTTTGAAGTGCCAACCACGTCAACGAATTCGCCTTCTTCAAACAGGCCTACATTCACTTCATCACCCAGTGAGAAAGATGCAGCATCTTCCAGCTTGAACTCTACTAATTTTTTCTTAGCAGTGGTGTTCGCTTTAGCAAAGTGACCCGCAAGCGCTTTGCTTACTCTTTTCACTTTCTTCTCTCCGTACCCAAGCTGGACAGCTGAATAGCCATCTGTTTCTTGCGTCTTAACCTGAGTTACTACGCATGGTCCTGCTTGAATCAAAGTACAGGCCACGCTCTTCCCTTCAGGAGTGAAGAGGCTTGTCATTCCGATCTTTTTACCGATAATTCCAGGCATTCTACTTTTTTATTTAAACAATTAATACTATAACCCACTAGGGTTCATTTCGGGAGTGCAAAGTTCTATATTTAATTTTTAATTTACAAGCCCTGCTAAATTATTTGTTTTCAGCTACTAAGGATTTGTTCTTTGCTACCTCCCCTTCCGTGAACCTGTGGCTACTACAATCTTCTCTCCCTTATGATTCCTTTGCTCCACTGTTTCTTGGCCGTTTTCTGAAGTATTTACCTAAAACAGAAAGCGCCATTTCTGTCCTTTGAATTGCAGTAGGTTTTGAGCGTTGCGTTTTAGAGCAACTTTCCTGAAAACAGCGCTGAAACGGGTTAGAGTGGAGACATAAAAAAAGGAGAGGTTTCCCTCTCCTTCTTTATGCTGGCAAGTTTATCAAACTTTGATTTCAACGTCAACGCCGCTAGGTAACTCTAGCTTCATCAAAGCGTCCACTGTTTTAGAGGAAGTAGAATAGATATCTACCAGTCTCTTATAGGTACAAAGCTGGAATTGCTCTCTTGCTTTCTTGTTCACGTGTGGTGAACGAAGTACAGTGAAGATATCTTTCTCAGTTGGCAAAGGAATGGGCCCACTCACGATCGCACCAGTTGCCTTTACCGCTTTCACGATTTTCTCTGATGATTTATCAACCAGATTGTGATCGTAAGATTTCAGTTTGATTCTGATCTTTTGATTCATTCTATTTCAACTATTTCGCTGTTCCTTTGATTTTTGCGATGATACCATCCGCCAAGTTTTGTGGTACTTGCTCGTAGTGCGAGAAAGTAAGAGAGGCAGTTGCTCTACCTGAGGTAATGGTACGTAAGTCTGTTACGTAACCAAACAGTTCAGAAAGTGGAACGTCAGCCTTCACAACCGTGGAAGTACCTTTTGTGTCCATTCCTTTCATGATCCCTCTTCTTCTGTTCAAGTCACCTGTTACCGGACCGGTGTACTCGTCTGGAGTTACCACGTCTACCGCCATGATTGGCTCAAGAAGTTTAGGAGCACACTGCTTACCTGCTTCTTTGAAACCTTGACGGGCAGCTAACTCAAATGACAGGGAGTCAGAGTCAACGTCGTGGAAGGAACCGTGGAACAGACGCACTTTCATGGAGTCTACCGGGAAGCCTGCCAGGATACCGTTCTTCATGGCTTCTTCAAAACCTTTCTGAACCGCCGGGATGAATTCTCTTGGAATCACACCACCCACAATCGCGTTCTCGAACTCTAGGCCTTGCTTGCCATCTTCGCGTGGTCCCATGGTGAACACGATGTCGGCGAACTTACCACGACCACCAGACTGCTTCTTGTACACTTCTCTGTGTTCAACAGTTTTGGTGATGGTTTCTTTGTAAGCCACCTGTGGAGCACCTTGGTTCAGCTCAACCTTGAACTCACGTTTCATCCGGTCGATGATGATCTCCAGGTGAAGCTCACCCATACCTCTCAAGATGGTCTGACCAGTTTCCTCGTCAGTGTTTACTTGCAGGGTTGGATCTTCTTCCACCAGTTTCGCGATCGCCATACCCATCTTATCTGAGTCAGCCTGAGTTTTAGGCTCAATGGCGTATCCGATTACTGGCTCTGGGAACTCCATTGATTCCAGCACGATTTTCGCGTTTTGGTCGCAAAGGGTGTCACCAGTTTTGATGTCTTTGAAACCTACTACCGCCGCAATGTCACCAGCTTCCAGTCTCTCGATCTGGTTCTGCTTGTTGGCATGCATCTGGAAGATACGGGAGATACGCTCTTTGTTGTTGGAACGTGTGTTGAACACATATGAACCAGACTCCAGAATACCTGAGTACGCACGTACGAAGCAAAGGCGACCTACATACGGGTCAGTTGCAATTTTGAAAGCCAGACCAGCGAACGGATCGTTAGCAGATGGCTTTCTGGCAACTTCTTCACCAGTGTCTGGGTTGGTACCTAAGATGCTTTCTTTGTCAACTGGAGACGGAAGCAATGCCATCACATAGTCAAGCATTGTCTGAACTCCTTTGTTCTTGAAGGAAGATCCGCACAGCATTGGCACGATCGCCATGTCAATGGTAGCGGCTCTCAGGGCAGCCAGGATTTCATCTTCAGTGATTGAGTTTGGATCTTCGAAGTATTTCTCCATCAAAGACTCATCGTACTCAGCTACTGCTTCCAGAAGTTTCTCTCTGTACTCCTCAGCTTCCTCCATCATATCATCCGGAATCGGAACTTCAGTAAAGGTCATCCCTTTGTCTGACTCATTCCAGATAATACCTCTGAAGTTCACCAGGTCAACTACTCCCTTGAAGTTATCTTCGGAACCAATTGGCAGCTGCAACGCTACGGCATTGCTGCCCAGCATTTCTTTTACCTGCTTACAAACGGCCAGGAAGTCAGCACCGGAACGGTCCATTTTATTCACGAAACCGATACGGGCTACTTTGTAGTTGTCTGCAAGTCTCCAGTTCGTCTCAGACTGAGGCTCAACCCCGTCTACCGCACTAAACAAGAACACCAGTCCATCTAATACACGCAGGGAGCGGTTCACCTCTACGGTGAAGTCTACGTGACCTGGGGTATCAATAATGTTGATGTGGTATGGCTGGTTTCTATAGTTCCAGTTTACAGTCACTGCAGCAGAGGTGATGGTGATACCACGCTCCTGCTCCTGCTCCATCCAGTCAGTGGTTGCACCCCCTTCGTGAACTTCGCCTAGTTTATGCGACTTACCTGTATAATAAAGAATACGCTCAGTAGTAGTGGTCTTACCAGCATCAATGTGTGCTGCAATACCAATATTTCTGGTATATTTTAAGTCTCTAGCCATTATTAAAATCTAAAGTGTGAGAATGCCTTGTTGGCTTCCGCCATTCTGTGAGTATCATCTTTCTTCTTCACAGCTGCGCCTTCTCCTTTGGCGGCGGCAATGATCTCGCCGGCCAATTTGTCCATCATTGTTTTCTCACCTCTCTTACGAGCGTAGGTGATCATCCATTTAATTCCAAGAGAAATCTTTCTATCCGGACGCACTTCAGTTGGCACCTGGAAAGTAGCCCCCCCTACGCGACGGCTTTTTACCTCTACACCTGGCATGATGTTGTTCAATGCTTTTTTCCAGGTCTCAAGACCGTTCTCTTTAGTTCTTTTCTCAACTAAATCGCATGCATCGTAAAAAATCTTGTATGCCAGACTCTTTTTACCGTCTACCATCAGGTAGTTTACGAAACGGGTAACCAGAGTTTCTTTGTATTTTGGATCAGGAAGAAGAATTCTCTTCTTTGGTTTCGCTTTTCTCATTGTCTTAACTCAATTATTTTTTCTTACCGCCTTTACCTGCAGCTGCTGCTGGTTGACCTGGCTTCGGACGCTTGGCACCGTATTTAGAACGGGACTGTAGACGGCCATTTACACCAGCCGTATCCAAAGCACCACGGATAATGTGGTATCTTACACCTGGCAAGTCTTTCACACGGCCACCTCTGATCAGCACGATAGAGTGCTCTTGCAGGTTGTGGCCTTCCCCAGGGATATAGGCATTGACTTCTTTACCGTTTGTCAAACGCACACGGGCCACTTTTCTCATTGCTGAGTTTGGCTTCTTAGGTGTGGTTGTGTAAACGCGGGTGCACACGCCACGTCTCTGCGGGCATGAGTCAAGAGCTGGAGATTTAGACTTTGATGTTAGCGCTTCTCTTCCCTTTCTTACTAATTGTTGTATAGTAGGCATTTACTAACTTTTTAAACTGATTTCTCTCTTCAAAAAATGGTTTGCAAAGGTATAAAATAACCATTGCAAATTCAAAGTTTTAATTCATTAATTATTAGAGGATTATGCTTCCCCGATTGTTCCGCCAAAATTCATGGGGAAACTTGGAGCTTCTGGTGTCTGCTTGATCACCCCAAAACTTTGCTCATACTTTAGGATGTTTTCCTCCAAAGCAGCCAAGAAACGCTTGGCATGCTCTGGAGTAATCACCACTCTTGATTTCACTTTGGCTTTGGGAATGCCCGGCATCAGGCGGATAAAATCAATCACGAACTCACTGTGGGAATGGGCAATCATGGCCAGGTTTGCGTACTCGCCCTCTGCTATTTCCTCCGTCAACTCAATGTTGATCTGTCCTTGTTGCTCTGGTGCCGCCATCTTATTTCTCTTGCAGTTCGCCTTGTCTTGTTTTTACTCCGGCTTGCTTGCTGGCAGTAAGAGCTTCGTACTCTTCCTTGGAGCCAACAATCAGTTTGGAGTACTCACGCAGACCGGTACCGGCCGGGATCAGGTGACCCACAATCACGTTCTCTTTCAAGCCCAGCAATTCATCAGCCTTTCCCTTGATGGCCGCCTCGCTCAGCACCTTGGTAGTTTCCTGGAAGGAAGCCGCCGAGATAAAGCTTTGCGTACCCAAAGAGGCTTGGGTGATCCCTTGCAGGGTTGGTCTGGATACCGCTGGCTGTGCATCACGCACGGTCACCAGGCGTAGGTCACGACGCTTCAAGCTAGAGTTCTCATCGCGCAGACGACGAGCCGTCACAATCATTCCTGGTTTCATGGTAGTTGAGTCACCTGCATCTTCCACTACTTTCATGTCAATGATCATGTCGTTCTCTTCCATGAACGTCACCTTATCCACAGTCTGGTTTTCCAGGAAGCTGGTATCACCCGGATCAATCACGTTCACTTTCTGCATCATCTGACGAACCACTACTTCAATGTGCTTGTCATTGATCTTCACACCCTGCAGACGGTATACTTCCTGAATCTCGTTCACAAGGTATTCCTGCACGGCACCCGGACCTTGGATGTTCAGGATGTCATTTGGTGTGATAGCACCGTCTGACAACGGAACACCGGCCCGCACGAAGTCATTGTCCTGCACCAGGATGTGCTTGGAAAGAGGTACCATGTACTTCTTCTTGATGCCATCCTTCGACTCGATGTAGATCTCACGGTTACCTCGTTTCACGCCACCATAGGTTACCACACCGTCAATCTCGCTCACCACAGCTGGGTTAGACGGGTTTCGTGCCTCAAAAAGCTCCGTAACGCGTGGCAGACCACCGGTGATGTCGCGGGTTTTACCAATCGCACGCGGGATCTTGGCAATGATCTGACCAGCCTTGATGCGCTGGTTGTCTTCTACTGTCAAGTGAGCGCCCACTGGAATGTTGTATCCTTTCGGCTCGCCATTGGCAGGGTTCACCACAATAGCAGGGTTCTTGGTCTTGTCCTTGGTCTCGATGATCACTTTTTCACGGTGACCAGTCTGCTCATCAGACTCCTCGCGGAAGGTAATGCCATCAATGATGGAGTCGTACGCGATGGTACCATCAAACTCAGACAAGATAACCGCGTTGTATGGATCCCAGTTACACAACTCATCGCCTTTGGCAACGGTTTGTCCTTCATCAATCAGCAGGAAGGAGCCGTAAGGCACGTGGTTGCTGATCAAGAGTTTTCCGGTGTTTGGCTCCACAATCTTCACCTCACCTGAACGACCCATTACTACTTTCACGGGTTCGCCTTCGGCGTTAGTGGTTTCAATGGTTCTCACATCTTCAAACTCGATCACGCCTGGGAACTTAGCCCGGATAGAGGCATCTACCGCAATGTTAGACGCCGTACCACCCACGTGGAAAGTACGAAGAGTCAGCTGTGTACCTGGCTCACCAATGGACTGCGCCGCGATAACTCCAACCGCCTCACCTTTCTGCACCATGCGGCCAGTAGACAAGTTACGGCCGTAGCACTTGGCACAGATTCCGCGCTTAGTTTCACAAGTTAATACCGAGCGGATCTCCACACTCTCAATGGCAGTGTTCTCAATGATTCTGGCTACCTCTTCGGTGATCTCACTTCCAGACTCCAGAATCAACTCGCCCGTGATCGGATCAATGATGTCATGCACGTTCACACGACCCAGGATACGCTCAGACAGAGACTCCACGATGTCCTCGTTGTCTTTCAAGGCGCTTACCTCAAGACCACGCAATGTACCACAGTCTTCTTCGTTCACGATCACGTCCTGAGAAACGTCTACCAGACGACGGGTCAGGTAACCCGCATCCGCCGTTTTCAAGGCCGTATCGGCAAGACCTTTACGGGCCCCGTGGGTAGAGATGAAGTACTCAATTACATCCAGACCTTCTTTGAAGTTGGAAAGAATTGGGTTCTCAATGATTTCCCCTACCGAACCTTGCAAGGACTTCTGCGGCTTGGCCATCAGACCCCGCATACCACCTAACTGACGGATCTGCTCACGGGAACCACGGGCTCCGGAGTGCATCATCATGAAGATGGAGTTAAAGCCTTGGTCGTCTTTCTCAAGACGGTTCATCAGGGTCTCTGTGATCTGGTTGTTGATACGCGTCCAGATATCAATTACCTGGTTGTAACGCTCGTTATCGGTGATCAGACCCATAGAGTAGTTCGCCCATACAGCGTCTACATCTTTCTTGGCCTGCTCTACCAGAATATCTTTCTCTTTCGGGATCACAATGTCACCCAAGCCCATAGACAGACCGCCTTTGTAAGCAGACTGGAAGCCCAGGGTCTTGATATCATCCAGGAACTGCGCAGTTCTCGCCATGCCGGTTACTTTGAACACGCGGGAGATAATCTGCTGCAATTTCTTTTTAGACAGAAGTTCGTCTACGTAGCCTACTTCTTCTGGAACGAACTGGTTGAACAGTACGCGACCGGCAACGGTTTCAATCAGCTTGGTTTCCAGCTCGCCTTTTTCGTTCAGCACCTTCACACGCACCTTGATAAAGGCGTGCTTAGACAAGCGGCCTTCGTTGATGGCGATGATTACTTCTTCGGCAGAGTAGAAAGACATGCCTTCACCGGCGATTTTCTCGGTCTCAGTAGAGCGCTTGCCTTTGGTTACATAATACAGACCCAACACCATGTCCTGAGAAGGTACCGCGATTGGGGCACCGTTGGCAGGGTTCAGGATGTTGTGTGAAGCCAACATGAGCATAGAGGCTTCCAGGATTGCGGCCGGTCCCAGGGGAACGTGTACCGCCATCTGGTCACCGTCAAAGTCGGCGTTGAATGCAGTGGTTACCAATGGGTGCAGCTGGATCGCTTTTCCTTCGATCAGTTTAGGCTGGAACGCCTGGATACCTAATCTATGGAGCGTAGGGGCACGGTTCAACAGAACCGGGTGTCCTTTCAGCACGTTTTCCAGAATATCCCATACAACCGGGTCTTTTCTATCCACGATTTTCTTCGCAGATTTTACCGTCTTCACAATACCGCGCTCAATAAGCTTACGGATGATGAACGGCTTGAAAAGCTCAGCCGCCATGTTCTTCGGCAGACCGCACTCGTGCAATTTCAATTCTGGTCCTACCACAATTACGGAACGACCAGAATAGTCTACACGCTTACCAAGCAAGTTCTGACGGAAACGTCCTTGCTTACCTTTCAGCATGTCAGAAAGTGACTTCAGCGCACGGTTACCTTCTGCACGAACAGCGTTCACTTTACGTGAGTTGTCAAACAGGGAGTCAACGGCTTCTTGAAGCATACGCTTCTCGTTCCGCAGGATTACCTCTGGCGCCTTGATCTCGATCAGACGCTTCAGACGGTTATTACGGATGATAACGCGACGGTATAAGTCGTTCAAGTCAGACGTAGCGAAACGGCCACCATCCAACGGAACCAACGGACGCAATTCTGGTGGAATCACCGGCACCATGCGGATGATCATCCACTCTGGCTTGTTCTCAATACGGGTAGCCGCATCACGGAACGCTTCCACCACACGCAGACGCTTCAACGCTTCTGCTTTCCGCTGCTGAGAAGTCTCATGGGCAGCAGAGTAACGCAGGTCATAAGAAAGATCGTCCAGGTTGATGCGCTCCAGCAGCATTTGCAGCGCTTCAGCACCCATTTTCGCGATGAACTTGTTTGGATCATGGTTGTCCAACATTTGGTTCTCGCGTGGTAGCTTGTCAATCATGTCCAGGTACTCGTCCTCGGTCAGGAAGTCCAGCATGTTTACGCCGTCTTCTCCCAAGATACCTGGCTGAATTACTACGTACCGCTCATAGTAGATGATCTGGTCAAGCTTCTTGGTTGGTAAGCCTAACAGATATCCGATTTTGTTTGGCAATGATTTGAAATACCAGATATGCGCTACCGGTACCACCAATTCAATGTGGCCCATGCGCTCACGGCGCACTTTTTTCTCAGTTACTTCAACCCCGCAACGGTCACAGATAATCCCTTTGTAACGGATTCTCTTGTATTTACCGCAGTGGCATTCCCAGTCCTTCACTGGCCCGAAGATCCGCTCGCAGAACAAACCGCCCATCTCTGGCTTGTAGGTTCTGTAGTTGATCGTTTCAGGTTTTGTTACCTCTCCGTTTGATCTCTCCAGGATTGATTCTGGAGAAGCCAAACTGATGGTAACTTTAGAGAAGTCTTGGATTAATTTTTTATTTCTTGCTAACGCCATTTTATGTGTTGCTAGATATGTAAAACTCCTTTTTACTATGCGGCGCTCCTAACGCGTAAAAGGGAGAATCTGGGCAGGCGCTTTTTGGCCCCTTTTCCCAAATTCTCCGCAAAAACAGCTTGTTAGTCCAGCGTAATCTCCAAGGCCAAGCCTCTGAGTTCGTGAATTAACACGTTGAATGACTCAGGGATGTTTGGTTTTGGCAACACGTCCCCTTTCACAATGGCTTCGTATGCTTTGGCACGGCCAATCACATCATCTGACTTCACGGTCAAGATTTCTTGCAGCACGTTAGCGGCACCGAAGGCCTCCAGCGCCCACACCTCCATCTCACCGAAACGCTGACCACCGAACTGGGCTTTACCACCCAATGGCTGCTGTGTGATGAGTGAGTATGGTCCGATAGAACGGGCGTGCATTTTGTCGTCAACCAAGTGACCCAGTTTCAGCATGTAGATTACCCCTACAGTTACCGGCTGATCGAAACGATCTCCGCTCAGACCGTCGTACAGGTAAGAACGACCGAAACGTGGCAAGCCAGCCTCTGACAGTTCTGCCGATACTTGCTCCTCGGTGGCACCGTCAAAGATTGGAGTCGCATACGTGCGTCCCAACTTCAGACCTGCCCAACCCAGAACTGTCTCGTAGATCTGCCCGATGTTCATCCTGGATGGTACCCCAAGTGGGTTCAACACGATGTCCATTGGAGTTCCGTCTTCCAGGAACGGCATGTCTTCCTCACGCACGATACGGGCAACCACCCCTTTGTTACCGTGACGACCCGCCATCTTATCACCCACTTTCAGCTTGCGCTTCTTCGCGATGTATACTTTGGCCAGCTGCACGATACCGGCTGGTAACTCGTCCCCTACCTCCAACGTGAAACGGTCACGCTTGAAGCGGGCAGAGATCATGTTGCGGCGCTTGGTGTAGTTTTTCACCAGCTCCAGCAACATTTTATTGGTCTGCTCATCAGCGGTCCAGCCTTCCAGGATAAGGTCCTTGAACAGGTTCACTTCTTCTGGAACAGCGTAGTTGCTCTCGTCTTTGTAAGGGTTCTTGTCTGGGAAGAGCGCATCAGTAATGTTCTTCTTGCCAAACTTGGCGCCTTTGGTCAGGATTTCATCCCCGAAACGGTGACGAACGCCCTGGCTGGTTTTGCCATCCAGCAAAGCCACCAGCTTCTCAATCATCACGTTCTTCACGGCTTTGAGTTCGCTGTTGTATTTTGCTTTCAGGTCTTCCACCTCTTTCTTCGCTTTGGCACGAAGGTTCTTGTCCTTCTTAGGACGAGAGAACAGTTTGGTGTCAATGACCACCCCGTTCAAGGATGGCGGCGCCTTAAGGGAGGCATCCTTCACATCACCGGCTTTGTCCCCGAAGATGGCGCGGAGAAGTTTCTCCTCTGGGGTTGGATCGGTCTCTCCTTTCGGAGTGATTTTACCAATCAGAATATCCCCTTCGCGAACTTCGGCACCAATCCGGATGATACCATTCTCATCCAGGTTACGAACGGCTTCTTCGCTCACGTTCGGGATCTCAGAGGTTAATTCCTCTTCACCCCGCTTGGTTTCGCGAACTTCCAGCTCAAACTCTTCAATGTGAATAGAAGTGAACACGTCATCTCTTACCACACGCTCAGAGATTACAATGGCATCCTCAAAGTTGTATCCTTGCCAAGGCATGAACGCTACCTGTAGGTTTCTTCCTAAGGCTAATTCTCCCTGATTGGTGGCATACCCTTCGCAAAGCGCTTGTCCTTTGGTCACCCGCTCGTTCTTCTTCACAATCGGAGTCAGGTTGATGCATGTATCCTGGTTGGTGCGGCGGAATTTAATCAGGTCGTAGGTTACGTACTCGGCATCAAAGCTCACCAGTTTCTCTTCCTCAGAGAGGTCATAACGGATGATGATCTTATCAGCGTCTACAAAATGCACGTAGCCTTCACCTTCGGCTCTTACCAGGGCTCTTGAGTCAAGGGCCGCACGGAGTTCCAGACCTGTTCCTACAATTGGAGCTTGTGGCTTCAACAACGGAACGGCCTGGCGTTGCATGTTAGATCCCATCAAGGCCCGGTTCGCATCATCGTGCTCCAGGAACGGAATCAACGAGGCAGCCACAGACACAATCTGGTTTGGAGCAACGTCCATGTAGGTATAGCGTTCTGGCTCTACTACCGGGAAATCGCCCTCAAAACGGCCTTTTACTTTATCGTTGATGAAGTTACCATTCTCATCAATCACGGCGTTCGCCTGTGCGATGTGGTGGGTATCTTCTTCTTCAGCGGTCAGGTATTTCACGCCGGAGGCTAAATCTACTTTCCCTTCTACCACATTGCGGTAAGGGGTTTCAATGAAGCCCATGCTGTTCACGCGAGCGTGCACGCACAAAGAGGAAATAAGACCGATGTTTGGTCCTTCTGGTGTTTCAATGGTACACAGACGGCCGTAGTGCGTATAGTGAACGTCACGAACCTCGAAACCTGCTCTTTCACGGGAAAGACCTCCTGGCCCCAGGGCAGATACACGACGCTTGTGCGTGATCTCGGCCAGTGGGTTGGTCTGGTCCATGAACTGAGAAAGCTGGTTTGTTCCGAAGAAGGAGTTGATCACGGAAGAAAGCGTACGCGCGTTGATCAGATCAACTGGTTTGAATTCTTCGTTGTCCCGCACGTTCATACGCTCCTTAATAGTTCTGGCCATACGTGCCAGACCTACACCAAATTGCGCATACAACTGCTCCCCTACGGTTCTTACCCGACGGTTACTCAAGTGGTCAATATCATCCACCACGGCTCTTGAGTTGATCAGGCCGATCAGGTATTTCACAATAAGAACGATGTCTTCATTGGTCAATACCTTCGCATCCCAGTTCTTGTCAAGACCCAGTTTCTTGTTGATTCTGTAGCGTCCTACATCCCCTAAGTCGTAACGCTTGTCGCTGAAGAACAACTTCTGGATGATGTCACGGGCGGTCTCTTCATCCGGCGCCTCCGTGTTTCTCAGTTGACGGTAGATTTGCTCTACTGCCTCTTTCTCTGAGTTAGAGTTATCCTTCTGAAGGGTGTTGTATATAATGTTGTAGTCTGCGATGTTTACATTCTCGCGGTGCAGAATGATTGATTTCACACCTGAGTCAATGATCACATCCAGATCATCTTCGGTCACCTCTGAGTCACGCTCCAACAGCACCTCGTTCCGGTCAATAGACACCACTTCACCGGTATCCTCGTCCACGAAGTCTTCTGTCCAGGTGCGCAGAACCCTTGCAGCAAGTTTTCTACCCACTACATTCTTGAGGGTTTTCTTATCGGCAGGTACTTCTTCAGACAACCCGAACAAGTCCAGGATGTCTTTATCTGTTCCGTAACCAATAGCCCGCAACAAAGTAGTTACCGGGAATTTTTTCTTACGATCAATGTATGCGTACATCACGTTGTTCACGTCTGTCGCAAACTCAATCCAAGAACCTTTAAATGGAATAATTCTGGCAGAATATAATTTGGTACCATTGGTGTGCTTGCTTTGGGCAAAGAACACCCCTGGCGAACGGTGCAACTGCGATACAATCACGCGCTCGGCGCCATTGATCACAAAAGAACCTTTCTCGGTCATGTAAGGAATGTTTCCAAGGAAAACTTCCTGCTCAATTGTCTCAAAATCCTCGTTGTCTGTGTCATTACAGATCAGACGAAGTTTCGCTTTCAATGGAACCGAATAAGTCAACCCACGGTCAATACACTCATCTACAGAGTATTTTGGCGGATCAACGTGGTAGTCTACGAATTCCAGAACGAAATTCTCTCTTGAGTCAGAGATCGGAAAGTTTTCAGCGAACACCTTGAAGAGGCCTTCTTCCGTACGGTTCTCCGCCGCTGTTTCCAACTGGAAGAAATCCTGGAATGACTGTAGCTGAACATCCAAAAAGTCTGGGTAATCTATCACAGACCTAATGGACCCAAAATTGATCCGCTCTGTCGTTTTATTAGTAGCCAAAGTTGTCTGAATTTTACGTTTAAACTTTGTCGGGCCAGGAAACAGTTCAATCTCCTGGTATTATTTTCTAGAAAATCATTTCTAGGTACAAACAGGAAAAGACCTGACGAAATTGCCAGGTCTAACCCTTAGTGGTAATGGAAGGTGTGTGAGATTACTTAACCTCCACTTCAGCACCAGCTTCTTCCAATTGCTTTTTCAATGAATCCGCTTCATCTTTAGCAACACCTTCTTTCAATGGTTTTGGAGCACCATCAACCAGTTCTTTTGCTTCTTTCAAGCCAAGACCAGTCAATTCTTTCACCAGCTTCACAACTGCTAGTTTAGAGGCACCAGCTGACTTAAGGATTACATCAAAAGATGTTTTTTCCTCAGCAGCAGCTCCGGCGTCTCCACCGGCAGCACCACCTGCTACCATTACAGGAGCAGCAGCTGCTGGCTCAATACCATACTCATCCTTAAGAATAGTAGCAAGTTCATTAACTTCTTTTACAGTTAAGTTAACCAACTGCTCAGCGAATGCTTTCAAATCTGCCATTTTTATTAGTAATTAAAAGTTGTTTTAAAATTGAAGTGTTATTGTTCTTTCTCTGATAGAGTTTTAACCAAGCCGGCCAAGATATTGCCACCGCTCTGAAGGGCAGAAATAACGTTTTTGGCAGGTGATTGAAGAAGTCCGATGATTTCGCCGATAAGCTCCTCTTTAGACTTGATTTTGCTCAGGGTATCCAGCTGCTCTTCCCCGATGTAAATGCTGGCGTCAATGTATGCACCTTTTAACAAAGGCTTTTTTGCGCCAGTTTTACGGAAATCAAGCAAAAGCTTGGCAGGTGCGTTACCTGTGGTTGCCTCAAACATGATTCCTGAAGAACCTTTCAGCGCTACGTCCAGTGCAGAAGTATCTACATCAAGGGTATCTAACGCTTTGCGGATAAGGGTGTTCTTGTATACTTTGTACTCAATGCCTCTATCAAAGCACAGTCTTCTGAATTTGTTGATAGTTGCAACGGTTAAATCTGAAGCGTCTGTGATGTAGACGAAGGAATTTTGAGCCAGTTTCTCGCTCAGGTCACGTACAATGATTTCTTTCTCTTCCCGTGTCATCTCTTCTCGTTAAATGGAGGTTTTATCAACTATCACACCAGGACTCATTGTGCTTGACAATGTGATGCTTTTAATATAAGTTCCTTTCGCGGAAGAAGGCTTCAGACGGTTCAGGGTAGCGATTACCTCAGAAGCGTTAGCGGCGATTTGCTCCGGGCCGAAGGAAACTTTACCAATGCTGGTGTGGATGATACCGGTTTTATCAACTTTGAAGTCAATTTTACCAGCTTTCACTTCCTTCACCGCTTTGGCTACGTCAGTGGTTACTGTACCGGCTTTAGGGTTTGGCATCAGGTTACGGGGGCCTAAGATACGGCCCAGTCTACCTACTTTCGCCATAACGGCCGGCATAGTGATAATCACGTCTACGTCAGTCCATCCTTTTTCAATCTTCTGGATGTACTCGTCTAGACCTACGAAATCAGCACCTGCGTCTTTTGCTTCCTGCTCTTTGTCAGGAGTGCAAAGCACCAACACACGCACATCTTTACCAGTTCCATGAGGAAGTGTCACAACACCTCTCACCATTTGATCAGCCTTACGCGGGTCAACTCCCAGGCGCACGTCAATGTCAACAGAGGCATCAAACTTAGTGAAAGTGATTTCTTTCACCACGCCTGCTGCATCTAACAAAGCGTACTCTTTTTTAGGATCGTACTTCGCTAAGACTGCTTTTCTGTTTTTAGAAATTCTAGCCATCTACTTTTTAATTACTCACTCCAAGGAGCAGTTCCTTTTACTGTGATACCCATGCTACGCGCGGTACCAGCTACCAATTTCATTGCCGATTCTAATTTGAACGCGTTCAAATCAGGCATTTTGATTTCAGCGATTTCTCTGATCTGATCCCAAGTTACTGAACCCACTTTGTTACGGTTAGGCTCCTTAGATCCAGACTTGATTTTCGCCGCATCCATCAACAATACTGGAGCGGGAGGAGTTTTAATTACAAAGTCAAATGACTTGTCTGTGTAGATTGTAATCAAAACTGGGCATACTTGGCCGGCCTTGTCCTGGGTTCTGGCATTGAACTGCTTGCAGAACTCCATGATGTTAAGACCTTTAGATCCAAGTGCAGGTCCAATCGGCGGTGCTGGATTCGCGGCGCCTCCCTTTACCTGAAGTTTCAGATAACCTTTTATTTCTTTTGCCATTATTATTTATTACTACTGTTCTTTTTCTACCTGCATGTAGTTCAGTTCTACCGGGGTGTTGCGCCCGAAGATCTTCACCATCACGTTCAACTTGCGGCGCTCCTCAAATACTTCTTCCACAGTTCCGGAGAACCCATTGAAAGGCCCGTCCATGACTTTCACTGTTTCGCCAACAATGAATGGTGTTTCCAAAGTTTCTACCTGCTCGTCTGTTTCGTCAACTTTTCCTAAGATGCGGTTCACTTCAGACATGCGCAGCGGAACCGGTTTAGTAGTGGCGTCTCCGCCATTGGCCCCTAAGAAACCAATCACGCCCGGCGTGCTGGTAATCAAGTGCTCTACTTCCCCGTTTGAAATATCAGCATACACTAACACGTAGCCCGGAAAAAAGCTGCGCTCTCTTACGCGTTTCTTTCCGTTTCGCATTTCGTACACTTTTTCTGACGGAATAAGCACCTGCGGCACCATCTCCGTTAGATTATGGCGGGCAACCTCGTTCTCAAGATAAGACTTTGCTTTCTTCTCCTGACCAGACACTGCCCGAACTACATACCATTTTAAATCTGCCATCTTCTCCAGCTTTTATTAGAATTGGTTGTAAAACCATTCCAGGGTGGAGTCGTATACAAAGTCCATAGCACCCACTACCAGTGCAAACACAACTGATCCTACCAAAACCAGAATAGAGCTCTTTTGAAGCTCCGGATAGCTTGGCCAAGAAACCTTGTGCTGCATCTCTTCTACAGAGTCATTGAAAAATTTTGTCAGCTTTCCCATTCTGATGCTATTTACTCTTGTTGCACGGGAGGTAGGACTCGAACCTACAACCAATGGTTTTGGAGACCACTACTCTGCCAATTGAGCTACTCCCGTAAAAAAATGCACGCCATCTGTTAAATGGAGTGCAAATGTATTATTCTTTTCTTAAAAAAACAAGTCCGCCCCACATTTTCAGCAAGGCGGACTTATTATTTTATAGATTAGTCAAGGATCTCAGTTACCTGACCGGCACCTACAGTTCTACCACCCTCACGGATAGCGAAACGCAGACCTTTTTCCATCGCTACTTTGTTGATCAAGTCAACAGTGATGGTGATGTTATCACCAGGCATCACCATTTCAACACCTTCTGGCAGAGTGATCACACCAGTTACGTCTGTAGTTCTCAGGTAGAACTGTGGACGGTAGTTGTTGAAGAATGGAGTGTGACGTCCACCTTCTTCTTTAGAAAGAACGTAAACCTCAGCTTTGAACTTTTGGTGAGGAGTTACTGAACCTGGCTTGCAGATAACCATACCACGACGGATGTCGGTTTTCTCAATACCACGCAGCAACAGACCTACGTTGTCACCAGCTTCACCTCTGTCAAGGATTTTGCGGAACATCTCCACACCAGTTACTGTAGACTTCAGGCCTTCAGCACCCATACCCAAGATTTCAACTGGCTCACCAGAGTTGATCACACCACGCTCGATACGGCCAGTAGCTACTGTACCACGACCAGTGATAGAGAACACGTCCTCAACTGGCATCAAGAATGGAAGGTCAGTCAAACGAGCAGGGATTGGAATGTAGCTGTCAACAGCTGCCATCAAATCCTCGATAGTTTTAACCCATTTTGGATCGCCGTTCAAGCCACCAAGAGCTGAACCTTGAATCACTGGAATGTTGTCACCGTCGAAATCATAGAAAGAAAGAAGCTCTCTGATTTCCATTTCAACCAGTTCTAACAACTCTGGGTCGTCTACCATGTCCACTTTGTTCATGAATACAACCAGAGCAGGTACACCTACCTGACGAGCCAACAGGATGTGCTCACGAGTTTGTGGCATTGGACCATCTGTAGCAGCTACTACCAGGATAGCACCGTCCATCTGAGCAGCACCAGTAACCATGTTTTTCACGTAGTCAGCGTGACCTGGGCAGTCAACGTGGGCATAGTGACGGTTTTCAGTGGCGTACTCTACGTGAGAGGTATTAATAGTGATACCACGCTCTTTTTCTTCAGGAGCGTTATCAATAGAAGAGAAGTCTCTTTTTGCGGCCAGACCTTTTTCCGCTAAAACCTGAGTAATAGCAGCAGTCAAGGTAGTCTTTCCGTGGTCAACGTGCCCAATAGTACCGATGTTTACGTGCGGTTTGGAACGGTCAAATGTTTCTTTAGCCATTTTAGAAAGTATTTAGTTCTTGGGTTGAAACGGTGTATTGCTTGTTAAAATACTCCTTGAGCCAACGATGGGAATTGAACCCACGACCCCTTCCTTACCAAGGAAGTACTCTACCCCTGAGCTACGTCGGCATAATGAAATGATGCAGCTACCGCTGCATCATTGTAATTCTGAGCGGGAGACGAGGTTCGAACCCGCGACCTACAGCTTGGAAGGCTGTCGCTCTACCAACTGAGCTACTCCCGCTTGTTTTAATAAACCAAGAATCTTTCGCGAGACAACCTGTAACCTTGTCTCAATTCCTGGCTTGTGTTGGTGTGGGGAGAGAAGGATTCGAACCTTCGAAAGCTTACGCTAACGGAGTTACAGTCCGTCCCATTTGGCCACTCTGGAATCTCCCCAATCATGTTTCAAAGAACCCTGAGAACCTTTTTCGTTTCCGTTTTTCGTTCTTAGGAGCTGCAAAATTAGAGGCTTTTTCTTTCGTGTCAAATATTTCTGAAAATATTTTTCCAATTATTTCAGCTGTACCTGCAGTAGGGGGGCTAGTTTGGGGTCTTTCTGGGCCAGATTCTGCACTATTTCTTTACGTTCCTCTGTCTCGGCCATGACCATAAGCATTTGAAAGGCAGATTGTTTTACCAGGTCCATGGTCTCTCTTTCTACTATACGCCTCAAGGCCTGCCAGCCCCTCTCCTGCCCATCAATATTTTTTTTCAACAGGAAGGCTCCAAAGCTCTGCACAAAGAAATACAGGTCTCCTCCCCTTAGCCTTTGGGCATTTTGGAGGTACCAACTGTAGAGTTCCTCCTGCTCAGAGGCGGTAAAGGCGGCGGCCAGGGCGTTCACCACGTCGGCGTTTTTGTAGGCTAAGAAAGGCTTGAGTCTTTCCAGATCATGTTTCCCCCGGCTCCAGGCGAAAATGGCGGCGCTGACCACCTGGTAGGAGCTATCCTGCAGGCGGCTCTGGATTACCTCTTGCGGCAAGCCCTCTAAGGTACTTAGGGCATAGGTGGCAATGGCGCGCACAGAACTATGGGGGTCTTGCTGGGCCAGGTGTAGGACCTGCTCCTGCGTTTGGGGGTTCTGCATGGCCTCGGTGGAGACCAGCATTTCCAGGCCGGTAGTCCTGATCTTCCAGAAAGGGTCTTGGATCGCTCTCTGAATCACCTGGTCCACTAAGCTGTGGGCCGTATCTCTGAGCTGCTCCAGCGCGTTTGCCTTGGCCGCATACCCGAGGCTTTGGTTAAACTGGGCAGCCCATTCGGGGATAGACTTGGTGTGCTTGATGTTCGCGAGGAGAGTTTGGGCCGGATCAATCACCACGGTCTGCGGCGCGGAAGACAGGGGAAATGAAAAGGTCTGGTTTGCCTTGGTGAGCTGCACCTTGTTTTGGAGCCATTTTCCGTTTTCCAGGATGAAAACAGGCAGGGGCATTTGGTAGACGGTGGTACGGGCGGTATCCTGCGTCTGCACCACCTGCACCTTCAGTTCTCCGTTCTGGTAGGAATGCGTAACGGCAAGCTCTGGGTGGCCGGGCGTGAGGAACCACTGCCGGAAAAAAGGAATCAGGTCGCGGCCGGTTACTTCCTCAAAGGCCAGGCGCAGCTCATCTATTTCCACCGAGGTGTACTTATGCTGGGTAAGGTACAGGTTGAGCGCCGCAAAGAACGCCTCATCCCCTACCTCGTGCCTAAGCATGTGCAGCACCCTTCCGCCTTTGGCGTACGAGTGGCTGTCAAACATGTCTTCCCGATCCAGGTAATGGTACCTGATGAGCGGCTCCTGCTTGGTCCTGGCCTCACCCAGGTATTCTAGTAGGGCAGTCTGGTGGGTTAGCGCCGCTTCGTCAGGCCCGTACCGGTGCTCGGCCCACAGGTATTCTGAGTAGTCGGCGAAGGACTCGTTCAGTGGCAGATTGGCCCAGGACTCGGTGGTGACCAGGTCCCCGAACCAATGGTGGAAAAGCTCATGCGCGATGATGTGGTCCCAGTTCTTGTCCAGCAACTCGCGGCGGTCTTGCTGCAGGGCCTGCATGAAGGTAGAGGCGGTGGTGTTCTCCATGGCTCCCGAGACAAAATCGCGGACCACTACCTGCGCGTACTTGTCCCAGGGGTAGTCAACGCCCAATTTTTTGGAGAAGAACTCCAGCATGGCCGGCGTACGGCCGAAGGTGGCTCTGGCGGTAGCGGCATAGTCGGGCTCTACCCAGTAGCTCACTTCCTTGTTGCGCCACTTGTCTTTCACCACAGCGTACTCCCCAATGGCCATCATGGCCAGGTACGGCGCGTGGGGCTTGCTCATACGCCAGTGGTCTGTTCTGAGGCCGTTTCCGGCTTTTCTGGACGAAACCAGCACCCCGTTGGAAAGCGTCTTGAACCGGTCTTCCACCGTGATGAAGATCTCCTGCGTCATGCGCTCGTTGGGCTTGTCAATGGTGGGGAACCAGGCCGAGTTGGCCTCGGTCTCGCCCTGCGTCCAGATCTGCTGGGGCACGCCTCCGTCGGTTCCCAGGGGGTTGATGAAGTAGAGCCCTTTGTCTGCCTGAATGGCGGCGCTGCCTTTTACCTTTAACTCGTTGGGCTTGGCCGTGTAGGCGATGAACACCTGGAAGGAGTCTTGCCGGGTGTACTCCCTGTCCAGTGGCAGGGTAAGTTGGTACTGGTCATAGCTGTATGCTACGGGCAACTCCTGCTTCCCCTTCCGGATGGCCACCCGGTGAATGTCAAACCCTTTGGCGTCCAGCACCAGAGTATCCTGCGGGTAGAAATAAGGCTTGAGCGTGAGGGTAGCCTCGCCCAGCAGGTGCTGCTTTGCCCAATCAAACCGCACGTTCAGGCGGGTGTGGCGCAGGTCCATCAGCCGCTCGGCGGCCGGCTGGTAGGGTCCCCGGCTGGTCACCGGCGCCTCTGCCACGCCGGCGGAGTCTGGGGTAGCCACCGTTTCTTCGGCGGGTGCTGCTGGGGCAGAGGGCTGCTTCACGGCACAGCCGGCCAGGGTGCCGCAAATGATAAAGCGCAACAAGCCACGGGAAAGGATGTGATTCATGTAATGATTTATTAACTTTGGGGACTCAAGTTGTGAATTTATTTCACAGGTACAGTTTTACTGTCTTTAACGCTGCCCATATGCTACAGGTAAAATCGGCCACCCACACGTGGCAAGTAGTCCTAGAGAAAAACCAGATCCTTCTCAATGACACACCTTTTACCTGGGATTTGCTTCCTCTTGGGCCCTCCTCGTTCCATATCCTCAAAGACGGCCGCTCCTACACCGCTGAGCTGCTGGAGGCAGACCCTGATACCAAAACCTTCCGGATCAAAGTAAACGGTTCTGTACATACGTTGCAGGTACAAGACCGGATGGATTTGCTCCTGGAGAGCCTGGGCATGGGCCAAGCCCTCAGCCACAAGATCAACGACATTAAAGCGCCCATGCCCGGCCTCATCCTGGACATTAAGGTACAGCCCGGCCAGGAGGTGAAGAAAGGAGACCCTATCCTTATCCTGGAGGCCATGAAAATGGAGAACATCATCAAATCTCCCGGCGATGGCGTAGTGCGCGAGGTAAAGGTAACCGTAAGACAGAACGTGGAGAAGAACCAGGTGCTCATTGTTTTCTAAGCAATACCGTTTTGGGCCTGTTTTGTGAAAAGCAGGCCCAAAACATGTACAGACATCGTCACTAACTATTACTATTCTACATAAGCATGCGATTCAAAAGAATTCTATTGAAGCTCAGCGGAGAGTCCTTGATGGGCGAGCAGCAGTACGGCATTGATACCAAGATGCTGGTGCAATACGCCCAAGAAATCAAATCTGCCATTGACCTTGGCGCCCAGGTGGCCGTGGTGATTGGCGGGGGGAACATTTTCAGAGGCGTGCAGGCCGAAGCTGTAGGGTTGGACCGCGTGCAAGGAGATTACATGGGCATGCTGGCCACCGTGATCAACAGCATGGCCCTGCAAAGCGCCCTGGAGAAGGCCGGCCTTTACACCCGCCTGCTGTCGGGCATCAACATCCAGCAGGTGTGTGAGCCGTACATCCGCCGCCGGGCCATGCGCCACCTGGAGAAAGGCCGCGTGGTGATCTTCGGGGCCGGTACGGGTAACCCCTACTTCACCACCGACTCCGCCGCCAGCTTGCGCGCCATTGAGATTGAGGCCGATGTGGTCCTGAAGGGCACCCGCGTAGACGGCATCTACACCGCCGACCCGGAGAAAGACGCCTCGGCCACCCGCTACTCAGACATTACGTTTGAGGAGGTGTTTGAAAAAGGCCTGAACGTTATGGACATGACTGCGTTTACCCTGTGCAAGGAAAACAACCTGCCCATTGTGGTGTTTGACATCAACAAGCCGGGCAACCTGGCCAGGTTGATCCAGGGCGAAAAGGTAGGAACCCTGGTTTCTATGTAACAGGGCAGGTCCGCCGCCGGAGCCGTGGATTTTACAGAATAAAATCAGAAATTAGCGCCGCTTTTGGCCTTTTGCCACGAGGGCACCATTTAGTCATCTTTCTAACAAGAGAACCCAATGACCGAAGAGATTAATTTTTATTTGAGCGAAGCCGAAGAATCAATGCAGAAAGCGGTGCAGCATACCAGTGTTGAGTTGACCAAGATCAGAGCCGGGAAAGCCTCTCCCGCCATGGTGGAAACCCTTCGGGTAGACTACTACGGCACTCCCACGCCTATCTCGCAGGTGGCCAACATCACGGCGCCAGATGCCCGCACCCTCTTGATCAAGCCATGGGAGAAAAACATGGTAGCCGAGATTGGGAAAGCCATTAAGAACAGCGACCTGGGCCTGAACCCGCTGCAGGAAGCCGACGGGGTTCGCCTCAACATTCCGGCCCTGACCGAGGAGCGCCGCCGCGAACTGGTAAAGCAAGCCAAAAACGAAACCGAGAGCGGCAAGATCAGAGTGCGTAACATCCGCAAAGATGTAAACGATTCGCTGCGCAAGCTCTTGAAAGAAGGCACCTCTGAAGATGCCGTGAAAGACGCCGAAGGCAAAGTGCAGAAACTCACCGACAGCTACATTGTGAAGTTAGACGAACTGCTCTCCAAGAAAGAGGCCGAGATCATGACCATCTAGATCAGTCCCGTTTTACAGGCTGTTTTCTAAAAATACCCATAAAACAGAAAGCCCCCGCAACTCAGGTGCGGGGGCTTTCTGTTTTATGGGATTACATAGTTGCAGCTTTTTAGGCAGGTCGCTCAGCCAGCCATTGAACAGCGTCGTCTACCTTCTCAAACAGTTCTATGCCGGTGGTGTCATACGTGAAGCGCAGGGATTTGTCTGTAGACAGGCGGCTGAACATGCTAGGCGAGTACACCCACGCAAACGAGGTCATGCCGGCTTGCCGCAGCCTGGGAAACCAATCAGCGCCCACCCACTCGGCGGCGCTGGACCAGATTCCCTCCACGTTGGTGTTGTCATTCAATACCTTGTGGCTCCCGTATTGCAGCATCACTTCCAGGATGCGCTCACAACCGTCCTGCACCGACTGCTTTGTCTGAAAACCCGTCCAGTCTGCCAGGACAAACTGCAGCTCCTGGTTATAGCTTATGGTGATGTACTTATCTTTAAAAACGACTGAATTACGCATTATCTCAGCAAAGCCTCCTGTTGTGTCTGTCTGGCAAGGATGAGCAAATTACACTGCTTTTAGGTGAGTTTCAAGCTTTAATCCAATAAAAGGCGGGTTATTTGCAGAGTCTGGCAAAAGAAAACCTCTTTTTAACGAATCTAAGAGAGGAAAGTTGCCAAGAATTTGCCGACCTACAAGAGGTACAGAGGACACGTAAGCGGCCAGAGGCTTGCTGCAGCTTTGCAACAAGCAATTCCCCGCAGGTAAACCGAGGCCCACTCCTTCTACACAGATATTAGCCCCACAGGCTTTGGATAAAGATGCCACAGAAAAAAGCAGATCGCCATTTTGGGCCTGTTTCACTAAAACGGGCCCAAAATGGCGATCTGCTGAATGGTTGTTGCGCGTATTGGGTGACGCCGGCCCATGGCCCCAGTCACCGTAAACCTACCGGTAATTTACCTGTACAGTTTCTTGGCGGTGATGTACTCCTCCACCGGTTCGGCCAGTAAGTAACGGGTAGATTTGCCTGCTTTCAGGCACTTCCTGATAAACGTGGCAGAAATGTCTAAGAGCGGGGCTGGCACCAGCTGCACCCTTGGATGATTGCTGATGGCGTCAGGAGCCTTGGCACTGCCCGGCCTAGGATACACCAGCACCTCATAGTGGTCTAGAATCTCTTCGTAGTTCTTCCACTTATGAAAGGTGGCCAGGTTGTCTTCGCCCATGATAAGGGCAAACTGGTAGGTGGGGTATCTTTCCTGCAGGTACGTGAGGGTGTCTATGGTATAGCTGGGCTTGGGCATCCTGAACTCAATGTCCGTCACGCCCAACTCGGCGTTATCGGCAATGGCCAGGCGCACCATCTGCAACCGGTCAAACTCATGCAGCAGGCTGCTGCTGGGTTTGAAGGGGTTCTGGGGACTTACCACCAGCCAGACCGTGTCCAGGGTGGTGTTGGTGGCCATGTAGTTGGCCAGGATCAGGTGCCCAATGTGAATGGGATTAAAAGACCCGAACAGCAGCCCCACCCGCATACGCTACAGAACGGTATCTTCTTGGGAGATGAAGTCCCGCACCAGCTGCTCTGCCCTGGCAAAGGCCTCTTCCAGGTTCTCGTTCACGATGACCTCATCAAACTGGTCCTCAAAACTCAGCTCAAACTTGGCCTTGAAGATACGGCTGGAGATGCTGGAAGCCGAGTCTGTGTTGCGGGCCACCAGGCGCTTGGAAAGCTCCTCAATGGAAGGCGGCTTTACAAAAATGGCCAGGGCGCGGTCTTTGTAGAAATTCTTTACGCTTAATCCTCCTTTTACATCCACATCCAGAATGGCGTGCTTGCCTTCAGACCAGATGCGCTCAATCTCAGACTTTAGGGTGCCGTAGAAGGCGCCTTCGTACACTTCTTCCCACTCTACAAAGGCATCCTGGGCAATTTTCTGGCGGAACTCCTCTGGCGTGATGAAGTAATAGTCTTTGCCGTTTACCTCACTCCTACCGCGGCGGTCACGGGTGCAGGCTGATATAGAGAAACTTAGCTCCGGTATGACATTTACTAAATGACGGACAATTGTTGTTTTACCGGCCCCGGAGGGAGCCGAAAAAATGATGATTTTACCTTGCATCCGGGTGTTAGGAGGCTTATGACTAAGCGGTTTGGTGGATCTTTGATTTGATGGTTTCTACCAGGGTGGCGGGCATGCCCGGCGGCCGGAGAGACGCATTCAGGAATTTCACAAATAAACGCTGTTTGTCAACGCTTTCAAAGCAAGGCGAGCATTCATCGGCCAATTCGGCCAAAAAAGCCTCGTCATCCTTGGTAGCTACACCCTCCAGCCACTTCTCAAATACGCCCTGCACCTTCTCACAGTCTGGTTCATGGCTCTCGTCTGAGGCGCTCGCGCCCATCAAATCTTCTGACATTGTAGTAGTCCCCATCATATTAATCTCCTATTTAGCTGTTGTAGCCCATTGACTTCGCATATTTCTCCAACTTCTCCTTCAGAAAGTGCCGCGCGCGGTGCAGGCGGCTCCTTACTGTCCCAATGGGAATGTCCAGGATCTTGGCCATCTCCTCATAGGTAAACCCTTCCAGATCGCAGAGGATGATCACCGTCCGGAAATCTACCGGCAGTGAGTTCAAGGCACTGGCCACTTCGTCCCCAATCAGGTCCTGCACACTCTCCATGCGAAGGTCGGTGGTACCGCCAGAGCTGTCTCCTTCTGCATCAACGTCCTCTGAATTGTAGTAACCTTCCACCTCTGAGTAGTCTACTTTGGCGGGCTGTTTACTCTTCTTCCGGAAGTCGTTAATGAACGAGTTCTTCAGGATGCGGAACAGCCAGGCTTTGGCATTAGTTCCGGGCTCAAAATAATCGAAGAAGCGGTATGCCTTGAGGTAGGTCTCCTGTACCAGGTCATTGGCATCATCTTCATCAAGGGTCAGACGGTACGCGAAGTTGTAGAGAGGCGAAATAACCGGCATCAGCTCGGCCTCAAAACGGGCGTCTTTCTCCTCTTTAGTCATTGAATTCGCTCTCTGTTCGCTCATTGGTCTTGATTTTGTACTTTTACACTTTGTGAAAAATACCTATACGCAAATATAGAAATTAAATATACATAGGTACATACGAATATTTGGGCAGATGTTTACATTACCCGGCAGAAACCTTGGCGCCGGGAATCTATCTGCTGCCCTGTTTTGTTTCTGCGCTGCATGCATTCAATCTCTGTCACCATACTCGCCAAAAACAGCCAGGAACTGCTCCCGCTCTGCCTGAAGGCTTTGGCCCAGTTTTCCGAAGTTATCTTACTAGACAACGGTTCAACCGATGCTACTGTTGCCATAGCCCGCCAATTCCCTAACGTAAAAGTGTTTCATTCGCCTTTCATTGGCTTTGGACCGCTTAAGAACCTGGCTGCTTCTTACGCCTCTAACGATTGGATCTTGTCTGTGGACAGCGACGAGGTGCTTACCCCAGAGTTGGTGCAGACCATCTTAACCCATCCGCTGGACAGCCAAAAGGCGTACCGGTTCCTGCGCCACAACTTTTACGGAAAACGGTTAATAAACGCCTGTGGTTGGGAAAATGATTACGTGCTGCGGCTTTTCAACCGAAAAACCACCCGCTTCACGGATCGCGAAGTACACGAAGGCATCATCACTGAGGGCCTTACTGTGGAAACCCTGCCCGGCATCCTGAACCATTATTCGTTCAAGAACACAGATGAGTTACTAAAGAAACTGAACCAGTACACCACGCTCTTTGCGCAGGAGAACCGGTTCAGGAAATCTTCCTCGGCGTTCAAGGCCTCATACAAAGCTTTCTGGACGTTCCTTCGCAACTACTTTCTCAAAAGAGGTTTTCTGTACGGCTTCGAAGGCTTTTTGATCTCGGCCTGCAACGCCAACGGCGCTTTCTACAAATACATGAAACTGCGCGAGGCCAACCGTTCCATGACCACCAGCCTGGTCATTTCTACCTACAACTGGCCCGATGCCCTGGAAGTGGTTCTCAAAAGCGTGGCCCGGCAGAATGAATTACCAGACGAAGTGATCATAGCCGATGACGGCTCCCGGGAAGAAACCAGAGCCGTGATAGAGCGCTACCAGCAGAGCTTTCCGGTGCCGCTGCTCCATTGCTGGCACGAGGATACGGGCTTTAGGCTGGCGGCCATCCGCAACAAAGCCATGGCCATGGCCCAAGGCGAGTACATCATCTCCATTGACGGCGACATGGTGCTACACCCAGACTTCGTGAAGAGCCACAAGCGCATGGCCCGCGCCAATACCTTTATGCAAGGCAAACGCGTGCTGTTGCAGCCAGAGATCACCAAAGAGATTCTGCAGGCCAAGCAATGGCACATTACGCCGTTCACTTCTGGCATCATAAACCGGTTCAATGCCGTTTCTTCGCCGTTTTTGGCAAAACTAGGCTCAAAGAAGCGCCCCGATATTAAAGCCATCAGAGGCTGTAACATGGCATTCTGGCGTGCCGATGTGTTGCGAATAAACGGCTTCAACGAGGATATTGAGGGATGGGGCCGCGAAGACAGCGAGTTCGCCATTCGGATGCTGAATGCAGGCGTGATCAGGCGCAATTTGCCTTTTGGCGGGGTAGGCTACCATTTGTACCACCCAGAAAACGCCCGTACTTCTCTACCTGAGAATGATAAAATCCTATCAGATGCTATCGCGCAAAAATCTAAGTGGTGCGAGAACGGTATCAGTAAATATCTTCAAGCCTAATACTTACCGGAACAGCTATCGCTAACTTTGCAAGAAAAGCATGAATGTAGCCGCTTTCATGCTTTTCCGGAATTTCCCTTCTGGGTCTACCCCTCATTTGTCATCCTGAAAGGATCTTGTGGGCGAACTAGAAAAGCCTTGCAGAAGCGCTACTACCGTTCGCTACCAAGATCTTTCCAAGATGACAGTAGAGGGATTATTCACATTCTTAGAGGGTGTTCATCGTCCCTCAAGCGGTAAAACAAAACGCCCGGCCTCTCCAGGAGATGCCGGGCGTTTTTGCTTTTATTTCCGGGAAACAGGCCGGAAACAGATCTGCTTAGTAACGGTAGTATTCTGGTTTGAACGGTCCTTGCACTTCTACGCCAATGTAGGCGGCTTGCTCAGGAGTCAGTTCTTCCAGTTCCACGCCAATCTTGGCCAGGTGCAGACGAGCTACTTTCTCATCTAGGTGCTTAGGCAGGGTGTACACTTTGTTCTCGTAGGCCTCTGCGTTGGTCCACAACTCAATCTGCGCCAGGGTTTGGTTAGAGAAAGAGTTAGACATCACGAACGATGGGTGACCAGTAGCGCAACCCAGGTTCACCAGACGACCTTCGGCCAGAACGATGATGTCTTTGCCGTTGATGGTGTACAGGTCTACCTGTGGTTTTACGGTGTCTTTGGTGTGGCCGTAGTTCTCGTTCAGCCAAGCCATGTCAATCTCGTTGTCAAAGTGACCGATGTTGCAGACAATGGTTTTGTCTTTCATGGCCTGGAAGTGCTCAGCGCGGATGATGTTGAAGTTACCGGTAGCGGTTACCACAATGTCAGCCTCAGGGATGGCATTCTCCATTCTGCGTACGGCATAACCGTCCATGGCAGCCTGCAGCGCACAGATTGGGTCAATTTCAGTCACGATCACGCGGGCCCCGGCTCCACGCAAAGAAGCGGCAGAACCTTTTCCTACGTCGCCGTAACCAGCTACTACGGCTACTTTACCGGCCATCATCACGTCTGTAGCTCTTCTGATAGAGTCTACCAATGATTCTTTACAGCCGTATTTGTTATCGAATTTAGATTTGGTCACCGAGTCGTTCACGTTGATAGCCGGAATCAACAGGGTGCCATTCTTCATGCGCTCGTACAGACGGTGAACCCCGGTGGTTGTCTCTTCAGACAAACCTTTGATACCGGCAGCCAGCTCTGGGTATTTGTCAAACACCATGTTGGTAAGGTCACCACCATCGTCCAGGATCATGTTCAAGGGCTTGCGCTCCTCCCCGAAGAACAAGGTCTGCTCAATGCACCAGTCAAACTCCTCGGCATTCATTCCTTTCCAGGCGTACACAGAGATACCGGCAGCGGCAATAGCGGCCGCAGCGTGGTCCTGGGTAGAGAAAATGTTGCAGGAAGACCAGGTTACCTCGGCACCCAGCTCCACCAGTGTCTCAATCAACACGGCAGTCTGGATGGTCATGTGCAAGCAACCTGCAATGCGCGCGCCAGCCAACGGCTTGCTTGGGCCGTACTCCTCCCGGATGGCCATCAAGCCTGGCATTTCTGCCTCGGCCAGTTTTATTTCTTTTCTTCCCCACTCAGCCAGGGAAATATCTTTTACTTTGTACTGCAGATAGGTTTCTACCATTGTAGTTCAGATTTATACAGAAGAAGTGCAAAGGTACAGAAAATGTTTATCAACCTCAATTTTCTGGATTACCGCTGTAAAGCACCAGCCCTAAAACACCATGCCACCCGCCTTGGCAAGACAGGTGGCACGGTTAAGCTCAGATCTCCGTTTAATTGTTCATAATCACACCCGCTCCCAATGTATTGGTATTGCCAGAGGGAGGATTCAGGAAGCCCCGGGCATACACCGTGTAAATTTTGCCTGCCTGTAGGTTCAAGGTGGTAGTCACTGCCGCTACATCGGTGCCTACGGGTTGCACCTCCAGGGTATAGCTGCCGGCGTTCACAGGGGTGAAAGCAGTACCTTCCTTAAACTCGATGTCAGAGAAGAGGTTATTCCCGCCCTGTACCACCACATCTACGCTGGGCGCATCTGGAGCCAGGTGCACAAACCGAACGTGCGCCCGCCCGCTGGCCGGAGCGGTCAAGTCATCTACCAACACCACCGGCGTGAGACCAGAGAGCGGACCGGCGGCGAAGACCGAGTAATTTCTGTCTTTCTCCAGCGTCACGTTAGCATCTATGACCGGACTGCCCAGTCCAGCCCCGGCGGCGGTCACCTTGATGTTCCTGGAACCGGCGGGAAGCGTCAGGTAGCCGGTATTGTCTGGGTAATTCAGGGCCGAGGTATTGGCTTTGGTTCCGTCTACATACAAGTCTACGCCCGGAGCATTGGGTGACGCATGCACCACCAGCACCCGAGCCTCATCGGTCAGCGTATCTGCCGCGTCATCATCGTCGTCACAACCCGTCAGGGACAAAACCGGCAACACGGCTAATAGGGCGAGTTTTTTCCAATTCTTCATCACTTTGAGACTTAAGGTAAAACATCAAACTCAGGTACCATCAGAACCAACTGAAACTCAGTTTGTTTAACTTCAACAGAATAA
The DNA here is from genome assembly GCF_016924645.1 of Rufibacter psychrotolerans. GTDB lineage: Bacteria > Bacteroidota > Bacteroidia > Cytophagales > Hymenobacteraceae > Nibribacter > Nibribacter psychrotolerans. The sequence continues at coordinate 256,850 of NZ_JAFFJV010000006.1, read as the reverse complement.
ATCTTAAACAAACGTATACTACCTCTCCCCTGCCCAATTTGCGTATCTTTGCCCAACCACGCCTAAGCTGTTTTATGCGCATTTTCACCCCTGAAGAGCAAAAGTTTATTCTGGACCACCTGCAGCAAGACACCGCCCAACTGATGTTGCAGGCGAAGCGCTTCGCTCCTTTACCGGTTTCTGAGTTGGTGCAGCAGATCAAGGCCCGCCAAAAGGCGCAGCAAAAGCTCCCTACCTGGGCAAAGCACCCCCAAACTATTTTCCCGGCCATGCTCTCGGTGGAACAGAGCTCTTCAGAGGAAACTGCTGCTTTTAAGGCAGGGCTGGTGCAAGGACCGACGCTGGTGGACTTAACCGGAGGCTTTGGCGTAGACAGTTTCTTCTTTGCGAAGCATTTTGCCCAGGTAGTGCACCTGGAGCAGAACCAGGAACTGCAGGAGATTGCCAGTTACAATTTCAAGCTGTTGGGGGCCGAAAACATCCAGAGCATTCCTACCACCGCTGAAGAATACCTTCAGCACCTGGACAACCCCGTAGATGTTATTTACCTGGACCCCGCCCGCCGCGGACAAAGCCAGGAACGGGTGCATCTGCTACAGGACTGCACGCCAGACGTGTTGGGCCTCTTGCCTTTGCTGTTGCAGAAAAGCAAAGCCGTACTTCTGAAAACGGCCCCTATGCTGGACATTGACCTTGCCCTGCAGGAACTGAAAAATGTGGCTCAGATATGGGTAGTAGCCGTGCAGAATGAGTGCAAAGAGGTGCTGTACCTTCTGAAGTCGGATGCCACGGACTCGCCGTTGCTCACAGCCGTCAACCTCACGCCGCACAAAGAAGCCCAGCTCCTCAGCTTTACCAAACCCCAGGAAGAAACCGCCCAGGTGACGTATGCCGAGCCGCAGCAATATCTGTATGAACCCAACACGGCCTTGCTCAAGGCGGGTGCTTACAAGTGGCTTTCAGAGAAATACGGCGTCAACAAACTGCACCGCAACAGCCATCTCTACACCTCCCAGGAACTGCAACCAGCGTTTCCGGGCCGTATTTTCGAAATCACGGCCCAACCAAAGGCCAATGCCAAAGAGCTGCAGAAGCTTCTTCCCGATAAGAAAGCGAACATCACGGCGCGCAACTACCCGCTCACGGTGGTGCAACTCCGCGAGAAAGTAAAACTGAAAGAAGGCGGCGACCAGTACCTCTTCGCCACTACAGACCTGCACAACAAACCCATCCTGCTGCTCTGCCGGAAAGCCGGCGTTTAGTCTCTGGTTGTTGGTTGTTGGTTGTTAGAAGTTAAATCTCAGCTAAATTTTCCTGGCGCGAGACTCTGGTCTCGTGACTAAGGATGACGCGAGTCTCCAGACTCGCCGGAAACCTCAACCTGGAATAAAAGATTTGCAAACCTGTTTTCGCTGCGGGGCAGCGAGGATAGTCAGAGACTATCCATCATCTGTGAGGCACGAGTCTGGAGACTCGCGCCAGAGCGGTATATTGCGGAAAAGGACTGTTATGCTTTCAGGCTCTTTTCTGGAAAACAGGCCCAAAACAGTTTTCTCCCCTTCGAGGCAAATTCTTCTTAACTCCTGTTCCTCAGGCGCGTACCATAGAAAGGTAGATGCTGGAAGGCATCTGGTTGTGTTACTTAATTATGAAAGACCATGGCAGAGGAAAAGAAGAATGCGCATCACGGGTTCGGCAGCAATCCTGAGAAATCATTTGAGGACGGGAAGAAAGGAGGAACGCCTGCAACGGAAGTCAGTAACCAATCCTCGGGCGGAACCGGCGGTGGCAGTCATGAGCAAAACAGCGGGACGGCCATGGGCGAGTCTATGGCTAGAAAAGTACCCCAGAAACCCGACCAAAGCGGCAGCGAACTGGACCGCCCCATCACCGACAAAGAGCGGGGTAGCCGTTCTGCTTAGATTCTTTTAAAACAAACCAAAAACAAAAGCCCTCGCCGGACCAGGAGTTCAGTGAGGGCTTTTGTTTTCAGACAGAATACTTAGGATTGGCTTTGCTTACCCAGCGGCTGCCTTTCAGACTGAAGCGCCAGGGCAACAGCGCATCGGCGCCGGCGTAGGCTACGCCCACCCGAGGGCCGGCTACAATCTGGTCATCGGGCACCTGCACGCCGCGGTCTTCCAGCCAAATTTCGGTTCCGGTTAAATCAGTGCCGTTGTGCAGGGTGGAAATGCCCAGGGCTTGCGTCACTAGGCCTGGTCCGGCGGTAAGGCGGGGCTCCACTTTGGGTAATCCTCGGCGCAGCTGCATTTCCTCTATGCCTTCCGTCGGTTCAATGGCCCGGATCAGGACGGCATCGGCGGTGCCTTCTACGTTGGTCACAATGTTGAACAGCGCGTGCATGCCGTAGATGAGGTATACATACGCCACGCCGCCTTGCGCGTACATGATCTGGGTGCGTTTGGTGCGCCGGCCCAGGTGCGCGTGGCAGGCGGCGTCTGCAGTGCCCGAGTAGGCCTCAGTTTCCACAATCATGCCGCCCGTAAGCACCCCGTCAAAACAGGAAAAGAAATATTTGCCAACCAGGTCGCGGGCAAGGGAGACTACATCTGGCTGGGTGTAGAACTCGCGGGGGAGCTTTTGCTGCAGGGGCATGGGCTACTTTGCTTTCACAAATACCTCGGTGGCGCCATCGGCGGCCACATTGCTGATGACCAGGGTGTTCTCGCCGCAGAACCAGAACTGGTAGCCCACGGGCGTAAGGCTCTGCCCTATTACCTGGAAGGCTTTTCTCTCGCCCTGCAGCCTGCCGTTCACCAACTCCTCGTACTCGCCGTTCTGGTAGAACTGCAGGGTCTTGGCGTCGCCAACCTGCTCACCGGTCAGGAACTCGTCTTCGCGGGCGCCCATGTAGTTGGTTTGGATGCCCCTTAATTCCCATTTGCCCGGTAACCACGCCATGGCTGAGGCGGAGTCTGTGGAAGTGAACTCGCACAGGGCCACGGCCGGCGCTTGCTCTTTCTTAGCAGAGGCGGTTTCTTCCGTAGCACTAGAATCTGCCTGGCAAGCGGCTAGCAGCAACAGAAGCGGTACAGCAAACGGGGCTAATTTCTTCATAGGGCATGCAATAGAAAATACAGCGGGCAAGAAAACGAAAAAGAACCAATTTACCGCCAGCTGCTAGAGTGGCGGCAGGGTCAGCGCTTCTTCTCTACCGCTTTCTGAATGTTGAAGTACACCTGGGTAAGGTTGAGTTTATTGGGCGTCTCCAGGGTGACCAGGTCATATTTGTTGTCCAGCAGCTGCGGGCGGCCTTTCTGCCTGAGTCCTACCACCGTCAGGAACATGTACTCATCGCGGGGGGCGTTCAGCACCACGGCGGTTTCTTTGGAACGGCCGTTGCCGCTGGCCTTGATGGCCGCCATGAGTCCGTCAAATTTCACCAACCACTTGCGGCTCTCGGCCTGGTTGTTCATCTCGCCGTAAGCCATGTGCAGGAGATAGATCACGTCCAGGTTAAACGGGTCGGTGGCCAGGAGTTTCTTGCCGGTGGTGGCTATCTCCTGGAACCGCTCATAGAGCAGCATTTCGTTGAGGGCATCGGCTTTGTCATTGGGGCGGTAAGGCATATACCCCGGCTGGGTGGTCCAGCCATAGTAGAGGTGCTTGTACTCTTCGGGCGTGAGGTTGGTGTCATTGGCGTGATAGCGCTTGAGCAAGGCAGGGTAGTACATGCGCGACTTGGGCGAAGTCACCGCCGCCTTGATGGCGTCATAGTTAATCTTGGAGACCGTCTGCGCCTGGGTGTTGAGCAGAAAACCAAGGCAAAGCGCTCCCAACAGCAAAAATCGTTTCATGAAAAAGGTACGTGAGATTAGGGACCTCAGGCCAGATACAAATACAGTGCTAAAAACTGCGGCTTGGCTAAAAAGTTACACCGGGTTTTGGCTCCCCGTGCCGTTTGGGGCCTGTTTCCAGAAAAACAACGTAAAAACCCCTGGCAACCGCACGCGCCGCCCTACTTTTAATTACCTGAGGCTTAGCCCTTGCTCTGGCCCAAAAAAGAACCGGGCACCCCACGCCAACCTGTGGAGCACCCGGCTAATTCTTTTATCTGATAAGTTCTTGCCGCTGATTTACGGCCGTTTTTAGAAAAACCCCTCCTAAACGGCTATTGGTTTACCCCCAGAGTCTTGGTCTTGTTCACCTTTTTGGGCTTGGCCGGCGTGTCTGACTCGGCTAGTTCGCGCTGGTAGGCCTTGGACATGTGCTCTACCGGCATCTCTATGTTGAAGTACAGCTTCTCGGTCTCCAGGTCGTTGGGGGTTTTGAGGGTTTGCACATCGTACTTGCTCTTCAGGAGGCCCTGCCCCGCAGACTCCAGCCCCAGGATGCCCATGATGGGGTACTCGTCCTGCGTGGTGATGATCACCCAGGCGGTTTCCTCGGTTCGGCCGTCGCCACTGCTCAGGATGGTGCGCAGCAAACCGCTGAACTTCATGAGCCACATGCGGGCCTCGGTGGGGTTCTGCTGCAGGTCGGCCAGGCTGCCCAGCCGGAAGAGCAGGTTCAGGTTGAAGGGCGATTTGCGGTACTCAGACAGCAGCAGCTCGCGGGCTTCGTTCAGGCGGCCTTCCTCCATCATCCGCACGGCGGCCATCTCGCCTACCCCACGGCCATAGGGCAGGTAGTCGGGGTGCTTGGTGTAGCCGTAGTACAGGTGGTGGTAGTCCAGGAAGGTGAGCATGGAGTCGTTGGCCAGGTAGCGTTCCAGCAGGGGCGGGTAGTAGAACGGCGAGGCGTCGTCTTCAATGGCGCTATAGACTTTGGTGAGGTCTACGTTGGAGATGGTCTGGGCAGCACCCTTCACCCAGAACAGGCACGCTGCGAGGAAAACAAGTAAAGAACGTTTCATAGTAGAGGCTAATTTTCAAGACAACACCTCCAGCGGCCTCGTCTTCAATAAATTATATTCATACCCTCTCTTACGCAAACCCTTTCAGGTTGATGCTGTTTTTAAGTTAATTTTTTAAAAACCGCCCCAAAACAATATTTTCCAACTTGTAGATACCCCGGCCAATGGGCCCCGAAAACAATTGGCGGGGATTCTGCAAAATCCCGTACCTTTGCCCCGATTTTGGTGACCGCCCTGGTTTTTCTGCCGGGGCTGTCTTAAAAGGGAATCAGGTGTAAAACCTGAGCTGTACCCGCAACTGTTATCTTCCAAGCGTTCTGCCCACCGCACGCCACTGTCTGCTCTGCCAGATGGGAAGGCCGGGCCGAAGAAGAGAGCCAGGAGACCTGCCAACATCCAACTTTCACCTGGAGGCTTTCGGGAAAAAAAGCAGCAAGGATGGTGGCCCGCTATGGGCCGGCGTTTACGTGTACTTCTTCCTTTATAGTCTCCTCTGCTTTGTAAGCTGAGGATATGTTACAGCGCGTACTCTTTTTTGCCGGGTTGCTGTGCGGGATGGGCTTGTTGGCCTCCCCGGCGCTCCACGCCCAAACGCACCTGCCAGACACCGTGCACCTGCACGAGGTGCGGGTAGCCGTGCCCAGATACACCCGCTACGCCGCCGGGGCCCGCGTGCAAACGGTAGACACGCTGCTGCTCAAGCGCCAACCCGGCATTACCCTAGCCGAAGTGCTCCAGCAGCGCAGCCCCCTGTACCTCAAAAGCTACGGGAACGGCATGCTGGCCACCGTCACGTTCAGGGGCACCAGCGCCAGCCACACCGCCGTGCTCTGGAATGGGTTCAACATTGCCCTGCCCACCCTGGGCGAGTCTGACTTTGCCCTGCTCCCGCCCAGCCCCAACACCACCGTGGCGCTGCAGCACGGGGCCAGCGGGGCCCTGCACGGCACCGGGGCCATTGGCGGCGCGGTGGTGCTGGAGAACCCCGTAACGTTCACGCCGCGGCAGACCGTGCGCGTGCAGCAGGAATGGGGCAGCTTTGGCCATAGCCGCACCGCCGCCTCGGGCTCTTTCTCTAATGGGCGCCTGGCACTCACCACCGCCTTCACCCGCACCGCCGCTGACAACGACTTCAGGTTCAGGAACACCACGGCCTTCGGGGCACCCTTGGAAACGCAGCAGAACGCGGCCTTTGACCAGAATAGTTTCGCGCAGGAACTCCATTATAAGCTAAATCAAGAGCAGCGCCTCTCGGTGAGGGGTTGGTATGTGAAAACGCACCGGCAGGTACAACCCTCCATGGGCAGCGCCAACAACCACGCCGAGCAGGACGATGAGAACCTGCGCCTCATGGGCGAATGGCAGGGCCAGCTTGCCGGCGGCACTACCACCGTGCGGGCCGCCTGGTTCCGGGACCAGCTGGATTACCGCGAGGCCGGCACTCCTTCCCTCTCGCTTGTGCACACCTACCAAAGCCAGGTAGAACATGAGCGACAACTGTTGCCGCATCTGCTGGTGCAGGCCGGCGCAGAAGGTCAGTTGTTCAGGGCCCAGGTAGGCGGCTACGGGACTGACAAAGAGGAAAAGCGCTTCTCGGCCTACAGCTGGCTCAGGTATGACCCCGTGCCCCGGCTGCAGCTGAGCCTGAATGTGCGGCAAGCCTGGGTAGAGGGCTTCAATCCGCCGCTCACGCCTACCCTGGGGGCTAACTTCCAGCTTGTAGAAAATCCGCAGCACACCCTCTCTTTGAAAGGCAATGTGTCGCGCAGTTACCGGGTGCCCACCCTTAACAACCGGTTCTGGGTGCCCGGCGGCAACCCAGACCTGAAACCCGAAGCCGGCTGGGGCTATGAGGGCGGCCTGGCCCACCACGTCAAAACCGGAGGCCTGAGCGGTACTACCGAGGTAACGGTCTACGCCCAGCAGGTGAAAGACTGGATTCAGTGGCGGCCCGCTGACCGAGGTGGCTACCCCGAGGCCGTGAACCTCAGCAAGGTACGCGGCCACGGCCTGGAGCTGGACACCCGGTGGCAGTACCAGCCCCTCCCCCACTGGACCTTGACCGCCGGGCTGGCCTACGCCTACACCGTTTCCCGGCAGCAACTCCCCGATGCGGGGGCGCGGCTACAGGACCGGCAGCTGTTCTACGTGCCCAAACACAAGGTAGCCAGCTGGGCCGAAGTGCGGCACCAGGGCTGGTGGCTCACCGCCGATGCCACCTTCACCGGCCAGCGCTTCACTGACAATGACAACAACAACTGGCTGGAGCCTTACGCGCTGGTAAATGCCAGCTTGGGGAAATCCTTCGCCTGGCGTTCCTTGGAGGCGCAACTCATGGCGCAGGTGCACAACCTCACCAACACCGTGTACCAGACCATGGCGTACCGGGCCATGCCGCCGCGCAGTTTCCGGCTGGCGCTTTCGCTGCAGTGGGCCAAAGCAAATCCTTCCCTTTAAACCTATATTTTTCAATACACCCAATCCCTATGAAACTCACTTACTTTAAAAAGTCCTTTCTGTGCGTGCTGGCCGGCGGCACTCTGCTCACCACCTCCTGCGACAGCAACGAAGACAACGCCCCCAAAGGCGCCTATGAGCACGGCGTGTTCATCACCAACGAAGGCCAGTTCACCCATACCAACGCTGAGGTAAGTTACCTGTCCCGCGACACCACCACCTTTATTCCGGAGCTGTTCAAGCAGGTAAATAACCGCCCCCTGGGCGATGCCGCCCAATCCATGACCTTTATTGGCGACAAGGCGTACATTGCCGTGAACAACAGCGAGAAGATTGAGGTGGTAGACGCCTATACCTTCGCCTCTACCGGCGTGATCAACGGCCTGAAGATTCCCAGGTACATGGCGGCCCTGAACACGACCAAGGCCTACGTGACCGAGCACGTGGGCTACCCGTATCTGGGCTATACCGGCACGGGCCGGGTAGCGGTGCTGGACCTCACCACCAACACCGTCACCAAAACCATCAACGTGGGGCTGCAGCCCGAAGGCTTGCTGCTCCACAACGGCTTGCTGTACGTAGCCAACAGCGATGACAACACCATCTCGGTGATCAACACCACCACAGATGCGGTGGTGGCTAGCCTGCCAGTGGGCGAAGCTCCCAAACACCTGGTCCTGGACGCCAGCAACAAGATCTGGGTGCTGAGAGGCGGCTACTCGGCTCCGGGGGCTCTGGTCAAGATTGATCCGGCCAACAACCACGCCCTTACCACGTACGGCTTCGCGCCGGGAGAACTGGGGGCGGGCCAGCTCACCATCAACGGAGCCAAAAACACGCTCTACTACTCGTACGGCGGCAAGGTGTACGCCATGTCTACCTCGGCCACCGCGGCGCCCGGCACCGCCCTCATCAACCGCAACGCCTACGGTCTGGGCCTGGACCCCGAAACCAACCTTCTGTACCTGGGGGTAGGCGGCTACAACTCCAACGGCTGGGCGGTGCGGTACCAAACCTCCGGCGCGGTGATTGACTCGTTCCAGGTGAGAATCCTGCCCAACGGGTTCAGCTTCAGATAACCCGTTTTGGGGCCTTTTTGGCAGAAACCCGCCAAAAGCAGAAAGCCGTTGGCCTCAGAAGAAGCCGGCGGCTTTCTGCTTTTACGCGTGGTGGCTTGAGACCGAAAGGGCGGGATGGAGCGGGGTTCAGGCTATTTTTCTACCTTCGCAAGATGAAACGTCTACTTTTCTCCCCCCTAAGGCTGGGAGTATTCTCCCTGGCCGCGCTGTTTCTGGCCTCTTCCTGCCAGGAAGAGAAGAAAGAAGTGCTGCCCACGTACCAGGCCGGGGTCTTGATTGCCAATGCCGGATCCCAGAGCGGAACCATCAGCTTTTACGACCGGGCCACCGGCACGGTAGAGCCCGACCTTTTTGCCAAGGTGAACGGCAGAGCCCTGGCGGGAAACGTGCTGACCATGGCCTCTGCGTTTGAGCGGATGTACCTGGTCACCAGCAACGGCACGGTAGAGGCGCTGCTGGCCAACACCTTCACGGCCACCGGGACAATGGACCAACTGGAGAGCCCGCAGGCGTTTGCGGCCCTCAACAACCGCCGGGCGTTCATCAGTGACTGGCTGAACCCCGCCGACTCTGGCCGGGTGGTGGAACTGGACCTGGGCACGTTTCAGGTTACTGACACGGTAAAGACCGGCAAAACGCCCGGCGCTATGGCCGTGGCGGGAAATCGCCTGTTTGTGGCCAATGCCGCCAGTAACCAGGTCAACGTCATTAACACCGTTACCAACACCATGGAGGCTTCCCTCACTGTGGGCGATAATCCCAACAGCCTGGTGGTAGACGGCAGCGGCAACCTTTGGGTCTTGTGCGGCGGTAGCCCCAACGCCACCCGGGGCCAGTTGATCCGGTTTTCGGCCAGCAACCTGAGCACTGCTCCGGTAATGTTCCCGTTTCCCAATGCCGCGGTACAACCGCATGGCCTCACGTTAAGCGCCTCCAGAAACCGGCTGTACTTTCTGGCAGACGGCGTGTACGTGCTGGACCTGAACGCCGTGACCCTACCCGAGGCGCCTCTGATCAGGCGCCGGTTCCAGGCGATGGGGCAAGACCCGGCCGACGGGCTGCTGTACTTCTCCAAGGCGGTGCCGGGCGCCAACGGCTGGGTAGTGCGCTACCGCAGCACCGGGGCCGCCCTAGATTCGTTCCAGGTGCAGGGCACGCCTACCGGGTTTGGGTTCAGGTAAGGGGTTTTAGGCCTATTCTGGGCAAAACAGCCCCAAAGCAGCGAAGCCTGCCGCATCAACTGCGGCAGGCTTCGCTGTTTTGGGGTGGAGCGTTATTGGTTTTCTTTGTCGTTCTTGTTGCGCTCAGCGGCCCCGCCGTATCCCTGGTTGCTGGAACCGCCGGTTTGCTGCCTGCTTTTTTGCTGTTGCCGCTCATAGACCTCATCGTAGGCCGAGTCGCTGGTCATGGCCCCGGGAGCCGCTGGTCCGCCGTTGTCCTGGGTTTCATCGCTCAGGCCCTGCGGGTTGTGCTCGGTGGGGCTTTTGTCTTTAAAGTCGCTTTCCTCCACGTTTACCTCACCTTCACTGGTGCCGGTACTGCAGGCCGAGGTGCCTAGTATAAGAGCGCCCCCCAGCAACAGGGACCAAGAGAGGCGGTTAAGGGAAATCAATAGCTTTTTCATAGTACTGGTTAGGTAGATTAGGTGTTGCGGCCCAGGGCAGTACCGCCGGCCGTTCAGGCTTAGTACGCGGGCGGCGGGCATTGAGTTAAGCCCAGGCTTGGTTTCAGGCAGAATTAAGGGCAAGGCGGGTTTCTGCTAATCTTAACCGGCACTGCCCTCGTACAACGGTATACTTCGGGCCAAGCCCGGGGTAACCAAGTGTATAAGTTTTACTTTTAATAAGGAGACCAAGCCATGAAAGGAAGCGGCAATAGCCCTAAGCAAAATCGGCCGGACCAGGACAGAAGCTGGCGCGATATCAACAGCCAGGACGATAACCTCAACAACAGCAACCGGCACAACAACAACCCGCCGTATGACGGCTCGCCCGAGACCCGGTCAAACCCCAACACGCCCGGCAGCGGCAACCAGAAGTCTAATGACAACAACAGCAAAAGTACCGGCGCGGGGGTAAGCGGAAGACCCAACAGCGAGCTCAGCCACAGCGGCAACCAGGGCAACAACGCTCCTAAGTACCAGGAGGGACCGGTGCCCGGCGGGGCAGACAACACCCGCGGCGAGAACGTTCCGTCCCGGGAAGGGCACGGCGGCGGCGCCAAGAAGGGAAAGGTAGACCCAGAGCAGCATACTCCGCAGGGCTCGCACGCCAACCCCTCAGACACCCGCGGCGCCGACTCCTCAGACAAAGAGTTCCGCAACACCCAGCCCAACGCCAGCACCCTCAAGGGCCACAAGGACAAGGAAGGGCTGGGCAACGAGAAAGAGTAACGTGCCAGCACGTGGCAACAGGCATTTAGGGCCTGTTTTCCGCAAAAGACCCGGGAAACACCCGGGTCTTTTGTGTTATGGCGCGGCGCAGTTGGGCAGGAACCCGGCTTTGCCGTATCTTAGGGGCACCGTTTGAGTAAAGACCAAACCCAAATTGTATGGGAATCCAACAAGATGTAATCACTCCTGAGGTGGTGGCCCAGAGCCTCCCCTTCGCCGACTACCTGGCCTTGGTGCGGGAAGCGGTGGCCCAGGGGAAAACCACCGGACTGGAGCAGTCTGAGTTTCTGGCCCGCCTCACTAAAGACAACCTGGCCATTATGGAGCGCACCTACCAGACGCCGCTCAGGCCAGAACTGGTGGAACTGGTGCAGGCCCTGCCCAAACCGCAGCTGTGGCTGGTGCTCACCGAGGGCTGGTGCGGAGACGCAGCGGTGCACTTGCCGGTGCTGGCCGCGCTGGCCGCCCAATCGCCCCATCTGGAGCTGCGCACCCTTCTGCGGTCTGAGCAGCCCGCCGTGATGGACGCCTATCTCACCGCCGGGGGCCGCAGCATTCCCAAGCTCATCGCCCTGCAGGCGGACACCCTGAAAGCCATCGGCTCATGGGGGCCCAGGCCGCAAATCCTGCAGGAGTATGTGGCGCAGCTGAAGCAGCAGGAGTTGCCCCTGCTGGAGTTCATCAAGAAATCACTGCAGTACTCCGAGGAAAACAACGGGCAGGCCCTGCAGGAGGAACTGCTGCACCTGGTTCCGCACTGGACCAGAACCACCCTGGCGTAACATGGCGAAAGTTGTAAAAAGGCACCCCTTCCAGCGCGACTGGCGCCGTGACCTGCTCATCGCGGCCTTGATCAGCATGCTGCTGGCCATGGCCCTGCTGCTGTATACCTTCGGGCTCACCTCAGATTTTATCTTCCGGCTCTTTAACGCTTTCCTGGGCATCTTTATCCTGCTGGCCGGTACCGCGTTTGTCATCGTCCCTTCGGTGAACTGGCTTTTCCTGCGGTTTTCGGGAAAAAAGGCCAAAAAGGCCCCGCCGGCCACCGCGCCGCGCCGCAACCTGCCCAAGAAGGCCGACTAAACTTATTTGGGTGGGCGCCTGTTCCTGAAAAGGAGCCCTCCCCTGTTTATGGCCTGTTTTTAGTACTTTCGCGCCAAAGCAGAACTAGAACCCGGCCCGCCTAACCACCAACGCGTGGTTCTTCGTTATACGCTAATGGCCATCTGCCTTCTTACCCATGGAACAGCACCTGCACATAAAGAATATGGTTTGCCCCCGTTGCATTGCCACCGTGACCGATGTTTTACAACAGCAGGGGCTTGACGTGAAAGAAGTAAAGCTGGGCGAAGCCTTTGTGTCTGGTGCGCCCGTAGACACCCCGGCCCTGAACGCTGCCCTGCAGGTGCATGGCTTTGAGCTGCTGCAGGAGAAGGACCAACAGCTCACCGACCAGATCAAGACCACCCTGCTGGAGTACCTGCGCGCCTCAGAGGAAGAATACCAGCCCATCACCACCTCGGTGTACCTGGCAGAGAAGCTGGGCATGTCTTACCAGCACCTGAGCAAAGTGTTCTCGCAGCACACCCACACCACCATTGAGAAATACCTCATCCGCCTCAAGATTGAGCGGGTGAAAGAACTCATCTCGTACGGCGAACTTACCCTGAGCGAGATTGCCTACCGGCTGCGCTACAGCAGCGTACAGCACCTTTCCAACCAGTTCAAGAAAGTGACCGGCATCTCCGTTACCGACTACAAGAAGGATCCGCTCATAGAACGGCTTCCCCTGGATGACCTCACCTAAGCCGAATCTTGTAACCTCTTTACACAATTATGTAAGACCGTCGGGTCTCTGAGGGCGTATACCTGAAATATCCCAACTGCGCGACAGCAACTGTCTGTCCGCTTGATCTGGGAACCAGAGTGTGCGTGTGAAACCATTATTTCTAACATAACCTCAGCACCATGATTGATTCACGAATCAGAACCGTATTAGACGCCTTACAGGATTGTATTGCCGCATGTGAGCACTGCGCCTCTTCCTGCCTGCAGGAAGAGGACGTAAAGATGATGGCCAACTGCATCCGGACCGACCGCGACTGCGCTGATATCTGCCGCCTGACCGCCGCCTTTTTAGCTAGAGGATCGGTGCACGGCAAACACCTGCTCAGAGAATGCATTGAAATCTGCCGCGCCTGCGGCGAGGAGTGCGCCAAGCACCACCATGACCACTGCCAGCAATGCGCCGAGGCTTGCTTCCGCTGCGCCGAAGCCTGCGAGTCTATCGCGTCTTAAACCAATTTTCCCGAGGCCAAGGGGAGCAGCCACTTGCGGGCTGCTCCCCTTGGCTTTTCTATTTAAAGCCATTTTTCATAAAATTGCTCCAAAACGGAGGGACATGCCCCCTTTTGACAAAAACTTGAGGGCACCTGGCAAGGAGCCTGCCTTCGGTGCTTCAGATTACACACTAACCCCTCGCTCGCCTCTGGCGAGTGTGAGTTATCTGGCGGCGTCCCGCCGCTAGGCACTTAATACGAGCAAAGTTCTTCCCCAACGCGGCCAGAGGCCGCCCGATTCCTCACACTCGCCGGAGGCGAGCGAGGGAAATGGTAGAATCTTACCCTCTCACTATAAACCTCCGCCAGAAATTATGTAAGTCCCAGCCAAAATGCTGTAACGGTCTGTCCTTCTCTCCTGCTTTTCTTTGCGTTAGGATTGATTTCAGCATCCAGCTTGTTCGTAATATGAAAAGACACCTGGCTTTATAACCGCTATGGCACACGTACATACCCACTCCCACGGCTCACATGGGCATAGTCATTCGCACGCCCACGGCTTGCCTTCCTCGGGGAACAAATCCAAGGCGTTTGGTTGGGGAATTGCTCTGAACATTCTTTTTGTGGCCGTGGAGGCGAGCGCCGGTTGGTGGTACAACTCCCTTGCCCTGCTCACCGATGCCGGCCATAACCTCACCGATGTTGTGAGTCTGCTCCTGGCTTATTTCGCCCTTAAGATCTCGCAGCGCAAACCCACAGATCGGTTTACCTACGGGTATGGCAAAACCACCACGCTGGTCTCCTTGCTGAATGCCGTTCTGCTCTTGCTGGCGGTGGGGGCCATTGGTTGGGAAGCCATAGAGCGCCTGGGCTCCGCTCCCTCGGTGAACGGTACTGCCATTTCGCTCATTTCAGGGGTGGGTATTTTCATTAATGCCGGTACTGCCATGCTTTTCTTCCGGGGCAAGGAACATGATATCAACGTGAAAGGCGCGTACCTGCACATGGTAGCCGATGCGCTGGTGAGTCTGGGCGTAGTGGTGGCTGGTCTGGTCATGTACTACACGGGTTGGTTCTGGGTAGATGCCGTGGTGAGTCTGGTCATTGTGGCGGTGATTGTCTGGAGCACCTGGGGCTTGCTGGTAGAATCGTTGCGGCTCACCTTAGACGCTGTGCCACATGGCATTGATTTGCGGGCCATTCGGGAGTACCTGCAAACCGTGCCGGGCGTAAGCCAGGTACATGACCTGCACGTGTGGGCCATGAGCAGCACCGAGAATTCCCTCACCGCCCACCTGGTGGTGGAAGAAGGCTACCAGGACACCCAACTCATGGAAATCCGAGATGAGATTGGCCACCACTTTGGCATTCAGCACGTGACCTTGCAGGTAGAGCGCGGCGAGGCCGGTCACTCCTGCGCGCATGCAGGCGTCTACCATTGACTCGGGGTTTCTGCCCTCTTTTCCGGAAAACATCCCTAAAACGCCAGACAAATTACACTTGTCTAATAAAACCCTAATTGTTGATCAATTAGGGTTTTATTTTTAGATCCAAGGCGCGTCGGCACCGGTAACACAAAGACTTTCATTTGCTTGTAATTTTCTGTCACTCTACTCTACTAATCCTACAAAACCTTCCTCATTCCAACCTAACCCTTTACCACCATGGAACTCATCATTCAAAACCTTTCCAAAACCTACCCCAACGGCGTGCAGGCGCTTAAAAACGTGAACCTCACCATTCCCACCGGCATGTTCGGGTTGCTGGGGCCCAACGGGGCAGGGAAATCATCGCTCATGCGCACCATCGCCACGCTGCAGGAAGCAGACAGCGGCAGCATCAGGCTAGGGGATTTGGATGTGTTCCGGGAGAAGGACGAGATGCGTAAAGTGCTTGGCTACCTGCCGCAGGAGTTCGGGGTGTACCCCAAGGTGAGTGCCGAGGAGTTGCTGGACCATTTCGCGGTGCTGAAGGGCATCCATAACAGCAAAGAGCGGAAAGAGACGGTGGCCTCGCTGCTGCAGCAGACGAACCTCTACGAAGTGCGTAAAAAGAACCTGGGCGGCTACTCCGGCGGCATGAAACAGCGCTTCGGGATTGCGCAGGCGCTGCTGGGCAACCCCAAGATCATCATCGTGGATGAGCCTACCGCGGGTTTGGACCCCGCCGAGCGGAACCGTTTCCACAATTTGCTGAGCGAGATCGGGGAAAACATCATCGTGATTCTGTCCACGCACATTGTGGACGATGTGAGCGATTTATGCCGAAACATGGCCATTATCAACAAAGGCGAGGTGCTGGCCACCGGCGAGCCGCTGCAGGCCATTGAGCAGATGCGGGGCATGATCTGGAGGAAATTCATCAAAAAAGAGGAGCTGCCCCAGCACCAGGCCGATCACGCCGTGATCTCTTCAAGGCTGTTCGCCGGGAAAACTATCATCCACGTCTACGCCGATGCCCAGCCGGGGCTGGAGTTTGAACCCGTGCAGCCTGATCTGGAGGATGTGTACTTTGCCACCATCAGCGGAGCGGTAAAGAAAACTTCCACCCCGCAGCAGGAGGTAATTGCCTAAGCCGTTTTGAGACTATTTCCTACTAATCAGACCTAAAACGACTTGGCTATGTTCCTGAATATTTTACTGTTTGAGCTGAAGTACCGCCTGAAACGGCCGGCTACCTATATCTACTTTCTCTTGTTCTTCCTGATGGCCCTGCTGTGCGTGTTTGGCGTGAGCGGGGTCTTTGGGGGCACGGTGATCATTGGCGGGGGCAGCAGTGTCTCGGTGAAGGCCAATTCGCCCTACCAGATCAACTGGGTCATCACCATCCTGAGCTGGTTTGGCGTGCTGGTGACCTCGGCCATGATGGGCAACCCTGTGTACCGTGATTTTGAGCACAAAACGCATTCGCTGTTCTTTACCACGCCCATCTCCAAGTGGAGTTACCTGGGCGGGCGTTTCTGGGGATCGTTCCTGGTGACCTTGCTGGTGTTCTCCGGTATTGCGTTCGGCTACATTTTCGCCTCGGCGGTGGCGCCGTTGTTTCCCTCGGTGGAGGCTTCCCGGTTCGGGCCGTTTAACGTTATGTCCTACGTGCAGCCTTTCCTGCTCATCGTGATCCCTAATTTGCTGCTCACGGGCGCGATCTTCTTCACGTTGGGCACGCTTACCCGCAACATGCTGGCGGTGTACATTGGCAGTGTGCTGGTGCTGGTGCTGTACGGTGTTTCCAGTGCCCTCACCAATGACCTGGACAATGACCTGCTCGCGAATTTAGTGGATCCTTTCGGGGCTACAGCGGTGTACCAGACTACCCGCTACTGGACGGCTGCTGAGCAGAATACCTTGGTTTTGCCCTTGAGCCAGCCTATCATCTGGAACCGATTGTTGTGGGACAGCCTCGCCGTTTTGCTGCTGATTATCTGTTTCTGGCGGTTTAGCTTCTCGTTCTTCGCCTCGGAGGGCAAGGCACGCAAGCTCCGTCGGGAGGAAGCTCCCGGTATTGCCGCTACTTCCCAAAGAATCTCCCTGCCCAAGGTAAGTCAAGAGTTCTCGTTCGGGCGCAGTTTCGGGCAGTTCTGGAAACTGACCAAGCTGGAGTTCAAGGGCATCGTGCGCAGCGTCTATTTCATTGCCATTGTGGTGGCGGGTATCGTGTTTCTGCTTTCTACCGCCACGCAGATCGGGAAACTCTATGACACCAACACGTACCCAGTTACTTCGGAGGTGGTCTCCATTTTGGGCGGCACGTTTGCGCTGTTCATGCTCATCATTATCACGTTCTACTCCGGCGAGCTGGTGTGGCGCGAGCGCGATGCCCGCATGAACCAGTTGTATGATGCCCTGCCCATTCCCAACTGGGTGCCGTTCACGTCCAAACTGGTGGCGCTCATGGGCATTCAGGTGGTTCTGATGGCGGTGGTGCTGGTGTGCGGCATCCTCATCCAGGCCGCGAAGGGCTATTTCAACTTTGAGCTGGGGCTGTACGTGAAAGCCTTGTTCGGCCTGCAACTGGTGGATTACCTTTTGATGTGTGCGCTGGCGATGCTGGTGCAGGTGCTGGTGAACAACAAGTACCTGGGGCACTTTATCATGGTGGTGTATTACCTGGCCAACATCTTCAAGGGGCAGTTGGGTTTTGAGCACCTGTTGTACTCGTATAGCTCGGATCCGGGGGCGCCGTACTCGGCCATGAACGGCTACGGACATTTTGTGGGACCGTTCCTGCTGTTTAAGGTGTACTGGGGCGCGTTTGCCATTATCCTGGCGCTGGTGTCTAACCTGCTGTGGGTGCGCGGCACCGAGGCCCGCCTCAAAGGGCGCTTCAAGCTGGCGGCACTGCAACTGAACAGATCCACCCTTACGGTTTTGGGCGCGGCGGCCACGGTATTCATTGTCTGCGGCGGCTTCATCTTCTACAACACCAACATCCTGAACGAGTACCGCGACTCAGACGACAATGAGCGTTTACAGGCCACTTTTGAGAAAACGTACAAGAAATACCAGCACCTCCCGCAGCCCCGCGTGGTGGACGTGTACCTGGAGACCGATCTGTACCCCAAAGAGCGCGAGTTCCACTTTAAAGGACATTACTGGCTCAAAAACAAAACGAACGTAGCCATTGACTCGGTGCATATCATGCTGGACGATAACGCCGTGATCAAACAACTGGAATTTGCCCGTCCGGCCAAAACCGTGCTGTTTGACAAGACCATGGGTTACCACATCTTCCAGTTGGCCCAGCCGCTGCAGCCTGGTGATTCGGTGAAGCTGAACATGGATTTGCTCTACCAGACCAAAGGCTTCAAGCAGCGCAGCTACAACACCGGTATCGTGTACAACGGCACGTTCATCAACAGCCAGCTACTGCCGCACATCGGGTACCAGGAGGCGCTGGAGCTAGCCGATGACGATACCCGTAAGGAAAACGGCCTGAAGCCGAAGGAACGCATGGCCAAAGTCAATGACCTGAAAGCCCGCCAGAACACCTACATCAGCAACGATGCCGATTGGGTCAATTTTGAGACCGTGGTGAGCACCGTGCCCGATCAGATTGCCCTGGCGCCCGGTTACCTGCAGAAGGAGTGGACCAAAAACGGCCGCCGCTACTTCCACTACAAGATGGATTCGCCCATCCTCAACTTCTACTCCTTCCTGTCCGCCGATTACGAGGTGAAAAAAGACAAGTGGAAAGACGTAGCCATTGAGGTCTACTACCAGAAAGGCCATGAGTACAACCTGGACCGCATGATCAAGGGCGTGAAGAAATCGCTGGATTACTACACGGCCAACTTCAGTCCGTACCAGCACCGGCAGGTTCGCATTCTGGAGTTCCCGGGCTACAGCGCCTTCGCGCAGGCGTTCCCCAATACCATTCCGTTCTCGGAGTCCATCGGGTTCATCGCCGATGTGGATGACAAAGACCCCGAGGACATTGATTATCCGTTCTACGTGACCGCCCACGAGGTAGCGCACCAGTGGTGGGCGCACCAGGTCATCGGCGGCGATGTGCAGGGTTCCACGCTTATGTCCGAGACCATGAGCCAATACTCGGCTTTGATGGTGATGAAAAAGGAATACGGCGCCGAGCGGATGAAGAAGTTCCTGAAGTACGAGATGAACAACTACCTGCTGGGCCGGGCCGGAGAGCGCAAGAAAGAGTTGCCGCTGGCGTTGGTGGAAAACCAGCAGTACATTCATTACCGCAAAGGATCAGTGGTGATGTACGCCCTGGCCGATTACATCGGGGAAGACAAGCTGAACGCGGCTTTAAAGGAGTACGTGCAGAAAGTAGCGTTCCAGCAGGCGCCGTACACCAACTCGGTGGAGTTCTTGAGCTACATTCGTAAAGCCACCCCCGATTCGCTGCAGTACCTGGTAGACGATATGTTTGAGAACATCACCCTCTACGAGAACAAAGCCACCGAGGCCTCGGCGGTGAAGCAGAAAGACGGCTCTTACAAAGTGACCTTCACCATTGATGCCAAGAAATTCCGCGCCGATAGTCTGGGCAATGAAAGCCAAGCCAAGCTTAACGATTACATAGACGTGGCCGTGATGACCCGTAAAAAGATTAACGGCAACTGGCAGGATGCCCCGCTATACCTGCAGAAACAACGCATCAAAGCTGGTCAGAATAAACTGGAGATCATTGTGAAGGAGAAACCGCAGAAAGCAGGCATAGATCCTTTCAACAAACTTATTGACCGCAACCCAGAGGACAACCTGAAAGAGGTTACGGTAAAATCTTAATCTTCACTTACCATAACAGGAAGCCCGGCACCTTACAAAGCCGGGCTTTTTTATACCCAAAGCCGGGCACTTATCATGGGGTATGCAAAAGTCACACTGTGTTGATGGAAGGTCAAGAGAGAAAGAAAACCGTTGAGAAGATCGCCTCGAAGCCTTATTAATAGCCATCCTTTTGCGAATGGTTTCGGGTCTGTTTTCCTAAAATCAGGTCAGAAACGGCTCATCCCTATTACTGGCAGAAGCGTATATAAAAGTTCACCAAACTTCAAGCCTATGCGTACCGAGTATAAACCGGCCATTGATGCGTTGCTGGCCTGCATTGCGGCCTGCGATCATTGCGCCACCGCCTGTTTGCAGGAAGAAGAAGTGAAGAAAATGGCGCGCTGCATTCACCTGGACCTGGACTGCGCCGACTATTGCCGGCTTTCGGCCTCGTTCCTGTCCAAGGGTTCTGAGCATGCCCGCCTGGTCCTCCGGCAGTGTGTGGAAATCTGTGAGGCCTGCGCCGTGGAGTGCGAGCGCCACGCCCAGGACCATTGCCAAGCCTGCGCCGCCGCCTGCCGACGATGCATAGAGGCCTGCCAGGAATTGATCCCCAAAACCGATCCTTTGCATGAACTCCTATCGGTAGCCAACGCCTCAGATTCTGAATAACGTTTCAGAGCCGTTTCGGCCAAAGAAGCCTAAAAACATACCAAGCTCCTTCAACGCACCTGACTCGTTGAAGGAGCTTTCTTTTTTTTAATGGTGGCACTCTCTCCTCCGCTGGCGCGAGCCTCCGGCTCGTGTCCGCACACATTCCTGACTCTCATTACCCAGCATGCACCTTCCCCACTGATGCCAAAATCTTGCACGTCTTCCATAAAATTGTGTAAAGCCCCCGTTCTGACCAGTTTCTAGCTTTGCCTCTCCGAACAAAAAAAGAGATGCAGAAGATGCAGGAATCTTGGCAAAAACAGGAAACTTACGAGGTACTGGTGATCGGGGCGGGTCAGGCAGGCTTGGCTTTGGGCTATTATCTGCAACAGCAGAAAAAGAACTTTCTGCTACTAGACGCCTCCCCTAGAGTGGGCGATTCCTGGCGAAACCGCTATGATTCCCTCCGGCTGTTCACCCCTGCCCCGTACTGTAACTTGCCCGGTTGGCCGCTGCCGCTCCCCAAAGACTATTACCCCACCAAAGACGAGATCGCCGATTACCTGGAACAATACGCCCAGTGCTTTCAATTGCCTTTGGCCTTGGAGCAAAAGGTGAATTCGGTAACCAAAACCAGCGGCATTTTCCAGGTACAAACCCAAAAGCAGTTATTTCTAGCCAGGCAAGTAGTCATTGCTACTGGGCCGTTCCAGAGGCCATTCGTACCCAACTACGCCACAAACCCAACTGATAGTATTCTGCAACTGCATAGTTACCAGTACCACAACCCAGCGCAAATTCCCGCCGGGAAAGTAATGGTGGTGGGGGCCGGCAATTCCGGGGCGCAGCTTGCCGTGGAACTGGCCCAAACGCACGAGGTGCACCTGTCCGTGAAAAGGCCGCCCCGGTTTTACCCGCTCCAACTGCTGGGCCGAAGCGTCTTCTGGTGGGCCTCGAAGACTGGAGCCATCTACGCGCCGCCCAGTTCCTTCCTCGGGAAAAAGATGCTCAAACAAGCCGATGTGGTCTATGGCCGTGAGTTGGAAGTGCTGCTACAAAAAGGAGAGGTTCAACTTCGCCCGGAGATCAGAGCGTTTGACCAGGAACAAGTCATTTTTCAGGATTGTACCCAAACTTCCTTCAGCAGTATTCTTTGGGCAACGGGGTTCAGGCCAGATTACAATTGGCTGCAAATTCTCGGATCAGTGGCAGAAAACGGCACTCCTGTGCACCAGAACGGTATCAGTCCGATAGCGGGATTATTTTACCTGGGGCTTTCCTGGCAGCGGAGCCGAGGCTCTGCCCTGCTGTTGGGTGCGGGAAGAGACGCCCGGTACATCGCGGAGCAGTTAAGCTGAAGCCATTATTTCCAGCACTTTTTGCCAACGTAACCATGGATGAACGTCAACCCACCCCTACCCTCCCGGGAGGGGAGTTTTCATCTTCAGCCGCCTTTTCATGTAGCGGCGGTTCTACAGGGTTTTACTAAATGTAAGTTTCGCCAGAACTCTATTTTACTCTGTACCCAACTTTATCCGGTACTCCCCTCCCGGGAGGGGCAGGGGTAGGTTTCACACGCGCTATGATTTCTGTTTTCAGCCTATTTTCCAGACAACCCGCCAAAAACAGCCATTCCTTAAAATTATATAACACCCGAATACAAAGCTGTAACGTCTTCCCTGCTTGCCCGCTATACCTTTGTATCAGAACTTAAAACAGTACCTAATTACCTATCCCTATGGCAACCCTGACGAAAGAAAAGACGAAACCCGCCATAAAAAACAGTTTCCCGGTGGAAGGCATGAGTTGTGCCGCCTGCGCCGTAAGCGTAGAGTCTATGCTGCAGGCCCAACCGGGCGTGCAGAACGCCGCTGTGAACTTCGCCAACAAGACGGTTCTGATGGAATACGTCCCGGGCACCGATCTCCAAAAACTGCAAAAATCACTGCAGGACATCGGCTATGACCTGCTCATCCAGAAAGAGGAAGCCACGCAGGAGGCACAGGAAGCCCGGGAGCAGAAAGCTTACGCCCGCATCAAGACAAAAACCATCTGGGCCGCAGCCTTGTCGCTGCCGGTGGCCGTCATTGGCATGTTCTTCCACCATATGTCCTACGGCAACTGGATCATGCTGGCCCTCACCCTGCCGGTGGTGTTCTGGTTCGGGCGCAACTTCTATGTGAACGCGTTCAAACAGGCCCGCCACGGCAAAGCCAACATGGACACGCTGGTGGCCCTGAGTACCGGCATCGCGTTTCTGTTCAGTGCCTTTAACACCATTTACCCGCAGTTCTTTTTGTCCCGCGGGCTGGAGCCGCACGTGTACTATGAGGCTGCTACGGTGATCATCGCGTTTATTTTGCTGGGCAAACTGCTTGAGGAACGGGCCAAGTCCCGCACCTCAGGGGCTATCAAAAAACTGATGGGCTTGCAGCCGAAATCTGTCAAAGCCTTACGAAACGGACAAGAGATTGAACTACCTATTGAGCAAGTGCTGGTGGGCGATGTGTTGCTCATCCGGCCCGGCGAGAAGATTCCGGTGGATGGTCGCGTAGTGAGCGGTTCTTCGTTCTTGGACGAGAGCATGATCAGCGGAGAGCCGATTCCGGTGGAGAAAACCGCCGGCGACCAGGTGTTCACGGGTACCATCAACCAGAAAGGCAGCCTACAGATCTCAGCGGAGAAAGTAGGCGCCGAGACGCTTTTGGCCCAGATCATTAAAATGGTGCAGGAAGCGCAGGGCTCCAAAGCGCCCGTGCAGCAACTCACCGATAAGGTGGCCGGCATCTTCGTGCCCATCGTAATCGGGATTGCGTTGCTCAGCTTCGCGGCCTGGTACTTTCTGGGCGGCGACAACAACGTGACGCACGCGCTGCTGGCTTTGATCACGGTGCTCATCATTGCCTGTCCGTGTGCCTTGGGGCTGGCGACACCGACGGCCATTATGGTGGGCGTGGGCCGCGGGGCCGAAAACGGTATTTTGATCAAAGACGCCGAGAGCCTGGAAACCGCCCACAAACTCACCGCCGTGGTGCTGGACAAAACCGGTACCATCACCAAAGGCAAACCCGAGGTTACCGAGCTTTCCTGGGCGGTTCCACAGGAAACGCAGGCAGAACTGGCTTCTGTGTTGCTGGCTTTGGAAAATCAATCGGAGCACCCGCTGGCCGAGGCCGTTTCCAAGTACCTCACGGAACAAGGCGTTAAAGCCGCGACCTTGGAGCAGTTCAGCAGTGTGACCGGACGCGGGGTGCAGGCGCAGTACCAGGGACAAACCTTCTGGCTGGGCAACGAGAAACTGATGCAGGAAAACGACCTCCGTTTTACGCCTGATTTGGAGAAAACCGCCCAAAAACTGAAATCCGAAGCCAAGACGGTAGTCTTCGCCGGAACGCAGGGCCAGGTGGTCGCGCTCATCGCCATTGCCGATGCCATCAAGGAAACCTCGGCGCAGGCCATCCGGGAGATGCAGCACTTGGGCCTGAACGTCTACATGCTCACCGGCGACAACGCCCAAACCGCCGCCGCCGTGGCCCAGCAGGTAGGCCTGCAACACTTCAAAGCCGAGGTGATGCCCCAGGACAAAGCCGATTTCGTACAAGAACTGCAGCGTCAGGGCCACGTGGTAGGCATGGTGGGTGACGGCATCAACGACTCCCAGGCGCTGGCCCTTGCCGATGTGGGCATTGCCATGGGCCGCGGCACCGATATCGCCATGGATGTGGCCAAAATTACGCTCATGCACTCAGACCTGCGGGCTATTGCCAAGGCCATTAAACTTAGCAAAGTCACCGTGCGCACCATCCACCAAAACTTGTTCTGGGCGTTCATTTACAACGTGATCGGGATACCGGTGGCGGCGGGCTTGCTGTATCCGGTGTGGGGCTTCCTGCTGGAGCCCATGCTGGCGGGAGCGGCCATGGCCCTGAGCTCGGTTTCCGTGGTCACCAACAGTTTGCGCCTCCGGACGTTAACGTTGAAATGATTGCTGATTGTAGATTGTTTTTAAACTGATTCATAATTCTTAATTACCGCTATGTCGACACTGAAATTCAAAACCAATATCAAATGCGGTGGCTGCGTGAGCGCCGTCACTGAGTCTCTGGACAACACGCCGGGCATTTACAACTGGCAGGTAGACACCAACAACCCAGACAAGATCCTGACGGTAGAAGGCGATGCCACCTCTGAGGCCGTCATCAAAGCCGTGCAAACCGCCGGCTACACTGCCACTGAAGTAGAAGCCTAAGTCCTTTCCGCTGAATAAAACCAAAAGGCCACCTAAATAGCAGGTAGCCTTTTGGTTTTAAGGAAGCTTTGATTGATCAGGTTTACGCTTGTTCTGTCTACTCTTTAAAGATTCTCTCTTGTTCTATTTCCCTCCTCTAACCTCACTCCTAGCTTTTTACCTCTATTTACTTTCAATTACAGGCCTCTTCTAACCATCTACTCCCTTCTTGTCATCCTGAAAGAATCTTGGCAGCTGACGGTAGTGGCGTTTGATGAATGCTCCTCCAGTTTGCTCACCCGTTGCTGCCAGGATTGCTGTGAAGTTGGTAGACTCAAAGCGATAGCATCCAGCGGCCCGGCATAGTAGCACAAACCACCTAAGTCATCTGCCCTCGCTCGCCTCTGGCGAGTGTGAGGTATTTTGCGGCATCTCGCCGCTGTGAACCTGTAGTGATTCTTTCAAACTACAGCTACTTCCCACAGCGGCCAGAGGCCGCCTGATGGTTCACACTCGCCAGAGGCGAGCGAGGGGAAAACGCAATCAATCAATCAATCAATCAATCAATCAATCAATCAATCAATTAATCAATTAATCAATCAATCCCAAAGGAAGGTAGTTGGTTGTCCTTGTCCTTTCAAAGTGAGACGCGAAGTGGGCAGACTTTAGGGCGAAAAGGGGTGGATTCGGGGAAACCGCTCTGACTTGATTTAGGCGGTTACGTTGGAGTTGGTTGGGCCAATTACCTTACCTTTACGCTGTTTTCAGGCAAACCACTCCGCGGCATGACCAGATACCTACTGTTCGGGACTTTCTTCGTTTTCAGCTTTATTTTCTCCGGCCCCAGCCAGGCCCAGAACAGAGATACGCTCCTCACCGCTCCGGCCGCCAAGCCAGCCACCTACCGCTACCTGCTGCTGGCTAAGGCCGGTTCTACCGCCCGCTACCGCATTCACATTGGGGAGACCATTACCTTTAAGCGTTTTCAGGACGAAAGCCTCAGGACGGCGGAAATTATGAACATCCGGGGCAGTTCCTTCTTTGTGGCGGGCCTGGAAGTTCCGCTGAAGGAGGTGGAGAAGATCAGGCTCCGGAACCATACCGGCGGCCGGAGGGTGGCCGGCTTCGGTGCTGCCCTACTGAAAGGGGCCGGCGTGGTCTTCACGCTGGTGGGCGGCATTAACGTGCTCACCAACCTGGGGAGCCAGGAAAAAGCCGACCGGCAAAATGGCCTGCACACCGTGGCTGGCGCAGCGCTCATGTACGGAACCGGGGTGGCCCTGCAAGGCCTCCGGAAAGGCACCTACACCATCAATGAAAAATGGACGCTGAAAGTCATGGAGATGTACTAACCTCCCGTGACTTTCCGCGCCCATTCTATTTATGGGCCGATTTTCTGAAAACAGCCCTAAAACACGTCTGCATTAAGAGCTGCAGGACAGCATGGAGCATCCGGCTTTCTGGCTGGCCCAGTCGGGTCTTCTGGCGAAGAACTCCTCAAAATGGCGGGAATATGGGTCTTTCATGGCTTCCTGCAGTTTCAGGAACAGCGTGTTGTCTCCTTTCTCCAACCCTTCAATGGCCTGGTGCAGCAGGTAATTCCGGAGGATGAACCGGGGGTTAGCCGTTTGCATGCGCTGCAGAGCCTCTTCCCGGGTGATGGTATTGGCTTGCAGACGGGCGGCGTAGTCCTTCATGAGCGTGAACAGCATGGCGCGCTCACCGGTCTCCAGTTCGCGGTAGAAACTGGGCTCAAAATGCGCCACAAGGTCCTTCTCCTCCCCTAATTCCTGCGGAAGCTCCATCAGCAGCTGGAAGAAGATGGTCATGTCCAGGTTGAGGGTGGCCATGGTCTCGGAGAAGCGCATGATCAGTTCCTTGTCCTCCTCTTTGGGTGCGTCAATTCCCAGTTTGTTCGCCATCATGGCGTAGTATTTCTGGTAGAAGACTTCCTCGTAGGTTTCCAGAACGGCTACCAGTTCCTGGGTGCCGGGCAGGAGCGGCGCGATGGCGCTGGCCAGACAACCCAGGTTCCAGTAGGCAATGTTGGCCTGCTTCCCGAAGGCGTAGCGGCGGCCCGGCAAGTCTGTGGTGTTGGGTGTGAAGTCGGGGTCGTAGTCGTCCAGAAAGGAGTACGGGCCATAGTCAATGGTGAGGCCCAGGATAGACATGTTGTCGGTGTTCATAACGCCGTGCACAAAGCCCACGCGCATCCACTCTACCATTAAGGCGGCCGTTTTCTCCAATATTTCCTTAAACCAGGCCAAAATCCGGCCCTCGCCGGTGATATGCGGATAGTAGCGGTCAATGGTCCAGTCTACCAGTTGCTGCAGGTTCTCCTGCTCGCGGCGGGCGGCGGGCATCTCAAAGCTCCCGAAGCGCAGGAACGTAGGGGCTACGCGCATCACAATGGCACCGGGTTCATAGGCGGGATTGCCGTTGTAGAACATATCGCGCAGGACCTGGTCGCCGGTGGAAACCAGACTCAGGGCCCGGGTGGTGGGCACGCCCAGGTAGTGCATGGCCTCACTCATGAGGTATTCCCGCACTGAGGAGCGCAGCACGGCCCGCCCGTCGGCGCGGCGTGAATAAGGCGTGAGGCCCGCGCCTTTCAGCTGCAGTTCCCAGGATTTCCCGTCCGGGGCCACCCACTCGCCCAAGGTGATGGCCCGGCCGTCGCCCAGCTGCCCTGCCCAGTTCCCGAACTGGTGCCCGGCGTAGCAGGCGGCGTAGGGGTACATGGTGGGGGCCACGTGGTTTCCGCCCAGGATGTCAATGTCCTTTTGGTCGGTGGGTTTCTTGATGCCCAGTTCCTGAGCCAGTTCCTCTGACCAGGCCAGCAACTCCACCTTGTTCACCGGGGTGGGCAGGGCTTTGCTGTACAACATGCCGGGCGTCTGGCGGGGCTTCAGGTTGCCGCTGTCGTCGCCCGGAAAAGCCTGCACAAACTCGTTTTTATATTCTTTTTCGCTTAATGATTGCATCGGTTCTTGTTTTAGACATTGCTGGGGCGGGCGCCTGGTGGCCGTGGGCGTTGGGGCACCCGCAGCCTTTTTTAACACCCTTTTCCCAAAAATAGTTGAAACGGGCCCGGCCTACTTCTGCGTAAGGTCTGTAAGAGGGCTCGCCGTGGTCAGACAACGCTGGCCAAAAGTAGAACATTCTCTTTCGCCCCAGAAGCAGGTTTACGTATCTTTGACGATATCAGTCCACGCAAGGTGTGGTTGTTTGCCAGAGCCGCCGCAGCCTTCCATTCCATTTTCCCCTTTTTGTCATGACCAAGACCTCCCCCGCCGTTTTTCTCCTCTTTTTGTTTTTAGGCCTGTTAGGATGCAACAACAAACCCCAGCCTGTCACCCCCAAGCCTACCATTGCCCCCGCCAAGGAAAAAGACGATGACCGGTATGAGCCCAAACCGTACGTGGAACTCAGGCATCCGGAGTGGAGCAAAAACGCCACCATCTATGAGGTGAACATCAGGCAATACACCCCCGAGGGCACGTTCAAGGCCTTTGAGGCGCACCTGCCGCGCCTGCGCGACATGGGCGTGGACATTCTGTGGCTCATGCCCATTCACCCCATTGGCGAACAGAACCGCAAAGGCACCCTGGGCAGCTACTACTCGGTGAAGGACTACTACGGCGTTAACCCCGAGTTCGGGACCAAGGAAGACTTCAAGGCCCTGGTAGACAAAATCCACAGCATGGGCATGCGCGTGATCCTGGACTGGGTGGCCAACCACTCGTCCTGGGACAACCCGCTCACCCAGCAGCACCCCGAGTGGTACACCAAAACCGCCGAGGGCAATTTTCAGCCCACGCCCTGGTATGACTGGGAAGACATCATTGACTTTGACTACAACCAGCCCGGTCTTAGGCAGTACATGACGGAGGCCCTCACCTACTGGGTACGGGAGATGGACGTGGACGGCTACCGCTGCGACGTGGCCGGCTTTATCCCGATTGAGTTCTGGGAGAACGCCCGCGCCGAGCTGGACGCCATCAAGCCCGTTTTCATGCTGGCCGAGTGGGAGTCAAGGGACCTGCACCGGCGCGCATTTGACATGACCTACTCCTGGAGCCTCTGGAACCGCCTGCATGAGGTAACCACGGGCAAGGCCAGCCTGGCTGGGCTGGTAGAGTACATGGCCCACGACGTGAGCGCCTTCCCTAGAAACGGCTACCGCATGACCTTTACCGAGAACCACGACAAGAACTCCTGGGAAGGTACCCAATACACCAACTTCGGGCCGGGGCTGGAGGCCGCCATGGTCATGGCCTCTACGGTAAACGGCATGCCGTTGGTGTACAGCGGCCAGGAAGCCGGCCTCAACCGTTCGTTGCGCTTCTTTGACAAAGACACCATCACCTGGAAGCCCCACCGCCACGCGGAAATCTACAAAAAGCTGTTTGACCTGAAGCACCAGAACCAAGCCCTCTGGAACGGGGCCTGGGGCGGCGAGATGGTACGGATCACCAACGACAAACCCCAGCAGGTCATCTCCTTCTACCGCGAGAAAAACGGCGACAAGGTCATTCCTATCCTCAACTTCAGCAACCAGACGGTAAAGGTGAAACTCAACACCATCAGCCAGGCGGGCCGCTACAAAGAGCTCTTCACCAATGACAGCTATCAGCTGAAAGGCGATGATGTGGTCACCCTGGGTCCCTGGAAGTACCTGGTGCTTTTCAGCGGCCAGACAGCGCCTCTTTAAGCCCCGGCCCCGGAACGCTCCCTTAAAATATTTAAAGCCCGCCCTTCTCTACCGGTGCAGAGAAGGGCGGGCTTTTTCTGGCCTACGGACAGTGCTTACTTTGCCCTGTTCCGCTTGGCCGAGGTCCACGGGGTGAGTTTCCAGAGTTCCATCAAGACCACCGCCAGCAAGGCCAGCCCGGCGGCCTGCTGCCACTCGGCCCAGCCGAACTCAGCCGGAATGGAGAAGATGCTGCGGGTGGCGGGCAGCACGGTGAGCCCGTAGAGGCAGAAGCACAGCAGCACGGCCCCCAGTACATACTTGTTCTGGAAAAAACCGGCCCCAAATACCGTCTGCGTGTTGGAGCGGGCCGCAAACGTCTGCAGGGTTCTGGCCAGAATGAGGGTGGTAAACGCCATGGCCACGCTCATCTGCGGCGAATGTTGCAGGCCCAGCCACTGGGAGTAGATCACCGCTCCCCCAATTAAGATACCCCGCATGATTACGGAACGCAGCGTGCCGCCGGCAAAGATGCCCTCGTTAATGTCGCGGGGTTTGCGGCGCATCACGTCTGGCTCCGCCTTCTCCACGCCCAGCGCAATGGCGGGCAGAGAGTCATTGAGTAGGTTGATGAACAGGAGCTGAATGGGCGTGAACGGGTTGATCCAGTCCAGGGCCAGCGCGAATAAGATGGCAATGATGGCGCCCAGGTTTCCGGCAAACAGGTAGGCGATGGCTTTCTTGATGTTATCAAACACCGTTCGGCCCACGGCCACCGCGCTCACAATAGAGACAAAGTTGTCATCGGTGAGGATCATGGCGGCGGCGTCTTTGGCCACATCGGTGCCGCTGCCCATGGCAATGCCAATGTCGGCTTGCTTTAGGGCGGGCGCATCGTTCACGCCGTCGCCGGTCATGGCCGTGATCTTGCCTTTCTTCTGCCAGGCGCGCACAATCCTGATCTTGTTCTCCGGCGAGACGCGGGCGTACACGGCAATGTCTTCCAGCTTCTGGTCCAGTTCCTGCTCAGACATGGCATCCAGTTCCTGGCCGGTCACGGCAATGTCATTGGCGTCCATGAGGCCTATCTGGCGGCCAATGGCCTGGGCGGTGGTTTTGTGGTCGCCGGTGATCATGACCGTGCGGATGCCCGCCTTCTTGGCGTCTTCCAGGGAGCTGTACACGGCCTCGCGGGGCGGGTCGATCATGGCCAGCAGCCCCACCAGCACCAGGTCGTTTTCCTCTTCAAAGGTGAGCGGGGCCGTTTCTGGCAGGGGTTTGTAGGCGAAGGCCAGGACCCGGAGGGCGCGGTCTGAAAAATCCTCGTTCTGGTTCTGGAGTTGCTCCAGCAGTTCTGGCGTGAGCGGCTCTTCCTGCCCGTTCAAGAAGATGCGGCTGCAGCGGGAGAATACCACGTCTGGCCCGCCTTTGGTCAACAACAGCCGCTGCCCGTCAATGGTATGCACCGTAGACATAAGCTTGCGCTCAGAGTCAAAGGGCAACTCGGCCTCCCGCGCAAACTGCTCCCTGATCTGGCCGTACGGCTGGTTCAGTTTATTGCTGAACCCAATGAGGGCCACCTCGGTGGGATCACCCACCTCAGACCCGTTTTCGTTGATGTGCGAGTCGTTGCAGAGTACCGCCACCTGCACCAGGCGCTGCTCCCCCACCGACCACGCCGCCGGGTTTTCTGGGAATGGCTTGGTGGTCTGGTCAGGCACATAGGAATCTACCACCGTCATTTTGTTCTGGGTGAGCGTACCGGTTTTATCAGTGCAGATGACGCTGGTGGAGCCCAGGGTCTCCACGGCCGGCAGCTTCCGGATGATGGCGTGCCGCCGGGCCATTTTGTTGGTGCCCACGGCTAGTACGATGGTCACAATGGAGGAAAGCGCCTCTGGAATGGCGGCTACGGCCACGGCCACGGCAAACATAAAGGCTTTGAGCAGGGCCCCGTTCATGTCACCACCGTCATCGCCCATCCAGACCCGCAGGGCCTCTACCCCGAAGATGAGGATACACAGGGCCAGAATAAACCACCCCAGTTTCTTGCTGAACACGGCCAGTTTGCGTTGCAAGGGAGTTTGCTTGGCCTCGGCGGTGGCCAGTAGATCGGCAATTTTGCCAATCTCGGTTTTCTCGGCGGTGGCGGTCACCACAAAGAGGCCGCGGCCATACACCACCAGGGCCCCGCTGTACACCATGTTCTTGCGGTCGCCTAGGGCCACGTCCTCGGGGATGGGGGCAGTGTGTTTCTCCACGGCCTCTGACTCACCGGTGAGCATGCCCTCGTCTACCCGCAGGGAGCCGCTCTCCAGCAGCCGCCCATCGGCCGAGACGTAATCACCGGCCTCCAGCACCACTACATCGCCGGGCACCAGTTCCCGCGCGGCAATGGTCTGGGTCACGCCATCGCGCAGCACCTTGGCAGAGGGCGCCGACATCTGACGGAGGGCATCCAGCGCGCCTTCGGCCTTCTTGGTCTGCACCACGCTCACAATGGCGTTGAGCACCAGCACCGCGAAAATGATGACGGCCTCTATCACCTCGCCCAGCGCCAACTGCACGGCGGCGGCCAGGAGCAGCACAATCACCATGGGGTCTTTGAAGGTTTCCAGCAACAGCTTCCAGATGGGGTCGCGCTCGGCTTCGTTCAGTTCATTGTAGCCGTGGGTCTCCAGGCGTTGTTGCACCTCCTGGGTGGTGAGTCCGCGCGGAGATGAGTTGAATTCCTGTAATACCTGGGGGTTGGGTAGCTGGTAGAATTCCATGGTGTTGTCTGTTTGCTGCTGTGGTGTTTGAGTACCTGCCTTTGAGGTGATCAGGCCATTATTCCCCGTTTCTACGGATAAAATTGAATCTTTGCCGTTTTTAGAGGCTGGCAACCCACCCCCGCCCCTCGCAGGAGAGGAGTAACGCGGTCTGCCCTCCCAGCAACGAGAGACTGGCCTGGCGTTGTCACTTTACTAGTCAGCAGAATCTCCTGCTAAGGAAAAGTCCCCTCCCGGGAGGGGCAGGGATGGGTTACGGGCCTTTCTGACCTACTGAACCCGGGACCCACGCTGCCGTTTTGGGCCTGTTTTCAGGAAAATGGGCTAAAAACGGCCGCTACTCCAGCAGGCCTTTCATTCCCTCCACGGCGCGGGAAGCCACAAACTCCACCACCCGCAGTTCCACCAGATCCTGGTACACGAAGGGGTCTTCCTGCATCAGTTTCTCTACTGCTTCTCGGTTGTCGGCTTGGCAGAAAATGAGTCCGCCGGTGCGCGGCACTTTCCGGCCCGAGGCCAGAAAGTGACCGCTGGCGTAGCCCCTCTCCACAAAGGCCAGGTGCTCGGGCATGAACGGTTCAATTTCTGAGAAAGGTACTTTATAGGTGAGTTCAATCAGAAACATGGTTACTACATTTGGTACGGATAAAGCTACGGCTTCTTTCTGTTTAGGGGTTATTTCCTGAAAAACAGGCGAAAAACAGGAAGGTTTTTAGCGGGCGGGCTCTGGCCTAAAATTATGCACAAGTCTTACCGAATGGTGTTAAACCCCAAAGCCTGCCGTGCGTTTCCTTTGTAGCAGAGAAAATCAAACGCAATTACTGCTTCAAATTCTATGAAAACACTTCTCGCCCTTGCCATAGCTTTGTCCTTCGGCCTTTTATCGGCGGAGGCACAGCACGAGCACCACACCCCACCACCGGTCAAAAAGGAGACCAAACCGGCCGTAAAGCAAACTGCTCCCAAGAAGGCTGTAGCACCGGCCCCCAAAGCCGCGCCTTCCAAGGCCCAACCTGCCCCAAAGAAAGCCGCCCCTAAACCAGCGGCAAGAAAGCAGACGGTACCAGCCGCCACCAAGGCCAAACCAAAACCGGTTACGCCTGCCGTTGACCACTCGCAACACCACATGCCCGCGGCTGACACGGCGCACCAGCACCAAGGCCACCAGATGACTTCGGACAGCCTGAACCGGGCGAAGACCACCGGCCATGAGGGACATACCTTGCCTGCGGATACCACAAAGGGTCATCAGCACCACCCCGGCATGAACATGAACCACGGGGCCATGGCTACTGACACCACGCAGCACGCCGGCATGAACCACGGCATGAGCCACGCATTTTCCCGTAACCTGCCCATGAACCGGAATGGCTCCGGTACCAGTTGGCACCCCGATGCCACGCCCATGTACGGCTACATGAAACACGCTGGCAACTGGATGCTTATGTTCCACGGTCAGCTTTGGCTGAGATATAACAAGCAGGACATCTTCAACAAAGGCTCCCGCGGCGATTCTCAACTGGACGCACCCAACTGGTTCATGGGCATGGCGCAGCGCGAGGTGGGCAGCCGCGGCCTCCTGCGTTTGAGCGTGATGCTGAGCCTGGACGAACTCACCATGGGCGACCGGGGTTACCCACTCCTGTTCCAGAGCGGCGAGACCTACGGCGGCGGCAAACGGCTGGTAGACCGCCAACACCCGCATGATTTGTTCTCTGAGATCAGCGTGGGCTACACGCACATGCTCAACAAGGACATGGACGTGTACGGGTTCTTCGGGATACCCGCCGAGCCGGTCATTGGGCCGCCCGTGTTCATGCACCGCATCTCGGCGTTCAACAACCCAGAGTCGCCGCTGGGGCACCACTGGCAGGATGCCACGCACATCACCTTCGGGGTAGCCACGCTGGGTTTCCGGTACAAGCAGTTCAAGCTGGAGGGCTCCAACTTCACCGGCCGTGAGCCCGATGAAAACCGCTACGACTTTGACCGGCCCCGCTTTGATTCTTATGCGGCGCGGCTTTCTTATAACCCCACTGAGAACTGGGCCTTGCAAGTTTCCCGCGGCTGGCTAAAAAGCCCTGAGTCGCTGGAGCCCGGCGAAGACGTGACCCGCACCACGGCCTCGGCCTTGTACAGCCGTCCGCTGCCCGGGGGCGGTGACAGGTTCTTCACCTCGGCCTTCATCTGGGGCTTCAACGGCGGCGGACACCACCAGGAACACTCGGCCATTGCCGAGGCCAACCTGCAGCTCAACCGAACCGCCGTGTACGGCCGCTACGAGTACGTGCAGAAAACGCCCGGTGAACTGGACCTCACCAGCCAGTTTGACCACCATGAGGTCTTTGACGTGCACGCGTTGACGTTAGGCACCAGCCAACGCGTGGCCCACTTCGCCAATACCTATTTGACTTTGGGCGTTCAGGCCACCGTGTTTTCGCCCGACAAGTTGTTGAGACCTCTCTACGGCAAAACGCCCGTTTCCGGGGAGATTTACCTTCGCCTGAACCCGGGTTTGATGATGGGTGGCAGCCGTACCCGCACATCTGCTCCTGCCATGCAGCACCAGCATTAAGCAATGGGTTAAAAATTAAAACCGCCGTGTTTTGGGCTAATTTTACTGAAAACAGACCTAAAACACGGCGGTTGTTTTAAGGTAAGTTGGGAGGCTTCAACGCCAAAGGGAGCTTCTGTCAACTGATTCAATTTACAAAATAGCTGGCGCGAGTCTCCAGACTCGTGCCCTCCTATGATGGGTAGTCTCTGACTACCCTCGCTGTGAAAGCAGCGACACTGCCCATTGCGGAACAACTGGCACATCCAACTAAAGTGATTTTGGTTTCCGGCGAGTCTGGAGACTCGCCCTATCCTTAGTCACGCGTCTGGAGACTCGCGCCAGCTGTTAGTTAGTATAGCAGCAGATGCATTTATCAGTCTTAAGCTCTTTTCAGCCTCTTTTCTTCAAAACAGGCTGAAAAGAGATATCACCCAAGACGCAGAACCGCGTTACAGGCTGTTTTCAATGCCCTTGCTGAAAGCGTCAATAAAGGCGTGTTTGAGTACGTTGATGAAGGTCTTCCAGCTGTTGGTCTGTGGGTTGCTGAGATTGCCTTTGATGGGAATTTGGGTGGCTACCTGGTCGCGGGGCTGGTTCTCGGCGGCCTCGGTGAAGACGCCAATCACGGCTTCTTTCACGGCGCTCAGGATGCCACCTTCTTTTTTGTCTTTCTTCCAGTTCAGGACCTTTACTTCTTCAAAGAAAGGCTTGATGTAGCCGTCTAGTTGACCATCAGTTGCTTTTAATTCGGCGTACATGTCCAGCTTGCCGCGCTCCACGTCAAACTTGGCGTAGGCTTTGATGAAACTGTTGAGGCTGGTGAGGTTCACGCCGGTAAGCTGGAAATCTGAGTCAAAGTCTGGGACTCTTTTGAGGGCGTTCACCTGCATCTTGCCTTTCAAAGTGCCGCCGCCAATGGATTTGCCGCTCACCGTGACCGAAGAAGGCAGCCGGTCGCCCACTTCTTCCACGTTGGCCAGGTTGAGGGCGGTCAGGCGCATGTTCTCAATGTGCAGCCTCACATCGGGCGACGCCCCGAAATCCAGGAAACCCAGCTTGCCGTTGTGCACCTCAAACCGGTTGATGGTGATGGGCATGAGGTCTTTCACCACCTCGGTCCAGTGGTCCAGGCTAGGGTCCTCCTGTGAGGCCTGCGATGAGGCCGCCAGGATGTTCAGCTCGGGGTTGGTCATGATCACCTCGCCCACCAGCCGGCCCTTGAACAGCGCCTTCCACTCAATAGACAAATCGGTTTCGGTGATCTGCAGGAAGGGGTACTTGGGGTTGCCGTTCTCCTCCAGCAGCACCAGGTGGTCTAGCTGGTACGCCCCGCGGATGAGGGCAATGTCCACGTCGGCCACCTGGCCCGTGTAGCCGGGAAGCTCGTCCAGCGTCTTGTTCACGTAATTCTTCACCAGATAGGGCAGCGCAATCCGGAAGGCGATGAGCAGCACTACTACTGCCAGTCCTATCTTCAATGGTCTTGTTAATCTAATAGCCATAACCGTTTAGATTTTACAGAAAGCAGATGGTTACCTCTGCCCGCAAGGACTAATACGCAAGCTTCCAGACACAGTTAAAAACCGCGCTTTGCCCTTGGTTGCCCGGTGCTGAACTCATCTTATCCTGTAGCTGTTTCACCAGCAACAGTTTCTGGCCGTTTTAAGCCTGATTTCCAGAAAACAGGTCTAAATCAAAATTTCCAACTCAGCACTCTGCACTCAAGACTCAGAACTCCTTTTAGTACCTTTGCCCAAATTTGAATCCGTTGACTTCCGCGCCTAAAATCCTGCTCATCACGCCGCCGCTCACGCAGCTGAACACGCCTTATCCGGCCACCGCTTACATCAAAGGTTTCCTGCGCGGCCGGGGCTTTGACGTGACCCAAGCCGATTTCGGGCTGGAGTTGGTCTTGCGCCTGTTTTCCCGAAAAGGACTGAACCAAGTGTTTCAGGCCATTCTGGACGGCACCTATGAGTTGTCTGACAACAGCCAGCGGATGCTGCGTCTGCGCAAATCCTACCTGGACACCATTGAGCCGGTCATCCGTTTCCTGCAGGGCCGTGACAGCACCCTGGCCCACCCCATCGCCATGGGTTCCTTTCTGCCGGAGGCCAGTAGATTTCTGCAGTTAGCTGATCTAGAGGAAGCCTTCGGAATCATGGGAATCTCTGACAAAGCCCGTCACCTGGCTACGCTGTACCTTGAAGATTTAGCCGATCTGATCAAAGAGACCGTGTGCCCGCACTTCGGTTTTAGCCGTTACGCCGATAAACTGGCCCTGAGCGCCACGTCTTTTGATCCGCTGGAGGAAGAACTCCAAACCGAGCCCAATCTGGTGGACCAGATGCTGCTGGATTTGCTAGCCGAACGGATGCAGGAAGTTCAGCCCGAGGTGGTAGGTTTCTCCGTGCCGTTCCCCGGAAACTTGTACGGCGCGTTACGGTTGGCCCAGTTCATCAAGCAAAAGTACCCGCATGTGAAAACCCTCATGGGGGGCGGCTACCCCAACACCGAACTGAGAAGCCTGCGCGAACCCCGCATTTTCAAATACATTGATTTCATCACGCTGGATGACGGTGAAGGCCCATGGCTGAAGCTACTTGAATTTTTCCAAGGTCAGCGTGACGTGGAGCAACTGCAACGCACGTTCCTGCTCAGGAACGACGAAGTGCAATATCTCAACGGCTCCACCGATGCCGATATTCCGCACACCGAAGTGGGCACACCTGATTACAGCGATCTGAAACTGCACGAGTACCTGAGCGTGGTGGAAGTACTCAACCCCATGCACCGCCTCTGGTCCGATGGCCGCTGGAACAAGCTCACCGTAGCGCACGGCTGCTACTGGAAACGCTGCTCCTTCTGCGACATTACCTTAGATTACATTTCCCGCTACGAGACCGCTCCCTCTACTTTGCTGGTAGACCGCATTGAGCAGATCATTGCCCAGACCGGGCAAACCGGCTTCCACTTCGTGGATGAGGCCGCCCCGCCGCTGGCCCTCCGTGATTTAGCTATTGAATTGCTGCGCCGAGGCGTGAAGATTACCTGGTGGGGCAACATCCGTTTTGAGAAAACTTTCTCTGCTGACCTTTGCCGGTTGCTGGCAGCCAGCGGTTGTATTGCCGTGTCCGGTGGATTGGAAGTAGCCTCAGACCGCTTGCTGGCGAAGATGGAAAAAGGCGTAAGCATCGCCCAGGTAGCCCGTGTGACCCGTGATTTTACCGCCGCCGGCATCATGGTGCACGCGTACCTCATGTACGGCTTCCCCACGCAAACTGCCCAGGAGACCATTGACTCTTTGGAAGTGGTGCGGCAGTTGTTTGAACAGAACGTGATTCAGAGTGGGTACTGGCACCGGTTCTCCATGACGGCGCACAGCCCCGTAGGTAAGAACCCCGAGAAATACGGCGTGGTGAAAGTAGGTCCCGAGCCCGGCTTGTTTGCGGATAATGATCTGTGGCACGAGGACCCGCAAGGCGCCGACCACGAGCTTTTCGGGGCTGGTTTGGCGAAAGCGCTGTATAACTACATGCACGGCATCGGGCTGGAAGAGCCGCTTTCTTTCTGGTTTGACTTCAAGGTTCCACGTGCCTCACATCCCAAGAATATGATCGCCCAAGCGGTGGAAGCCATCGGCAAACCCGATTCTGAGAAGCAGAACCTGCGGGCACTGTGGCTGGGCAATGCCCCAGAGTTAAAGGTGGTGACCAAAACCAAGAAAGGCCGCATGTTCCAGAATGCCCTGCTCACCTTCACGGAGAAAACCGAGGAGTACGAGATCAGGACCTCGCCGGAGATTGGCCAATGGCTGCACACCTGGCTCACGCGCCTGTCAGAAGACCTTGGCACCAAGTACCTGCTGAAAGACCTGGCCGCTGATTACCCCGAGGGCCAGATGTTCACCTTCCAGGAGTTCCTGATCACGGATACCTGGCTGGAACTGCGGGAGCGGGGCTTGTTGGTGGTGTAAAGACACTCGTAGGAACTGCGGACCCTATGAGGTCAAACGGTAGTCCTGAGTCTTGAGTGGGTATGTGTATTTAGGTCTATTTGAGGAAAAGAGAGCTGGAATGCCGTTGAACCCACCCCTTGCCCCTCCCAGGAGGGGAATTGGGCCATTCAGGTTTGGGCTTGTTTTGCCAAAAACAGGGGTAAAACGGAAAAAATGTTTTTACGAAGTGAAAGGGAACAACAACTCTATTGCTCTACAGCCAAGGCCTCCAAAACC
Source organism: Rufibacter psychrotolerans (assembly GCF_016924645.1). Classification (GTDB taxonomy): domain Bacteria; phylum Bacteroidota; class Bacteroidia; order Cytophagales; family Hymenobacteraceae; genus Nibribacter; species Nibribacter psychrotolerans. The sequence goes on along the minus strand of NZ_JAFFJV010000006.1, from coordinate 218,397 downwards.
TGAATCTAAGGAATAGAGATTCTTTAGAATTCGCATTCACCTTACAGTAGCAGGAAACTCCCCTCCTGGGAGGGGCAGGGGGTGGGCTCAACGGCGTTCCGGACCTCTTTTTCCCCACTCAGGACTCAGCACTCAAGACTCAGGACTACCATCCCACGAGTGTCTAGGCTTTCACCTTCCGCTGCATGTACAGGTCGCGCTGCACGTCCTGGCCTACCACAAAGGTCAACTCGCCCGCCTCTGCAAAACCGTATTTCTGGTAAAACCTAATGGCGCGGTGGTTGCTTTCCCACACGGTGAGCCACACTACGTCATGCCCGTTTTGCTGGGCGCGTTCTAAGCTCATTTTCATCAAAGTATCGCCTAAACCCCGCCCTGTCCAGGCTTGCAGCAGGTACAGGCGGCTGATCTGAAAAGGCTTTTGGCCGGTGATCTCGGGCGGGGCCGGGGCAGTGTTCCACTTCACGTAAGCCACGGCTTCTCCTTCGGCTTCCACAATCAGGAACTCGGTGTGGGGATCGGCTAACTCGGCGGCCTGCAACTTGGGGGAGTACATGGTGGGGTGAAACGCTTCCATGTCCTCGGGTTTGTTGTAGGGAGCAAACGTTTCGTCAAACGTGCGCCAGCCCAGATCGGCGAGTAAATGAGCATCGGCGGCAGTGGCGGTCCGGAAGGTAAACTGGTCTGAAGGTAAAGCAGGCATGAAGGTATTTTCGGCAAAGATACGGAGTACAAGGCAGGAGTTTTAGGCCCGTTTTGAAGAAAACAGGCCCAAAACCCCAATCTGCTCACCCCCTAATTTAGACTGCTTCTAAGTGAGCATGTGCGTATACTAGGGTTTAAATTAGCCTTACAACCTCTTTCCTATTTATATGTCTAAAGACCATTCCCCTGACCAGTTTCTTCCGGAAAACGAGGGCGGTCAATCCCATTCAGATGCCCGGCGCACCTTCCTGAAGCAATCTTCTATCTTAACGGCGCTGGCCCTTACCCCCACGGCGGCCATCAAGGCGGCTGAACTGAAATTTGAAGAGAAAGTGGCGGCGGTGTTCGAGAAAGTGAACATCACGCTGGACATCAACGGCAAGAAACAGAAGCTAGCAGTAGAGCCGCGCACTACCCTGCTGGACTTGCTGCGCGAGCAGCTGAACCTCACCGGCACCAAGAAAGGCTGTGATTACGGCCAGTGCGGTGCCTGCACCGTGCACGTAGACGGGCAGCGTGTGTTGTCTTGCCTCACCTTAGCCGCCATGGCAGACGGCAAAGACATCACCACCATTGAGGGCCTTGCCAACGGCGACAAATTGCACCCCATGCAGGAGGCTTTCATCAAGCATGACGGTTTCCAGTGCGGGTATTGCACGCCGGGCCAGATCATGAGCGCGGTAGCCTGCATCAGGGAAGGCCACGCTGATTCTGACGAGGAGATCCGCGAGTACATGAGCGGGAATCTTTGCCGGTGCGGCGCCTACCCCAACATTGTCAATGCCATAAAAGAGGTTAAAAACGGAGGACACAAAGTATGATACCGTTTCAGTACGTAAAACCCAGCAAGCAGAAAGCGGCCATTGACACCGTAGCCAAAGATGACACCGCCATGTTCATTGCCGGGGGCACCAACCTGGTAGATCTCATGAAACGCGGCATCATGAACCCCGAGAAGCTGGTGGACATCAACAAACTGCCGCTCCGCAAGATTGAGAAAGAAGACGGGCACGTGCGCATTGGCGCCCTGGCCTTGAACGGGGCCGTGGCCGAAGACAAGCTGATTCTGGAAAAGCACCCGCTCTTGTCGCAAGCCCTGAACGCAGGGGCCTCGGCGCAGCTCCGGAACATGGCCACTGTGGGCGGTAACATCATGCAGCGCACCCGTTGCAATTACTTCTATGACACCAACCTGCCCTGCAACAAACGCGAACCCGGCTCTGGCTGCGGCGCTTTGCAAGGCTTCAACCGCATGCACGCCATCTTTGGGCACAGCGACAAATGCATTGCTGTTAACCCCAGCGATATGAACGTGGCCCTGGTGGCGCTTGATGCCGTGGTGCTGGTCTCAGGCCCTAAAGGTGACAGAAGGATTCCGTTTGCGGAGTTCCACCGCCTGCCCGGCGATACCCCGCAAATCCATACCAACCTGCAGAAAGGCGAACTGATCACGGCGGTTGACATTCCAGAGCACCCGTACACCAAACACGTGAACTACCTGAAAGTGCGGGACCGGACGTCCTATGCCTTTGCGCTTGTTTCAGTAGCCGCGGCGCTGGACCTGGATGGCAGCAACATCAAATCCGCCAGGTTAGCCATGGGCGGTGTGGCCCACAAACCGTGGCGCCTGCAGGAGGCAGAGCAGTTCCTTGCCGGCAAACCCGCCACCGAGGCTTCTTTCCGCCAGGCCGCCGAGATTGCCATGCGTGGCGCAAAAGCATTTGAACACAACCAATTCAAGTTGAAATTAGGCCCTAACACCATTGTACAGGCGCTGAAAAATGCGGCAGCAGCCGTGTAATCCTTCTCACTTTATGAAAGAATATTTCTTCCAAGATAACATGGGCAAGCCCATGGACCGGGTAGATGGTCGGTTAAAGGTGACGGGCAGTGCCAAATACTCTGCAGAATTTGAGTTGCCCAACATGAGCCACGGGGTTCTGGTAGGCAGCACCATCACCAAAGGGCGCATCAAAAGCATTGATACCAAAGCCGCTGAGCGAGCCCCGGGTGTACTGGCCGTTTTGCATTACCAGAATTCGCCTAAGGTGCCGGGCTACGTACAGGCCGCGCACCCCACAGAGCCTAAACCCATTGGGCAACCGCACCGCGTGTTTTATGATGAGCAGGTGTACTTCAATGATCAGCCCATTGCCATTGTAGTAGCAGATACGCTGGAGCGCGCGCGCTACGCCGCCCGTTTGGTGAAAGCGCAGTACGAAGAAGAAAAGCACGCCACCAGCTTTCCTAAACACCAGGGCAAAGCTTTCTTGCCCACGGCCGCTCAGCGTAACCCTAAGCATGGTCTTAATGACTACGTGCGCGGCAAAGCCGATGCGTACAAAGGTGAAAACCTCAAGATAGAAAGCGAGTACGTCATCCCGTCTGAGATGCACAACCCTATGGAGTTGCAGTCCATTATTGCCCATTGGGAAGCACCTGACAGACTCACCGTGTATGACAAAACCCAGGCCGTAATTGGCAGCCAGAACGCTTTTGCCCGCGAATGGAAAATCCCGGTGGAAAACGTAAAGGTGATTGCCACGTTTGTGGGCGGGGCCTTTGGGAACGGTTTGCACACCTGGCCCCACGAGACTGCCGCCATTATTGCCGCCAAAAAAGTAAACCGGCCGGTAAAACTGATGCTCACCCGCGAGCAGATGTTCACCATGGTAGGTTATCGGCCGTTTGCCTGGCAGAAAGTAGGCATGAGCGCTACCCCAGACGGCAAGATCACGGCCATCACGCACGAAGCCATAGGGCAGACCTCTTCTTACGAGGAGTTCACAGAGTCTACGCTGCAGCAGACGCGCATGATGTACACCAGCCCCAATGTGACTACCCGGTACCGCATTCTGCCGCTGGATGTGAGCACGCCTATCTGGATGCGCGGTCCCGGCGAGGCCACCGGTGCTTTTGCGTTGGAGTCTGCCATGGACGAAATGGCGCACGTGCTCAAGATGGACCCGCTGGAATTCCGCCTGAAAAACCACACCGATAGGGACCCCGAGCGCGACCGGCCCTGGTCCACCAAATTCCTGAAAGAAGCCATGCTCATGGGCGCCGAAAAGATTGGTTGGAACAAACGCCAGCTGCAACCCGGCTCCCTGCGCAACGGCGATTGGCTGGTAGGCTACGGCATGGGCGTGGGTACGTTTGGCGCGCACCGCAACAGAGCCTCGGCCAAAGCCACTATGTTTGCCGATGGCAGGGTAGTCATCCAGAGCGCCACCACTGATATTGGCCCCGGTACCGGTACCGTCATGGTGCAGATTGCCGCCGATGCCTTGGGTATTTCCCCGGACAAGATCATCTTTGAACTGGGTAGCTCGCTGTTTCCGCCGGCGCCAAGCCAGGGCGGTTCTGCTACGGTGGCCAGCGTGGGCTCAGCGGTGCGGGATGCCTGTATCGCCTTGAAAAAGAAACTGGCCAGCCTCACCACCGGCAACGCCGATTCTGGTTTCCGGAACGTGAAGTACGAGGACCTGACGTTCCAGAACGGGCAGATCTCCCTTACCAGCTCGCCGGGCACCAAGCTCTCCTACACCGATGTGCTGAAACAACAGAAACTACCGGAGATTGAGGTAACCGAGGAATCAAGACCCAGCAACGAGGAGCGGCAGAAGTATTCTATGTACTCCTTTTCCGTGCATTTTGCCGAGGTACAGGTGCACCAGCTCACTGGCCAAGTTAAAGTGACTAAGGTGGTTACCTGCGCCGATGCCGGTAAAATTGTGAACAAGAAAACGGCCGGAAACCAGATGATTGGCGGGGCCGTGGGCGGTATTGGCATGGCCCTCACCGAAGGTGCCGTGATAGATGACCGTTTCGGGCGGTACGTGACCAAGGACTTCGCCGAGTACCACATTCCCGTTCACGCCGACACCCCTGACATTGACGTGGTCTTTGTGGACAAACCAGACTTCATCAACAACGCCATGGGTACCAAAGGCATCGGAGAGATTGCCATTATTGGGGTAGCCCCAGCCATCACCAATGCCATCTTCAACGCCACCGGCAAACGCATCAATGAATTGCCGGTTACGCCAGATAAGCTGATTTAAGGACTCTCTTTACACACAGAAAAGCCGCTCCACAGATGTGCAGAGCGGCTTTTCTGTTTCGGGCCTGTTTTCTAAGAAACTGACCTAAAACCGGGTTTCTGTTTTAATAGCGGTAGCCGGGATAGTACTTGATGTCAAACTCCATGTAGTCATTATCATCGCCGTTGCCAGTGTGGGTATCGCCGCCGTCATCTACCACGTTGGTGACTTCCATCAGGCCATACACCAGCCAGGAAGGTTCAAAAGGATAACGGATTTTAAAAGCATACACATCGCCTACCTGCACATTTTCTACGGTGGTCAACCCGGGGCCATACTGCTTCATGGCCAAGGCGATTTGATTGGGTTGGTGCCAATTCTTTCCGCCGGAGGGCACTTTCACAAAAGACACCTGGCCGCTTCCCATGGCAGGACCTGAGGTGAAAGAATGTTCAAACCTAGTGTCAAACCACTCCCTGGGCGGCATTTTGTTTGTCAGGAAGGCGTACGGCAACAGGCCCTGTTCATCAATGAGGGTTTGCGGCTGAAAGTCTCCAATTCTGTAATCTAAGATAGAGATGGAGTTTCTGGAATATCCAAAGTAGTTGTACAGTTTCACACCGCTGTATTCATATGGAGCCGCAAGGGTGAACTTAATTTCAAGGGGCTTGCCGGTGGCAGGGTCTTTATAGATGGTGCCATCGGCTTCTTCGGGCTCAACGGTAAGCACCACTTCCTGCCCGGGCTGCACTTTTAGCGCGTAGCTATCCACAATGTACTGTAACTCAAATTCACGGGTAGTAATCCCATTGGCAACGGAAGAGGACTTATGCCCGATGATGAGAGGCCAGTCACGGCCCCTGAAGTTGTCATACACTTTTAAGTCTTTGACGCCCCTGGTAGACTCAAACCGAAAGAAATACCGCAGGGTGTCACCGGAGTATACTTTCATTTCATTTGTCCTGCCCACCGGAAGGTACCCGTTATTGGTGTACTTGGAGAAAATCACGGTTGAAGTTAAGGCCGAGTAAGGAGCCGGGGCTGGTTCCTCGTCGTCAGAGCAAGAGGCCATTAGGTACGGGGCCGTAAGCAGCCAGAGCAGGTGTAGGAGTTTACGCATAGGGTTTAGCGGTAAAAGGTAGATTCTGTTCGCCAGTGTCATCTTCCCATCTGCTTTCCCCTGCGCTCCTGACCGAACTTGCATTTCTCAAACAAAGACCAGGCCAATCCGCTATTCCCCTACGCCTCCTGCTTACTTCCAGGAAAGAATTCGTGTTTTTGGCCGGTTTTGTAAAAAAGGGCCCCAGAACGGAAGCCTGCCCTTCGGAGGCCCTCAGCAAAAAAATTTGTTCAGCAAGTAAAGGAAAAGCGTACGTGGCCTGTCTTCTGGTAGGGCCTGCCGGTTACCTGCGTCAGAGATGAACCACGTGCCCCAGAGTAGCTGCAACCTTTCTAAAAGGTTTTGGCTCTCTTTATTGCATGCCACCTAACCCATGCCTCCCATGAAACTACTGTACGCCTTTGTCTTGTCTTTCTTGCTCCTCCTGCCGGGCAGCCTGCTGGCGCAGGCGGTCTGGAGTCCCTCCCAGCCCATCAGCCCCACGTTCGCCAATACCACCAGCCTGGCGGTGAGTCCGGTTACCCACCAGGTGTTTGTGGGCTCCACCGACAGCGGCATCATGAAAACCGAGAATATAGGCAGAACCTGGCAGCAGGTGTTGCCCCATGCCGTCTATTCCATGCACGCCAAACCAGACGGCACCCTCTATGCCGGCGGCACGGGAGTAGTGTACCGCTCCACGGACCACGGCCTCACCTGGACCACGCACTCCCTCAGCAGCCAATGGCCCGTAAGGAAAATCATCCACAACAGCGAAGACCGCCTGTACGCCGCCACCGGCGAAGCCCTGGGCGATGAGAACAACCAGGAGTACTATGTAGGCGACGGCATTTTCACCTCTACAGACAACGGGCAGACCTGGACCCAGGACAATGAAGGGCTCTTGGGCACCCTGAGCATCTGGAGCATCGCCATAGATAAGAACGACAAAGTTTACATTGGCACCCATGACGGAAACGACCGGAACGACATAGCCATTGGCTTGTTTTCGCGGCAAAAGCAGCAAACCGCCTGGCAGCCGGTGCCTGTCTCGTTCAGGAACATTCAGAACCTGAACATGGCCAGCCTGTTCTCCGTTGCCCTGGATGCCGACGACAGTCTTTACATTGGGTTCCAGGGCAGCAATAAATTACCGGGCCAGACCAACGGTACGGCCGTGGGCGGCACCCTCAAGTCGGCGGATGGGGGGCAAACCTGGCGACCGCTGTATCTTACCGGAAACACCCACTGGAATTATTGGGACCAACCCGTGGCGCACAGCCTGTACGTGAGCCAGCAGGGTATCTTGTTTGCCAGCAATGCTCCCAGCAGAGGCATTTTAGTCTCTTATGACAAAGGCCAGACCTGGGCCAGGGACATGACTAACATTGCCAGGGCACCTTATTTCTCTATGCTGCAGCATTTCCAATTCGCGGAAACCGCGTACCACCATGTGTACGTACTGCAGCCCTTTGACAATTTCATGTACTCCAAAATGTATCTCTTGGGCTCTGAACCCACGCAACCTGGCAACCAGCTTTCCCTGGAACTGTTCCCTAACCCGTTTGGGGCAACGCTGAACGTGCGCTTTACCCTGCCGGCTGCCGCAGAAGCCACGCTCACGGTCCATGACGCCAAAGGAGCCGTGGTGTACAGCCAGCCCTTACAGGGCAAAGCCGGGGTAAACCACTGGCAATGGACACCTGGCCAGCACGCCCATGGCCTGTATTCTGTGAAGATTGACACGCAGGCTTACCGCGTCACGAAGAAGGTAGTCTTGGCACGATAGACCTCTTGGCTTAGGGCAGAAACCAAGAATCCTGTTTTAAGGCCAGATTTCAGGAATTGGCCTTAAAACAGGATTCAATTTTTAGAAGCAATGGCTCCTTAGTCGCGCTTGTTCTTGAGCAGTTTACGGAGTTCGGCCAGTTCATCACGGTACTTGGCGGCTTGCAGGAAGTCCAGCTCTTTGGCGGCGGCTTCCATCTGCTTCTCGGTTTTCTTGATGACTTTCTCCAGCTCGTCCTTCTTCATGTACTGCACCACCGGATCGGCGGCCACCGACATGATGCTTTCATCCGGGCCCGCATACGCCTTGGGTTCGCGCTTGTTAGAGTCGGCCACGGAAGTCTGTTCCATGATGGCTTCTTTGGACTTGTACACCGTGCGCGGGGTAATGCCGTGCTCCAGGTTGTACTCCATCTGCACCGCGCGGCGACGGTTGGTCTCATCAATGGCGCGTTGCATGGAGCCCGTAATTCTATCGGCGTACATGAGCACCTTACCGTTCTCGTTACGGGCCGCCCGGCCGATGGTCTGAATCAACGAACGCTGGTCACGCAGGAAGCCTTCTTTGTCGGTATCCAGAATGGCCACCAAACTTACCTCCGGCAAGTCCAAGCCTTCGCGGAGCAAGTTCACGCCAATGAGCACGTCAATCTCGCCTAAACGAAGCTCGCGCAGAATCTCCACCCGCTCCAACGATTTCACCTCTGAGTGGATGTACTTCACCTTGATGTTGAGGCGCTCCATGTATTTGGTGAGTTCCTCGGCCATACGTTTGGTCAAGGTAGTCACCAGGACCCGGTCTCCGGCCTTGATGCGGTTGTCCACTTCGTCCAGCAGGTCATCAATCTGGTTCTGGCTGGGCCGCACCTCAATCTCTGGGTCCAGCAAGCCGGTTGGCCGGATGATCTGCTCCACAATCACGCCTTCTGACTTCTGGATCTCGTAATCGCCCGGCGTGGCGCTCACAAAGATGACCTGGCGCATGATGCTCTCAAACTCATTGAAGGTGAGCGGGCGGTTGTCCATGGCAGCGGGCAACCGGAAACCGTATTCTACCAGCGCGGTTTTGCGCGAGCGGTCACCGCCCCACATGGCGCGCACCTGCGGCAAGGTGGCGTGGCTCTCGTCAATCACCATCAGGAAGTCCTCGGGGAAATAGTCCAACAAACAGAACGGACGAGCACCGGGCTCACGGCGGTCAAAGTAGCGGGAATAGTTCTCAATACCCGAGCAATAGCCCAGTTCCCGGATCATCTCCAGGTCAAACTCGGTACGCTCCTTAATGCGTTTGGCTTCGTTGTCACGGCCTTCTTTGAGGAAGTATTCGTGCTGGGCCACCATGTCAAACTGGATCTCGTTGATGGCCTGGTTGAGGGTGTCCTTGCCCGTCACGAAGAGGTTGGCCGGATAAAGCGTGATGCCTTCCTCATCGGCTATTTTCTTGCCGCTTTGCGGATCAATGCGCTGAATGGACTCAATCTCGTCGCCCCAGAAATAGATGCGGTAGGCAAAATCGGCGTAAGCCGGGAAAATATCCACGGTATCGCCCTTCACCCGGAAGGTTCCACGTGTGAACTCCACCTCGGTGCGGCTGTACAGGATGGACACGAACTGGTACAACAAGTTGTTGCGGCTCACTTTCATGCCCGGCGCCAGCGGAATCACGTTCTTCCCGAACTCCTCTGGGTTCCCTATACCGTAGATACAGCTCACCGAGGCCACCACAATCACATCGCGCCGGCCAGACAATAAGGCCGAGGTGGCGTGCAGGCGCAGCTTCTCAATTTCTTCGTTAATGGCCAGGTCTTTCTCAATGAACACGTCTGAGGAAGCAATGTAGGCCTCGGGCTGGTAGTAGTCGTAGTAAGAGATGAAGTACTCTACCGCGTTGTTGGGGAAAAACTGCTTGAACTCACCATAGAGCTGTGCGGCCAGCGTTTTGTTGTGGCAGAGCACCAGCGTGGGTTTCTGCACCTCCTGCACCACGTTGGCGATGGTGAAGGTTTTACCGGTACCGGTGGCCCCTAACAGCACCTGGGCCGGCTCTCCGTTCAGCACCCCTTCAGTGAGTTGGGCAATGGCCCGGGGCTGGTCGCCGGTGGGTTTGAATTCTGATGTGAGTTGAAATTTCATGTAATACAGCTTACAGTCAAAGGTAACGTATTATAACATCAGTGCAGGCGATAGAGTTTAGCACTTGGCTAAATTAGATAGCGTTTTTGGGCAGTTTGGGCCAAATTAAACGAAAAACGCCACTTTAAGAAAAGCGGCGTTTCACCTGATGGTCTGCTTAGGACTGAGCTACTGGCAATTGGTTTCGCTCACGCTCAGTACCTTGATGTGCGGATAGATCACGGGAATGAACCCCGGGCAGTCCGGGGCATCTTCGGCCGGAATGGATCTCATGGTGATGTAGAGCTTTTTGCCGCGCACCTGGTACACATGGTGCAGGTCAAAGGTGTTCACGTACACGGTGTCATTCTGGGGCTTACTGCCTACCAGCTGGGCCGCCGACACGTCTAAAATGCCCAACACGGTACCGCACCCCTGGTCAATGACCACGGCTGGGTAGCAATCACTCACTACCTCGTCTTCTTTACACCCACCCAAGGCAAGTGTACTGGCCAGCATGATACAAGCTACTCTTCCTTTTTGCATGGCTGTTACGCTACTTTTGACTTACGGTACTCAAGTTAGGCAAATTCTGGGTTACGGCAGCGCTACGGCGTTTTGCTTTGTTTTTTTCTCGGCTACGGCCTTCTGCATTTGTTTTTTCATGGCCGTAATCATGTTGTCTTCCTTCTCGCTTACCACACCTTTAATTTCCTCCTTAAGCCACAGGGCAGTAGTACCCATGTAAAGAGGCACTGAAAATAAAAGCGCCCAGGTTCTTACTACTTTGGGGAGAGTGTAAGTCTTATTCATGATAAAAATACTTGGTAATATACTTCCTGAACAAGGAAGACCCGTAACAGTGGATCTACCCCTATCCAGCTTATTAAAAAAATTATGTAATAGCTTATTTAGTAAGGCGCCACCTGCCCCCTATGTTCACCCCAAGTTGGTAAGGATTCACCTGCTGGTGGTGGTCCCGTACCAGGGGCGTGAGGGAGTAGATAAATTCCGGCGCCACTAAAATACTCATTTTTCTGTTTACATCGTAACCAATGCCCAGCGAGGTGGCGGTAGCCCACTGCAGGGATCGGTAGGGAGAGTCCTGGTCGTTGAGTCCAAAGCGCACGGCTTCCACCTGGTTGGTCTGGGGAATGATGCTGCTCTGCACCAACACATTCATGTTCACCCCACCCGAAATAAGGGCGTAGGCTTTGTTGAGGTTAATCCTGTAGGCCAGCCTCACCGGAAGCCCCACCTGCTGGTATTTGTACCGGGTGGTGTAACGCTCCGTAGGCGCTACGTACAGCAACCGCGCGGCCGCTTCGGGCTGTAACGCATTTGACATCAAGGGAGTACCTTTATTGCTGGCACTGCCGCTGTACAGGTTACCGGGCATGCTGGCCAGCGTGGCCCCGCCGCCGTACACCAGGTACGAATGCGTGGTGGTGGCTTCCTGCTGGGTGTACATAAGCCCGCTCTCTACCTGCCATTTCTCATTGATCCTGTAGCTGGCTCCCACCGTGGTAGAGTAGGAATACACCGGCTTGTAACTGTTGTTGTACTCTTCCACCGCCTGTTGGTACTGCTGAACACTCTGCGGTTGGGCCAGGGAAACATTTGCCCCCACGGGCGAAGAGTTAGCCAGTTTTACCGGCGCATAGGCGTACTGCGGACTATAAGCCATGGTCACGCTCCAGCGGTTCAACTTCCCGGCCTCTTTCTCCGGCGTTGGGGTACCAGTTACCTCCTGGGTTAACGCCAAGGCAGCCCCCTCTGCTTCTTTCTGCACCAGGATGCTTCTCACCGGCGCCGTTGCTCCTGAGTCACTCCTGCCCAGTGCCCCTCCCGCCAGGGCAGGTACCGGTTGGTTCAGGAGAGATTGCCTGCCCCGCTGCTGAAAGGTAGTTCCATTGTCCTCGGGGGTAGAACGCTCACCCCGGTTACCTTCCTGTGTAGGCTCCGGCCGGTTGCCCTCTTCCAGTGCCAGGCTACTGGGGTTGGAGCTTGGCACCCTCCTTTTCTCCCTTCCAGCTGGACTTGTAAAAGAAAGCCGCTCCTGCTCCCTGGCTGCTGGCTTGAAAGACTCCCTGTTTTGGGACTCTTTTACCGAAAACTCCCCTGAAACAGCAGCCAGTTGTTTAGGCGTTGGCTGGGCTTTCGGCTCCTGGGCGGCTACCGGTGTCGTTACTTCTTTCTCCCCTCCCGCGGGCGGCAAACCAGAGCCGGTCTGGGAGTTCTGCAGGGCGAGGTTGCCGCCCGTTACTACACCATCCGAGCTCTGTTGCCAGAGGACAATGCCCGCCGACACCAACAGCAGCAGGAAAGCCGCCGCCATGGAGCGGTACCAAACGGCCTGTTTCTTGTACCGGTGCAGCTCTAACTCCCGGTCCACGTTCTCCCAGATGCGGGAAGGCGGGGGAGCCTCGTTGCCAGCAAAGCCATTCCGGAAAATGTCTTCCACAGACTGGCCTTTTTTATCTTCAGCCGGTGACTTTTTCATGGTATTGCTGATTTATCCGCAGCAGCGCCTGCCGTAGGCTGGCGCGGGCGCGGGAATATTGTGACTTTGACGTACTCTCTGTAATGTCCAGCATCTCGCCTATCTCTTTGTGCGAGAATCCCTCAATGGCGTACAGGTTGAACACCGCCTGGTACCTGGGCGGCAGCTCGCGCACCAACTGCAGCAGCTCCTCGTACCCCAACTGGCTGTCAACGCTGTCCTTCTCTGAGGCCTCGTCCCACTCCTCTTCGTGCTCGGTGACCATCAGGTGGCGGTTGCTGCGCTGGTGCTTGAGGGCGGTGTTGATGACAATGCGCTTGATCCAGAACTCCAGCGGACAGTCTCCCTTAAAGCCTTTCAGGTACAGGAAGACTTTCACAAACGCATCCTGCAGCATGTCCTCGGCCTCAAAATCGGTACGGGCGTAGCGTTTACTCACGGCCAGCATCTTACCCGCGTACGTTTGGTACAGCAAGTGCTGGGCGTCCCGCTTGCCGGCAATGGCCCGCTTAATGAGGTCTTCCTCAGTAGGATCTTTTGACTTGAAGATTTTCAAGGGAGGGTCATTCTAATGATCTTCTACAGCTAAGAGTACCGCCACCCACCAAAGGTTGCATGCCCCACCGGCAGAAACTTATTTTTTATTTCTGCCCGCGTTGCGCTCAGGAAAGATACAGCAAGTGCAGGCCTTAGTCCAGCAAAGGAACAGAAGATTCAAGGTTTGTTTCAGGCCTTCTTTTTAGAAAAGAGCCCTAAAACAGGAAAGGAGCGAAGAAACCAGATTAGCTGTTCCAGATGTTCCAGGCCACCTCGGCCTGACGGCACAGCATCTCGTACCCGTTGATGGTCTTTGCGCCCTGCTCCTGGCCCCGTTTCATGAAGAGGGTTTCGGCGGGGTTGTAGACCAGGTCATACAGGTAGTGCTGCGAGGTAATGAGCTGGTACGGAAGGGCCGGCGCCGCATCCACGTGGGGATACGTGCCTACCGGCGAAGCATTGATGATGAGCGAAACCGCCGCCAGCACCTTTGGGGTAAGCTCCTGGTACGTGATCACGCCGGGCTTTTTCTCCCGCGAGACGATCTGGTAGGAAATCTGCAAGTCCTCCAGGGCGGCTATTACGGCCTTGGCGGCCCCTCCGGTTCCCAGGACCAAGGCCTTGGAAGCCGGGGTGCACGGGTAAAAGCCCTGCAACGACTGCATGAATCCCTGGTAATCTGAGTTGTGGCCAACCAAGCGGCCGTGCTCAAACTTCACCACGTTCACCGCCCCAATGCGGGCTGCCGCGGGAGCCAGTTCATCCAGGTACGGGATAATGGTTTCTTTATACGGAATGGTGACATTGAGCCCCCTCAGGCGAGGATGGGCCTCTACCAGGGCGGGAAACTCCGCAATGGTGTCTAACTCAAACAAGCGGTACACGCTGTCTGTAATACCCTCTGAGCGGAACTTGTCTGTAAAGTATTTCTGAGAAAAGGAGTGGCTAAGCCTGTAACCAACCAACCCGTATTCCTTGTCCATATAGCCGCGCGGATGTTGGTTGCTTCCCTAGTGTTTGGGGCTTAACCGCTGCTTCACAATCTCAATGATGGGCGGTAGAATGGAGATCAGGATGATCCCGAAGATCACGAAGGAAAAGTTCTTCTTCACTGCCGGAATGTTGCCGAACACAAAACCCGCCACCGTGAACCCTACTACCCAAATTAATCCGCCAATGATGTTGTAGGAGATAAACTTGCTGTACTTCATGGTGCCTACTCCGGCCACGAAAGGGGCAAACGTACGGATGATGGGAATAAAGCGGGCAAAGATGATGGTTTTACCACCGTGTTTCTCATAAAAGGCCTGGGTCTTTAGCAGGTATTCCCGCTTCAGGAAGCGGTAGTCCCGTTTAAACACCTTGGGCCCAAAGTAATCCCCTATGGTATAGTTCAAGGTATCGCCCAGGAAGGCGGCTATGAACAGGAGCACCAGCAAGACCCAAATGTTCAGCACCCCAGTAGCGGCAAACGCGCCTGCGGCAAAAAGCAGGGAGTCGCCGGGCAGGAAAGGCATTACCACCACTCCCGTCTCCACAAAGATAATCAGGAAGAGGATGGCGTAAGTCCAGGTACCGTAGTCAGAGATGATCTGGCTTAGGTGCTGGTCCAGGTGCAGGAAAAGGTCAATGAACTGGCGGAGCAACTCCATAATGGGTATGATTAAAAGGGGCTAAATTAATTTGTCCAACATTTCCTTATCCAGGAAATGCGTGAAGGTGTCTCCTCTGAGGCCCAACCGGATGGTCTCCAGCGGCACAATCTCATTAGGAGCAATGTTCCCCAGGTTCACGTTGGCACCCAGTAGTTTGATGAAGAAAACCTGCTGCGCTTTTTGGGGCGCTTCCCAGATAATCTTCTCAAACGGAATCTTGGTCAGGATTTCCTCCACCAGACCGCTTCTCACCTCACCGGTAGACCGGAAAAGCCCCACGTTGCCCGCTTCCCTTGACTCACCAATTACTTTCCAGGCCCCGGCATCCAGCTCGGCCTGCATCAGGCTGATCCATTTGTAGGGCGGAATGATTTTCTCGGCGTCTTTGGAACCTACTTCAGAAAGGACGGTTGCCTGCTCAGACAAGGTGCGGATGTACTGGCACTTCAGGTTGTGGTCCATTTCAATAGACCCGTCTGAGATTTCGGCGAACTCCAGTTTGTACTTGTCCAGCAAGCGGCGGTAGTCTTCAAACTGCCCGCGCACCACAAACGCCTCAAACAAGGTACCTCCAAAATAGACCGGAATGCCTGCCGTTTTGTAGATTTCCAGCTTCTTGTCTAGATGGGGCGTCACAAAGGAAGTAGCCCAGCCCAGCTTTACAATGTCTACGTACTCTCCGGCCACCTCAACAAAGTTCTCAGTTTCTCTTAAACTCAGGCCTTTGTCCATGGCCATGGTAAAACCGCTCTCTCTTGGTTTAGAAGTGCGCTGGGGGAGGTGGGAAAGTTCGTAATTCATGTACGCTGTTTATTTGCGATACTGGTCAATCAGGCGGGAAAGTGCCCGCTGTGACTCCAGCTCAGGAAAGAAATCAAAGAGAAGCCTATGCTTATCGAAGTCCAAAATTAAAGCATTTTCCAAATAATTGTATGCTTGCTTATACTTTCCTGCCGCTAAACAGTATGCGCACAGCCTGTAGTGCAGCTCCGCTTCGTCTGGCTGAAGCTCTAAGGCATTCATCAACAAATCAATAGCTCCGTCATAATTTCCCTGCTCGTAGAGGATGATGGACCAGTTGAGCCAGATATCCTTGTTCTCTGGGGTAAGGGTACTGGCCTGCTCATACGCCTCCACGCTGGAGATGATATTGCCCATCTGGTATTCCGCAGCCGCCAGGGCCAGCCAATAGTCGGCATTCTCACCGTAGAAGGAAATGGCTTTGCGGTAGTAGTGCACCGCCTCCATCCATTTGCCCTGCAGGTCAAGGATCACGCCAATGCCAAACCAGGCCTCGTCCATCTCCGGCGAAAGGTCAATGGCTTTTCGGTAGTACTTGTGCGCCAGATCCCACTGCGAGAGCTTTTCATAGCATTCGCCAATGTTACACAGGATGTCTGCGTTAGGATCTGTGTGTTCCAAAGCCGCCTGGAAAGACTCTATGGCCTTGCTGAACTCGCCCAGGTACACGTAGTTGTTGGCGAGGTTCACATAGGCGGGGGCCAGGTCCTGCTGGATGAGGGTGGCGTATTCATAGGCGTTCACCGCCTTCTCGTAGTTCCCCAACCGGCTATGGGCCAAGCCCAGGTTAAACCACGCCATGGCGGAGTACGGATCAGCGTCCACGTACTCCTGGAAGAAAGAAATCACCTCTTCGCCCTCCCCGGTAAGTTCAAGGCAATAAAGCAGTTCCTGCAAGGCCAGTTCATTTTCCATGTTCAGGCTCAGGCTCTTCTTGTAGTACTTCATAGCAGCCTTGAACTTTCCCCAACTCTGGTAAGAAAGCCCAATGTTGAAGTAGATATCATCTTTCACCTCAGACCGTTCCACTGCTTGCTTAAAGCAGTCAATGGCCAACGCAAAATCACCTTTCTGGTTGAAGATGATGCCTTTTGTAAGGGGAATGTCCTCGTTGCCCGGTTCTATCTGCGCTACCTCCTCCACCAGGTGGAGGGCCTCATCATAGGCCCCCAGCATGGCTAACACCTGGGCTTTGTCAATCAACAACTCGGTTGAGAAAGGGTACTGCGCAATGCCGGCATCGCAGGCCTTTAGGGCCTGGCTGTAATTAAAGCTATTGGCATAATAATCTATGATACTCTCAAAGTCTGAGAGATCGAAGAAAACAGCTCCATTTGACTCCAGCATGACCTCAAACCTTTTTACCAGGTCCAGTTCGTCGCTGCTGAAATCGTCGTAATTATTATCGTTCATCTACAAGTAAATCACTTTCAAGACCAAAATCAGGCCTTACACACTCAACCACACTTTTACTATCAGGAGCGTTCCTTTTGCAGTAACTGGCTACAACTCCACTGCAGGGTATCTTCCAACGGCCGGAACGTAATGCCGGTTGCCGCCTTCACTTTTTCATTGCTGTAAAAATGTTCTTCCTTGGCAATGCGGGCGGTTTCCTTGGTGATCAGGGGCCTGGTTCCCGTTAGTTTCCCGCGCAGGCTTTCCAGGCGCCAAAGTACTTCGGTCAGCCAGGACGGTATTTTGATGGAGGGAGCCTTCTTACCCACCATTTCTGCCACCTGCCGAAAGAACTGCTGATACGTAGTCTGGTGGCCGTTAAGGATAAAACGTTCACCCCAGTGGTTTCCGTTCATTAACCGGACCATTGCTTCTACCACATCCCGCACATCCACGAAGTTAGCAAACCCATGCGTATAGAATGGGCGCTCCTCATAAATATACTTAAAAAGCTGCGTACTGCTCCGGTCCAAGTCACCCGGTCCTAAAATAATGGAGGGATTTACGATTACCGCTTTCAATCCTTCAGAAATACCCCGCCACACCTCCATCTCAGCGAAATGCTTTGAAAAAGCATAGGCAGACCTGGCTGCTGCGGGATCCCACTTGGCCTCCTCCCGAATCACCTTGGCTCCCTTCTTCCTGTTGATGGCAGCGATGGAACTTACATGGCACAGGCGTACCCCTGGATGCTCCAGGCAAGCGTCTACTATGTTAGTGGTTCCTCCCACGTTGATCTGCTGCAGCAAATCTTCATCTTGCGGCGCATAGGACACAAACCCGGCGCAATGGTACACCTCCTCTACTTTCTGCACCAAGGATCGTAAAAAAAGGGGATCAAGGATGTCACCCTCTACCCAGCGCAGGTTTTTGTGCTGTAACGCAGAAGTGGTTTTGCGGTAAATGGCCGTTACCAGGCAGCCCTCCTCCAGAAGGCGCAACAACAGAAAGTGGCCCAGGAGACCACTACCACCAGTTACCAGTACGTGTTTCAAGGGAAGAAAAGGTTGGGCTAAAGGGTGTGATTCAAAAGAGGCAGCTTCAGCGCTTCCTGAAACAAAGGTTCTTGTACCACCCGCTCAAGTACTTTAATATGCTTCATGGAGTGTGTATCTGTGCCTAAGAACTCTACTGCTTTTTGTTGGATGAGCTTTCTGGCTACTTCTTTGGCTTGCTTAGAGTAATATCCAGCCAAAGAGTTGGTGTTTATCTGGAAGAGCACCCCTGTTTCTCTTAAAGCCAATAACGCCTCACTGCGTCCGTAGAAATAGGTATACCGTTCCGGATGCGCCAGAACGGGCGTGTACCCAGCCGCCTGAACTGCGAAAATAGTCTGCCGCAGCTGAGTTGGCTCATTCATGTAAGAGGTCTCTAGGAGCAGAAACCTTCGTTCTCCGCCAAAGCTTAGCAGTTCCTCCCCTTTTTCTACCTTAGCAACAAACCACTCATCCAGATAATACTCCGCTGCACAAGCCAATTGCACCTCAATGCCACGGGTTGTTACTTCTTGCTGGAGTTCCTGTAATTTTGCCCTTATCGCTTCAGGGGTATTCTTGTAGAAATCTCCCATGATATGGGGAGTCATGCACAGTTTCCTAAAACCCAACTGATGGAGTGCCTCAAGAAGTTGCATTGCATCCTCAAGGGTGGCAGCCCCATCGTCTAAGCCTGGCAAGAGGTGCGAGTGCATGTCTGCTCCCAAATCTGCGAAAGAGCGAAAGGAAGCCTCGTTTTTACCCCAAAGCTTTTTGAGACTACCCCACATAAGTGCTACTTGAAGAGGGATTTGATTTTACTTCCAAACGTTGGAACCTCCTCTTCATCGTAATAGCCTTGTCCGTAGCCGTACCCGTATCCATACCCGTAGCCGTAGCCATACCCGTACATGTTCATGCTGCTGACATCATTTAAGATGGCGGCCATTCTTGGAACATGGTTCGTACGCATAATCTTGTCCAGTCCTTTCAAGAAGGCTTTCTTAGAATAATTGGCCCGAACAATGTACAGCGGAACATCTGCTTTGCGCATGATCAAGACACCATCGGTCACTAACCCTACCGGTGGACTATCTATCAAAATAACATCAAACGTCTGGTGTAGTTCTTCCAAAACTTCGTCAAAGCGGCTACCCATGATCAATTCTGAAGGATTGGGAGGCGTTGGGCCTGCTGAGACAAAACTTAAATCTGAAATGGAGGTTTCCTGCAAGCATTCGGTAATGGAGTGCTTCTCAATAAGAACCGTACTCATCCCCTTGCTGTTGTCGCCATCCAAGGCAATGTGCACCTTGGGTTTGCGCATGTCTAAATCAAGGATAACTACTTTCAAGCCAGACATAGCGATAATACCCCCAAGGTTTACAGCCACAAACGTCTTTCCTTCCCCGCTTATGGTAGAGGTGATAGAAATGACACGCTTCTTCTTAGAGGCACTCATAAACTCTAGGTTCGTCCTGATGGAGCGGATAGACTCACTCAGGGCAGATTTAGGATTATGATTCACTACCAATTTAGAAAACGGCATCTTCTGCTTATCATACGAAGGAATCACCCCTAGCACAGGAATGGAAGTATTACGTTCTAACTCCCCCACGTTGGTAACCGTATCATGCATCAAATACCTGGTAGCAATCAGACCAACACCCAGGAACAATCCGCCGGCTATT
This sequence comes from Rufibacter psychrotolerans, assembly GCF_016924645.1. Lineage (GTDB taxonomy): Bacteria > Bacteroidota > Bacteroidia > Cytophagales > Hymenobacteraceae > Nibribacter > Nibribacter psychrotolerans. Next base: position 199,034 of record NZ_JAFFJV010000006.1, on the reverse strand, counting down.
CCAATGGCATACACCATTAATGCATTGGGAGAGATTGGATCAGATTCGCTAGGCAAACTTGCAGGGGACAAGATCTGAAAGTCAGGAGTTGTACCCGCCATGGCAATCCCGTATTCTACCCTTTTATTCAAAATCTGGGTAAAAAACCCTTCATAAAGGCCGAAGATGCGCTCCAACCTGGCTCGCTCCGTCTCCTGCGCGGGTGCCTGTAGGATTTTACCCGTAAGTTCACCTTGGGTTCTATCTAGGTTGGCAATTTGGGTTTGAACCAGGCTCCGGCTCCCGTTTATGAGCCCATTTAGCTTATTTTGAGCGAAAACGATTCTCTCCTGTAGAGCATTGTCTGCCACAGTATTGCCCCGGGTGGTCAGTCTCGTAGTTCGTAGTCGCGCTTGCAGGTCGTTTAGTTCGGTTAACTGCTCAGCCAACTGCGGATCATTCATTTCCTGTCCTTGTAGACCGGAGACTACAAGACTTAGATCTTCATTATTCTGTACCTTTCTGTGGATGGTATTCAGGAGTGATAATTGAAACCTAAGTTCTAGCTTCTCCTTTTCCAATTCCTGCACCTGCGCAAGGGCCTCCTGCAAGCTTGATTTGATGTCATAAGACTTATTCTGCCTTACAAAGCGCTCAATTTCTACTTCAGCTTTCCGAAGACTGTCTTCGGTTTCCTTTAGCTGCTCGGTCAAGAAATTAAGGGTTTGCCTACTTGCCTGGTTGCTGCGTTCCAATTTATGCTGCAAGTAAACCGCATCAATGTTATTGACAATATCGTGCGCTTTGTACCTGTTGAAGTCCTTAAAGGAGATTTGAATAGTCTTAGACTCGGGGTTTAGAATGGCAGTGGTTAGGTTGGCGTTGATGTAGCTCTTCAAGTACCGGTCACTATTGACAACAAAATAATACGCTACCCCAACGTTGTCACTGGTAAATTCTGGAGTAGTGGTAATGGTGAATTTGTTCCCGGAAAGGTTTACTGGAGTACCGACCATCCCTTCCGTAGGACTGCCGTTCTCACCTACATAGATATCAAACCGACTTGGCGAATTGAACCGCACGTAGATCTTTTGATCATACAGCTCAAACGCTGAAGTATCATAAGCAATAGCGAAAGGACTGCTCTTGTAAAGCTCAGCATCCAATACCCGAGCCTCTACATAGTAACTAACCTGTAGCGGCATTCTGTCTTTGAGCCGTTCAAAGACAATGTCAGATTTAATCAGGTCTACCTCACCCTGAAGTTTCCCAATGCCTGATTCAACCTTTAAGCCATTATTCTCAAGCCCAAGCACGCCCGCCTCAGACTGCTCATCAAGCTTAATGGTGGAGGAGGATTCATAGACCTTCTTTGTGTACCTGAGATAAAGGTAAGCGCCGGTCCCTCCTACCAATAGCAGCAGTATGACCCAGAGGATACTACGACGAACAACATGTAAAAGCGTAACAAAATCAATACTTGTACCGCCATCTTCCTCTTCCTCGTCGCTACTACCCAAACGATGATCTAGTTCATCCAGATCATTGGCTGTTTTTACACTCATGAATTTATCTCGTACTAATTGACTAAATTTCTAACTACTATATAGGAAGTCAACACATTGGTAACGGCCCCTAGTACAGTAAGTACATCCCTCAGCGACTCATTGAAAACCCTTCTAACGGGCTCTACATACACCACATCATTTGGCTGTATCTTAAGGTTGGCTTTCTGCAACCCGGCAATAGTAGTCAGATCAACCACTTGCACGATTGGTTTATCTGAAGCGATGTCTCTAATCAGCCTAATATTTTGGGCCTTACCATTGTCCGGCACCCCTCCTGCCAAGGCCAATACCTCAATAAGGTTAACATTTTCATGGGCTAATGGGATGACACTTCCTCCCGTGGCACCCAGAACAACAACCCTTCTGCTAACTACTTGAGAATAAACATAGGTGTCTCTATAATAAGTTTCAAACTTGCTTTGAAACACGCTGTCTGCCTGGGCAATGGTATATCCTTGCACCTGCACAAACCCGATCATAGGCACCTTTACTTCCCCATTGGGCAAGACGGTATATTGAGGCGGCTCCTGATTTCTTGTGTTCTGTTGATTCAGCACACCGCCCCTGTTCCCGCTACCGCTCTGGCTCAGTTCTAACCGGAGAAAGTTATTGGGATCCACCAGAATTTCGCCTTTGTTGGTGTAGATCCGAATATCCAGTATGTCATTAGGTTGGATTCGGTAATTACGTCCGGCTTCTGCCATGGAAGCGCGCAGGAGTTCCGTATTCACATCGCCCTCCGTGCGGAACAGGATATTCTGCCGGTAGACATTGCAGGAACTTAAGCATATCAACAAAGCACAAAAGGAGATTTGGAGCAGGTGCTTCAATTTGTTAGCGTGAAACATAGTAATATTTATTCAACGAAGCAGGTACTGTTACCTCCTCTAGAAATTTTACACTTAAAGCCAATTACAAAGTAAGCCAAAAGTAACGGGTACGCCAAATTGTTCAACTTGCTTGCTTTCATCCTTTATATAAAGAGGAAAAAGTTAAGTCCTTTCGGCCTTAATCAATCAACCTATTTAACTAACATACGTTAGCTTGGCTGACTTATTTTCTGTACCTTTAAACTGAAACATAGAAAAGCCTCAATCCAGTACCTCGCACTATGCAACTAAGCTACAATGAGAATCAGCAGATGATCGCGGAGATGGTCCGTGATTTCGGAGCAAAGCATATCAAACCAGATATGATGAAATGGGATGAGTCACAGGAGTTCCCCGTTCAGGTTTTCAAACAACTGGGCGAACTAGGCTTAATGGGCGTATTGGTTCCCCAGGAGTACGGCGGATCTGGGTTCGGTTACTTGGAGTATGTCACCGCCATTGCTGAACTGGCAAAGATTGACGGTTCCATTGGCCTGTCCATGGCAGCCCACAATTCATTATGCACCGGCCATATCTTACAGTTTGGGAATGAAGAACAGAAACGCAGATGGCTGCCCAAGCTTGCGACCGCCGAGTGGATTGGAGCCTGGGGCTTGACGGAGCCTAATACCGGCTCTGACGCCGGCAACATGCGGACCGTGGCCGTCAGGGACGGAGACCATTGGGTCCTGAATGGGGCCAAAAACTTTATCACCCATGGCAAGTCCGGCAACATAGCCGTGGTGATTGCCCGTACTGGCGAAGTGGGAGACTCGCACGGCATGACCGCTTTTGTGATTGAGAAACCCACCGAAGGCTTTTCTGCCGGACGCAAAGAGGACAAACTGGGAATGCGGGCCTCTGAAACAACCGAGCTTATCTTCCAGGATTGCCGCGTGCCGCATGAAAACGTGTTGGGAGAAGTTGGCGAAGGATTTATCCAGGCCATGAAAGTTTTAGATGGGGGCAGAATCTCCATTGCCGCGCTGAGCTTAGGAATAGCCCAGGGAGCCTACGAGGCGGCCCTTGCCTACTCCAAGGAGCGCCACCAGTTCAACAAGCCAATTTCCCAATTCCAGGGGATTGCCTTCAAGCTGGCCGACATGGCCACTGAGATTGAGGCAGCAGCATTGTTGACCTACAGAGCCGCCGCCATGAAAGACATTGGGGAAAACGTGAACAAAGAGTCTGCCATGGCCAAGCTGTATGCCTCAGAAGTGAGTGTGCGGGTGGCGAATGAAGGGGTGCAAATATTTGGCGGCTATGGCTATACCAAAGATTATCCGGCCGAGAAGTACTACCGTGATGCCAAGCTCTGCACTATTGGCGAAGGCACCTCAGAAATCCAGAAACTCGTTATCTCCAGAGTCGTATTAAAATAATTGGGAATAAGGTATTGACAGTCAAAATAATTGTAGATATCTTTGCACTCCTTAAAACAATTGACTTTAAAATCAATCTATTATATGATCATCATCAACGTAAAGGATAACGAGTCTGTAGACAAAGCCTTAAAAAGATTCAAGAAGAAATTTGAGAGAACCGGTGTGTTGAAGCAATTGCGTGCCAGAACTTTCTTCCAGAAGCCTTCTGTCACCAAGAGAAAGCAGAAAGAAAGAGCTATCTACAAGCAACAATTGTTTGCCAACGATAACTACTAGTCTCCATCCATAGAATTTACGTGGTAATTCCATAAATTAGTGGTTACCCGCTTTGCGGCGGTAATTACTGATTTATGGAATTATTTTTTAAGTACCTCCAGTACGAGAAGCGCTTCAGCCCGCACACTATCCTCTCGTACCAGACTGATCTGCAACAATTTCAGGAGTACCTGCAGGAGGTGTACCATTTAGAAGACCTCAAGGAAGCAGACCATGCCATTATTCGGTCATGGGTGGTTACCTTGGTGCAGAAAGACCTGGATACCCGCACCATCCACAGGAAAATTGCGTCTCTGCGCTCTTATTTTAGGTTCCTGGTCCAGCGCGGGCTACTGGAAACCAACCCCACCGTTCGCATCAAAGCCCCTAAACTTGCCAAAAAGCTGCCCGCCTTTATCCCCGAGGAGGCGTTTACCCAGCTGTTGGACCAAAGCGAATTTTCTGACGATTTAAAGGGCCAGCGCGAAAAACTGATCCTTGAGTTGCTGTATGGCACCGGTATGCGGCTAGCCGAACTCACCAACCTTAAGCTAGAGGATATCAACCTGTCCAGCAAGACCTTAAAGGTATTAGGAAAAGGCAACAAGGAACGCATCCTTCCCCTGAATACTACTCTGGTGAGCGCCTTGTCTGATTATCTGCAAAGGCGTACCTCCATTCTATCCAATAACAATTCTTCTTTTCTCTTCGTTACGGAAAAAGGGGCTCCCCTCTACCCAAAGTATGTATACCGGGTGGTGAAGAAGTACATGAGTTCTGTCTCTACGGCCATGAAGAACAGTCCGCACGTGCTCCGTCATTCCTTTGCCACCCATCTACTGAACCGAGGGGCAGATCTGGGAGCCATAAAGGAACTGTTGGGCCACTCCAGTTTGGCGGCCACGCAGGTCTATACCCATAATTCCATTGAGAAGCTCAAAGCCGTTTTTGAGAAAGCTCACCCAAAAGCTTAGTTCGTACCACCTTAAAGAAGTAAACTATGAAACTGCAAATCCGATCTGTACACTTCACCGCCGACCAAAGCCTGTTAGACTTCCTTCAGAAGAAAGTTGACAAGCTAGACACCTTCTTTGACCGTATTGTAAGTGGCGAAGCAGTACTGCGTGTAAAGAATGAGTCACATGAAAACAAGCTGGTGGAGCTGAAACTCTTTGTTCCGGGGGCTACGCTCTTCTGCAGTGAGGAGGCCGGCACCTTTGAAACCGCCACCGACAAGGCGATTGAGGATATGAAAAAGCAGCTGATCAGGTATAAAGACAAACTGGCCACGCACTAAGCCGTTGCCCTTGCCCATACAAAAAAGAGCCCCGTTTTGGGGCTCTTTCTGTTAGAACAGGGCTAAAACGCACTTATAGCGCAAAAGCCGCCTTAATTTTATCTACGTAGTCTAATTTCTCCCACGTGAAGGTCTCAAACTCCCGTACCTCGGTTTTACCGTTTACCTGGTACTCTACTTGCTTCACGCCAGACGCACGGCCCATGTGACCATAAGCGGCAGTCTCAGAGAAGATAGGGTTCTGCAGGCCAAAGCGCTGTACAATGTCATAAGGGCGCATCTCAAACAGCTCGTTCACTTTTTCGGCAATCTCTCCATCGGTCATCACCTGGCCATTGGTGCCTTTCACTTTGGTGGTACCGTAAGTGGTCACGTACAAGCCCACCGGCTCGGCCACCCCAATGGCGTAAGCCACCTGCACCAACGCCTGGTCTGCCACGCCGGCCGCCACCAGGTTTTTGGCGATATGCCGGGCCGCATAGGCCGCAGAACGGTCTACTTTGGAGGAATCTTTCCCCGAGAAAGCACCACCGCCGTGGGCTCCTTTGCCCCCGTAAGTGTCTACAATGATCTTACGGCCAGTCAGACCGGTGTCGCCGTGCGGCCCCCCGATCACGAATTTACCGGTTGGGTTGATGTGGTAGGTAATGTCATCGGCGAACAGGTCTGCGGTACGCTGCGGCAGTTTGCTTTTCACGCGCGGCAACAGAATGTTCAGCACATCCTCCTTGATTTTGGCTACCATCTTCTCCTCAGCCTGCTTAGAGGCCGCCCGGTCGTTGGCGTCTGAGGCTTCAAACTCATCGTGCTGGGTGGAGATCACAATGGTGTCAATCTTCTCCGGCACGTGGTGGTCTGAGTAACGGATGGTCACCTGAGACTTGGCGTCTGGGCGCAGGTAGGTCATCTCCTTGCCTTCCTTGCGGATGGCGGCCAGCTCTTTCAGGAGCAGGTGCGAAATCTCCAGCGCCAACGGCATGTAGCTGTCGGTCTCGTTGGTGGCGTAGCCGAACATCATGCCCTGGTCGCCGGCGCCCTGGTCTTCTGGGTTTTCGCGCTCTACCCCCTGGTTGATATCACCGGACTGCTCATGGATGGTGGAGATTACACCGCAGGCCTCGGCATCAAACTTATACTCTGACTTGGTGTACCCAATACGACGGATCACGTCACGGGCTACCTTCTGCACGTCTACATAGGCGTCTGATTTCACTTCGCCACTTAGCACCACCAAGCCGGTGGTCACCAAGGTTTCGCACGCCACCTTAGACTGAGGATCCTGCTTGAGAAACTCATCTAACAGCGCGTCAGAGATTTGATCGGCTACTTTATCCGGATGTCCCTCCGATACCGACTCAGATGTAAAAAGATAAGGCATTACCTGAATTTTTATGACAACGATAAGGCGGCCCAGCTCTTGGACCGCAAGAGACAAAATTACGCTAATTGCCGGAGTTGCAAAAAATTGAGGGGCAATTGCCCTGCATTCCGCCAGTTTTTAGCCCCAGCCAGGTACATGCTCTTCTGCCCCTTTAGAGGTGTTTTAGGAAAAACAGCCCCAAAACCCCGTTGTGCGTGCACTGCAGGGCCAAACGCCCCGCTCACGGCAGAAACCTTTTATAGTCCGGCCCGTTTCAAAAACAACTTTCAAAACACAGTCTGTACCTATATCTGCAACTATGAAAAAACACATTTGTACCCTTGTCATAAGCATTTTCACGTTTGCGCAGGCCGTTGCTCAGTCTTCGTCGCCCTACAAAACCTCGTTTAAGGTAGACGCCCCTATTACGGCAGCCGGCGTTGGTTTAAGTGGGCTAGGCCTGTACCTGATGCAGGAAAAAGAGCCGTTCACTGCTGCCGAGGCGGAGGCCCTGAGCAAGAATGATGTCAACAGCTTTGACCGGTTTGGGGCCGGCAACTACAGTGAAAGTGCAAAAAAAGTAAGCGACGTGTTTCTGTACAGCTCCCTGGCCGCGCCCGGCTTGCTGCTCTTTGACGAAGACATCAGGCAAAACGGCGGGCAGCTGTTGGCGCTGTACGTAGAGACCATGTCTATTACCGGTACGCTCTTCACGCTGGGCTCGGCGGCCTTTCCCCGGGCCAGACCGCTCACCTACAACAAGAACCGCAACGAGGTACCGGTGAGCGAAATTACCCGCGCCAATGCCCAGAACTCGTTCTTCGCCGGCCATACGGCGGCGGTTTCAACGGTGTGTTTCTTCACCGCCAAGGTGTTCCATGACTACAACCCCGATTCCCCCGCCCGTCCTTTTGTGTGGGCAGGCGCGGCGCTGGTGCCGGCTGCGGTGGGCTACCTGCGCCTGGAAGCGGGCAAGCACTTCCTCAGTGACAACCTGGTGGGCTACGGCGTAGGTGCAGCGGTAGGCATTCTGGTGCCGCAACTGCACAAAAAGGGCAATAACAGCGGCATGTCCATCTCCCCAAGTGTGATTCCGGTGCTGGGCCGAAACGTTGACGGTGTTACCCTTCAATACAAATTCTGATGAGTCGCTTCTGCAGACCGTACGGGTTGGTTCTGTTGGTGGGCGTGCTCTTCCAAGTGGGGATATGCCCGTCAAAGGCTCAAACGCCGCAGCGTCTTTACCACACAGACCTGCTGCGCGATGGCCTGATTACGGCCGGCGGCATTACCATGGCGGTAACCGGTTCTACGCTGCTCACCAACAAAAGGCAACTGACCGAGGCCGACCTGCAATCAATACACAAAGACCAGGTGAACAAGTTTGACCGGTGGGCGGCGGGTAACTACAGCAAAAAAGCGAAGGACGCCAGCGATGTCTTTTTCTACACCTCGTACGGCTTGCCCTTGCTTTTCCTGGCTGATAAAGCCGCCACCCCGCACGTCAAGGACATCTATTTCCTGTACGCGCAAACCGTTTCCCTAGCGGGAGGAGTGTACGCTCTTACCGCCGGGCTCACCAACCGCAAACGGCCCAACGTGTACGCCACCCATGCTCCTTTGGAGGAAAGATTGCATAAATACGCCGAAAACTCCTTCTTCGCGGGCCACACGGCCGCCACGGCCAGCGTGACGTTCTTTACCGCCAAGGTCTTCCATGACCTGCACCCGGACTCTCCGTGGAGGCCGGTGGTGTGGGGGGCGGCGGCGGCGTTTCCGGCCACGGTAGGCTACCTCCGGCTCAGGGCCGGCAAGCACTTCTTGAGCGACAACATTGTGGGGTACGCCGTGGGGGCCAGCATTGGCATCCTGGTACCGGAACTGCACAAAAGAAGCAATGAACTGGGCTGGCGGATGGTTCCAGCCGCCGAACCTTTGCCGGGGGCGTTCCTGCAAGGGGTTGCCTTGACGAAGCGTTTTTAACCCAATCTCAGCAAAACAGCCCTAAAACAGCAACGGAGCCCAAGGGCTCCGTTGCTGTTTTAGGGCTGTTTTCGCTATTTCGGCCCTGAAGGATTTAGGTTGGTCTCAAACAACTTCAGGATGCGCTTGTACTCATCGGTCCAGCTGCTGGGTTCCACAAACCCGTGGTCTTCCACGGGGTACACCGCCAGTTCCCAGTTTTCCTTGCCCAGCTCAATCAGGCGCTGGCTTAGCCGCACAATGTCCTGGAAATGCACGTTGGTATCTACCATGCCGTGGCACATCAGGAGCGCCCCTTTCAGCCCCTCGGCGAAGTAGATGGGCGAGCTGCGCACGTAGGCCAGACTGTCAGATTGCGGCTCGTTCAGGATATTGGACGTGTAGCCGTGGTTGTAATGGGCCCAGTCGGTGACCGAGCGCAGCGCCGCCCCGGCCGCGAAGACGTCTGGTTGCGTGAACATGGCCATGAGCGTGATAAACCCGCCGTACGAGCCGCCGTAAATCCCGATTCGCTTGGAGTCTACCCCGTACTTCTGGGCAAGCATTTTAGCCCCGTCTACGTGGTCACTGAGGTCTTTGCCGCCCATGTGCCGGTAAATGCCGGTTCGCCAGTCGCGGCCGTAGCCGGCGCTGCCGCGGTAGTCAATGTCCAAGACGGTGTAGCCTTTGTCGGCCAACAGGTTGTGGAACATGTATTCCCTGAAGTAGGTACTCCACCATCTGTGCGCGTTTTGGAGGTAACCGGCCCCGTGCACAAAAATCACCGCCGGACCGCCCTGGGGAGCGTTGGCCGGCCGGTACAACCGGGCATGTACATCGGCCCCATCGGCCGCCTTAAAGGTGATCACTTCGGGCTCGCGCCAAGGATAGGCCCTGAATTCCGGCGTGGTAGACTGAGTGATCTGCACGGCCCTGGCCCCTGGTTTGTTCTCCATGAGGTACAGTTCCCAAGGCTTATTTGAGTAGGAATACCGCACGGCCAGGGTTTTCTCATCAGGTGATAGGGTGACTTCGTGCGCGCCGGTCATCCTGGTGATCTGCTCCATCTTGCCGCCGTTCAGCGGCATTCGGTAGAAGTGCTGCTCCCCCGGATGCACCTGGTTGGTGATGAGGTACCAGAACTTCCTGTCTTTGGACATCTGCACATTCTGCACCTCAAACTTGCCTTGCGTAAGGGCAGTTTTCTGGCCAGACCCCACGTTAACGGTGTACAGATGCGCATACCCGCTTTCTTCCGACACAAACCACACCCGTTGGTAATCAGGCATCCACCCGATGTCGCCGGCCCCGTACCCGTTGATCCAGGCTTCGTCGTGTTGGCGGTCCAGCACCTTGATGGCCTGGGTTGCCGGATCAAAGCTCATGATCCAACGGTCTTTGTTGTCAAAGGAACGCGCCACCAGCACGGCTTTCTTGCCATCACCTGAGTAGAACGGACCAAACATGGTCACCTTTCTGGTTTCTGGCTGAGTGCTCCTAGGGTTGGCTCCCTCCTTGCCTTGGCCCTCCTGTTGGTAGGTGGGCTTGTCCTGCATACCCGGTGCCCCTTTGAAGGAGACCAGATACGTGGTGTCCAACCTGGTGTCGTAGAGGCCCAGTTCATACGTAGGCTGCGCCGCCCCCACCTTGGTTCTGGTAGGAATATCCTCGGTGTAGCCAGAGGCCGTGACGTAGTTAGGCACCTGGGCTATCTTGCTGTTGGCGGGTCTGGAGACCAATCGGTAAGTGATGAAGCGCTCATCGGGGCTTAGGATGATGTTATCCACGGTCCTGTCCTCCAGGTAGATTTCCCTGGGCCGGTTCCTGGCGGTTTCTTTTTGGGCCAACCGCTGCTGCGTGCGCTCCTGCTCCCTTTTTTCAATGATCTGCAAGAGTTCTACCTGCTGCTCGCGCAGAAAACGCTCCTGCTTGTCCTTAACCGCATCTGGGTCGGCGGGCTTTCTGCCCTTCCTGAAATCGGTGAGCTGTTTTGTCTGGCCATTGGCCAGGTTCCAGGCGAACAGATTTCCGTCCTTGAGGTACGTGATTTCCTGCTCATCAAAGGTGAAGGCTGGCGAGGACTCCCGCTCCACCGTCTTGGTTAGTTGCCTCAACTTGCCGGTTTTCACCTCTACCAGAAACAAGTCTCCTCCGCGCTCATACACCCGGTGGGTCTTTTTCTGGTTGAAAACTCCCCCGGGGGTTAAGAGCGTTTTACGGTCAACCGCCGGAACCTTGCTCACTCGCTTGCTGCCCACCTGAACCGTGTACAGCGAATCTCTCCTGGCCTTCTCTGGGTTCCACTGAAAATAAACCTGCTTGCTGTCATCTGACCAGTAGATGTTGCTGGGCGAAGTGCCTACCCACTGGGCAGGGTCCTGCATGATTTTTTCTACGGTAAGCGTAGGCTTGGTTTGGGCGTAAGCGGTATTGCCCGTAAACAGATATGCCGTTGTAACCAAAAAGCAACTTTTGGTAAAGGCAATACAGGATTTCAAGTTAATCATAGCCATGGGATGGAAACCACCTTAAAGCGGTGGGGTAAGACAATTCAGGATTAATGTGAGAGTAGCTAATTACAGCTAGCGAAAGACCAAGTTAAAGATATCTCAGCATGTAAAAATAACCCTTGCCCAGTTCCCATAAAAAAAGAAGGGCCGCCTTTTTGGCGACCCTTCTTTTTACTTTAGAATTAGAGTGGATTCTGCACAATCTGCTTGTTGGTGTCAATCTCTCTCTGCGGGAACAGGAACTGCCATTCTTTTGCTCCTGCTGGCACCGTAAAGTTGCTGGTTCTGATAGCCCAGGCGTAGGCTGCAGGATGATTGGCACCGGTTCTGTCCAAGGCACTGTTGGTACGTTTCAGGTCTAAGAAGCGGAACCCTTCTCCCCACAACTCTATCCGGCGCTGAATCAAGATTTCATCAATCAGGTCTTGGCCGGTATTGGTTGACGCAGGCGCGCCCCGTGACGTCAACAGCGCATTGAGGCTCTCCAGGGCTAAGCCGTCCTCGCCTCTTCTGGCATCAGCTTCGGCTGCTATGAGGTACATCTCTGCCAAACGCATATGAGGAACATCCCCAATGCTCGAACCCGTATTTGCTACCCTAAACTTATTTTGGGCATACGCTGGCTTAACTCCCCCGGGAGGTGCCGGAATGCTCTCCCCGGTTGGATCCCAAAGCTTTTTCCGAACATCAGTGTCAGCAATTTTATCATACAATAAGTTGTTGATCTTTCTAGGATTGGTTCTTATGTATGAAGAATTGTAATTGGAAGACATGTACGCAAAGAAAGAGTAGAAATAAGAGGTTTGGTCTGGGATCATTTTGCTCCCCCATAACCACTCTCTGTTGCTTACACTGTTAAACCCTTGCAGGTACTCTTGCTGGGTCATCAAAGAGGCGCCGCTTCCGGCAATCACTTCTTTTGCGAGGCTAGACGCCAAAGCCCAGTTCTGCATAGTAAGGGCAACTCTTGCTTTGATACCTCTGGCTACCCAAACGTTAAAGTGTGACTTCTCCACGCGGGCGGCAGCTCCAGATAGATTCTCGATGGCGGCATCCAAGTCCTGGTTAATCTGTGTATACACCTCTTCCACAGTAGCCCGGGGCTGTCCTTCGGTTGTGTTGGTCACCATGATGGGAACACCTAGCTGCGCGTTGTTTTTAGAGGCGTCATAGCGCTCACCAAAGGCTTGCACCAGCTGAAAATGTGACCAGGCTCTGTATACAAGGGCCTGCCCGATGATCATTTTCTTTTCAGCCTCAGGCCCGGTGGCATTGTCCAGGCCGTTGATCAACATATTGGCATTGGCTATAATTCTGTAATAGAAGTAATACCATGCATGGTTATAGGTGGTGGTAGAAGTGGCGTTTCTGTGGGAGGTCCAGTTGTGTTCTCCGTTGAACCAACCGTTTCCCTGGGCAGTTTGCACCCAGTCTTCGCCCAAAGCATCCATAAAAATTTTGTTGCTGCCCTCCCCGCCTTGGTTCTGTCTACCATTGTGCTGGGTATACATCATCCGGTGAATTCCATTCAAGGCCGAATAAGCATTTTCAGTGCTGGACAACACATCTGCTTCTGTCACATCACTGGTGGGCACTGTATCCAGATAATCATCACTACAGGAAGAAGCAAGTAGCCCAGCTATCAGGAAAACGCTATAAATTATTTTTTTCATTTTAAATCAAGTTTTACAAAGAAAGATTCAACCCTAATGAAAGCACACGAGCAGGGGTGTAAACCGCTGAAGTGGTACCAATAAAGTTTTGCCCAACGTTCATTCCTTTTCTCTTTGAGATCAACCCAAGGTTCTCGCCAGATGCGAAAATATTGACATTCTGCAGTTTCAGCCTTTTTGTAAACCCGGTTGGAACATTGTAGCTCAAGGTCACATTTCTGAAGTTCAGGTAAGAGGCATCAACCAACCAACGGTCTGAGGCAGCATTTAGGTCGGTGTTTCCAGGGTGCAGTCTTGGCACGTCAGTAATGTCACCGGGCTTTTGCCAGCGGTTCATGATGTCTCTGTGCAAGGCCGCACCATAAGATGCGTTCATTAAACCTGCATACTCACTGTCATAGATTTTACCACCTACCTGGTAAGTAAGCAAGGCAGAAAGTGTGAACCCTTTGAAAGAGAACGTATTGGTGATACCACCAGAGAAGTCAGGGATGGAGGTACCGGCATAATGGAATCTTGCGTTGTTGGCTACCCAGGTAACGGTATCGCTGCCAATAATTTTGCTGTTGGTCTCATTGTACACATTGGCTCTATACAAGGCGTTTCCATTTTCAGGGTCTACCCCATAGTACTCACGCAACCAGAATGAGTTGATTGACTCTCCTTCTTTCAACTTTTTAGTCCCACTTACCAATTCTTTCTGCAGAGGAGGCATCTGGGTGATTTCATTCTTGTAAGAAGTCCAGTTTACATCAAGATTCCAGGTAAAGCCGTTGGTTCTAAGGATATCACCTGCCAGGCGCAGCTCTACCCCTCTGTTGTTCATGGCACCAATGTTCTGGATAACCTCATCAACACCACTTGACAACGGCTGCTTCACGGCAAATAGAAGATCTTCAGACTCACGGAAGAAATACTCCGCCGATCCGGTCAATCTGTTGCCGAAAAGGCCGAACTCCACGCCCACATCAAAGGAGTTGTTCTTTTCCCAGTGAAGCGCTCTGTTTCCAAGGCTTGACTGCAAGAATCCACCCTCAGTGGCGTTTTCATACCCCAGGGCATACAGTGCCTGCCAGGCATAGTAGTTATCCACATCTTCATTTCCTACCTGGCCATAAGATGATCTTACTTTGATCATGTCCACCCAGTTAGGCATGGTGAAGAACGTCTCTCTGTCTAGTCTCCAGGATGCTCCCACAGACCAGAAGTTACCCCAGCGTACATCCTCAAAGAATCTGGAGGATCCATCTCTTCTGAAGGAACCAGACAATGTGTATCTATCACCAAAGGTATAGTTTGCTCTTGCAAAGAACGACTCTATCTTATGTTCTTGCTTGTAGGTGTACAGGTCATTGATAGTTCCAAAGTTGATCAACTCTGTGTTGTTGGCCACTACCTCGCCTTGCTTCATCCCGTACAGATAGTCACGGGTTCTGCTGTAGTTCTCATGGCCCACCAGGAAATCGATGGTATGAACATCAAAGGTCTTGTTGTAACCAAGCAACTGGTTAACGGTGTAGCTGGTTAAGTTGTAAAGCGTACGGTTGGCTCTTCCTGCCGGTGCACCATCGCCTACAATTGTGTTCTCGTATCCTTGCTCCTCATAGTTGGTGATGTCAACCGTAAGGTTGGTGGTGAACTTGAAATCTTTCAGGAAAGTGATTTCACCATAGGTTCTTGCACCAGCCACGTTACGTCTGTACAAAAACTTATTCCATTCTGTCTCCGCAACAATATGTCTGCCTGGGCTACCGCCTCCTGGGCGAGTCATACCCGCAGTAGTTCCAATGTCATACTGCTTTTCGCCATTCTCGTCAAGGATATAGGCACCCGTTACCGGATCATGCTGGTGCACTGGGTAGATAGGTCCAATGTTGCGGCTGAAATAGAAAGGGTTCACATAGCCAGTGGCAGAACCTGTACTAGCCTGGTTTGAGTTTGAAAGGGTACCCGTTAAGTTAAGGCCTGCCTTAAACCAGTTAGTCACCTTGCTGTTTACGTTCAATCTGGCTGAGTAACGCTCAAAATCAGATCTGATCAAATAGCCTCTATCGTTCAGATAGCCAAGTGACACATAATAATCTGTTTTGTCGCTTCCGCCGCTAAAGCTCAGCGTGTAGTCTGATCTTGAGCTGCTGCGAGTTAAGTTCTTCTCCCAATCCAGGTCATCTCCCCACAACAGTTGTGCATCAGGATTCAATGTTCCATCTTCTGAAACAATCTGGTTGTTAGGAACATTGAATGGGTTGTACCCCAGAATGTTCTTGATACCAGCACTTGCCAGCTTATTAGCTTGTTCTCTGGTAGTGGTGGCATTGATCAAGGTGTTCCGGTAACCTTCCCACATTAAAGGATAGTACTCCTGTGCATTTACGCGCTCATACTCAGGAACCGCTCTGGAAGTAACCCCCTGAAGCGCTCTAAGGTTAACCCTTGTTCTATCTTTACGGCCTTTTTTGGTTGTGATCATCACTACCCCGTTGGTAGCGCGCGAACCATAAAGAGCCGTAGACGCAGCGTCCTTTAGGATAGTGATGTTTTCAACATCCTCCATGTTCAGGTTAGACAAACCTGCGGTGTAAGGAACGCCATCTACCACGTAAAGAGGAGAGTTAGAGTAGTTGATGGAGCTAAATCCTCTGATCTGGATATCCGGACCGCCACCAGGCTGACCTGTTCCGGAAGCTACCACTACCCCCGGAGCCTGCCCGGCAATAGCATTGGTGATGTTGGTTACCGGCCGCTGCCCTAATTTCTCGGAACTAATGGTGGCAGTGGAACCCGTAAAAGTAGCAGGGTCTGCTGTACCATAAGGCACCTGCACTACAATCTCTGCCAACTGTTTGGCATCAAGTGCCAGCCTGACATTTAGGGTAGATTGGCTGCCGATGGCAACTTCCTGGTTTGTGTACCCAATAAAGGAGAAAATCAAGGTACCGCCCGCAGTAGGTACGCTTATTGAATAAGACCCATTTGCATCTGTTGGCGCAGCCGTGGTCGTCCCTTTGAGCTGAACTGTCACGCCAGGCATTCCCTCTCCTGTTGATGCGTCAGTCACTCGCCCTGTTACAGTCCGTGTTTGCGCCCACGCTTGCCCCACAAGCGCCAGCAGCAACACGAAGCTGAATAGTAAAGTTTTCTTCATGTGTGTTTGTTGGTTGTTAGTTAAACAGTTTTGTATTTGTTAGCCCAATTTAGGCATAGTATCAGCATTAACAAATCCTTAACATACTAACCCAAAGGGGATTTGAAAGCAGAAGATGGCTTCTTGAAATCCGTAATTTTTAAGTTTTGCAAAATATGAATGACACTAATAACAACTTTAATATATATGTACTTATATATCTTGTTTGTTAGTATTATATCAATTTGCGCTTCGGAATCCTTTGAGAAAATTATTTTGACTTTTCTTTCTCGGGCTTAGCCATCAACCGCAACAGTTAAAATTTCAGCACCTGTTATAGCACTAAAACAAACAAGCACCCGTTAGGAAGGTTTTCTTTAAGCACTTCTATCACCGCTGACAATTAAAGAAATGCCTTGCTACACAACTCTACAATCAAATCTCTGCATGAATCAGAAAGACAGAGCGTCTATAAGAA
Source organism: Rufibacter psychrotolerans (assembly GCF_016924645.1). Lineage (GTDB taxonomy): Bacteria > Bacteroidota > Bacteroidia > Cytophagales > Hymenobacteraceae > Nibribacter > Nibribacter psychrotolerans. The sequence continues at coordinate 182,574 of NZ_JAFFJV010000006.1, read as the reverse complement.
AAAAAGAGGAGCAGAATTTCTGCTCCTCTTTTTTTCTTATAGACTTCAGGGATCTGTTAATAATCCTTGTTCTGAATGATGTTCTTGTTAGCATCAATCTCTGCCTGTGGAATAGGCAACTGGAACCTGAAGTTGTCCGCTGGAAGAGTTCTGGCATTGGCCGGAGCGGCTACCCCAGAACAGTCAGACGCATCCCCTTCTGTTGCAGAACGCTCAATTGGCAAGCCCAGGCGCTTGAGATCAAAGAACCGGTGACCTTCAAAGGCAAGCTCCAGTCTTCTTTCTTCCAGAATAGCGTTGTATAAGTCGGTCCCTGTCTCCACTGCTGTTGCTGGATCAAAATTAGAGTAACGTCTGCTCCTGATCTCGTTCAAGTCTGCCAGGGCAGCCGCGTGCTGGCCAGCACCCAGGTTGTAAAGCGCCTCGGCCCGGTTTAGGTACACTTCAGAAAGCCTGAGCACTTTTACGTCTACCACATTCAACGCACCAGTTCCTCTACCCACGTGCTTCTTAACATACTTTGAGGTTAACCCACCGTAGGTTGACTCTCCAATGTAAGTGGTAGTTCGCACGTCTTCTGGGGCGTACAATCTTACCAGCTCGCAGGTTGGGCTAAACTCAGCCCGCACCAAGCCGTTCACGGTTTGTTGATACCCTACCCCAACGGTCACCACAGGTGTAGCGTCTGTATCTAAGATCCTTACTTTAAAGAGAACGTCTTTCTCAGTAGCATCGGTCCAGATGCTTGGGAACTCAGTTCTTGAAGCCAGCGCGTTTGCGGCAGGAGCATTGTTGATAGCAGCCGTTGACTTATCAACGGCATTCTGCCATTGCCCCATGTAGAGATACACCCTGCCAAGCAAGCCCTGTACGGCAGCCTTGCTTAGACGGCCCACCCCGTTAGTAGCGTTGATACCAGCCTCGGCGGCAAGAAAGTCAGCGACAACCAGGTCATATGCTTGCTTCAGAGGGGTTCTGCTTGGTTTCTGGGTTGGATCTGTTGAGGTCACATACGGCACTCCCAAGTCTGCATCTGTTGCTCCAATGTAGCGCTTTGCATATAACCGGAGCAAATCAAAGTGGGCAAGGGCTCTTAAGCCCAATGCTTCCGCCTTCACGTTCTCCCTCTCAGCACCTTCTGGCAAATTGTTGATGTTTTCCAGAATGTAGTTTGTTCTCAGGATAGTAGTATAGGCGTTGTTCCAGATGTTCCAGGTATTGTTAGCCGTGTAGTTCAGCTGGTAAAGGGTCTGTTGCGAGAACCTTCCCTGCGAGTTGATAATCAGGTTGTCTGAAAGAATGTCTGGCGTAATAATCATAGAGCCCGCATCCTGCCCCCCATAATAAGAGGCTCCTCTTAGTCCGGCGTAAGCACCTCTAAGGGCATTCTGAAAATCTGCCGGCGTTCTAAACGCCTGCCCGGTACTCAACGCATTAAAGGGCTCCTGGTCTAGTTCACTGTCACAGCCAGCAAAAGACATTAGTCCTATTGCCAGCATATATATATACTTTCTCTTCATTTTAAATCTAGGTTTTACTGTTACTTAGAAACTGATATCCAAACCAAAGGTCAGCTGACGGGTAGTTGGATAGCTATACAGGCTGTACTGGCCCGGAATGAACAAGTTTGACTCTGCACTACCGGTTCCAACTTCAGGGTCACCGAAGTAGTTAGGAATGTACGTCAACAGGTTCTGCCCCTGAACGTATACTCTCAGATTCTGCACTTTAATCTTGTTAGTCAAGCTCTTAGGCACTGTGTACCCCAGTGTCACGTTTCTCAATCTCAGGAAAGACGCATCCTGCAGGTATTGATCTGTGGTTCTAGTAGTGTTGCTGGCAGAGGCTTTGGGCAGGAAAGTCACATCACCTGGTTTTCTCCAGTAGTCAAAGGCATCGGTGCTCAGGTTCTGCGTACGGGAAGGCCCCCAGGAAACCAGCGTGGCCATAATACCATTGTAAGTATACCCTCCTACTGTGTAGTTCACCTGCGCAGACAGATCGAAGCCTTTGTAAGCCAAACTGGTTCCAAAGCCACCATAATAATCTGGGTTACTGCTTTTGCCTTCCAGCACCACTGCGTCTGAAGCTAAGTAAGTTTTTGTGATCTCCCCGTTCTTGTTATAGAACTGGGCTTCACCGGTTTGTGGGTCTACGCCTGCCCAACGCACCATTTTGTAAGTACTGTACGCGTGGCCTGGTCTGTAAACGTTGATACCGGTAACTGCATCCACAATCTCCTCCTGACCTTCATTGAGCTCCTCTACGCGGTTCTTGTTAAAGGTAATGTTACCATTGAAAGACCAGGTAAGGTTTTCATTTCTGATGATGTCTACGTTCAAACCAGCTTCCACCCCTTTGTTAGACATGGCGCCAATGTTTCTGGTTACAGACGTGAAGCCAGTAGTTCTTGACACAGGCTGATCCAAAAGCAGGTCATCGGTGTACTCATTGTAATAGTCTAAGCTAAGGGCAACTCTTGACTGGAATAACTCTACGTCTACCCCTACGTTGCGCTTCAGTTTAGACTCCCAGGTCAGATCAGGGTTAGCAATCTGGCCAGGGAAGCTGGTCAATGCACCACCGTAACGGCCGAAATTGTACAAACCTAAAGCTTGGTAGTTTGACAGGCCGCTGAAGTTACCAACAGTACCAATAGACGCTCTTACTTTTAATAGGGTCAGCCAATCAAAGTCCTGCATGAATGACTCTTCTGAAAGAAGCCAGGAAGCGCTGGTTGACCAGAAAGTACCGTATTTGTTGTTGGCACCAAATCTTGAGGAACCATCTCTACGGATGCTCCCGGTCAGGAAGTACCTTCTCTGGAAGTTGTACTCAGCGCTACCCGCCAAAGAAAATAAAGTCCACACAGATTTAGAGGTAGAGTTATTTCCAGTATTAGCGGCACCGTTGTCCTGGGTGGTCAGGTCTGCGCTGGCAAATCCTTTTTTAGACAAAGAGTAGCTGCTGAACTGGCTCTTCTGGAATTCCTGGATACCAAGCACACTGAAGTTATGGTCTTGGCCTACGGCAAACTCATATCTGGCCTGGTTTGTCCAGCTGTAGTAGAATTCTCTTGAACCGTTATCAGTTTTGCTACCTGGCGCAGCCGGGTCACCTACAATTGGGTCAAGTGCACCACCTGGCTCAGAGAAAGACTCACGGGTGTAATCTCTCAGGGTCAAACCAACTCTTGAGGTGATGTTAAGCCCTTGAATGGGGTGAATGTCAACGTTGAAGGCGTTCAACCCTGTCAGGTTTCTCATCTCCTCAGGCTCCGTTTCCACATACTGCACAATGTTTACACCCTGGTGCGTAGGGTTAAATGTGCCATTTGGGTTACGTACCGGCTCATAAGGGTTGTACACGTACATGGCTCTGAAAGGGTTCTGCACGTTGTTTCTATCACGCAACTCTTTGCTGGTAGTATGGCCAATGTTCAAGGAGTTACCCACGCTCAGCCAAGGCTTGATATCCGTGCTGATGTTCAAGGTGCTGGAGTATCTGTCAAAGTCAGACCCAATCACGATACCCTGTTGGTCAAATTTCTGCACAGAGAAGTAGTAATTGGTTTTGCCGGTGCTACCGCCAAAAGAAAGCTCGTGCTGCTGGATCTTGCCATTACGAAGGATGGCATCCTGCCAATCATGGTCGTTAGCGGCAATGGCATTCCAAACGGTCTGGCGCTGCTCTGGCGTAATGCTGGTGATGGTGGTCCCAACAGGGAAAGTACCGCGGTTATTAGCAAAGTAAGTACTTACGTACGGGTTGGTGTACCCCAGTTCATACTCATACTGCAGCTTCTGCGCAGAGTTCATCATGTCAAAATTGTCTGGAACTTTCTCGTTGATACCAGACTGGAACCGGTAGGTCAGGGTTCCCTGAGACTTGGCTCCGCTTTTGGTAGTGATAACCACTACCCCGTTAGAACCTCTTGCCCCGTAGATAGAAGCAGCGGCCGCATCTTTCAGCACAGAGATACTTTCAATGTCATTGGCATTGATAGAGTTGAAGAACTGATCTCTCATGTTGTCTGGAATCTGCACGTTGTTCACCACCAGCAACGGTTGGTTACCAGCGTTGATAGACCCTGTACCCCTGATTCTGATGTAGGCGTTGGCCCCAGGCTTACCGTTAGCCGCGGTTACCTGAACCCCGGCCGCTCTGCCTTGCAGCAACTGGTCAACGGAAGGAACCGGCTTAGATTCAATCTCCTTCGCTCCAATCACAGCTACCGAAGCAGCCAGATCTTCCCGGGTTTTGGTGCCGTACCCCACAACCACCACTTCATTAATGGTTTCAGCGTCTTGCGCCAGTCTCACATTCACCACCGAGTTTGAGCCTACGTTAATTTCCTGGTTGGTATAGCCCACAAAGGAGAACACCAATGTTCCATTACCGGTAGGCAAACTGATAGAGTACCCGCCATTTGCATCTGTTGGCGCAGCCGTGGTAGTTCCTTTGAGCTGAACTGTCACGCCAGGCATTCCCTCTCCTGTCCTGGCGTCAGTCACTCGTCCTGTTACAGTCCGTGTTTGTGCCCACGCTTGCCCCACAAGCGCCAGCAGCAACACGAAGCTGAATAGTAAAGTTTTCTTCATGTGTTTGTTGGTTTGTTAGTAAAATATTATTGTTCGTTAATCAAATTTAGAAGAAAAAGTGGCATTAACAACTCTACCTCTCAACTTTTATCACAAACTCCCTAACACAAATTTTAAATAATCGTATAGAATCAGTTTTAGCAACGCACCTAATGCAATCTCAGGGACTTACAACAGCGTCCTAAATCCTAACTTATCTTTCCTCACTTGTTAAAAGCATAGCTTATTATGCTATTTCCTATCCCTTTTTTAAGAATCACCCCTAAACTGTACTTATCATAATTGCTAACTGGTTGTTCACCAAAAACAGGCTTCAAACCAGAAGGTTTTTCAGCCCGCCCCGGAAAATCCAAGAAACCTGTAAAACAAAAAAGCCTTCCTCAGAAGTTGAGAAAGGCTTTTTCAATAATTGGGTAAGTCTTAGTTAAAGCCAAGCCCAATACCGGCGGTGGCGGTGGGGTATTTAGCCAGGGTGTACTCGCCGTACAGCGAGAAGACCAGCAGTTTCAGCCGCAGACCGCCCGTGGCCCCCCACTGGGAGTCCTTCATATTAAGGAGTAACGGGTCAGTGATATCTTCTACATATCTGTTATAAGGAGCAGTGGTACGGTAGGCCGTAACGGGGTAGGCCCCTTCCACGTTCAGGTCTGTCTCCACATTACTGTACCGCACCCCGGCATAGGCGGTAAGCACGCTCAGGGTCTTGGACACCACCAGGCTGCCAGTCCAGGCTTTGGTGGAAAGGGTCACGGCTTGCCCGGCGTAGTATTGCGGGTCTTGCTGTTGGGCCGTGGCATACGGACGGTCTTCATCCCGCAAGGGCACGTCCAGGCCCCGGTAGGCACTCTTCAGGTGGGTGTAGCCGCCAAACACCGTAATGTCAAACCCCGGAATCATGCTGATCACCGGAATCCACTGCTTGATGCCGTGCTTGAGGCCCACGCCCCAAAGTTCTCCCTCAAAGTCATCGTACTTCACCTTAGGCGAGTACCTGACGGCCACCTCAGTGTCTTTGATCAACCCAAGGCTCACCTGGGCCATTGGCACCGGCAGAAAGGTGTAGCCCGCGCCCTGGGGGGCATTGATAGACCCTACTCGCTCTTCCACTTCCACCGACTGCCCTGCCACGGTTCTTCTGGCCTTGGCATACAGCGTCAGTTCCGGGCCTTCCTCGTCTTTCCCGAAGATGGTGGGGGAAAGCACCGGGGTGTTGGGGTCAAACACTCTGCCGTTCTCGTCGCGCACCATGGTCAGGCCCAGCTTAGACAGGTCAAACGTTCTGTCCTCTTCCGGCGAGAAGGTGGCCGTGGCAAACACGCGCACGTCAAACCGGCCCAGCTTCATGGCCTTGCCCGAGTTGAACCAACCGCCGTTCAGGCCGTGCCCAAACGCTTTGCTGGCCGGCTCGGCATACGCCCGTACCAGTTTACCGGCGTCTTCCTTGCCGGCCCTTATAAACTCCCCCACCTCATCCTGGGCCTGGACCTGGCCCGCCGACAGCAGCAATCCCACCACCGGCACGGCCCACATTGTAACTTTACGTAGACATCTGTTCATTTTACACTTATTTTATTGTTGTTTGTCCTGAATAATTCAATAGACGAACATCCTTATTTCACGGCAACTTTCAAATAGGACAAAGCCATTATACCTAAATATAAGTAGGGGTTTTGGGCCTGATTCTCAGAAAACTGCCCCAAAACGCGATTACCGGAACGTATCGTAGGCGAACTTAAGGATGATGCCGGTCACTACCACCAGAAACAGCTTCCGGACAAAGCCCGAGCCCTTCACCAGGGCAATGCGCGTGCCCACCACAGAGCCCAGCACGCTGCTGATGGCCATGGGAATGCCAATGTGGTAGAGAATGTAGCCCTTGTACCCAAAGTACAGCAAGGCCGAAAGGTTGGTGGCCACGTTCACCACCTTCGCGGAGGCCGAGGCCGTGAGAAAGTTAAACCCAAACACCCCCACAAAGATGAACATAAGGAACGAGCCGGTACCGGGCCCGAAGAACCCGTCATAGAACCCAATGACCAGCCCCACGGCCACGCCGTACCACACTTCCTTGGTGTGCGCCAGGCGTGGCGCATGGATAGATCCAAAATCTTTCCGGAAGAAGGTGTACACCGCCACCGCAATGAGGAGCACCAGGATAAGGGGGCGCAGCAGCTCTGTATTGAAATGGCTTACCGCGCGGGCGCCCAGGAACGAGAACACAAAGGCCGCCAGGGCCGCGGGCAACAGGGCCCGCCAATTGATTTCCACGTTGCGGGCGTAGCGCCACATAGACACCGAAGTACCCGCAATGCTTGACAGTTTACCGGTCCCAAAAATAGCCGGAATGGGCATCTGCGGCAGAAAAACAAACAAAGCCGGCAGTTGGATGAGTCCCCCACCGCCTACCACTGAATCAATCAAGCCTGCCAGAAATGCAAACAGGCACAGAAATACAATCTCCAACGTCTCAGAATTACACCGGCTCCGCGGCTTTTGAAACCGCAAAGATTCTGAAAATGCGCGGGCTTACCAAAACCCCTGGCCTAAAGAAAATCCATTTTGGCCTACTTTCCCAAAAACAGGCTAAAAACGGCCGCCCACCACCACGGTTTCCTTGAGCACCTCGCGTTTGCCCTGCAGGTTAAACAGGTCTACCAGCACCACATAGTAGCCAACAGCCGCCTTGGCCCCGGCATCGGTTAGGCCGTCCCACTGCAAGACGCTGTCTGCGCCTAAGAGGGTGTTGGCCGAGACTTTACGGATGTGGCGCCCGTTGGCGTCAAAGATGGTGACGGTGGCCACAAACCCCGGCTGGGGCAGGTTGAACTGCAGCAGCAGGGCATCATCTTTTCCGTCGCCGTCTGGGGTGATAATCCTGGGCTGCAGGGTAAGGGTGCGGGAGGCCACGCCCACCTGCTGCGCCTGCGAATTTTCATACCCGGGCGTGGCGCTGACCTGGGTAGCGGCCGAATGGAAATTCTCCGCCGTGGAAGGGCCCCCCAGCACCATCCGCTCCAGCGAGATTCCCTCCGCCTCAGAAATTAGCCTGAAGTGCTGGCTGCTTTGGTACCGCACCTCGTCCATGAGGGAGTCATTGGGCAGCAGCACCAGCACCGCCCCTGCCTCGTCTGGGTAAGACGGCAAAGCCGACACTTCCACAAACCTTTCGGCACGGCCCAAGGGGTACTCCTGGTGCAGCACCGCCGCGTCTGGGGTGAACACCAGGTACTCCCCCGGCGCCAGGAGCAGCGGCTGACGGGTAATCTCGCGCCGGTTGGCCACTCCCGCAGCCAACCGGTTGGCCAGTTTCCAGCCCTGCAGGTTCAGGTACTTGGAAGACCGGTTCACCACCTCCACAAAGTCTACCCCGCCGGGCCGCGGGTTAAACAGAATTTCATTGATGACCACATCGCCCTTCTGCGGGGCGGCCGGCAGTATCACCGGCTGCTCTTGCGCCGGGGCCACATTGCCGGCACAGTCCACCACGTTCTGTACCGAAACCGTGTAGCGCTGATTCTCCTGCAGGGGCGTGGCCAGTAACAGCTCCACTTCGGTGAGCCCCGCCGCCACGCGTACCTGCTGCACCGCCCCACCGCCCGAAACCGAGTAAAGGTGCGGCTGCCGGGCTTCGGCGCTGTCCAGGGGCTCACTGAACTGCAGCACCAGCCGGGTGGCCGAAAGCGCCGTTACCTGCCGCAAGACGGGCGCCTCCCAGTCCGTCTCCTGCACCGAGTTGGGTTGCCCGGGAGTGCCGCCCCGCGGATGCCCCGAGGCTTTCCACTGCGAGGCACCCGCGCACCGGCTGGTTACGTTGGTCAGTTCCAGGCTCCAGCCGCCTTCGCGTTTGGCGTTGTCCTGGTACCAGGTGTTGCTGTAGGCCACCGCGTCTATCAATTGCCCTTCGGCGTTGAACAGTTCTACCTCATCGCCGCTGTCGTTGAGGGAGGGGAAGGCTGAGAGCCCCACCACCGGACCATATAGCCGGTAGCGCGCGGTGTCTGCGGCGGCACACACAATCAGGTACGCGCCGGGCCTGAGCACGTAGGCCGGGAAGGTGCCCGAGGCGGCGGTGGCGTCTGAATACGTCCAGCCCTGCAGGTTCAAGGCTTTGTCGCTTGCGTTATACAGCTCAAAGAACTCGGCCGGCGGCAGGTCCTGCAAGGGGTTTACATCGGCGTAGATCTCGGTGATCTTCACGTCGCCCCGCTGGGCCAACGGGGCATACTGGAAAGTGCTGGTCTGGGGCGGGGCCACGTTTCCGTCCTGATCAGAGAGCCGCAGGACTTCCAACCGGTTTTCGCCGGCGGTAAACTCCTGGGCAAACTGGAGCCTTACCACGTGCGGGGCGGATGCCTGCCACTCCACCTGGCTGGGCAGCAGCGTTCCATTGAGGCGGTAGTTGTTGGGCTGCAGGGCCTCGGCCTGCGCCAAGGGCTCGGAGAAAGTGAGCTCCACGGCCCGGGCGTGCAGGGCTTTGGTGGTAAGCAAGGCCGGAGCCGCCACGTCCTTCACCGTAAAATCATCAAAGTAAAAGCGGTGGGCATTGGCCTGCGAATACCGGAACAACACGCCCACGAAGGCTGAACTGGTGTAGCGCCCATCCTGTACGGTGCCCTGCACCGCATACCCGCTGCGGGTACCCGAGGCGTCTACCTCCAGGGTCCAGTGGTGGGTGGGGGAGCGCCTCACCCGCACCCACAGCTTGTGGTCAGCGCCGGCAAGGGTTTGGTCGGGTCCGTTGATGATCTTCGCCGCACTGACGCCGTCTTTCCGGTACAGGCTTACCTCGTCCTCGGTCCCGCCCAGGCGCACGAAATATCCGCGGCCCGTTCCTTTCAGGTCTGGCTGGTCTGCGATTAAGTGCACCTCGGCGTAATTGCTGGAGGAGGTGGCGAAGCCGAGCTGCACGTAGAACTCCCACTCGGCCCCTGCGGCCAGCTGGTTGGGGGTGGCCAGGTGCAGCGTGGTACCGCTCACCGCCGGGCCTCGGCTCTGCAGCTGGCCGGCAGCGTTCACCTGAAATTGGGCGGCATCACCTTGCCACACAGGCGCTTGCGAGAAGTCTCCGTCTGAGAATGTTTCCTGCACCTGGGCCTGTAGGGCAGTTAAATTGACAAACCATAGAAGAAAAGCAAGAAAGAGTTGCCTCATGAGTAGCCTGTACTTTAATTATCGTAAAAAGTTGGCTTACTTTGCAACCGGCCCGCTCTGTTTTCTGCCTGATTCTCAGAAAAGAAGCAAAAAACAGCCGGGCCCGGTTTTTCCGGAGAAAGCTACCCCACTCGTTCTTCCCCGGATGTATACATAACTCATTTATTAACCTTTACATGAAAGTAGCTGTAGTAGGCGCCACCGGCCTAGTGGGTGGCGAAATGCTGAAGGTCCTGGCGGAGCGTAACTTCCCGGTAGACGAATTGTTGTTAGTGGCCTCTGAAAGATCGGTGGGCCAGAAGATGGAGTTCCAGGGCAAGGAATACACCGTCATTGGCATGGAAGACGCCATTGCCCAGAAACCGCAGATCGCCATTTTCTCGGCGGGCGGCAGCGTAAGCAAGGAGATGGCTCCCAAGTTTGCCGAAGCCGGCACCACCGTGGTAGACAACTCTTCGGCCTGGCGCATGGACCCCACCAAGAAACTGGTGGTGCCCGAGATCAACGCCGCTGAACTGACCCCTGAAGATAAGATCATTGCCAACCCCAACTGCTCTACCATCCAGATGGTGGTGGCCCTGAACAAACTGCACCAGGCCCTCAAGATCAAGCGCATTGTGGTGAGCACGTACCAGTCGGTGACCGGCACCGGCAAGAAAGCCGTGGACCAGCTCATGAACGAGCGCGCGGGCGTGGACGGCGAGAAGGCGTACGCCTACCCCATTGACCTGAACGTGATTCCGCACATTGATGTGTTCACCGAGAACGGATACACCAAGGAGGAAATGAAGATGGTGAACGAGACCAAGAAAATCATGGGCGACGACTCTATCAGAGTAACGGCTACCACCGTGCGTATTCCGGTAATTGGCGGGCACTCAGAATCTGTGAACGTGGAGTTTGAGAAAGACTTCACCTTAGACGAAGTGTACCGCCTGCTGCACGAAACTCCCGGCGTAGTGGTGGTTGACGACGTAGCCAACCTGCAATACCCCATGCCGAAGGACGCCCACGGCAAAGACGAGGTACTGGTAGGCCGCATCCGGATGGACGAAACCCAGGACAAAACCCTCAATATGTGGATTGTGGCCGATAACCTGCGCAAAGGCGCCGCCACCAATGCCGTTCAGATCGCCGAATACCTGGTAGAAAACAAACTGGTTTAGTTTAGTTTTAGCCAATTCAGCCCATAAACAGAAAGGCCACCCCTGCGGGTGGCCTTTTTACTTCTATATAAAAATGGCTTCGGGTGAAGCTCGGAGTCACTTGCCGTTCGTCCAGATGGTTTTCAGGTTTTTGACCTCTTTTGAGAAATTGGGGCAGGTTTCATCGCCGCCGTAACAAAGCAGGTTGCCGTCACAGTCAAACACCGAGTCTATGGAGTTGATGCCGGCGGCGCAGTTGCCCAGCACATAAACGGTGCTGCCCTGCAGGGTGCCCACCTTTACAAACTGGCAGTACTCAGACTGCTGCAAGCCCTGTACACGCGTGCGCAGCCACCCCATGTTCTGCACCGGGTTCGCCACCAGGCAGGTCCGCTCCTCCGGTTCTTCTTCACAGGAAGTAAGCGCCACAAGGCAGAGCAGACAGAAGGTGTACAGAGTTTTCATAGCGTGTCAATGGGGGGCTTTAATCAGAAGATGCCTAAATGGGCCAAAAGGCTGCTTGGTGCCCCAGCTTTTTTCTCAGAGGGAAATCTATCCTGGCCAATTTGCATTCCCATACGAAGACCCGATGCGGTTGCCTCCTGTTCCTGAAATTTTTGAGGATTGCTTAAAACAAAAGAGACTCCCACGGGGAGCCTCTTTTGTGTGGGTATTTCAAAGGCACTTTGAGCAAAACAGCCCAAAAACGCCGTTTAACCTAAACCAGCGCTACTCTTTCATGACGCGGTGCACGGTTCTGCCATCCACGGTGTTCACTACCACCAGATAGGTGCCGGGCTGCTGTTTGGAAAGGTCAAGCGCCACTTTGTTTTGGGTAAAATCGCCCTTCTCCAGCAGCACGCGGCCAAACAGGTCTACCACCTGAATAGAAGCACCTTTCAGCACCGACTGCGGCAGCTCCACGTACACCGTGCCGGTTGTAGTGGGCACCGGATATACTTTCACCGATAGTGCGTCTTTGTCGTTTCTGGGCCCGATTTCAGATTTGAACCGCAAAGGAACCAGGTAGTAACCGGTGGTATACGGCGGCGTGTCTTTGTACTGGCGCACCACGCCTTCCAGTTTCAGCATGCCACTGGGGGCAGGTTGGTTGTAAAGCACCGAAGTAGGCGGTACCAGGAGGTTGATGGGCCCGGCGGTAGACTCCAACGTCACCTCGAAACCATGGTAGCCCAGACCGGTGGTCCACTGGCTCTTATCCACGGGGAAGGCCTGGTGAATGGTCACCGGCACAGATTCCAGTTCCTCGCCAATGGCGGTCACCGTGGCTTGCGCAGGCAGTACGCTGTTGGCTTTGAGCAGGAACAGGGAATCTACCTCCACGCGCAGCAAGCCGTTGTAGTTCCGCAGCACGCCAATGGCGGCCACACTGTCTTTCAGTTGCGGTGCGAAGGTTCTTGCCCCCTTCGTGGCGCGGTAAAGCTGTACCGCCTTGCCGCCGCTCATCAACGACAGATCCAGATGGGCCCTTGACAGGTTGGGGCTGGCTACTACGCCGCGCAGCAGCACGTACTCGCCCACGTGAATCTCCTTGCCGGTGGCATCGGTTTCTCTGGCCTGGGCAATGGTGTACTCACGCAGCTCCCGAGGTTCTTCGCCGGTGTTCCCGTCGCTGGGCAGCACGTAGCGGTACACTGTTCCAACGGCTGAAGAAACAATATACGCCGTATCCAGGCCGGGGCTCAGGGTAAGGCCGCGCAGATCGGTGCCGTGGATTTCAGGCAGCGGCAGGGTCCAGGAAAGTTTCTGGGCCGGATTGCTGTCATCGCGGAAGATAAGTTTGGCCGGCTGGTCTCCGCTGGCGTCTACCACGGCGTACATGCGGTTGTTGCTGGCCGCGAAGATGGACTTGGAGTTTGAGACTATTTTAATGGTTTCGTCCAGGGTCCAGGTGAGGCCGTCCTGGCTGGTGTACTTGTCTATCTTGTTGCCCGAGATATATGGCACGTAGATAGTGTTCCCCTCCGGCGAAATAGCCGAGGCGCGGGCCACCGAGCCAGACGTGCGGGCCGGCAACGCGGTGGCGTTTGCCAGGGTTACCACGGTTTCAAACGCAGTGGGGTCTGTAGCGCTCTGCCTGAAAATGTAGCTCTTGTTCCCAGTCACCGAAGTCACGAAGATGTTGCCTTTGTCATCGGAGGTAGGGTTGGTGAGGGAGATATCGGTATCCACGCGGGCCAGGGGCTCTCCGGTGTTCACGTCCAGTTTGTACAAAATGGTGTTGAAGGCCACCAGAATGTTGCCGTCATGGGCCAGGCCAATACCGGTTACCAGTCTCACTTCTTCCCGCAAGCCTTTGAAATTGATGAAGTGCAGGTACGATTTGTTGCCCTGGTAAAACTCCAGTTTGTCACTGGTGAACTCCCACGGCGTACCGTCTGGGTTGTTCACCCGCACACCCCGGCTATAGCCCACAGACCACACCTTGCCTTTGCGGTCTACCGTCACGCCGTGACCGTTGGTGGTTGGGGCCGGAGCAAATGCCGCAATACAGTTCCCGTCAGGGTCTTTCACGCGGCAGTCATACACAAAGCCGGCAGCCGGAATCTCCACTGGACCGGTGATTGGCGCATCGCTCTTGGTCAGTTGCAGCGCCACGGGAGCACTTATACTCACGTTTTTCCCGTCTGAGGCAATCACGCGGTGGTAGAACGTCACGGCTTGGTTTGCCGGGGCATAGCCTAACAAGGCAAACCATTCTTCCTGCGGCACGCTGTACTCAGCGTTGAGGCCAACCGGCTTGTGCAGCAGCAGTTGGTTGAACTGAGCATCTTTGGCCAATTGGTAGGTGTAGGTCACGGTGTTCCGTTCGGCATCTGCCTCAGCGTTCCATTTCACAGAGAAGAAGCCTTTGATATTCCGTACCGGATACACGGTGTTGGCATCATGTGAGGTAATCACAGCCGTTGCCGGAGCGGCGTTAGCAGGTTTGTAGAGTTGGGTACGCACCTCGCCTTCGGGCAGGGAATCGGTTTTGATGAGGACGTAGAAGGCACCCATGCTCATGAGTTCTTTCACGGCAAAATCTGCGGGCAGGCTGCCGGTAAAGGTGCCGGTGCGGCCATCGGTAGATTCTACCTTCATGGCGAGCTTCAGGGTACCTTCTTCCGGGTAAAGCCCCTGGTACAAGGCAACAGCGGTTTTCTCGGGTAAAATGGCTCCTTTCAAGCCGCTGAACGAGCCCACAAATCGGATATCGTTGCCCACTTCCACGGCTTCTACCGTACCGGTGGCTTGCCCTACCGTGGTCTTGCGCTTGTTGTAAGAAGAAAGCGCTCCTACGGCGGCTCCGCTGATGGGCACATCGCGCCGGATCAGGTGGCCGTTGGCGCCTACTATTACCTCGGGCAGGCTCTTCTCATTGAACACCGGCATGGCATCGGCATCGGGGTGTTTGATCTCAAAGGTGGTGTAGATGATGGTGTCCTGCTCCAGGAAAACGTCCATCAACGTGACCGTATTAGGTGCCACGGCATCATACCCCAGGTACTTGCGCGGACCCGAACCGGCAGCTCCGGCGTTCATGAACTCCACGCCACCGTGCTTGCCCGGGTAATACGCGTGGTGGTGCCCGCTGATGTAGGTGTGCACATCCAGTTCTTCCATCATGGCCTGCAGGGCGGCCGCGTTATTCAGAATGTTGCCGGCAGAGTTGTACTCCTGTGCCACGCCGTACAGCGGCAAGTGGCCCACCAGGAAGCGGAACTTAGCGGCTTTGGCTTCGGGACTAGTGAACTGCGCCCGCACCCACGCCAGTTGCTCATTGCTGATGTTGGCGCTGCTGGCCTCCCAGGACACAAAGAAAATGTCTGAGTTAGCGGTGGGTTTGTAGGAGAAGTAGAAGGGGTAATTAGTAGTGTCTACCGGGTGCCAGTTAGGGAAATTACCGGGCTTTCTCCAGTAGTTGAGGGCCTCCTGGCGGTCAACGGGCATACCGGCCGCCGCGTCATGGTTGCCCATGGTAAACGCGAACGGAATACCGGCTTCCCTTAATGGTTTGGCCACTTTGTTATCGAAACCGTTCCACATGTTGGCCACCTGCGTGGCGTTCAAAGAGGCCGATTGTCCGGCAATCATGTCTCCGCCGGCTACTACCATGTCGGGTTGCCACAGGCGCGGAATCCGTTGCATGATGCTGTCTACCTGCCACTCATAGGTCACCGATCCAAAACCTGAGTTCAGGTCACTGATTACGGCCAATCGGAAATCACCGCGGGCAGGCATCACTTTCACCTGGTAAGTACGGCTGGCGCTGGTGTTGCGCACATCGGTCACCTCAAACCGGAAGTTCACTTTGCTGTTGACTGCGTCTTCCAATTTGTGGGTGAAGGTATAGTCCTGCTGCGGCTGGGCGTTCAGGGCGATGGTGCTACCCAACTGCTGCTCAGAACCACCATCCACCGATTTAAACACCTTCAGCTCTTTCAGGTTGATGTCCTGCACGCGGGTCTCCAGGCTAAGATCCAGGTTTAGTGGCTGCCCGTAAGCGTGCCGACCAGATTCTTTGCCGCCTTTGAACACCACCTGCGTGAGCGACACCACCCGGTACTCAAAGCTCTTAGACACGGTGCGCCCGAAGCTGTCTTCCAGCTCAAACCGGAAATACACCGGCCCCAGCGGGTCAGAGGCTGCGTAGCTGAAGTTATAGGTATGGCTGTAACTGCCGTTCAGCGGAATGTCACCGCCCACCTGTTGCTCGGGATTATCGCCTACTTTCTTGAAAATACGCAGTTTCTGCACCGTAAACCCGGAGTTAGGGCTGGTGAGCAGTAGGTCAAAAGAACTGGTGCGGTCCTGCACTACTTCCTCCAGCTCGGTTCCGTTAGAGAAGGCTATAGCGGGCATGCTCTCCCCTACTTTCACCAGAGAAAGGGCATCGGCGGAAACAAACTGTCCTGAGGCCTGGTTGCTGATCACCACCGAGTCGTTAGGCCCCAGGTCAAACGTACCCAGCACGTTGAATTTGCTGCCGTTCACGGTCTGGTTCACACGTACGGTGTCTGGAGCGGCTCCGCCAGTGCGGTAAATGATGTAAGGCGTATTGGTGCTTCTATTGCTGGCGGCTACCCACCAGGCACTCAACTCATACCGGCCCGCCGATATGCCTTTCAATTTGTAAGAGGCGTAACTGGAACCGTCTCCAGTGGCCAGGACTCTGGCTTTAGAGGTGCCGTAGAAACCCGTATTGGAAGACTCAGACCAGGCACCGCGCTCCGTGTAAAGAGTCGTGTTATCGGTGTCATAGACGTGCGTGCGGCGTTTCAGGATCAGAGCCGTGGGTACGGCCCGCTGCAAACCGGCATCGGACGGGCGGATGGTGTTCTTCCCTTGAATGGTAAGAGCCGAGGAACCGCCGCCGTCCAGGTTCATGGCTTCCTGGGCACCAATACTTACCAGCACATCGGCCATTTGAGGCAGGGTAAGTCCGGCACTGATCCCGTCGTTGCGGCCTTCCACCACCATCAGGATTACTTTGTTGTCAGCGGTGCGGCCAATGGCAGAGCGGGGTTCGCGGTTATCACCGCTGGCCCACATGAGCTCCTCGTCTTTGGTCATCCGTTTTACGCCGTTGTGCACCAGCACTGGCCCCGCGCCAATGGCGGTAGAAGCCGGCCACAGGGCCGCTCCCTCGGGGTAGGTAGCGGTGGGCTGCCGGGTTAGTTGGTTTACCGGGTTGGGGTTGGGGTATTGGTACATGGTGTTGGCCGCGCCCACGTGGTAAATCCAGGCAATGTCGGCGATGTTGCCGGGCAGCACGCCAAAAGCACTGCGGGTGGGATAATTGGCGCCCGAGGACTTGGCATTGATGGCCAGAATCTTGCCATCCTGCACAGCGGCACCCAGAGCCTCATAGGTAGTGGTGTTAAAGAAACCGCCGTTGATCACAGCATACACCGGGTCTTTCTCCAGGGCAGCCCAGGCATCGGGGGTTTTGCCGGAACTCACGCCGGTGCCGCCGCCGTAAACCGCCTTGAACTCCATGTTGGGGTCATTCAGGTCTACCAGGGCGTAGTACATCTTGAGCGGCGTTACGCCCGGGGCGGCAGGGGTCTCAGAATAGAAGACTTTGATGGAAGGGGGCAGCCCGGCGTTGAGGTGGGCGGGCTGGGTCCAGGTGTATTGCGCAAAGAGTGGCTGTACCCACAGGAGCAGCCACGCCAGAAGCACCACCTGAACTTTCGGGGAAAGTACATGTTTCTTCATGGACGATTAGGTTAAGTTATAGGGGGTAAAGTTGAAACTCGTGTATGACCTGTCCATCAACAGGCATTTATGTAAGTATTAACTTCTTGTAACTAACCAGCTCATCTTCCTTATGTCAGGGCAGCATCTGCTCGCTTGCGTCTCTCTCTTCCTATGATGGCAAGAACTGATGATGTAAAATAATTTTTATTTCATAATACACCAACAAAAACTTAATTAATTTAAAAAGTTACCAAAACCATTATCCCTCAGAGACACAAATCCTTAGCTCCCCAGGCAGACCCATAACGGCTCACAGAGTACGGCAACGTAGGTTCAGGGCATTGGGCGGTTTCTGGTTCATGCAAAAAGCCCCGGGGCGGCAAGCAATTTTAACGCTTGGGCCACCCCGGGGCTTTTCAATAAAAGAGAGGTTTTATGCAGGCCTACCTGCCTTATTGGTACTGGATGTACATGGGCTTGGGAGAAAGCGCCAATACGCCTTCTGGGGTGTACAATTTGGAGCCTTTCTTCTTGGTATCGTTGTAGTAGAAGATCTTGAAACCGGTGTACTGCACGGGCTCGCGCTTGATGTAGGCGTTATACGTGCTTTTCTTCAGGACCCGGTCGCCCCAGCCGTCCATGTGCATCACAAACTGCACGTTGGGCCTTAGCTTAATGTCTTTGTAGTTGGTGACCATGCGCTGCGTGAAGCGATGCACCACCAGGATCTTGGGCGGCAGGTTATACTTCACGGCAATGTCGTTCAGGAACTGCGTGGCGTAGTTGATCTCCCTGGCGTCCAGGGTGCCTATCTTCCGGCCGGGCACTGCGCCGTTCTTCATGGCGAACTCGGGGTCAATGCCCAGGTGCACCTGCGGCAGCTTGAGGTACTTTTCCAACCGGGGAATTTCCTGCTCCACGGTGCTCTGCCCTATCTGGATGTCCAGGAACACAATGGCGTTTCTTTTGGCCGCCCAGGCAATCACCGTGTCGGCTAGATGGTCGCTCATGCGCAGACGGTACATGCCGCCTTTGCCGGGTTTGCCTTGCGCCGTCACAAAGATCAGATGCAGGGCGGGCTGTACGGGCGTGGTAGGGTCGGCGGCTTCCCAGGCTTTCACCTCTTCATCTAACCGGGCTAGCATTTTCTCGGGGGCAAGCTCGCCCAGAATGCCCATGCGCTTAGAGAGCGGGTTGCCGTAATAGGCCACAATGCGTTTATGGGGCAGAATAGCACCGGGCTTGCTGGCGGCTTCATCTTTCACCACAAACTCAGCGGGCGCTTTGGCCGCAGAGTCGGCGAGGGCGGTGGTGTCCTGCTGGTTGGCTGCCCCCAGGAGCTTGGTGGAATCGGCGGAAGTCTGGGCAGAATCTGCTACCGGTGCCTTGGCAGCGGCCGGCGCGGCCTGGGCTCCGTTGCTTTCTTTGCGCCCGCCGTCAGAACCGCAGGCACTCAGCAAGGCAATTCCTAAAATTGACAGCAACCGCAAGGGAGCGGCGCCTTGTTTCATTACATTCAAGATCATGGACTGGTAAGTGGAGTCATCAAATGGGCGGTTTCCCACCTTTTCGTCAGGAAGATACTCTTTTTAACAGGCTTTGCCATAGGAAAACCCACTTAATGGCAAAATCCCGGCCAGGGAACACGCGGCAGAGCCCCCCCGGGTACACCAATTCAGGTACATCTTCTTTTTCAGGGCTTTCCAGAGGAACCAAACCTTCGGGTAACGCAGAATTGTTGCCCTTGGCAGATGGTTACGAACGTATGTTCTTACGTATACTGTAACTTTACAGGAAACTTAGCGCCCCACCCATGGAAAGAATTAACCGTGTACTGTTAATAGACGACGACGAGATCACCAACTACATGAACAAACGCGTTCTCAACAAGGCGGAGATTGCGCAGCAGATTGACGTGGTGACCGATGGCCAGGCCGCCCTTACGTACCTGAGCAGCCCGGAGCACCTGCAGTCTGACCTGCCGCTGGACCTGATCCTGGTGGACATCAAGATGTCGGGCATGGATGGCTTTGACTTTCTGGAGCGGTACCAGCACCTGCCCGCCGCCCGCAAGGCCCACAAGGTGTTCGCGCTTTCCTCCTCGGCCAGTTTCTATGACCTGCACCGGCTCAAGGATTTCCCAGACGTGGCAGGGCACCTTTCCAAGCCGCTTACCCAAGCCGATGCCCTGCACCTGATCAAAGAGCACTTCGGGCCCGGCACCCAGAACGAAACTACCGATCTTCCCGGCGCTTCCTGACCCTGGCTTAAGCAGGGGCAGCACACCAACCTCTTGGCAGCATAGCCCCGGTTCCCGTTGCGGGTTGCAGGGCGATGCCCCAGCAGTCCGCTCTGCAGCGAAAGCAAATTGCCGGCCTGCCCGTTTAAGGGCTATTTTGGCGAAAACCGGCCGAAAAAGGTTAAGGAACCCGCTGTTAGCATTGGCACCCGCAGCCGCTTGCGCCGGAAGCCTCAAAAAGAAAGAAAGCCGCAGCCAGCATCATTCGCTCAAAAAGAGAATCCCCGGTTTCAGGCCTGTTTCAAGAAAACGGGCCCGAAACCGGGGATTTTACTTACTAGGGCAGAGACTATTCGCGGCTGCGGCGCTCAGGGGCCTTCAAGGTGAATTCCTGAACGGTTTTGTTTCCGTTGGCCTCCAACTCCAGCACGTACTTGCCCGGGCGCAGGTAGAGTTGTTGGTTGGCCGCTGGCGTTACTTTCACCGGATCGCCGGTTTTGCGGCCTTCGTTCAGGGCCTGCTCATAGGCTCCGGCTTGGGCAGCGTCCAGGGTGAGGTCGTAGGCCAGGTAGTTAAGGCCGCGCTCGCTTTGGTCGGTCATTTCCTGCAGCACCTGGCCCTTGTCGGTTTTCACGCGCACGGTGGTGGTGCCGGCGGCGCTCACGTAGTACGGCACCGTTAGGGTTGGGGTGAACGGCTCGTTCCAGGTGCCAAACCGCTGCCCCCAGCGCTCTGAGTATTGCGGCACGTTGATGGCGAAGGCGTGCACCGCTTTTTTCTGCACCTCGGGCGTGAGCTGCTGCAGATGGGCCACGTTGCCAATGTAAATGGAGCGCCCGTGGGTACCCACTACCAGGTCATTCTCGCGCGGCTGCACAGCCAGGTCATGCACCGCCACCGAGGGCAACACATCGCCACCCAGGGCCTGGAACGTCTGTCCTTTGTCCAGAGACACGTACAGGCCATTGTCTGAGCCCACGTACAGAATATTAGGGTTCTTAGGGTCTTCGCGCACCACGTTTAGGGGCTCTTTTGGCAAATCCTGGCCTAAACGCTTCCAGGTTTTCCCGTAGTCCTGCGACACGTACAGGTAGGGCGTGAAGTCATCCCAGCGGTAGCCGTTGAGCGTGGCGTACACGGTGCCCTCGTTCTCCGCCGAGGCCGCCAACCCGCTGACCCATAGGTCCTGCGGAAGCTTGTCTGAGACTTTGGCCCAGGTATAGCCGCCGTCACGGCTTACGTGGATCAAGCCGTCGTCTGAACCCGTGTACAGCAACCCGAACCGCTTGGGCGATTCCTCAATGGTGGTGAGGGTGCCGTAACCCACATCGCCTTTGCGGCCGCCTTTGGTCAAATCACCGGAGAGCGCCTCCATGTTCTCGCCTTTGTTGAGCGAGCGGTGGAATTTGTTGGACCCGAAGTACAGCACGTCCTGGTTGTGCCGCGAGAGCAGGATGGGGCTCTCCCAATTGAAGCGCAGCGGCCGCTCCCCTAGTTGGTGCTTGGGCTGAATGGAAAGCCGCTGGCCGGTGGCTTTGTTGAGGCGGTAGTACGCCCCGTACTGCGAGCCGGTGTACACGGTGTTGTTGTCGCGGTAGTCTACCTGCACCATCATGCCGTCGCCGCCGCCCAGGCGCTGATAGGGGTAGCGTCCGTTATCGGTCCAGGCCGAGCTTGCCTGGTAGGTGCTGGGGCCTCCCCACACGCCGTTGTCCTGCAGGCCACCGTACACGTGGTACGGCTGCGCCATGTCTACGGTAACCGAGTAGAACTGCCCCACCGCCGGCGAGTTGGCCTTGAACCAGGATTTTCCGTCGTCAAAGGTCACGTTGACCCCACCGTCGTTCCCGCTTACCAGGTGACCCGGGCGCGTGGGGCTCACCCACAGGTCCTGGTGGTCTGAGTGCACGTTGTCGCCGCCAAGCTCGCGCCAGGTTTTGCCGCCATCCTCAGACTTGAGCAGGGGCACGCCCAGCACGTACACGTGGTCTGGGTTCAGGGGCGACACCCTGATTACCCCGAAGTAGTAACCGTAGGTGTAATAGAGGTCGTCAAGGTAGCCTGCGTGGGTCTTTTTCCAGGTCTTGCCGGCATCGTCTGAGCGGTACACCTGGGCGCCGGTCACGGGCGTCTCAATCATGAGCGAGTTGGCGTCTACCAGGAAGTCTGAGAGTGCCACCGGGCGTATTTTCTCTGAACTCACCATCTCCTTCACCGTTCTGGCCGTGTACTGGCGCGGGAAGTTGTTCTCCTCCAAAAAGGTGTTGATGACGGCATCGTCCAGCTTCAGGAAGTCTTCCTTGGTGAAGTCTTTGAACTGCTCTTTGCGCAGCCGGTTGCCGGTGGCCACCGCCGGCTTCACGTCTTGGCGCAGGTCCTGGTTGTCTACGCTGGCGTAAATAATGTTGGGGTTCTGGGGGAAAATGCTCAGGCCAATCCGCCCGATGCCCTCGCTGGCCGGAAAGCCGCTGGTGCCGCCCGTGATGCGCTGCCAGGTCTCGCCCCCGTTGGTGCTCTTGAAAATGCCCGAGGTGCTGCCCCCTTCCACAAAGTTCCAGGCCCGCCGCTCGCGGTGCCAGAGGCTGGCGTACAGGGTATTGGAATTGGACGGGTCCACCACCAGGTCAACGGCGCCGGTATTGTCGTTGCCGCCCTTCAGGACGTGCTTCCAGGTGGTGCCGCCATCGGTGGTTTTGTACACGCCGCGCTCTGGGTTGGGCGAGTACAGGTGCCCCAGCACGGCCACCCAGACGGTATTGGGGTCGGTGGGGTTCAGGATGATGCGGCCAATGTGGTGCGACTCGGGCAGGCCCTTGTACTGCCAGGTCTTGCCCCCGTCGGTGCTTTTGTACACCCCTACCCCCGAGTAAGACGAACGGCTGGAGTTGGCCTCACCGGTGCCTACCCAAATGGTGTTGCTCTTCCAGTCCACGGCAATGTCACCAATGGTGATCACGGTCTCGCGGTCAAACAGCGGCTCAAAGGAAATACCGTTGTTGGTAGTGCGCCACAATCCGCCGGAGGCGTAGGCCACGTAGAAATGGGTAGGGTCGGCGGGGTTCACGTCCAGGTCCACCACGCGGCCGCTCATCACCGTGGGGCCCACGTTCCGGAACGGCACGTTGCCCACCAGCGAATTTTTCTGCAACTGGAGCCGTTGCTGGCAGCCTTCCAGGCGGGCCTTGGCGGGCGTGAAAGCCGGCTGTTTCTCTTTGTTTTTCTGGGCCACGGCCGGAAGGCTCAGCAGCCCCGCCAGCACCAGCGGATATAAAGGTTTGCGAATCATAGCATGCACCAGGAAGGGGCGTTAGTTTGGGTTAGGTCTGTGGGCGTACGGTTGCAGCCCTGCCCTGAAAATAGCGGAAATCCGGCAGTCTTGAAAGGGCTCCCCCGGAAAGTATTCCCGTTGACTTTCTCTCACGCGCCCCTGCTCTTGGCGCCCTCATAAAGCAAAAAGCCGTTTTGGGGCCACTCTGGCAAAAGTGGCCCCAAAACGGCTTCACAGGCAGGTTAGAAGTTGGTATTACATGCCCACCGGGGAGATGGTCTCGGCGAACTTCAGCAGCGACTGCCGGGTGGCTCCGGTTTTCTCCAGCATGCCCATGTGCCCTACCTGCCCCATGAAATAAGCCATGCTCTGCGCGGGCAGGTGGCACTGCTGCAAGGCAGCCTCCAGCGGCACCGCCGGGTCTTCCTTGCCCACCATGAACAACACCGGAAAAGAGGCTTCTTTGAGCACCAAGGTGCGGTCTTGCCGGTCGCGCATGGCCTGCAGGCAGCCCAGAACCGTTTCTACCGGGGTGGCTTTGCCGATGGCCTGCATTTTCTCAATGGCCTTCTGGCACTTGTCGCGGTTAGCGGCCGCAAAGAGCGGGGCCACGAACGAGTCCATGAACTTCTCCAGGCCGTGCTTCTGCACAAACTCCATGGTTTTGTTGCGGTTTTCCTTTTTCTCCTCAGAATCGGGCAGGGCACTGGAGTGGAACAGGCAAAGGCCGCGCAGCTTCTCGGGGTATTTCTCGGCGAAGGCCAGGGCAACGTACCCGCCCATGGAGTGCCCCACCAGCAGGCACTTGTTCACGTTGAGGGCCTGCAGGGTTTCGTGCACCCGTTGGGCCTGGCTTGCCATGGAGAAGCTTTCCGGCACGGAGCTCTGACCGTGGCCGGGCAAATCCAGGGTGACGACCCGAAACTGGTCGGTGAGGGGTTTCACGAAATCGGTCCAAAGGTCCTGGCTCTCGCAGAAGCCGTGCAGGAAGACCAGGGTAGGCCCCACCCCGGACACGGTGTGGGCAAGGGTAGCGTGCGTCATGAGTAGAAAAAGTGTTTTAAGCCTGTTTTTACGAAACTAAGCCCGAAGCCGGGTGAAATCTGGTGAAAGAAACAGACCAGGAGTGCACGGGCGGCTTTACGTGGTGCCGGCGGCACGCTTCAGGGTTCTCTTCCGGATGGTGCTTCGGCCCATGAGAAACGTGATCAGGAGAATGAACGGCGCTTTTTTGTAGAACTGCAGGTGCGTCATGACTTCGGGCAGAGACATGCGCTGGCCTGCCACCAGGTGTTTGATGGGCACGTACAGGTCTATCACCAGGTAAATGGTCAGCGTGAGCAGAAAAGCGCCCAGGTAAATCGTCAGTTTCTCTTTCAGCGGAATGGTTGGTGCAGACATGAAAGCTCCCCGTTTGTTTTCCTGAAGGTACGCATTTTGTTCCTTATCTGAGGGCTGAGAGCCGCAGAGCTCCTGTTCTGGCCCTCTTTTCAGCAAAGCGGGCCTAAAACAAAAAGCCCTCACCGGTTATGGAAACCGGTGAGGGCTGGTCTTATCTAAGGGAGCTTTACACGCGCACGGTCACGCCCATGAGTTCGCGCACGGTGCGTTCAATACCTTCTGGATCAAAGCCGCAGAGGCGGTGCAGTTCCAACTGGGAGCCGTGCTCCACAATGGTGTCTGGAATGCCGAGGCGTTTTACCTGTGCCTGGTAGCCATGGTCTACCATGAACTCCAGCACGGCGCTGCCAAAGCCGCCCTGCAGGCAGCCGTCTTCTATGGTTACTACCTTGTCGTACTTCCGGAAGATGTGGTGCAGCAGTTTCTCGTCCAGCGGTTTGGCGAAGCGCATGTCATAGTGGCCCG
Source organism: Rufibacter psychrotolerans (assembly GCF_016924645.1). GTDB lineage: Bacteria > Bacteroidota > Bacteroidia > Cytophagales > Hymenobacteraceae > Nibribacter > Nibribacter psychrotolerans. Next base: position 158,097 of record NZ_JAFFJV010000006.1, on the reverse strand, counting down.
GGCGCAGTCCGTCCAGTTTCAGGTTCTTGCACACGTCCACGGCGTAATTGCCAATGTGCCCGATGGTCAGGATGGCTACTTCCTCGCCTTCCTGAATCACGCGGCCCTTGCCTACCTCTATTACTTCCAGCGGGGTGCGCCACTCGGGCATCACGCCTTCGCCGCGCGGGTACCGGATGGTGAAGGGCCCCATGCCGTCCTGGCTGGCGGTGTACATGAGGTTTCTAAGCTCCTGCTCGTTCATCGGCGAAGCCACCACCATGTTTGGGATGCAGCGCATGTAGGCAATGTCATAGTTGCCGTGGTGGGTCTGGCCGTCGGCCCCGGCGAAACCGGCCCGGTCCAGGCAGAAGACCACGTGCAGGTTCTGCAGGCACACGTCATGCACCACCTGGTCGTAAGCCCGCTGCATAAAGCTGGAGTAGATGTTGCAGAACGGCACCAGGCCTTGCGTGGCTAGGCCGGCCGAGAAGGTGACGGCGTGCTGCTCGGCAATGCCCACGTCCAGCGCGCGGTCTGGCATGGCGGCCATCATGATGTTCATGCTGGAACCGCTGGGCATGGCCGGGGTAACGCCAAAAATTTTGGGGTTCTGCTGGGCCATCTCCAGCAGCGTGTGCCCAAACACATCCTGGTACTTGGGGGGCTGCGGCGTGGTGTGGTGCACCTTGTAGATCTCGCCGGTGACTTTGTCAAACAGGCCGGGCGCGTGCCACTTGGTCTGCTCTTTCTCGGCTAAGGCAAAGCCTTTGCCTTTCACGGTCACGCAGTGCAGGATCTTGGGGCCCGGAATCTGTTTGAGGTCCTTGAGCACCGAGGCCAGGTGGTTCACGTCATGGCCGTCAATGGGGCCGAAGTAGCGGAATTTGAGGCTCTCAAACAGGTTGCTCTGCTTGAGCATAGACGCCTTGATCACGCTTTCCACCTTGGAGGCAATCTGCTGCGCGTTGGGCCCAAACTTGCTGATCTTGCCCAGAATGTTCCAGACTTCATCACGCACTTTGTTGTAGACCCGCGAGGTGGTAATATCGGTTAAGTATTCTTTGAGCGCGCCCACGTTGGGGTCAATGCTCATGCAGTTATCGTTGAGGACCACCAGCAGGTCGGCATCGGTGGCGCCGGCGTGGTTGAGGGCCTCAAAGGCCATGCCCGCTGTCATGGAGCCGTCGCCAATCACGGCAATGTGGTGCCGGTCCAGTTCCTTTTTGTATTGCGAAGCCACGGCCATGCCCAACGCCGCCGAGATAGACGTGCTGGAGTGTCCCACGCCAAAGGCGTCGTACTCGCTTTCTTTGCGCTTAGGGAAGCCCGAGATGCCGTTGAGTTTGCGGTTGGTGTGGAACTGATCGCGACGGCCGGTCAAAATCTTGTGCCCGTAGGCCTGGTGGCCCACGTCCCACACCAGTTGGTCATAGGGCGTGTTGAACACGTAGTGCAGCGCCACGGTCATCTCCACCACTCCCAGACTTGCCCCGAAATGCCCCCCGTAGATAGACACGTTGTCAATGATGAATTGCCGCAATTCCTGGCATACCTGCAGCAACTGGTCTTCAGACAGTTGGCGCAAATCAGCTGGCGAGTCTATTTTGGCCAGCAGTTCTCCGGGTTCAATTATCATAGGGATGCGTTTGGATGGACATAGATGCAACAACGTAAGGAACAGAAAGTTTAGCCATATACGTAGCCGCAGCCAGACAAAAGGCAAAATTACAGATTTTTTCTGAGAGGTACTCTTTTTGTCAAGGCTGGGCTGGGTCCAATTCTGGCTTCTTTTCTTAAAAATACAGGAAAAACAGCAATTATCTATCTAAGCAGCAAAATTGACTTATTTAAGGGTAATCTTTAGCTATTCTGCCTTTCTGCCGGGTGCAAACCTTTGGCCAAACCTCCAGATTTGTCAATTTTTCTGGAAAACCCCTCAAAAACAGGTTCTTCCAAAGCAAACAGTAGTGGATGGTGTTGCGAAATGCGTAATTTTGGGGTTCAACCATTGCCGTAGCGTCCACCTGTGAGTTTCGAAATTAAGCTGCCACTCTTTGAGGGTCCGTTTGACCTGTTGCTTTTCTTCATTGAGCGCGACGAGCTGGACATCCATGACATTCCCATCTTCCGGATCACCAACGACTTTGTGGGGTACGTGCGGGAACTGGAGACCCTGAACATGGAGGTGGCCAGTGAGTTTATCCTCATCGCGGCCACGCTCATGCGCATCAAGGCCAAGATGCTGCTGCCCCGTTTTGAGAAAGACGAGGAAGGCAACGAGATTGACCCGCGCCAGGAGCTGGTGCAGCACCTGCTGGAGTACAAGCGCTACAAAGAGGTGCTCGGCGACCTGAGCCTGCTGGAAGACGTGCGCCTGCAGCAGGAAAACCGCGGCAACATTGACGAGGAACTGGGCAAGATAGCCGCCAAGCACCAACTGGAGTACGAGCTCAAGGACCTGAACCTCTACAGCCTCATGCACGCCTTCCACAAGGCCATGCAGCGCTACGACGAGGAGCAGAACCGGCCCAAGCACACGGTGGTCACCTACCCCTACACCATTGACCAGCAGCGCACCTACATCAAAAACCGGGTACGGGCCCACGGCGCCGTCAATTTCACGGACATTGTAGCCGCCTTCCCCGACAAAATTGGATTAATCTTTAACTTCCTGGCCATCTTAGACTTGCTTCAGCTCAACGAGATTGGCTTGGAGATTGAAGACGGGTTTAATAACTTCCGCATTGTGCCCTATTCTGACAACCAGCATCTGACCCTCTCTGACCATGGATCTGAATCGTAAAAAACTGCTCTCCTACTTTACCCCCCAGCGTATTCTCATTCCGGTGGTAATTGGGTTGGGCGTGATCGGGTACATGTTCTACCGAGACAGCGCCGAGATGGACTTCTCCCCGCTCTACAACGCCAAGCCGTTCTGGCTGTTCATGACCTTTCTGGTGCTGGTGGTGCGCGACTTCGGGTACATTTACCGCATCCGGTACGTGACCGAGAAGTACCTGAGCTGGCGCAAGAGTGTAGACGTGATCATGCTCTGGGAGTTTGCCTCCTGCGTGATGCCCTCGGTGGTGGGGGGCTCCACGGTGGCGGCCTTTATCCTGAACAAAGAGGGCCTGAGCCTGGGCAAGTCCCTGGCCTACGTGATGGTAACCGCCATGCTGGACAACCTCTACTTCATCATTGCCGTGCCCCTGGTCTTCCTGATCACCGCCGGCGATATCTTCCCCGAGGTTTCGGCCATGGAGTTCTCCGTGACGCAAAGCCTGGAGATTGCCTTCGGCATTAGTTACCTGCTCATTGCGCTGTATGCCTTCCTGATGGCGTACGGCCTGCTCATTAACCCCAAGGCCGTAAAACGGATCTTCCTGCGCGCTACCTCCTTTAAGCTGACCCGCCGCTGGAGGCCCGGTGCTTACAAGCACGGCAACGAACTGGTGTGGGCCTCGCAGCACCTCAAGGGCAGCACGTTTGGCTACTGGGTGAACGCCTTCCTGAGCACCTCCTTTGTCTGGACGGCGCGCTACTTTGTGATCAACTGCCTTATTGCCGCCTTCACAGACATCAGCTTCCATGACCACGTGCTCATTTTCTCGCGCAACATGGTGTACAAGATTGTGCTGCTGGTGGCGGTTACCCCGGGTGGGGCGGGCATTGCCGAGGTGGCCTTCCCTACGTTCTTCGGGCAGTTCCTGGGCCGCTTCACCACCGTGATTGTGCTGCTCTACCGCATTGTCACGTATTACCTGTACCTGGTGCTGGGGTCTTTCTTCCTGCCGCGCTGGGTGCTCCGCGTCTTTGGCGAGCATCCGCAGGAAGACGAATAACACCTGAGCAAAACTTAACCAAGCAGCAGCGCCCGGTTGAAAGTTTATAGAGCTTTCAACCGGGCGCTGCTGCTTGGGGCTATCCTATCCTCCGAAAGGCGTTTTGGGGGCTTTTTCTGGAAAACAGGGCAGAAACAGAGGGGTACTGCCTAATCGTAAAACTCGTAGGCATACTTCATCTCCCTCTTTTTCTTTCCTTTCTCGCTGATGACTGTTGTGGCCAGTTGCCCCTGCGGGGTATAGGTGTGGGCGTACCGGAGCACCACTTTGCCGGCTTGGTTTAAGGTGGTTCGCTCTACTTCCCGTCCGGCGGTATCATGTACATAGTTGGTCACCGACACTACCTTGGGTTTGCCCTTCTGCCCTTCATGGCTGGTGATGACATGGGAAACTTGGTGCCTGGCGTTCAGGAGCACCTTTTGCTCAGACACCACTCTGCCCGTGCTGGTCACCTCCTTGAGAATGTACCCGTTGGCAAGGGGTTCCCGAACCGTTGAGGTCTGCTCCTGCTGTCCGTTCCCTTGCGGAATAGTGGACGGGGGCCTTTGGGGCGCTCTGGTTGGCATGATCCAGTCTCCTCTGCTACTCATCCCTTGGTAGGTGGGGATGGAGGGCGCATTGGGTGATGACACATTGCCCGCACCGGCTCTCTCTTGAAGACTTCCTCGGGCAGACGGGCCAGCCTCTTCTGCCTGACGGGATGAGACCGGTGTGCCGTCTGGCTGATACACAAACATGCCGGTCACCTCGCCCGTCTGGTTATAGGCATAACCCACTTCGTTTTTAAGCCGCTCCTTGCCAACAATGGAGAGGTACGTCTTCTTGAGAAACACTGGCTGGTTGGTGTTATCTCTGAAGGTGTACTCCTGCATGACCAAGGCGCTGTCAATCCCGAACACAGACGTGGTGTAGGTAAAGGTTTTCTCCAGATAGATACGGGCCAGGCTGTCAAAATGCAACTCTCTCACCAAGCGGTAAGGCTTCCCTTTGGCTTTACCCGCCTCCCGCTCATAGGTTCTTGCCACCTTCACCTTCCTGGCCTTGGGAGTGGGTGCAATCTCCTGCTCCTGTAAGGCAGCATCTCCGGCCTGGGCCAGGCAAGGGTTATAGAGGAAAACGGCAACCAGCAGGGCGGTCAGGAACTTAGGGGGCATCATACAACAAATTTGGTATACACAGGTGGTAAACCATGCCTTGGCGCATGTCTATCACCTTAAAGTTCCAACATCAGACTTCCTTGTTTCAAGCCTTGCCCCATAATTATAGGGCTTGGGGCATTTTTACTATTTCTGGGCGCTGGGCACTGCCTAGAATTCAACTAGCGGTAGTACTCGTACTCGTATTTCATGGTCTTTACCGTCTTGCCCCGGTTTCCTTTTTTGACACTCCTTGTCAGGAGTCCGTCGCTCGTGTAGGTGTGGTTGTACCCGGCAAGTATAGCCCCTTTCTTGTCTACCTGCTTCGCCTCTATTTCATTGCCCGCCGCATCATATTGGTAGGTAGTGATCCTGACATGGTCAAGCCCGTTCCAGACCACCACCCGCACCGGTTGTGCTTGTTTGTTCAGCGTAACGCGGTGCTCAGAAAGCACCTTGCCTTCTTCATTAAGTTCCTTTATCGCGTAGCCATCTGCCAGTTCCTCCCTTACCAGGTTTGCGTCTGATGTGGACAAAGGCCCTCTTATCTGACTGGGCTTACCTGATGTGACGATGCGTTTTGGGGCTGCATACCGGTTCAGGTTCTCCAGTTTCATACGTTGTGGCATATAGTCCCAATCGGCATTCTGGTTGTTGGCCAACGGCTCATTTCCATTGAAGTGGTCTGTGTATTGCTGATGGAAGTTTGGGAAACCGTTTGACTGCTGGGCCCGCGCGTTGGCAGCTTCCTGCACACGGATGGAATCTACGGCACCCCCCGCACGGAAATACACCAGGTGGGTTGCGTTGCCTTCTTTGTCATACACCACTCCCTTTGCTTGTTCATAGCGTTTGCCTTCAATTTCATGGATGTCTGTTTTCTTGGAGGACTGCACCTGGCGGGATCCAGCGTAGTAGGTAAAATCCTCTCTATGAATGGTTGAAGCCTTCCCGAAGATGGAGGCAGTATGCTGATAGGTTAAGATAGCCGTTACGTTCCCTTGCTGGTTGTAGAGGACCTCCTGTTCCAGATAGAAATTCTTAGGGTTTGCTGCCCTTCCTATATGGGCAAGTTTCCGCACTACTTTAACCCCTGCCGGGGCATGGATCACTGGGTCATGTAGCTCTCCGGAAATAATACTGGCGGTCTGCCCATGGCACCAGCTGATGGAAATGGAACTAAACAGAACTAGCCAGCAGAACTTTGTCAACATACCAATCAAGAATTAAATCTACAATACAGCCATTTGTAAGGTCTTTAAATATAGCATTATTCTTTTACTTAGAAGAGACTTTACTACAAAAGCGCACCGCTTTTACCACCATTTGCATCCAGTACATCCTGGGAAGAGCTTTGTTTTATGCAGGAGTCCAACTGTCTGGCCATGGCGAGGCGCCCCTGATATCCAGGCCTTTCAGGGTTTGCCAAGAGGCTCTTGATCACAAAAATGTGTATTGAAAACGCTTCAATGAGAGGGCGGGCGTTTTGGGCATATTTCCCTGAAATAAGCCTGGAAATTCCCGTTCGTTGAGAAGGAGAAAAAGTGCCTTTTGGGTGAGCGTTCTTGCCAGAGCTAGCGCCAGACTTTTCCGTTTCTGGTCTGCGCTGCTTTTTGGGCTCCTCTGGCAGGCACCGCGTAGGCGCTCTTCTGGCTTTGTTTCTGGAGCAATAAGGCGAGCACCCCAGCAAAAGCGCCTCCCTGGAGATGCCGTACTGCCAAAGTGCTTTCCGGCATCAGGGCTGCTCCCATCAAGTACGCAAATACGTTAGACGGAACCTAAATCTTTACGTATGAATCAGTAATCATTTCACTGTTTCACCCTCCAGGCTCTTCGAACGTAAGGTTACATGTATACAGGATACACGCATATGAGATAACGCGGCACCAACAAAACCAAACTATCAGAACCTATGGCAACCACTTCAACCCAACGCATTGGAGTTAGGTACGGCATCCTCTCCGCTGTTGCAATGATCGTCTACTTCTTGGTTATCAACCTCCTTGACTTACAGGACAGTGAGCTGGTTCGTTTTGGCAGCAATATCTTCATCCTGATAGCCGTGGTACTGGCGATCAACACCCTCAAGAAAAGTTACGAGGCCATGCAAAGGCTTCCCCCGTACCTGCCGGGGCTGGCCATTGGCTTTTTGGTGGGCCTGCTGGGCTCGGGGCTGTACGCAGCCTTCATTCTCTTCCACGCTATTTTCCTTAACCCGGGCTACGCCGGTGTCCTGCAAAACCAGGATTACTTTGGCATCCGGTTGCCGCTTATGATGGTGCTGGGCTCGGTGGTGATTCTGGGAACGGCCGTGGGCGCCATGACGGGCTACATTCTCATGATGGCCTTCGACAACTCTGGGGGCAGCCGCGCCAGGCCCACCACTACCACCCGGCACCTCACCAATAACCCGCACTAAGGGAACCGGTTTTTAGCGCGTTTTCGCAAAAACAGGGCGAAAACCCGGGGCAAAAAAAACGCCCGGCTGCAGAGCCAGGCGTTTTTGGTATGTTTTCTGCGAAAGCGCTTAGAAACGCTCGTCGGCAGAGAAGAAGAAGTCGCCTTCAATCTGGGCGTTCTCGTCAGAGTCAGAGCCGTGCACGGCGTTGGCCTCCACAGACTTGGCGTAGATCTTCCGGATGGTTCCTTCCTCGGCCTGGGCGGGGTTGGTGGCGCCAATAAGCGTACGGAAATCCAGCACGGCGTTGTCTTTCTCCAGGATCATGGCTACAATGGGGCCAGAGCTCATGTATCTCACCAGGTCACCGTAGAAAGGACGCTCCTTGTGCACCTCGTAGAATTTACCGGCACGCTCCTCTGTGAGGCGTGTTTTTTTGAGGGCCACAATTCTAAAGCCAGCCTCTTCTATCATTTTAGTGATGCCGCCAATGTGGTTGTCCTGCACGGCATCTGGTTTGATCATGGTGAACGTTCTGTTTCCAGCCATTTTTCTTATTTTTTACGGTTTAAGTAGAAGTTGAGCCCGCAAAATTAGCACAGTTTGGGGCAAAACCCATCTTATACGGCAAAAATACCGCCTGTGGCCGCACCTACTTGATTTTATTTGGTTTGTACCCGAATTCTTTAGAATTTTGCATCTTGTATCTGCTTTTTTTTCAAGCAGATCTTTGAGTTTACAATGCAGCAAATCAACGAGCTAAAGGAGCTTCTGCAGTCTCCTAAGAAGATCATGATCACCACGCATCACAAACCCGATGCAGACGCTCTGGGATCTTCTCTAGGACTGGCAGGCTACCTTAAGAAAAAAGGGCACCAGGTACAGGTGATCACCCCTTCTGATTACCCATCCTTCCTGAACTGGATGAGCGGGAACGAGGAAGTGTTGGTGTATAGCCCCAAAACCGACGCTCAGGCCCAACGCATCATCAAAGAAGCCGAGGTCATCTTTTGCCTGGACTTCAGCGCCCTCAGCCGGATCAATGAGCTGGGCCCGTACGTGCAGCAGGCCACCGGCACCAAGGTGCTCATTGACCACCACCTGCAGCCCGAGGATTTCACCGACATCACCTTCTCAGACACCAACGCCGCCGCCACCGCCGAGCTGGTGTTTGAGGTGATCAGGGCTCTGGGCGATGAGTCGCTCATTGACGTGCCCATTGGCGAATGCCTCTACGCCGGCATCATGACTGATACGGGTTCCTTCCGGCACGCCAGCACCACCCGCAACGTGCACATGATCATTGCAGACCTCATCCACAACGGGGTAGACATCTGCAAGGTGCACCGCAACATCTATGACAGCTACTCAGAGTCACGCCTCAGGTTCCTGGGGTACGTCCTCAAAGACAAGCTCACGGTGCTGCGCGAATTCAACACCGCCTTTATTGCCGTGACCGCCGAGGAACTGAAGGAATACAACTCCCAGACCGGCGACACCGAGGGCCTGGTGAACTTTGCCCTCTCCATTGAAGGGGTACGCTTCGCCGCCCTGTTCATTGACCGCTCTGAGGCCGTGAAAATCTCCTTTCGGTCCGTGGGCGACATCTCGGTGAACGAATTTGCCCGCCAGAACTTCAACGGCGGGGGCCACAAGAACGCGGCCGGCGGAATCTCTTATCTGCCTCTGAACGAAACAGTTGAAAAATTTGTGAATCTATTACCGCAGTACGCGGACCAACTGGTAAACTAAACCCTTAAAGACGCTTATTTAACCTAAAACCAATGTTCAAAAAATCATTTTACCTGCTGCCTGCGCTGGCAGTAGCTCTGTTAGCTTCTTCTTGCAAGAATTTAGGCGAGGATAAGTTCATGAAAACGCCTTCTGGTCTGGAGTACAAGCTGTACGCCCTCAACAAAGACGGGAAATACGAGATCAAAGACGCCAAGACCGATTCTACCTCCCTCAAAGCCAAGCTTGACAAAGTAATGAGCTTTGAGATGGAGTACCGCAACGCCAAAGACTCTTTGTTGTTCAGCACCAAAGACAACGCCATGCCCATCCAGATCAAAATGGTGGAGTCTCCCAACAAAGGCAGCATTGAGGAAGCGTTCCTGATGCTGGACAAAGGCGACAGCGCGGTGTTCAAGATCAACGCCGACACCCTGTTTGCCAAAACCTTCAGAAGCCCGCTTCCTCCGTTCATTGAGAAAGGCAGCTACCTCACCTTCTTCGTGAAAGCCACCAACCTGCAGACCGAGCAGGAAGCCATGGCCGACTATCCTAAGCTGATGGAGCGTCAGCAGAAAGAGCTGGAGGCCCGCGCCGCCAAGCAAGGCCCTATTGATGACAAGCTCATCCAGGAGTACATCAAGAAAGAGAACCTTACCATGCAAAAGACTCCATCTGGGGTTTACTACACCGTTACCCAGCAGGGTTCCGGCGCCAACGCCACAGACGGCAAAGTGGTGAGCGTGAAATACAAAGGCACCTTGCTGAACGGCAAAGAGTTTGACTCTTCTGAGAAGTCTAACGGCGGCAACCCCATTGAATTCCCACTGGGCCAGAACCAGGTAATCAAAGGATGGGAAGAAGGCATCAAGCAATTCAACAAAGGCAGCAAAGGCATTCTGTTGATTCCTTCTCCGCAAGGATACGGCTCCATGGCCCGCGGCGCAGATTTACCAGCTAACTCTATTCTGCGGTTTGATGTGGAATTGGTAGACATTAAAGATGCTCCGGCAGCACCGGCTGGTCCTGCTGGCCCAGGTTTATAATTTAAAATACGATGCAACAGCTAGTGAAAAGAAGCGGTTTATGGCAGTTGATGCTGGCGTTTTCTGTACTTTTTGTCTTTAACTCCTGCAACGACAAGGATCCGTATGATCCGTACGCCAACTTTGACCACGCCAAACAGGCCGAATTAGAAGAGGAGATCATTAAAGATTATCTTACTAAAAACAACATCACAGACTTCACGCGTACCGCCTCTGGCCTCTACTACGTAAAGAAAGAGGCCGGCACTGGCGACAAGCCCACGGTGGGTACCGAGGTGGAAGTACACTACATTGGCAAGTTTATCCAGGGCGGACAGAAGTTTGATTCTTCCCATGACCGCGCGCAAACCTTCAAGTTCCCGCTGGGCCAGCGAAGAGTAATTGCCGGCTGGGACGAAGGGGTTGCCCTCATGCAGAAAGGCGAGAAAGCCCTGCTCCTGATTCCGTCCCGCCTGGCGTATGGCCTGATCGGCTCGGGCAGAATCCCAGGCAACACGCCCATCATGTTTGACATTCACCTCATCAACTTCTAACCTCCGTTAGTCTAAAAAGAAAAGGCCTCCTTGCACAAGGAGGCCTTTTCTTTTTTAAGCCGTTTCCCGGAAAACAGCCCAAAAACAGACAATGTGCTCTGTTGCACAAAACAAGCGTGGGCAGCACTCCTTTAAAGAGTAGGGCTGTTCAATAGTCTTGAAGTGAAGCAATGGCAGTTGAATCCCAAGCGCTAGCCTTCCTTTGTGCCGCCGTTTTAGGGCTACTTTTGCAAAATCAGGCTAAAAACCGGGAAGCATCTCTTTGACAATCGGCACGGCCGGTGACTGGCGCAGTGGGTGCAATCCCTAAGAAATAGACAGGGCTTACTGAACCGAAGAACCAGGTTTTAGTCACTTAGCACCTCAGACAATACCGGCAGTGATTTTATTTCGCCCAGTTGGTCTACGTGCAGCTGGAAATAGCGCACCAGCAAGTGCAGCAGTTCCCGCCTTACCCTGCCGTTGGGCAGGTGGGCATCATCCATGCGCTGGAGCAGTTCGGTTAAGTACGGTTCCAGTTGTTGCAGCTGCATCAGGTTATTGCCAGACGTACCCGCCCCACCGGCCTCAAACGCTACCTGGGTAATCACCTCCTCAGCGGAGGAAACGCCGAAGCCCAAGTACGCGGCCAGTTGCAGCAGAAACACCAGGTGGAAGTTTTCAAACCCGCTCTGCTTCTGGTCAAACAGGAGGATGGAGTGGTGCAGAAACTCAAACAAGGGTCGGTTTTCCTCCTCTTCCCGCACGGTGCGGGCCACAATCTCAGACAAGAACAGCAGGATGCTGCTCTTCCTGATGTCATACGGCACCGTGGCGAACGGATGGCTGCACTTGTACTCAGAGATGCGGGTAAGGCCCCCTTTGCTGGAGGGGTACACCACCATGTCTAGCAGGGTAAACGGCTGAAACAAGGCAATGCGCGAGGCGCTGCCCTTCTTCCGGACACTGTTCACAATGTAGCTCTGCAGCCCAAGCTCCTCGGTGTAGATGCGGACAATGATAGACGACTCCTTGAATTTGATGAAGCTCAGGACAATACCACGGGTTTTTACCAGCATAGAGTTGTTGTACGTTCAGATTTTCCTTACGAAGCCCGCCTCCGCCCGATCTCCCCAGGGCAGGACTTCTTGCATTGGCGCGCCCTTTTCTACTGAATGGCTATTTTGGAAGTGCAGGTCTGCGACCCGTCTGCCGAGGTGGCCAGCACCAGATACACCCCCGTCCTGGCTTTGCGGCCGTTGTAGTCCTGCCCGTTCCAGGCGAAGGTGCCTCCCGCCGCCCGGCCCTCAAACACCAGGAACCCGGCGGCATCGGTGATTTTCACCCAGCCGTTATCCGGCACGCCGGAGATGCCAATGGTACCGGTGAACCCAGCCCGCACCGGGTTAGGGAATACCTGCAGGCAGTTGGTGTTTACTTTCTCGGTTTTGGTGGCCGTTCCGCGGTAAACCGCCACCCCACTTTCGGTCCCTATCAGCACCTCACCGGTGGCATGGTTGATGGAGATGTCCCTGATGTTGTTGGAGGGCAAGGGGCTGTTCCGGGTGGTGAAATGGAGGAGCATCTCCTCGCCGGTTTCATTGAAGAGCCAGATACCGGTGTCTGTGCCCACCCACTTGCGGTTGCCGCCGTCTACGGCAATGCTCCTGATCACCTGCCCCTGCAGCAGCGGGCGGCGTTCATAGATGGGCAGATACGCTCCCTGGTAAGAACCGGAAAAAAGATCGGGTGAACTGGTGAACACGGCCACGCCGTTGTTGGTACCGGCCCACACCTCGCCCTGCAGATCTACCGCCAGGGCAAAGACCTGCCGGCCCGGCAGACCGCCTTGCCCCTCCCCTCCCAGGTACGTGTACTTGCCGGCCACATCATCATAGACAATGATGCCGGCGTCGGTGCCGTTGGTGCTGATGGTGACCCATTTGTAGCCGTTGTCGTCTACCACCACTTTGTCCAGCCCGCTGCCCAGGCTATAGCCCGTAAACGGATGGGCTTTCCAGGTACCGTCTAACTGCAGTTCAAACAAGCCGGGCGAGTTGGCCAACTGGTTCCGGTTCACAACCCAGACGCTTCCGGCGGCATCCACGGCTATGCCGGTCACCCTGATGAAATTACGGTCACTGGGGCCCACCGCACTGAGCAGCGGGCTGTTGGTGTTGTTGTACAGGGTAATGTCATCCAGACCGTTCCACTCAATGAGCCCGGCCCCGTAACTGGCGATATAGAGTTTGTTGTTGACCGGATTGCGGCGGGCCATGACCAGGTCACGGGCGTGCGCCGGAAACTCTCCCCCACTTGCCGAGTTGTAGCTGGTCCACTGCCCGTTCTGGTATTGGTAGAACCCAGCGTCTGAGCCCCGCTGCAGGTAACCCTGGCTGTAGCCGCCGCCCAGCACCGTGAAAAGGTTGGGCTCGGCGTACACACTGAAGACATCCACCGAAGCCGGGCCGCTGGGCACGAAGGCTAAGCCTCCGGCGTTGGTTATCCGTACCAGGCCTTTCTCGTAACTCGCCGCCCACAGGCCTCCTTCCCTGGCTGGGATGGCCATGCGCACATTCTGCAGCAAAGGATCCTGGCGGCGGGAGACCTGATCGGTGGCGTGTACCTCCAGCACTTCATTGGCCCCGGAGATGAGCAGGCGGCGCCCGTTGGTTTCCATGGCCCTGAACTGGTCGCCCGTTACGGAGAAAGCGGCCTTGCCCCAGGAAGCACCGTTAAACCGGTACAGCCCGTGGCCGTTGATCCCCACGTATACTTCGCCCCGCAGGGCGGAAATGGTCCTGATGGCATCAGTGCCTACCCCGGCGGGCAGACCATGATCAGTGGTAAACCTACGCCAGCTTCTGAAATCAAGCAAGTTGGGGTGGTTGAGGGGCGCGGCCATGATTCCGCCGGAAGAAGCAATGTACAGGCTGTCATGGAGCACTACCGATGCGTACACCTGCACCGCCTCGCCCTGGGACCCCAGGTTGCTGTATGTGTCTTTGATCTCCAGCTTCACCAGGTCTACCACCACCAGCCCGAAAGAAGTGGCCACGTAGGCTTTCTTGTTGTGCGCATACACGTGGTGGATGGTTTTGGCGCTGGCCATGGGCTTGCGCAGGAGCTCGGTGAGGTTGTGCACCTTGCCGTCCATGAGCAGGTCAAGGTTGGTGTTTTCATAGGCAATCACCAGCGCCCCGGCCACTGAGTCATAGGCCAAAGTACTCAGGTTCACGTCACTGAACCCGTCTGTGCGGGAAAGGGTCTGCAGGGTATTTTCTTCCTTGAGGTAGCGGAAGAAACCGTCTTCAGTGGCGCAGTAAATAGAAGTGGGGGTTTCGGCCAGGGCTTTGGCCCGGTGGTTGGGTACGTGCAACTGCCAGGTACCCAGGGGCAGGCTGCTGGTCTGGGCATACGCTTGCAATGCCCAGAAGAAGCTCCCCAGGGCCACTACCCACCTACTGATTCTTAGAGACGCCATATCCAAAGTTACACAGATTAGGTCCGTTTTGGGTGTGTTTTGCCCAAAACAGCGTAAAAACAGCCTTCCGCCCCGCAAGGCTTTTGACTTTCTAGCGAAGCACCAGCATGGAGCAGATGCCGGTGACCATAATGGCCTTGCACAGCCAGCTCAGGTGCGAGAACTCCTTTTTGCGGTCGGCGAAGAATATCTGGCGCACCAACACCAGGGTGGGCAAGACCACGCCCACAAACAGGTACCCAATGAACAGGGGCTCGTGCAGGCGGTTCAGCATGACAACGCCCGTGAACAGCAGAAACAAGGCAATAATGCCGTACAGCACCCACTTGGTTTTAGGAACGCCCAGAATAATGGGCAGGGTACGGCACCGGAAAGAGGCATCGCCCGGCACGTCTTCCATGTCTTTGATGATTTCGCGCACCAGGGAGATCAGGAAGGCGAACACCCCGTAGGCCCAGGCGGACAGAGAAGGTTGTCCCGCCTGCAGGGGCACCACCAGCACCATGGCCGCCGACAAGAGCGCAATGGTGAAGTTGCCCACAAACGGCTGCTTCTTAAACTGCGCCGAGTACCCCCACAACAGCAGAGCCACCCCCAGCAGCACCAGCCCAATGCGCACCCCCAGCAAGGCCCCCAGCAGCACGCCCATGGCCGTCAGGTACAGGTGAATGATCATGGCTTTGCGGCGGGTAAGCGCCTTGCCCACCACTACCCGCTCAGGCTTGTTGATGCGGTCAATCTTGATGTCATAATAGTCATTGATGATGTACCCGGCGGCGGCCACAAAAACGGTGGCCAGGAGCAAGATCCCGAAGGGCCAGGTAAGCGTCTGCAGCAGCGGCCGCTCTGGAAACACCAGAAACTTGCGCACAAACACTTGTGTCAAGACCATGATGAGTAGGTTGGGAAACCGGATGAGGGCCAGGAACTGCTTCACAGGTACAAAAGGAAAAACCTAAGGTACGGCTTAATTCTTACCTATGAAAAAAGCCCCTGGAGCAGGGGCTTTTTGATGCTTTTACAAAATGAGTATGATGCGTAGAAGTGTTAGATTTTCTTCACGTTAACCGCGTTAATGCCTTTTTTACCTTCTTTGGTGTCGAACTCTACTTTGTCGTGCTGTTGGATCTGGATACCGTTGAGGCCTGTGATGTGTACAAAGAAATCCTCATTGGTGGCTTCTTCCGTGATAAAGCCGTAGCCTTTAGACTCGTTGAAGAATTTAACAGTTCCTGTTTTCATAAAAATTTAAAAATTGAAATAATGAATGATTCTGTAAATATAGGATTATTATACAAAATCCAAACTTTCTTTATAAAAAAATTAAAAACAAGGAAAACCGTAAAAATACTCACCACCGCTTCTGCAGCTTGAGCACCATCTCAATGAGCTCACGCACTGCGCCTTTTCCGCCCTCGGCGGTTGCCACGTACTGCGAAATGTCACAGATGTCAATGGCCGCATCGGCCGGGCAGGCCGAGATGCCGCAGTGCTGCATCACCTCCAGGTCAGGCATGTCATCGCCCATGAACACCACCGTTTCGGGGTCAATTCCATAATAATAGACGTAATTCTGGAAGGTGTCCAGCTTGTTCTCCACGCCCAGGTAAATGTCTTTGATGTCCAGCGACTCCAGGCGCTTGCGCACCCCCGGCTCATTGCGCCCCGAGATGATGGCCACGCGGTAGCCTTTCTTGAGGGCGTGCCTGATGGCGTAGCCGTCTTTGATGTTGAAGGCCCTGGCCTGTTCACCGGTAGAAAAGCACAGCAGGGTGCCGTCTGTCAAAACGCCATCCACATCAAAAATGAACGTGGTGATATTCTTGAAATCAGGGAGTGCTTGCATGGAAGAGTCTGATGTATGACCTGAAAAAGAGTTCTACCAGTTATACGGGGTTCTATTGGTTATCGCGCCACTCGTACACCCATTTGGCCTGAATCTGCTCCAGGTGGGCCTCATTGGCTTCTTCGCGCTTGCCTTCAAAATTGGGCAGGCTCAGCACCCACTCCAACAGGTCGGTAAACCGGATGCGGTAGATCTTGTTCTCGCCAAACTCATCGCCAAACTTCTCATAAAGCGCCATGGCTATGTCTTCGTGGTCGCTCCACTTCATGGGCGGCTCATATAGATTGCTCATATTCTTTGGTTTTTAGTGTTTAGTGTTTAGTTGTTAGGTTGGTTTTTAGTCTTTGGTAGTTCACGAAGCATTGTTTCCAGTTATTGCATCCTGGGCAGGCTAAGCTTCTAACAACCACTAACCAATCACTAACAACTAAGAAAGTTAGTGCCCCAGGAAATCTTGCTTGGGAATGGTCACCACCAGGTCCTGCCCTCCTTGCACCACGCACTGGCACGCCAGCCGCGAGTTGATTCTGGGGTTCACGGCGCGGTCAATGTAATCTTCTTCTTTGTCTGAGATCTCAGGCAGGTCATCCATGCCGCTCTCTACGTAGACGTGGCACGTGCTGCACCCGCACACCCCGCCGCAGTTATGCTGCAGATGGATCCCATTGTTCAAGGCTACGTCCAGCACCGATTCGCCTTCGGCTCCCAGGTGGGTTTCGTCGGGCTTTCCGTCCTCGAACTTATATGTAATATTTACGACTTTCATGCGATGATTCTTTTAAAGGTGCAAAGGTAGGCATACAACCGCCCTAATCAAAACTCAGCGGGTTTAGCGGCAGTTCCTTCTAAGCTACTGGCCGTTTTGGGCCTCTTTTTCAGAAACTAGCCCCTTTTGGGCCACCTGCTGTATGCTTTGGGTGAGCACCTGGTACAGGTGCTGGTACTGCGGAGTTGCGCCCAGCAGCTCCAGGTGGGCCTGAAGGGTGTTGGTGTCTCCCCGCTGGGCCGGACCGGTTTGCACCGTGAACGGCGGAAACTGAAACGCTTTCTGCACCGTCTCCTGCACCAGGGGCTCTACCAGGTTGACGGGCAGGCCCGCCTTCTGCAATAAGTCCTGCGCCACGCCCCACAGGTGGTTGGTGAAATTGCAGGCAAACACCGCCGACACGTGCAGTTGCCGCCTGGCCGGGCCGTTCATGCGTACCACCTGTTCACTCAGTAGCTTCCCCAGGTTCAGCAGCACTTCCTCGGCTTGCCGGGAGCTTCCCTCCACGCACAGGGGAATCTTCCTCCAGTCCAGGTCCTTTTCCTTGCTGAAGGTCTGCAGCGGATAAAATACCCCGGTCCGCCCCTCTGGCAGAGCAGCAAGGGCCTCCAGGGGCTGCGCGCCCGAGGTATGCGCCACCACGGCTTCGGCGGGAAAGCGCAACTGCTCCACCACGTGGGCCAACGCCAGATCTGGAACTGCCACCAGGTAGACCTCGGCGTGGGGCAAGTACCGCAGGTCGGGCGACTGGGTAGCCACGGCGGCGGGTGCCTGGTCTGCCAGGGCTTGCGCCGAGGCCAGCGTTCGGCTCCAGACCACCGGCACCTCAATGCCTAGGCTTACGAGCCCTTTCACCAGGTGCGTGGCCACGTGCCCCGCCCCTACCATGCCTACTTTCATATTTTTCTGTTTGGTGCCGCCCGCAAAGTAAAGGGTTTCTTCCGGTTTGCCTTGCTTAAGGTTGTACCCAGCCAGTGGCCTAGCTGTTTTTGGCTTGTTTCTGGAAAAAGAGCCCCAAAACAGGACAAACAAAAAGGCCGTTTGCCAGCGTAGCTCAGACAAACGGCCTTTTTGATAATTATCTTACTTGCTTACGCCAGTTGTTTCTCGCGCTTCACGGTTACCTTGCCGGCAGGGCCTTTGGGTTGGGAGGAATTACCTCCCTTTCCATTTTTGGTGTGGCGCACAATGGCCATCACGAAGCCCAGACACATGACAATGGTCCCAATCCAGAGCACGCTGATGAAAGGTTTCTCCATGGCTTTCAGGATGATGTAGTCCTTCTGCGTGGTGTTGATGCCGATGGTGAACTCGCCCTGGTCTGGGTAGATGTCCAGGAGCATGATGCGCAGGCCAAGGTCTTCAATTTCCTCGGGCACGCGGCCCACCATGCGGTCTCTGATGGCGTAGATAGGGTGTGCGTGGTATTTGTTGCGCTCGCCCAGCACCTGCATGTTAGCCTGGACAGCTACGTCACCGGGTTTCAGGTTCAGGAGCAGCGTGTCTTTGGCCGGCTCAATGCCGTGCAGCACCGCTACGTAGTCGTTCAGGAAGAGGGTGTCACCAATTTTTACGCGATACTCCTTCAACTCACCCCATTCCTTCTCCTCATTGAAGTCAGGAACGGTAGACACGTGCGTGTACAGGTCTTTGGTGCCGAACATCTTGATGTCTGGCGAGGCCAGCAATCCCATTTGGGGGTTTACCTGCGCCCGCGGATACAGAGTGAACACCTCGTTGGTTTCTCTGTTCTTGAACTCCACCTCATAGTAGGTGTTCTCAGGAGCAATCTCCACGGTATCACCGGCAGTGTACACTACTTTGTCGCCGTCTTTGAGCGGATAGCGGGCAATAGCTTTGTATTCATCCTCAATGCGGAACAGCCGTTGCTTGTTCACATACTCAGGCAGACCGTCTACTTCCAGGAACTGACCTTTGTAAGTAACCTTGTAAGGGCCCATGTCGGTGGCGGCGTTGCGCCACAGCAGCACGTTGTCGCGGTTGATCTCATCGCCAAACTCACGGGCGTACACCATGCCCGACATGTTGGTGGAGATGATGTTAGAATAACCCGAGGAGAACAGAACCCCGATCAGCATGAGCGCCACGCCAATGTGGGCCACCGCGCCCCCGGCAATGGATACGTTCTTGCGGAGCACTCCCAGAATGATGGCCAGGTTGCTGAACACCGCGTACAAAGACGTTACCAGCAACAGGATGTACACAGGATTGTCAATGCGTTCAATGTAGCCCATTTTGCTTACCAGCAGAATAAGGGCTGAGAATAAAGCAGTGAAGATGAGCGGCAGCATGAACACCTCAGACAATTTGGAGCCGCTGTTCTGCTTGCGCCACCACAGCAACTGACCAGTACCGCTTAAGATGGCAATGGCAATCCCCATCCACATCTGGAACTTGGTGTAGTGGGCAATCTGGTCGGCCGGAAGGGCTACGTTGGTTTTCACGCCAATGAAGCCCATAAAGGCGTTGTATACTGGAATAGAGGTAGTCACCAGCACTTGGAAGGCACCCAAACACAGCACCGCTGCGCCCACAAATACCCAGAACTCACCAGAATAGGTGGCAATTTCTTTTTCCGTGGCCGGAATGTTCTTCCAACGCACCACCAGCAAGCCAATGGCCAGCACAAAGAAAGCCGCCAGGTAGGTAAACAGCTGGCCAGACAAGCCAAGGTCCGTGAAGGAGTGCACCGAAGCGTTCCCCAGGATACCGCTACGCGTTAAGAACGTAGCGTACAGCACCAGCAGGAACGAAGTAATGAACAGGATGAACGTGGCCCGCAGAGCGGTTCTGCTCTTACGGTACGCCAGCAAGGTGTGAATGGCCCCTACCAGCACCAACCACGGAATGTACACCGCGTTTTCTACCGGGTCCCAGTTCCAGTACCCCCCGAAGTTGAGGGTTTCATAAGCCCAGTAAGCACCCATCATGATGCCCAAGCCCAGCACTACGGCCGCAAACAAGCCCCAAGGCAGGGCAGGCTTGGTCCAGGAAGAATAGTCTTTTCTCCAGAGACCGGCAATGGCAAAGGCAAACGGCACCAAAGTAGCTGCGAAGCCCAAGAACAGCACCGGCGGGTGAATCACCATCCAGTAGTTCTGCAGGAGCGGGTTCAGGCCGGTTCCATCTTTGGGCACAAAGTTAGGGTCCATCTGGAACACCGGGGCATCGGTCATGAAGTCGCGCATGAGGATGAACGGCGAAGACCCAATCTTCAGGTCCCCGATCACCACGCCCAGAATCATGGAGGTGAGGAACAGCTGCACAAACGAGAACACCGCCATTACCGGGCTTTCCCACTTCTTGCCGGCATACTTGATCAAGACCAAGCCCAGCAGCGCGTGCCAGAAAATCCAGAGCAGGAATGAGCCCTCCTGGCCTTCCCAGAAGCAGGAAATCATGTAATGCACCGGCAGGTGGTTAGAGGAGTGGCTCCACGCATAGTGGTACTCGTACCGGTGCTCGTAAATAATGTTGAAAAGGCAGAAGATAACGCTGAAAACCGCCAGCACGTGCAGGAAGAACGCGCCCCTGGCTAATTTCTTCCAGGCCAGCTGCTCTCCGTCAAGGGGGTTGGCGTTAGCGGCAAAGGAAAAGGAGAACGAAGAAACCAGCGCCGTTACAAACGCTATGATAACGCTGTAGTGACCAAGATCACCAATTAGAGTATTAACCATTATAAAGAGTCTTGAGTCTTGAGTTCTGAGTCTTGAGTCTGAAATACCTAAAACCGGAACGATTCACTCTGATAAAAAATAACACTAATGAGTAGAGAGGCTTGGCTTGAATGATTTTTTTACTCAGAACTCAAGACTCAGAACTCAGGACTATATTTAAAGGCTTGCCGTTTCGGCTTTCACCTCGTTTTCGGTGTATTTAGAAGGGCACTTGAGCAAGATCTTGTCGGCCACGAAGGTGTTGCCCTGCATGCTGCCGGTAATTACTACCTGCTCTGACCGGTCAAAGTCCTGCGGTTTAGGGTTGTAGTACACTACCTGCTGCTCTACCCGGTTGGTGTCTACCAGCACAAACGAGAAGTAGTTAGGGTCCAGCATGGGGTCATACTTCATGCCCACAATGTGTCCCTTGGCGTCTTTCTTCAGGCGGCCTACCACGTGTACCTTGGTGTCATCGCCTTCCTGAGCTCTGGCTTTGGCTTCATTGAACGGCACGTACACACTGGCATCTGAGGCCGTGGACATGATAATCATGATGGCGACTGCAATCACTAAAATCCCGATGATGTGTATTCTTTTCATGGTTATGCAAGCATGTGCGGACTACTCCGCTCTCTTAACAACACTTCTTTTAAATTAAATCCGTTGGGGGTGCTTTTATGTGCTTAAAAACAAACGCCTGATTTGGGCCCGTTTTCAGCAAAACAGGCCCAAATCAGGTTTACTGCCGAAGCTCGCGCTCCAGGCGGCCTATCTTCTTGTCTAAACTGATCAGGTACAACAGAACGCCCAGCAATACGCTTACCAGCACCGCCACCACAATGTAGATCTTGCCGTCGCGGCGCAGGACATCGGCCATTTCTGGTGATGAAGCTGCTTTGTCTGGGGAAGTGTACTCAATGGTAGAACCCTGCTCTGGGGCAGATTGCGCGTAAGCCGGCGCTGAAAATCCGGCTGCCCAGGTCAGGAGCAGCATCAGGAGCCATTTATGCATTTTCATAGAATCGTTGCTTTAAAACTTCCAAACGGGTGCGCAGGTGCACCACCCAGATTCCCAGGAGCGTCCAGCCAATCACGGCCGGGTAGAACACCACCCGCAGGCGGCTGTCCAGGTCATAGGAATTGAAACCGGGGTTTCCGCCGTTGCCCGGGTGCAGGGAGTCTGTGAGGCGCGGCAGAATGAACAACAGCGGGATAAGCGCCGCAAACGCAAAGATATTGTACACCGCACTGATGCGGGCGCGCTGCTGGTGGTCCTGAAACGAGCCGCGCAGGATGAGGTAAGCAAAGTAGATGAGCAACCCAATGGCCGAGGCGTTCTGCTTGGGATCGTTGCTCCAGAACTCGCCCCACGTAAACCGGGCCCATTCCATGCCGGTCACAATACCCAGCACGCCAAACAAAATACCCACCTTGGCCGACTCATAGGCGATGATATCATTTCTGGAAAGCGGATTGCGCAGGTATTTCACAGAGTACACCACCGATACCAGCAGGATCAGGATCATCCCGAACCACATGGGCACGTGGAAGTATAAATTGCGGATGGTCTCGTTCAGGATAGCCAAACGAGGCACCTCACTCAACATGCCTACCACCACTGTGTAGAGCAGCAGCAGGATGGTCAACCATTTCCACCAGGAAAGCTTCATTCGTTTTTGTTTACTATTCTTAATCTACCGGTCTTAACTGCGCCACAAATACGGGAACAGGATGTAAGACACGGTTACCACAATCATATTCACGGCCAGCAGCACCAGGGCCTCGTCCAGGCTCACCGAGGGGTCTAGCCCGTCAATGGCGTTCTTAGACATCTTCATGAGCATGAGCAGCATGGGCACCATCACCGGAAAACTGAGCACGGCCATTAAGGTACCCGTATTGGCCGCCTTGGCCGCAATGCCCGAGATCATGGTGAGCGAGGTGGCAAACCCGACGGCTCCCAGCACAATGGTGAGCAGGAACATGCCCACATCCTGCACCGGGTTGCCTATCACCACTGCATAGAACGCAAAACACAGCAGCGATAGTACCAGCATGAGCGCCGCGTTGTACACCATCTTCGCCACAATGATACCCTGCGGGCTCACCACACTATAATAATAGAGCAGCCGGCCGCGGCTTTCCTGGGCAAATCCCTTGGCAATGGCGTTCACCGCCGTGAACAGCAGAATGATCCAGTACAAGGCGTTCCAGACCGGCACCTCCAGCCCTCCGAAGCGCAGACTAAAGCTGAGGTAGCAAATGAAAACCGTACTGCCCACGTACAGCAGCATGCCATTAAACGCATACTTCTGCCGCCATTCCAGCACAAAATCCTTTTGCATCAGGTAAAAAACCTCTTTCAGCAGCACTTCTTCTAACTTTTCCACAAAGGTACAACACAAATGCATGAGGTGAGATGATTTCCATCATTATTCACCAGCCCCGGGGTTTGTTTTGGACTTACTTTCAGGAAATCAGGGGTAAAACAGCTACAACAAAGAAAGCCCGCCATATCTGGCGGGCCCCTTGCACATGAGAGACTAAGTCATGGGCAAAGTAATTGGCGTATCATATTATCTCACCCATATTGATAGCCAATGTAGTTTTAGTTAGTTGATGAGGTAGGTTACGCCTAAAGAGAAGGTTCTGCCTACTTTGTAGGAGCTGTAGATAAACTCTTGCCCTTTGTACTCATGGCTGTGCTTGAATGCAGGATTAAAGAGATTCTCAGCCACCACTTTGGCGGTGAAGTTCTGCCCAAGTCCTTTTGACACCACCAGGCTCATCATTGGCCGGGAGCGCTCATAGATGTTGGGGGTTCCTCCTACAGAAATGGCGGAGATTCTGTCACCAAACACGCTGTAATTGGCAGTGGCAATCAGGCGAAGCGGATCATTGAGGTAGCTCAAGCTGGCGTTTGCCACAAACGGAGACTGCCCAAACAGCGGCCTGGTAGATTCTGCATCTGGCCTTACGCCTCTAATCTGCTCCAGTTCTCTGGCTGAGATACTAACCGTTGATTTGATGAGCGAAAGATTGGCGCCTGCCAGGAAGTTCTTCAACGCTGGGGTAATAAAGGCCAGGCGCTTGTTCACCTCAAACTCTACCCCGTACACCTTGGCATTGTCCACGTTCTGGATGATGATCTCATTGTTCAAGGCCAGGGTATTGATGCTGCGCTCAATTGGGTTCTTGAAGTTCTTGTAAAAGGCACTCACGCTAATGAATTCCCCCAGGTCTGGATACCACTCCCAGCGGGCATCTACGTTGTCAATCTGGGTTCTTTCCAGGTTGGCGTTTCCGGTGAAAGCAGGCTCTCCCACAAAGTCAAACGAAGTGTAAGGAGCGATCTCTCTGAAGTTGGGCCGCGCCAGGGTTCTGGAATATCCTAAGCGCAGGTTCATTTTTTCTGTTAGGCTGTAGGTGGTGTTGACAGACGGCAACACGTCTACCTGCTTTAGCTCACCAGGAGCCAGGTTTTGGTTAAAGCTCTGCGCAAACATATCGGTGGCCTCTACCCGGGCACCCGCCACTACGCGCAGTTTCTTGGTAAGGGGCAGGTCTATCATTCCGTACCCGGCATACACCGTTTCTTCCCCGTCATAGTTGTTGGTGCGCTGGGTACCGTCCTGCAAGTACACGCCATAACGGTAAAGCCCATCGTTCTCTGCGTCTCCCGGGCGGGAAACTACCCCCAGGTTCTGGGGAGCGAAGAAGTCTGCAACGCTTCCTTTGTAGTCATAACCGTTGGAGAATCTATACCGGTAAATATTTTCCCGGAAGGTTCTGTCTTTGCGCAAGGCGGCGGCGCCTACCTTCACTTTTGCCTCCAAGCCATTCCACGCAGTGAACGGTGTGGTGATGTTCACTTTCACGTCTAGGTTGGTCTCATCCAGGTCACGGAAGAAGCGGGAAGGCAGGGAATACGCAGCGGGCTGGATTCGGTAAGCGGTGTCAGTGCCCGTCACGAAGTAGTCATTGGCAAAGAAGCGCAGGTCTGGCTCATCTTGCTGAGAAAGGGTAAAGGAGGCAAGCCAGTCAATGGTACTCTTCTGCAAACCCGGCAGCACGTGTTCTCCTTTTACCTGCGCGCTAGACAAGGCACGTTGCGTGTAGTGCATGGCTCTTGATTCAAAGATGTTCCGTCTGGAATCTTCGCCGTATAAGCCAGAGGTTTCTGGGAAGATACCGTTCAGGGAACGGCTGGAGTTCTGTCCACTCTGGTTTCTGATGAGGTTCAGCGCTACTTTGTTGTTGTTGTTCAGTTTGTAAGAGAAGTTGGCTAGGAAACCAAGGGCTACATCTTCCACTCCTCTTTCATCCTCTAGGAGGCTTTCTTCCAGCAACCGGTCTGCATTGGCACTGGTAAGCTCCCATAACCCAAAGGTTCCGTTATTGTAGTAAGAGAAAGATCTTTGGTAAGACAGGCCCATTACATAGCCAAACTGACGGCCAAACAGCTCTGTCTGGTTCCCGAGCGAGAAGGAGTGGGAATGGTTAACAGGAGCGGCTCTTCTTACCGGGGCCATCTCTCTGTTGAACGCCTTGGTAGCTCTGTCTATGCGATCAGCAATGGAAGGACTGGACGAGCTCTCAAACGGGATGTCATAGTTCACCGCGTCTGGTACGGCTCTGGTGCCATCATCAACCCCCAGCCAGTCTGTTTTCCCTTTGTTGCTGCTTAAGAAGTTGTTGTTGAAAGTGGTCTGGTCATTCACCCCAATGGAAGTAGAGAATTGCAGGGTGAATCTGTCTGGGAAATCTTTGGTGGTGATGTTCACAAAACCTCCGGAGAAACTGCCCGGCATGTCTGGGGTGAAGGTTTTGGAAACAGTAAGATTGTCAATGAGGTTGGCAGGGAAAAGGTCCATCTGCACCGTGTTGCGGTTAGGATCCAGACCGGGCACTTCGGCGCCGTTCAAGGAGGTTTTCACGTACCGGTCGCCTAAGCCCCGCACGTACACGTATTTGCTGCCTTCCACCGATAAACCGGTTACCCTGGACAAAGCGGCGGCAGCATCACTGTCTCCGCTTCTGGAAAACTGTTCGGCAGAGATACCGTCCATCACGGCGGCCGATTTCCGCTGGATGTTGCGCAGCGTATTCTCAGAGTTTCTGATGGCCCGGCCTTCTACTACTACTTCCTGCAGCTTGGTGGACGAGGTACCCAACCCAATGTTAAGTACGGTTACCTCATTGCTCTTTACCACCACATTTGGTACCGTTTTAGACTCAAATGAGATATAAGAGGCTATTATCTCATAAGTACCCGGGGCAACATTGGTTAGATTGAATTTACCATCTAAATCTGTGGCAGCGGCAATGGAAGTGCCTTTAATTTGTACGGTAGCCCCAATAAGGACCTCGCTAGTCTCGCTACTTCTGAGCTGCCCTCTAATAGTTCCGTTCTGCGCGAACGCGGTCCCCATAGAGAGAACCAGTAAGCCTACCAGGCTTAGTAAATTTTTAAACATCGTATGTAAGAAAAGATTGGTGAGAAAATCTTAAGGATTAAGCGAAGGTGGCAGGAAGGTCACTCTGCCACCTTCGCTTATGATGGGTTGTTATTGCAGGTAGCCTAATTTGTCAAGGTAAGTCCAGCCTTTCATCCAGTTGTTGGTGCCGTTGAAAGCGCCCACGTAGGTAGCAGGAGTCCAGGTGAAGTTGTTGGCGTTAGCAGGCAGGGCTGCTGCCCCAGTCAAAGCGGCGCTACCGGTTGGCAGCAAAGGATTCAGGCCTTTGTTGTTGGTTCTGCTGATACCAGTAAGCACACTGGTGGCAGATACCCGGTTGTTATTTGCTTCCAGGTGGGCCAGAAGGTAATCCTGGTTGGCAGCCACACCGGCGATGCCTGCAAACGTGTTGTTGTTTACATTGAAGAAGATGTTGTTACCGAAAACAAGATCACCGCTCTCAAGTCTCTGACGGCTATCACCGGTACCGGCATCGGCCACGTCTTCCACTACTATACCTCCGGTAAAGTCTCCAAACACACTGTTATGGATTTTACCGCCGGCATTATCTACCAGCATCACAGCGTTTTGTCCTGCCTTGGTTCTGCTGCCAATAATGGTGGCGTTGTAGATGGTAGGAATAGAGAAAGGCTCCACATCATCTGGGTTTGAACCACCGTCAAACTCTCCGCCGGTTCCTCCAGCGTTCTCGTTGTAGATACCAAACCAGAACTGGTTCATTCCTCTCCAGCCTTGGTCATAGTCAAACATGTCATCGCCGCAGAAGGCAGACACCAGGTATCTTGTGTTTACAGTACCACCAAACCACTCAAATCCATCGTCTTGGTTAGCGAATACTTCTACGTACTCAATGGTAGTACCAGAACCAACGCCTCCCATGGTAAGACCGTTGATTTCATTGTTGGCACCAATAAGGGTACCGGCATGCCGGATAGACACATACTTGAACACTCCGGAGTTGTCTGCGTCATTAGAGCCACCGTAAAGACCTCTTCTTTCCAAGGTAGAGATACCTTCAATGGAGGCTTCGCCACCGGTTCTGTTGATAGAGGCTTTACCAAGGATGATCACCCCACCCCAACGTCCGTTGGCATCCAGGGGCATATCTGTCGTGCTATTCAGGTCGTCTTCCTCTGCGGTGAAAATGATAGGCTTCTCAGGCGTGCCTTGCGCCATGATTTTACCTCCGCGGGCCACAATAAGGGCACTGGCTTCTTCGCCTTCACCCGGCTTGCCTTTGATAACGGTACCAGGCTCAATGGTAAGGGTCTGACCTTCGTTCACAAACACCAAACCATCTAATATATAGGTGTTGTTAGAGGTCCATGTTACGTTACCAATTCCCTGGGCAGTCCCTGCTACCACAATCTCCTCCCCTTGCACTACTGGTTCTGCCACTTGGCTGTCATCATCATCACAAGATGAAAATGCCAGCACTGAACCAGCCATCAACAGTGAGAAAAGAAATTTACTTGTCTTTTTCATAACTATGGGTTAAAAGTAGATGTGCGATTAGCCTGTAAGTGCGTTGTTAATTTGTGCCTCACAGCTCAGAGCAAGGAGTAATGAACCCCAACTAACTCTTCCTGTTTTTTTGTTGTGACAAAAGTAGAGCTGGCACTTTATCTCAGAATTAACCGCCCTTTACCCAATTGTTAAGAATACTGCGTGAATATTAAGAATACATTAATCCAATTCCTTCCCTACAGGTGCTCAGGCATTTGCCTCGTGCCCATTGATGTCAGGCCGGGGCAGTAGACCAGATACAGACCAGTAGTTCTGGTGCAAGCACATGCTTTTTGGCGCCCATTTCAGGAAACTGGCCCCAAAACCCGCAGCACTGCCCAGCCTTCCCTGGCAGTACATTATCTAATGAAGGCACGCTACACATTTCTGCACGCGGCAACTTCTGACGCGTCATTGCATGAAGTCCCCTGCAGGCAATTCTGATCTTGGTGTTTTGGGCCTGTTTGCTTAGAAATAGGCCCAAAACAAAAAAGGCAACCTCTTCTGAGGTTGCCTTTTTTGCTTTGGGCTGAGTGCTATTTTAACTGATGGGCACTTTGCGCAGAATGGCCTCCACGAAGTCCTTGGTTTGCACGTTATCGGCCTCGGCCTCGTAGTTCAGGATTACCCGATGGCTGAGCACGTCTGAGGCTATTTCCTTGATGTCTTCGGGCAGTACGTAGTCGCGCTCGTCAAAGAAGGCCACGGCCTTGGCCGCCAGGTTGAGGGCGATGCTGGCCCGGGGCGACACCCCGAACTGCAGGTACTGGGCGAAGTCGGTGAGGTCATAGTCGGCGGGACGGCGGGTGGCGAACACCAGTTCTATGATGTAGCGCTCCAGGGTCTCGGAGATCTGCACCTGGTTGATCTCGTTGCGGATATCAAAAATGTCTTGCTTGGTGAGAATGGTGTTGACGGTGCTGCTGTACGAGAGGTTAGACATGCGGCGCATCACTTCCAGCTCATCGGTCTTGGACAGGTAGTCTACGTACACCTTCATCATGAAGCGGTCTACCTGCGCCTCAGGCAAGGGGTACGTTCCCTCCTGCTCCACGGGGTTTTGCGTGGCCAGCACCAGGAAAGGCAGATCCAGCCGGTAGGTCTTCTCGCCAATGGTTACCTGTTTTTCCTGCATGGCCTCCAGCAGGGCAGACTGCACCTTGGCCGGGGAGCGGTTCACCTCATCGGCCAGTACCAGGTTGGCGAAAATGGGTCCTTTTTTCACTTCAAACGCCGAGGAACTCTGGTTGTAGATCATGGTTCCTACCAGGTCTGAGGGCAGCAGGTCGGGGGTGAACTGAATGCGCTGAAAATCCAGGTGCAGCACTTTGGCCAGGGTATTGATGGTCAGGGTCTTGGCCAGACCCGGAACTCCCTCCAGCAGGATGTGCCCGTTCGTGAAAAGGCCAATCAGCAGCCGGTTCACCATGTACTGCTGCCCCACCACCACTTTGCCCATCTCTCTGAACACCTGCTTTATTTTGAGCTGGTGCTCACGTATCTTTTCCTGATAGGAGAGTTCTTCTGTTTGCATCTACTCTTTCGTTTCTAAGGACTAAGGTAACTATTCTCCGGCACACTCTGCGGCATTGCAGGCATAAACCCCACCAAAACCATTCCTTCTGGAGGGCAAGCGAATATTGAGCGGTCCAGGCCAGCCGCTTGGAATGCTGCCTTTGCCGCACCAGAAACGCCAAGCAGTTCCTCTAAGTGAACCCATATCCGGGCGCCGGCCCGGAAGCTGTAGCAAGTGCCCGGCCTGGCCTGCTTTTGCCTTGTTTTTAAAAATATACCCCAAGAACGCCAATCCTTATCCTATCAGTATACCCTTATCTGGGGTGGACCCACTGCCCTTCCCTTTTACCCATGCCCCTGACCACCAGACGGCACCTTTGGATTGGAAAGACTGCGCATGAGCTGGAAGAGATTTCGGCCTGTAACAACCCCGTTTGGGAAAGCCATTGAATATAAATACTTGAAAGCCCATGATTTATAGGCGTTTTACCCAAAACAGGCCATAATCACCTTATTCAAATAGCGCACATCTCTGAGGCAAACAGATGCATCTCACCCAATAATATAACTATATAAATACAGACAAGAATTATTTCACTTCATCTCCTAGCAATTATACCGTACAAATACCTACTCACCACACCGTATTTAATAGACCAAACTGCTAACCAACCAGTTTTACCGCTTACAAAGAACCATTCACCGACGATTATTTCTATTCAACGGCTTATAAGTCCCATCCGCCGAAATATTTATTTTACAAGGTAGAAATACCTGAATTTTACAGCGTTAGACTTCAATAGAAGGAGGCTCACTCTTGCTTAAACACAGTTTTGAGGCAAGGCAAAGGGAGGCTTTCAACTTAGAGGTCTGCAATGCTTGGATGCACAAATAATTTAATTAAAGTTTATGGTCCAGAAGTTACGAGTCCTGCTGTTTGCCCTCTTACTCCTCCCCTTCACCATGTACGGTGAAGGTTCAAAGCAGCTTACCCCTAACAGATCAACGTCTGCCCTCACCAGCCCCCTGAATGACAAGGCCGGGTACCTGGCACATGACGCCAACTTCCCAAGTGCCTCAGGGGTTTCTATCACCTCCCTGGGTTTCCTGAAGCCCTATGGGTTCACCAGGAACGGGTCTACCTACTCCACCGACCACCGCCTGTATATAAGGGTAAAGAATGGGGAGCGCCTTATGTACGGGGTGCGCAGGGCGGTGCACGACCAAACCTCCGCCAGCCAATCAGACTTGATCATTACCATCCGTCGGGCAGCTTCACCCAGTGACCAGGTGGGTACCATTGTGCAGCAGACCACGCTCCTTCGGAACCGGTACTCCACCAGATCCATGTTGCTGCAGACGGGTCAGGCAGGCGTGATCACCAACGCCACGGAGGTGTCCATTGGGCCGGAGTTCTCCCTTAACGGCAGCACCCGCAACGCCGGGGGGTATACACCCTTAACCTTCATCAACGGCACTGGTTCTGACCAGGACTACTGGGTGGAATTCACGCAGGATGGCGAACCTAGCTGGACTGATGACGGCCGGAGGTTCTCAGTGTATGACTTGTGGGATTTCACCGTGGTAGACGCTAACGGCACAGAAAAGCCGGGCCGTTTGCACAGCAAGTTGTGGTCTTTCTCTGCGGGGGGCACCGGCAATGTGTTCTCCAAAGACTTCAACATGTACCCGCTTATTCCCAGTGCAGACCAGACAGGCAAGTACTTCGTTAAGAAAATAGAGCTGGCCGGAATTGCCCCGCAAAACTTCTTCCGGTTTGTGACCAACAGCAAAGGCTCCACCGCTGCCGCCGGTTCTTCTGACACCCACCGGAGAAAAAGCCAACTGAGCCAAACCGACTATCCAGAGTATGCCAACTTTGTAAACAACCCAGACCCTGAGATCTGGCCAAGTGCCGAGGCGCCCGAGTTTACCGTAAAGATCAACTCCAGTTGCAACACCTCTACCAACGGTGGCAAGTCTGTGTTCAGCCTCAACACCAGCGAGGCCAGTACCTTTATCGTCTTGATCAACCTGAATGGCGTAGACGGGTACCAGGCCGGTACCGCCGACGTGCTGCTGGAGTCTACCGGCGCGAAAGGAAACCGCACCGTTGAGTGGAACGGCCTGAACGGCTTAGGCCAGGTAGTTCCCAACAATACCAACCTAAACTATTTCTTCCGGAACAACAGCGCCCCGGTGCACTTCCCCGTGTGGGACGCTGAGGCCAATGCCGATGGCTACAGGGTAGAAGACGTGCGCCCCTTGGCTGGTTCTAACTACAATGGCCTTCTTTTCTGGGATGACACCAACCTGCCCACCTCCTCGTTCCCGGCACCGCAAACGGAGCTGTTTGGCGTGGCTTCTACGGGTGGCGTTCACCGATGGGGCTCTGCTTCTTCCATTGCCGGTGACCTCAAGACCGTGAACACCTGGACCTACGGCTATACCGGCTCCAGCACCCAGACCTCCCTTTTCACCTATGACTGCAGCGCAGACGTAGCGGTGACCAATACCGCCGCCAGCGCTCCGTACACCATTGGCAAACCGTTCACCTATACCGTAACGGTAACCAACAACGGCCCTATTGCCGCCAGCAACATAAGGGTCACCGACCTGCTGGACCCCGCCAAGCTGCAGTTCATCAGCTCTTCCGATGCCGCCAACTACGTTCCCAGCACCGGCGTCTGGACGGTGGGTTCCCTGCTGACAGGTGCCTCCAAAATTCTCACCATTACGGCGTCACCTAAGGTACTGGGCGACATCTTTACCACCGCCACCCAAACCCATACAGAGCCAGACAAGGTGGAGGCCAACAACAGCGCCACCGCCCTCATCAATGTACAAGCCGCCGCCGACATTGAGGTAAAGAACGTAAGCGATAAGACCACCTACAACAACGGCGACCTGGTGACCTATACCGTTACCGCCAAAAACCTTGGCCCCAATCCCGCCACTGGTGTAGTAGTAACCGACAAATTGCCTACAGGCCTGACCTTGGCAGGGACTGCGCCGGCAGGCTACGACGTGGCTACCGGCAACTGGACAGTAGGCTCCCTGGCCGTGAATGAGACCAAGACGCTTACCCTGGTAGCCCGCACTTCGGCCCTGGGGGCCATCACTACCACCGCCACCCTGGGCAGCCGCAGCGGGTTTCAGGTGGATGAAGTCAGCAGCAACAACACGGCCTCTACCACCATTACCGTTGCGCCTTCGGCCGACGTGGCTGTCACTAGCACCGTTTCTTCCGCCAACCCAGGCCAGAACGAAGAAGTGATGTTCACCATCAAAGCCGCCAACAACGGCCCCAACAACGCTACTAACGTTTCTGTCGCCAACCAGCTACCGGCGGGCATGGTGGTTACCAGCACCAGCGCCAGTTTAGGCTCCTTCAATGCTTCTACCGGCGTTTGGTCCGTAGGAACCATTGCCTCGGGCGGCAGCCAAACCTTAACCGTGTACGCCAAGGCCGCTGCAACGGGCAGTTACACCCTCACCTCTACCCAAACCCACCCCGAGTTTGACAGCCAGAGCGGCAACAACTCAGCCTCCAGCACCATTGCCGTAAAGTCCACCGCCGATGTGGCCGTGACCAACACGGTGAGCGCTCCCACAGGAACTACCTACACCACCGGGGAAACCGTTACCTACACCGTACGGGTGACCAACAACGGCCCAAGCGCCGCCACCAACGTGGTGGTAACAGACAAGCTTCCTGGTACCCTGACCTATGCCCATACAAGCAACAAAGTTTCTACCGGCACCAGCACCTACAACGCCAGCACCGGTGACATTACCTGGACCGTGGGTACGCTGGCCAGTGGTGCCACCGCCACTATGACGTTTACCGCCACTATCAACCAAAGTGCCGTCATTACCACTACCGCTACCCAGACGCATACTGAGTATGACAACGTAAGCAGTAATAACAGCGCCTCTAACAACATCCGGTCGGGCACCGGCGTTGTCACCGCAGATATTGCCGTGGCGGTTTCTACCCCACAACCCGCCTATTACACCAAGGAGGCCGTGCCTTTCAAGGTTGTGGTGACCAATAACGGACCAGACGCCGCTACCAACGTAACCCTCGCGGCGGCCCTGCCGGCCGGGTTCTCCCTTACCTCTACCAGCCCTGCAACTGGTACTTACAGCAATGGCCTATGGACGATTCCGTACCTGGCCGCTGGTGCCTCCACAGAGTTGCTCTTGACTGGTACGCCTCACGCAGACACCTCGGTACCCGGCGACAAGAACTACACGTTCTCCGCCAGCCGCACCGGCACCCCGGTGCAAGTAGACGATGTAAGCACCAACAACTCCGCGGCTACCACCCTTGTAGTGCGCAAAGCCGCCGATGCTTCCCTGGCCCTTACCGTGACCAGCAATGATCCGGCCGGCAATTATTACCATAACCTCACCGAGGCCACCTTCCGGATGACCGTAACCAACAATGGCCCAGACGTCATTACCAACCTTCAAGGCATTGACACCCGCACCAGAACTCTGAACTTCATTCCGTCTGGCCTGGTGGTTCCTTCGGGCACCAGCTACAACTTTGACAATGGTATCTGGAACGTGGGCACTCTGGCCGTGGGCGAGTCGAAAACCCTGGAGTTGAAAGGGGTGCCTAACACCACCGGCCGCCTTAACCTGGGCGGTAACATCACCGGCCAGGACCAATTTGACCCTGTCTCCGGAAACAACCAGGCCGTGGCGCTCCTCAACGTGTTGCCGGTGGCAGAACTGGCGGTTACCAACACGGCCGCCGCCGCTACCTTCTTCAACGGGCAGGAAACCAGCTTCACGGTAAGGGTACAGAACAACGGCCCAGATGCCGCCACGGGAGTGGTCATTGAAGACAAGTTGCCCGCCGGGTTAGCCTTTGTGAGCGCCACCGCCTCCTCGGGCGCTTACAATCCGGCCACCGGCCGCTGGACCCTGGACTCTGATGTGCTACCCGGCGCAGAAAATGCCCAGATCCTGGTCATCAGGGTGAAACCGCAGCGTGCCGCCACCTATACCACCACCGCCTCTGTAGTGGCCACCAACCAACACGACAACGTGGCCAGCAATAACAGCCAAACTGCCTCCATCCAGGGCGCTGCCACCGCCGACATTGCGGTCAGCAGCACCATTGTGAGCGGCCCTTACTACGTAGGTGGTCAGTACCAGGTAAGTGTCACCGCTACCAACCTGGGGCCAGACCCGGCTACCGGCGTGGTCATTGCCTCTGGCGTGGCCCCGGGCCTTATCCTGGTGACCGGCAGCGGCACCCCGGCTCCTGGCACCTCCATTGACCCGGCCACCGGACTCTGGACCATTGGCACCCTGGGCGTGAACGAAACCAAGACCCTGACCTTACTGGCCCAGCCCACCACCATTGGCGTGCTGAACAGCCTGGGCTACAAATACGCCGCCAATGAGTATGACCCAGAGGGAGGTACCACCAAAGACGGCAACAACAGCACCGTCATCCACCTCACGGCCATTGACCGGGAGGCCACCGCTGAGGTGCTGCTTACCAACAGGCACATGTTCCTCTTCAACACCGGCGACCACATTGCCGTCCTCACCGATCCAGACGGTCCTATCCAGTCGGCGGAGGTTATTGGCGGCACGTTGCCCAAGGGCATGCGCCTGCAGGGCAACGGCGAACTGGAGGTAGCCTACAAACACGCGCTGGTGCCCGGCACCTACACCCTCACCATCCGGACGACGGATGCCGTGGGCGGAGTGAGCGAGACCGCCGTTTCTTACATGATCTCGGGCGACTGGGACAATGATGGCGTTGCCGATGTGGATGATCTGGACGACAACAATGACGGCATCATCACCGAGCAGGAAGTGGCAAACCCAACCGGCGACCATGACGGCGACGGCGTGTACAACTACCTTGACCCAGACTTTGTGCACCCGGTGTACGGCGCTTTCAAAGACCTGAACCATGACGACATCCACGACGGGTTTGACATTGACTTAGACGGCATGATCAGAGGCTACGACATTGACATTGACGGCGACGGCATCCCGAACGCCATTGAGGCCAACGGCGGCGTGGCCCCCGAAGGGTACAACCCGCTCACCGGCACCTTCACCAGTGGAGTAAACAAGTCTGGGATTCCGCTGGCGGTGCTGGGTGCCGACGGCAAGGTAAAACTTCCGAACCCGGATACAGACGGTGACGGCTACAAAGACTTCCAGGACACCGATTCTGACAACGACGGCATCCTGGACAACATAGAGGCGCAGTCTACCTTCGGGTTTACGGCCCGCACCGGCTCAGACAGCGACCATGACGGCTTAGACAACGCCTATGACCCCACCTGCGGCTGTGAAACAAACGGCACCGCCGTGGCCATTGTGAACACAGACCGCACCGACCTGCCAGATTACCGTGACACCAACAGCGACAATGACCAGTACGAGGACTTCGTGGAGGCCCTGGACGATGACCAGGACGGTATCACCTTGGGCGACTACAAGACCCGCGCCGCGGCCTTTGAGGCCAAAACCGGAAAAGGCTACTACACCACCCAAGACAGCAACCAGAACGGCATCCCTAACTGGCTGGAAAGAGTAAACGGCACCTTCGCCTTCCTGATCCCGGGCAACCAGTACTACAGAGACACCGATCTTGACGGCCTGGTAGATTTGTTTGACGCCGAAGCTGGCGGCGCGATTGTGACCCAACAGCTGGTCCTGAAACCGGGCACCACAGACCAATACGAGTATGCCGCCCGCCTGAACGATCTGGCTACCCCGCTACCGGTAACCTTGCTCCACTTCACGGCCAAGGCGCAGGCGAACGGCGTGGTGCTGAACTGGGCTACCGCCGCGGAGAAGGACAACGACTACTTCCAGGTAGAGCGCAGCCTGGACGGTAAGAACTTCAGCGCCATCGGGCAGGTGAAAGGCAACGGCACCAGCAACGTGCGCCTGGACTACCGCTTCCTTGATGCCACCGCCCCGGCCGGCACCCTGTACTATCGCCTCAAGCAGGTAGACACAGACGGCAAGCATGAGTACAGCAAAACGGTGGCGGTGCAAACCAAAGCAGGTGCCACCCCGGCGGTAACCGTGCGGGCCTACCCTAACCCAACCTCTGAGGCGGTGCACCTGGACCTTACCGCCGTAACGGCCCCCCAGGTAACCGTAACCGTGTACGCCCTGGACGGCCGCCTGGTGAAAACCCTCAAGACCCAGGGAGGCGCGGTGCAGCGCCTTGACCTGACGGACGAAGCCGCCGGCACCTACCTGGTGAAAATCCAGGGCACCGGGGTAGACACCGTGGTTAGAGTAGTGAAGCGCTAAATAACCTGGCAACTCCCATACAAAGAAAAAGAGCGGCTCCCCCGGGGAGCCGCTCTTTTTTTGCGGTTTACCTTCCTTCATCCGTGTCAGAGGGGTTTTCACGAAAACAGCCCCAAAAGGGAGGCTGCCGCTATTCCTCGTCGTCCAGGTAGTAGTCGCCGGGGTGGCCCGCCGCCGACTCGTCGCTGAAGCGGGTGATGTCTTTCATGAAGTTGTCGTGAATCTGCTTGATCTTGGGCGACTCGCCCACGTGCTTCTTCAGGATCTTGGCAATCTGGCTGGCCTCCTCCAGGTAGAACATGTCGTCGGTGGCGGTGCCCAGCTTGTCGGTGTCTACCTGCAGCAGCTCGGCCTGCAGGTCCATCAGGGCCGGGTCGTCCTCGCCGTACATGATGAGCGTGCCGTGCAGCTTGCTCAGCATCTCGTTGAACAACTCCCCTTCGTACGGAAGGTTCACCTCCTCGTCATCGTCGGCGCCAAAGCCGCCGCGCCCTTTCAGGGGGTCATCGTCGTCAAAATCATCGTCGTCGTCAAAGGAGAACTCATCATCAAAATGGTTACTGTTGAAGTCATCGTCGTCGTAACCATATTCGTCGTCGTAACTGCCGCGTGGTGCCATGCCTGTTCTGTTTTAATTCTGTCTAAAAATGCTGTTTGCCCAAGTTCTGATGGTCTCCTTTTTACGTTCCTGTTTCAAAAAGTGCACGGTAAAAAGGCAAAACTTTACAGGTTGTTTTGCGTTTTGGGCCTGTTTGGGCAAAAATAGCGTAAAAACTAATTATTGCTGTTTTTTGAGGCCAGGCTCTTGTTTTTAGGGCCTTTTTCTGGATTCCACGCCAAAGAGACAGCCCATTTTAGGCCCGTAGCGTACATGATGGGCAAACCCTCAACCCGCGCACCCATGCTCCCACCCCTCACGCCCCAAGAACTGGTCCTTCGGCAGAAAGCCTTCTTTGCCACCGGGCAAACCAAACCCCTGGCCTTCAGGCTCAAGATGCTCCGGCGCCTGCAGAAGGTAATCCGGCAGGAAGAAGCCGCCGTGCTGGCGGCCCTGCAGGCCGATTTCAGGAAGCCGCCGTTTGAAACGTTCGCCACCGAGGTGGCCATCCTGCAGGCCGAGATCAAGTTCATGCTGAAGCACCTGCGCCAGTGGGTGAAGCCGCGCCGCGTGAAGGCCAGCTTCCTGAATTTTCCTTCCAAGGATTATATTTACCCCGAGCCGTACGGGGTGGCCCTGGTCATTGGGGCCTGGAACTACCCGTTTCAGCTGACCCTCTCGCCGGTGCTGGGGGCCATTGCCGCCGGTTGCTGCGCCATCTTAAAACCCTCTGAGCTCACGCCCGCCACCAGCCAGCTCCTGGCCCGCCTGCTGCAGGAACACTTCCCGCCCGATTACCTGACGGTGGTGCAGGGCGGCCCCGAGGTGAGCCAGGCCTTGCTGGAACAACCCTTTGACAAAATCTTCTTTACGGGCAGCGTGCCGGTGGGCAAGATTGTGGCGCAGGCGGCCGCCAAACAGCTCATACCCGTCACGCTGGAACTGGGCGGCAAGAGCCCCTGCCTGGTAGACGAAACCGCCGACCTGGCTGTGGCGGCCAAACGCATTGTGTGGGGGAAATTCATCAACGCCGGACAAACCTGCGTGGCCCCCGACTACCTGCTGGTGCAGGAAACGGTGGCGGCTCCCTTGCTGGAGCACCTGGCCGCTACCCTGCGGGAGTTCTACGGCCCAGACCCCGCCCAAAGCCCCGACTTTGCCCGCATTATCAACGACCGCCACTTCCAGCGATTGAAGGCCCTGCTGGGGAACGTGGAGGTGTACGCCGGCGGCGAAACTGATGCCCGTCACCGCTACATTGCGCCTACCCTGCTCACCCAGGTCACCTGGGAGCAGCCCCTCATGCAGGAAGAGATTTTTGGGCCACTGCTGCCGGTGCTTACCTTTAAAACGCTGCCCGAGGCCATTGCGCAGGTGAACGCCCGGCCCAAGCCCTTGGCGCTCTACTTTTTCTCCAAAGACAAGCGCGCCAAGGACATGGTGCTCACGCAGACCTCCTCGGGTGGGGCGTGCATCAATGACACGGTGTCGCACCTGGCCAACCCTTATCTGCCGTTTGGAGGGGTGGGCACCAGCGGGCACGGCAACTACCATGGCAAGGCCAGCTTTGACGCCTTCTCACACCACAAAAGCGTGCTCAAAAAACCCTCCAAACCCGACCTGCCCTTGCGCTATCCGCCGTACGCCAAAAAGTTTGCCTGGATGCGAAAAGCCTTCAAATGGGTATAAATCTGGGCGTGCCCTGTAGAGCAGTCTCAACAGTTTGGGCGCAGTGAATTGACTTTGAGATTTAGGGCCTGTTTCAGCGAAAACGGCCCTAAAACAGCTTTGGAAACCGTTGTCTCTACCTGGCCTCTTCTGCCGGCCTGATCATTTTGATGTGGTCAATGCCGTCTTCGTCATACACGTCGCTGGACTGCACAAACCCGAACCGCTCGTAGAATTTCCTGGCGTAGAGCTGCGCCCCGATCTTGATGGCCCCCGGCCCGAACAGGCGGTGGGTTTCGTCAATGGCCTTCTGCACCAGCTGCTGCCCCACCCCGGTTCCGCGCACGGCGGCGCTGGTGATGATGCGGCCAATGGAACGCTCTGGGTAAGAAACCCCGGCCGGCAGCAGGCGCGCGTAGGCTTCCAGCGTGCTGCCCTGGTAAAACAAAAGGTGGTGGCATTGGGCATCTAACCCATCGGGGTCCAGGAACACGCAGTTCTGCTCCACCACAAACACCGCACTTCTCAACTGCAACAGATCGTAGAGTTCCTGGGGCGTGAGCTCCCCAAAGGCCTTGGTTATCATTGTAAACGCCATCATGCCGCGAAACTAGCCTATCTGCCCCAAAGCACCAATCTTTGCCGGCGTAACCGCGCATTTGCTGCCTTTTTTTGCCGCCTGAGGCTTACCTTGCCGCGCAATGCGCCTGGCACGGGTTCTTCTCCCCTGGCGCACCCTTATTTGGCGTGGTCCTTTCCGTTTTTCGGCGCGATCTCGTATGCATTACCTTTACCAAAACTACCCCACATGACTACCTCTGCTTACAAGGCTTTTCTGTTTGACATGAACGGCACCATGATCAACGACATGGAGTTCCACACCAAAGCCTGGCACCACATTCTTACCCATGACCTGAACGCAAACCTTACCTGGGACGAGGTGAAGGTGCAGATGTACGGCAAGAACAGCGAGGTGCTGGACCGGCTCTTCGGGCCGGGGCACTTCTCCCCCGAGGAAGCCGACCGCATCTCCCTGGACAAGGAGAAGGCGTACCAACAAGAGTATCTTTCGCACCTCCAACTCATCAAAGGCCTGGACCGTTTTCTGGAAAAGGCGAAGGAGCACCAGATCAAAATGGCCATCGCTACGGCCGCCATCACGTTCAACATCGATTTCACGGTAGACAACCTGCATATCAGGCATTACTTTGACGCCCTGATCAGCGCCGACGATGTCACCAAAAGCAAGCCGCACCCCGAGACTTTCCTGAAAGCCGCCGCCGAACTGGGCGTAGCCCCCGAAGATTGCCTGGTGTTTGAAGACGCCCCCAAAGGCGTGGAAGCCGCCCTGAACGCCGGCATGGATTGCCTGGTCATCACCACCATGCACACGCAAGACGAGTTCCCGGCGTACGGCAACATCATCGGGTTTGTGGAGGACTATACCGCTCCCGGGCTAGATGCGCTTTTCACCAGCAGGGAAAAGATCAAAGGCTAACCTGTTTTTAGCCTGTTTCCTGAAAAGCAGGCCAGCAACCGGCCTTTGCGGCTGTCTACCGCTGGCGCGAGCGTCCCACTCGTGTCCGCTCGTATGCCAAATCTTGTTTTAGGCTTATTTTCTAAAAACAGTCCATAAGCAGGTTGCATCTTTTAGACCGCTGGTTTTGGGTTCGCTGGCGCGAGCCTTCGGCTCGTGTCCGCACGCATGGCGGAGCCCTCTTTGCTTGTCTTTCCTGAGGCTTGAGGTTTGGCTGTGCTCTGACTCACCCAACCCACTTTGTCATCTTGGAAAGATCTTGTGGGCAAACTAGACAAGCCCTGGAGAAACGCTGCTACCGTTCGCCCACAAGATCCTTTCAGGATGACAAAATAGAGAGGAAGTAATAGAACAGAGAGAACTACGGAATAGAGAGCAACAGAACAGAAAAAACTACGGAACATAGAGGCACAAAAAAGAGAAATCAACGGAACAGAGGGAG
This sequence comes from Rufibacter psychrotolerans, assembly GCF_016924645.1. GTDB lineage: Bacteria > Bacteroidota > Bacteroidia > Cytophagales > Hymenobacteraceae > Nibribacter > Nibribacter psychrotolerans. Next base: position 117,620 of record NZ_JAFFJV010000006.1, on the reverse strand, counting down.
CAACGGAATAGACACAGCGAATGTACCTACCCACTGCTGTGCGTGCGGAGACAGAATAGAGAGGCAACAGAATAGAAAGAGCATATCTGCCATGCGTGCGGACACGAGCGGGACGCTCGCGCCAGCGATGGGTTTGCGCAGTTGAGCGCCAATGCGGGTGGAGCACTGATTTACCGGTTTTGGGCCTGTTTTCTTCAAAACAGGCCCAAAACCGAAAACAGGCCCAAAACCGGTTGCCATTTTACCCGAACAGGTTGTTGGTGAACTGCACCTTGATGCCCAGCTGGAAGTCTGAGATGGTCTTGAAGATTTCCTTGAGGGTGACCTGCTCAATTTTGGTGAGGCTGTTCAGGTCCAGGTAATTGTCTGGCTCTATTTTGTCGTGCATGATCTGGCTGGCCTGTTTCCGCAGGCGCAGGCCCATGAGGTAGTAGTACGACTGCATCAGTTCCTGGCACTGTTTCTCGGTGAACACGCCGGCCTCGGCCAGGGCCTCTATGCGCTCGCCGGTGTTGGTCTTGAAGATGCGGTTCTTGAGGGCGTACACCCGCACCAGGTCCACAATGGGCGTCATGGCTTTCTTGATGTCAAACACTTGCTGCGAGCCTACGGTAAAGGTTCTGATGTTGTTGAAGAACGTAAGCGGCGGCTCATACTGCAGGGCATTCTTGGCCATGTGGAAGAACAGCCGCGGCATGGGTTTCTGCAGTTCCTCGTCCAGGTAAGACACCAGCTCCTGCATGATGCTGGCCTCGCCGTAAATGTAGCGGCAGTCAAAGAAGGTGGAGAACTTAATGGCCGTTTCGGGCAGGATTTCCTGCATCCAGCCGTGGTAATTGCGTTTCCAGTGCGAGAGCGAGTGCGTCCACTTGGGGTTCTTGGCCATGTAGCCGCCCGTGCAGTAGCTGAAGCCAATGTAATCCAGCCGCTCAGACACCATTTCCGCGAACCTGAGGAAGTATTCCCGCACCAGTTCGCGCTGCTCGTTGGCCTTGTCTTCGTAAATGATGGCGTTGTCCTGGTCGGTTTTGAGGGTTTGCTCTTTGCGGCCCTCACTGCCCAGCACCATGAACACAAACTTGGCCGGAGCCGGGCCGCAGATGGCTATCACTTCCTCAATCACCTTCTGGGCAATGGTGTCGGCCACGGTGGTGATGACCTGGTTGATGATCTCGGGCTTGGCGCCGCGCAAGAGCAGCTGCATCACAATCTCGGGCACCTGCTTCCACTTGCTCCGGAGCTCGTTGCCCGACCGCGCCAGCTTCACCGACTGGATGAACATGAACGGCGACTGGGCCTGCTCGCTCAGGAGCTTGCTGCGGCTGATCATGCCCACGTACTGGCCGTTCTCCTCAATGAGCAGGTAGCGCGTCTTGGTGCGGAACATGAGCAGGATGGCCTCGTGCATGTACGCCTCCTTCTTGATGGACACTATGGGGTTGTCCATGATTTCCTTCACCTGCCCGCGTACGTCTTCCTGGGCGGCCACCACGTTGTCGCGCAGCGTAATGTCGGTGATGTAGCCCACAATCTGGCCCACTTCGTTCTTCACAAAGATGCAGCTGGTCTTGTGGTCGGCCATGATGCGGGCGGCGGTGTAGATGGGCGTGGTGCTGGCGCAGGTCACCAGTTCGCGGTACTCCAGGCTCTCAATGCGGCGCGAGTACAGCTGGTCGGTGGCGATGTAGTTTTCCTCAAACGAGGTGGGCCGTTTCACAAAGTGGGCGAACTCCTCGTTGAGCATGCGCAGGGCAAACTCGTGGGTGAAGTAGTGCAGGAAGTTCTCGTTGGCCTTGGCCAGGGCCCTGAAGTCTTTCTTGGGCAAGTGGTACACCACCGTGCCTTTCTTGGCAATGACCGTGCGCAGTGACTTTTTGCGGTTGAGCAGCATGGAGACCCCGCCGTAGCAGTAGCCCGGCCCGTGGTGCTCCAGCACCCGTTTGTTCTGGGCGCTGTCGTAGAAAAACGACTCGTACTCCCCTTCCACAATCAGGTCTACGCCCTTTAGCTTGGTGGCCTCCTGGTGGTAGATCACGGCGTCTTTGGAGTAGCTCACTTCCTGCAACAGGTCAATGACCCCTAACAGGACATCATCCCCTAACAAGTGGAACGGCTTTACACCTTTCAAGAATTGCAGACGGTCGTTCATAGCAGGTAAAAAAGTAGTAGAACAGTAAGGGCAAGAGCCAGGGCCCAGATAACCCAGCGGGGCAGCCGGGGCCCTGGCCGGGCGGCTTTCCTACGGGTATTCTTGTTTTGCTGCTGCCAGGTTACGGTGGCGTCTGTGATGACGCGGCGTTTCCGCAGCTCAAAGTAACACTCGGCCGTGGCCCTGGCGTCTACCACGGCATTGTGCTGGTCTTGCAGCGTTTTATGGAACAGATGGGTGTACAGTTCGCCTAGACGCAGGTATTTGCGGTGCGGTAGCAGGATGAGTTCAGACGAGGCCGCCATGGTGCAGAACTGGGGCAGCCCCGTAAACGGATTGGGCCAGCCCTCGCGGAAGAAATCGGCGCTCAGAACGTGGTAGTCAAACTCCATGAAATGCCCCACTACCATGGGTTGGTACTGCTGCAGGTCTTGCTGCAAAACGGCCAACACCTCTGCCCTGCCTTTGCCGTGGGCCCTGAGAAACTCGGGGGTTAGGTGATGCACCGCAATGGACGCCGGAGTCACCTCAAACCCCTCTGGCCTGATGAAGTGGTCTTCCTGCTTTACCAGCTCCCCGCCTTTGGTATAGACAAACCAGGCCACCTGCACGGTGTGCGGCCAGTTACCCTCTTTGGCGTACGGGGCCTCCCAGTCTTGGGGCAAGCCCGAGGATTCAATGTCGATGAACAGCAGGTAGTCTTTCACGCGTGGCGGGTTGGCGTTGGTGCCTCTTGGGAAACGCACAGCTAAAATTACGGAAACGGTTGCATACTCCACGCTTTACCGCAGGAAAGCAGCATGCCAGCGGAAAAGCCTTCTACCGTTCCGCTAAAAAGGGGCGGGCCAAAACCGGGTGCACACAGAAAGAGCGGGCTTTTTGTACCCGCTCTTTCTGTGTGTTTCTGTGCTGTTTTACCAGAATCTGACGTAAAGCGCACTCACCAGCAACATGGTAATGATGATCAGGATCAAGGTGGAGTTAGACACCCGGAACATGGAAGTATCCAGTTCAAACGCTTTCGGGTTGACCCTAGGCCCCAGCAAACTCAGCACCACCATCACAATCATGGTGAACAGGAAGGCCAGGCCCATGCAGATGAGGAACGGGATCTCATAGCCGCCTTTGCCGTTGGGGTACGCCGTGTACAGGAACGTCTCGTTCCCGAACCAGGCCGGTGCATAGTTGTTGAACACCACCGACAGCACGAAGCCCGTGAACAGACCGGCAATGGCCGCCGTACCCGTGGTGCGCTTCCAGAACATGCCCAGCAGGAACATGGCAAACACCCCCGGGCTAATGAAACCGGTGTACTTCTGGATAAAGGTAAAGCCGCCCTCGCCGCCAATGCCCAGCAGGTCATCCCAGGTCAGGAAGATGGAGAACACCATAGACGCCACAATGGTCAGCTTCCCTACCGACACCAGCTTTTGCTCACTGGCGCCTTTGTTGATGTACTTCTGGTAAATGTCAAGCGTGAAGATGGTGGAAATACTATTGGCCTTGCCCGCCAGCGAGGCCACAATGGCCGCCGTGAGGGCCGCCAAAGACAAGCCTTTCATACCCGTGGGCAGGAAGCCCAGGATGGCCGAGTAGGCGTTGTCGGCGTTGAAGTGCCCGCCCGGGGCCATTTCTTCCTGCAAGGCGCCGTTCTTGTACAGCACATACGCCGCAATACCGGGTAGCATTACAATAATAGGCATCATGAGTTTCAGCAGGCCGGCAAACAAAATACCGGTACGGGCGGTGTGCAGGTCGGCGCCCAGGGCCCGCTGGGTGATGTATTGGTTACAGCCCCAGTAATTGAGGTTCACAATCCAGATACCGGCGAAGTACATGCCAATGCCCGGCACCATCAGGTATTTGTTGATCTCGGCCTGGGTGGCATCCGGGCCCGGCTTGTCAAACACCATGTGGAAGTGCTCCGGCGAATCCTGCAGCAGTTTGTTGAAGCCCGCAAACATATCGGTACCCAGCCCGAAGTGCTCACTCACCAGCACCAGAGCGGTGTAGGTAGTGGCCAGGCCTCCCAGGATGAGGACTGTCACCTGAATCACATCGGTGAAGCCAATCACCTTCATCCCGCCCAGGGTGATCACAATGGCGAAGACCGCCAGCGCCACCATGATCAGGTGAAAGTTCTCGCCCCCGGCCAGGTTACTGATGGCCAGCGCCCCCAGGAACAAGATAGAAGTAAGGTTCACAAACACGTAGAGGAACAGCCAGAAAATGGCCATCACCAAACTGGTGGTCTGGTTGTACCGGTTCTCCAGGAACTGCGGCATGGTGAAGATCTTGTTCTTGAGGTACACCGGAATGAACCACACGGCCACAATGATGAGTGCCACGGCGGCGATCCACTCATACGCGGCCACGGCCACCCCTACCACAAACCCGTTCCCCGACATGCCGATGAACTGCTCAGCCGAGATGTTGGAGGCGATGAGGGAGGCCCCGATGGCCCACCAGGTCAGCGAGCCTTCGGCCAGGAAATAATCTTTGCTGTCGGCCTGGGTACTTTGCTTCTTGCGGTAAATCCAGTATCCATAGCCCGACACGATGATGAAGTACACTATGAAGATGACATAGTCTATGGTGGCGAATTTGCTCATATAAAAAGGTTACAGATGAAGGAACAGGGTAACAAGCTCATGGAGAGAACTTCCTGGATAGAAAACAGGCCTTGCGAAATACCCAAGGCCTGTTTTCAACTCATTTTTTTAAAATTAGCGGTAAACCTGATAGTAGGCTTCGCTCCAGCGCAATTCATTCTTGAACTGGCCCAGTTTGGTGTCCCGGTCAATGAGCACGCACTCAATGCCAGCCATCTCAGCGAAGTCTTGCAGCATTTCAGAAGAAACGTTCTGGCTGTAGCAGGTATGGTGCGCTCCGCCGGCCAAGATCCAGGCGGCGCAACCGGTTTTCATGTCTGGAAGTGGTTTCCATAACACGCGGGCTACCGGCAGGTTAGGCAGCTCGGCCTGCGGCTCCACGCCTTCCACCTCGTTCACGATCAAGCGGAAACGGTTGCCCATGTCCACAATGGACGCGTTGAGGGCAGCTCCACCCGACACGTTGAATACCAGACGCACCGGATCAGCCTTGCCGCCAATGCCCAGCGGGTGAATCTCGCAGGAAGGTTTCTCTGAGGCCAAGGCCGCGTCTACCTCTAGCATGTGCGAACCTAACACCAACGAGTTGTTCGGGTCAAAATGGTAAGTATAGTCTTCCATGAAGGCGTTAGCACCTTCCAGACCGCTGCCCATTACTTTCATGGCGCGCACCAGGGCTGCTGTTTTCCAGTCACCTTCCCCAGCGAACCCGTAACCATCGGCCATCAGGCGCTGCACCGCTATACCTGGTAATTGGATCATGCCGTGCAGGTCTTCAAAAGTATCTGAGAAGCCTTTGTAGCCGCCGTCTTCCAGGAACCTGCGCAAGCCCAGTTCAATCTTGGCCGCCTCGCGCAGCGACTCGCGCTGGGCACCGCCTTCTTTCAGGGCATCCACCACGTTGTACTGCGTTTCGTACTCCTGCATCAGGCCTTCAATGGCCTCGTTGCTTACTTCATTGATCACCTTCACCAGGTCGCCTATGCCGTGGGTGTTCACCGCGAACCCGAATTTAAGCTCGGCCTCTACTTTGTCGCCCTCGGTAACGGCTACGTAGCGCATGTTATCGCCAAAGCGCACGAACTTAGCGCCCTGCCAGTCAAACCAACCGGCGGCCACGCGGCACCATCTGCCAAGCTGCTCCAACACCTCGGGGTCTTGCCAATGGCCTACTACCACTTTGCGGTTGATGCGCATGCGAGATACCATGAATCCAAACTCGCGGTCACCGTGGGCGCTCTGGTTCAGGTTCATAAAATCCATGTCAATGGAATTCCACGGAATGTCGCGGTTGAATTGGGTGTGCAGGTGCAGCAAAGGCTTTTGCAGCACGTTCAACCCTCTGATCCACATTTTGGCCGGGGAGAACGTGTGCATCCAGGTGATGACTCCAATACAGTTTTCTGCTACGTTTGCCTCCTGGCAGATCCGGAAGATTTCCTCGGTGGTTTTAACGGTTGGCTTGAAAACCACCCGAACCGGAACCTGAGCCGCTCCGTCTAAACCTTTCACTATTTCCTGAGAATGCGCTGCTACTTGGTTCAGCGTTTCTTCGCCGTACAGGTGTTGGCTTCCGGTGACAAACCAAACCTCAAACTGTTTTAAATCAATCATTTTATTCTTCTTTTAGGCGGTTATCTTCTGTGAGGGACTGAAAAGCACCGTCTGGTTATGTATAGGGTTGATAATTCTGTTATTGACCGTAGTAGGAATGTGGTCCGTGCTTACGCTCATAGTGCTTCCGGATGAGGGAATCTTTCAGACGAGGCACATCTTGCCTGATCTGCTCCGTGAGGAACGCCATTCTGGCCACCTCCTCTACCACGGCACTGTTGTATACGGCTTTTTTGGCGTCTTTGCCCCAGGTGAACGGCGCGTGGTTGCCCACCAACACCATTTCCACCTCTTCATAGCTGATGCCTTTGATTTCCAGGTAATCCATGATTTGGAAACCGGTCTGGTACTCATAATCGCCCTGGATCATCTCGTCAGACATGGGCGGGGCACAGGGGATGTCAGCGGTGGTATGGTCTGCGTGCGTGGTGCCGTAGATGGGGATGTCGCGCTGGGCCTGGGCCCAGGCCGTGGCGTAGGTAGAGTGCGTGTGCACAATACCCCCGATTTTCTCCCAATGCTTGTACAGCACCGCATGGGTAAGCGTGTCTGAAGACGGACGCAAGGTTCCTTCTACGGTATTACCGTCAAAGTCTACAATCACCATTTTTTCCGGCGATAGGTCCTCGTAAGGCACGCCGCTGGGTTTAATGGCGAACACTCCCAGATCACGGTCAGCGGCGCTCACGTTCCCGAAGGTAAAAAGCACCAAACCCAGTTTGGGCAACTGCATGTTGGCTTCGTAAGCCTCTTGTCTGATATGCTGGTATTGGCTCATGAATTAGCGCGTGGTAGAAGCCTCTTCCAAGGCATCTTCTTTTTGGTTCTCTTCTTCTGTATGGCCGGGCTGGGCTTTGGTGCCGGTTTCCACTAAATCAGATTTAGCGGCCAGGCTACCACTGGTGATATGCTCTTCAATGGAGCTACCCAGCTCATTGTATTTGGCGTAGCGTTTGGCATAAATCTCTGCCCGCTCCTGGTTAGGGAAATATTCGGCGTCAAAGCCTTGTCCCATGACGGCCATGGCATCTTCTACTTTCTCGTAGAGACCGGCTGCCGTGGCGGCAAACATGGCTGCACCCACGGCGCAGGTTTGCTCAGACTTATGCACCCTTATGGGCATGTTCATGACATCGGCCATCATCTGCATGATGAACGGTGATTTCTTGGCCACGCCACCTAAGCCAATCAAGCCCTTTACCGGCACGCCCTGCTCTTCAAAACGGTCTACTATTTTCTTCGCGCCAAAGCAGGTAGCCTCTACCAGCGCGCGGAACACGCGTGGCGCATCGCTACCCAAACCAAGACCGGCTATAGCGCCTTTTAGTAACTGGTTAGCATCTGGCGTACGGCGGCCGTTGAACCAGTCAATGGCAAATTCGTTGTTTTCTGATAGAGGAATCTGATCGGCGGCTTTGCTCAGTTCTGGAATCAATCTGGAAGAGGCTTCCTCTACCAGAGCTTCGGCGGTAGCGGCATCCAGCACTTTGGAGTCTTTCAGCAGGTTCTGCAAAGGCCACATGAGCAGGCGCTTGAACCAGGCATACGTATCTCCGAAAGCCGACTGCCCGGCTTCCATTCCCATCATACCGGGTATGATAGAACCCGGCACCTGACCGCAGATGCCTTTCACCAGCACATCTTTCACCTCGTCCATGGGGGCTACCAGCATGTCGCAGGTAGAGGTTCCCATTACTTTGCTCAGGTGGTACGGCTCTATCTGGCCACCTACGGCGCCCATGTGGCAGTCAAAGGCTCCTACGCCAATCACTACATCGGTGGGGAGGCCTAAAAGTTCGGCCCACTCTGCGCTGATGGTGCCCACGGCCTGGTCTGAGGGGTAGGTCTCGGTGAACAGGCGGGAAGTAAAGCCGCTCAACACTGGGTCCAGGGAGGCGAAGAATTCCTCTGGGGGCAACCCACCAAAGTCTTCGGCCCACAAAGATTTATGACCGGCTGCGCAAACGCTGCGCTTCATAGCGGTTACGTCTGACCCGCCGGTTAACAGAAACGGAATCCAGTCACAGTGCTCTACCCAGGAGTAAGTAGCTTCCCGCACTTGCTCATCTTGTCTGAGCACGTGCAAAAGCTTGGCCCAGAACCACTCAGAGGAATAGATTCCGCCTACGTATTGCAGGTAATTGACATCAAACTTGGTGGCGTGCGCGTTGATCTCCGCGGCCTCGTTTACAGCGGTATGATCTTTCCACAGCACAAACATGGCATTGGGATTATTCTCAAAGCCGGGTAGCAACGCCAACGGCGTTCCGTTTCTGTCAACGGCCACCGGAGTAGAACCGGTAGTATCCACGGAAATGCCTCTTACGGCCTTGGCTACCGCCTCACCTCCGGCCTGCTCAATGCAGTCTTTGATGGTTTTCTCCAACCCCTCTACATAATCTAAAGGGTGCTGGCGCCACTGGTTGGCGGCCGGCTCACAAAACAGGCCCTGGTTCCAGCGCGGGTAGTTGAAAACGGAAGACGCCACTTCTTTGCCATTGCGTGCATCAACCAAGACAGAACGTACCGAATCTGATCCGTAGTCCACCCCAATTACATATGTCTCTTGTCCCATATCCCAAGTTATTGATGTAAAGCTAGTTGGCTTTGGCCGGGCAGAAAGCCCCTGCGGTTACCGATTTATAAATAATTTTCCTTTACCAAAGCATCATTTTACAATTATAATAATTTAGATTTATAAATTGTTATTATGACACTTAATTTTTCACCAGAATTTCCCGCCTCTGTCATTTACCGGAAATCACACACGAAATGCTCCCAGAAGCTGGCTGCATAAACCGGCAAGGCTCCCGTTTTGGGGCAGTTTTATAGAAACCACCTCCAAAATGGGAGCCTTGCCAAAGACCTCAGGCGTGCTGAATTTCCTCTTGCCAGGATGGGCACCAGGTTAGATCAGGAACTTCTCTGGGTTGGGGATGAACTTCAGGAACGCCTGGAAGTTGTCATAGTACTTCTCTTTGTCCAGCTTGAAGTAGAAGGCTCCTTTGCGGGAGTTCTCTTTGTCTTTCTCGTCTTGCTTTACCAGCAACCCCGTAGACAGCACCTTGCGGCTGAAGTTGCGCTTGTCAAACGTGGTGTCATAGAGCTTCTCGTAAAGGGTCTGTAGCTGCGGCAGGGTGAACTTCTCAGGCAACAATTCAAACAAGATGGGGTGCAGGGCCGCTTTGTAGCGCAGGCGCATTTTGGCCATCTCTACCATCTGCTCGTGGTCAAAGATGAGTTGGGGCTTCTCGCTGAGCAGAAACCACTCTGCGTGGTAATCTGAGCTCAGCTGGGCCTGGTACTTCTGAATATCAATAAGAGCGAAATACGGCACCACAATGGTACGCTCCACAGGGTCACGGTTAGGCTCACTAAAAGCCGAGATCTGCTCCAGGTACACTCCTTCCAGCCCGGTCAGTTGCTTTAGAACGCGCTGGGCACCTACTTCCAGGCTCTCATGGGGCTGAACGAACCCGCCCATCAAGCTCCACTTATTTTTCTCGGGGGCAAATCCTCTCTGGATCAGCAACAGCTTGAAATTCTCGCCGTCAAACCCAAAGATGATACAGTCAACGGCAACAAGAAACCTTGTTTGCCCGGCATACTTCATCATTTCACTTGTATTTTTTGCGGCAGTACCACTAGCAGGCAAAGCTACCACGTCTTCTTCTGTAACCTTATTTTCCATATGAATTACCTGGTCTATGCTGCCTTTGTGCCCCGGCTTGGGGTGGCTGCGCAAACGCTGCCTGAGAAACCGCAAATGAGGCACAGGGTACCACCGGTTAGGTGGTTAAAACCTCTGAAATTACAGAGCAGGACGCTCTTTCCCAAAGCACTGCCTTTAGACCTGGCAAGCTGGCCTCCCCGTTTCAGGCCCGTTTTAGCCAAAAGGCCCCTAAAACGCCTCTCCTAAGACGGTCCGGTACTTAGAGCAATAGTGGAGGAAAAGGTTTAATAAAGAAATCCCCGGAAATTATCCTGAGCAATAATTTCCGGGGAGAACAAAGGCTTTACGGTACGCTGAGAGTTACTTCGCAGCGAATTTGTACACGGTGGTGGTGTTGTAGGTCTGGCCGGGCTTCAGCACGGTGCTGGGGAAGTTTGGCTGGTTTGGCGTGTCTGGAAAGTGCTGGGTCTCCAGGCAGAACGCCGACCGGAACTCATCTTTGGTACCGTTCTTCAGCGTGTGGCTGGCATCCATGAAGTTGCCGCTGTAGAACTGCAGGCCTGGCTCCTGGGTGTGTACTTCCATGGTGATACCGCTCTTCTCTCCGGTTATGGTGGCCACTTTCTCCATTTCTGATCCGGCGCTTCCGTTCAGGACATAGTTGTGGTCATAGCCGTTGCCGTGCTGTAGCTGCTCGTTCTGGTCTTTGATCCTGGCTCCAATGGCCGTGGCCTGGCGGAAATCAAAAGGAGTGCCCTCTACCGGCGCAATGCCCGTAGGGATGAGGGTAGAGTCTACCGGGTTGTACCTGTCTGCGTTGATCTGCAGGGTATGGCCCAGGATGTCACCGCTGCCTTCACCGTTCAGGTTAAAGTAAGTGTGGTTGGTGAGGTTGACGTGGGTGGTTTTGTCAGTGGTTGCCTGGTAGTTGATCTTTAGCTCGTTGTCATCGGTGAGGGTGTAGGTCACTTTGGTGGTGAGCGTGCCGGGGTAGCCCTCTTCCATGTCTCTGGACACGTAGGTGAGCTCCAGGGTTTTGTCGTCTACCTGCCGGGCGTCCCACACCACGCGCGAGAAGCCTTTGTTGCCGCCGTGCAGGTGGTTGGCGCCGTTGTTGGTGGCCAGCGTGTACTCCTTGCCTTCCAGCTTGAACTTGCCTTTGGCAATGCGGTTGCCGTACCGGCCAATGGTAGCCCCGAAGAAGGTATCGGCGCCCTCGGTGTAATCTTCCACGTTGTCAAACCCCACGGACACATCGGTGAGGTTGCCGTTCTTATCGGGTACCAGCAGGCTTACCACGCGGCCCCCGTAGTTGGTGATGGCCACCTGGACATTGTTCTGGTTTTTGAGCACGTACAGATCGGTTTGCTTGCCGTCTATGGTCTTCTGGAAATTGGCGCGGGCGGGTAGTTTCACTTGGTTGGCGGTGGTAGAGGTTTGCGTTTGGGTTTCTTTAGATTCCTGGTTTCCGGAGTTTTGGTTACAGGCGCCGGCAAACAGCAGGGCGCTTAACAGCAGGGCAGAAACAGGTCTTCGTACGTATTTCATGGGCTAGTTATGAGTTTTAAGGGACTATTTTCTAAAACTGAGCTAAAAGCGGTGAAAACAAAACTTACTGCGCCAGGGCAACCACCGGCCACTGCTCCTTATCCCAGGTTAGCTTCTCTATGCGCAGTTTAGGCCGGCCATTCTCCGCAGCGCTGTAGCCGTGGAAAACAAGGTAATCGGTACCGTCAAAGGTGTAGACCGAGTTGTGCCCTACCCCGTTCCAGGCGGCATTCCCCTCCAGCAAAATAGTGCCGCCGCCCGCGTCCATGGCCACGCCGTTCTTGTCCAGGTACGGACCCTGTACCTTTTTAGACCGGCCCACAATCATCTTGTAATCGCTTTTGGCGCCTTTGCAGCAGTAGTCAATGGAAGCGAACAGGTAATAATAACCGTTTTTCTTGAAAATAAAAGGGGCTTCTATCGCATTTCCGCCCGCCTCCGGCGGATTACCTGGCAGCGGGGCTGGATTAGTCTGGATGGTGAGGCCCTTTTTTCGGCTGGCGATGGTGATAAACTTGCTGGCATCGTCGGCCACCGACAGGCGGTCTTTGTTCAGTTTCACCAGTTGCAACCCGCCCCAGAAAGACCCGAACGAGAGCCAGGGCGTGCCTTTCTCGTCGGTGACCAGGTTGGGGTCAATGGCGTTCCAGTTGGTCTGCCCCGGAATAGACTCTATGATCTTGCCGTGGTCCACCCACTTAAAGTTCTTGTCCTGCGGGTCCAGCGTCACGTTGGTGGCCAGCCCAATGGCCGAGGTGTTTTTCCCGAACGCCGAGATGGAGTAGTACAGGTAATACTTGCCCTTGTAGAAGCTGATGTCGGGGGCCCAGATGTGGTTGTTCTTGAACCCGGCCACCGCTTGCACCGCCCACTCCGGCGCCGTGGCAAACACCGGTTTCTCGCGTTTCCAGTTCTGCAGATCGGTAGAGGACAGCACCGAAATACCCGGGCCGGTACAGAACAGGTAGTACGTTTTGCCCTGTTTGGCCATGACCGGGTCATGCACCGTGATGTCACTGATGGGCCGGGTCTCTGCTTTCTGCGTTGCCGTCGTTGCCGGCGTGGTGGTTACCTGTCTGGCCTGTGCGCATCCCATTCCCGCCACCAGGCACAAGGCAACGTAAAATTGTCTGACTATCTTTTTCATACTTTTCGGTATTTGTTTCCAGGCCGATTCTTTGAAAACAGGCCTGAAACAGTTCTGTTACTAATTCCTTCTTGTCCACTTCCAGGGTCGGATACCGGTACTGGTATTCCTTGGGGCAGCTGCGCTTATCTTCCCGGGCTCGCCGTTTCCGGGCTTGGGAACACCAGCACAAAGCCGCCGTTGGGTTTCACGGTCACGGTGTAGTTGCCGCTGGCCGGCACTTCCACGCGCTGCTGCTGAAAGCCGGTAGCCTCCTGCCCGTCGGTGATCAAACTGCCTTTCTTTTGGGGCAGGAAGGAAAGGTCCAGCCGCAGCTCTTTGGCGGTATTCTCGCCGTTGATGCCGGCCACGTACCAGCGGCCGTCGGCCTGGCGGGCCATCACTACTTCTTTCCCGGGGTAACCGTCAATGAACCGGGTATCTTCCCACACGCTGGGCACCTGGCGCATGTATTCCTGCACATAGGCCGGCATTTTGGCCATACCCGAGGGAATCTCCACGTAGTGCTGAATGCCTGACGTGAACAGCACCGAGAGCGCCAGCTCAAAGCCCTGGGTAGTTTTCCGGGTGATGTTCGGGATTCTATCCAGGTTCACCGGTGTGAAATCCATGGGGTCAAAGACGTTGCGGGTAAACGGAATCACGGTGGCGTGGGCCGGGGCCTCGTCGGCGTTCTGCTGGTCAAAGGTGATAAACTCAAACCCTTTGATCGACTCCATGGTCATGAGGTTGGGATAGGTGCGCTGCCAGCCGCGGGGCAGGGTACAGCCGTGGAAATTGACCAGCAGTTGGTAGTCGGCGGCGTCTTTCAGGATGTCAGTGTAGTACTGCATCACGCTTTGCCCATCGCCCCCGAAGAAATCCACCTTCACGCCTTTGATGCCCATGTCCCTCAGGCGGCCAAACTCCTGCTGGCGGCTCTGGCGGGTGAGCATTTTGTCTTTGGGCGTGTAGGGCGTAGAGTTCCAGTCGCCGGCCGAGTTATACCACAGCAGCAGATCTACGTTTTGGGTCCTGGCGTAGTCAGCTAGTTCTTTCATCTTCTCGTAGCCGATTTTCCGGTCCCATTCGGCGTCAATGAGGCAGTAGCTCCATTTCATGCGGCTGGCGTAGTCAATGAAGCGTTTCTGCACGTCGTACACGGTGGAATCGTCTTTGAGCAGGGCCCAGCTCCAGGCGGACTTGCCGGGTTTGATGAACGAGGGGTCTAGTTTTATGGCTGGTTTGGCCAGATCGGTTCCCAGGGTAGACTCCGCAATGGTCTTGAGCGACCCCACGGCAATGATGCGCCAGGGCGTGTACCACGGCAAAGAAGATTCTGGGTTCACCACCCCACCGGACATTTTCTCGGCTTCCTGCGGAAACGCGATGCGGTACTCCCCGCCGGGAGCGTGCTGCGCCAACCGGGAACCGCAGTAATCGCCCTCCGGGGCCGACTCCGTGATCAGGGCCCAGTTCTCTCCTGTCTGAAAAAGCGCCGGGAACACCCAACCCGCCTTGAGCGGCGACGGCGTGCCCACCGGGATGCCCTTCAGGTAATGCTCCTCATACGAGGGGTTGGTCTGGCTCCAGCCGGTTTTAGCATCAGACATAGGTTGCAACCAACCTTTGGCATGCTCCGGAAACCTGAAACTGGTCACCTCCTGGCTGATCCGTTTTTTCTCTGAGGTCTGCCCGGGGAAGTAGTAGCGGAACGCCACGCCGTCGTCAGAGACCTGGAAAATAACATCCATTTTCTGGCCTTGGGCGTTTTTCAGGTGGAACGTGCGCTTGTGGGCCTTGTACGTGTTGCGCTTGCGCTTGGCCGTGAGGATCTCATAAGTGTTCTGCACCTCCTCCACATTAGACACGGCTTCCAGCGCCAGGCCTTGGGTAAAATCGGCATCTTCCATGCGCACACCCAGTCTGGAAGCCTGCAGGACCGGCACCCCGGCCTTGGCCACCGAGTAAGCAGCCTGCTGGTCTGGCGTAAGATGGAACCGCACCGAGATGCTTTTGTCGGGGCTCTCCACCAGGTAGTCGCTTTCTGTAGAAGCGCTGGAAGTGGTGCCGTTTTTGCGGGAGCATGCCCCCAGCAGGAACAATCCCAGCACTAGAAATCCGGCGAAACGCGTAGCAGATTGTATCATTCTATGGGTACAGTTTAAAAGCTTGTTGATGTCAAAACGCAGCGGGAGCCGTTTCCGGCCTTATTCTCAGAAATCAGCCCAAAAACAACTCGCCGTACATTTCACCCTGGCTCGGATTTACTTGTGTGGCTTATTGGGGCCCCCGTGGGAGGCCTAGAAGCAAATCCGTGCTTTGGTACGGAATGGTAAAAGGAGTTGAGGGAAGCGATCCCTGTTTTAGGGCTAAATCTCCCAAAACAGCCCTAAAACGGAACCACTGAAACGAAACCGCTTCCTCTCGTTACTTGGTATTCTTTGAGTATTGCCCCGGGTTAGGCGTTACTTTCACCCTGATGACGTTCACCGAGTAAGGCTCCAGCGCCAGCTTCACCCGCTTGTTTTTTACCTGCACCTGCTGCTGCACCGGACTGATGGCCGTAGGGTTGGCAAAGGAGTTCATCTGCTCCAGGTTGTTGCTTCTCAGTTTCTGCACGGTGCCCTTGCTTTGCGTGCTCTTCACGCCCTCCAGCACAAATTCCCCCTCCTGTGCCTGGCGCGAAGTGTTCACCACTTTCAGGATCACTTCGTTCGTCTTTCTGTCCAAGCTGGCCGAGGCAAACAGGCTGTCCTGCCCCGTCACGTTAACATTGTTGCGCTGAATGGGCACCAGGTGCGTGCCTACGTTGGTGGAGAACAGCTTCTGCACGTAGTAATTAGGCGTGCCGTAAGACTGCAGGTTGTTCACCCAGATCATGTCGGGCGTCCACTGCCAGCCCTCTTCGTGGGCGAACAGCGGCGCGTACGAGGCCATTACTACCACATCGGCGTTGCGCTCCAGACCGGTCATAAACGCCGCCTCTGACAAAGCGCCGCGCCAGTTGTTTTTGTTGTCTGGGCTGGCAATGGCTACGGTCTGGGCCGCATATTCCCCGGCGAAGATCTTGGGACCTTTGCGGTCATAGGCATCATAGCGGGTGGCGTTCTGCTGGAACCACTCCGGCGCCCGGTAGTAGTGCTCGTCAATAATGTCGGCGTTGAGGCTGCGCATGGTTTTGTTCAGATACTCAAACTCAGGCCCGTCTGGGAAAGGACCGGTGGTGGTGATGAGTTTCACCTCTGGGTACTTGGCCCGAAGCGCCTTCTCAAACACCTTGTAGCGCTCTACGTACTGCTCTCCCCACTGCTCATTGCCCACGCCCAGGTACTTCATGTTGAACGGAGCCGGGTGGCCCATCTGCGCGCGAATTTTCCCCCAGGGAGAATCCACGGGGCCGTTGGCGAACTCAATCAGGTCCAGCGCATCCTGCACGTAGGGGTCTAACTGGTCCAGCGGCACCACCTCACCGGTATTGAACTGGCAGGCCATGCCGCAGTTAAGAATGGGCAGCGGCGCGGCGCCAATGTCTTCGGCTAATTGAAAATACTCAAAGAAGCCCAACCCGAAGGTCTGAAAATAATCGGGCGTATGGCGGTGCTTAAACTCGGTGTTCCAGCGGTTCACCAGGGTTTCTCTGTCTTCAATAGGCCCTATGGTTTTCTTCCACTGGAAACGCTCGGCCAGCGTACGGCCCTCCACAATACACCCGCCGGGGAAGCGCAGAAAGCCGGGCTTCAGGTCGGCCAGGAGCTGCACCATATCGGCGCGCATGCCGTTGGGGCGCTGCTTCCAGGTGTTTTTGGGGAACAGCGAAATCATGTCCAGGTCTACGGTGCCGGTGCCTTGCGCCAGCAGCTGTAGTTGCGCCTTAGGCTCGGTAGCGGTGGCGGTAAGGCTTACCTCATACTTTTTCCACTCGTTACCTGCAGGTGTTACTTTGCCGGTCCCAATTTCTTCTCCCTTGGCATTGACCAGGCGCACGGTCAAAGGCACTGAACCCGTGCCTTGCTGGCGCGCCAGTACACTAAAGTTGTACTGTTCGCCTTTCTTGATGCCCATGCCCCGGAAACCTTCGTTGGAAAGCCCGTAGGTCCCGTTGTTGGTTTTAGAGGTCAGCCGGATAAACCTTGGGTTGGCTTTTCCCTCTACCCCGGTGTTGATCATGAGAAGACTGCCTTCGGTGTCGTTCTTCTTCAGTTCTTTCCAGCCCATGAGGGGCGTATCAAATTCAAAGGAGCGGTTCTTGACCAACTCCGCGTAGATACCGCCATCGGCACCCAGGTTAATGTCTTCAAAGAAAATCCCGTACATGGTGGGGGCAATCTCGCCGTACACCTGGTCTGCTTTCACCTGGAAAGTTCTGGTGGCACTGGTCTGCGCCGACAGGTTGAGCGCCAGCATGCAACTGGCGGCCAATGCCGTAAAAGAAAGGGTTTTGTGTGTCATGGTAATCAAAATAGAATACTGTGAACAATCATTTCTGGCAGGCAGATGGGCCCAGCCTGTATTATCAAATGAGTTTTACTTCAGCAAGCGCACCTCATAGATGCCGGCCGTGGAAGAACCTTCCTTTGCCTTGAAGGTCACCTTGAGGAGGTTATCAGAGGCTTTGTTGAGGATCTCTGCGGGAATAGCGTAGTCTACCTCCACAAACTTTTCGCCGCCGGTACCGTCTGCTGTTACCGTCTGCAGCACTTTGTCATTCACCAAGATCTGGAAGTTGCGGTCGCGGTCCAGCCCGTAGTAGGTAACGCGTAGTTTGCGGGGCCCCTGACCTTTGTTTTTCAGGTTGTAGCTGAACCAGCCGCTGGCGTGGCGCCAGTGCCGGTCTTTGAACACGCCCGCCTCGGTGCGTTCGCCCTGGAAGCCGTGGTCAGATTCAGGCTGCTGCTCTCCCGGCGACACCTGGTCAACGGTAATGGCGGCCAGCGCCAGCTTCTCTCTTTCCTTTTCATGGAGGGCTGCCTTACGGGCCTCCAGCTCCTCAGGCGTGGTCACGGGCCAGTACACCATGTAGCGGGCATCATGGATCTGGTAAAAAGGCACCAACTGCACAGGCTGCTCTGTTTTTTGCCCGGCCAGCCCAGACAAGGTGAAGGTCAACGGCTTGTCCGGCAGCGACGAGAGGTAAGACGTCAGGTCTTTGCCAGAGGAAACCAGCACCGGGGCTTCTTCCAGCGAATACATGGGTCCGTGGGCAATGTGCCCCATGCGGCTCCCATCGGCTACCAGGCCGGTTAAATCCGTTTTGCCGGTTTCGGCGGCCAGCACAATGGGGCCGTGCACAAACGACACCCAGGGTGATTTGTCCGGCAGGTACTCGGCTTTGGTTTCCATGGGCAACAAAACGGTGACCACGTCCCCAGACTTCCATTTGCGTTCAATGCCCGCGTAGCCGTTGGCCGAAGCAGTTGGCTTTACCTCTTTGCCGTTCACCAGTAGCTTAAAGCCATTTTCCCGTACCCATTCTGGCTGCCGGATGAAGACAGTAAACTTGCGGGCTTTCTTCAGTTTCAGCTCTACCTCTGATTTTTCCTCGAAAGGGAAACGAGTGGTTTGGGCCAGGGTCAGGCCTTTGTCTTTCCACTCCAGTTCTGACGGAATGAACAGGTTCAGGTACAGGTCTTGGTCTGCGTGCGCGTAAATGAGCTCCCCGTATTTTCCGTGGTTCTCCAGACCTGAGCCCACGCAGCACCAAAAACTTTCCTGCGGACTGGAGTACACCCGGTAATGCCGCGGCCGCATAGACGTGAAGTACACAAACCCACCCCGGGTGGGGTGCTGCGACGAGAGAATGTGGTTGTAGAGCGCCCGCTCATAGTAGTTGAGGTAACTGGCCGAGGCACTGTTGAGGTACAACTGCTTCGTGAGTTTGAGCATGTTGTAAGTATTGCAGGTCTCCGGCCCCTCATTGCTCTCAATCATGGACGAGAAGTTATTGGCCGGGTGGAAGTGCTCCCGCACGCTGTTGCCGCCAATAGAAACCGTGCGGTTGTTCACCACCGTTTTCCAGAAGAAATCAGCCGCATTGGTCCAGGTCTTATCTCCGGAGACTTCGGCCACCCGTTGGTAGCCAATCACCTTCGGGATCTGGGTGTTGGCGTGCATGCCGTTCAGTTGGTCCTTGCCCTGCAGCAAGGGGGTAAGCACGGAGGTCTGTGAAAAACGTTTTGCGAGAGTTAAGTATTTTTGGTCACCTGTCATCTCCGCCACATCGGCAAAGACTTCGTTCAGGCCGCCGTGCTCACTGCGGAGCATGTCCTGAATCTGGGCATCGGTGAGGTTGGCGGTCAGGTCCAGCGCCCAATCAGTAAGCTTGATGAGCATGTGCTTGGCCTTCTCGTTTCTGGCAAACCAGTAGGCATCGCGCAGTCCGGCGTAGGTTTTGTGGATGTTGTACAAGGGCACCCACTTCTTGTTCAGATCAAAACCTCCGGCGTTTATCTTGCCGGTCTTGATCTCCTGCCACATCTGCTTGCCCCCGGGCGTGCTGCCCAGGTAGCCATCGGGGCTTTTTTGCTGACAGGCCTCCAGCTGGTCTACCATGTAATTGATGCGGCGCAGGAGCTCAGGATTACCCGTAGAAGCGTACATCAGGGACAAAGCCGTTAGGTAGTGGCCGCCAATGTGCCCATCTAACCCGGTGTTCTCCCAGTTGCCGTAGTTTTCGGCCTTGGGCCGGATTCCGGCTTCTTTCTGGAAAGGAGCCAATAAACGGTCCATGTCCAACTCCAGAATGTACTTCAGGTCGGTCTGTTGCGCCTGCTGAAAAGGACTTTCCAACAATCGCACCGAAGACAGGGGGAAACTTTCTAATTTACCCGTTTGGGCATACCCTAACACCGGAAGCAACGCAACTGCTAAAACCCGAAAAGCTTTGTGTATCATCAGCACTCGTACTTGAAAAATTTAGAATGTATTTGCTCTTCTTAGCCACCATTGACCATTATGAGCCTATTTTTCAGAAAGTAGCCCTTAAACAGAAGAAAAGTAAAGAAGCAGGTGCACTAGAGAAGATTTAACTCTCTGTACACCTGCATTCCCAAACTACCCTATTTCTTTTTCAGCCAGATGGCTAATCCGCCCCCGTTCAAACCCGTCATGACAATGGTAGAGGGCTTTTTATTCTCCCAGTCCCGTTCCCTGGACACGTGCAGCCTGTCAATGAACATGCCGCCGGCCCAACGTAGCTCCAGCCAGGGGGCCGTGTAGGTCCAGGTGTTGTTGGGGTCATTGTTGATGGTTCCGTTGGCCGATAACATGGTGTTGAAAGCCTCAGACAAGTTAGGATTGGTTTGCTCGTTCCCGAAGCCCGGCACCACCGTTTGGGTAAGCACAATCTGCTCATAGTCGCCGGCCAGCTCGGCGGTGGTCACCGGCGTCTGCTCTACGTTGGCGTACCGCTCCGGCGACACCATGGGCCAGCCGTCCGGCGTCCAGAAGATCTTACGCACGTGCATCACCATGAAGCCTGGGTTTACGCCCGGCCGGCCCTGGTGCGCCATGTAGTACTGCCCGTTGTCCTGGAACACGGCCGGGTGCGACACCCCTTGCCAGCCGCCGTGGTTCATGAACTTATAAGGCGACAGGATCATGGGGCCGTTGTCTGCCTCATTGTCTACGTTGACGCCGTTCCAGTCCAGGAAAGGCCCGTTGGGGCTGGTGGAGCGGAACACCCGCACGTTGTACTTGGTAGACAGCCAGTCATAGGCCACAAACAGGTAATACATCTGGGTCTGCGGATTGTAGATGATCTCGGGGCCTTCCAGGTTGCCGTTGGGCAAGTTGCCGGATCTTCCTCTGCGGGCAATGCGCACCCCTTTGTCGCCGGAGGCTAAAGGCAAACCGGTAGCGGGGTTCAATTGCAGTTCAAACAGGCCGTCCCAGGAAGAGCCGTACACCATCCAGTGCTCCCCGCCCGGGGTCACCACCACCGATGGGTCAATGGCATTGGTACCCGGGCCTTCATTGACGGAGGTTACCACCAGGCCTTTTTCGGTCCAGGGGCCTTCCGGCGAGCTGGAGGTAAGCAACCCAATGGCGCTTACCCGGCCCTGGGTGGCCGCCAGCGAGTAATACAGCCTGAACTCACTCCCTACTTTCATGATGTACGGGGCCCACAAGCCCTGCACCGGCGTGGCGCCGTTAGAGGTGATGTGCTGCACCGCCAGGGAAGGCAGGGCGTTTACCGCCCACCCCACGTACTGCCAGTCTACCAGGTCTCTGGACCTGCGCACCATGATGCCCACCCTGGGGGTAGCCCCGTAGGCTACATCGGTGCTGTAGGCGTAAAACCACTCGCCGTGTTTTACAATGGAAGGATCATGCAGGTTGTAGGGCCCCCACTGCATAAAGAAGGCGCTGTTGGCCAGGTGCGCGTAGGTGTCGGTGAGCCCGTCCAGGGTGAAGGGCTTGGGAGCAAAGATCTCCGGGTCTATCTCGGTTAGGGCCTCCTCGTCGTCCTGACAGGCCGAAGCGAAAACCGTAGCTGTTAGCAGCGTATAGGTGACTATTTTTTTGAAGAAGTTCATCATGATTGCCCAGTGTTTGACAGGTGTTTTTTCAACGAAGCTTGAACCTAGCCACCGCCTGAACTTACTTTACAGAGAAGCCCAGGCGGCAGCGATGGTCATTTTTCTATTTGTTTGCCGGGTTAGGCAGCAGGTTGGCGTTGTTGTCTAGCTCAGACTGCGGAATTGGCAGGTACTCGTTGCCGGGGGTCCAGGTGTTGAAATCATCATCGTGCTCTTTCAGCATGGCCAGCTTGGCCGGGTCATACAACCAACCCCACCGGATAATGTCATGGATTCGCTGGCCTTCAATGGCAAACTCCAGGGCCCGCTCATGGGCAATCTGGTCCCGCATCTGCTCCTGGTTCATGTTAGGCCGCACCGTGGCCAGGTCTGGCAACTTGGCCCTTGACCGCACCTGCTGGATGTACGGGTAGGCTTCAGCGGTACGGCCCAGTTCGTTCAGCACCTCGGCGTACATGAGCAGGATATCAGCGTACCGCAGCACCCGGTAGTTCATCCCGCCGGTCTCTGGCGTCTCAAACGGCACCCCCAGACCTTCCATGGTATATTTCCTTGGATAAATCTTGTCCCGTAAGCTAGCTGTCCATGGAGCTCCGTAGGCCGTGGTGTTGCCTTCGGCCTCGTTGTAGTACAGAATGGTGGCCGGCAACCGGGGGTCTACCTGGTTGTCTACCGTTTTCTCCTGCCTGTATTCATTGTAGATCCACTGAGTAGGCTGGTAATCAGACCAAGCTTTGCCTTCCATTCCGTAGGCTACCGGCAAGGCAATGAATTGCCGCCAGTTGGCGCTTGGCTCGCCGGTCCAGTTGCCCACCGAACCGCCCGTGGCGCTGAACTGCACCTCAAACAAAGACTCGGCATTGTTCTCATTGGTGGTGGTGAAGTTGTCTCGGTAATTAGGCACCAGGGAGTAAATTCCTTGCAAGGGCCCGGTGAAGAACTTGGCTAGCTGTGCCTCTGCCTGGGGGTACATTTTGCGGTAGAGGTACGCCTTGCCCAGCATACCGGCCGCGGCGCCTTTAGTGGCCCGCCCTTTCTGCCCTCTGTCTGGTCCCACCACGTTGTCATAGTTGATTGGCAGCATCTCTTCACCGTTCCGCAAATCAGAGAATATCTGGTTCCAAAGCTCCTCCTCAGTGGCGGTGGCAGGGTAGTACTGCGTTTTGTCAACGGGCGGTTCCGTTACCACCGGTACCGCTTTGTACGTGATGGCCAGGTTGTAATAGGCCAACCCGCGCAAAAAGTAGGCCTGGCCCAGAATTCTTCTTTTTGCATCATCGCCAATAATGCTGGCGTCCATCTTGCCCACGCTGGAAATCACCTGGTTAGCCCGAAAGATGAGCATGTAGTGGTCTCTCCAGATCCATTGCGTTTCTGCGGCATTGGTGGGGAGTGTGAACTGACCGCCTAGCTCCAGGTAAACGGCCGGGCTGTCGCCGTACATGTCGTCTCCGCGGCTGTCATTGAAGCTGGGGAAAGTTCTCTGGTAGGTGCCGTCTGTGACCAAGGCATTGTACACAGCGGTTATCCCGGCAAAGGCCTGGGCTTCGGTGGCCCAGTAAGCATCTGCGGTTTGCTGGTTAGGGTTGGTGATCTCTAATTTATCATCGCAGCTGGACATAAGCATCAACGCGACAACCCAATATGTAATCTTTTTCATTTTAAACCTCTTTTGCGTAAAACAAACCTGAATTGATAGGACTAGAAGCCAACCTGCACACCCAACATCACCGTCCTGGGCCTTGGGAAAGAGCCGTTGTCAAAGCCAGGCTCAAACACGCCAGCCGTGAAGTCTGGATTGTAGCCTTTGTATTTCTGGAACGTGTAGAGGTTCTGGCCCGTGAGGTACACCCGCGCCTTGTTGATGCCTTTGACAAAACTTGGTTTGAAGTTGTAGCCCAGAGACACGGTATTGATGCGCAGGTGCGTTCCATCCTGCAGCCAGCCTTCACGGTTAGAGTCCCGGCCGTTTTCGTTGGGGTCTGTCCAGATCAGGCGCGGAATGTTGGTATCCGTGTTGGTAGAGGTCCAGCGGTCCAGGATATCCTCGTGCCAGTTGTCATCACCGCCGGTGTGCATCAGGGTGCGGTACAGCCGGCTGTTGATCAGGTACCCACCTTTGCCCGAGGCGAAGATGGTCAGGTCAAAGCCTTTGTAGGAAGCGTTGATGTTGATGCCATAGTTGTACTTGGGAATACCACTGCCCAGGTACGTACGGTCATAGGTGTCAATGAGGCCATCCGGGGTTCCTTCTGGTCCGCTGATGTCCCGGAACTTCAAGTCGCCCGGCGCGGTACCCGGCTTCTGGAACGCGTGGTTGTCAATCTCTTCCTGCGACTGGAAGATGCCGTCTACTAGCCAGCCGTAATGCCGGCCCACTTCACCGCCAATCTCGGTGATAGAACCCACGCCCAATCTTGAGTTCACGTTGGTTCCCAGGCTCAGCACCTCGTTCTTGAGGGTAGTGAAGTTCCCCGAAATTCCAAACTGGAAGTCGCCGATGGTCTGGTTGTAGCCGGCGGTGAACTCAAACCCTTTGTTCACCAGGGTTCCGGCGTTTACCAGCAGGTTGGCATTCACAGACCCCACCGAGGCGGGAATGGGAATGTCTACCAGCACGTCTTCACTCTTGCTGTGGTAGTATTCGGCAGAGAAGTCAACCCTTCCCTCAAAGAGCACCGCGTCAAAGCCCACGTTAGTGGTGGTTTTTTCTTCCCACTTAATAGACTCGTCTACCACGCTGGTCTGCAACCCGCCCAGCACCCGTTCGCCGTTGTTAAAGGTGTACACCACGTTGGAGTTGATGGCGGGCAGGTAGCGGTAGTTCCCGATGTTCTCGTTGCCCAGTTTCCCCCAGCTGGCGCGCAGCTTCAGGTCAGACACAATGGTTTTGGGCACCGTGAAGAAGGCTTCGTTGGTTAATTTCCAGCCCAGGGCCAGGGAAGGGAAGTACCCGTATCTGTTCACCGGCGAGAAGCGTGAGGACCCGTCTCTTCGCATGGTAGCGGTTAGCAGGTAGCGGTCATCAAAGCTGTAGTTTACCCGGCCCAGGTAAGAAGAAAGCACGTGGGCGTCCTCGGTACCGGACGAAGTGCTGGTGGCGCCGTTGCTCAGCACCGGGTAGTAAGGCTTGGTGAACCCTTCGGCGTAGCCTTGCTTGAACACGCCGTTTTCTGACTGGTACATCTGCCCCACCAACACGGCCAGGGAGCTTCTGCCCAGGGTAGCCTCGTAGTTCAGGGTGTTTTCAATGAGGGAGCTTTCGTACCTTCTGGAGTTGTCGTTCAGGCGGGCAATGGCATTGGGGAAGAAGTACCCCAGGTTGAACGTGGGGATAAAGGTTTTATCCCTAGCGGTTACCACGTCATGGCTCAGGTTGAGTCTGTACTTCAGGTTATGGTTGGCTCTCTTGAGCAGCTGCAGCTCACCGTAGCCGCTGGCAAAGATGCGGTCCACGTCGGTAGTGCTTTTGATCAGGCTGTTGTAGCCAATGCCGTTGAGCGAGATGGCATCTTCCCTTTCCTGCAGGGTGCCGCCAAAACCGCCCTCATTGGCTGGGTCATATACCGCCATGGTAGGGATGGCGATCACCAGGTCATTGATCAGCGGAGGTCTGCCCCCGGCCAGCACGCCATCGGCGGTTACCAGGCCGTTTTCGTCAGATCTGGCGTAAAACAAAGACTGGCCAAACTTAAAGATGCCTTTCTCCAGGGTAGAGTTTACCCGGGCGGTATAGCGCTCATACGTGGGGCCGTTACCTACGTAGGTTCCTTTGTTTCCGAAGTAGTCCAGCGAGATGTTGTAGGTGCTGGAAACGCCGCCCCCAGACAGGTTGATGTTGTGGTTCTGCCGGTTGCCGGTTCTCAGGCCTTCCTCCTGCCAGTCGGTGTCAATGTTGTTGACAAACCGTGGGTTGTTGGGATCGTTGGCCGGCGCCAGCGCCTTGGTGCCCGACCGCAAGCGGGACTCATTGTTCAGGATCTGGTAGTTGGCGCGGTTGGTCACCGGCATTTTCTGCCATACCTGGTCAATGCCGTAGTACCCGTTGTATTCTACCTGCAACGGCGTGTCTTTCCGGCCCTGGCGGGTGGTGATGATCACTACCCCGTTGGCGGCCCTTGACCCGTAGATGGCCCCGGCCGATGCGTCTTTCAGCACCTGCATGGATTCAATGTCATTGGGGTTGAAGTCACGGGGCACTCCGGTAATAGGCACCCCGTCAATCACGTACAGCGGATCTGAGTTTCCAAACGTGCCCAGGCCGCGGATCCTTACCTGCGGAAACGCCCCGGGCTGTCCGTCGGTGTTCACGCTCACCCCAGAAACCCTTCCCTGCAGCATGGCGCCTACATCATTGGTAGACACTTTTTTCATGTCGGCTACGTCCACCACGGCCACCGAACCCGTGATGTCGGCCCGGCGCTGGGTTCCGTACCCTACCACCACTACCTCGTCCAAAGACTTGGCGTCTGTCTGCAAGGTCACGTCGATGGTTGTGCGGTTATTGATAGCAACTTCCTGCGGCAAATAGCCAATGTACGAGACCACCAGGGTACCCTCTCCGCTCTGCACGTTCAGCACATAGTTTCCGTCTACATCGGTGGCAGAGGCAATGCTGGTGCCTTTGAGCAAAACGGAAGCCCCTGGCAGGCCTGCCCCACTCGCATCCGTGACTTTACCCTTGATCGTCATGCCCTGTGCCATCACCTGCGTCACGGCGGCATATAATAGAAAGAGTAGTAACATCCACCCTCTTTTACTTAGTAATACTTGCTGCATAGGAGTATGATTATAGATAATGATTGTGCGTTCAACGTAGATCAACAGGACTCAAGAAGGAGTAAGGCGCTTCTGTTAAGTGTAGTTTTAACATTTATTAATTTTTCATAAATGTATCTGTTGTTTATTTTTTTAGCAATAAGCAGGGGGATAAATATTTTCAGAAAATCATTATGGCAACAAACCCACTCTCTGGCCGGTTTACACAGGTTCTCTGGGCAGGTGTAAGGGATGCCTATACCTGCTACATGCGTAAAAGAAGCCTTACCGCAAAAACCCTGGTCGCTTGAGCGAAGGCGCCGGTGAAAGCGTGCTCAAACTTCGTGTGCCTGCGCCTGGAAACCTACTGGCAGGCGCGCCAGTCATTTATTAGTCTATCTTATATAAAGAGGGCCGCTTCGCCGGCTCTTTGTTCTCTGCTCAACTTTACCTTCCGGCGGCCGCCTTAGGGCGCCGCACTATATAGAAGCAGGTGCTACTGGCGTGGGCAATGGCTTACCCGGCCTAGGTAGCCCTAATTTCAAACCCGGGGGAGGTTTCTTTTTTAAAACTTGAAATTAGGTTGTATAAATGTAATAAATACACTTATATTTATTGCAAACTTTCCTGAAAAATATCTTTCAGTTTTACATTCTTCTAGCCGAACACCAATAAAAACAGCCATAAGTATGAAGAACGCAATCTTACCTTTCTTACTTCTTTTTGTTGCCTTAGGGTCTTTCGCGCAGAACACTGCCACTTTAACCGTACCCACCACCCCCACCAGAACCATTAGCCGCCACATTTACGGGCACTTTGCCGAGCACCTGGGCCGCTGCATTTACGGGGGCATTTACGTGGGGGAAGACAACACCAAGATCCCCAACACGGCCGGGGTACGGAACGACGTGGTGGCCGCTTTGAAGAAATTGAAAATCCCTAACCTGCGCTGGCCCGGCGGCTGCTTCGCCGACACCTACCACTGGAAAGACGGCATAGGCCCCAAAGACCAGCGCCCCACCATTGTGAACAACTGGTGGGGAGGCGTGACCGAGAACAACAGCTTCGGGACCCACGACTTCCTGAACATGTGCGAACTGCTGGACACCGAGCCTTACCTGGCCGGCAACATGGGCAGCGGCGCCGTGCAGGAACTGGCCGACTGGGTGCAGTACGTGAACTTCGCGGGCGTGAGCCCCATGTCTGACCTGCGCAAAAAAAACGGCCGCGAAAAACCCTGGAAAGTAAAGTACTGGGGCATTGGCAACGAGGCCTGGGGCTGCGGCGGCAACATGACCGCGGAGTACTACGCCAACGAGTACCGCAAGTACGCCACCTTCGTCTCTGACTGGAACAACTCGGGCGGGCTCTTCAGGATTGCCTCCGGGGCCAACTCCGCCGACTACAACTGGACCGAGGCCCTCATGCGCATCATCCCCAGGAACCTGATTGAGGGTGTGGCCCTCCACCACTACTCGGTGATTGACTGGGGCAAGAAAGGCCCTTCGGTAAACTTCAATGAGCAGCAGTACTTCACCACCATGAAGCAGGCGCTGTTTATGGAGGAGCTCATCCAGAAGCACTCCGCCATTATGGACAAGTACGACCCTGAGAAGAAGATTGCCCTGGTGGTAGACGAGTGGGGCGGCTGGTATGAGGTAGAGCCCGGCACCAACCCTGGCTTTCTGTACCAGCAGAACACCATGCGCGACGCCATGATTGCCGGCTCCACCCTCAACATCTTCAACAACCACTCAGACCGCGTGCGCATGGCCAACCTGGCCCAGGTGGTGAACGTGCTGCAGGCTGTGATCCTGACCGAGGAGGAGAAAATGCTCCTCACGCCTACGTACCACGTGATGGAGATGTACAACGTACACCAGGATGCCACTTACCTGCCCCTCACCGTCAAAAGCGCCGACTACGCCTTGGGCAACGAGAAACTCACCGCGGTGAACGGCTCTGCCTCCAGGGATAAAAACGGGGTGACCCACGTTTCGCTGGTCAACATTGACCCTAAGAAGAAGCAGGAGGTGTCCATCAACATTGAGGGTGCCAATTTCAAGTCGGTTGCCGGGCGGATTCTTACCTCTAAAACCCTGCAGGACCACAACACCTTCGCCAAGCCAACCCTCATCACTCCCACCGCTTTCAAAGGGGCCAAGCTCAAGGGCAAAACCCTGAACGTGGAACTGCCGCCGTTTTCGGTGGTGGTACTGGAGATGAAGTAAACTCCAAGGCCGGGAGGAGCCTTGCTTTCAGCCAGGCCCATTCCCTATCTCTGCTGACCTGCCCCGCCGTTTCAGACCTGTTTCCAGGAAAATGGGTTTAATACGGTGGGGTCTACTCAGCGAGTCCAGGTGCCACCAACGGCAGCCCGTTACGGGAACAGTCCGTTCCCTCCGTATTCTGTTATCTTATCCTTTAAAGCATGCACCCACTTTCGAACTTTCTTCGCAGCTTCTCCAAGGGAGCACTACTGGCCGTAGCCGGGACGCTCCTGCTGGCTGGTTCGGCGGTAGCCGGCCCTTTGCGCCTTGCCCGGCCAGACACGGTCATCAAAGCCACTGCAAACCCCATTTTCACGCACAAGTACACCGCAGACCCGGCGGCCCTGGTGTACAAGGACAAGGTGTACCTGTACGCAGGCCATGACGAAGCCCCCGCCCGCCGCGAGGGCTACGTCATGCATGAGTGGCTGGTCTTTTCCTCGCCAGACCTGGTCACCTGGACCGAGCACAAGGTGCCGCTCAAGGCCAGGGATTTCGCCTGGGCCAAAGGCGAGGCCTGGGCTTCGCACGTGATAGAGCGTGACGGCAAGTTTTACTGGTACTCCACCGTGGAGCACGCCACCATTCCGGGCAAGGCCATTGGCGTGGCGGTGGCCGACAGCCCCATCGGGCCCTTTAAGGACGCCATCGGGTCGGCGCTCATCACCAACAACATGACCACCCATACTTCCATTGGCTGGGATGACATTGACCCGGCCGTGTTCATTGATGACAATGGGCAGGCGTATATCTTCTGGGGGAACACCGTGCTGCACTACGCCAAGCTGAAGAAGAACATGGTGGAACTGGACGGCCCCATCAAAACCATTAAACTGCCCCATTTCACCGAGGCGCCCTGGGTGCACAAGCGCAACGGCTGGTACTACTTGTCTTACGCCTACCAGTTCCCCGAGAAGACGGCCTATGCCATGAGCAAGAGCGTGGAGGGTCCGTGGGAATACAAGGGCATTCTGAACGAGCTGGCCGGCAACTCCAACACTAACCACCAGGCCATCATTGATTTTAAGGGAAAGAGCTATTTCATTTACCACAACGGGGGCATTCAGCCGGAGGGGGGCAGTTTCCGGCGGTCCATCTGCATTGACCAACTGGACTACCACAAAAACGGCACCCTGAAACGGGTAGTCATGACCTCAGAAGGAGTCAAGCCCGCCAAGTAAAGCCCAGACCAGTTTTAGGCCCGTTTTTGGTAAAACAGACGCAAAACAGCCCCGCCGGTGCTTCCGGCGGGGCTGCTCCTTTTTTTTGAGGCCACCGCTGGCTCCCGGCGACTTGGCTCCTTCCGCATTGCCTAGTGGGCAGACTGGCTTTTTCCCCTAAAACGTATAACTTTAGCAACGCAGCAGGCCATCTGCTCCCAGGCACTCTCTTCTTTGCCCGAAGATTGACACCGCAAGGGGAGCAAGACCGCAACGCATCCTGCCGGGGATTTAATCATGAAAAAGAGCATGCTCCTTCACTGCCTATTCACGCTTCTGTTCTGGCTTAGCGGCTGCAGCCAACTAGACGAGTCCGCCCCAGATGCTCTTCCTGCGGAGGTGGAACCCACCAGAACCGCGGTGGTGCCCATGATCAGGGAGGCCTCTGGAATTGCGGACAGCAAGACCTTGCCCGGCCATTTATGGGTGCAGGAAGACAGCGGCAACCCGCCACAGCTGTACCTGCTGGGCCATGACGGCAAGGTTTTTAAGACAATTTACCTAAAAGGGGCCAAAAACAGGGACTGGGAAGACCTGGCCCTTGCCGGAGACCAGCTGTACCTGGCAGACATTGGCGACAATAACCACGTAGCCACCGAATACACCATTTACCGATTCAAGGAGCCGCAACCGGCAACGGACACAGTACGCAGCTTTACCACCATCCGCTTCCGGTACCCAGACGGGCCCCATGACGCCGAGGCGTTTCTGGTAGACCCCAACACAAAGGACATTCTCCTTCTCACCAAGCAAGATTCGCTGTCTAGCGTGTACAAGCTTAAACACCCCTACTCCACCACCGCCACCAACGTGGCCCAACGGGTGGGCACCCTGCCGTACCCGTTTGTGGTGAGCGCGGCGGTTTCGCCCAACGGGAAGGAGGCCATCGTGAAAACCTACTCGGCGCTCTACCTCTACCGCCAGAAGGCAAACGAAACCCTGGAGGAATTCCTCCTGCAAGACTTCCAGCCGCTGCCCTACCGGATTGAACCCCAGGGCGAGGCTGTTACCTTTGCCGCCACCGGCGCCGGCTATTTTACCTTGAGTGAAAAGGGATTGGCCTCGGCAGTGCACCTGTATTTCTACCAACGATGATGCGCTTGCAGGCAATGGCCGGCCTGCGCCGAAGGCCTAGCAGAAAAGTTGCCCGCTGATTCTTTGCCTCACCCTGCCCGACGCGGAGGCTAGTTTAGATACACCCCGGCCAGCAGGAACAGGCTGCAGAGCACGAACAAAAAGGGCAGCACCGGGCCAATGAACTTCCACCAGGTCTTCAGGCTTACGTTTACCAGGCTGAGGGAAGGCAGCGCCAAACCGGTGGGAATGACAAACCCGGCTATGCCCATGCCAAACAGGTAGGCGTTGACAATCTCCCGGCCGGGCACCTCGGCCACCGTGGCCAGCGAACCCATGATGGGCATGGTGACTACCGCAATGCCCGAGGTGCTGGGGATAAAGAACGTCAGCACCATGTAAAACACCAACAGCCCCACAATGAACAACCCCGGCGGCATGGCACTGATCCACTGCGCCGGGTAATACACTAGGCTATCGCTGATGTTTCCGTCTTCCAGCAGAATGCCCACTCCTCTGGCCGTCCCAATAATGAAGGCCACCACCACCATTCCTTCGGCACCTTTGATGAACTGCGCCAGGAACTCTTTCTCGTTCATCTGCATGATCAGGCCCACCAGCACCGACGCAACCAAGAACACCGCCGACATCTCTACCAACCACCAGCCGAAGAAAATAACCCCCGCCACCATGGTCAGGAAGGTAGCTACAAACAAGACCAGCAGCCCCACACATCTCCCCGACAAAGCCCTTCCGCCTTCGGGCGGACTCACCACCGCAAGGAAGGGCGAGGAAATGGCTCCGTCATGGCGCAGCACCAACGACCGCTCCGGTGCTTTCTTGACGGCACTGGCGTAGCGGGCCACATACCAGATGTACAGCAAGGAGGTTATAAAGAGGAGAAAAAGGCGGGTATACATTCCGTCGGTCCAGAGTACCCCGGCCGCATTGGAAGCAATGATGGTGGAGAAAGGATTGCTAAAGGAAGACAGCAGCCCCAATTGGGCGCCCCCGAAGATCACGGCCACGGGCACCAGCAAGTCATACCCCGCCGCCAGAAACAAAGGCACCAGGATGGGGTAAAACGCCAGTCCCTCCTCGGCCATGCCGAAAGACGCCCCGCCGAAGGAGAACAAAAAGGTGAGCACAATGATTAGCCAGCCCTCCCGGCCCTGCATTCTTGTTGCCAATGCCTGCAACCCCCGCTCCAGGGCACCGGTGGCGTAAAAAACACTCATAAAGCCCCCTATTAGCAGCAGGAACAGGATAATCTCCACCGTTTGCTGGAATCCGCGCAGTGGCGCTTTCACCACCGCCAGGAGTCCCTGGGCGTTCTGGGGCAACCGATGGAAGCTCCCCGGCACAGATAGCGTTTTCCCGGTTTCACCCTGCGCAAAGCTTTCCAGCCCCGCGGGCATGCCCAGGCTGTCCAGGGTGCTTTCCTTGAACGGCAGAGCCACCCTTTCACCCTGGCGTACCAGCGCAAAAGCCCCCTCCTGCTCATACACCAGTTTGGCGTACGCTCCGGCCGGCACCAACCAGGTTGCCGCCGCCGCCAGAAGAATCACGATGAAAAGAATGGTAATGGGGTGGGGGATGTTCTTCAAAAGGGTCATGGTACAAGTATATACCTAAATATAGGTATTTACATGTATTTCTGGAGGCCTTTCCCTGCTTAAGCAATGGGCTTTGTTTGGTCTTTGGAGGCTTGCTCCATTTGAATGGCTTCTCTGCTGCTTTTTTTGGATGGGGCTGCCCTTAGACCACAGGCTTGTGGCAGGCTACCAAGAGGGAAAGGTACAGAAAACAAGAAGGCTTCTCTTAGAGGAGAAGCCTTCTTGTTTTCTGTACCAGGAGCGGGAATCGAACCCGCACGACCTAATGGTCACAAGATTTTAAGTCTTGCGTGTCTACCAGTTCCACCATCCCGGCGACCTCATCCCCTAAGCAGGAAATGAACTAGGCAGATAAACAAAAGACGTTACCGAGGCAACGTCTTTTGTTTTGAGCGAAAGACGGGGTTCGAACCCGCGACCTCGACCTTGGCAAGGTCGCGCTCTACCAACTGAGCTACTTTCGCGTTTTTTGTTTTGACTAACTCGCCGTTTGAATTAGTGATACAAAGGTAAGCACAGAAATCTTATTGTCAAGTATTCCCCTCAAAAAAAATTCACCAAAAACAGATTCTACCTGAAAATCAGGGAGAAAAATTTCAGATAAATTCTTCCCACGCTCTCGTTTTAAGCCTGCTTTTCAGAAACCAGCCCTAAAACCCTCTGTGTCTCTTCTGCAAAAACGGAAAACTTTGCCCATGCAATGCTGCCAGCCGCTTTCAAAAGGCCATTACTCCCGGATATGACAACCGGCAGGGCTCCTTCTTTCATCTGCTTCCGCCTGTTTTGAAGGGGAAATGGCGGCTTTAGCCACCTAACCATGATTCTAGAACCTGATTAGCGAGGCAAGCTAATCGTCCTTGTTGGTAAGAACACCAACAAGGGCAAGTACGAGGCTTCTTCCGCTTGTTGGTGAAAACACCAACAAGGGCTAGAGGGCCAAATCAGCAACAAAAGCGATAGTTCTTTGCTTTGCCTCCCTACACAGTTTCCTATCCACTGAGGGAATCTATTCCTACTGGCACAAAAAAATCCGTTTAGGGGCCGTTTTCCTAAAAACAGCTCCTAAACGGAGTTAGATGGTATTCAAACCTGAAACTTAGACTTTCTGCTTCTTACCTTCCACCAGCATCTTCAGCTCATTCAGCTTTAAGAGCGCCTCCACCGGCGTGATGGTGTTAATATCCAGCTTCTCGAATACTTCCTTGATGCGCACCAACTGCGGGTCGTTGAGCTCAAACATGCTCAGCTGATACGGCTGCTTGGGTAAAGATTTGAGCGTTTCCTGCGGATCCTGGTGCGGATGGCTGATTTTCTCCTGTTCCAGGTGGTGCATGATCTCGTTGGCCCGGAGCACAATGCTGTTAGGCATACCCGCCATCTGGGCCACCTGTATCCCGAAACTGTGGGCACTGCCGCCTTCCACCAGCTTACGCATGAACAAAATCTTGCCGTTACTCTCCTTCACGCTCACGTTGAAGTTGTGCACCCGCGGAAAATCTTCGGCCAATTGGTTCAGCTCGTGGTAATGCGTGGCGAACAAGGTCTTGGCCCGGCCTTTAGGCGCGTTGTGCAGGTGCTCCACAATAGCCCAGGCGATGGAAATCCCGTCATAGGTGCTGGTCCCGCGGCCGATCTCGTCCATGAGCACCAGGCTGCGGTCCGAGAGGTTGTTCAGGATACTGGCCGTCTCGGTCATCTCCACCATGAACGTACTCTCGCCCCGGCTCAGGTTGTCTGACGCGCCCACACGGGTGAAGATTTTATCGATCACGCCCACCTGCGCCGCCTCGGCGGGCACAAACGAGCCGATCTGCGCCATAAGCACAATCAACGCAGTCTGTCGCAGCAAGGCGCTTTTACCGGCCATGTTTGGGCCCGTGATGATGATGATCTGCTGGTCCTCGTTGTCTAGCCTGATGTCATTGGGCACGTAGCGCTCTCCCACCGGCAACTGCTTTTCAATGACCGGGTGACGGCCCTGCGTGATATTGAGCACAGTGCTCTCGTCCACCTGCGGCTTCACGTACCCGTTCTGGGTAGCCAGCTGCGCGAAGTTGGCCAGACAGTCCAGCATGCCCAAAGCTTTGGCGTTCTGCTGAATCTGCGGCACAAACTCAGCGGCGCTCAGCACCAACTCATTGAAGATGCGCTGCTCAATCACGTACAGGCGGTCCTCGGCGTGCAGAATTTTCTCCTCGTAGGTTTTCAGCTCCTCGGTGATGTAGCGCTCGGCGTTCACCAGCGTCTGCTTGCGTATCCAGGAGGCAGGCACCTTGTCTTTGTGGGCGTGCGTCACCTCCAGGTAGTACCCGAACACCTTGTTGTAGGCAATTTTCAACGACGAAATGCCTGTGTTCTGCACCTCGCGCTGCTGAATCTGCAGCAGGTAATCTTTGCCCGAGAACGCAATAGCCCGCAGTTCGTCCAGTTCCGCATCAATGCCGTTCTGCACCATGTTGCCTTGATTAGTAAGCACCGGTGCATCTGGCTTCAGAATTTTCTGGATCTCGTCCCGGATGCTTTCACAGGGCAGCAGTTGGTCAGAAAGTTTTTGCAACGCAGGAACGCCGCTCACGGCCAGCAACTCCTTGATGGGCAGCGTAGCCTCCAGCGCCCGCGCCAGTTGCAGCAATTCCCGAGGGTTCACCCGGCGCACGGCCACTTTGGAGATGAGACGCTCCAGGTCACTGATTTGCTTGAGGTAATGGTGGATATCCTGCAACAAATCCGGACGGGCCTGTAGCGCCTCCACGGTGTCTAACCTACGTCTGATCTGGGCCGCATCTTTCAATGGTAACACCAGCCATTTGCGCAGCAACCGGCCGCCCATGGGCGTGATGGTATGGTCCAGCACATCTATCAGAGGCACGCCCTCGGGGTGCTGCGGATAGATCAGCTCCAGGTTCCGTACCGTGAAGCGGTCCAGCCAGACGTACCTGTCCTCCTCCAATCGGCCCAGGGCTGTAATGTGGCGCAGATCGTGGTGCTGGGTCTCGGCTAGGTAGTGCAGGATGGCTCCGGCGGCGGTAATGCCCTCAGTGAGCGCCTCCACGCCAAAGCCTTTCAGGGTGGTGGTGTTGAACTGTTTGGTGAGTGCCTCCAGCGCGAAGTCATAGCTG
The DNA here is from genome assembly GCF_016924645.1 of Rufibacter psychrotolerans. GTDB lineage: Bacteria > Bacteroidota > Bacteroidia > Cytophagales > Hymenobacteraceae > Nibribacter > Nibribacter psychrotolerans. The sequence continues at coordinate 82,301 of NZ_JAFFJV010000006.1, read as the reverse complement.
TACACCCACTCATCCAGCGCGTAATGGCAGAAATCGGGGCCGAAGGTCTGGAAAAACGTTTCCTTTTTGCCTTTGCAGAACAGCACCTCGGCGGGGCTGAAGTTCTGCAGCAGTTTGGCGGCGTACCCGGCATCTCCCTGGGCCAGCAGGAACTCACCGGTGGAGGCATCCAGCAGGGCAATGCCCACCAGCTGTCCTTTCCCGAAGTGCAGCGAGGCTAGGTAATTATTCCTTTTCTGCTCCAGTACCTGGTCGTTGAACGATACGCCGGGCGTCACCAGTTCGGTTACGCCGCGCTTCACAATGCCCTTTACCGTCTTGGGGTCTTCCAACTGGTCACAGATGGCCACGCGCTCGCCAGCCCGCACCAGCTTGGGCAGGTAGGTATCCAGCGAGTGGTGCGGAAATCCCGCCAAGGCCGTCTCGGCGGCCGAGCCGTTGCCCCGTTTGGTGAGCAGAATGCCCAGGATCTTACTGGCCTTGATAGCGTCCTCGCCGAAGGTTTCGTAAAAGTCCCCCACCCTAAAGAGCAGCAATGCCCCGGGGTGTTTCGCCTTGATGGCATTGTATTGTTTCATCAGCGGCGTGGCGCTGAACTCTGCAGATTTGGCCAATGTCTAGTATGCTAATTTTTTGATGTGCTGATGGGCCAATGCCTCCCTAGGGAACATCGGCGCAGCCATTTTACTTTTTCCTGTTTCAGGGCTATTTCCGGGAAAACAGCCCTAAAACGCCTTCCTGCTTCCCCTTCCTTGAACGCTGTTTTAGAACTGTTTTCCCAAAAACAGGCCCAAAATGCATTTGTCCCTTTTGTGTTACCTTTGCGCTTCCATTCGGCTACGCCGAAAACAGATCTACCTATGCGCAAACTAAGCATGGAAGAACTCCAACGCGATTCGGTGGAGGACTTCAAAAATAAGCAAAAAAATCCGTTGGTGTTGGTGTTGGACAACGTGCGCAGCCTGCACAACGTGGGTTCGGCGTTCAGGACTGGCGATGCCTTTGCCGTGGAGAAAATCTACCTGTGCGGCATCACGGGCACGCCGCCCAACAAGGAAATCCATAAGACGGCGCTGGGGGCCACTGAGTCGGTGGAGTGGGTGCACGTGCCTTCTACCCTGGAGGCGGTGGAAGGCCTGCAGCAGCAAGGTTACCAGGTTTGGGCCGTAGAACAGGCCCAGGGAAGCACCTCGCTCTCAGCCTTCAGCCCGGCCGAGGGGGAGAAATATGCCTTTGTGTTTGGCAACGAGGTGTTTGGGGTGGAGGAGGAAGTGGTGAAAGCCGCCGATGGCGTGTTGGAGATTCCGCAGTTTGGCACCAAGCACTCGCTTAACGTGTCGGTGACGGTGGGCGTGGTGGTCTGGGATTTCCTGAGCAAGGCTAAGCTTGCCCACTCTTAATTCTTTGAAAAAGGCTATGGCTCCTTGCATCCTGAGGCAGGGGCCGTAAAAAAAAGCCACAAGCAGATTAACGTATACGTCTTCTCCGCTTGTGGCTGTAAAAGTCATGGTTTGGCTGCTTTGGCTACTTCCTGCACCAGGGAGAGGAAATTGCCTTCTGGTTTTACTTTGAACTCGGCGTAGGCCTCTACCTGGCGGGAGTTCAGGATTTTGAACAGCTCATTCTCAAAATTGCCCTCAATCTCTTTCAGGCGGGCTTCCAGCATTTCGGCATTGCCGCCGTACATTTTGGTTACCTCGGCCGCCTTGGCCAGGCGTGCATGGTTGAGGGTTCTCACCCGCAGGTATTCATTTTCATTCAGGCCAATAGACTGCATCATGAGCCGGGTTACCGCACTAGAGGTTTTCTCTACCGCCTGGTTTACGGTTCCGTCCTGGGCAAAGGCCTGCATGCCCAGCGCCAGGGCGAAACACATGGTTAAGGAAAGTTTTCGCATACTGATATGGTTTAGGTGGATTGATTTGCTGAATAATAAACTTGATAGGTGCCCCTGTGGCGGAGCACGAGGGTAATCGGGATTTAATTATTGGTATATCTTTTTTTTATAAGCTTTCTCTTTTAGTGGCGCGGCCCTTGCCTTCGGGTTACCTGAACCAGGGCTTTGGCCAGTGCGTGCTGCGCTTCTGCGTGCCCCGGGTAATATTCCAGAAACTGCCCCAGGTCAGCGGCGGCGGCTTCCCATTGGTTCAGTTCCATGCGTACAAGGGCACGGTTGAACAGGGCTTTGGGGTGCTGAGCCCGTTCAGCCACCACTTTATCCAGGTCCCGGATCGCTCCCCAAAGGTCATCCAGGTGGTACTTCGCCACGGCCCTTCCGTATAGGGCCTCTTCCGTTTCGCCAAGCTGCAGCCGCGCCTCAAAGTCTTGCAGGGCCTCTACGTAAGCGCCTATCTCCAGGAACGCGTGCCCCCTACTACTCAGGAAAGCCGCTTTATCTGCGGCCGGAAGCGCCAGGGCAGTAGAATAATCTCTGATGGCCCCGTATACCTGCCCCGCCTCCATCTTAAGGGAGGCACGGTCGGCATACGCCTGGGCGGCCTCGGGATGATGCCTGATAAACTGGGTAATCTCCCTCCTTCGTCCTTTGTTTTTGCCAACGTCTGAAGGGTCATTGGGCAACGCGTGCACCGGGAAAGCAGCCGCCACGGCCAAATGGAACATGATGATGCTTAGCACGTTGCCTACTTTATAACTGGGTTTAATAAGACTCATTTTTCAACTACACACCTGATCTGCAATAGGGCAAGTACTGCACCCATTACATACAAATAATCTACATCTATAAAAGAATGAGACAAATCTAAAGCATTTACCGGCACTTAACCAAGCTATTTTGTAAAATATTTATTAAAAAATATAAAATAACTGCAAACACCAATACAGAAGTGCTCCAAGAAAATCAGGCAGAATCGTTACTCATGGTCTAGGAAACCGGTTGTAAAAGCGTGAAGCGATTAAGGCAAAAGCACCACTTCTCCATGGTTCTATAACCCATAACTGGCTATGAATCTATGAGGTAAAGCACTGCTCCCCAAGTTAGAGCAAAAGCTCCAGGTTTAGGACGCATCAAGTCCCCCACTACCAGGCAAATGCCCAAAAGGGTTAGTTAGAGGCTTTGTGTACAGAAGAGAAAAGTTGCGGTAAGGCCTTGCCCCAAGCAAAGAAAGGCGTTGATCTGGAGAGCCCTTGCCGGGCATGAGTCCAGGGCGAGCGCCACTAGGCTGTGTCTGAAAAATGCTCCCGGAGCTTTTTCATCCGGTTTCCCTCGGCTGATCTCTGCCGCCATAGCCTATTGTAGGCCGGCGTTTTGGGGCTACTTTCCCAAAAGCAGCCCCAAAACGGTACTGCCCCGCCATTTTTCAGACACAGCCTAGGATAATCGGCGGGATGATTGGCGAACTACACCCAGGGCCTACTTGCCGTATGCATTAAAGCCGAGGCTCCTTTTCCTCAGTGGGAAAAGGAGCCTCGGCTCTGGTTAACGGAAGAAGTTGGTATTCTAACGGCGTAGGGTTTAGATGTAGGGCACCACCCGCTCCCTGAAAGCACTCTGGAGCATTGCCTTTCTGCTGGAATCAGCGGCCTGAACCATGGTCACGACCGGCAGTACGTGCGGATCTCCGGTTACGTAGGTGATGGTCAGGTCAAACGCATCAAGCAGCTCAATCCGGTTCCCGGATTGGTCACAGATGGGGAAAACCTGGGTGAAGTCGATGGGATTTCCTGCCTCAGGGGCAACGTGGTATTTCTCAATAATTGACTCGCAGAAGGTACGGCGCTTCTCTGAATTGGAAGATTTTACGATGCTCTGCCCCATGATGAACTCACCGTGCAGGAAATGGAGGCACTGCGTCACTTTAACAGACCCAATGGAGGAGAAGTAGAAAAGCACCTCATGGCCTACCACCTCCTCTTTGCCTTTGTTGGCGTGCAGTTCTGGCTTGCCCAGGAGTTTCTTGGCTTCCTTTATGGTGGCCCCAAAGGGCAGGCCCCTGAACGTAACTTCCTGTGCGGTGTTCGCTTTAACCCGGGTGCGGCCCGCCAAAGCATTGCGCAGCCCCGCAACGGTACGAACGTAATTAAGGCTATCAAAATAATCCTTTTTATTTTGACGCCCAGCTCCTGTCTTCTTCTTAGATTTTTTTAATGAGAAAGCTTTCCAAACAGAACTAAACATCACCAGTATAAGTCAATAAAATAATCTAAATTTTTATCTATAAGCAGTTCTTCTTCAATAAGTACAGAATTGAGCAAAATCCTCTCCTCCTACTTAGGCACTCCTTAATTTTAAGCTATTTAATATTGAATTCTGGGGTCTCAAAACCTTTCCTTGAAGAATATAACAACTTCTTCCTATTACCTAAAACTTTTTTAGGTTTACGGCAGTGGTTCAACTGCGTCCTACGTTTGTCCTATTGAACAGATAAGCGGGTGCTGGAGAGGAACCTGCGGAACTTAACGTGGAGGGGTAAGTAGCTAACGCAGAGCGCCCGACCGTTTGGAATACGGCCGGGCGCTTTGCATTCTAGGCAGAGAAGTGGCGGGTTACCCTGCTCTGCGCTTTTCCTCCTCAGCCCCGCCGGTGCGGCGGCGGGTGGGGGCCACCTGGCTTTTCCCGAAGCGGTACGTAAAGCTAAGGGTGGCTACGCGGGTATCCCGGCGCTGGTAGAAATTCTCGGTGTAGCCGGTGAGCGCGGTGGTAGCCCTGGTCCTGTTAGAGTAGAACACATCAGACACGTTCAGCTTCACATTGGCCTTTTTGTCCAGGAACTGCTTCTGCACGCCCAGGGACAGGTATTGTACGGGGCGGATGTCCAGGAACCCGTAGATCTCGCGGGAGTTGTAGACCCCGATCACCTCGGCCGACCAGTTCTTAGGCAAGGTGAAGTTGTTAGTAGAGTTCAGGTTGAGGGTGGGCCTTCCGTTGCGCAGGTTGGTATTGGCCAGGTTGCCCTGGTAAAGCCCGTAATACACCTGAATGTTGTTGGTGCTGGTGAACCACCTGGCCACCGAAACGGGCACCGAGACACTCAGTCCATAGTAATCCAATTGGGCCAGGTTCTGGTCTTGCTGCATGATTACCGCCTTGCCATCGGTTGACTTCTCTTTGGTAGGCAGGAGCACCGTTACAATATTGTCTGTGGTGCGGCTGTAGCTGAGTTTGGTCACAATTTTCTGCCCGAAGGTGTGCGTCAGCTCAAAGGAATAGGTGAGCTGCGGCCGCAGGAACGGGTTGCCCTGCGCGTAGGTGGTAGGGTCCAGGAAGAACTTGAATGGGTTGAGCTGGTTGTACGTTGGCCGGTCAATGCGGCGGCTCAGGGAAAGCCCCACATCGTGCTTTTCGTTCACCTGGTACCCCACGTAGGCGCTGGGGAAAAGCTGGGTGTAGTTTCGGTCAAAGCTATCGCCGCTGATCAACTGCTTGCCTTCAGAAATGGTGTTCTCCAGGCGCAGCCCCAGTTGCAGGCTCAGTTGCGTCCACTTTTTGTTCAGGTTCACATAGGCGGCGTTGATGTTTTCTGAGTACCGGAAGTGGTTGCTCTGCTGCTCAATAAAGTCATGGCGGTTTTCTGTGAGGTCAAAGAACTGCAGGTTGTTGTCTGCCTTTACCAGGCTGCTCTTGAAGCCGGCTTCAAGGTTGGCGCCCACTGCCGTGAGGGGCTGAGAGTAATCTACCTTGGCGGAGTAAATGGAAAGCTTGCCGTCCAGGTCGCCAAACAGCACAGAGTCTGGCCGGGCCTTGGGCAAGTCAAAGTATTGGGTCCTGAAGTTCTGCAGGTCTTTGGTGCTGAAAGCGGCATAGTCCACGTCGGCCGAAATCTCGCGGCCGGTGGTGTCAATGGTGTGTTTCAGGTTGAGGTTGACGGCGTGGTTGTTGCGGTCAGAATCGGTGAAGCCGTTTGTGAAGAAAGAGCTCATGTAGCGCCGCTCGGGGTTCAGTTCCTGCGCGGCATTGTCCACGGTTCGGTTAATGTCCACCAGGGTGCCGCTGGCCACTATGCCCACCAGGGTCTTGGGCGAGAGGGTGTAGTCAAGGCCAATCCGACCATTGTTGTTGTTGAGGATGTAGCCAAACACGTTCTTCTGGTCGTAGATGCCCATCAGGTCCCCCGAGATGGAGTCGCCGGCCTCGGTCTTCACCACTTCGTAGAACTGGCGGTACAGGTCCAGCTTGTTGATGTCGTTGCGGTGCACGTAGTTGTAGGACCCAAACAGGTTCACTTTTTTGTTGCGGTAGTTGAGCTGCAGCCCCTGGTTGGCTTTGGGATACATGCCTTGCCCGAAAGAGGAGGTAAGGGTGCCGTTGGCTCCTACGCGGTTGTCTTTCTTCAGCCGGATGTCAATGATGCCGGAGTTCCCGGCGGCTTCGTACTTGGCCGAGGGGTTGGTGATCAGGTCTATCCTGGCCACCGAGTTTGCCCCCAGCCCGCGCAGCATATTGGCCAACTCAGCCCCCGACATAGGCACCCGCTTACCATCTATCATGACCACCACCCCGGTTTTGCCGCGCATGCTAAGGTTATCGTTCTGATCAATGCGCACGCCCGGGGCTTTCTCCAGCACCTCCAGCACGGTGCTGCCGGTGGCCGAGATGCTGTTCTCCACGTTCAGTACCGTTTTGTCAAAATGCTGTTCCACAAACGGCTTCTGCGCCTCAATCTTCACCTCCTTCAAGGCGACGGCGCGTTCAGGCAAAATCAGAGTGCCTAGATCAGTGTCTTGCCGCAAAGAGAGCGAGGGCGAGGTGAACAGGGCGTAGTCATAGTGCAGGACCATGACCTTGTAGGTGCCCGCCGGAATGCCCGAGAACAGGAAAGTGCCATCGGCGCCAGACACTTCTACCTTCACCAAGGCCTGGCTTGAGTCTTTGACCAGCTGCACGTTGGCGGCCTGCAACAGCTCCCCTTTGGCTCCTTTCACGGTCCCTTTCAGCTCAAACATTCTGAGCTCCTGGGCCCAGGCCTGAGGGCCAACCAGCATTAGCCAAAGGGCTGCCAGCAGAGCAATTTTCTTAGTGTACATAGTTTTCAATAATAGTTCTGGTTAGATAGAAAAGCTGCTTGGTTGGGGCCCTGCACCGCTGCCCCTTGCCCAGACTTAGACAAGCCGAATGCCAGAAATGCATTACCTTAAATATCAACTACTTACGCCAGTTTTCCAAGTCTACAACTGTCCACTACTGAACACTTTTTCACTGAAACCGGACACTTGCCGCCCACCCAAGACCCCGCCGAGCAGAGGCCGGTGGGCTTCCCGTTTAAGGGGTATTTTATGGAAAACAGGCCTAAAACAGCACTCGGCAGATCACCGAACAATCCTTACCTTTGTGGCTTAGTTTCTAAAGAACAGATACAATGCTTCGTTCACACACCTGCGGCGAATTACGCCTGGAGAATGTTGGTCAGGAAGTGACCCTGACCGGTTGGGTACAGAAATCACGCGACAAAGGCGGCATGCTTTGGGTTGACCTGCGCGACCGCTACGGCATCACGCAGCTGAGCCTGGAGGAAGGTGTTTCTGACGCACAGGTTCTCACCACTGCCCGTACGTTGGGTCGTGAGTTCGTGGTGAAGGCCACCGGCACCGTAATTGAGCGCGTGTCTAAAAACGACAAAATCGCCACCGGCGACATTGAGATAAAAGTAACCGCGCTGGAGGTTCTGAACCCGGCCAAACTGCCTCCGTTCCTGATTGAGGACGAGACCGATGGCGGCGATGACCTGCGCATGAAGTACCGCTACCTGGACTTGCGCCGCTCGCCAGTCCGCAAAAGCCTGGAGCTACGCCACCGCATGGCTCAGCAGACCCGCTCGTACCTGGACGGCCAGGGCTTTATTGAGGTAGAGACTCCGGTACTCATTAAATCCACACCAGAAGGAGCCCGCGATTTCGTGGTGCCTAGCCGCATGAACCCCGGTGAGTTCTACGCTTTGCCGCAGAGCCCGCAGACCTTTAAGCAGCTGTTGATGGTGTCTGGCTTTGACAAGTATTTCCAGATTGTGAAATGCTTTAGAGACGAAGATTTGCGCGCCGACCGTCAGCCCGAGTTCACCCAGATTGACTGCGAACTTTCCTTCGTAACCCAGGAAGACATCCTGAACACGTTTGAAGGCTTGGTGAAACACCTGTTCCGTACCGTAAAAGGCATTGAACTGGCTGATTTCCCGCGCATGACCTACGCCGATGCCATGCGCCTCTACGGCTCAGACAAACCAGACACCCGTTTCGGGATGCAGTTTGTGGAACTGAACGACGTGGTGAAGAACAAAGGCTTCAAGGTGTTTGATGACGCCGAATTGGTAGTAGGCATCAACGCCAGCGGCAGCGCTTTCTACACCCGTAAACAAATAGATGAACTGACTGATTTCGTGAAACGTCCGCAAGTAGGTGCCACCGGTTTGGTGTACGCCCGCGTGCAGGAAGACGGCAGCGTGAAATCAAGCGTGGACAAATTCTACTCGCCGGAAGATTTACAGCAATGGGCCCAAGCCTTCAACGCCCAACCCGGAGACTTACTGCTGGTATTAGCCGGCGGAGCCGATAAAACAAGAAAAGCTCTAAACGAGCTACGCCTAGAGATGGGCACCCGCCTGGGCCTGCGCGACAAAGACACGTTCTCTACCCTGTGGGTGCTGGACTTCCCGCTCCTGGAGTGGGACGAGGAAAGCAACCGCTACCACGCCATGCACCACCCGTTCACCTCGCCCAAGCCTGAGGACATGGACCTGATTGACACCAACCCCGGTGCCGTGCGCGCCAATGCCTATGACATGGTCATCAACGGTGTAGAAGTGGGTGGCGGTTCTATCCGTATCCATGACCGCGCCGTGCAGTCCCGCATGTTCAACTTGTTAGGCTTTACGCCGGAAGAGGCACAGGCGCAGTTCGGATTCTTGTTGGATGCCTTTGAGTACGGCGCACCTCCGCACGGTGGTATCGCTTTCGGGTTTGACCGTCTGTGCTCTTTGTTCGGTGGCGCTGATTCTATCCGGGACTTCATCGCGTTCCCTAAAAATAACTCAGGCCGTGATGTGATGATTGATGCCCCCTCGCCAATCGCGCAGGCGCAGCTGGATGAGTTACAGATTGACACCCGCGTGAAATAATTGCTGATTGTTTATTGCTGATTGCTATAGAAACCTGTGAGGTCTTGGAGACCTCACAGGTTTTTTCGTTTTGGGCCTGTTTCCCAGAAATAGGGTCAAAAACAAAAACGTAGCGTCGTTACCCTGTAACGACGTGGTTCTCCGCAGCAGGACTGGCTCACATCTTCTAGAAACAGCTCCTATGTTGTTTGAATGTTCCTGCTTGCCTGAAGAGAAGATATTGTTCCATAGAGACACGTCGTTACAGGGTAACGACGCTACAAATGGTAATTCTGTTTTCGGCTTTGTTTCCAGAAAAGGGCTTGAAAATAACCGATACTTGGCTACCACTAATCCCTACACCGCTTACCCCTTGCAATAACCGCTCATCATATTTTGCTTCCGCAGGGCGCTTTCAACCCTCACCTTTGGGTCAATCATTCACCAAATCAACCCAAGTCTGTAAAGCCATGAAAGCAAAAATTACTTCAATCCTGGTGCTGCTGTTGTGCGTCACTTTAACCACCTCAGCCCAAGCGCCTTCCTTTAAAGTAGTGAAAACGGGCAAAGGCCCGGCCATGATCCTGATTCCAGGCCTGAACTCGGGCGGTGAGGTGTGGGATGGGACAGTGGCGCACTATCAGAAAAACTACACTTGCTACGTGCTTACCCTTCCGGGCTTTGCGGGGCAGCCTGCTATTAAAACCGACCACTTCCTGAACAGCATGCGCGACGAGGTGCTGGCCTTTGTGCAGGAAAACAAATTGAAGAAACCCGTGCTGGTGGGGCATAGCCTGGGCGGGTACCTGGCCCTGGCGCTGGGCATTAAAGCCCCCGACACCTTCGGGAAGATAGTGGTGGTAGACGGACTCCCGTTCGTGGGGGCCGCCCAGAACCCCACGGCTACCGTGGAGAGCATCAAACCCATGACCGACCAGTTCCGCAAAGTCATGGCCACGCCCAACCCAGAAATGCAGAAGCAGCAGGAAGCCAACATGGGGAGCATGGCCACCGACTCGGTGCACATCAAACAGATCATTGCCTGGGGACGGGCCTCCCACTACCCCACCACCGGCCAAGCCATGTACGAGATGTACACCTCTGACCTCAGAAAAGACATTGCCGCCATTAAGAGCCCGGTGCTGGTGCTGGGGGCCTGGTACGGCTACAAAAATTACGGGGTCACAAAAGACATCACCACCCACATGTTTAAGGCGCAATTCGCTAATTTGCCTACGGCAGACATCCGGATCGCCGACACCGCCAAGCACTTCATCATGTATGATGAGCCCGCCTGGATGTTCGCGCAGCTGGATGCCTTCCTGAAAAAGTAAGCTGCCGTAGCCAAGTTGTCCATGTCAACGCATTCACACAAGAGGTACTGGGTCTGCCAATCCGTTGGCTGGGCCTTTTACCTGTTTATAGGGCTCCTGATGAGCTTTCTGTTCTTCAAGAAGCAGCCCGGCATGGTAGCGGTGCAGTTTGTGGGCACGGGTATGTTCTTAGCTACCACGCACCTGCAACGCCACCTGAGCCACCGCTATCGCTGGACCGATCTGCCCCTGGGCCGGCTGGTGCTCCTGCTCCTGGCCTACAACGCTCTGGCCTCTTTTGCGGTGCAGCTGCTGGTGAGCCTGTTCATGCTGGTCATCCACGTTGTGACCTGGGAGCAGTACAATTTTGGGTATCTGCTCATGTACGCGCTCAATGGCCTGGTTATGCTCAGTTTCTGGTCTACCATTTACTTTGCGTACCAGTTTATCCAGCGCTGGAAAGAGAAAGAGGTGGAGGCCTGGCGGCTGCAGCTTTCGCTCAAAGAGGCGGAGCTGGAGGCCATCAGGTCGCAGCTGAATCCGCATTTTCTGTTCAACAGCCTGAACAACATCCGCTCGCTGGTGCTGGAAGACCCCGCCAAGGCCCGCGAGATGATCACGCGCCTCTCGGCCATGATGCGCTACGTGATTGGCTACAACCGGGAGAACCTGGTGCAGGTATGCCAGGAACTGGAGTTCCTGGATCATTATCTGGCGTTGGAGAAGATCCACTTTGAAGAGAAGCTGGATTTCAGGGCCCAGATTGACCCGGCCGCCCAGCAGGCCGCCATTCCGCCCCTGGGCATCCAGTTGCTGGTGGAAAACGCCATCAAGCACGGCATTGGCAACCAAGCCCGGGGCGGGCACATTGCACTTTGGGTACAACGGCAGAATGGCTTGCTGCAGGTGCAGGTAGAAAACACCGGTTGCCTACCTATCTCCTCGGCCCCGGCCGGCATAGGCATTCAGCGGCTCCTGGAACGGATATTCCATACGTTCGGGAGCCCGGGCCATTTTGAGTTGGCGCAGGTAGAAGAAACCACCGTAGCGGCTACGCTTCAGATTCCTTTTAGATCTCATGAAAATCTGCATCATTGAAGACTCCCGGCTGGCGCGCCGGGAGTTGAAGCACCTGCTGGCGAACTTCCCGGAGCTGGAACTAATCGGCGAAGCCGAAAACGCCGAGGAGGGCATCCAGCTCACGGAAGCGCTGCGGCCCGACCTGATTTTCCTGGACATTCACCTGCCCCAAAAAAACGGCTTTGAGCTGCTGGAATCGCTGGCCTATACGCCGCAGGTCATCTTCACCACCGCCTATGACCAATACGCTCTCCAGGCCTTTGAGCGCAACGCCCTGGACTACCTCATGAAGCCCATTGAGGAAACCCGGTTGCGGCAGGCCGTGGAGAAGGCGCTGAAGCGGCACCAGCCCCCTAAGCCAGCTGCCGCCCCCGCGCTGCTCAGCGAGGAAGACCGCGTGTTTGTGAAGGACGGGGAGCGCTGCTGGTTCGTGGCGCTCAGGCAGGTGCGCCTGATAGAGTCTAACGGCAACTACGCCTTCCTGTACTTTGAACAGGAGCGCCCCTGCATTTTAAAGTCACTGAATTACCTGGAGACCCGCCTGGACCCCAAGGTGTTTTTCAGGGCCAACCGCCAGCAGATCATCAACGTGAACTACATTGCGCAGATTGATCCCTGGTTCAGCGGCAGCATCAAGATCAGGCTGCAGGGCGGCGAGGAGGTGGAGGTGAGCCGGCGGCAGTCGCAGGTGTTTAAGGAGCTGATGAGCCTGTAGCCCCTCCTTTTCAGGCTTCTTTTCTGAGAAACGGCCCCAAAATAGATTTCTGCGTATCTCTCTTTTCACGCATCTCACGTTATGAAACACCTGCTTTGCTACGCGTTGCTCTTCATCAGCCTTCAGGGATTTGCCCAGACCCTGCCCAAACGAACTCTGAAAGAACTGGTCACGGTGAAGGAACCCGGCTGGGACCTGGTCTCTGCGTGGGTAAAAAGGGCGAAAAACAAGGTGGAGGTGCTGCCCAAAACCCAGGCCAGCGCCGAGGCCGCTTTGCTGCAGGCACAGGTGACTACCCGGTCGCCCATGGGTGCGGTGATTTATGAAACCGGCGGCATTCTAGTAGATGACGGCTGGATCAGGATTCTGGGTTCCGGCTCCTCCCGCCTGCCCCGTAGCCTCATGGCCTGGAACAAAGGCAAATCTTACCTCCAGGAAGGCACCCAGCCCTCCTTTTTGCTGATAGCCGATGATGTGCTGGGCGGGTTCTTCGCCATCAATGCAGGTGCCATCAGCGAAACGCAAATTGGGAAGATTTTCTATTTGTCCCCGGATACTCTACAATGGGAACCCACTGAATTGGGCTATTCAGAGTTCCTTCAATTTTGTTTCTCCGCCAACTTAGCAGGCTTCTATGCCGGCATGCGTTGGAAAGGCTGGGAAGCAGACGTAAAGAAACTTGCAGGGGACCGAGGCATCCATTGTTATCCCTACCTCTGGACCTCCGAAGGAAAAGACATCAACAAGGTTAGCAGAAAAGATGTGCCTATAGAAGAGCTGTGGCTACTTTATAGCGGACAGAAGAAATAGAGACAAAGCTGCCTGTCTTTGGGGTAGGACACTCGTAGGAGCTGCACCCACTACGAGGTCCTTTGAACCAGCCTTATAGCGGCAGAAAAAAAAACCTCACAGGTTTTTAAAAATTTGTGAGGTTTAAACTTACCAAAGCGCCAGTCTCCATGACCTCGTAGTGTGCGCAGCTCCTACGATTGTCTCCGCCAATAGCTTTTAGAGCCTTATTTTCGGGAAACAGCTCTAAAACGCCCTAAAAGCAGAAGAGGCACCCTTGGGCGCCTCTTCTGCTTCTATTTGCAATAGTGATTTAGGTTTACAGCAGGTTGCTGAACAAGCCCGGCACCACGCCCATGAGCACGGTGAGTACCACCAGTGAAATCAAGGTGAAGGTAGCCAGAGGATCAACGGCAATGCGCGTACCCTCGGCATCACGCATGTACATGGCAATAATCACCCTGAAGTAGTAGTAAATGCCTACCGCAGACATCAGCACGGCCACCACAATCAGCCAGACCATGCCTTGCTCCAGGGCCGCTGAGAACAGGAACAGTTTCCCGAAGAAACCGCCGGTTAACGGGATACCCGCCAAAGACAGCATGGCCACGGTCATCACGAAGGCCAGCAACGGGTTGGTTTTGCCCAGGCCGTTGAAGGCAGTGTACTCGTCAGAACTCCGCTCATCGGCAACGTACTTCAGCACGCCAAACGCGGCAATGGTCGCCACGGCATAGGCCAGGGAGTAAAACAGGATGGCGTTTTCTGAGCGGTCGTTGAAGGAGGTCAAGGCGATCATCAGGTAGCCAGCGTGCGAAATACTGGAGTAGGCCAGCATCCGTTTCAGGCTGTTCTGCGCCACCGCGCCAATGTTGCCTATTACCAGGGTAAGCACCGTAATGGCGACTACCGTAGGGAACCACTGCTCGTACACGCCGCCAAAAGCTGCCGACATGAGTTTGTAGAAAGCGGCAATACCGGCGGTCTTCACCACGGTAGACATGTAGCTGGTAAAGACGGTGGGCGTACCCTCGTACACGTCGGGGGTCCAGAAGTGGAACGGCGCGGCTCCAATTTTAAAAGTAACCCCTACCAATACCAGCAGCAAACCCATCAGGAGCAGGGGCGCGGTAGCGGGGTCCATTCTGGCGGCCGCGGCGGCAATGTCTGTTAAGTAGAACGCGCCGGTGGCTCCGTAGAGCAGCGCCACCCCAAACAAGATGATGCCGGTGAAGAATGAGCCCATGAGGAAGTACTTCATGGAAGCCTCGTTAGAGAGGATGTTGCGCTTGTCTGAACCTGCCAGGATGTACATGCTGATGGACATGATTTCAATGCCCAGGAACAGGACGAGCAGGTTTTCATACGTCACCATCATAATGCCGCCCACTAGCGAGAACAGCAATAGAGAGTAATATTCGGCCAGGTTGGCGTTCTCGTTGATGGCGTACCGACGGGAAAATGGCAGAATGAGCAAAGTAGAAACCACCATTACCGCCGTAAAGCCCACCGAGAAGTTGTCGGTGGAGAGCATGTTGCTGAAATAACTCTGGGGCTGGTTCCAGTCTAGCAGGGTGGCCACCAGTGCCACTGCCAAGAACAGCAACACCACCGGCATGAGCACTCTTTTGGATTTCATGAACCCTACAAAGAGGTTCAGGATACCGAATATGGAGAGTAAGATTATGGATGTCATGAGCAGGTAATTTCTCCTGGTTTTTAAATAGCGACTGGGGTTAGCGTTTGATCACGTCCAGCAGTTTGAGGACAGATGGCTCAGAAAGGCTCAAAAACGTGTTGGGGTGCAGCCCAATCCAGAACACCATTACCACCAGCGGCACCAAAACGGCTTTCTCATTGAAGGTCAGATCGGTGAAGCCTTGGGTGATCTCGTTTTTCTCGCCAAACATCACGCGCTGGAACATGCGCAGCATGTACACGGCCCCCAGAATAATGGTGAGGCCGGCAATGGCCCCCAACCAGTTGTTGTACTGGTACACACCCATCAGGAGCAGGAACTCGCCCACAAACCCGTTGGTCAGCGGCAAGGCCACCGTACCCAGCAACAGCACCAGGAAGCAAACCGATAAGAACGGCGTGTTCTGCGTGATGCCGCCCAGGGCCGCAATCTCACGGGTACCGGTACGCCGCTGAATAATGTCGATGATAAAGAACATGCCCACCACGTTAATGCCGTGGCTTAGCATCTGCACCATGGCGCCTTGCAGGCCGTGGTGGTTGAGGGTGAATAAACCGGCGGCAATCAGGCCCACGTGCGACACAGAGGAGAACGCCACCAGACGCTTCATGTCCTGCTGCCGGATGGCGATGATGGCCCCGTAGATAATCCCGATGATGGCCAGTACTACCACTACATCGGCCCACTGGCTCACGCCCAACGGCACTACCGGCAGTAACCAACGCAAAGCCCCGTAGATACCCATTTTCAGCATGATACCAGACAGGAGCATGGTACCGGCGGCCGGAGCCGTGGTATAGGTATCGGGTTGCCAGGTATGGAACGGGAACACCGGCATTTTGATGGCAAAGGCAATAAACAGGAACCAGAACAACCAGCTTTGGGTACCGGCATCCAGCACCAATTGGTAGAAGGCAACTTCTTCAGAGCTGTGCGTGCCCGGCGTCTGGAAATACAGATACACAAAGGCGGCCAGCATGAACAAAGAGCCGAAAACAGTGTAGATAAAGAACTTGAACGTTACGCGCACGCGGTTCTCCCCGCCCCACATCCCGGCAATGAAATAGATGGGAATAAGCGCTACCTCCCAGAAGAAGTAGAACACAAAGGCATCCAAAGCGGTGAACACGCCCACCAGACCGGTTTGCATGAACAGGATGAGCGCGTAGAAGGAATTAGGCTTCTCGTAAGTGTGCTTGGCCGTGGACAGGATGATTAGGGGCACCAGGAACACGGTCAAAAGCACCATGAGTAAGCTGATGCCGTCCATGCCCACCTTGAACATAATGCCGGCTTCGGCAATCCAGGGCTCGTTGAGCAGGAATTGGGTACTCGCGTTCGGAACGAAGTTAATCCAGGCCCAGACGCCCAGCACCAGTTCCACCAAGGCAGCCCCGAAAGCAATTTTCCGGGCGCCGTCTCCTTTTACCAACAGTACCAGCAGTGCGGCCAATGCAGGCCATAAGATTATTAAAGCGGTTAACATGTTTGGCAGTATCAGATAATAAAGTTCAGCAATAAGATTAACGCGATGCCCAGCACCATCAGGAGCAGATAAGACCCGGTGGCACCGCTCTGCACAAAGCGCAGTGAACGACCGCCGCCCAACGTGGCTTTCCCAAACCCGTTCACGATGGGGTCAATCAGGCCTTTTTCCACAAAGCGGTACAACCCGGTAGACAAGCCCATCACGGGTTTTACAAACAGGCCGTTGTAGAGTTCATCCACATAGTATTTGTTGTACACCAGCTTGTGCAGCGGCGACAAGGCAGCCCCTTCCTCGACGGGAACGGTTCTTTTCTTGCCGTAAATCACGTAGGCCAAAATGATGGCCACTACCGCTACACCTACCGAAACCGCCATCAGAATATACTCGGTAGAGTGGGATAGGTGGTGGGCTTCAAACGCGCTCGGCACAGATCTTCTGGCCAGTTCATACACCGGCGACAGGAAGTTGGCCAGCATGTGGTTCTCACTAAATACCGCCGGCAAGCCCATGAACCCACCAATGGTGGAAAGGATTGCCAAGATAATCAACGGAATAGTCATCACGGCCGGAGATTCGTGCAGGTGATGGCGTTGCTCCTCGGTGCCTCTGAACTCGCCGAAGAAAGCCAGATACAGCAGACGGAACATGTAGAACGCGGTCATGAACGATGTCAACAGACCGAAGGCCCACATTACTTTGCTGTGCATGAACACGTGCGCCAGCAACTCGTCTTTAGAGAAGAAACCAGCAAATGGCGGAATACCGGAAATAGCCAGCGTTCCGATTAAGAAGGTCAAAAACGTAACCGGCAGCGCTTTTTTCAGGCCGCCCATTCTGCGCAGATCCTGCTCGCCGCTCATGGCGTGAATCACGCTACCAGCCCCCAAGAAAAGAAGGGCTTTGAAGAACGCGTGCGTCAATACGTGAAACAGCGAAGACGAATACGCCATCACGCCCAACGCCAGGAACATATAGCCTAACTGGCTTACGGTAGAATAAGCCAATACCTTTTTGATGTCGTTTTGGAAAAGGCCAATGGTAGCGGCAAACAAAGCCGTAGCCAGACCAATGATAGCAACAACTTCCAGTGTCTGTGGAGCCAGCGTGTACAACACGTTGGAACGGATGACCATGTAAATACCGGCCGTCACCATGGTTGCAGCGTGGATGAGAGCAGAAACCGGAGTTGGACCGGCCATCGCGTCTGGCAGCCAGGTGTAAAGCGGTAACTGCGCTGATTTACCCATGGCGCCCACAAACAGCAACAGGGTAATGGCAACCACTACACCGTCGTTTACTTCGCTCAGCTGAGACGCCTGATTGAACACCTCGCCGTAGCTCACGCTTCCGTAGGTGATGAAAATCAGGAAGATACCCAGCAAGAAGCCCAAGTCCCCGATGCGGTTGATGATGAAAGCTTTCTTGGCTGCGTTGTTGTACGGCGTGACCTTGTTCCAGAACCCGATGAGCAGGTACGAGCAAAGCCCCACACCTTCCCAACCTACGAACATCATCACGTAGTTAGACCCCATCACCAGCAGGAGCATGGAGAACACGAAAAGGTTTAGGAATGCGAAGAATTTACCGAAGTTCTCGTCATGGCTCATGTAGCCGGCCGAGTAGATATGGATCACCGAACCCACACCCGTTACCAACAGCAGCATGATGAGCGATAGTTGGTCAATCTGGAACGAGAACGGAATACGCAGGGCGCCCACGTTGATCCAATTGAAGATATCTGTCGTATACGGACGGTTGCCGTAACCTTCAAACCCGAAGAAAAGGAACAATGACAGCAGGAATGAACCGATCACAGTGGCACAACCCACCAGTCCCGCCAGCCCTTTCGGCAATTTCCGGTTACCCAGCCCGTTGATCAGGAACCCGATCAGCGGCAGGAGCGGAATCAGCAAACACACCCAGGTCATCTCAGCGTTGTTTGCCGGCAAAATAAATTCTTGCATTTGTTAAAACGTAAATGGAACGGTATTCTTTAGAGATTCAGCAGAGCGGAAACCCGCTTTACCATTTCAGCTTGTTCAGGATGTTGATGTCGGTGGAACGCACGTTCCGGTAAATCATCACAATAATGGCCAAACCCACGGCCACCTCGGCGGCAGCCACTGCCATGATGAAAAACACGAAAATCTGTCCGTTGGGGTCTGAACGATACGAAGAGAAAGCCGTCAGCAATAGGTTCACCGAATTGAGCATCAGCTCAATGCACATAAAAATAATGATGGCGTTACGGCGGGTGAGCACCCCAATAATCCCGATACAAAAAAGAGCGGTGCTGAAAAACAGGTAATAGTTCAGCGGGATGGTCCTAATGACCTCAGGAATATCATTCATGATAAGTATGTTGGTGAAATAGGCGTTGGAAGCGCCTGACAACAGCGCCCAAAGTTATTCCCATTTTTTGGTAAAACCATATGAAAAGCCGCCCTCTGCGGGGCAACCGGTGTTCTAATTTTCGCGTTTCAGGGCCGTTTTCTGAAAAATTGCCTTGAAACAGCTGCCTTTCTGCCAGATCTGCTCGTTGTGTTTTGGGCCTGATTTCAGGAAATGATGCCTAAAACAGAAAGCGACCGCAGCGGCATTAAAAAAGGACAACATGGATAGCTGTCCTTTTTCAGTCTCCCGCAGGAGACTTAGAATCTATTCTGCTCGCCCGGCTCGCGCTTACCCAGCATCACGGCACCGGCCATAGCCGCCAGGAACAACACCGATGCCAACTCAAACGGCAACAGGTAATCTCTGAAAAGCACTTTCCCCAGGTTCTCCACCATGCCTATCTGGGAGTCAAACACGGCGGTGGTGGCCAGTTGGGTATTCACATCTTTCAAAGCGGCAATCATCACCACAAACAAAATACCTCCGGCAATGGCGGCGGCAATCTTGCTCAGCATGGGTTTGTGCTGCTCAGTGTCTTCGCGCATGTTCAGGAACATGATCACAAAGAGGAACAACACCATGATGGCGCCCATGTACACAATAAAGTTCACAGCCGCCAGGAACTGGGCATTGAGCATGATGTAGTGCCCGGTGAGCGCGAAAAACGTCAAGATCATGAACAGAACGCTGTACACTGGGTTTTTAGAGGCAACTACCCCAATAGCGGCAAACAGCGTCAGGAAAGTGAGAAAGTAAAAAAGATTACCCGTCATAAGGATTATAGGTGATGCGCGTAGGGCGGCAAATTATACGTTTTGAATGGGCATGGGCTCTACCAGACGGTCTTTGCCGTAGATGAACTCATCGCGCTCGTAGCGGGCCGGGGCCAGTTTATCGTTCTGCAGGAAGATGGCCGCTTTAGGGCAGGCTTCCTCACACAGACCGCAGAAAATGCAGCGCAGCATGTTGATCTCGTAGCTCACCGCGTATTTCTCCTCGCGGTACAGATGCTCCTCGCCGCGCTTGCGCTCCCCGGCCACCATGGTAATGGCCTCGGCCGGACACGCCACCGCGCACAGCCCGCAGGCCGTGCAACGCTCTCTTCCTTTCTCATCACGCTTGAGCACGTGCAGACCGCGCCACACCGCACTCATCGGGCGAGTTTCCTCAGGGTATTTAATAGTCGCTTTCTTTTTGAAGAAGTGACGCATGGTGATAGACAAGCCCTGGAAAATAGCCGGGAGATACATTCTCTCGGAAAAATTCATGGGTTTCTTCTCCAGCTTTTTCGCTCTATTACTAAGTGATTGCATTTCTTTTATACTCTTTGATGATTGGCAGAGGAGCGGTTTTGTTGGGGCTGCTCCTCGCCTATTCAATTCGTGCTTAGAACAACTCCTGCTTTAACAGAATGGCACCGCCGGTCAAGATCACGTTGGCGATGGACAACGGAATCAGGATCTTCCAGCCCAGGTTCATCAACTGGTCATAGCGGAAACGCGGCAAGGTCCAGCGTACCCACATGAAGAAGAAGATGAAGAACAGGATTTTAGCGAACAGCACCACGGTACCCAAGATGGTCACCACGTTGTGCGGCAGGCCTAATTGATCCATGAACGGGAAGTTGTAGCCCCCGAAGTACAGCGTGGACATCACCGCCGAAGCCACAAAGATGTTCACGTACTCGGCAAACAGGTACAAGCCCATTCCCATGGAGCTATACTCGGTGTGGTACCCGCCCACCAGCTCGGTCTCGCACTCCGGTAAGTCAAACGGTACGCGGTTGGTCTCCGCGAAAGCGCAGACAATGAAGATCAGGAAGCCCAGGGGTTGGTAGAAGATGTTCCAGTTCAAACCAGAAATTCCGAATAGTTCTTGCCCCTGCTGAGCCGCGATGTCGCGCATAGACAGGGTGCCGGTTACCAGCAACAAGGCGATGATAGACATCCCCATGGCCAGCTCGTAGCTGATGTTTTGCGACGCCGCCCGGATAGCTCCCAACAGCGAGAACTTGTTGTTAGAAGCCCAACCGCCAATCATGATGCCGTACACCCCCAAGGCCACAATACCGAACACGTACAGAATCCCGATGTTCACCTCAATGGCCTGCAAGTGAATGGCTTCTCCGCCAATGATTAAGGTACCGCCAAACGGAATCACCGCGCTGGACATACAAGCCGTTAACATGGCCAGTGATGGACCGGCAATGAACAGGAACTTGTTTGCGTTAGCGGGCACGAATTCTTCTTTGAAGAACAGCTTCACCGCATCGGCTAAAGGCTGTGCCAACCCGAACGGTCCCGCCCGGTTAGGCCCCACGCGGTCCTGAATGAAAGCAGCTACTTTACGCTCGGCGTAGGTAGAATAAGTGGCAATCAGCAACGTTACCCCGAAAACGGCCAGGATGATGAGTGCTTTGATCAATAATAAGGATAGCTCCATTATGCGTGTCTTCCTAAGTTAAAAGGAGTGTCTTTCAAATCTTCTTCGGTAGAGCCTGGTAAGTTAGGCACCACCGGCACGTTCAACACCGGCAACTCGTAGTGGTTGGTAGAAATCACCGAGCCACGGTCAATTTTGCGAGGGCCTTCAATGGTCCAGTCGTTCGGGTCTTTGTGGTCAAAGCGGCACTCGTTGCAGATGAACTCCTGCACCTCGTTGTACTGGTCTTTGCGGGCCGTAACACGCAGCACGTCATTCCCCCGCATCCACAACACGGTTTTACCAGAACACTTCGGACAATCGCGGTGCGCGTCTACCGGCTTGGTGAACCACACACGGTTTTTGAAGCGGAACGTCTTGTCAGTCAAAGCACCTACCGGGCACACGTCAATCACGTTTCCGGAGAAATCGTTGTCAATTACGTTCTCAATGTAGGTTCCAATCTCGGCGGCATCGCCCCGGCCCAACACACCATGCACGCGCTTATCAGTGATCTGATTGGCGGTGTACACGCAGCGGTAACACAGGATACAGCGCGTCATGTGCAGCTGCACCAACGGCCCGATGTCGATCTTGTCAAAGGTGCGGCGCTCTTCTTCGTAGCGGGTGCCGGATGTACCGTGCTCGTAGGCGAAGTTCTGCAGGTCGCACTCCCCCGCCTGGTCGCAGATAGGGCAATCCAGGGGGTGGTTAATCAACAGCATCTCCACTACGCCTTTGCGGGCAGCCAATACATCTGGGTTAGTGGTGTTTTCCACCACCATACCGTCCTGTACCGGAGTCACGCAGCTTGCTACCAACTTAGGCATTGGGCGCGGATCTTTGGCTGAGCCAGCCGCCACTTTCACCAGGCACGCGCGGCATTTACCACCGCTTCCTTTTAAAGGAGTATAGTAGCACATGGCTGGGGGCACCACCTCGCCGCCGATTTTACGGGCTGCGTTGAGGATGGTAGTTCCTTCCTCTACCTCCACCTCTATGCCATCAAAAGTAATCTTTACCATGTTTTGTTTATTGTTGATTGCTGATTGTCACATATTATGAACATTCAGCAAATGGCTATTTAGTTGTATTTCTGTTTCAGGCCAGATTTTGTAAAAACTGTCCAGAAACAGCATTCTTTGTTTAGTATGAAACAGGTATCTGTTTCTATTTCACTCTTCCTTTCACCCTTCTCTCTTTTGTCATTCTGGAAGAATCTTGTGGGCGAACTAGAAAAGCAACTGCTACTACCGTTCGCCACCAAGTTCCTTTCAGGATGACAGGGTGTTGGGACTTTCACAGAAACTGCCCTTCCAGAAGCCAGCCTTTACTTCAAAGTAGTAATTAGAAGCAACTCTTCTAATCTTGCGTTTTTGTGCCTGATTTCTCTTAATCAGGCGCAAAACGTACTATTTATGCTAATACAGATTCAGCTTTGTTGAACACGGCACCGGGAGCCGTAGCAGCTTGCGGATGTTTCACGTGCCATTCAAACTCCTCACGGAAGTGACGAACGGCGGCGGCTACCGGCCAGGCAGCGGCATCACCCAACGGGCAGATGGTGTTTCCTTCAATCTGCTTGGCAACACTCACCAACAGGTCAATGTCATGCATGTGGCCGTGGCCGTACTCAATGCGGTGCAGGACTTTCTCCATCCAACCGGTTCCTTCTCGGCACGGACTGCACTGTCCGCAAGACTCGTGGTGATAGAAGCGGGCCAGGGTCCAGGTGTGACGCACGATACAGGTGTGGTCATCCATCACGAAGAACCCACCGGAACCCAGCATGGTACCCGTGGCAAATCCTCCGTCAGAAAGCGACTCGTAGGTCATCAGGCGGTCTTCACCGGCAGCCGTTTTCAGGATCAATTCTTTGGGCAGAATTGGAACGGAAGAACCTCCGGCAATCACCGCTTTCATGTCACGGCCTTTCCAGATGCCGCCGCAGTACTCGTCTGAGTAGATGAACTCCTCTACCGGAACGCCCAACTCAATCTCGTACACACCTGGTTTGTTGATGTTACCACCCGCAGAGATCAGCTTGGTACCCGCACTACGGCCTACCCCAAACTTGGCGTACTCGGCTCCGGTGTTGGTCACAATCCACGGCACCGTAGCAATAGACTCCACGTTGTTCACCACAGTTGGGCAACCGTAAATCCCCCAAACCGCCGGGAACGGAGGCTTGTTACGCGGGTTCCCGCGCTTGCCTTCCAGAGACTCTAACAGCGCCGTTTCCTCGCCGCAGATGTACGCGCCACCGCCTGGGTGTACGTGCAAGTCTAAGGAGTAACCGCTGCCCAGGATATTCTCGCCCAGGAAACCGTTGGCATAGGCTTCGGCAATGGCTTTCTCCAGAATGCGCAGCACGTACAACAATTCTCCACGGATGTAGATATAAGAAGTGCGGCAGCCCAAAGCGTAGCTGGAGGTAATCATGCCCTCAATTAAGAGGTGCGGCAGTTTTTCCATCAGGTACCGGTCTTTGAAAGTACCCGGCTCTGATTCGTCGGCGTTACACACCAGGTAGCGTGGCTTGCCTTCTGGTTTGGCCAGGAAGCTCCACTTCATACCGGTAGGGAAACCAGCACCACCCCGGCCTCTTAAGCCAGAAGCTTTCACCTCTTCCACCACTTCCTCAGGGGTCATGGTCCTGAGCGCTTTCTCTACCGAGGCGTACCCGCCGTGCTTGCGATACACGTCAAAGGACTGAATGCCTTCAACGTTGATATGTTCAGTTAATAATTTTCTTCCCATGGTTTCCTTACAGTTGAGGCTTTCAGCTCTTCCAGCATCTGGTCAGCGCTGGCGGGGTCTAGGTTCTCGTAGAATTTCTCGCGTACCTGCAACATGGGGCCGGTTCCGCAAGAGGCTAAGCATTCCACGGTTTTCAGGGTAAAGTTGCCGTCGGCAGAGGTTTCTCCCACTCTACAGCCTAAGCGGTTCTCCAGATGCTCAATCAATTGATCTGAACCGCGCAGCATGCAAGGACCGGTGCGGCATACTTCCAACACGTGCTTGCCTACCGGCTTCAGGTTGAACATGGTGTAGAAGGTGGCTACCTCGTACACCTCAATAGGCAGAATATTCAGGATTTCGGCCACTTTGTCCATCACCTCGGGGCTCACCCATCCGCCAAACTCCGCTTGCGCGATGTGCAGGATAGGCAGGATAGCAGATTTCTGCCGTCCTTCTGGGTAATGCGAAATGTAGCGCCGGATTTCGGCCATGGCCCCTTCCGAGAACTGTACTTCTTTTTTTTCTACTGTTTGATCCATTTGGTCAATGGCAGGTATAAAAGCTGCCTTGCGGCAGGCTTGGGAAAAATCGTTTCTTTTTACAGGAGTTGCTTAGGCGTCCAGTTCCCCGGCAATCACGTTCATGCTGGACAGCGTCACGATGGCATCAGACAACTGTGAACCCACTACCATCTCCGGATAAGCCTGGTAATAAATGAAGCAAGGTCTTCTGAAGTGCAGACGGTACGGCGTGCGGCCTCCGTCAGACACTAAATAGAAGCCCAGTTCGCCGTTTCCACCTTCCACCGAGTGGTACACTTCACCGGCCGGAGCATCAATCTCACCCATCACAATCTTGAAGTGGTAGATCAAGGCTTCCATGTTGCGGTACACCTCTTGCTTGGGCGGCAGATAGAACTCAGGGGCATCGGCGTGGAACGGACCTTCGGGCAGGTTGTCAATGGCCTGCTGCACGATGCGTAAGCTTTGCCAGATCTCCTCGTTGCGCACCATGAAACGGTCATACGTGTCGCCCTTGGTGCCTACCGGAATCTCAAAGTCGAAGTCCTGGTAAGAGGAGTAAGGGTTCATGACGCGCACGTCATAGTCTACGCCAGCGGCTCTCAGGTTAGGGCCGGTGAAGCCGTAGTTCAAAGCACGCTCAGCGGTGATAGGCCCAACGCCTTCCACGCGGTCAATGAAGATGCGGTTACGGTTGAACATGGTCTCAAACTCCTGCATTACTTTAGGGAAGTCGCGCAGAAAGTCTTTGATTTTCTGGATGGCCGAAGGAGACAGATCGCGTTCCATGCCGCCTACTCTACCCATGTTGGTAGTTAAGCGGGCACCGCAGATCTCTTCATAGATATCGTAGATTTTCTCACGTTCCTGGAAAACGTACAAGAAACCGGAGAAAGCTCCGGTATCCACGCCCAGGATGGAGTTACAGATCAGGTGGTCGGCAATACGGGCCAGTTCCATCACAATCACCCGGATGTATTCGGCACGCTTGGGAACCGTCACGCCCAACAATTTCTCCACTGTCATCCACCAGCCCATGTTGTTGATGGGCGAGGAGCAGTAGTTCATGCGGTCTGTGAGCGGGGTGATCTGGTAGAAGTTACGGCGCTCCGCAATTTTCTCGAAGGCGCGGTGGATATACCCAATGGTGGGCACGCCCGATACGATCTTCTCGCCATCCATTTGCAGGATGTTCTGGAAGATGCCGTGCGTGGCGGGGTGCGTGGGACCTAAGTTCAGGGTGGTTAACTCCTGAATGAAGGTATCCGTGGTATTTATCTCAGTGGTTTGTTTGGCTAACTCCATCTTGGCGCTTAAAAGTAAGCAGAAACGCCGGCGGCCTTGCCCGTAAAGCAAAGCCGTTGGCGTTTCCCGTGTTTATCTTCCGAAGAAGGTATTGATCTTGTCTTCGCGGGTCTGGTCTTCCAGCGGGAACTCCTTGCGCATTGGGAACACTTCCATCTCCTCCACATTGAGAATGCGGATAAGGTTAGGATGGCCTTCAAAGCGGATTCCGTAGAAGTCCCAGGTCTCACGCTCCATCCAGTTGGCCGTCGCGTACAGGTTGGTGGCCGTTGGCAACACGGCATCGTCTTCTGGGAAGAAGATTTTGATGCGTAGCCTGATGTTGTTCACCAGACTGTGTACGTGGTAAATCACCCCTAACTCCTGACCTTTGTTGTCTGGGTAATGAATCCCGCACATAGTGGTCAGGAACTGCATCTGCAGCACCTCATCGTCATAGAGGGCCTGCAGCATGGGAATGATGTTCTCCCGGGTGGTGGTAACGGTGACAAGCCCGTAAGGCTCCTGGATATCGAACACCTGATCACCAAACTTCTCCTGAAGCCGTTGAATCAGCAGTTCGTTCGTAATGTCGGCCATGCCTTATTTAATGTTGTAAGAAGCTAATAGTTCCTGATACTCCGGTGAGTTCCGGCGACGCAGCGATTCGTTTTCGGCCAGGTCTTGGATGCGCATCAAGCCTTGCAGAATCTGCTCTGGGCGGGGCGGGCAACCGGGCACGTACACGTCTACCGGCACTACGCGGTCAATTCCCTGCAGCACGCTGTAAGAGTCAAAGATACCGCCGCTGGTAGCGCAGGCACCCACGGCCATTACCCAGCGCGGCTCGGCCATCTGCTCATACACCTGTTTTACTACCGGACCCATTTTCTTGGCAATGGTACCCATCACCATCAGCAAATCGGCCTGGCGGGGCGAGAAGCTGGGGCGCTCAGACCCGAAGCGGGAGATGTCATAGTGCGCACCCATGGTGGCCATGTACTCAATACCGCAGCAAGAGGTGGCAAACGGCAACGGCCACAAGGAGTGCTTGCGGGCCAGACCTACTACTTTCTCAAAAGAAGTGGCAAAAAAGCCAGCACCTTCCATGCCCTCAGGGGCCTCCACCAGTTGAATATCGCTTTTGTTATCGCTCATGTTGGTTTTCGCTTTGTTTTCAGAAAAACAGGCCAGAATCAGCCTCTTCCTGAACACATTACCGCTTGTAAAAGTTTGCCGTTTTGGCGGCGAAGTACAATTCTACTCCCACTTAAGAACCCCTTTCCGGATCACGTAGTAGAACCCGGTCAAAAGTAGTCCCATGAAGAGCAGCATCCAGATAAAGCCATCTATGCCCAGGGCCCGGAAGTTCACCGCCCAAGGGTACAGGAAGATCACTTCCACGTCAAACAACACGAACAGAATGGCAATCAGGAAATACTTGATGGAGATGGGGGTACGGGCATCACCTTTCGACTCAATACCACACTCCCAGGAGGCATTTTTCACCTTGCTTTTGCGTTTGGGGCCAATGAGGTGGGTCACCACCATAGAGAACACCACAAAACCCAGGGCCGCCGCAAACTGAATCACAATAGGCAGGTAATCGCTGGGCAAGTATTGTGCAGGGGCAGTTGTTTCCATAGAAATTAAAGATTTGGGACAAAATTAGGCAACTCTACCTAACATTCAAACTAAAAAGCAGATTGCCGGACGTTTGCATTATCCTGGGTAGCCGCTCTCTGCTCAAACGAACAACCGTTCTGCTTATTTTACAAATTCTACGCTATGCAAACGTTTATTTTTAAATTAGTAGAAATTTATTAGGCATTTTGGTAATAATTCGTAACATTTAAATACTAATGCAGTTGAGTAGTAAAATTACACTCAATCAAGCGGAAGGTTGTTCCCTCCAACCTTGCCCCTTGAATTAGTTTAAAGTAAGTTTTCTTCACTGTGATAAAAGCCCTGCTATTTTAGCTGGGCTTTTTCCGTTTACCGGATCACTTGGAAAACACAGGCGCTCCCCTACCTTTGCACCCTGCCGGAACCAATCGGCCCGTTTTTTGCATTGAGCCGACGAGAGAGAACAGACCTTTCCTTTTAAGTATACTACCCAATGAAACCCAAGTACTCTATTGCGTTCCTGCTGCCGCTCCTGTTTCTGCTGGCTTTTGCGCCAAAGCTGAAGAAAGTAACCGTGGCCAAGAACGTGACGCTTTCCATTCCGCAGAACTTTGAAGTGATGCCCGATGACGGGATCGCCCGCGAATACCCCGCGGCCCGTAAACCGTTGGGCGTGTTCACCAGCCCCGACGGAAACGTGGACATCAGCGTAAACCAGCGCCCCAGCACCTTCCCCGCCGACGACATTACCATTCTGCTGCCGTTCTACAAGGCGTCTATCCAGCGGATGTTCACCGAGGTGCAGTTCCTGCGCGAGGAAAAGCAGACTATCAACGGCCGCGATTTCCTGGTGTATGAGTTTGTCTCCACCGTGCGCGATGAGCGCCGCAACAGCAACATGGCACCCGTGCGCAAGTACACGCTCATCCAGTACACGTTCCTGAAAGACCAAATGCTCATCTTCAGCTTCAACGCGCCGGTGCAACTGCAGAAAGACTGGCAGGAAACTGCCCGCGCAGTGATGGCCAGCGCCACCGTGAAATAACTTTTATCAGATTAAGATTGCCTTTGTTTCGGGCCTGTTTTCCAGAAAACAGGCCCGAAACCTTTTCTACCCAACCACAGAATAAGGACGGCAGTAAACAATTGTCGGCCTTTTCTTTTAACTTCATCCTGTGCTAAGCATCCATTCAGACGAACATTTCATGCGCGAGGCCTACAAGCAAGCGCTTTACGCCCTGGAAGAAGGCGAAATTCCAATTGGCGCCGTGGTGGTGTGCCAAAACAAAATCATTGCGCGCGCCTACAACCAGACCGAGAAACTGAACGACGTGACGGCCCACGCCGAGATGCTCGCCTTCACTGCCGCCGCCAACCATTTAGGCAACAAATACCTGCACGACTGCACCTTGTATGTAACCGTGGAACCCTGCGTCATGTGCGCCGGCGCCAGCTACTGGAGCCAGTTAAAGCGCATTGTCTACGCCACCAATGACGAGAAACGCGGCTACCGCCGAACCGGCGTGAACCTGCTGCATCCCAAGACCGAGCTGGTGACCGGCATCATGGCCCATGAGTGCGCGCAATTGATGACTGAGTTTTTCCGGGCGAAAAGAATTTAATCTTAACTTTGGCGCGTTCCGGGCAGTATGTATGTAGGAACAGCAATTGTATCTTCTAACCTAAAATCGAATAAAACTATGGCATTTGAACTTCCGCAACTTCCGTATGCGTACGATGCGCTGGAGCCGCACATCGACCGTCAGACCATGGAAATCCACCATACCAAGCACCACCAGGCCTATCTGACCAACCTGAACAACGCCATTGCCGGCTCTGAGAAAGAAGGTCAGTCTATAGAGGAGATCCTGCGCGATGCGGCCAAAACTCCGGCTATCCGTAACAACGGCGGCGGGTACTACAACCACAACCTGTTCTGGACCATCCTGAGCCCGAACGGCGGCGGAAATCCAACCGGCCCGGTAGCTGAGGCGATTGACAAAGCGTTCGGTTCGTATGACGCGTTCAAAGAAGAGTTCACCAAAGCCGCTACTACGCGTTTCGGGTCTGGCTGGGCCTGGCTGTGCGCCCTGGAAGGCGGCAACGTAGCCATCTGCTCTACCCAAAACCAGGACAACCCATTGATGGAAGGTGTTGACACGTGCGGCGGCGTTCCAATTCTGGGTCTGGACGTATGGGAGCACGCCTACTATCTGAAATACCAGAACCGCAGACCAGAGTACATCTCTGCGTTCTTCAACGTTATCAACTGGGATGAAGTAAACCGCCGCTACGCAGAAGCCAACGGTTAATCCTGTAAAGATTTCAAATCTGCCGAAAGGGTCTCGCTGTTACGGGTGAGGCCCTTTTTTATGAGCAGGATTTTCTGGATTTGAAGGATTTTCAGGATTGCTGGTTGTTGATTGTTGATTGTTGATTGTTGTACAAATCTTAAAAGCGCTGGCGCGAGTTTGCAACTCGTGCCTACAGATGATGGGTAGTCTCCTGACTACCCTCGCTGCCCCGCAGCGAAATAAGCATTGCTGATTTACTATGGCGCGGAAGTTACTTCCGTGACTTGCGAGATTGATGAAAGTCACGGAAGTAACTTCCGCGCCATACAAAGGGTTATAGCTGAGCACCCTACTTTCCAAAGCCGGTGATGCGACCACTATGATGCGAACTGTGTCCATGGCTATCGCAGCCGGAACTATGGCCGGGGCCGCCATCAACAAAGAATTGATTGAGGAGCGTTTTTAGGTTGTTTTCATAAAACCAGGCCAAATACAACCCGAGGGACATTCTCTAAACCCTTCCAAGAACAAGCCACTCACTATTTTACAAGATAATTTGTAATATAGAGCCTACACAATAACTGGGCTCTATGGAGGTATTTCTGCTTTTGGTGTTGGTGGTACTGGCAATCTGGTTTGGCACCCGAATCTCCAACCACTTGCAGCAGCACCGCCGCGACATGCAGGAAGTGCGGGATGAACTCACCCGCTTGCGGGAACAGGTTAGCAGGTCTACGGTTCGTCCGCCTATTGATGCCGCCGAAGCCGCCGCTCGCCGGGATGTCGCTACCCTATCTGCCCCAGCTCCTGAGCCGGCCAAAGCTCAGTCTACGCCTCCTCCGGTGGTGCCTGATACCAAACCTGTGGAGGCTCCAACTTCATTCCCGATACCTGAGCCTGTTCCGGTGGCCGCCTTCACTTCTGCGGCAGAATCACCGTCTTTTCAGGAAAAAGCCTCCAAAACACCTTCTTTCTTCTCGCGCAAGCTGGATTGGGAGAAATTCATTGGCGAGAACCTCATCAACAAGCTGGGGATTGCCATTCTGGTGCTGGGCATCGGGTTCTTCGTGAAATACGCCATTGACCAGGATTGGATCAACGAAGTGGGCCGGGTAGCCATTGGGTTGCTGGCGGGCGGGGCCTTGATGGGCGTGGCGCATTGGTTACGGAAAGAATACAAAGCCTTCAGTTCGGTGCTGATTGGCGGCGGCATGGCCGTGCTGTACTTCACTATTGCCATCGCGTTTCATGAGTACCAAATTTTCAGCCAGACGGTGGCGTTTGTGCTAATGGTAGTTATTACGGGCTTCACCATTTTCCTGTCCATTGCCTATGACCGCATGGAACTGGCGGTGCTGGCGCTGATTGGTGGTTTCGGGAGTCCGTTCATGGTGAGCACCGGCGAGGGCAATTACATAGTGCTGTTCGTGTTTATTCTGCTGCTGAACGTGGGCATTCTGGTGCTGGCGTACTTCAAGAAGTGGAACCTGCTCAACTTCATCGCCTACGTGTTCACCATCATTCTGTACGGCGGCTGGTTCAGCACCCGGGTGGTAGAGACTCCCAATGCGCCGTACGCCGGAGCCCTGGTTTTCGCCACGCTGTTTTACCTGGTGTTTTTCCTGATGAACATCATTTACAACGTAAAGGAGCGACGGAAATTCACAGGCATGGAGATCATGATGCTGCTGAGCAACACGTTTCTGTACTACGGCGTGGGCATGTACGTGATGTCTCAGGTTGCCGGGGGAAGCTATCGGGGTCTGTTCACCATTTTGCTGGGGGTGTTCAATTTCGCGTTTGCGTTTGGCTTGTACCGCAGCAACCGCGTAGACCGCAACCTGGTGTACCTGCTCATTGGCCTGGTGCTTACCTTCCTGAGTTTATCAGCACCCATTCAGCTGGAGGGCAACTATATCACCCTTTTCTGGGCGTTAGAGGCAGTGCTTTTGCTGTGGCTCTCGCAACGGTCGGGCATTCAGCTGATGAAATATGCCTCAGTGCTGGTACTGGCCTTGATGCTGGGCAGCCTGATGATGGATTGGCTGGATTATTCTATCGCCCGCGAAGGACTGCCGCTGCTGATCAACAAGCTGTTTATTACCGGAATAGTATCTGTGGCCGCACTGGCAGGTACCTGGAGCCTCCTGAGCCGCGAACTGCCAACCGATGTTCAGGCACCAAACAGGTTCTTCCAGATTTACCGAACATTGGTGGGCATCGCCTTGGTGCTGTTTCTGTACCTAGTGCTTTTACTGGAACTGCAGCACCAACTGGCGCATTCCACTTTAAGCGGAGATGTACAGGTGCTGGCAATAGGCTTTTACCATTACCTGTTCTTACTGGGTCTGCTCTGGTGGAGTGGCCGTCTGGTCAACCCCATTTACACCCGCATTGCCATGGTTTTATCTGTAGTGGCGCTGTTGGGGTACATGACCAATCTGCAGACTTCTACCACCTACATCCGCAACGGTTATCTGTTTAACGGCACCCAGACGTTAGGAGCGTTTCTGTTCCATTATCTGCCGCTGTTGAACTTGCTGGTTTTACTAGCGGCAACGCTCAAGAAGGTGCAGCAACAGTACGGCTTTACCAGCCTGATAGGAAAACTCAGTTTGTGGGCGGCGAGTGCGGCAGGCGTGTTCTTGTTCAGTTATGAGCTGGAACATCTCTGGTTGCTGGCCTCCCACCCTTCCGCAGCAGAACACTATGAGACACTGCGCCACGTGCGCAAAATCGGGTATCCTATCTTGTGGGGCGTGACCTCGTTTGGGCTCATGATGGTGGGCATGTCCCGGAAAATCAAAACCCTCCGGATCATTTCCCTTAGCCTGTTCTTCCTTACACTGCTCAAGCTCTTCCTGTTTGATGTGCGCGATATGACCGAAGGAGGCAAGATTGCCGCTTTCATCTGCCTGGGCCTGCTCCTGCTGGTGATTTCCTTTATGTACCAAAAACTGAAAAACCTGATTCTGGAGGGAGACACCACCCCTACAGATCAGGCCCCGTTAGCCCATGAAGAGTAAGCTTTTTCTCCTAGCTCTTGGCTGGCTGCTGGCCTTTCAGCCCACCTGGGCGCAGGACTTTGCGTGGCAGACCCAACTGGCTCCGGTGGCACAACCAGGCTATTACCGCATTCTGCTTTCCCCTCGGGTGGTGGGCCACTCCCAACCTAATCAGGAAGACATCCGGCTCTTTGACACGAAAGGGCAGGCTGTGCCGTACCTGTTGCGCACCGAGGTGCCTGTGCAGTACCGCACGTTGTTCAAGCCGTACCAGATTTTGCGTTACACCCGCCAGCCGGGTGGCATTTCTGAGTTGCTGGTGCACAATCCGCAGAAGCGTGCCATCAACAACATCAGCCTGCTCATTGGCAATGCCGAGGTCCGCAAGCAGGTTTCTTTGAGCGGGAGCGATGATCAGCAGAACTGGTATGTACTCAAAGAACAGGACCTGCTCTATGCCATCAGGAACACCCAGAAAACCGCCGAGGTAAAGCTGCTGGACTTCCCGTTAAGCAACTACCAATATTTCCGGCTCCAGCTCAACGATTCCACCAGCGCCCCGCTCAACATCTTGAAAGCCGGTTACTATGACACCTACTCAGAGGCCGGCAAGTACACGCGTATTCCGGTCCAGTCTTTCAGCCGGGTAGACAGCACCGAGAACCACACCACGTATCTGCGGCTGAGGTTCGGGCAACCGGTGTACCCAGAGCAGATAGCATTTTACATCTCGGCGCCTGCTTTGTACCATCGGCCGGGGCAAGTTGTGTTGGGCGAACAACAAGGCCATGAGCGCCGCAGAAAGCGAAGAAAGCGCGCCAGAATGGAAGAAACTTCAGTCCCACTACTGCTGCATTCCAATGCGCCTGCGGTGCTGGACCTGCCCCGCCAGAAAGTGGAAGCCTTAACCATTCAGATTGAAAACGCAGATAACCCGCCGCTTACCATTGACTCTGTGCGGGTGTTACAGCTCAACCGGTATCTGGTAGCTGAATTGGCACCCAATCAAACGTACACGTTGAAATTCGGGAGCGAGAAGCTGACTGCGCCTGAGTATGACCTGCAGTTTTTCCAGGACAGCATTCCGCAGAACATTCCCGTGGTGGAGACCAGGCAAATCCAATCATTGCAGGCAGAAAAGAAACCGTCTCCCCGCAGCTCTACCATTCTGATCTGGGCCGCTATTGCGCTTCTGGCGGTGGGGTTGGGTTACATGACCGTGCGTTTATTGCGTGATATGGAGAAAAAAGGCTGAAAACAGATGGGCAAGGCAGTTACGTTTCTTTTCATTTTCTGCTTATACTCCATCGTTACAGTAGGACAAGAGCAGCTTATTACCATTTGCCAGGACGATGCTTATCCGCTGCAGAAACCTTTACGCCATTTCATAGCAAAGCAGAAAAACGAAATAAAGCTGAAACCAGGACTTCGCTTGTTAGATGTGATAATCAGGAACGGTACGTTTGATTCGCTTCAGGTAAGCCCAGTGGAGGATTACAGATACTACATCACCCCTAAAACAGCAGGCGAGGTAGTAATTGTAACGGTTTACACCTTTCGTGAGAATGGGAAAAACGTTGTCTCAACTAAAACAAGCGCATTCCAGGCCATTGAGCCCCCATTGGTTGAAGCAAAGCTGCTGCAAGACAACTTCGCCCAAAAGCAAACAATTGAGTTTGCTTTGCTTGATAAAAGAACGGGGAAGCACTTGTCAAACAGGTACCGTATCGGTCGGTATTTTGATGTAGAGGTCTATGATGAACTGGGCAAACTAGTAGACAGAGCCCCCATGCAATCAGTTACTGTTATTTCACTGGCTCCTTTTCCAGATCCGGTTAATGTAAAAGCAGGATATACTATCAAGTTCACTTTCCCCATCAGAGATTTTAAAACTGGAATTCTTTTCTCATCAAAGGAAGTGGTGTACAAACTGTAACAGATCGTTTTCAGGCAGTTTTCATGAAAACAACCTGAAAATGCGTAGCCCACCTTCCTGAAATTTTCAGTAGCTTACTGCTTCTATTCCTAAACACAAAGCAAACAAACCAGCATGCAAACACCTTTACCACAACGGTTCGTCCGGCGGTGGCTTCCCCTGCTTTTAGGCGGAATGACGCTTTTGGCGCCGCTTTCCGGAGAGGCCCAGAAAAAATCAACTCCCAAGGCTTCCAGAAATAAAAAGGCCGTTCAGGACCCTTACCCGGCCAAGTTGTACAACGGGCTTACCTGGCGTTCCATCGGGCCCTACCGCGGGGGGCGCTCAGCCACCGTGACCGGGGTGCCGGGCAAGCCTAACCTGTACTATTTCGGAAGTACCGGCGGGGGCGTATGGCGCACCAAAGACGGCGGTTCCAGTTGGGAGAACATCTCAGACAAGTTCTTCGGGGGCTCCATTGGGGCGGTAGCGGTGAGCGAGGCAGACCCTAACGTGATCTACGTGGGCGAAGGAGAGAAAACCGTGCGGGGCAACGTGTCTTCGGGTTTTGGGATGTGGAAGTCGGTGGATGCGGGGCAAACCTGGCAGCACATCGGCTTGAAGGATTCCAAGCATATTACGCGCGTACGCATTCACCCCAAGAACCCTGATCTGGTGTATGCGGCAGCCCTGGGAAACCTCTACGCACCGAATGACATGCGCGGCGTGTACCGCTCCAAAGACGGGGGCAAAACCTGGGAACGCGTGCTGTTTGTGAACAACGAGGTGGGCATGGTGGACCTCATCCTGGATCCGGTAAACCCGAGGCACCTGTACGCCACCTCCTGGCGGGTACAGCGCACGCCCTACAGCCTTTCCAGCGGCGGTCCTGGCTCCGGCATCTGGAAAAGCACCGACGGCGGCGACACCTGGAAAGAGATTTCCCGCAACAACGGTCTGCCCAAAGGCACGCTGGGCATTATTGGCATCACGGTGTCGCCGGTGAATAACCAGCGCGTGTGGGCCTTAGTGGAAGCCGAGAACGGAGGCTTATTCCGCTCAGAGGACGGAGGTCAGAACTGGACCAAGGTGAACGATGACCGCAGCCTGCGCCAACGGGCCTGGTACTACACCCGCGTCTACGCCGATCCGCAGAATGAAGAAGGCGTGTACGTGCTCAACGTAGGCCACCACTACTCCACCGACGGCGGCCGCACCTTCAAATCCATCCGGACCCAGCACTCTGACCACCACGACCTCTGGATTTCCCCGGAAGATTCCAAGCGCATGATCATTGCCGATGACGGCGGGGCCCAGGTGAGCTTTGACGGCGGTGAGAACTGGAGCACCATGGACAACCAGCCCACCGGCCAGTTCTACCGCGTAGTCACGGATAACGCGTTCCCGTACCGCATCTACGGAGCGCAGCAAGACAACAGCGCCATCCGAATCGCGCACCGCACCACCGGCCGCAGCATTGGTATGCATGACTGGGAAGAAACCGCGGGTTCTGAAAGCGCGCACCTGGCCGTAAATCCTAAAGACCCGGATGTGGTATACGGCGGCAACTACGGCGGTTTCCTGGGCCGCATAGACCATAAAACCGGTTTTGAGCGCACCATCAATGTGTGGCCAGACAACCCCATGGGGCACGGCGCAGAGGGCATGAAGTACCGCTTCCAGTGGAACTTCCCTATCTTCTTCTCGCCGCACAACGCCAACCGTCTGTACACCACCTCCAACCACGTACACGTCACCACCAATGAAGGTCAGAGTTGGGAAGTCATCAGCCCGGATCTGACGCGTAATGACAAGTCTAAATTAGGCCCTTCGGGCGGACCCATCACCAAAGACAACACCAGCGTGGAGTATTACGGCACCATCTTCGCGGCCATGGAATCTCCCGCCGAGGAAGGCGTGATCTGGACCGGTTCAGACGATGGCCTGGTACACGTAACCCGCGACGGAGGCAAGACCTGGACCAACGTAACGCCCAAGGTGTTGCCCGAGTGGAGCATGATCAACAGCGTAGACCCGCACCCTACGCAGAAAGGCGTGATGTACATGGCGGCTACCTTGTACAAGACCGGCGATTTTCAGCCCCTGCTGTTCAAAACCGCAGATTACGGCAAAACCTGGACTAAAATCACCACCGGTATCCCGGCCCACCATTTTACCCGTGTGGTGCGCGTAGACCCTAAACGCCCAGGCTTGCTGTACGCCGGTACAGAGTATGGCATGTATGTCTCGTTCAACGATGGGGCTTCGTGGCAGCCCTTCCAGATGAACCTGCCGCTGGTGTCCATCACCGATCTCACTATCAAAAACGACAATCTCATTGCCGCCACCCAGGGCCGGGGCTTCTGGATCATAGATGACCTTACGCCCTTGCACCAACTCACGCCTCAAGTGGCCAGCAGCAAGTTCCACCTGTACAAGCCCATGCCCTCTTACAAACTGGCAGGCGGTAATTCGGCTAATACCAAGTTTGAGGGCCAGAACCATCCTGGCGGCGTAATGGTACACTTCTACCTGCCGCAGGCCCCGGATACCGCCACTACCGTTTCTCTGGAGATTTTGCAGAAAGACGGCAAATTGATCAGGAAGTACGAGAACAAAGCCAAAGACCCCACGAACAAACTGGAGGTAAAAGAAGGCATGAACCGGTTTGTCTGGAACATGCTGTACCCAGAAGCCTCTCGGTTTGAAGGCATGATTCTGTGGGGCGGCGGTACGCAGGGACCTAAAGCCGTGCCGGGTACCTACAAAGCCCGCCTTACGCTGAACGGCCAGCCGCAGGAAACCGAGTTCGAGATCTTGCCCGATCCCCGCAGCCAGACTCCGCTCGCCGATCTGCAGGCGCAACATGATTTCCTGATCTCGGTGCGTGACAAACTCACCCAGACGCACGACGCCATCGGTAAAATCAGGGAGGCCCGTACGCAGATCAACAGCGTGACCGCCCGTTTTCAAGACCGCGAAGACATGAAAGACGTGCTGGAAGCCGCCAAGGCGATGAACAAAAAGATGACCGAGGTGGAGGAAACCCTGTACCAGACCAAAAACCGCAGCGGCCAGGATCCTCTGAACTTCCCCATCAGGTTGAACAACAAACTGGCGAATCTGGCCTCGCAGGCATCAGTGGGGGATTTCCGGCCTACGGACCAGATGTACGCGTTCCAGAAAGAAGTAACCGCCCAGATAGACGAGCAACTTCAGAAACTGAACCAGGTATTCACCACCGATCTGCCAGCCCTGAACCAACTCATCCGGAGCAAGAACGTGGATGCCATCATGTTTAAGGAAAAGAAAGCGGCTCAGTAACTCACCTTACCGCAATCCCTAAAAAGAGCGTCCCGCTGCCACTCTGGCGTGGAACGCTTCTTTTTAGGTCTGTTTCTCCAAAAACAGCCCTAAAACAGGATATCGGCGCGTGCATTTGGCGCATACATAGCAGAAGCAGTATATTGGCAGACCGACAAACTCCCCTTATGAAACACTTGTTCCCCCTGTTGGTGCTTGGGCTTTTAGGCCAGGCAGCCACCGCACAAAATACCCCGGTCCGGAAACCTGTCTCCACCAAAGCCGTTGCCGCCCCGGCCACCGACTCCATCAAAGTGGACTACGTGCGCACCGAACCTAACGCCGACCTCTGGCTCCTGCCCGGCGACCGCCTGAATGTGCGGGTAAAGACCAGCCCCGGGCTGAAAGTAAGCCTCTGGAACCAGCACCCGCTGCAGGAACTGCCTGCCGGGCAGAACAAAGGCGAGGCCGGCCTGTACGTGGGCTCCTACATTGTGCAACCCGGCGACAAGTTGCCGCACCAATCCCTGCAGGTCTTGGTAGACGACACCACCACGGCGCTGGCTCCCGCTACCCACGCCAGCACCACTCAACTTACCATCCTTAACCCGGCCCAGCCCCTCTACGGCCTTACCCAGGGCAACATGCCGTACATGAACTATGGCCTGGGTACCGACCGGCTGGGCGGCGCCAAAATAGGCTACCTTGATTCTCTGGTGCGCGTGCAGATCACCGGCAAAGTGGGCCGCGACTACCGTATCAGGCTGTCCAATACCCTAAACGCCTACATTCCGGTGCAACAGGTAAAACTGGAAGGCCCCAACACCTTTACCGGCGAAAGCCTCACCAGCTCCTGGACCGTGAGTGGCGAAGATGCCAACGGCAAGTATGACTTTGTGCGGGTAGCGGTGGGCCAGCGCCTGCCCTTTACCTCTTACATGGACGTAGACCCCGCCCGCATTGTGGTGGACGTGTACGGGGCCGTGTCCAACACCAACTGGATGACCATTCACCGCTCGCTGCGCGAAGTCAGGAACGTGCAGTACCAGCAGGTTGCCTCAGACGTGTACCGCGTGATCATTGACCTCAAGCATCCGCAGCCGTGGGGCTACAGCGTAGGTTACCAGGGCAACACGTTGGTAGTGAAAGTAAAGCGCCAACCCGAGAAACTGAAACTGAAGCACCTCACCATCGCCGTAGACGCCGGCCACGGCGGCACCAACGTGGGCACCAAGGGCAAGACCGGCATTCCGGAAAAGGAAATCACCCTGCAAATTGCCAAGTTGCTGCAAAAGGAACTGCAGCAGAAAAACGTGAACGTGGTCATGACCCGCGAGGCCGATGTGACGCTGGACAACTCAGAGCGCATCCGGCGGTTGAAGGAGGCGCAACCAGACCTGCTGGTGAGCATCCACGTGAACTCCTCGGGCCGGGCCGAAGTACAGGGCACCAGTACCTATTACCGCCACGTGGCGTTCAGGCCACTCTCCCAGGCCCTGTACGAGGAAGTCCTGAAGCTGGACCTGAAGGAGTTTGGCAACATTGGCGGCTTCAACTTTGCCCTGAACGCCCCCACCGAGTACCCCAACGCGCTGGTAGAAACCGCCTTCGCCTCCAACCCCGAAGACGAGCAGAAACTCATCAACCCCGCCTTTCAGGAAGACATGGCCAGGCAGATCAGAAAAGGAATTGAGCGCTTCCTGAAGGAAACCAGAAAACGCCGAGACTAGCCGGTTCTCTGTACGCGAGCCTCCCTCCTCGTTTTAGGCCTGAAAAGCGCAAAACGCCTCAAGAACGGCCAGTTACTGCCACTTTCCATTGCGGCAGGAACTGGCCGTTCTTCGCTTCAAACCAGTTCCAAACCTCTCGCCTTGCTAGTGGGAGCCCCTCGGGCAACAGCCCTTGTAACCAGCGCGTTGCAGCCAAGATTCAGTAAACTACTATATATAGATTATCGTATAGAAGGAAACTCGGTCCAGGAAGTACCTGGGAAGGAGTTGTCCAACTATATGGTATACTTATGGCTGTTTTGAAAGAGTTCAAGGAGTTTGCCATGCGTGGCAATGTGGTAGATTTAGCGGTTGGGGTGGTGATTGGCGCCGCCTTCGGGAATATTGTCACCTCTCTGGTGAATGACATTATCATGCCTCCCCTGGGCCTTGTGGTGGGCGGCAATCATTTCAAAGACCTCAAGTTGGTCTTGCGTGAGAACGTGCTGGGGGCAGACGGCAAGGTGGCCGATGTTACCCTCAACTACGGAGCATTCTTGCAGAACGTCTTTGACTTCCTGATTGTGGCCCTGGCCATCTTTGCGGTGGTGAAGCTCATTAATAAGCTGAAGCGCAAAAAGGCCGAGGCTCCTGAGGTACCGCCGGCTCCTACCAAGGAAGAAGTGCTGCTCACCGAGATCAGAGACGCCCTGCGGAGCCGCAACGTGTAGCCTCCTGGTTTCGCTCTCATTTCCTGAAAACCCGCCTAAAACAGAAAAGCCACCCCATGGGGTGGCTTTTGCGGTCTGTTTCTGTCTTTGAAACTAATTGCTCTCTTTTTTGTCTTTGATGGCCAACTGCCCGCAGGCGGCGTCAATGTCTTTGCCCCGGCTGCGGCGCACGTTCACCTGCACGCCTCGGTCTGCCAGGTAGCGCATGAAGGGCTCCAGGCGGTCATCCTCTGACTTCTGGAACAACCCGCCTTCAATGGGATTGTACTCAATGATGTTTACCTTGCAGGGGATAATCTTGGAGAACTGTAGCAGTTCCTGCGCATCCTCGGGGTTGTCATTGAAGTGGCTGAGCAAGATGTACTCATAGGTCACCTTGCGGCCGGTTTTCTGGTGGTAGTACACCAGCGCCTCTTTCAATGCCGCCAACGAGTTGGTCTCGTTGATGGGCATGATCTCGTTGCGTTTGGTGTCATTGGCAGCGTGCAAGCTCAGGGCCAGGTTGGCTTTGATGCCGTCATCGGCCATTTTCTTGATCATCTTGGCGATACCGGCAGTACTTACCGTAATGCGGCGGGCGGCCATGTTCAGGCCATCGGGCGCGGTGATGCGCTCAATAGACTTCATCACGTTGGCGTAGTTCAGCAACGGCTCGCCCATGCCCATGTACACGATGTTGGTCAGCGCCCTGCCATAATGCTGCTCGGCCTGTTCCTTGATGCGCACTACCTGGTCATAGATCTCATCGGCGTTGAGGTTGCGGATGCGGTCCATCTTGCCGGTGGCGCAGAAAGAGCACGTCAACGAGCAACCCACCTGGCTGGAAACGCAGGCGGTCATGCGCTTTGGGTGCGGGATGAGCACGCCTTCTACGATGTTGCCGTCATACAGCCGAAACGTTGATTTTATGGTGTAGTCATCGCTGCGTTGGCTGGTGTTCACTTCCACGCTGTTGATGGTGAAGGAACGCTCCAGTTTCTCGCGCAGCGGCAGACTGATGTTGTTCATCTCTGAAAATGAGGTAGCCGTCAGTTTCCAGATCCACTCGTAGACCTGTTTGGCGCGGAACGGCTTCTCCCCGTTTTCCGTCATCCAGGCCTTTAGTTGGTCCAAAGACAGTTTCCGGATGTCCTGCCGGTTCAGAATGGCTATATCTGGGATCAATGTGGTACTCATACTACAAAGGTACAAATAATCTTACGCTTTAGTTTCCAGCCGCTCCAGTGCTTCCGGCGGAATGGTCTGCAATTTCCGGGCGCGGTAATCAAAGCAGAGCATGCCGGTTTTGGCGTGGGCTATTTCCTTGCCGTTTTGGGTAGAAAGGCGGTAAACCAGGTCAAAGCCGTACTTGCTGAACTCGGTGGGTTGCACCTGCACGGTGAGCACATCGCCGTAGAAGCCTTCGCCTTTGTAGACAATGCCCACGTCACTCATAATCAGCCCGGCCCCGGCAAAGTCCATTTCTGAATAGCCGTGCTGGTTGAGGAACCTGACCCGGGCTTCGTGCAAGAGACTCAGCAGAGCGTCGTTGCCCAAGTGGTTGCCGTAGTTCAGGTCGGTGATCCGGATGGGCAGTTCGGTCTGGAAAGAGAATTGGTCGGGGAGGTCTATTTTGATGCGGGCCACTTTACAATTGGGAATTAGAATTGAGAATCTAGGTAACAAAGATAAAGAGGCGGAGGGGTTTGGGGGCGTTTTGAGCCTGTTTTTCAGGAAAGGCCCTAAAAACGTAGCCCCGGCTCTTAGACAAGGCCGGGGCTACGTTTTTAGAATGAAGCGCGGTTTTCTTACAGCTTCACTATTTTTTGGGTGCGTACCCCTGCTTTGGAGTGCAGTTTTAAGATGTACGTACCGGCGGGTAGGGAAGAGATATCTACGGCTTCGCCCTCCAGCGCTTTGGTAAGCGTGGTGTTGAACACGGTCTGCCCGGCAAGGCTTACTACTTCTACTGAGGCTCCTGCGGCTTTCTCCAGTTTCACGGTGAATTTACCAGAAACCGGGTTAGGGTACACCAGGCCTGCCAGTTGGTTCAACTCCTCTTTGGAGGAAAGCACATTCTGGTAGTTGCTGTACACCCAGCGCTCAAAGTTCTGATACGTCCCTTTGGTAGGGCTGTCTTCATCATTATCAAAGCTCTGGCTGATGGTCTGGGTTAAATCACCGTTGCTGGCATAAGTATGGGTAGACTTGTGCCCCAAATCAATTTCCCACCGGTTGTTTCTCCAGCTTTCCTCTTCTGTAAGAGTAGTGTTACCATGCTGGTCATTTACTACACGGTAGCGGTAATCATTTACCCAGGCGTTGTTCTCCCACTCCTCGCCAATCTCGGTGTACCCGCCATTTTCCTGAAACGTAGTGCTGAATCTGCTTTCACTTACCCAAGCGCCGTTCTGCCATTCCTGTTCAGTGGCGCCTGCCAGGTACCAGTTCAGCCAATTTCCCTGGT
Organism: Rufibacter psychrotolerans; assembly: GCF_016924645.1. Classification (GTDB taxonomy): domain Bacteria; phylum Bacteroidota; class Bacteroidia; order Cytophagales; family Hymenobacteraceae; genus Nibribacter; species Nibribacter psychrotolerans. The sequence continues at coordinate 39,778 of NZ_JAFFJV010000006.1, read as the reverse complement.
CTGTATTGGGTGCATCATGCCATACCAGGTTGATTTCCCGATCTGTGTTCACCCAGGCGTTTCCGCTCCACTCCTGCTCAGTGACCGCAGTGGGGCGGGTGCTTCCGTTGGCATACTCAATCATGGTTTTGTCTGTATTTACCCAAACGTTCCCTTCTTTCTCTGACTCCACAATCTCAATAGGGTTACCAGCCGAGTTGTAGGTGTACACTTCTTTGGTAGTTCTGCGCTCCCCGTTCCATACCTCTTCGTACACGGTCTCAGTGATTCGGTTGTTCACGTAGGTGTAGGTCGTGTTGTATTCAGAAAAGAGGAGCCACCGGCCGTCTTCCCAGTAGTATTGCGCCCACCGGGTCTCATTGTTGTGGTCATCATACTCGCTCACTATCCGGGAGAAGTTGCTGTTACTGGCCTCAGTAACGGCATCTTCCACCAAGATTCCGGCCCCGTTGTAAGTGTAGGTGTGGTTGTAGGCCAATTGCCAGCTGTTGGAAGGGACATCCCAGTAGGAGTGCTGGGCATTGCGGGGCCTTCTTGCGGTCTCGCCGTCGCGCAGGATTTGCGGGCCTCGGTTAGCCAGCACCTGCCGAAGGTTCCTGGCAGTAACCCCGGCTTTTCTGGCCTTGGCCTCAGGGGCATTGTGGCGTTTGCCCTGCGCCATGCTGGTTAAGGCTAACCCCAGAAAGAGTAAGCCCAGCACCAGGGCTTTGTGCCAGGTATTTTCCTTTTGTTTCTTGTGGTAGTAGTTGTTTGCCATAGAGTATAAGTAAGGGGTTGTTTCTTGTTTTTAAATAATTTAGGGGAACTACAAAGCTAACCCTTTTCCAAGGAGAGGTACAATACCTAGTTTTATGTATAATCTTTACCCATCAATATAGGATAATAAAATTATTTATCAAATCCGGGCCTCGGCTCAATCTGTTCTGTTTCACCTGTTTGGGGGAGCCCAGCCGTTTGCCTCAGGAAAATTATTCCTGCACCAGACCTGGCGCGCGCGAAGGGCCCTTAGAAAGGATTGCCTACCTTTGCGCCCTGTTCACACCACCACACCCATGACCATACCCGCCCTGCAAAAAGGAGATACCGTAGGCATTGTTTGCCTGGCCCGTAAAGTAAGCCTGGAGGAGATTGAAGCCGGCGTTGCCCTGCTGGAAGCCTGGGGTTTACGCGTGGTGCTGGGCCAGAGCGTGGGCGCGCAGGACGGCTACCTGGGCGGCCCCGACCCGCTGAGGACCACCGATTTCCAGCAGATGCTGGACAACCCCCAGATCAAGGCCATTTTCTCGGCTAGGGGAGGCTACGGCACCACCCGCATCCTGGACCAGATTAATTTCAGCGGTTTCCTGAAGAACCCTAAGTGGGTGGTGGGCTTCAGTGATGTGACGGCCCTGCTCTGCCATCTGCACCGGCAGGGCGTGGAAAGCATCCATGGCACCATGCCGCTGCTCATGAACCAACCCGGCTCTGCCGAGGCAGACGAGTCGCTGCGCAAAATCCTCTTTGGCGAGGACCAGTCCTACTCCCTGCCGCCCCATGCGCTGAACGTGCCCGGCCAGGCCACGGGCCCGTTGGTAGGGGGCAACCTCATTCTGCTGGACACCATCACCGGCACCGCCTCAGACCCAGACTATACCGGCAAGATCCTGTTCCTGGAAGACGTGGGCGAGTACTACTACAACATTGACCGGGTCTTGGTGCACCAGCGTCGCCTGGGAAGGCTGGAAAAACTGGCCGGCCTGGTAGTGGGCCAGTTCTCTGACATGAACGACACGGCCGTGCCCTTCGGGAAAGATGTACACCAGATCATTCTGGAGCACTGCGGCGGTTACGGGTACCCCATCTGCTTTGATTTCCCGGTGGGCCATGTGCCCCTGAACCTGGCGCTGGTGGTAGGCCGCCAGGCCACGCTGCAGGTCTCCCCGGCGGGTGTTTCCCTGGCGTACACTCAATCTCCTGCCTAAGCTACTTCCAAGAGATAAAAAGAAAAGGGCCGTTTCCCGGCTCTTTCCCGGAAAACGGCCCTGAAACAGGGATGCTGCGCCCTATTGCTCGTGCATGACCACGTGCAGCACCGTCTGGCCAACGGCTTTGAGGGTGTTGCGGTCAATGATGTCCATGTTATCGGTGTGCCGGTGGTGGTACGGTCCGAAGAACCCATCGGGGCTGGTGGGGTCATACGCCACAATGTCAATCATGCGGATGTTGGCGTGCTGGATCACGTAGGTATGGTCATCAGTAATGCCCGGGCTCTCCTGAAACGGGAAGTAGTCTGAATATCCAATCTGGTTGGCCGTGCGCCATACTTTCTCCACCACATCGCCGGCATAGGTACGGCTGGTCTCTTCCTGCGCAAACCGGGCCCCCTTGGCCCCCACCATGTCCAGCAGAATGCCGTAATGCGCGGTGTAGCCTTTGGGCATGAGGTTCTTGCCCCAGTACTGCGAGCCCAGGCACCACGTGTCGGGGATGTACTCCCCGGCGTTGTCGGGCTGGCCGTAGTCTTCGCCGTCAAACAGCATCAGGTCTACGCCCAGGTTCTGCGCCAGCGGATTCGCCTGCAGTTGCCGCGCAATCTCCAGCAGCACGGCCACACCGCTGGCCCCGTCATTGGCCCCGTCAATGGGTTTGGTGGGGTTAGCGGGGTCTTTGTCGGCCAGGTGGCGGGTGTCCCAGTGGGCGGCCAGCAAGATCCGCTTGTTGGCGGCCGGGTTGTACTGCGCCATGATGTTGCGCAGTTCAAGGGTGGTTCCGTTATAGGCCTTGGCCGTGAAAGGCTGCACCAGCACGTTGGCTCCGTACCCCTTCAGGGTACTGATGAGGTAGTCGCCGCAGGCCCGGTGCGCCGGCGTGTTGGGCACTCTGGGGCCGAAAGCCACCTGTTTGGCCACAAACTGGTACGCCGAGTCGGCGTTGAAGGCCGGCACGGTTACGTTGGCGGCTGGGGCGGCAGGTTGCTCTGTGGCGGTGGCCGTTTCGGGGTTCTTTTTCTTGTCGCAGGCCGGAAAGCCGGCGGCCAGTAGCAGGCCCAAGGCCAGAACTTTCATGTTATTCTTCATAAGCCCAGTCAATGCCGGTTTTCATGTCTTTGATCACAATGCCCTGCCCTTTGAGCTGGGCCCTGATCACGTCTACCCTGGCGTAATCTTTGGTTTCTTTGGCCTCTTTGTAAAAGCCCAGCACCACGTTCAGCAGCTCCTGGGCATCGGCGGTTTGCTCTACTTTGAGGCCCAGCACGTCTAACACCAGGGCGCGGTACTGGGTGCGCATCTGCTCAAAGGTCTCCTCAGAGATGGTCTCCAGCTTGAAGCCGCCGGTGTGCATGCTGTTGATTTTCTTGAGCAGGTTGAACAGCGCGGCAATGGATTTGGCGGTGTTCAGGTCATCGTTCAAGGGCACAAACAGCTCGGCGGTCAGCTTCTTGATCTCCTCCTCGGCTTTCGCGTCTACCGCATCCGTTCCGGCGGGGTAGTTCAACTGGTCCAGGATGCGCAGGCCGTTCATCACCTTGAGGTAGCCTTTACGCGCGGCCTGCAAGCCTTCATTGCTGAAGTCCAGGGTGCTGCGGTAGTGGGCCTGCAGAATGAAGAAGCGCACCGTCATGGGCGAATACGCCTGCTGCAGCGCCTCGTGGGTACCTGTAAAGAACTCGCCCAGCGTGATAAAATTGCCCAGCGACTTGCCCATCTTCTTGCCGTTGATGGTGATGAGGTTGTTGTGCACCCAGAAACGCGCCGCATCGGTGTGGTTGTGGCTGGCCTGGCTCTGCGCAATCTCGCACTCGTGGTGCGGGAACATCAGGTCCAGTCCGCCTCCGTGGATGTCAAACTGCTTGCCCAGGTACTTGCGGCTCATGGCCGAGCACTCCAGATGCCAGCCCGGGAATCCTTCTGACCACGGCGAGGGCCAGCGCATGATGTGCGTGGGCGAGGCCTTCTTCCACAGCGCGAAATCCAGGGGCGAGCGTTTCTCTTCCTGTCCTTCCAGGTTGTCGCGGGTGTTGGACAGCAAATCCTCAATCACGCGGCCCGACAGCTTGCCGTAGTTGTGCTGCTGGTTGTAGGCCGGCACATCAAAATAGATAGACCCGTTGGACTCATACGCCAGGCCGTTTTCCAGAATCTCCTTGATCATCTCTATCTGCTCAATGATGTGGCCCGAGGCGCGGGGCTCAATATCAGGCGGCAGCACATTGAGGCGGGCCATGTCCTGGTGGAAGCTATTGGTATACTTCTCCACCACTTCCATAGGCTCTAACTGCGCGGCTTTGGCTAGTTTCTGGATTTTATCTTCGCCTGAGTCGGCATCATTCTGCAGGTGGCCCACATCGGTGATGTTGCGTACATACCGCACGTTATAGCCCAGGTACTGCAGGTAGCGGCGCATCACGTCAAAGGTGATGTACGGCCGGGCGTGGCCCAGGTGGGCATCGCCGTACACGGTAGGTCCGCAGACGTATAAGCCTACAAAGGGGCTGTGCAGGGGCACGAACTGTTCTTTGGTGCGGGTGAGGGTATTATATAAAGACAATGGGTGGTTCATGCGGCAAAATTATAAAACTTACTGGTACTTCTTGTACTGGCAATAAGTTCGCCCGGCGAAGTAGTTTTTCTTTCTTGCTCCGGAAGTTGTTGCGTTTGGCGGCTGTTTTCTGGAAAACTGCTTTAAATCCCGAGGTACATTTTTGGGGTTTGCTTTGCGGATGCTGGCATTGGTGCTGATTTGCTTTGTGGATGCTGGTTTGCTTTTGCTGGCGTTTCTGCCGCTTGTCTATGGACTTATGAATTTCTGTGCTTTCGCTGGCGTGGGGCCGTTTGTCTATGGATTTGTGGGCGGCTCATTGCATAGCTGGCCTCCGTGCGCTCACGGCCGCGGGGCCCCGTCTTCCGCCTTCGCGCTGTGCTCTCTCGCCTGGCCCTCAGGCCTGCCGCATGCGCGGCACCGGGTCGAGCGCTAGGCGCTCAAGCGAAAGACTGAAATTGGGGAAAGAGCTAGAAGCAGTGACGGTGCTGGGAGAATTGCAATGCTTGTCAGCAAGGCGTACTCCCCTCCTGGGAGGGGCAGGGGTGGGTTCACATTCCTTATGGTTCAAGTCTGTGACTTGGACCTATCATTGGGCAAGTCTGTGACTTGCGTGTGATGAAGACCACGAACCAGTTTTAAGGCTGTTTTCAAGAAAAAGGCCCAAAAACCGCAAGAGGTGGCTTTTACTCGTCTGGGGTTGAAGAAGAGGGCAGCACGTAGGTGGCTTCCAGGGGGAAATGGTCGGTGAACTGGATTTGGGGGAGCACGTCAAACCGGAGCAGTTGCAGGCGCTCGCTGTAAAACTGGTTGTCAATGCGGATGGGGAGTTTGCCGTTGTAGGTGACCCCGAAGCCCCGGCCCCCTTCCTCAAAGGCGTTGAGCAGCTCGCCCCGGAGTTGCTGGTAGGTGTAGGAACTGGGCAGGTCGTTGAGGTCACCGCAGAGCAGCACCGGATAGGCGCTTTCCCTGATGTGCGCCAGGAGCCGCTTTACCTGGTGGCTGCGGGCAATGAAGCCGCCCTTCAGGCGGCGGGCAATGGTGCGGCCCTTGGTTTTCAACCCAGCCTCGCTCTGCACCGCTTCCTCCATGTCTTTCTGCTCAATGGCCATTGACTCCAGGTGCATGTTGTAGACCCGCAGCGTGTCTTTGGAGGGCAGCTTTACATCCACAAAGATGACCTGGTTTTTGGTGGGCGAGTCAAAGGCCACGCGGCCCTTGTGCACAATAGGAAAACGGGAAAAAATAGCCAGCCCGAACTCGGCGCCAATGCTGTTGGTGAGCGCCTTGCCCACGTAAATCTGGCGCTTCTGCTCCTTGCCCACCCGCTGGCGGCTGTCCCAGGTTTTGTCGCCTTTCTCGTTGTAGAACTCCTGCAGGCAAAGAATGTCGGCGGGGTGCTCGGCTACCCATTGCATTTCGGCTTCGGGTAGGTTTGGGTCATCGGCGTGCAGGTGCTTGTACACGTTGAACACGCGCACGTTGTAGCTCAGGACCCTGATGCGCTGCTCCTCGGGCTCGGGGTCTGCGTCTGGGGTGTTGAGCGTGAAGTAGCGGGTGTGCTGGTTCCAGAAAACAATGATCAGCAACAGCGGCCCCAGGGCCCACACCGGGCGTTGCCACAGCCAGAGCAGCAGCAGGATTGCGTTCATCAGCAGCGCCCCCGGCAAAGACATGGCCACAAAGCCGGCGGGCCAGAACGCATGGGGCGGCACGTACTGGCAGGCCACTCCCAGCAGGAGCCAAAGCGTGGACAACGACGTGAGAAAAGACAGAAACTTCCGGAGCACGAAGAAAAAAATTAAACGCAGAAGTAAACCTACGCAAAAAACCGCAGGCTGCTGCAAAAACGTAGGTTATTGCTCTTTTAAAGCCATTTTACCAGAAAGGACCCAAAACAGAACCGTCTGGCACACCCGGGTTTTAAAATACCAGGCGGGCTGGCCCGTTTTAAACTTGCTCCAATGTGCCAAGTAATTGGAAATTATACCCTAATTTTACACTCTTAACACCTTATTAGTAGAACTATGTTGTTATCCAGCTTATTATTTATCGGCAACTTAGGAACCGGCGAAATCATCGCCCTTTTGGTGATCGTGCTGCTGTTGTTCGGCGCCAAGCGTATTCCAGACCTGGCCCGCGGCCTGGGCAGAGGCATTCGCGAGTTCAAAGACGCCACCAAAGAGATCAAGAACGACATTGAGAATGCCTCCAATGATGACCGGTATTCCAATAACCAGAACAGAAACAATTATAACAACGGCCCTGGCTACAACCAACCCGGGAACGGTTATAACAATAACAATTACAACAACGGCAACGCGCCTTACAACAACGCGCCCAACGCCAACCCCAACCCAACTACTCCTAACAACCCCAACGTTTAATACATGCGCTATACATCCCTTGACGCTATCCGCGAGGAGATAGGCCGAGGCGCACTCTCTTGCCGCCAACTGGTGGAGCACTACCTGCAGAACATTGCCGCCAAACGCCACCTCAACGCGTTTCTGGAAGTGTTTGAAGAGGAAGCCCTTCGGCAAGCCGAAGAAGTGGATGCCAAACTACAAGCCGGTACCGCCGGCAAACTGGCCGGAATGGTGATTGGCATCAAAGACGTGCTGGCCTATGAGGGCCACGCGCTGCAGGCATCCAGCCAAATCCTGAACGGTTTCAAATCCCTGTACACCGCCACCGCCGTGCAGCGCCTGCTGGCCCAGGACGCCATTATCATTGGCCGCCAGAACTGCGACGAGTTTGCCATGGGTGGCTCCAACGAGAATTCCGCTTTTGGTCCGGCCCTCAATGAAATAGACAACACCCGCGTGCCGGGTGGCTCGTCGGGCGGTTCTGCCGTGGCCGTACAGGCCGATCTTTGCCTGGCCTCCATTGGCTCAGACACTGGTGGTTCCGTGCGCCAGCCCGCGGCCTATTGCGGAGTGATCGGCGTAAAACCCACCTATTCGCGCATTTCGCGCTACGGCCTCATCGCCTATGCCTCTTCCTTTGACCAGATTGGCGTGATCACGCAAAGCGTGGAAGACGCCGCTCTGCTGCTGGAAGTAATGGCCGGGGCCGATGAGTTTGACAGCACCGTGAGCCAGCGCCCAGTTCCTGCCTACAGCCAGAACCTGGCGTTTGACCGTCCCGTCCGCATTGGGTTCATCCGCGACTCTTTTGAGAGCCCGGGCCTGAACCAGGAGGTGAAGGCCGCCGTGCAGGGCGTGCTGGATGGGCTGCAGGCCCAGGGCCACACCGTTGAGGCCGTAGAGTTCCCGTTCCTGGACTACATTGTGCCTACCTACTACATTCTTACCACCGCCGAGGCCAGCTCTAACCTGGGCCGCTATGACGGCGTGCGGTACGGTTTCCGGAGCGAGAACGCCACCGACCTGGCCTCTATGTACAAGAAGACCCGGGCCGAGGGCTTTGGCAAGGAAGTGCAGCGCCGCATCCTGCTGGGCACCTTCGTGCTGAGCGCCGACTACTATGACGCTTATTACACCAAGGCACAGCAGGTACGCCGCCTGATCAAGGAGAAAACCGATGAGCTCCTGAGCCAATTTGATTTTCTGATCCTGCCTACCACCCCCACCACCGCTTTTAAGATTGGGGAAAATACCAAAGACCCGCTGGCCATGTACCTGGAGGATATTTACACGGTGCAGGCAAACCTGGCGGGCATTCCGGCTATCTCGTTACCCATTGGGCAAGACGCCGCAGGGCTCCCCATTGGGGTGCAGCTGATGACCAAAGCTTTTGGCGAAGAACAGCTACTGGCCTTCTCCAAACAACTGATGAACCATCAACCACAAGTAAACGCCTAATGCGCAAAACTACCCTTCTTACCGGCCTTGTACTTACATTGGGCCTGGGCTCTGCGGCGCAGGCCCAGCAAACCACCCCACTGGCCCAGCCAGTGATGCAAGTAACAGACGCTACCAAGGTACTCGCAGACACCGTTGAGTTTATTCCGGTAGAAACCGATGAGCTCATTCAAGACCGCCTCAGCTGTCTGGAACAGGAGATACCGTTGGAGTTCAACAAGCAGGTAAGAGGGTTGATTGACTACTTCACCATCCGGAACCGTAAGTACACCCGGCGCGTGCTGGAGCGGCAGCCGCTGTACTTCCCCATGTTTGAGAAGTACCTGGCCAAGCACAACATGCCCGATGAACTGAAGTACCTGGCGGTGGTAGAGTCGGCGTTGCTGCCCAAGGCGGTTTCCTCGGCCAAGGCCGTTGGGTTGTGGCAGTTCATGGACTTCACCGGCCGCGATTTCCGCCTGGTGCAGAACCATTACCTGGATGAGCGCATGGACCCCGAGAAGTCTACCGAGGCGGCCTGCAAGTTCCTGAAGCAGCTGTACCGCATGTTCGGGAGCTGGGAGATGGCCTTGGCGGCCTATAACTGCGGTCCGGGCAACGTACGGAAAGCCATCACGCGCTCGGGCGGCAAAAAGACGTTTTGGGGCATTTATCCGTATTTGCCCAAAGAAACGCGCGCCTACGTGCCGTCCTTCACGGCCCTGGTGTACGCCATGAACCACGCCGCCGACCACAACATCCACCCGGCCAACCCGCAGTACCCCATCGCGGCAGACACCCTGCTCATCAGCCAGCCGGTAGACCTGAAACTGCTGGCCGTGCAACTGAACCTGGCCGAAGACGAGATCATCAACCTGAACCCGGCCCTCAAGCTCAAGCACATTCCGGAGAACGTGGCCAACTTCCCGCTGCGCATTCCGGCCATGGCCCGTCCTAGGCTGGAGGAAAACCGGCTGGCCATCCTGGACTCGGCCCGCTACAAGGCGCCGGCCAGGGTAAAACTGCCGGTATCGCAGTCCCCGGCCACCATGATGGCGAAAGCCGAAGTGGCGGCCCCCGACAGCTCGGTGAAAACTTTCTACACCGTACGCCGCAACGACAATCTTTCCAAGATTGCCAAGGAGCAGAACGTGACGGTAGAGCAACTCAAGGCCTGGAACAGGCTCTCGGGCAATACGCTCATGGCCAACCAGAAGCTGGTGGTGTTTAAGCCGGAGACCAAGGAGCCACAGGACTTGAAGCAGAAAGAAGCCCCGGCTACCGAGGCTACCCTGCTGGCCTCTGCCGAGGAAGCTACGGCCACCCACAAGGCAGCCGGCCCTAACGCCGAGAACCTGGCAAGGGAAAACGCCGCTACCGCTTCACTGGCATCGGCTAAAAAAGGCACCGCCAAGAAGGCCACCGTGGAGAAACCGCAGACCATTCACCAGGTACAGCCCGGCGATACGCTCTGGAACATTTCCAGACGCTACAACAACGTGAGCGTGGAGCAGCTCAGGAAAGCCAACAAGCTGAAAGGCGACGAACTGAAACCCGGCATGAAGCTGATTGTAGGCTAATGCGGGCATGAAACTTACCATAGCATCCTTGGCTTAGGCCCGGGATGCTTTTTGTTTTTCCGGTGTTTTCGCCACAACAGCCCTAAAACAGGGCAGCGTTTTGGGGCGCAGGTTGGCGAATGGGGAAAAACTTGGCAAACTTTGTACTTACAAACCGCCCGGCGGCAAGTGCCTGCGGGGCGGCAAACTAGTGTAGCATACAACACCTGAATAGAAGAACATGATTAAGATTAACAAGGAAGACGCGCTGAATTATCACAGCCAGGGACAACCGGGCAAGATAGAGGTGGTGCCCACCAAAATGGTAAGTACCCAGATGGACTTAGCGCTGGCGTATTCCCCAGGCGTGGCAGAGCCTTGTAAAGAGATTGCCGCCAACAAAGAAGACGTATACAAGTACACCGCCAAGGGCAACCTGGTGGGGGTAATCTCCAACGGAACCGCCGTGCTGGGCCTGGGCAACATAGGCCCCGAGGCCTCCAAGCCCGTGATGGAAGGGAAAGGCGTTTTGTTCAAGAAGTTCGCGGGCATTGACGTGTTTGACATTGAAATCGACTCCACCGACCCCGAGGAGTTCGTGAAGATTGTGAAGTCTTTGGAGCCCACGTTTGGCGGCATTAACCTGGAAGACATCAAAGCCCCTGAGAGCTTCAAAATTGAGAATGCCCTGCGCGAGCAGATGAACATCCCACTCATGCACGATGACCAGCACGGCACCGCCATTATCTCCAGCGCCGCCCTGCTCAATGGTCTGGAACTGGTAGGCAAAGACATCAGCAAGATCCAGATGGTGATCAACGGGGCCGGGGCCGCCGCCATCGCCTGTGCCAAGCTGTACCTGGAACTGGGTGTGAGCATTGACAACATTGTCATGTTTGACAAAGACGGCATCATTAACCCAGAGCGCAACGACCTGGACATTTACCGCGCCCAGTTTGTGACCACCCGCAAGATTACCACCCTGGCCGAGGCCATGGAAGGCGCCGACGTGTTTGTGGGCCTGAGCGCCGGCAACGTGCTGGCCCCCGAACTGGTGAAATTGATGGCCCCTAACCCCATCATCTTCGCGCTGGCCAACCCAGACCCCGAGATTGCCTACGAGACCGCCATGGCCACCCGCGACGATTTGATCATGGCCACCGGCCGCTCAGACCATCCTAACCAGGTGAACAACGTGCTGGGCTTCCCTTACATCTTCCGGGGTGCCCTGGACGTGCGGGCCACCGAGATCAACGAAGCCATGAAGCTGGCCGCCGTGTACGCCCTGGCCGACCTGGCCAAGGAAGGCGTTCCGGACATCGTGCACAAAGCGTACGGCGACAACACCATTGCTTTCGGGCGCACGTACCTCATCCCCAAGCCGCTGGACCCACGCCTGATCACCACCGTGAGCCCGGCCGTGGCCAAAGCCGCCATGGAGTCTGGCGTGGCGCGTCAGCCTATCACCAATTGGGAGCGCTACCATCAGGAGCTGCAGGCCCGTATTGGCATTGACCAGAAGCTGATGAACCGCATCCTGACCCAAGCCCGCAAAAACCCCAAGACCGTGGTGTTTGCCGAGGCCGACCACTACAAGATCCTGAAGGCGGCCCAGACCGTGCTGGAGCAGAAACTGGCCTACCCTATCCTGCTGGGTGAGCGCGCCCGCATCCAGGAAATGATTGCCGAGTACAACATGGACCTGACCGGCAGCGTGATCATTGACCCGCGGGAAGAGGATGCCAAGTGCGAGAAGTTTGCCCACCTGCTCTACGAGAAGCGCAAGCGCAAGGGCCTTACCCTGTTTGACTGCCGCAAGCTGGTGCGCAACCGCAACTACTTCGGCTGTATGATGGTGGAGACCGGCGAGGCCGATGCGCTCATCTCTGGTCTTACCCGCGAGTACTCCTCTACCATTAAACCGGCTCTGCACGTGATTGGCGTGGAAGAAGGAGTGAACAAGGTGGCGGGCATGTACATCATCCAGAACAAGAAGGAGCCTTACTTCTTCTCAGACACCACTGTAAACCTGCAGCCTACCGCCGAAGAGTTGGTAGACATCATTGGCCTCACGGCCCGTTACGTGCGGTTCTTTGACCGTGAGCCCCGCATGGCGGTGCTGTCTTACTCCAACTTCGGGTCCAGCTCCGGGCAGGTACCTACCAAGACCCGCGAGGCCACCCGCCTGGCCAAGCTGCGCTACCCAGACCTGCTCATTGACGGCGAGATGCAGGCCAACACCGCCTTGAACCCAGAGTTGCTGCGCGAGCACTATCCATTCAGCGAGCTGGCCAAAGACGGGGCCAACACCCTTATTTTCCCGGGGCTGGCGGCCGGTAACATGGCGTACAAACTTTTGCAGGAAATTGGCGGGGCCGAGGCCATTGGCCCTATCCTGATGGGCATGCGCAAACCGGTGCATATCTTGCAGTTAGGCTCGTCGGTGCGGGAGATCATCAACATGGTGGCCATTGCCGTGGTAGATGCCCAGACCTGTAAGGCCAAACTCTAGCCGGTAAGGCTGCGTAGTGGGCTGCATGACCCACGCAGCGTCCAATTTTTTCCTTACCATCTTTCTATTCTGTTTTAAGCCTATTTTCCTGGGAAAAGGCTTAAAACAGAATTTTTACTTATATTATTAACCTGTTTTCACCCTTTATTCCGCTGGTCACATGATCGCATATTTAGACGGCCGCCTGGCCCAGAAAGACCCCACTTTTGTGATTATAGACGTGGGGGGCGTGGGCTATGAGCTTCGGATTTCGCTGAACACGTACGGCCAACTGCCCGAGGGAGAGCGCTGCCGCCTGTACACGCACCTGCACATCAAGGAAGATGCGCACACGCTGTACGGGTTTGCCACCCCCGCTGAGAAAAGCGCTTTTCTGCATTTGATTTCCATTTCGGGCGTGGGCCCCAACACCGGGCTCATGATTCTTTCTTCTTTGACCGTGCAGGAGGTGCAGCAGGCCATTGTGCGCGAAGACGTGCGCACCATTCAGCAGGTGAAGGGCATTGGGGCCAAAACGGCCCAGCGGATTATACTGGAGCTGCGCGATAAATTCCGGAAAGGCCTGGGCGCCGACTCCGTAAATGTGTCATTCGGCACACACAATACCTCCCGGGAGGAGGCGTTATCTGCTTTGGTGACATTAGGTTTTGCGAAGAATGTAGCCGAGAAAACCTTAGATACGATCATCAAGCGGGAGGGCACAGGCCTGACCGTGGAAGAAATGATTAAGTTCGCTTTGAAGTCATCTTAAGTAACTTCCCCATTATTTGTGTTTTACAAACGAAAGCCTCACATTCTAGCAGCCACAGTAGGGTTGGTGTCGTTGATGGCTTGGCTTACCCAAGCCGAGCCCAGTAATTTTTCCATGGCTGGGGTGCACACCGCTGCCATGGCGTTGCCTGAAGAAGAGACCCAGGACACAATCAAGAACCAGGGGTACATTCCCTCCAGACGCCCCAAGCTGATCTTTGATGACCGGCGGGGCGATCCTTTCTCTAACCGCACCACGTTGTCGCCGCTCATTCTGCCGCTGCCCAAAAACGTGGAGCTGGAGGTGGTGCCCGATGACAGTTTAAAGCGTTTCCAGATCACGGAGCAGATTGGCGGGTATGATTACCGCGATCCCAGCACCATGACCTTTGAGGAGTACTCCCGCTACCAGCAGCAAAAAGCCATCAGGGACTACTGGCGCACCAAATCGGCCAGCCTGGACGAGCAGAACCCCGCCGCACCCAGTCGCCGCCTGGTGCCTACCATTGACATAGGCGGCCGCACCTTTGACCGCCTGTTCGGGGGCAACACCATTGACATCAGGCCCAACGGTCTGGCCACCCTTAAGTTTGGGGCACTCTTCAACAAGAACGAGAACCCGGCCATTCCGCTGCGCCAGCAGAGCATTGGCGACTTTGAGTTTGACCAGAGCATCGCCCTCAACATTGACGGCCGCATTGGCGAGAAAATGCGCATCACCGCCAACTGGGACACCAAGGCCAACTTTGACTTTGAGAACAACCTCAAGCTGGAGTACACCGGCTACCCAGAGGAAATCATCCAGAAGATTGAGGCCGGTAACGTAAGCCTTCCGCTCAACAACTCGCTTATCCAGGGCGGGCAGAACCTGTTTGGTCTCAAGGCCCAGTTACAGCTAGGGAAACTCTCGGTGACGGCTATTGCCGCCAATCAGCGCGGGAGCATTGACGCGGTAGACATCCAGAATGGGGCCCAGAACCGCCACTTTGAGATCCGCGCCGATGAGTATGACCGTGACCGCCACTTCTTCCTGGCCCAGTTCTTCCGCGACCGGTATGATCAGGCCCTGCGCAGCCTGCCGCTGGTAAATTCCGGCATTGTGGTGCGCCGCCTGGAAGTGTACATCACCAATGACAACCGCTCCACGCAGAACCTCAGAAACGTGGTGGCCCTCATGGATTTGGGCGAGCCCAATCCTTACCGCTCTCAGTTCAGTAACAACTTACCAGCGGGCGCCGGGGCGGGCAACGGGCAGAACAACCTCTACGGCCGGCTCCAGGTCCGGAACAACACGCAGGTAGACAATTTCCTGGAAGGCCTGGGCCTGCAGAAAACCGTTGACTTTGAGCACGTGCGCGCCCGCCGCCTGGATCAGACCGAGTACAAGTTCAACCCGCAGTTGGGGTACATCTCGCTCAATGCCGCCCTGTTGCCGGAGCAGGTGTTGGGCGTGGCGTTTGAGTACACCCTCAATGGCCGCACCTACAAAGTGGGCGAACTGCAGGAAGACTACCAGAACGTGCCCGAAGACCAGGTAATCTTCCTGAAGCTGCTCAGGGCCACCAACCCGGCCTTGAACCTGCCTACCTGGGACCTGATGATGAAGAACGTCTACGCCCTCAACGCCAACCAGATTGAGCGCCAGAACTTTCAACTGAATCTGGTGTACAAAGACGATGCTACGGGCGGCGACCTCACCAGCTTCCAGGACGAGTCCAGACTGAAAGGGATTCCCTTGATTCAGGTGTTCAACCTGGACAACGTGAACACCAATAATGACCCGCCGCGCGACGGTAACTTTGACTTCCTCTCCGGCATTACCATTGACCCCGAGACCGGCCGCATTTACTTCCCGCAGGTAGAGCCGTTTGGGTCGTACCTGCGCTCCAGGTTCACGCCGGGGTCTGAGGACCAGTACATCAACAAATATATTTTCCAGGAACTGTATGACTCCATTGTGACCGATGCGCAGCAGTTCTCGCAGAAAAACAAATACTTCATCCAGGGCCGCTACCAGGCTTCCAGCACCGATGAGATTACCCTGCCCGGCATCCGGATTGCCGAAGGCTCCGTAGCGGTGTACTCCGGCGGAACCCGCCTGGTAGAAGGGCAGGATTATCAGGTGTTCTATGACCTCGGCCGCGTGAAGATCCTGAACCCGGCTTACCTCAATACCGCCAGCAACCTGCGCATCACCTACGAGAAAGCCGACATCCTAAGCGTACAGCCCCGCACCTTGCTGGGCGCGCGCTTTGACTACAAGGTAGACAATGACCTTATTCTGGGGGCCACAGTCCTGCACCAGGGCGAGCGGCCGTTCATCCAGCGGGTGAACATTGGCGATGAGCCCAGCAACAACACCATTTACGGCTTTGACGTCAACTACCGCCGCGACTCCCGGCTCCTCACCCGCCTCACCGACAAGCTTCCGTTCCTGCAGACCAAGGAAACGTCTACCATCACCCTGGGAGCTGAGGTAGCGCAGCTGGTGCCGCAGAAGACCAAGTTTGAGGGCGAAGACGGGGTGTCGTACATAGATGACTTTGAGAACGCCAAAACGCCTTACTCCCTGGGCGGCTTTAACACCAACGCCTGGCGTTTAGCGGCCACGCCTGCGCCCCTGGCCAACGGTACCACCGGCCTGGCCAACGCCTACAACCGGGCAAAACTGGCTTGGTACACCATTGACCAGATATACTACACCGCCAACAACCTGCGCCCGGGCAACATCTCCCGGGAAGAGCTGGAGAACCATTACGTACGCGGGGTCCAGCGGCGCGAAATCTTCCCCAACCGTGACCCGGAGACCAACAACACCTTTGAGTACACGTTTGACCTGGCCTACTACCCCAGGGAGCGGGGCCAGTACAACTACAACCCCAACATCAACAATGACGGGCGCTTCCTCAACAATGACCCGCGCAGCAACTGGGCGGGTATTAGCCGGGAGATTTCCTTTGACAACAACTTTGATAACGCCAACATTGAGTACCTGGAGTTCTGGATGCTGGACCCCTTCATCAAAGGGCAGCGCGGCCGGGGGGTAATCACCGGGCTGGATGATGCCCAAAACAGCCAGGACGAGAACGGGAGGCTGGTTTTCAACCTGGGGAATATCTCTGAAGACCTGCTCAAAGACCAGCGCTACCAGTTTGAGAACGGCCTGCCCACCGACGGCAACCTGCAGGCCACTGAGCCTACCGCGTGGGGCCGCGTGACCCGCAACCAGTTCCTGACCGATGCCTTTGACAGCGAGCCCGGCTCCCGCCAATTCCAGGACATAGGCTTGGACGGCTTGAACGACAGCGATGAGCGCGCTTTCTTCCAGGGCATCTACAGCACTCTGGCCGACCCTTCGGCCGATAACTTCCGCCACCACCTGGACGGCGCGTATGACGCTGACAACGTAGGCGTGCTGGGCCGCTACAAGAACTTCAACGGCATGGAAGGCAATTCGCCGGTGAACAGCAATCTTTCTTCCAACGCCTTCCCAGACAAAGAAGACCTGAATAAAGACAACGTCATCAGTGATACTGAGCAGTACTACGAGTACGGCATTGACCTGCGCCCCAGCCGCCTGAACGTGGGAGACAACTACATTGTAGACAAAGTTGACTCTGTAGACGCCAACGGCAACCGGGTGAGTTGGTACCAGTTCCGGATTCCGGTAAGAAAGCCCACCGGCAACGTGAACAACATGCAGGGCTTTAAATCCATCCGGTTCATGCGGATGTACATGACCCAGTTTGCGCAGCCGGTGGTGTTACGCTTCGTGCAGATGCAGTTTGTGTCTAACCAGTGGCGTACGTACAATTCCATCCTGTCTAACGGGGCTCCTTGCGTGGGCGACTGCGACTCAGACGCCAGCTCATTTGAGGTGTCCTCGGTGAGCATTGAGGAAAACGGGGAGGTAGACGCGGGCACCATTCCGTACGTGGTGCCGCCGGGAGTGGAACGCCAGCGCGACTACTCCTCGGCCAACAACCGCCGCCAGAACGAGCAGTCCTTGCAGCTGTGCGTGGAGAACCTGAGGGACTCGTTCAGCAAAGCGGTGTACAAGAACGTGTCGCAGGACATGCTTATCTACAAGCGCCTGAAAATGTACATCCACGCCCAGAGCGCCAGCGGTACCCAGGATAATGAGGTGAACGCCTTCATCAGAATAGGGACCGACTTTACCCAGAACTACTATGAGTTCTCCATTCCGCTGAAGATGACGCCGCCGGGCAGCCGTGACCCGTACCAAATCTGGAACGAGCAGAACTTCATTGACGTGGCCTTTGACGAGTTTGTGCGCCTGAAGTCAAGACGGAACCAGGCCAACTGGCCCCTGAACCAGGTTTTCTCCGAAGCCCGCGAAGACGGCAAAGTATTCCGGGTGATTGGTAACCCAGACTTCAGTGACGTGCAAAGCCTGATGCTGGGTCTGGAGAACCCGGCCACCCCGGACAAAGCGTCGCATTCGGTATGTATGTGGGCCAACGAGCTGCGCGTGTCAGACTTTGACCGCACTGCTGGCTGGGCCGCTACGGCGCGGGCCAACGTGAAACTGGCCGACTTCGCCAACATCACGGCCACCGGCTCTTACACCACCGTAGGCTTTGGTGGCATTCAGCAGCGCGCCTCGCAGCGGGCCCGTGAAACCACCGGCCAGTTTGACATTACCGCCAACGTGGCCGCCGAGAAGCTGCTGCCGGCAAAGCTGGGGCTGGTGATTCCGTTGTCGGTGCAGTATGGGACCACCATCAGTGAGCCGCGCTTTGACCCACTGGACCGCGATACCGAGCTGGACCTCTCGCTGGAGAAATTTGAGGAAGGCACGGAACGCGACAATTACCGCAAGGAAGTCGTCAGTCAGACCACCACCAAGAGCGTGAACCTGCTCAACGTGCGCAAAGAGAAAACAGATCCAGAGGCAAAGAGCCGCCTGTATGACATAGAGAACCTGTCGTTCTCCTATGCCTACACAGAGGTGCTGCACACCGACATCTCTACCGACCGGAACTACTCCAAGACGTACAACGGGGGCATTGCCTATAACTACAACAACACGCCCAAGAGCTATACGCCGTTTGCCGAGGTGAAAGCCTTCCAGTCGCCGTACCTGCGGTGGCTAAAGGACTTCAACTTCTCGCTGGCGCCTAGCCGCATCTCGGTGCGGGCAGACCTGGACCGCCGGTACAATGAAACGTTCCTGCAGGGCCGTACCTCGCCGTACAGCCTGCCAGACACCGCCGGTTTCCTGCCTACTTTCCAGAAATCGTTCTTCTTCAACCGCATCTATGACGTGAAGTGGGACCTGACCAAGAGCCTTTCCCTGGACTATACCGCCACCAACCGGGCAGTGGTAGACGAGCCGAACGGACGTATTAACGAGGAAGTAGACTCCCTGCGCTGGAAGAACGACGAGATCTGGCACAACCTGCGCCGCTTTGGCCGTAACACCAACTTTAACCAGGTCATTGCTTTCACCTACCGCCTGCCGCTGGATAAATTCCCGCTCACCGACTGGGTTTCTGCCGATGCGCGCTACCAGGCGGGCTTTACCTGGACCTCGGCCTCTACCGCCCTTAGCCGCAACGACACGCTGCAGTTGGGAAACACTATTGAGAACAGCACCGAAACCAGCGTGAGCGGTAAATTGGATCTGGTACGCCTCTACAACAAGGTGAAATTCCTGAAAGCCGCCAATGAGGCCTCGCCGCAACCAAGCGTACGGCAGCAGCCCATCAGGGCCAACGGGCAAGTGGCCGCAGATACCACCCAACAGCGGGAGATGAAGGTTTTGAAAGGCATCCTGCGGGCCCTGATGTCGGCCAGGTCAGTGAACTTTACCTATGCCCGCACCGAAGGCACCTTGCTGCCCGGCTTCCTGCCCACGGCCCAGAACTTCGGGCTAGCCGATGGCTTTGGCGCTCCGGGGCTGGACTTTGTGTTAGGCAAGCAGTATGAACTACATGATCTCTTTGACCGGGCTAACCGCGAGGGCTGGTATACTGATAGCAGCCAGTACCTGAACACGCCGCTCAGCTCACTGAAGTCGGTGAACCTCACGGCCCGCGCCACCATAGAGCCCTTCCGCAACTTCATCATCACCCTGGACGGGGCCATGAACAAGTCTGAGATTGACGAGGTGTTCTACCGCCGGGACTCGGCCCTGGTGGTGCAGCGGCAAAACCCGTTCACCACGGGCTCTTACCGGATTTCCTTCATCTCGGTGAAAACCATGTTTGAATCGGGCTCGGGCAACAGCTCGGCGGCGTTTGAGAACTTCATCCGCAACCGGGCGGCCATTGCCGACCGGTTGAACGCCGCCAACTCGGGCCCCGGGGTGTACGCGCTGAACTCCCAGGATGTGTTAATTCCGGCGTTCCTGCACGCGTACCAGGGCAAGGACGTGAACGGGTTCAAAGCCAAGCCCACCAAGCCGTTTGATGCCATTCCGCTGCCTAACTGGAACGTGGTCTACAACGGGTTGTCTACGCTGCCGTTCTTCCAGCAGTACTTCAGCTCGTTTACCCTGAACCACGCCTACCAGTCTACGTACACGGTGGCCAACTTCAGCACGGCGCTGGACTACAGCTTTGAGCCGCAGGGCTTCCCAGACCGGGCTAACGAGCAGGGCGAGGTGATCCCGTACTACATTGTGAGCCAGGTGGCCATCACTGAGAGCATGTCGCCGCTCATCGGGATCAACTTCCGCACCAAGGGGCAGATCACCGGCCGCCTGGAGTACAAGACCCAGCGCAACCTGCTGCTGAACATGACCAACGCACAGGTAACCGAGAACGGCATCAAAGACATTGTGGTTGGTTTGGGCTACAGCGCCACCAACTTTAAGCTGCCGTTCAAGATTGGGGGCAAGCGTACGCTGGAGAACGAACTGACCATGCGCCTTGACTTCACCATCCGGGACAATGAAACCATTCAGCGCACTATAGCGGTAGACACCAACGGCAACGAGTACCAGAACAACCTGACCACCGCGGGTGCCTTGCAGGTGCAGATCAGGCCTACCATTGACTACGTGGTGAGCCAGCGCCTGAACCTGCAGTTCTATTACACCCAGAACATCAATGACCCCAAGGTGGCCAACGCGTTCCGGAACACCGTTACCGAGGGCGGGGTGCAGCTGCGGTTCAGTTTATCTGACTAGCGCTTGTAACACCAACCAAAAAGAATGTATTTTTGAACAAATTTTAACCTAATAACCTATGAACTTCCCTGAGGAGCTGAAATACACCAAAGACCACGAGTGGGTGCGCATTGAAGGCGATGTAGCGTATGTGGGCATTACTGATTTCGCGCAGCGCGAGCTGGGTGACATTGTGTACGTAGACATTGACACCCTTGACAAAGACGTGGCCCAAGAAGAAGTATTTGGCACCGTAGAGGCGGTAAAGACCGTTTCTGACCTGTTTAGCCCATTGTCTGGCCAAGTACTGGAAATCAACGAGAAACTGGACGGCAGCCCCGAACTGGTGAACTCTGATCCCTACGGCGATGGCTGGATGATTAAGATGTCTATTGGCAACCAAGCCGAAGTAGCCGAGCTGTTAACGGCCGATGCGTACCGCGAACTGGTAGGCGCGTAACCGCGATATGGCAGTGCGTTTCCTTCATTATGCACTGGCGCTGGGGTGGGCAGTAGTTATTCTGGTACTGACCCTGCTGCCCCCCCAAGCGTTTCCCACCGGTCCAGACTGGGACCTTCTCTCCTTTGATTCCCTGGTACACGCCCTGCTCTTCGGGGTTCAGTTGGTACTCCTTCTCTTTGGGTTTCTGCGCGACCCTTCCGTACGGCTTGGCAAACGGCTTCTCTTTAGCGCTTTCCTGTTGGTTGTTTTCTTTGGCATTCTGGTGGAGGTACTGCAAGGCTCCATGGGCCTGGGCCGCATGGCCGATCCGGGGGATGCCCTCAGCAACACCATTGGCTGCGTGCTGGGCCTGGGTGCCTGGTCTTTGTATTCCCGCCGTTTTTAGGCTATTTTCAGGAAATCAGACCTAAAACCTGCCCGTATGCCCCGGCTGTTTCGGCGTTACGCCTGTCTCTTTCTGCTTCTCCTTTGCCTTACCGGCCATGCCCAGGACCTGGCGCGGGTGCGGCAAACCATTGCCACCCTTTCCTCCCCCGCCCTGCACGGCCGCGGATACGCCTTCAAGGGCGACAGTCTGGCGGCCCGGTTCCTGCAGCAGGAGTTTGCCGCCATAGGCTTGCGGTCCTTCACCCCTCAGTACCTGCAAACCTTCACCCTGCCCATCAACATTCTGGACAACCGGCTAAGCCTGGCCGTAGACGGCAAAGCGCTAAAGCCGGGTGTGGACTTCCTGGCCCACGGCGCCACGGGAGCCGGCCAGGGCGAAGGCAGAGTGTATGACATTGACACCCTCATTTTACAGGACGTGGACGTAGCCCAGCAGTTCCTGACCAACAACCTGCGCAACAAGGTGCTGGTGGTGCACCAACGCCACTTTGAGCAACTGCTGTCATTGCCAGAACCGTTTCAGCCGCAGTTGCGGAACGTGGTGGGCGTGATTGTCAGGCAGAAAGGTCCCAAGCTGATGGGTACGGTGCGCAGCGAGCAGTTGCCTTTTCCGGTGCTGGAGGTTCTGGAGAAAGCCTGGCCCCCTCACGCCAAAAAGGTGCGTTTTACGGTGGATGCCCGTCTGGAGCCGGCCTACAGAAGCCAGAACGTGATTGGGTTTATTCCCGGCAAGATCAAGCCAGATTCCTTTGTGGTCATCACCGCCCACTATGACCACCTGGGCCACCAGGGCAAAGACCTTTATTTCCCCGGGGCGCATGACAACGCCAGCGGCACCGCCATGCTGCTGGAACTGGCCCGCCACTACGCGCAACCGCAAAACACGCCAGATTACTCCATTGCCTTTATGGCTTTCGCGGGCGAAGAGGCCGGCCTGGTGGGTTCGCGTTACTATACTGAGCATCCGCTGTTTCCCCTGGGAAAGATCAAATTCCTGCTGAACCTTGATCTGATGAGCACCGGTGAGGAAGGCTTGATGGTGGTGAACGGCAGTGTCTTCCCGAAACAGTTTCAGCTGCTGCAGCAATTGAACCAGCAGCACCAGTTTCTGCCGCAGATCAGGAGCCGGGGCAAGGCCGCCAACTCAGACCACTACTTCTTCTCAGAAAAAGGCGTGCCCGCTTTCTTCTTCTACACGCTGGGCGGCACCACCACCGAGTACCACCACCCCAACGACCAACCAGAGACGCTCCCGCTCACTAAATTCAAAGAAGTCATGGCGTTGATAGGAGACTTCATCAAAGCGCTGTGATCTCTTTCTCTGTTTCAGGCCTCTTTTTCAAAAATCAGGTTGGAAACGTTTGGTTAGGTTAGCGGGTGGAGATGAGGGCTTTTGGTGAGATGGGCCTTAATCTGAAACTTGGACTTAACTGCAGGAACCCACCCCTATCCCTCCGAGGAGGGGAATTCCGCTAAACCGTGTTGGGGCTATATTGCAGAAAATAGGCTAAAAACATAGGACATTCACATAACGCTCTCACATTTTACAATCAGACTACTTAAAACCAGACTACGTTTGCTGAAAGATTCCCCTCCTGGGAGGGGTAGGGGTGGGTTCACGTAATCCACGGCTTTATCAAAGGTCCTTCCTCAGAAACCAAACCATTTCCCAATATAAAGCCCCGGTAGCTTCCTCTGCATCAGGAAACTACCGGGGCTTCTTACTTGTAACTTTTCCCTCAGACTACTGCAGAAGCATCACCCTACGCACTACCGTGCCTTTATCGGTTTGTAGTTTGAGGAAGTAGATGCCGTTGGCCTGGGCCTGGAGGGTAATCTGCAAAGACTGACCTCTGGCGTGTCTGGGCTGCGGCACCTCCTGGAGTACTTTCCCCACGGCATCGCACACCTGCAGGCTGATGATGCTCGCCTCGGGCGAGGAGATTACCACGGTGCCGGTAGTGGGGTTAGGAGAAACCTGCACGGCCTGCTGGGCCCGCTCCTCTTCGGCCCCCAGGGGAACGCCGTCTACTTTCACG
The DNA here is from genome assembly GCF_016924645.1 of Rufibacter psychrotolerans. GTDB lineage: Bacteria > Bacteroidota > Bacteroidia > Cytophagales > Hymenobacteraceae > Nibribacter > Nibribacter psychrotolerans. The sequence goes on along the minus strand of NZ_JAFFJV010000006.1, from coordinate 16,609 downwards.
TCATCCAGGTAAAGGTTGTTTTCATAGTCGGTGACGTGCCTGAATTTAAGCAGCACCGTTTTGCCCGTGGCAACGCCCGCCAGGTCTACCGTTTCCTGGCGCCACTGGGAGGCCGTGGGCACAAACTCATCGTCGGTGAAATACGGGGTAGCCGTGGTGAGGGCCTGGCCGGCCTTGCTGTAAATACGCTGGTACGTGGCACCGCAGTTGGTAGACGCCCACACCTCCAGGGTATCTGAGTAGCCAGCCTCTGACAACAGTGAATAAGCCAGCTGGAACGTAAGTTTTGGTTGGCTTCGGCTGGTAAGGTCAAGCGGGGGCAGCACCAGCTCGTCTACCAGGCCATTGGCCGTATAATGGATGTTCTCCATGAACGCCGAGGCGCTTCCGGCTTTGGCGGCCGTTTGGGTGCGTCTCCAGGTAAGGTCCTGGTCTGGGTTGTTCAGGGCCCAACCCGCCGGCGGGAAAACGGCGTCCTCAAACCCTTCCTGCAACGGCAGGCTGGTTCCCTGCACCTGGAAGGCGGCGGTAACTACGTCATTGGCAGCATCTCCGTCTGCGGTGGCGTTGTTTCTTGTCACCACCGAGAAGGTAATGGCATGCGCCCCGGCCACGGCACTCAGGTCAGGCATGGTAACGGTGGTGCTCTGGAAAGAAGCCAGGGAACCGGTCCAGGTGAAGGTTTGGGCGGGCCCGTTATCTACCCTGTACTGGATCTGGGCAGAGGTGAGCGTCTGGCTGCCCCGGTTGCGCAGCACCACCGCAGGCGTGAAACCGGTAGTGCACAGCACCCGGGCCGGGGAGTTTACCTGTAGCAGGGCGGCGTCCAGGTCTGGTACTTGTACGGCCGTACAGCCGGGTGAGGTAAGCAGGCCCGGGCGGTACAGGGCAAGCGTGCGCTGCATCACGTTTTTCTGGCCCGTGGTGAACAGGTTCATGCAGACATCATCGGTGTAGTCCATGTAGTTCATGAACATATCGCTGGTGTTGCTGCAGCTGGCGTGGGGGTAACTGGGGCAGCCGGTGTTCTCTTCTTCCTGGGTGGGGGTGTCGGCCACAAAGTCATCGCCGCAGGCCTCGTCGCCCCAGATGTGGAAGAGGTTGAGCCAGTGGCCCACCTCGTGGGTGGCGGTGCGCCCCAGGTTGAAGGGAGCGGTGGCCGTGCCGGTGGTACCGAAGTACCGGTAGTCAATCACCACCCCATCAGTATGGGCGAAGCCCGAGTTAGGGAACTGCGCGTAGCCCAGCACTTCCTCATTATCAGAAAAACGCACCACCCAAAGGTTCAGGTACTGGCTGGTATTCCAGGCATCTTTTCCGCCGGCGGCGCTGTACTTCATGGAGTCATCCAGCTTGAAGCTGGTTTTGCTGGTTTGCGTGCGGGTGATGCCGGTGGTAGGCTCCCCGTCGGGGGTGCGCTGGGCCAGGCAGAACTGAATCTCGGCATCGGCGGCCACGCCCTTGAATGCGGCGGGCGTTTTGCCGGCATCGGTGTTCAGGCGGCGGAAGTCTTTGTTGAGCACCGCAATCTGGGACTGGATCTGGGCGTCTGAGATGTTCTGTGCGGCCCGGTTGTACAGCACGTGCACCACCACCGGAATGGTCACCACCTGCCCCAGCGGGGCATTGTCGCGCGCGTTCTTGACACTGGTGGCGCTTGCCGCTTTGGCTTGCTGCTGCAGTTGCCCCCGCAGGTTGGGCTTTAGCCGCTCCAGTTGCTTCACGTGCTGCATGGTGCCGCAGGAACGGGTCTGGCCCATGGTGTGCTGCATCCCCAAAATCAGGCAGAAAAGGGCGGCCAGTAATCTAGAAGGCATATACTATGCGCGTTATAAGGGTATTTTTGGGAAAACAGGCAAAAAACGGAGGGCCTACAGAATGTTGTTGAGCTGCTCTTTGATCTTCTCCAACTCTTCCTTCATTTCTACCACCAGGTGCTGGATGGTGGCGTCATTGGCTTTGGAACCGATGGTATTGATTTCACGGCCAATCTCCTGCGAGATGAACGCCAGTTTCTTGCCGGTTGGTTCAGGCAGGTACACGGTCTCAGTGAAATAGTGCAGGTGGTTGATCAGGCGCACTTTCTCCTCGGCAATGTCCAGCTTCTCAATGTAGTAGATCATCTCCTGCTCAAACCGGTTCTGGTTGAAGGCCTCGGCCGAGCTGATCTCCTGCAGGTGCCCCTGGATGCGCTGCCTGATCTGCTCTACCCGGGTAGGGTCATGCTTGTCTACCTCGGCCAGCAGGATTCTGATGCGGTCAATGTAAGAGACAATCTCAGACGTGAGCGCCTTGCCCTCGTCTGCCCTGAACGTGTTGAAGTTGTTAATGGCCTGCTGCAGCAAAGGGGCTACCTGCTCCCAGGCCACTTCCTCCTGCTTCACGTCATCGGTGGCTTCGGTCAGTAGCACGTCGGGCATGTGCAGGGCCAACCGGAACAGGTCCGGCGACTGGGCGTTGAGGGCTCCGGCGGCCTGCTCCAGTTCCTGGTAGTATTGCTTGAGCAGCTCAAGGTTGATCTTGCTGCGGGTGGCCCCCGATTTATTCTTGTTTACCTCAATGGTGAGATTGATCTTGCCCCTGACCAGGCTTTTGCTGATGAGGTTGCGGATTTCAAGTTCTTTGTCAGACAAGCTGCGGGGAATCCGCAGGTTCAGATCCATGGACTTTGAGTTAAGCGACTTCAGCTCAATGCTGATCGTGTGGGTGTCGGTCTCTACGTGGGCAGACCCAAACCCCGTCATGGATAATAACATAGGAGTGCTGTAAAATGATAAAAAGTAAAATTATAAAAAAAGCGGCACTCTCTCTATCTTAGAGCCCGTTACCTAAGAACCCTTGGGTATTTTCTTTATCTTTGCACCATGAAATTTGGAGTTGTCGTTTTCCCGGGGTCCAACTGTGACCAAGATGTCATTGATGCCTTGCAACACACCACACAGCAGGAAGTTGTACGGCTTTGGCACAAAGACCATGATTTGCAGAACTGTGACTTCATAGTCCTGCCAGGAGGTTTCTCTTACGGAGACTATCTGCGCTCTGGCGCTATTGCCCGTTTCTCTCCCATTATGCAGGAAGTGGTGAAATTCGCCAATTCCGGCGGGTATGTGTGGGGCATCTGCAACGGGTTCCAGATCCTGACCGAGGCCGGCCTGCTGCCGGGAGCCCTGCTGCGCAACACCAGCCAGCAGTTCATCTGCCAGAACGTGTACATCACGCCTGAGCACACAGACCTGTTGCCTACCGCTCTGCTGGAGCCCGGCAAAGCCTACCAGATTCCCATTGCCCACGGCGAAGGCCGCTACTACGCCGACACTGACACCCTGAAGCAACTGGAAGACAACGGCCAGATCATGTTCCGCTATTGCGATGCCAACGGCCAGGTAACCGAGGTCTGCAACTGCAACGGCAGCATCCTCAACATTGCCGGGGTGAGCAACAAGAACAAGAACGTGTTTGGCATGATGCCACACCCAGAAAGAGCCGTTGACCCAGACCTGAACAACACCGATGGCCGCCTTATGTTTGAGTCACTCCTACAGGCTGTTCAGGCATAGTCCACCCCCTGATAGTGAAATGATACCACAAAGCCTCCCGTAACAAGGAGGCTTTTTTTATGCCTCCGCCCGAAGCACCTGGCAGGCAGGCCCAGAAACAAGCTATCTTCTTAGCGTGAACCCAAGCTTGGTGCCCTGAAAATAAAACAGCCCGCCTTCTGGTGAGAAGGCGGGCTGTTTTAAGGATGTTTTTCAGGAAACAGGCCTAAAACCTGCAGGGTGTTGAGTTTTCAGATGATACTCCTAGAAATCATACCCCATGGAGAAGTAGAACTTAGGTCCTTCGCGCCGCAGGTCCTTTTCGCCCCAGGCTACGTCAAACCGGCCATAAACGCCCAGTAAGGTGGTGCGGGCACCCAGACCGTAGCCGTACATGAACGGGTTGCGGAAGTTACGAACCACCACCTCAAACGGACGGCGGGGCACCGGCTGGGTGTTCACCGAGTTGTCGTCGCTGAACGGGTTTCCGCTGTTGTAGGCGGTGCCGGCGTCAAAGAAGCCCACCAGCTGCAGGTTGCGGAAGAAGCCCGAGTTGATAGGACCCTCAAACAGGTACTGGAACAGGGGCAAGCGCAGTTCTGAGTTCCAGAGCACGTACCGGCTGCCGTTGCGGGCATTGTAGTTAAACCCGCGCAGGGGCGTGGAGAAATCAAGGTAGAAAAAGTCTGCCGGGGTAGAATTGCCCTCGTACACGGCCAGGCTGTCTTCCTGGGCACCAATCCAGTTGTTCACCCCGCCCAGCAGGTACTTCTTGGGCGAAGGCCCGAACGAGTGGCCGTAGCTCAAGCGGTTGGCCCACACAAACTCGCGGTGAATCTTCTGGTAGTGCCGCAGGTCAACGTAGAACTTGCCAAAGCCGTCTTCCTTGTTGTTGAGGCCGTACATGCGGGTAATTCCCACCTTCATGCGGGTTCCTTCGCGCATGTTCATGCCCGTCACCACCGACTTGTCGTACACCAGTTCCCCTCCTATGCCGGCGAAGTTCATGACCAGGTCTGGCTCAGAGAAGTTCTCAATCACAGTGTACCTAATGTTGGAGAACCGGGGCAGCACTTTCACGCTGAAGGCATTGGTGAGCGGGTAGCTGAAGGCCGGCAGCACCTCATGTTTCCCCAGCCGGCGGATGGCCCCGTTGCTGGTGAGGTACACGCTTTGTTTCTGGTAGCCCACGCGGTAATCGTATCGGTTCTTCAGGTTAGAGTACTCGGCGTAGAAGTTGGTGGTCTGCAGATCAGTGAGGGCGAACACCCCGCCCCTGATGCGGTAATCCTCAAAGAGATCGGCCATGCCCACCTCCATCACAAACCCGAAGCCCAGCAACGGATCTGCGTAGATAGAGGTGATGAGGTTGTTCACCCCAAACCGCAGGTCGTAGGGCTTAGGGTAGTTGAGCACCAGGGAATCTGGCTGGTTCATGGCCAGAATGGTTCGTTGCCGGGTTGGAGCGGGCTGTGTTCTGGCCGGGGCCTGGGCAGGCGCTGCGGTGCTATCTGGGGCCGTAACGCTGTCGGTGGCCTGGGTTAGCTGCAGGGCCGCCAGAGAGTCTGCCGCCGCCTTGGCCTTGAGGGCCGCCGCTATGCGGGCGTTTTCCTGCTGAATCCGGCGTTGCAGGTGCGCCTCCAGGGTTTCCTGGCGTTTGGTTTTGAAACCGGCCTGCGCCACCGCCCCCAGCGTGGAGTTAGGATACCAGTACAGGAACTCCTTGGCTTTGTCATTGGCCACGAACGTAAGGTTACCGGTACGCGGATTGTAGTCAAAGGCTTTGATATTCTGCCGGAAATCAGTGACGCGGTTGATGACGCCGGTCTTGATGTTGTGCCGGTACAGCGACCGGATGCCGGTCTCCTCACCCACGTACATGATCTCCTCCTCTGAGAGCCCGATGGGCATGCCCTCATTGGACGGCGTGTAGGTGAGTTGCCAGAACCGGCTCTGGGTGTTCTCAGAGTCGTAGAGGTACACATCATAGTTGTTGGTCACGGCCCCAAACTTGCCTCGGCTGGCCTGCAGCGAGTCGGCGTGCCGGTTAGAGCTGAACACAATGCGGTTGCCCGGTCCGGGCAGGAAGGCTGGCTCCAGGTCGTCAAAGATGTCGTTGGTGAGTTGCCGTACAATGCGGCCGCCTCGGTACAGGAACAGATCACTCTGGCCGTCTTTTACGGCGCTGAGCACCATAAACTGCCCATCGTCTGAGAAGTCAAACCCCGTGATCTGGCTGTAGGTGCTGAAGTTGAGCACGTTGTTGGTCTTGCCCAGCAGCGCTTTGATGGTGGCCACCCCCGGTATGTAGCGTTGGCTGGCCGGTTGCAGCTTCACCTGCAGTTTGCCCCGCCGTACATCTGAGATACCCAGCTGGTTTTCTGAGCGCCAGGTAAGCAGCGGCACGGTGCGGTCTACTTCCTGGTGGGGCATTTTGTAGCCGCCCCGATACACAATGCGCTGGCTTCGGCCGGCCAGGTCGCGCACGTACACTTTGTAGGCACCCCGGTCATAGATCACGTAGGCCAGCCGCTGCCCGCTGGGACTCAACGACGGCTGCGAGTACAGGAAATTGCGCGCGTTGGATTTCTTGATCTTGTTCTCTTTGCTGGGCGAGGGCAAGGTGCCTTCGGCAAAGGTGTTCATTTGCGTGTAGAAGGCGAACCACTCGCGCATGAAGCGCTTGTACGGCATGTTCAGGCTGCTGGCAATGCCCACCTCAATATCACGCGTGATGCGGGTAAGATTGAGGATGTTCTGGATGGCGGTGGGGCCATGCCGCTCGGTGATGTAGTTCCAGATGGCTTGCCCGGTCACGCGCTGGTTGCGCGCAAACAGAGGGTCTGAGCGTTTTCCGCCCGTTTTCTGGATAATGTCGCGCACGTAGTCGTCCATTTCCACGCTCCAGCCTTCGGCCAGGTAGGCCGCCGCCCCAGACACAAACCACTCGGGTAGCCGCAGCAAGTAATTGCTCTGGATTACTTCCTTGAGGCTGCCCCCGTACATCATGTCTGAGAGGAGCAGCTCAGAGATGCGGTAGGTCATCTGGCGCTTCAGCTCGGTCTGCGACCCCTCAAAGGCCACCTCAATCTTGCTTTTCACAAACAAGGCATCGTTGCCGCCCTTGTAGGGGTCGTCAATGAGGCCAATGTTGCTCTGCTTCATGTCAGAGACCGAGTTGTAGAGGATAATGGTGATCTTGGAGTAAGGATAGTACCCAATGAGGGAAGTGATTCTTTTCAGTTCCTTCTCGGCGTGCTCGGCGGCGTGGCGGGCCAGTTCCCGGCCGTCCTGCGCATAATAGACGTTGAAGTTCTGCGTGCTGTAGTACTGCCAGATAAACCGCTTGTACTGGATGCGGTTCTGCCCGAAGTCATCTGGGGCGGTGGCCTGCCCCATGGTTACGGCGGGCGCCCCTACCCCCAGGAGCAACAACAGTAACCGGCAAGCATGTAAGAAGCGAGTAGAGAGTTGACTCATGTGTTTGACGTAGATGCTGAAAACAATGATTGATACCGGGCAATATCCACCTCGGGCCATAACAGCGCCTCCTGCTCCAAAGCCGCTATAAACTGCTGCGCCAGCAAAGGAGCCATCAGCACCCCTTTAGAGCCCATGCCGTTGAAGATAGCCACCTGCCGGTGCACCGGGTGCAGCCCCACCAGGGGTTTGCGGTCCCGCACGGCGGGCCTGATGCCTACATACTGCGCCGTCACGGTAAACGGTTTCTTCAGAATGTCCTGGGTCTTAGAAGTAAGCTCTTCCCTGGCCTCCTGCGTTGGCTGCTCATTCACTTCGCGCCAGTTGTACGTGGCCCCTATGCGGTATTGAGATTGTCCTAAAGGCACAACGTAAACTGCTTTATTATAGATATATGGCGCCTCAAAATCTGGCACATTTATGTCTAAAATCTCGCCTTTGTTCAACGAGAAAGGCAACCAGGAGAAAAATGGGTTCTGGGCGCCCCGGGCACCTTCGCAGAAGATGATCTTTCTGGCCTGCACCCCTTGGTACCGAACCCCTTCTGGCAGCAACTCTACCTGTGCAAGGTCAAAGGCATCCAGGCGCAGCAGGCCGCGCTGCTGCAGGTCTTCCTCGCGCCGCTGCAGAAAGGTCCGCAGGGCCACGTACCCACCCTGCTGGATCAGCAAGCCGCCCAATTCCTGATGAACGTATTCAGAGGGGGGGAGTTGCAGATGCGTGGTTTCAATATAACCATCCCAAGCGGAATTTGTGCTTTTGCCCATCCAGTTATTTTGCTCCTCGGGGGTGGAGAAGAGTTTGAGGATAGGTTTGCGGTGAAACAGCGGCGTCTGGTACCGCGCCTCCATCTCCTGGTAGAACGCGGCGGCGGCGGGCAGAAACGCGTCTACCTGCCAGCTTTTGGCGAATCGCTTGCCCGCTACGGGGTTTATAAGCCCGGCGGCTACGCGGGAGGCGGCGTTGGCTTTGGGCACATCAAACACCAGGACCGTTTTCCCGCTCTTTTCCAGAAAACAGGTCAGAATCGCGCCGGCCAGGCCGTGCCCTACTACCAGATAATCATAATTCATGCCCCAAGGTACAGCTTGTGCCGCTGAAATCTGTAACTTAGAGCCTGCAAAAAAGAGATCGTTTCATGTCTGCCACTGGTCTGCACCTAAAAAGCTTCACGTTCAATCCCTTCTCAGAAAACACCTACGTGCTCTATGACCACACCAAAGAGTGCGTGGTCATTGACCCCGGCTGCGCCGATAGACAGGAGCAACAGGAGCTACAGGGGTTCATTGAAGCGCAGGGCCTGAAAGTGGTAAGACTCCTGAACACCCACTGCCACATTGACCACGTGCTGGGCAACCAGTTTGTGGCTACTACCTACGGGGTTCCGCTGGAGATCCATGAAGCCGACCTGTCGGTGCTGCGCGCCGTGCCCACCTATTCTGCCGCCTACGGATTTCCGCAGTACCAGGAGGTTTTGCCCCAGAAATTCCTGAAAGAGGGCGAAAACGTCGCCTTCGGTGAAACCGAACTGGAGGTCTTGTTCACGCCGGGCCACGCCCCGGGGCACGTGGTGTTCTATCACCCAGCCAGCAAGCACCTGGTGGGCGGCGACGTGCTCTTCCACCGCAGCATTGGCCGAACCGATTTGCCCGGCGGCGACTATGCCACGCTCCTCCAGAGCATCAGAACCAAGTTATTCACCCTGCCAGATGACGTGACCGTGCATCCGGGCCATGGCCCCTCCACCACCATTGGGGAAGAAAAAGCCAGCAATCCGTTTTTAGGCTGAAAGACCCAAAACAGCCCGGAAACAGATTTTTACCTGAGACATGAAGAAAAACATTCCCAACTTTATTACCTGCCTTAACCTTCTCTGCGGTTGCCTTGCCATTGTTTCTGTGTTCCAGCAAGAGCTGGTAACGGCCGCTTACCTGGTGGTGCTGGCCGCCGCTCTGGACTTCCTGGACGGCATGGTGGCCCGCCTGCTGCACACCTACTCAGAAATAGGCAAACAGCTGGACTCCCTGGCCGACATGGTCTCTTTTGGCGTGCTGCCCGGGGCCATGATGACCCAGTTGCTCCGGCAGACTATTGAGGCCGGTAACAGTGGCCTGCCCAGCTACGTGGCGTACGCCGGTTTTATCATCACCATTTTCTCGGCGCTGCGCCTGGCCAAGTTCAACATAGACACGCGGCAGACCTCTTCCTTTATTGGGGTGCCTACGCCAGCCTGCACCTTGTTTGTGATCTCGCTGCCGCTCATTTTGTCCAATGATGACTTTGGCCTGTCTGGGGTGATTCTCAACCCGTTTGTGCTGCTGGGCATCACCCTGCTTTTCTCTTACCTGCTGGTGGCCGAGCTGCCCCTGTTTGCGCTTAAATTCAAGAACTTTGCCTGGAAAGGAAACCAAATCAGGTTTATTTTCATGGGACTTTCGGTTCTTTTATTTGCGGGGCTTAACTTTACCGCAATTCCGTTGAACATTGCACTTTACGTTATTTTATCGCTTTTTAAACCTTCTACTTTATGAAATTCACCGCCGAAATTGATATCATGCCCCATGCTGAATTGTTGGATCCACAAGGCAAGGCCGTGATGTTGGGTTTGGAACATTTAGGCTTGCAGCAGGTGTCTGATGTAAGAATTGGCAAGCACATACGTTTAGAGTTAGAGGCCCAGGACGAGACCGCGGCCGCCCAGAAAGTAGAAGAGGCCTGTAAGAAATTACTGGCCAACATGATCATGGAATCTTTTTCTTACCGTCTCACAGCCAAGTAGAATCTAACCATACCGGTTTCGGCCCCTTGACCAGGGGCTGAACTCTAGGAGAGAGGGACTGTGTTGCGGCGTAGCCACTATACCCGCGTACATGCAACTTGTAAGAAAGCTTCTTCTGGCGGCAGGCTTTTGGCTAACGGCAGCTACCGCCTGGGCACAAACGCAGGAAACCCGCTCCATTCTGTGGCGGGCGGTCCCTTCTGTTCCTTCCGCAGGCGCTTCTGCCTCCGCCGCCATCCCGGCATTTGAGGAAGCGGCTTACCTAGACCGTGAGGAGATCCCGTACTACATCCTCTCCATCCCCAACGCCCAGGTATCTTCCTTTGAGTTTACGCACCTGGAGTTTAAGCCCCTTACGGAGGCAGAATTGCGCGTTTTTCCTAAAAAGGCCCTGAAAACGGAACTGCAGCCCCGCATCAGCGCGGGTACGGCCAACCGGGTGCCGCACTCGGTAGTTGCCTTTCAGCCGTTCAGATTAAACCCGCAGACCGGTCAGCCTGAGAAACTCGTTTCCTTCAGTTACCGCTACAGCACTAACAGCAACGCCCGCAAAGGTCCCGGCCAGGCTTCGGGGCGCCGTACCTACGCCACGCGCTCGGTGCTGGCCTCCGGCGATTGGTACAAGATAGGCGTTCCGGCCACAGGCATGTACAAACTAGACCGGGCGGCGCTGCAAGCCATGGGGCTCAATGTACAGTCCCTTAACCCCAGAAACCTGCGGCTGTTTGGCAACGGCGGCAAAATGCTCCCGCAGGCGAACGCCGCCCCCCGGGCAGATGATCTGGTGGAGAATGCCATTTGGGTAGAAGGCGAGCAAGACGGCAGCTTTGACACCAATGATTATCTGTTGTTTTACGGCGAGGGCCCGCATACCTGGGCCCCCAATCCGGTGCCCGGGCAATCGCCTTTTGTGCATTCCTTCAATCTGTACACAGACACTACTTACTATTATCTAACGGTGGGCCCTTCGGCGGGCCTGAGGGTGAGTCCGCAGGCTTCTCCCACGGGCGCATTCCCGGTGCTCACCTCCTTTGATGAGCGCTGGTTCCATGAGGTAGACCTTAGAAACATGGTCAACTCGGGGCGGGAGTGGTACGGCGAGGAGTTCAACGCCATTGCGCTGCAGCAGGCGTTTTCTATTGCCGCCACAGACCTGGTGCCCAACAGTACCGTACAGGTTACCTCGGCCGTAATGGCCAATTCCCCTGAGGCCAGTTCGTTTACCGTGCGGCTCAACAACACGGTCTTGGGTACCCATTCCATTAGTGGCCGAGGCTCTTTTAACTACCACCCGGAGGGTGTGAACCACGTGCTCCATTTCTCGCCGGCGCTCAATACGTTGGCCTATGCCAATGAACTGAACCTCTCCTACACGTACCACCCAGGCGGCAGCTCTTCTGCCGCGGGCTATTTAAATTACTTTACCGTTTCGACGCAGCGGCAGTTGAAGCTGTATGGCAACCAGACCAGCTTTAGAGCACTGGCCAGCGTGCAACACCCGGTAAGCACCTACCAGATCGGCGGCGCGGCCGCTGACGTACAGGTGTGGGACGTGACAGACCCGCTAAAGCCCACCAGGCAACTGGCTACTGTTAGTAACGGTACCGCCACTTTCTCCGCCAACAGCCAGCAACTGCGGGAGTATGTCGCGTTTCAGGGCACCACTTTCGCCGCACCCGTTTTCTTGGGCAAGTTACCTAACCAGAACCTGCACAGCCTGAACCTGAACAGCGAGTTAGACATAGTGGTCATCACTCCGCCGGCTTTCGCGGCCCAGGCGCAGCGCTTCGCCAACCACCGGCGTACCGCTACCGGGCTAGAGGTGGAAGTGGTTCTGCTTCCCATGGTTTATGACGAGTTCTCTTCCGGAAAGCAGGACATTACGGCCCTGCGCGATTTCCTGAAGATGCTCCACCAGCGCAGCAACAAACAAGGCGATGACCTGCTGCAGGTGGTGCTGCTAGGCGATGCCTCCTTTGACCCTAAACGCCGCCTGCAGCAGAACACCAACTTTGTGCCCATTTACCAGTCGCGCCAGTCCCTGGATCCTATCCTGTCTTATTCCTCAGATGATTACATTGGTTTCCTGGACGACGAGGAAGGGGAATGGTCTGAGCTAGACTTTTCCCTGGCCCACCGGCTAGATGTGGGCATTGGCCGCCTCCCGGTAAAAACCAGCGCTGAAGCCGATCTGCTCATTGATAAGATTATCCGCTACGAGAGTGACCAAACCCTGGGGAACTGGCGGAAACGCCTGATTTTCCTGGCCGACGATGGTGACTCCAATGAGCACCTGAATGATGCCGATTACCTAGCCGAGTTTGTGGAGCGGAACCACTCGGCCTATCTGTCTCAAAAGCTTTACCTGGACCTGTATCCCCAGATCTCGGTTCCAAACGGGCAGCGTTCTCCCGAAACCAACCAGGCCCTGAGGGAAAACATAGAGAAAGGCGCTTTGGTCACCAATTACACGGGCCACGGCAACGCCCTCAGCCTGGCAGACGAGCAGATCTTAACCATCAGCGAGATCCAGGGCTGGAATAATGCCAACAAACTCACCTTCTTCCTGACCGCAACCTGTGAGTTTGGCCGGTACGATGACCCTAGACGCAATTCCGGAGCCGAGACGGCTTTGTTTCACCCGGAGGGAGGGGCCGTTGGATTGTTAACCACCACCCGACCGGTTTACTCAGACGGCAACCGCGCCCTCAACACCAACTTCTTCAACTTCCTGTTTCAGCCGCTGGCGAATGGCGCCATGCCCACGCTAGGCGTTTTGACCAACAAAACCAAAAACGCGAGCTTATTCGGGGTAAACAACCGCAACTTCGCCCTGCTGGGAGACCCCTCCATGACCTTGGCTTACCCTAACCTGGAAGTAGTTCTCTCTAAACTGAACGGCAAGCCGCTCACTGCTTCCACCACCGACACGCTGAAAGCGCTCTCTACCGTTAAGCTGGAAGGGTTCGTCAGGAACAGCCAGCAGCAAGTAGCTTCCCAGTTTCAGGGCCAGGTGCATATCACTGTTTATGACAAGCGCACTAGCCTTACCACCCTGGGCGACCAGAACGCTAAACGGCAAGTCCTGAGCAGAAACAACGTGCTCTATGATGGGTTGGCCTCAGTTAAGAACGGGGCGTTTGAGGTAACCCTGGTGGTTCCCAAAGACATCAATTACCAGGTTGGCGATGGTAGTATCCATCTGTACGCCTCATCTGCCACGCTGGACGCCCACGGAGCCACGCCTATTCCTGTGGGAGGAGCCAATTCCAGCGTTTTAGCCGACAATACCCCGCCCCAACTGCAGCTATTCATGAATGATGAATCGTTCATCTCTGGGGGCCTTACCGGGGCAGAGGCCACTTTGCTCGCCCACTTGTATGACGATAATGGCATTAACACGGCCGGGGCAGGCATTGGCCATGAGATTTCGGCCATTCTTGACGAAAACACCTCCAATCCAATCATCCTGAATGAATTCTACACCGCTGATGTGGATTCTTACCAATCAGGGAAAGTGCGGTACGCCCTGAAGAACCTGGCTTTAGGCCCCCATACGCTCTCCCTGAAAGCCTGGGACACCCACAACAACTCCAGCATCACTAAAATTGAGTTTATTGTAGCCTCTTCAGAGAAGTTAGCCCTGGACCATGTCTACAACATTCCTAACCCTTTCCTGAACAAGACTACCTTCCACTTTGACCATAACCGTCCGGGCCAGGAGCTGGATATACTAATTCAGATTTTTACCGTATCAGGTAAATTGGTCAAGTCTCTGCACGCTTTTGGAGACGGAAGCACGCACTTTTCTGACCTTACCTGGGATGGCCGCGACGAGAGCAATGATATTTTAGCCAAAGGCGTATATATATACAAAGTGAATGTTCGTTCACGTCAAGACGGGGCTAGTACATCTCGTTATGAAAAGTTAGTTTTACTTAAATAATATACCAGATCCTACAACTTCTACCGCATGAAATGCACCTTCTTCCGATCGTCGATCCTTGCTCTTTTCTTTGTTTCCGCAGCGGGGCTTTCTGCTGAGGCACAAACCACTATTGGGCAGAGCACTGAATATCGTCCCATCACCACAGCAGTCCCGTTCCTGTCTGTTACTCCTGATGCCCGTTCAGCGGGTTTGGGCGATGCCGGGGTGGCGATTTCCCCAGACGCTAATTCCATCTATTGGAACTCAGCCAAACTGGGTTTTATAGAAGAAGATCTGGGTCTCTCCCTGTCGTACACGCCCTGGCTGTCTAAGATTGTCAATGACATGTCATTGAGCCAGCTTTCGGCCCATAAGAAAGTAACCCCTAACTCCTCGCTTGCTCTTTCTTTGCTTTACTTTGATCTGGGCGAGTTGAATTTTACCGATGCAGCGGGTCACCCTATCCAGAACTTTAACCCTAAGGAGTATGCTATTAGCTTGGCGTACGGGCAGCGTTTGAGCGAGAACCTGAGCTTAGGCGTGGGGGCCAGGTTTATCCACTCCAACCTATCTGGTAACGTGAACGTCTCTGGCAATAATCTTGGGGAATCACAGCCGGGTAATTCAGTGGCCGTAGATTTAGGCATCTACTACACCAAAGACCTGGCCATTGGCGGCAAAAACTACAATCTGGCTTTAGGCGGAAATGTGTCCAACGTAGGCGGCAAGATTTCTTATACCACCGCGGGCAGAAAGGATTTCTTGCCTACCAACCTGCGCCTAGGAACGGCGTTCACCATGGAGCTGGACCCTTATAACAAAATCACCTTGGCAATTGACGGGAACAAACTACTAGTGCCCTACACCCGCCCAGATGATCCTGCGGCGAATGACCAGACCAACGTATTCTCCGGAATCTTCAAATCTTTCACTGATGCACCAGGCGGGGGCAGCGAAGAACTAAAAGAGATTACGGTTTCAACCGGCTTAGAGTACTGGTATGACAATATGTTTGCCGCCCGTGCCGGCTACTTCTTTGAAAACGAACTCAAGGGAGGCCGCAAGTACTTTACCATGGGCTTGGGTATCCGCTACCAGAAATTTGGGGTAGATGCAGCATACCTGATCCCTAATGAACAAAACAATCCGTTAGCCCAGACGCTTCGTTTCTCACTCCACTTCAGATTAGACGGAGCTGAAGGTGCTGAATAATTTTTCTATGTCCCTTAACCGTTCCCAAGCCCCTGCCGTTGCAGAGCTTACAACTGATTTGTCTATCACGCCCGAGGTGGTTTCTACCCCCTCAGGCGCTCGCTTGCATATTTTTCAGAACAATATTCAACCCGTCACCCGAATAGAGTTTGTCTTTCAGGCGGGCAAGTGGTACCAGCCCAAAGCTGGCGTGGCTTCTTTAACAGCCAAAATGCTGAAGGAGGGCACGCAATCCTATACGGCAAAGCAAATTGCCGACATGGTGGATTACTACGGTGCCTCTCTGGAAGTAAACCATGGATTTGACAGAGCCACGGTAACCCTATACTGCCTGTCTAAGTTTGTGCCTACCCTTCTGCCGCTGGCGTTTGAAGTCATATACCATCCCAGTTTCCCAGAGGCCGAACTTAGTCTGATGAAGCAGCGGGTTATACAGACCCTTTCAGTAGACAAACAGAAGAATAGTTACCTGGCTACGGAAGCCTTCACCACCGCCATTTATGGTCAGCAGCATCCGTATGCAACTCTTATTACGGCAGAAGAAATAGAGGCTATTACTGTAGATGATCTGGTAAACTTCCATAAAGAAGCATATACCTTCTCTACTGCCGAGGTGTTTGTAACCGGTGACGTTACGCCCGCTGACATAGAGCGACTTCGCACAGGTATAAAGGCAGAGAGTAGCTCTAATAAAGTTGGCCTTTCTGTTCCTGCTTCTGAACCCAAGACGGGGGTTCAGGTAGAAAGGACAGCAAATGAAATGCAGGCATCTATACGCGTAGGGAAACCCAGTCTTAGACCCTCACACCATGACTACCCAGCCCTTTACCTGCTGAACCATATTTTCGGGGGGTACTTTGGGGCCAGGCTCATGAAGAATATCAGGGAAGACAAGGGATTCACCTATGGCATCTATTCATCGCTCACGCATAAGGAGCAAAATTCTTTATTCACCATTGGTACTGACATCAAAGGAGACAAAGTAAATGAGACATTGGAAGAAATTTCTAAGGAAATGGCGACTCTGAGAAATGAACCCATCCCAGCAGAAGAGTTAGAGACTGCTAAAAAGCACCTTTCTGGTAAATTCCTGTCTGATCACGCCACCATTTTTGACAAAATGGATAGGTACAGATCTAATACTCTCCTAGGATTACCAACTACCTTTTACACTGATTTATTACAACAAATTCAGCTTCTATCTGCAGAGCAGCTACAAGAGGTAGCAAATAAATACTTTGTTGATGCTGATTTAATCAAAATTGTGACTGGAGGAGTGAATAAGCAGGAATAGAATAAGATTTCCAAATAAAAAGAGAGGCCCACCTGCCATGGCAGGTGGGCCTCTCTTTTGGTGTCTGCTTATAACTCTGCGGTTGCTCCAAGGTGAGGAGAACAGGCCTGAGGTACCGCAGCCGTGGTTGACGCTGTTCCCCAAGAGCTAGAAGTGAGGGGCAAGCCAAGGCCGAAAAAGGTATAGCACCCTGATGAATAAAGTTCCCTCTCTCATCCCCCCCTGTAGAACGCGGACGCCCACCGCTGCGTTTGTTGCAGGGTGGGCGTGCGTTAGTGGGGGGTTGGCGGCGACCTACTCTCCCGCGTGTGACCGCAGTACCATCGGCTCGGCGGGGCTTAACTTCTCTGTTCGGAATGGGAAGAGGTGGACACCCGCGA
>NZ_JAFFJV010000005.1 GCF_016924645.1 Rufibacter psychrotolerans | reverse complement strand
GGTATCACCGGCTTTTTCCCAAAGAAAATCCATGCCGTCACTGCCCAAGGATTCATCCTTAAGCTTATCCTATTTATCTCCGCCTACTCTCTAACTCAAGTCATCGAGTAAATCGCAACTTGGGTTAATTAACTGAATACAGAATGGATGAACACTACAATCTTCTCCTTCGCGTGGCAGCCTATAACAGGCAGTTCAAGAATATAGAATCGAAAATCTTCCTGAATGAGGGCACAAACCCAAATGAGGCCAGCAATTACACCAGCTTGCTTTATGAGAGGTATTTGAGTAAAGGCGCAATATTGGAAGTTAAAAACGGCTTGTTCCTTTTCTACTGGAAGCTTATCCACCCGGCGGGCATATTCATACGGGGCCTGAACTTTCTACAAGTATTGGCCTATCTGGAGTATTACGACGAGCTTAGAAATAACAAAATAAAAGAGGCAATGGCCATCTTGAAGGAGTACAACGAAAGGGAAAAGGCCAATAATAATGAGGAGAAGAAAGGCTTTGAACTGGAAGAGCGCGATGGGGTTACGTTCATCAAGAACACCAATTTTGTCATCAGCAAAATCATGTAGCTGTTAAGTCATTTTTAAAAACTTTGGCTTTAGGATTTAGTATCTAAAAAGATGAAGCCTCTTACTTTAACCTAATTCCTATGGATTCTACTATGTCTATCTATGCCCTTCCTGGGCATAAGGTCAAGCTTAAGGAGAACTACATGATGATGGGGTATGGTCACGACAAGGATAATATCCAAAGACACCTGAAGTTGGGGGAAATCTACACCGTAGAGGAAACAATGGTTTTTTCCTCTACTTCTTACGTTTATTTTGAGGAGGTGCCGGGTATTTCCTTCAACCCCATTCAGTTTGACTCTATCATCCCCCAGAGCCATGAAGACGACATGAAAAACCCATACCTTATTAAGTTTATTGAAGATTCAGCAAGATACAGCCAATCAAAGGAAGGAAACTCAGGGGAGGATGTGTGAACAAGAGCATAGGTATCAACTTTGCCAATCACAGATTCCTTCAGCCGTAAAGCTAATTAACGGGCAGCAACTAATTCTGTCATTTCTATTTGCCGTTTTGTGCCTGTTTTAACCCATCCACGCCTTTCTCTTCCTAAAGTCGGGTCACAGGCATGTGGTTAGCATCACAATTACCCCTTCTAAGATCCCCTACTGCCATTGGTAATACCCAAAAAATGTGGTCCTGCAGAAGAAGCAGCACCTAGATGTACCACATCTTCTGCAGGAACTTCAACATACTGCTTAACTCTTATTACCTCTTCCCCTTCACCATACCCGCTTCGGCCAGGAGCAGGAGCAAGGCACGCTGAGCGCCCAAGTAGGCTTTGTCGTTGATCCAATACTCGTCCAGGGCATGCGCTCCGCCGCCTTTGCCGCCGCTGCCAATGGTCACCGCCGGGATGCCTTTGGAGAAGGCGATATTGGAATTGGTGGAACCCACCCGAAGCGCCGGCTCCGTGCCCAGGAACCGGGTGGCGGCCATACTGCGCTGCACCAAGGCCACACCAGGGTCTACGCCGCCCGCCGGACGGTCGCCAATCAGTTTCACCTCCACCGTCAGGTTGGCCCCCAGGCGCTTCATCTGGTTTTCCTCCTGCAAGGCCCGCTGCACGGCAGCTTGCAGGAGTTTGTCAATGCCTTCCACCCGCTCGGGGCTCTCAGAGCGCATGTCTACTTCCATCCAGGACTCAAACGGAATAGAGTTCACCGAGGTGCCGCCGCCAATCACGCCCACGTTGTAGGTGGTTCTTATGCCTTCTTTGGTAAACTGATCGGCGGCTACGGCGAAGTAGTGGATGGCCCGGCCCAAGGCATTGTGCGGATTCGCCAGCCCGAAAGCCCCCGAAGAATGCCCTCCCGGACCTTTGAACGTGATGCGGTACCGGTGCGAACCCAGGCCCCGGTTGGTTACCGTCCCAATGCCGGTTCCGTCCACGGCAATGTACGAATCGATTTTGGGGCCTTTTTCGGAAAACAGGTGCTTAACGCCCCGCAAGTCGCCCAAGCCCTCTTCGCCTACGGTGCCTATGAACAAGACATCGGCTTCCGTTTCCAGGCCGGTTTTCTCCAAAGTCTTTAAAACCGACAGCACCATGGCCAAACCGCGGGTGTCATCGCCAACGCCAGGGGCGAGGAGCGTGTCGCCGCGTTGTTTCACTTTCACATCGGTGCCCTCGGGGAACACCGTGTCCAGGTGCGCCTCCATGACTACCGTTTTGGAGCCGTTTTTCCCTTTTCGGCGCGCCAACACGTTGCCTACTTCATCTATCCAGACCGAATCGGCCCCGGCAGCCCGCAGCATCTCGGCGTACTTTCGGCCGCGTACTTCTTCCTTGAAAGGCGGCGCTGGTATCTCAGTGAGCGTAATCAGGTCCTGGAGTGTTTGCGGCTCCAGCTCCAGAATGGTCTTGAAAGCAGCTTTTACCGCGGAGTTCCTGGCCAGGGCTTTTATCTCGTTTTCGTAACGCTTGTTAACGGCGATGGGCTTGGCGGCTTCTGTAGATTGGGCCAAGGCAGGCAAAGTGCCGAGAGCAAAGGTGACTGGCAAAAGACCGCGGAGCAGGAGCTGAGAGAAGGAATTCATGGGTTGTTTGTTAGTGCTGTTGGTATGGGTTGGAGAGAATGGCTTCTATTGTCTTTTCTCTCCCGGGTGGTAGGTGGCTTTGGCGCGTTTCTCCACATCCTCCCGGTAATAGGCCACGTCTTTGAACTGCACATCGGCGTAGCGTTGGGCCTGGTCATCAAAATGCGGTGAGGCTGGGTCGCCGCTTTGTCCGCCCGCCAGCAGGGTTTTGGCCTTCACCTTAGGCCCAAACTCCACCACGGCCACAAAGCTGTTGCCGGAGGTGCCGTACAGGCGTTTGGTGTTGTAGGAGTTAGCACCGTATGAGGCCAGGGCGCCCCAGTTCCCCGAGGCCATGCCAATGGGAAGGCTCGGTTTGGCATCATTGAACGGCTGCTGAATGTCGCCGGTGAGGCGCTGAAAGCGGTTGATCTCGCCCCAGGGCGTGTTCCATTGCCCGAAGTCTTTTTCCACCTGGTTCATGGCCTGGCGGAACAGATCCAGCCGCTCCTGCTCCGGCGATTGGTTTGCGTAGTAGTCAAAGCGCTGGATCAGGTTCATACTCTTAGGGGCACTGCCGTTCCTCGTGGAAAGAGTGGCGTAAAAGTGCGCCAAAGACATAGCCACCGATTCTTTGGACACGGCATAATCCCAACGGCGCATCACCTCCATGGCCTCTCTCAGCTTAGGGTCGTTGGGCTTGAGCTTATCGTACGCCTTCACCAAGCCGGGAATGAGCACCTCAAAGCCGGGCAGGTACGGGTCGTAGGCCAGGCTAATGAGTTTATCCAAGGTCAGGTTCTCGGCTTTCTTGAGCAACCGCACCGCATGGATGCCCCGGAAGTTCTCGGGCGAAGGCGCCATGTACACGGGGTAATCTTCTTTTTTGGGGCTGTATTCGCCGGCGCTGGTAAACGGCGTGGAGTTGCAGTTCTGAATCCAGCCGTTGGGCGGGTTGATCACCCGAATGGTTTCTTCCAGCGGGTGCAGTCCCTGCCAGTCGGTTTTGGGGTTGCTGCCGTCTACGGGCTTGGAGTAGTCAAAGGCCGTGTCGCGCTTGGGGAAGAAGTTACCGTGGTAATAGGCAATGTTGCCCTCGGCATCGGCGTAGACGGTGCCGTTAGACGAGTTGGTCCTCATCTGCATCATCTCGTTGAACTCCTTCAGGTTGCGCTTCTTGGTGCGGGTGTAGGATTGGGTAAGCGCCTCTACCGGTTTCCACATCAGGGCGGTGGCTACCCATTTGTTTCCGTTCTGGTGCGTGATGGGGCCGTGGTGAGTCCGGTAAGTGGTAAAGGTTTTCTGTTTGATCTCGTTGCCTTCTTTGTAAGCCAGGGTTACCTGAGAAGTACTGACCGGCCGCTGCTCACTACCGTACTGGTAGAACAGCTTGCCATCTTTCTTCACAATGGTTTCCTCAAATTCATCTATCACGTCTACGTACGCCGAGGTGTGCATCCAGCCGGTTTTCTCGTTGAAGCCCTGGTAAATGAAGAACTGCCCCCAGGTCACGGCGCCGTACGCGTTCAGGCCCTCTTCGCTCACCGCGTGCACCTCGCCCCTAAAGAAGAAAGACGTATGCGGATTGATCAGCAGCATGGCGTTGCCCGAGGCCGTACGTTTGCCCGAGATGGTAAAGCCGTTGGAGCCTTTGGGTTCCGCCAGAAGGTTGGGCTGCGTGGCCGGATGATAGCCCGTAAGCCCTGCGGCTTTGTTCTCTCCATAGAACGCCTTGATCTTGTCTGTAGCGATACTTTCTATGTCGCCGCCAATGGAGCCCTCGGTGAAGTACATGGGCATCCAGGGCTCAAAGCGCGTCAGTAGTTTGGGCTTCACCTCGGGGTGCGTGTGCAGGTAGTAGTTGATGCCATCGGCGAAGGCCTGGCAGAGGGTTTTCAGCCACTCGGGGCTTTTCTCGTAGTGCCGGATGGCTTCCTCTTTGGTCATGAACAGCCGGGCCCGCAGATCGCTGTAGAGCATTTCCTGGCCTTCCACTTCGGCCAGCCGGCCGATGGCCCAGATGTAATTGCGCTCCACCCGGTTAAAATCATCTTCGCACTGCGCATATAAAAGCCCGAAGACCGCATCGGCATCGGTTTTGCCGTAGACGTGGGGCACGCCAAAATCATCGCGTATAATGGTGACGCGCGCCGCCTGTTCCTGCCACTTGTCTACCTCTCTGGAGGAAGCCATCTTCTCGCCGGTGGCGCAGGAGAACAGGAAAAAGACAAACAGGAAGTAAAACGCAATGGGTTTGGCAATGGATTTCATGAAGCAGGAAAGATCAACTGATGGATGTCCAATTTAAGGCTATTTTCTAGAAAACACAGGCAAAACAGGAGGCAGAAATAGCCCCGGGGAGAGGCCTGCCAAAACAGGACAGTACCGTTGTATAAAAGGGGCTACTTCCGGCTGAATCGCACCGCCCGTTTTGGGGCTGTTTTCGGCAAACCGGCCCCCAAACGCCCTGTTCGGCAGGAAGTACCCTCAGGGCTTTTCCTATTTCCCGTTTCTTCCGTAGTATGCAGTGGCTATGAAATTCTTACCTACCCAACTCTTACTCTTCCTCAAAAACAAGCCTGACCGGCGTAACCTCATCCTGTTGGGGAAGTTCATGCTGGTCTTGCTGGCCTTAATTGCGGTCTTCACCATCATCTTTCACCTGCTTATGCTGCGGGAGGGGCGCACCTTCTCCTGGATCACGGGTTTGTACTGGACCCTCACCGTCATGTCTACCCTGGGTTTTGGCGACATTACCTTTCATAGCGATTCGGGGCGCTTTTTCTCTATTGTGGTGCTGCTCTCTGGCATGGTGTTCCTGCTCATCCTGTTTCCGTTCACGTTCATCAATTTCTTCTACGCCCCCTGGATGAAAGCCCAGGAAGACGCCCAGGTACCGCGCGCCCTTCCGGCGGGCACCAGCGGCCATGTGGTGCTCACGCAGTACGGCCCGGTCACCGAAGCTTTGATCTACAAATTAAACCAGTTCGGTTACCCTTATGTGGTGCTGGTCCCCGATTTGGCAGAAGGGCTGCGGTTGCACAGCCTGGGCATCCGGGTCATGCTGGGCGATTTGGACGACCCCGAAACCTATACCAGGGTGAACGTGCACCAGGCGGCCCTGGTAGCGGCCACGGCCACCGACGTGATCAACACCAACATTGCCTTCACGGTGCGGGAAATCAGCAGCCAGGTGCCCATCATCTCTACCTGTAACTTTGCGGCCTCAGTAGACATTCTGGAGCTGGCGGGCAGCAACCACGTGCTGCAGTTGGGCGAAATGATGGGCGTTTTCCTGGCCCGGCGCGCCAGCGGCGGCGATGCCTGCGCCCAGGTAATTGGCGAATTCAAGGAACTGCAGATTGCCGAGGCCTCGGTGGCCGGCTCGCCGCTGGTGGGCTTAACCCTGAAAGAGACCCGGTTGCGCGAGCAGGTAGGCGTGAGCGTGGTGGGCGTCTGGGAGCGGGGCAAGTTTGGGGCCGCCCAACCTGAAACCCTGATCACCGAGACCACGGTGCTGGTGCTGGCCGGGTCCAAAAGGCAGATAGAGAACTACAACAAGGTCTTCCAGACCGAAAAGCACCTGAAAGGCCCCGTGATCATTCTGGGCGGCGGCCGGGTGGGCCGGGCCACGGGCAAGTCGCTGGCCGACCGTAACCTGGACTACAGGATTGTGGAGAAAGACCCGGCCCGGGTAAAGGCCAATCCAAACTACGTGCTGGGCGACGCCGCCGAACTGGAAATCCTGAAAGCCGCGGGTATTGACGAATCGCCGTGCGTGATCATCACCACCCATGACGACGACATGAACGTGTACCTCACCATCTACTGCCGCCGCCTGCGCCCCGACATCCAGATCATCACCCGCTCTACCCTGCAGCGCAACCTGCCCACCATGCACCGCGCCGGCGCCGACTTTGTGATGTCCTACGCGTCCATGGGCGGTAACACCATCTTCAACCTGCTCAAGCGAAGCGATATTTTGATGGTAGCCGAGGGGTTAGACTTACTAAAGGTTCAGGTGCCAGAGCAGTTGGCCGGTCGGTCCATTGCCCAGTCTTCCATCAGGCAGGAAACCGGCTGTACCATTATTGCCGTGCGGCAGGGAGACAACCTTATCATCAACCCAGACCCGTTCATGGTGCTCCCGCCCCAGGCCGAAATCATTTTGATTGGCACCGTAGAGGCCGAGAACAAGTTCTTCAGCATGTATGGCCAGAACGATTTCCTGGAAAGGGCAAAATAAACGGGTTGTGCAGCAGGCAGAAAGGCAACTGCGGGAATAGCTGGTTTCCGCGAGCCAGCTTCTTGCCGCTTGACGCATTACGGTAAAAGAGAGGATTAAAGCGCGAACCCAAGGTTTCAGTCCTCGGCCTAGAGAGAAGCTTTTAGTGATGTGCTGTCCCGGGTTCCGTTTCAGGGCTGTTTTGTCCAAAACAGCGCCAAATTGAACAAAATGAAATAGTAAAATAGCTTTGGGTTGCTTCCTGAAAAACAGCTTCTGTTCTTCCTTGCAGGACAATCTGTCCCGGGGAAAACGGCAGAGATTGACATTTCTGGGTCTGCGATTAAAAACAGAGACTGACGCGCCGTTTTTAAGCCGTTTTTGCCTACTTTAAGCTATTCCAACGCTACGGGTATGAAACACTTCTTTACGCTGCTTCTCAGTCTTTGCACGCTCCTGTCTGCCACTGCGCAGCAAACGCAGAAACCGCCTTTGCACGGCAAGCACTGGATGGCCATTACGGGCAAGCCAGTGGCAGCCACCGCCGGGGCCATGACGTTCCAGAAAGGCGGCAACGCGGTGGATGCAGCCTGTGCCATGCTGGCCGCCACCTGTACCATGTGGGATGTTTTAAGCTGGGGCGGCGAAACACAAGCCCTAATCTATAACCCCAAAACCAAAAAGGTAATTGCCATCAACGCCATGGGTGTGGCTCCTACCGGCGCTACGGCGGCTTTCTTCAAGGGCAAAGGCTACCATTTTCCGCCGGAATACGGACCTTTGGCCGCTACTACGCCGGGCACGCCCGGCGGCCTGCTGCACATGCTGGCGAACTACGGCACCCTAAGTTTGGAGCAAGTATTGGCCCCAGCCATGGAAATGGCCGCCGGGTACCCCATAGAGGCTCAGACGGCCAACAGCTTTGAACGCGAAAAAGAACGCCTCAAGCAGTGGCCCTACAGCAAGAAAGTGTTTCTGCCCCATTTAGGCCAGAAAAGGGAAGCCCCGGAAGCCGGCGAGATTTTCGTGCAGAAGGATTTGCTGGCCACCCTCACCAAACTGGTAGATGCCGAGAAAGCGGCCCTGAAAAAAGGCAAGAGCCGCAAAGAAGCCATCATGGCTGCCTATGAACGCTTTTACACCGGCGACATTGCCAAAGAGTTTGTGCGCGGCTGCCAGGAACAAGGTGGATTGATTACGATGCAGGACCTGGCCAAGTGGAAGCCGTTAGAAGAAGAGCCGCTTTCTACCAACTACCGGGGCATTGACGTGTACAAGTTACCGCAATGGACCCAGGGCCCCATGCTGCTGCAGGCCCTGAACGTGTTGGAGAACTTTGACCTGAAGAGCATGGGCTACAACAGCGCCAGGTACATCCACACCGTGTACCAGACCATGAACCTCACCTTCGCCGACCGGGACTTTTATTACGGCGACTCCTACTTTCCGCCGCAGGAACCCATGAAAGGTTTGCTCAGCAAAGAGTACGCCAAGCAGCGCGCCTCGCTCATCCGGCCAGACAAGAACAACCCCAACATTGGCCCCGGCGATCCTTACCCTTTTGAGGGCAAAGGCCTGAAGAACCCTTACCTCAAACTCCTGAAGGAAAGAGGCTATGAGCTAGACACCACCAAACGCAACTTCGCCCCCACCCACGACATCCGCAACGAATCATCCACAGCTGATTACCAGCAAAGGCTCTGGCTGGGTACCACCACCATGGAGGCCGCTGATAAAGAAGGTTGGGTAGTGTCTATTACCCCCAGCGGCGGCTGGAACCCGGCCTGCATTGCCGGGAATACCGGCATTGGCATGAGCCAGCGGATGCAAAGCTTTGTACTGGATGCGAACCTGAATCCCTTCAACGTAGTAGAGCCAGGTAAACGCCCCCGGGTGACCTTAACGCCCTCTATGGCCCTAAAAGACGGGAAGCCTTTCCTGTCCTTCGCGGTACAAGGGGGAGACACCCAGGAACAGAACCTGCTGCAGTTCTTTTTGAACATGGTGGACTTTGGCATGACCGTGCAGCAGGCCTCTGAGGCGGCTAACTTCAACACTAACCAACTCTGGCTCTCCCTAGGCGGCACTAAAACCGAAGACAGGCAGCCAAAGCCCGGCCACATACTGCTCCACGACAGCACCCCGGAAGCTGTCCGCACCCAACTGAAACAGATGGGCTATACCTTAAGCTTTGATGACCGTACCAGCGGCCCTATCAACGCCATCTACTTTGATTGGAAACATGGCAGCCTTTGGGGCGGCTCCAGCAACCACGGTGAAGATTATGGAATAGGGTGGTGATGGTGCGTTCAACAGCAGCCTTCAATGCGCCAAGGGGCACTACCATCAGGTAGTGCCCCTTAACATTTACGCCCCACAACAGGGGATGAGCGCCGCATGGCCCTTGGTTTTGGCAAGAAGGCAAGGGCTGGTTTGCGAAGTACTTACCGCGCTGAAAAGTCTGTACATGGGTCAGAGGACAGGAAAACACCTCTTCCAAACCCAATCCTTATCCATTCCTGAACCATATTTCACCCTTCGCCTAGATTTATACCTATTCCAATATTTGCGGAAAACCAGCTACTGCTTCTAAGTATTTATAGCATCTTACGGATGTACAAACACACTTGAAAAAGCAACATTCTTCATTGACAAACCTTTCTTTATGCTTTATCTCACTGAAGTTACAAGGCGGTGTAGCAAGGCAAAAACTTAGGTGAAACAAAGCCTGAGCCAGGGCTATTCTAGACTATGAAACATTTATCCGCATAGTTTAGGCAGCCTGGGGAATTCTTCCTTTAATGTATGTAACATTTCAAGAATAGTTCTTATTTGAATTATTCAAAATTGCTCAACATTACTCTCCCCTCTTTATCATGATTATAATATCTATTTATAATACTTAGCGATTTACCCCTGCTTGCCCCATAGAACCGTTCTATCATCTTAAAAATTATCTATATAATAGCTTGCTAATATTAATTTTTATTGAAATAATTGAATCATTTTACTAAAAACCTTGTCCATTAATCAACCTCCCCCTAAAAGCAGAGCTTTTTCATTGATCTAATATTTTATATAAATACAGCGTTCAGCTTATGGTGCAACTTTACCGTAGCCTATTTACAGCGTGCTTTTTGGTTTTACTCTCCTGCCTCCAGACTTACGCCCAGGAGTGTAATGTAACCGTAACCGCTAGCGGCCCCACTACCTTATGCCCGGGGCAGCAAGTTGTCCTTACCGCCTCCTCGTCCAGTGCCGGCGCTACATTCCAGTGGCTGAAGGATGGTGCCCCCATCTCTGGTCAGACGTCTACTACACTAACAGTGGCTGCCACCGGCGACTATTCCGTTCTGGTAAAGGGTAGTTCCTGCACAGAAAACACTTCTTCTCCTATCACGGTTACCGCAAGCGCTAACCCAGTTGCCGATTTCACCTTCACAGACAACGTGTGCTCTGGCGCCAACGTCAGGTTTGACGGCGCTCCCACAGGCGCAGGCTTCAAATATGAATGGGATTTTGGAGACCCCTCCTCAGGCAGGAACAACACCAGCGACGCGCAATCCCCCACCCACACGTTTATCTCAAACGGAACCGGCACGGTCACGTACAATGTCAAGCTAAAAGTAACCAATGCGGGAGGCTGCACAAACGAGGTCACAAAAGTGATCACGGTAACGCAACGGGCAGATCCATCTTTGGAAGATGTCCTGGCCACCCAGAACTTCACCTTACCCTTCACCAATTGTTCATCGGTAGCATCAAGTTACCTCTTAAAGGTAAGAAACACTTCCACCACCAAGAGTACTAATAGATCCTACACCATTGACTGGGGTGACGGTAAGGTAGAAAACTTTCCCGCTACTTTTGATGGGGCGGAGCACACCTACACCACCCAAGGCGCGTTCAACCTAAAATATATCATTGCCGGTGCCAATGGTTGTACCACTACCCGTAACATTTTAGTCTATAACGGAAGCAACCCCAGCCTTACGGTGGGCAGCCCGGGAAGTACCATTGGCTGCGCCCCTATTACGTACACGTTTCCTATCTCAGGAGTGGCAAATAACAGCCCGGCCACCATCTACACCTTTCAATTTGACGATGGCAGCCCGGCTTATACGTTCACACAAGACAATGTGCCCTCCAGCCTTTCTCACACGTTTAGAAAAAGCTCTTGCAACAACAACAACAGAGACTCCTTCAACCTGATAGCTACTGCATCAAACCCCTGCGGAATCACTAACGTTACCGTAAGCTCCATTTTCATTTCGGCTACTCCGAGAGCCAGGTTTGAAGTGGAGCCAAAAAGTTCGGTGGGGTGCCTCAACACGCCTTATACCCTCAAAAACACCTCAGACCCTGGGGCTAACATGCTGGGTATTGGCAGGTGTAACACCAATGCCAACTACCTATGGGAGATTAGCCCGGCCACCGGATGGACACTTACCGCCGGAACGCTTACTTCTTTTAGCCCTGCCATCAAGTTTACCAGCACAGGTGATTACAGTATCAAGCTGAAAGTAACCAACAGCTGTAACTCGCATGACACAACCATGGTCTTTTCCGTCATTGATGTGCCCACTTCTAAGTTCTCCACCACGGTCAACCCAGCCACCGGATGTACCAACCTGGAAGTAGCCACCACCAATGAATCTGTGGGAGCGCAACTGTCTTACCAGTGGTTTGTCTCGCCCAACACTGGCTATACCATTACCTCGGGCTCTCTTACCAGCAAAAACCCTGTCTTCAATTTCACGGAAGCCGGAGCTTACACCCTTTCCCTGAAGACCATCAATCCCTGCGGAACCGATAGCAGCAGCACCCAGGTGGTAGTAAAGTCTCCGCCCATTGTCACCTTGCCGGCGGCCAGGGAATACTGCGCTCCCCAGACCATCGCCTTTACAGAGGCCAACACGTCCCATAGACCATCGTATGATCCAAATTCAGGGGCAATCACCGCCTACAAATGGACGGTAACCGGACCTGCCGGCGCTGCCTTTGTAGGGGGCACCACCGATGCGTCACAATACCCCTCCATTGATTTCCCGGCAGAGGGAACATACAAAGTCACCGTTACCGCCAACAATGAATGCGGCACCTCGGTGGCAGCATCACAGGAAATCACCATCCGGGACCTGCCTCTGCCTCCTACGGTAACGGGGCTCACCATCTGTGAAGGGCAGCCTGCCACTCTTACCGTAAGCGGAAGCGCCACAGACCTTACGTACCGCTGGTACACGCAGGCAACCGGCGGCACCCCGCTTTTTACCGGCACCTCCTTTACGCCTTCACCGGACTTAACCAGCACCACCACGTTTTATGTGGAAGCGGTTAGTGGCTTTAGCTGCGTTAGCTCCACCAGAACTCCCGTAACGGTAGTAGTAACCAGAGCTGTTTCCAACAACACCATTACCCCACAGGCACCTCTTACCGTGTGCGAGGGGGAAGCCCCTAAAACCATTTCCGGCTCTGTTCCCGCCGGTGGAGACGGCGCTCCTTACCAGTATAAGTGGCAAATCAGTACAGATGGCGTAACGTTCGCTGATGCCCCGGGCACCAACAATGAACAAGATTATACGCCTGGTGTCATTACGCGCAACACCTGGTACAGGAGAACCATTGCCTCGCAGACCTGCCCGGTACACATAAGCAACGTGGTGGCGTTCACGTTTAGCCCTACGCCGGCGGCTCCTGTTCTTGCTTCCAATGACGTTTCCATCTGCCAGGGCCAGCAAGCCGACCTAGCGGTGAATGCGCAAACAGGCTTTACCTACAAGTGGTACACGGCCAGCACCGGCGGCGTGTTAGTGACCACCGGAAACTCCTTCAGAACTCCGGTGCTAAGCCGAGACACTGTATTCTATGTGGAGGCCATCAATGACAATAACTGCGTTAGCACCTCCCGCTCTGAGGTACGGGTTAGGGTAGCTCCTGCCATTGCAGACAACACGGTACTAGGCGGCCAGGATATTTGTACCGGCCAAACGCCAGGCGTTCTGACGGGCTCTCAGCCAACCGGCGGCAACGGGTCTTTCACGTATGCCTGGGAATCCAGCTCCACCTCAGGAACCAGCGGGTTCGTGCCTATTCCTAATTCCAATACCAAAGATTTCACGCCGCAGGTCCTCACCACCACCACCTGGTTCAGGAGGGTAGTTAGCTCGGCCGGATGCGTGACGACCAGCGGCGCCGTAGAAATTACCGTACGGCCTGAAATCACCGCCAATACGGTATCCTCTAACCAGACCATCTGCACAGGAAGCGTTCCGGCCGTGATCACAGGCTCCCAACCCCTGGGCGGCAACAACACCTATACCTACCAATGGGAAAGCAGCACCACCTCTGATGCAACAGGCTTCTCACCAATTGCAGGTGCTACCAGCAAGGACTTCACGCCTACGGAAGCTATCACGCAGAATACCTGGTTTAGACGGGTGGTTACGTCTGGCACCTGCCAGGAAAGCGCGAGCGCACCGGTATTCATAGAAGTGCAGCAACCTATTGCCAACAACACCATCTCAGCGGAGCAAACCATCTGCGCGGGGGAAACCATCCAGGCCTTGACCGGTTTGGAGCCAACCGGAGGCAGTGGTACCTACACCTACGTTTGGGAGCAAAGCACCACTTCGGCAACCACCGGCTTCAGCCCTATCGCCAATGCCACCACCCGTGACCTGGCGCCCATGGCGCTTACCACCACCACTTGGTTCAGGAGAGTGGTATCTGGCGGAGCATGTGCCGCCAGCACCAGTGACGTGGTTCAGATCACGGTCAGCCCTGCCCTGGAAAACAATGTCATCACGAACGGCCAAACCCAGACTATTTGCACCGGCTCGGTTCCCGCCCCTTTACTTGGTGCACAACCTACCGGCGGCGATAATGTGTTCACGTACCAATGGGAGCAAAGCACCGACGGCTCCACCTATACAGACATCTCAGGGGCTACTGACAAGGATTTTGCCCCGGGGGCGCTTACCCAAGACACCTGGTTCAGACGAAAAGTAATTTCCAGGACCTGTACATCCACCAGTCCGGCGGTGAAAGTTGAGGTGCAACAGCCTATCGCCAACAACACCATTGCCGGGGAGCAAACCATCTGCGCAGGTTCGGCTTCGCAGGAGCTGACGGGGTCGCAGCCAAGCGGCGGCTCTGGCACGTACCGCTATGTCTGGGAAGCCAGTACCGATGGCAGCAGCTTCGCGCCTGTTGCGAATGCAACGCAACAGAGCTACACCCCTGTCAACCTGGCCCAAACCACCTGGTTTAGGAGACGAGTAGAAGGAAGCGCCTGCCCAGCCGACTTGAGCAACCTGGTGAAAGTTACGGTTACCGTGCCGGTGACCAATAACGTTATCAGCGCTCCGCAGACCATTTGCAGCAATACGGCCCCCCAACGGTTAACGGGCTCCACACCCGCCAGCGGACCGGGCGCGGTGTTTACCTACCAATGGGAAAGCAGCACCACCTCGGCCACGGCAACTGATTTCACGGCAATTCCCGGGGCAGATGCGATGGATTATGCGCCTGGCGCGCTCACCAGAACCACCTGGTTTAGGAGGGTAGTCAGCACGGGTGGTTGCACCAGCACCTCCGCCGCAGTGCAAATCACGGTTGACCCATTGCCGGCCTCGCCTACCGTGGCCAACCAGACCATCTGCGAAAACAACAGCGCTATCTTGGCAGTAACAGGAGCCGGCGCAGGCTCTTACCAGTGGTTTGACGCTGAAACCGGCGGCACGCTGCTGGGGCAAGGCACTTCCTTCATCACGCCGGTACTCACCGCTGACGCTACCTATTACGTGCAAATCACCGATGCCAAAGGCTGCGTTAGCCCCCGCACGGCGGTAGTAGTTACGGTAAATCAAAACATAGGGAACAACATTGTCTCCTCAGACCAGGCGCTTTGCGTAGGCTCCAGCCCTAGTTTGCTCACCGGCACTGAGCCTACTGGCGGCAACGGCAATTACACCTATCTGTGGGAAAGCAGCACTGCCGGTCCTACCAGCGGGTTTGCTCCGGCCGCAGGCAACAACACCGGAAGCACCTACCTGCCCACCAACATCACCACAGTCACCTGGTTCAGGCGCAGGGTTACTGCTGGTCCTTGCCTGCCCAGCGTAAGTGCCGCCGTCAGGATCTCCATCAGCCCAGTAATCACAAATAACCGCATCTCCTTCCCGCAGTCTACCTGTTCGGGTACTCCGCCGGCCATGCTTACCGGTACGCAACCACAAGGGGGCGACGGCACTTACACCTACCTCTGGGAAAGCAGTACCACCGGGGCTACCGGCGGGTTCTCTCCTGCGGCAGGCAACAACACCGGCAGCAGCTACCAACCCGAGAGCCTTACCCAGAACACCTGGTTCAGACGGACGGTATTCTCAGGGGGGTGCTCCCTTACCTCGGCAGTGGTGCAGATCACGGTGGTGCCGGTCATTGCCAACAACACCATCACCGCCGACCAGACCATCTGTAGCGGTGATGCCGTTCAGCCACTCAGCGGATCGGTGCCAACCGGCGGCAACGGGACCTACACCTATCTCTGGGAAAGCAGCACCGACGGGGTAAGGTTTACTCCTGCCGCCGGCAACAACAGAACGGCCAATTATACCCCGGGCGCTATCAGGGCAACTACCTGGTTCAGACGTACCGTGACCTCTTTCCCTTGCCTGGAGAGCAAGAGCGCTCCCGTTAAGGTAACGGTGATCACGCCTATTGCCAACAACACCATAAGAACAGAGCAGGAAGTTTGCGCCGGTGTAGTTCCTGCCTTGCTGCAGGGCTCCTTGCCTACCGGAGGCGGCTCCAGCAACGTTTTCCTGTGGGAAGTAAGCACCACTGGTCCTACCGGCACGTTTACGCCTGCTCCGGGCACCAACACAGACATCAACTACCAGCCGGCGGGGTTAACGCAGACTACCTGGTTCAGAAGGGTGGTAGTTTCGGCTCCTTGCCAGAATCAGCCCAGCAACGTGGTGCGCATCCTGGTGAAGCCTTTACCGGCAGCCCCGGCCTTGGCCTCGGCGCCTCCCAGGGTGTGCTCTGGCGACAGGATCAACGTCACCGTCACCAACCCGGGGTTTGGGGTAGAGTGGTATGACCAGCCGCAGGGCGGAAGGCTGCTGTACGTAGGTGCTACGTTTCCCACTCCGGCCCTGGTTGAAACCACCACGTTTTACGCCCAGACCGTCACCCGGGAGGGCTGCACCAGCAGCAGAACCGCCGTGCAGGTAGAGGTGATTCCGCCTTCGGCAAACGCCGGCCCCGATGTGACCATTATTGCAGGGCGGTCTACCCAGCTGGTGGCCACCGGCGGGGTGAAATACGAGTGGTCGCCGGCTACCGGGTTGTCCTCGGTGAACACCGCCTCTACCACGGCCACGCCAAAGGAAACTACTACCTACACGGTCACGGTGACCACCGCCGAGGGATGTATCTCCAAGGACGAGGTAACGGTGACCGTGCTGCCGGAAGTCTTTATTCCCAACGTGCTTACGGCGAACAAAGACGGCATCAACGATGACTGGGAAATCCTGAACATAGAGAAATACCCCAACTGCACGGTAGAGATCTTCAACCGCTGGGGCGTGAAACTCTTCTCTTCCCAGGGCTACAAGACCCGGTGGGACGGCACTTACCAAGGCAAGCCGTTGCCGGTAGCCGCCTACTACTACATCATTCACCTGGACAAGGACGAGAAACCGATTGCCGGAAGCATCACCATCATCAAATAAGGCCATGAAAGCAGGAAAGTATTTAGTAGTTGTGAGCCTGACATTGGTATGGATGGCTTCCTTCAGGGCTGCGGCACAGCAAATGCCCCAGTTCAGCCAATACATGACCAACAGCCTGGTCATAAACCCGGCCGTGGCCGGAATTGAGAACTACATGGACGTGCGTGCCTCCTACCGGAAGCAGTGGATTGGCATTGAGGGTGCGCCTACCACCTTCTACACCAGCATGCACGCCTCCATTGGCAAGAGTGACCGCAACGCCCAAGGCCGCGGCAAGGCCAGAAACACCAAGCCCAGGAGCTCGGTAAACCGGAACAACAGGTTCCATCGGGTGAGTCCGCACCACGGCATTGGGGCCATTGCCCAGGTAGACCAGGCAGGGCTGCTGAAGACCAGCTCGGTGAACCTCATGTACTCGTTCCATTTGCCGCTCACCAGGTCCATTAACCTGTCGTCGGGCATCTCGGCGGGGGTTCTCAAGAACAGCTTCAATACCAGCAAGGCCAGAAGCATCACCCCAACCGATGCCGCCCTCTTGGGGGAGCAGGTGAACCTGACCAAGGCAGACGTGAGCATTGGCACCTGGCTCTACACCTCCCGCGCGTTCCTGGGGATTTCGGGGGCCCAGCTGATCAACAGCAAGAGCGACTTTAAAACTCCGCTGGACGTAAGCATCTCAGGCCGCCTGATCCCGCATTATTTTGTGACGGCAGGTTACCGGTTTAGCGTCCATGACCTGATGTTTACCCCCTCAATCCTGTACAAGAAGGCCGGCCCAAGCCGCGGTGCCATTGACCTGAACATGAAAGCCATGTATAATGAGCGGGTATGGATTGGCGCCTCTTACCGCGACAGGGATGCCGTCTCTTTTCTCTTTGGCGCGTACGTGAGCCACGTGCTGGACTTCGGGTATTCCTACGACCTTACCACTTCTGGGCAGAATGAGAACAGCGCGGGCTCGCATGAGTTTATGGTGGGCTTCAAGCTCAACAACAGATTGAAAGTCATTTGCCCCCGCTGGGTGTGGTAAACCTGGTTGCCCCGCAAGGCACTAGCAGCACTTAACATCCTAAACGGGGCACCTGGAGGTGTCCTGTTTAGATGAATAAGCACCGGCCTAAGTGGCGTGTTCCTGGTAAGGGTACGCTACCCAGGCCGGTGCTTTTTTTATGCCCAAGGCTTTTGCAGCCCTGCGACTTACGCTTCAATCAAATCTGTTTTGGGGCTGTTTTGCTGAAAAGAAGCCGTAAATAGCCTCTCTGCTCATTGGGCCAGGTGCATGCAACTTTGTGTCCTTGCGCTCTTGCATGTGCGTTTTAAGAAGTTGTGCCTGCATTTTCCGGCCGTTTTCACTAAAAGAGGAGCAAAACAGGCTTACTGAGATTAGATAGGCAAGAGGCATGCAGAAGGGTAAAGGCAGCTACAGCCGATAGCAAGATTTTCCTGTGAAGCCAGAGCTAGAGCCAAAGGCACTCGTTTCCGCTACAAACCGCGCCCACAAATTCGTTGAGGGCACAGGCACTCTCCGCAAAGCCGGCTCTTTTCTTACCGCCTTCTTTAATTCACCCCATCATCTTTTGGCAACGGCTACCGGCTGCTTCCCTGTAATGTAGCCGTCCATAGCCCTTTGCCTCCAACAGCCACTTGGTTGTGCAAACCTCTTTATTACGAAATTAAAATTATAAAGTTCAGAATTCCACGGATATCACAATTTATTTGATAATTTTGCACAAGTGAAATTTTATTGTACTATATCAATTAATCAAAGCATTTTTAAAAGCTATCAATCACCATGGAAATAAGGAAATTTATCATCCATACTACCTAAAGAACTACCTTTTCCAGGCTTGACACTAGATTCTTATCATTCCTACGCTTGGTACATTTCTTTAATACAATTGGATTAATAATAAAACAAATCATCCTAAAGCCCCCTGGAGGAGTTGTATGAAAATACGTTTACTACTAATCACTGCCTTGCTTCTGCTTAAGTTTGAAGCATATACACAGAAAATACCCGCATTAAATTCATTGCAGCAGTTCACGGTTGTAGGAGGCACCCATGTTGAAGGAAAGGAAAGCAGCAAAATAAAAGGCGGTGTTCTTCCAGCAGCGTCCCGGAACCCGGAGGCACGGGCAGACCTGGCCAGGGTGTATGCCGAATTGCAGCAGCAACCGCCCACCGCCACCCTGCAGGGCGAGGCGCTGTCGGGTGGCCAGCTCAAACCAGGGGTTTACCGGATCAAAGGCAATGCCCACCTCCGCAAAACCCTGCGGCTACTGGCCAACAGGCACCCAAACGCCAGCTTTATTTTCCAGGTGGAGGGCGACTTGCTGGTAAACCCCGGCGTGGCCGTTGAACTGGGGAAAGGAGTAAACGCCAGGAACGTTTTCTGGCAGGTAGCCGGAAAAGTAACCCTCGGCAACCAAACCGCCCTTAAAGGGGCCGTTGTAGCCGCCGGGAACATCACCAGCACCAACGCCCAGGTGCAAGGCAACCTCTGGAGCAAAGCAGGCAGTGTGTCACTTCTAAAAACAGACATCACTCCGTTGGCCGACAATGTGTCTGACCTGGAAATAAAGCACACCGTCACCGAAGGACCTTACCGGGTGGGCCAGGTGGTTACCTACACCATCACGTTGAAAAACCTGGGGCCCGAGGCGGAAACCAACGTGGCCGTTTCCTTTGACCAGCCAGGACATAAATACCTCACCTCCACCACTTCCGTAGGATCAGCCTATGATCCGGCCACCGGTTACTGGACCATCAGCCAACTGCCCAGCGGAAGCGTTGCCGTGCTGGTGGTCACCGCCAGCATCCAGAGAACGGAATTTTCCACCACCGTGGCCACCGTAACCGGCGACGGCAAAGACCCTAACATCAAGAACAACACCTCTGAGCTATCTATCTGCGCCACACCCTCCAAACTGGGCGAGGTAAGCGGGCAAACGTCCCTCTGCGTGAACACCCCCGGAAATGTGTACCAGGTGGCCCCAGTTGCCGGAACCCGAAAATATGCCTGGACCCTTCCCGAAGGCTGGACTATTACGTCAGGAGCAGAAACCAACAAAATCACCGTGACCACCGGGGGCGCCGAAGCCCGCGGCCGGATCTCGGTGCGCCCGGTAAACGCGTGCGGCGAAGGCCCGGAAAGCATCCTGGAGGTAAGCACCGTTTCTTCGCCCCCGCCCATGCCCTCTACCATAACGGGTCCCAAGGAGATCTGTGGCGGTAAAGACAGAATCACCTACTCCATTGCCCCGGTTTCAGGAGCGGCTTCTTTCCAATGGACCGTACCCGCAGGCTGGACCATAGAGAGCGGCCAAGGCACCACCTCCATCACTGTCACCCCGGGCACCACCGGCGGACAGGTGAAGGTAACCGCCGAAAATGGCTGCGGGAAAAGCGCCAGCAGCGAGGCCCAGGTAGCAGTATCTCCTTCGGCCCCACAGAAGCCTACCCAGTTGTCGGGCCCGGAGCAAGTCTGCGCCAATGCCGATCGGATTACCTACCGGGTAGCCAATGACCCAACCGCCACCAGTTACACCTGGACCGTGCCCGAAGGCTGGACCATCCTCAGCGGGCAGGGCACCGCCACCGTGGAAGTAAAAGCCGGCACCTCGGCTGGGCAAGTGACCGTAAAAGCCCGGAACGGGTGCGGCACCAGCCCGGAAGCATCCATCAGAACAGTTGTTTCCAGTGGCATTCCGGCCATAGGCGCCATTTCGGGCAGCACGGCTTTGTGCCTCTCGCAGGCTGAACAGACCTACTCGGTAGAGCCGGTAGAAGGGGTTACCTCTTACCAATGGAGCGTTCCCGCCGACTGGCGACTCCTGTCAGGGCAGGGTTCCCGCAGGATTAACGTGAAAGCGTACTCTACCGGTGAGGTGAAACTCATCGCCACCAATGCCTGCGGCGAAAGCACTGCCGTAACGCTCAAAGTAACCGTAAGTACTGCGCCGCCCAGCATCCCCGGCATTATCTCAGGGGTAGCGGCCCCGTGCTTTTCGCAGGAGAACCTCACGTACTCAGTTAAGGCACTCAACGGCGCCACATCTTACGTGTGGTCCTTGCCCACTGGCTGGACCCTGGTTTCAGGGCAGGGCACGTCTTCTATTGAGGTGAAAGCGGGCACCACGGCCGGCACCATCTCTGTTACGGCCAGCAACGGCTGCGGAGACAGCCCCGTTAAAACCCTGTTGGTAACCCCCACGTCAGAGCTTCCGGCTGCGACGGTGGCCATCACCGGTGAAACGGCTCCCTGCGCTGGCGCCCAGCAAACGTACACCATCAGCCAGCCGGTGGCGGGCCTGACGTATACCTGGGTGTTGCCCCAGGGCTGGAGCCTTGTTTCGGGCCAGGGCTCTGCCACGGTGGTGGTAAAGCCAGGAACCACGGGAGGCCGTCTGCTGGTAACCGCAAGCAACGCCTGCGGCCAGAGCACCTCCACTGCGCTGGCGGTCACCCCTTCCACGGGCGCGCCGGCTTTGGCAGCAACCATTCAAGGGCAAGCAGGGGTGTGCGCCAGCGCAGACCAACTTACCTACAGCATCACCTCCAACAACGCCGTTTCTTCCTTCAACTGGCAGGTACCCGCCGGCTGGACCATTGTAAGCGGTCAGGGAACCCGAGAAATTATAGTCAAAGCAGGAGCAAACGGAGGCAGCATTCAGGTAACGGCCACCAACGGCTGCGGACAGAACACCACCCGCAGCCTGCCGGTTTCCATTTCTTCCACCATTCCTGTCGCTCCCACCCAGATTACCGGCCCTGCGGCCCTTTGCGCCAACCAGGGAGAAGTCACCTACTCCATTGCCCCAGTGGCCGGCGCTACCTCCTACACCTGGACCATTCCTACCGGCTGGACCCTTGTGCGGGGCCAGGGCACAACCAAATTGGTGGTGCGGGTAGGTTCAGTGGCTGAGCCCGTGCGGGTGGTAGCCCAGAATGCCTGCGGCACCAGTGCCGAAGCAGCCTTGCAGGTAAACCTGTCTTCCTCGGCCCCGGCCAAAATAGGCCCCATTCTGGGAGATAAAGCGTTCTGTTCTTCCACTGCCTCCCGCACCTACGCCGTGGCAGAAGTGGAGGGCGCTAAAACCTACACCTGGGCCGTGCCCGCCGGTTGGACCATTACTTCCGGCCAGGGCACCCGAACTATCAGCGTGACTCCGGGTACGGCGGGCGGATACGTGAAAGTAACGGCCGCCAATTACTGCAGCACCAGCACAGACTCTACCAACATCACCGTAGCACAACCTCTTTCGGCCACGCCAACGGCGATCCAGGGAGCTACCGCCCCGTGTATTTCTGAAACAGCGCTCACGTACTCGGTGAATGCCGTGCCTGGGGCCACCCAGTACACCTGGGCCGTGCCAAGCGGCTGGACCATTGTGAGCGGGCAGGGCACCACCTCCATTCAGGTTACGGCAGGACCCGGCGCCGGCGCCATTACCGTAGCGGCGGCAAATGCCTGCGGCGCCAGCGCAACCCTTCGCCTGGAAGTTACCCCGGCTCCGCAGCCTGTGGCACCGGCGGCAATTACCGGCACCACCACCCCATGCGGCGGCGGAACAGAGCAAACCTATCAGGTTCAGAATCCAGTAGCGGGAATGGCCTACACCTGGGCGGTTCCTGCCGGATGGAGCATTGTGAGCGGACAGGGCACCGGCACCGTGGTGGTAAAAGTGGGCAATACCGCCGGCAACCTTACGGTACAGGCCAGCACGGGCTGCGGGACCAGCGCGGCCCAAACCCTGGCTATCATTCCTATTTCTCTCTCT
Organism: Rufibacter psychrotolerans; assembly: GCF_016924645.1. Taxonomy (GTDB): domain Bacteria; phylum Bacteroidota; class Bacteroidia; order Cytophagales; family Hymenobacteraceae; genus Nibribacter; species Nibribacter psychrotolerans. Next base: position 245,479 of record NZ_JAFFJV010000005.1, on the reverse strand, counting down.
GCCGCCACTGACCCCGTACAGGGTGCTACTGCTTTCTGCGCCAATACCGTGCAGACGTACAAAGTAGCCGCCAGCACCGGCGCTACAACGTACCAGTGGCAAGTACCTGCTGGTTGGACGATCATCAGCGGCCAGGGCACCCCAGAGGTACAGGTAAGAGCCGGCTCCGGCACGGGCGAAGTAGCTGTCACCACCCAGTATAGTTGCGGAACCGGCCCGAAAAGAGTGTTAGCGGTAAGTGCCGGTTCCAGTGATTTGGTAGCACCAGCGCGTATTACCGGTACCAGCGGCGTTTGCGCCCAGGCCAACCAGGTGACGTACGCTATCCCGGCGGTAGACGGGGCCACCTCCTACGCCTGGACCGTACCAACCGGCTGGACCATCACCGCCGGCCAGGGCACTACTGCTATCTCGGTAAAGGCGGGCTCTGCCGCAGGGCAGGTAAGCGTAACCATTAGAAACGCATGTGGCGCCAGCGCCTCCACCACGCTTGCTGTAAGCGTTGCTCCTGTCACGGCCCCAGTACTGGGCGCCATCACAAGCCAGGGAGTTACCTGCGCCACCACCCGGGTAACTTACCAGGTCGCTGCGGTGGCCGGCGTTACCGCCTACACCTGGTCCTTGCCGGCGGGCTGGGACATTATCTCTGGTCAGGGCACCCACCAGGTGACCGTGGCCCCCGGCACCGCCGGCGGAACCCTGAGTGTGGTGGCGGTGAATGCCTGTGGCCTTTCCTCCAAGCCCAGCACCCTGCCAGTGCAGATTCAGACGGCTACGCTGGCCCGGCCAAACCCCATCATTGCCACCGCCTCGGCGTTGAAGCCGTGCATTGGGCAGAGCGGGATAGTGTTCAGGATTGATCCGGTAGCGGGGGCCACTTCCTACCAATGGACTTTGCCGGCCGATTGGAAAGTGGAAGCAGGACAGGGCACCACCACGCTTACCGTTACTGCCGGCAGCACCGCCGGCACCATCAGGGTAGTGGCGAAGAATGCCTGCGGCGAGAGCGAAAGCCAAACTGTGGCGGTTGTTCCGGGCAGCAGCATCCCGGTGATCAGGGGTGAGATTTCGGGGAGCGGCTTTCTCTGCGCCAATACGGACCCGGTGACGTACAGCATTGGTGACATCACCGGCGCTGCCCAACTCAACTGGACCATTCCTACGGGCTGGACGCTGGTAGCCGGCCAGGGAACCACTTCCATCACCGTTATTCCTTCCGCGGCCAGCGGCACCATTAAAGTACAAGCCACCAGCGGTTGCGGGGTTAGCGCCGAAAAGACCCTGCAGGTAACGCCCGGTACGGTAAGCATAGTGGCTCCCAGCGTAATCACCGGACCTACCGCCTTCTGCGAAACCACCGAGCAGCAAGTCTATGACATTGCCGAAGTAGCCGGCGCCGAGTCATACGAGTGGACCGTTCCGGCCGGTTGGACCATCTTGAAAGGCCAGGGCACCGCCAGCCTTGCCGTGGTGGCCAAGGCAGGCAACGGCACCGTGAGCGTGAAGGCCACCAATGCCTGTGGCAACAGCGCCGTCACCAACCTGCGGGTTGCCGTAGCGCCACCTTTGGTAAAAGAGCTGGTGATCCTGGACGAAAGCTCGGCCTGCGTGGGCAACCAATTCTCAGTGGTAAGTCAGCCCGGGGTTACCTACACCTGGACCATTGAGGCCCGCGAGCAAGGCTGGGCCATCACGTCGGGGCAGGGCACCAACAAAGTAACCGTACGCGCCCCGGCCAACGCCCCGCTGGCATCGGCCAGAATCCTAGTGGTGGCCAGCAACGGCAACTGCTCTACCGCCTCCAGCTCTCTTGACATCGCCCCCCAATACCTGGCCCCTGAACTCAACGTGCCCAACGTGTTCTCCCCTAACAACGACGGGAAGAACGACCTCTGGGTGGTGCGCAACCTGCTGGAGTACCCCGACAATGACCTGGTGATCCTGAACCGTTGGGGCAGCGAGGTGTACCGCATGAAACAGTACCGCAACAACTGGAACGGCGGCGGACTGGCCGAGGGCACCTACTACTACGTGCTGCGGGTGCGCCTCTGCGACAACCAGGAAATGACTTACAGAGGCTACGTAACCGTGATGCGCTAAAGAAAAATGAGGAGAATGAAGAAAGGAATACTAGCAATAGTGGCGCTGGCTATGGGCTTCTGCCTGCCGCAGGAGGGCATGGCCCAACAGTCCCCTCAGTTTACGCAGTACATGTTCAACGGGCTGTTGCTGAACCCCGCCTACGCGGGCAGCAAAGGATTCAGCAGCATCAGCGCGTCGCACCGCAGCCAGTGGACCGGGCTGGAAGGGGCCCCCATGAGCCAGACCTTCAGCGTAGACGGCAACCTGAACCGCAAGCTGGCCGGCGGCCTCATCATCACCAATGACCGGGCGGGGGCGCAGCGCTTCACGGAGGTGTCGGTGAACTCAGCGGTGCGCATTTCGCTCTCGCCGGTTACCCGGCTGGCGGTGGGCATGGCGCTGGGCGTAACGCAGCAAAGCCTCAACGGTGCCCTGCTGCAGCCAGATGAGCAGAACGATGCCGCCATTCCGCAGGGGATAGAACGGGCCGTGAAGCCCAGCGCCAAACTGGGTGCTTATCTCTACAGCAACAAGTACTACGCCGGGGTGTCTGTGAGCAACGTGATTTTCTTCCAGGACGGCCTGCCCACCGACCCCAAACCCCACGTATTCCTGACCTCGGGCGGGGTGTTTGACCTTGGCCGCAAGATGAAGTTCAGGCCCAGCGTCTTGCTGAAGGAAGATTTCAACGGCCCGGCCGCTTTGGACGTGAACACCTTCCTGATGTTCAACGACTACATCTGGCTGGGCACCTCCTTCCGGACCACGCTGAACCTGTTCAACAACCGGGAGTTTGCCACCGCCACCCGCCTGGGCAACGCTCTGGCCGTGCTGCTGGAGCTGCACCCTACGCCCCTCATCCGGGTGGGCTACTCCTATGACTTCTCCCTCACGCCGCTGAGCACCTATTCCAGCCATGAGATTTCGCTGGGCTACAATTTTTTGAAGAAGAAGTATGGCCGCATGCTCACTCCGCGCTACTTTTGAGCTGTTGGCCAAAGAAATAACATACAAGCTGATTTAGGGCCGTTTTGCCGAAAGGACCCCAAAATCAGGTTTTCATTTACCCCCACCGGTTGGGGCAAGAATTAGATTGTGAAAGTACTTTATCTCTTTTTACTGCTCTGCTTTGTCCACTGCGTACAGCCGGTGGGCACCCTGGCCCAGAGCCAGGCCAGGGCAGACAAGCATTACAACAACTTTGATTACGCCCTGGCGCTGGAAGAGTACAAGAAGCTGCTGGACAAAGAACAGCCTTCGCTCCACGTCACGGAGCGCATTGCGCACTGCTACCGGCTCATCAACCAGCCGGGCTCGGCGCAGTTCTGGTACCGGCAGGCCCTGGGGTTTGCGGGAGCCGCGCCCATCAACCTGCTGTACTACGCCAATGCCTGCCGCCAGAACGGCGAGTACACCACGGCCAAGCAGCACTACCTCCTGTTCGCCGAGCGGGAACCGGGCCGCCGCGCCGAGGCCCTGAACCTGGCCAAGGCCTGCGACCTGGCCATGAGCTGGATTGCCCGTCCGGTAGGCGTAGACGTAATCCCAGACAGCACCCTTAACTCGCCATACGCCGATTTTAGCCCGGTTTTCTACCGCGAGGGCTTGGTGTTTTCCTCAGACCGGGTGCGGGGCCACAACGGCTCAGACCAGAAAGTGTACGGCTGGACCGGCACCCCGTACCTGCAACTGTACTACGCAGAGCGCAAGGGCACTACGGCCTGGGCCGAGATCAAGCCCATGGAGAAAACCATCAATACCCAGTTCCACAACGCCATTGCCACGTTCTCGCCCGACTTCAACGAGGTGTTCTTTACCCGCACCAAGCGCGTGAAAAACCGGGTCCTGCCCGATGAACTCCTCACCGAAAGCAACTGGCAGCGCTACTCCAAGAACGATGAATTCATTAACCGGCTGGAGATTTACAGCGCCACCTTCGCCAAAGACAAGTGGCAGGATGCCAAAGCGTTTCCGTTCAACCAGAGCGAGTCGTACTCGGTAGGTCACCCGGCGCTCTCGCCCGACGGGCGGATCCTGTACTTTGCCTCAGACATGCCCGGCGGCTACGGCCAAACCGACCTTTACTTCAGTGAGCGCCAGCAGGACGGCTCTTGGTCTACGCCGGTCAACGCCGGGCCGGTGATTAACACGGCGGGCAAGGAGGTGTTTCCGGTGGTGCACGCAGACGGCACCCTGTACTTCTCCTCAGACGGGCACCTGGGCATGGGTGGCCTGGACCTTTTCTCCGCCGAGGGCAGCCGGGCCACCTGGAGCCCCGTGGAGAACCTGTACTACCCCTTCAACTCGCCGCGCGATGATTTTGGCCTGATTTACGAAAAAGACGGCAAAAGCGGCTACCTGTCCTCTAACCGCGAAGGTGACACCGGCTCAGACAACATTTACCGGTTCAAACCCACCGAGGTGCCCTGCAAGCTGTCGGGCATTACGTACGCCCGCGTTCCTTCGCGCACCGGTAGGGCCCGCCTGGAGCGCGTGGGGCAGGTTCGGCTGGAAATCACCATGAACGGCGACACCGCCAACGCGCTGGTGCTGGAGACCGATGCCAGGGGCCAGTTCCTGTTCCAGGTGAAGGCAAACCAGACGTACACCATCCGGGGCAGCAAGAGAGGCTACCTCACGCAGACCTTCCACATCATGCCCGACTGCCGCGTGGCCACCGACACCGTGCACATTGAGATGGTGATGGACCGCGACACGCCCAACCAACCCATTGTGCTGGAGAATCTTTACTATGACTTGGACAAGCACAACCTGCGGCCCGAAGCCATCATAGAGCTGGACAAGGTGGTGTCCATGCTGCGCGACAACCCCACCATCAAGATTGAGCTCAGTTCCCATACAGACAGCCGCGAAACCCACCGCTACAACCTCATGCTGTCGCAGCTGCGGGCCGCCAGCGCCGTGAAGTACATTCTCTCGCAGGGCATTGCCCCGGAGCGCGTGGTAGACAAAGGCTACGGCGAAACCCGCCTCCTGAACCGCTGCAAAGACGGCGTTCCCTGCTCTGAGGAAGAGCACCAGCTCAACCGCCGCACCGAGTTCAAGATCATCCGATAATCACCCGCTCCTCTTGGTTGCCATTCTGATTTGGGGCTGTTTTACCCAAAACGGCCCCAAAACCAGAATGGCTTTTTTGTTGCAGTTGCGTTAGCGCGGGCCCTGGTCAATCTAGCGAAACGAGTAGCCAGAGACGTACCAGTTTTTCTGAAGCAGCATCAGGAGAATTCTATTTGCTTATTCTTCTAAATTATAGGATTTTTATACCCAGCTCTTTACAACTATTTTTTCTTTCCTTGCTAACCCCCAGTTTGGATGCAGATAAAAATCCATCGTCTTCTTTGTGCCTTATTGCTGTGGCTGACTTGCACGGTACAGGCGCAGGCCCAGATGCAGCTGTTGGCCGAGAAAACCCTGAAACGGCAGGTGAACAGCCTGATTGTGGCCGGAGACAAGCACTTGCTCAATGATAACCTGGACTCTGCGCGGTATTACTTCCTGCAGGCCGAAAAACTGTCCCGTAAGAATAACTTCAAGTACGGCCTGGTGCTCTTCACCAGTTATTACATCCACGTGCTTAACCGCGAAGGCAAGTATGACGAGGCGCTGAAGCTGAACCTCCGCTCCATTGAGCTCTGCAAGGAGATGAAAGACAGCGCCTCCTTATCTATTGCCTACAATAACACCGGGCATGGATACGGCCACAAAGGCGCCCTGGATTCCTGCGCCGCGTATTACCTCAAGGCCCTCCACATTGCGGAGGCCATAGACAGCCTCACGTTTGTGCGGCGCTACACCAACAACCTGGCGTTTGTCTTTCTAGAGCTGGGAGACGCCAAAAAAGGCCTGCATTACGCTACGGCGAGCCATAAACTGTCGGTGCAACTCCAGGACTCCTTCGGGATAGCCAGCAGTCTGGTGAACATTGCCTCCGCCGAAAAGCACCTCAAGCAGTATGAGAAATCCATTCAGCACAATCTGCAGGTAATTGCGTACGGCAAAGCCCTCAAAGACCCCAGCTATGAACTGGATGCTTACCTCATTCTGGGCGAAGTGGCCATAGACCAGAAGAACTACAACTCGGCTTCGGCTTATTTCCAGAAAGGAGCCCAGATACTGAAAACCTACTCAGACCCAGATTACGCCTTCCGGTTCGACTGGGGCATGGCCCGGGTACAGTTTCTGCTGGGTTCCCCGCAACTGGCGAATACCTACTTAGAGAAAGGCCTGAAGCTGGCGCATTCCATTGGGGCGAAAACAGAGCTTCGGCAGATGTACCACCTGGGAGCCGAGATCAAGGAGAAACTGCGGCAGCCGTACCAGGCCCTGGAATTCCGCAAGAAGTACGAGGCCCTCAATGACTCGCTGCAAAGCGCCGAGCACAAGCGCAACATCCATAAGATGGAGATGGAGTACCAGACCTCGCAAAAGGAAAAAGCCATAGCCCAGCAGCAGCTTACCATTGCCAACACCAGCCTGGAACTGCAGAAAAAGACCAACCTGATTTACCTCTCAGTGTTCGCGCTGGTGGTGCTGTTGCTCTTCATTGTCTTGCTGTACCAGTTCTACCGCAACCGACAGAAAGCCGCCGCTGAAAAACTGCTGGCGCTGCAACAGGTGCAGGAGATTGAAGTGCTGCAGGCGCTCATGCAGGGAGAGGAAAAAGAACGGACGCGCATTGCCAAAGATTTGCATGACGGTGTGGCGGGCATGTTGGCTGCCGTGAAAATGCACGTGGGCAGTTTGTCTCTGCAAGATGAGCGGGTTCTCCAGAACATTGGCTACCAGCAGGCAGTCACGTTGCTGGACGAGGCTTCTTACGAGGTAAGAAAAACCGCCCATAACCTCATGCCCGAAATGCTCATGCAACACGGCCTGGACGAAGCCCTGCGCCGGTACTGCCTCAACATCAGCAATGAGAAAACGCTGGTGGTACAGTATGATTCCTGGGGCGAGATAAAGCGGTACAAAGACAGCTTTGAGCTCTCGGTGTACCGGATTGTGCAGGAACTCATCAACAATATCATCAAGCACTCCAAAGCAGACAAGGCCATTGTTCAGTTGAGTTACCAGCACAACGTGCTTTCGGCTACGGTGGAAGACAACGGCATTGGGTTCAGCCATCAGGAGAAAGGTGATGGCTTAGGCCTGAGCAGCCTGAAAAGCCGGGTAAAAGCCATCAATGGTACTTTGGAAGTAGAAGCCGAGGCCGGCAGTGGTGTGAGTGCCTATTTAGAATTTGAAACCAGCGGGTTAGAAGTAGAAGCATATGAACTCAGTTAAACTGGCTATCATAGATGACCATCAGGTAGTAATCAATGGTTTGGTCTCCATGTTTTCTGCTACCCCAGAGTTAGACGTTGTCCTGAGTACCACAAACCACCAGGAGTTATTGGAGTATGTCACGCACACTCCGCCAGATGTGCTGCTGATGGACATTCAGATGCCCCAGATCAATGGCATTGACCTCTGCAAACTGGTTTTAAAGAAGAATGCGGGCGTGAAGATCATCGCCTTCAGCAGCTTTGACGATAGCCATTTGGTGAAGCAGGTGATAAGGAACGGTGCCTCGGGCTATGTGCTGAAAAACGCCGATCAGCAGACCTTGCTGCAGGCCATCAAAGAAGTGACAAGCGGACAGGAGTACCTTGACGACTCCATCAAAAAACTCTTGCTGCAGGAAAGCCTTACCGGCCAGCGGCGGTCTATGTTTGAGATCCCGCTGACCAAGCGGGAAAAGGAAATCCTGAAGCTGGTGGCCGAGGAACACAGCAACCAGGAAATCGCTGATAAACTCTTCCTGAGTTTGCGCACGGTAGAGACGCACAGATTCAACTTAACCCAGAAATTAGGGGCTAAAAACACAGCCGCCCTGGTAAAAGAAGCCATCAAAAGAGGCCTTATTGATTAAACCCGCCTACAAGCCTGGTCTTGCAAACCCTCAGAAAACAGGTTCAGACTTGCGGCTTTGCTGGCCTGGTAACTCTTCCTTCATTTCCTGTTGCCTGCTTTAAAGAAGCAACTACGTAGTACTACTTAATTACATTTTCCAGCGTTTTTGCGCAAAAATACCCGTGTCTGGTAGCCTAAATTTGTCCTATTCAATCACCCGAACACAGGACTAGCTACTATGGAAAAGATCATTCTACCCAATTGTTTGCCTTCTTAGCATCCTTGAGGCTGAGAGTTCTTTAGCCTGCGCCAGACTTTCAGCAGCCCCCAAGAGTAGCTAACAGGCAAACTGCTAATCAGAAAAGCATCCTCCACAAAGAAGCAATGATTTCAAAAAATCAATGACAAAATACCCATGCCTTTCACTAACTGGTTTTAGCCTGTTTCAGATAAAACACCGCTAAAACGGACCAGCTCACCGGTTTAAAAGATTTGTTTTTCCCCTCAACGTTCAACTTTTAACAACTCACTATGTTCTCTTTAAGAAAAATATTCCTGCTCCTTCTTCCTGCCCTATTGTTGTTTTCTGCCTGCGAAGACAAAGAGGACAAAGAAGATCCAAAACCTAACACACTAGTGGCGAACGCCGGCCCAGACCAACAGGTGGAGTTTATCAGAACCATTACCCTGGACGGCAGCGCCTCTGAGGACAGCGAGAACCAACCGCTCACGTATTCCTGGAGCTTCACCAAGAAGCCGGCCAACAGCAACGCCGCGCTTACCGGGGCCAATACCGTAGAAGCCACCTTCCTGCCAGACCAGCCGGGTGAATATGAGGCTGAGTTAACGGTTAGCAACGGCAAGGTGTCGGTTAAAGACAAAGTGCTGGTGACCCTCACCTCATCGGCAGTGGTGCTACAGGACATAGACGTGAAAACCGTGCTGGAAAACCGCATCGCCGATCCAAGCCTCCCCGATTACCTGGTGAACGAGGACATAGGCGTAAACGCCGAACTGACTGTTAAACCAGGCGTGGTCATTGCGTTCGCGGAAGACACCCAAATGTCTGTGAACGGCGATGGCGGGGTGCTAATCGCGAAGGGCGAGGCTACGAACAAGATTAAATTCACCGGCAAAACGGCTCAGAAAGGCTATTGGGCTGGTATCATGATCTACTCTAACAGCAGCCTGAACGAATTCTCGCACGCCGAGGTAGTGTACGGCGGCAGCGAAGACCTGATGAGTGCCGCCAGAGCCAACATAGTTCTGACCGAAGATGCCCGCTTAACCATCAAGAACACCACTATCTCCCAAAGCGGTGGCCACGGGCTGTACCTGGCCGATGGCTCCATCCTGGTGGGGTTTGCCAACAATACCTTAAGCCACAACGCAGAAGCACCCCTTAAATTAGCGGCCAACAATGTGCCGGTGCTGGATGCCGCCAGCGTGTTTACCAGCAGCAACGCCAGAAACGTAATTGAAGTGATGCGCTCATCGGTGGAGGGCAGCAATGAAGTGGTTTGGCCTGCTTTCAATGACAATACCCCCTACCGCTTCCTTGGATTCATCGGCGTGCATGCCGGCTGGAGGCTCACCCCAGGCATCACCATTGAAGTAGCCGAGGACCAGCAGTTTGACATTGGCGATGGTTACATCCATGCGGTAGGTACCCCTGAAAAGAAAATCACCTTCACCGGTGTTTCCAAAACAACCGGCTCCTGGAACGGGATCATGATTTACACCAGAAGCGCCTCTAACCGGATGGAACACGTGCAGATCAGTTATGCCGGCGGTGCCGATATTATCTCTGGCGTGAAGACCAGCGTAGTGGTGAGCCACGGCGGCAGCCTAACCATGAGAAACTCAGTTATCAGCCACAGCGGCGGTTACGGGGTTTACCTCAATGGCCGCGACGTAACCTTCAACGCCGATATGGAAACCGCCAATACCTTTACCTCAAATGCCCTGGCTTCCGTGTACCATAATGTGCGTCATTAAGTCAACAGCTTCTTAGCAGAATTCCGGGTTCAGTACTTAGGTAACTGAGCCCGGGATTCTGCTTTTAAAACGATATTGAAATGGGAGGCAGATTTGTATGGAAATAGCTTTTACAGTTTCTCTTCCAGCCACAGGTAACTTAAAGACACAAGCAAGAAAAGTCCAATCACCCACAAAGGAAAATCAGTGTGCACTTGCATGGACTGAGTGTCTGGAGAGGCGGCGCTCTGCTTGACTAACTTTAAGAACGCCTGCTGCTGTTGCCGAAGTTTCTGCGTTTGCCAACTGTTCTCGGGCTGCACAAAGGTAGTATACTCCTGCCCATTAGAGGTAAGAACAGAATACCAACCGGTTTCCTGTGGCCACAACAAGCCTTGCTGCTGCTCCTGCAGGAGAGAAGAAGGCTGAACCAGAACCGGCGCGGCATCCCCACCCTTCAGGCTCTGAAACGTTACCTCATGGGAGGAAGAATTCGCTGAGAAAGAAACCTGTAGTAACTGATGCGCTTGCGGAACAGAGGGCATAACAGCTAAAGACGGTTCTTCTGCAGGTTTGGCGATGGCATTCAAAACAGTTGCCCAGTACTGCTGATAAAGAGTTTCTTTGCCTTCCAAAACCAAAGGAAAAGTCTCGGGCAGCACACTTACGCCCACCTGCCCCATACCCCGACGGTACCGCACTGCCAAGGCCTGCCGCGGGTTCTGTTCCCAAACCATTGCTTGCTGCCCTTCCTTGAGTTGGAACACTCTGGTTGGCAAAAAAAGCACGGCATTGGAAGAAGCTAACCCTTGCCACCGCACCGCTCCGTTTCTGGGCTGTTTCTGGGAAACTGGCTTGAAAACGGTCTCCGCAAAAAATGGAATGGCTTTGAAACTGGGCTGAGAAAGGGTGGTTAGCATACCTAAACCCTGCTGCCGAACGGCTTGCTGTAGCGCTTGTTTCTCTGCGTCGCTCAGATTTTGTAAGGCTGTTTCATCCAGGAGCACCGCGTCAGACTTCTGCAAAAGCCCGGTTGTGAGTCTATCCAGCTTTGTTGAAGTAAGATTCACCACTTCAGTCTGGAAGACACCCTTGCTCACCTGGGTCCGGATGGCTACGCGGTGCCCTTGCTGGCTTAAGAAGTTCTTCAGGAATTTCACCTCAAACGATGGCGCTGAAGAAAGCACCAGCACGCTCAACGGGCGTGAAGCCTTCACCTCAACCGGAACGGCTTCCTGGTACACAGAATCATTGACCCCAGTCCAGCGCAAGGTATAGACAAACTTACCTGCCGTTTTAGGGGTAAACCTTAAGCGAAAAGCCTTCGCCCTTTTCTTTACGACTGCCGAATCACGGGCCTCACCAGATGCGTGCAAAAATACCTTGGTTTCCTGCGCTGATGCGGTATGGAATGTGCCCTGCACCTGCACCTCTTCGCCCAAGGTTACCTCTTTAGGCCAGGACGCGGCCAGCACACCAGCCGGAATCTCAGACAAGTGGGGCACGAACCGTAAAGAATCAGACGCAGGCATCTCTTCGGACGGAAGGCCATGCCCTAACACATGGATTGTCTTTACTTCCGGGTGCTGTTTCAAAAAAGCGGTAAGGTTTGCTACGGGCTGGGCAGCGTTAGCTTCCAAGTTCAACCCGTACACCTGCGGACGAGGTTTCAGGCTTTTCAACAATCGCTGCAGGGTATCTGGGCTGTAGCCGTCGGTGAGCAGAAGGACCTCTGAGGCATTGTAGGTGCGGGTGATTTTAGGCGGCACCAATAGCAGCACCAGGCACGCAACTGCTCCCCAGGAAGCCAGTAATCGCCACGCTAACCGGCGGCGGTCCGGACGGCGCACGGCCAGCCAAGTGAGCCAGCTTCCCAGCAACACCGCTACTCCCAACAGAAAGGGCAAAGGTATTTCCATGGTTACTTGAGCCGGTTAAAATAGTCTTGGGCCAACTTTTTAGGCGCGGCGGGCGCGACTGGTTTCTGCACTGTTTTAGAAGAAACAGGCAGGAAACGGTGGAAGGCGGCTTCGGCGCGGGTGAGGCACTCTGCACAAAGCGGCCGCTGCCCCCTGATTTCCTGCGCCAGTTGCCGGATGTCTTGCAAGGCCCTTAGGTACCTGCCCGGCTCCCGCACGGCGGCTTTGCCCAGTTCTTGTCCGGCTTGCTCCAGCAGGGCGGCATCTGCCGAGGTAGGCTTTGCTCCTTGCCTGATCTGCGCTACCCGCACCAAGGCTTGCCGCACCATGGTAGCCGTTACCTCGGGCTTTTCTTCCCGACGGGTTTGCACAGCCTGCACTTTGCTCAGATCGCCGGTGAGGCGTTTTTCGGGTTCTTTGAGCGGAGGAGGCTCAAAACCGGTTTTCTTCACGTACGCTCGGGACTTTTGCTGCACTTCCTTGAGCATCCGCAAGGCTTTGTATTCAAACGGCAAAGCTTCTTTGGGTCGGCCAGTCCTGAGCCGAAGCTCGGCTTCCCACATCTGGGCCAAGGCACCTTTGAGCTGGGCTTTGACGGCCGGTTCAAAGAAAGTGGCGGCTTCTTCCTGGTCGTGCTTGTGTAGATAAGGGTCCAGCAACTCGTTCATCTGGTTCTGGTGCTCGCTCTCGCCTTTTTTGGGGGAATGGTCGTGCCCGTCATCCAGGGTGTGCCCTTCGGCTAATCCTTCGGGCAGACCGGCCGTGCCGATGTTCGATTCAAACTCCTCGCCCAGGAACTTGCCGTAGCGCAAACGCAGCAGCTTTTGGTCTACCCCAATGTTATTGGAGCGCTCCTGGAACACGGCCTGCGTGAGGCCTTTCTGCTCCTGGATGAGCTTTTCGGTGTCAATGATGATCTGCCGCTGGCTCCTGAAATACTCGGGGTTAGGCGCCACGCCCAAGGACATATCATCCATAGTTTCCACAATGGTGGTGTCCTCAATCTCTACCAGGAAAGCCTCAGTGCGGGTGTAGCCCCGGTGGTTGTCCCAGGCCTGCAGGTAGAAGTAGAGCTCATCGCCGTAGGTCATGCCCAGTTGCTGCAGGTTCAACGTCTGGTTCAGTTGCAGTTGCCGGGGCTGCCCGTTGAAAGAAAGCTTCAGGGGAATGCGCTGCTCCCGGAACTTCACGGCTTCACCCTCGCCTTTGGCGACGGTAGCAATCAGATCGGCGTTCCGGAGGCCGTAATCGTCCTGCAAGGTGCCCTGGAGAATTATGCGCTGCGGATCTCCGAACAAAATTTCGGTGTACTGCCCGGGTTTCCTGATCTGGATAGAGGGCGCTTCATCTGGAATGACCTCGATGGAATAAAAGTCTGAAGCCTGTCCGTTCAGCCGCAGGTGGTACAGCGCAGATTGCGTAGCCGCGAGGGAAGCGGTATAGGTGTTTTCCTGCCCGGCTACCAGCCGCAACGGAATAGGTTTCTGGTTGCTCAGCACCAACTGAAAAGAAGCAACAGGCTGATTGGTTTGCACGGTCCAGGTGATTTGCGCCCCAGCCTCGGCTTTGAACGAAGGCATAGTCACGGCATACGGCGCTTTCCGGGTGTAGCCCGGCGGCGTAATGCGCAGGTGCATCTGCTCAATGGCGGGCAGAATGGCTTTGGGGTCGGCTACGGGTTGGTTTACATTGCTGGAAGTGCCGGTAGCCGTTCCGGGTGCTTGTTTCTTTGGAAGGAGGTTTGCCGGCACAAACCAGAGGACAGAGGCCAAGGCTACTCCCGTTAAGAGCAGCATCCATCCACTGCTGATATTCACCCGGGAGGCTTCCTGCGGGGAAATCTGGCTCAACATTTCTGCCGTCCGTTGCCGCTGCAATTGCCCCAGCAGCGACAATTCGTTTTCCGGCTGAAGCAGCAACTCGGTACTTTCTTCCAGTTGCGGGTACTTCCGGTTCAGGTGACGGGCAACGGTGGGGTAATCGGTTTTCTGCCTGAGTTGGTACCAACGGCTTACCTGCATGGCCAATACCAGCAACACCAACGTAATTGCTACCACTTGCCCTACAGTACCGCCCCAACCCTGGTACGCCCATAGCAACAGCGGCAGTACCAAACCTACTCCCTGCAACGCAAACAGCCCCCCCTTCTTCTGAAGGTACTGCGTCCGCACTTGTTCAAGAACGGGAGAGGCTGGGGTGCTATGTCGGTTGGTTTGGATCACCTGTTTCTCTTCAAATTTGTTGCTTGAACTTACCCGATTTGCTGCGTTTTACTTCTGCTCGCGAACCACCTTTCTAACGCCAACAACAGCACTACCAATGCCACCAGCCACGGCTTCAGGTCAATTGATTCTTCGGTGGTTGTAGGCTTGTTTTCAGAGAAAGAGGCGGAAATCATTCTGGGCCTTTCCACGGCTTTGGGCAAACTGCGCGTGTCATAAAGCGTGCGCCAGGAAGAGTCTTCGGGGAAGAGCAGACGCAGGAGCAGTTCAGGGAAATGGCCGCTGTCAGGTAGGTTATTCCAGTCTGGATGGAAACGACTGTAAAAGTGATACTGTGTGGCGTTCTGCTGGGTTTGCTGCGTGAGCATCGGCTGCCCGAAACCGTCTTGCCACAGTACTTCAACGGAAAGATTGATGGTTACCGGAATGCGGCGGTGCAAGGGAATAGTCTTAGAAAGCCTTGGAATCTGCAGCCAACTACTTACTGGTTGCGCCTTTGCAGAGGCAGGAGCGTCTTGCAGCGTTTTCAGCTTCTTTTGAGGGAAACGGGCCAGAAACGAAGTGAGAGATTCATCAGAAAGCCAGAACACCCAATCTGGTGCCGAAGTGGGCAGCGGTTGCCCATCTGAAGATACCGTCAAGGTATGAGCAACGCCTTTGTACTCCAACGCAGCTTGCAAGGCAGCCCCCAGGTAGCGCACATCGGCTTGCCGCGATTGGGAATAGCGCACCAGCACCTGCAGGGGCTCCTTTCTGAGCGGGATGGTGTTTCTGGCGCTGCCCAACAAATGAAGTGAATCCACCTCAGAATGGCTGGTAAACCGAACCGAAGGAAAGCCTGGAACCGAAATCACCTGCCCGGAAATCGGCTTCGCTACCCGATGCTCCGTGAACGTGATTTCCTGTTCCTCGCTCCGCCCAAACTGCAGAAGCAGTTGTCCAGACGAGGTGTAATATGCCTCCTGCAGCCAGGTTTGGGTTCGGGGCACACTCACCGGAATCCAGCTGAAGCCGTTCCGTAACAGCGGATGCTCGCCCCGGTGGTGGCGCAGCAAATCAGTGGTGAAAATCTGGGCGGTGGCATGGGACGGGAGGCTGCGGTTGAGTACCCGGGCCATAGCCCACGCGTTGGTGGTATCCGGAAAGAGGCTATTCACCTGGAACGTTCTGATGGAAGTTTCAGGAGTCAAAGACAACTCAGGAAAGGCCGGCTGCAGCCGATGGATACGCCAGCCTTGGACCGCCATTGAATCTACGGTAGCCGCAATCTGGGAGAGATACTGGGGTTGGAATAGCGCCGGGTGCAGAAAGGCGTGTTTCTCAGGTTGTACGGGCACTTCCCGCTTCCAGTGCAGTCCGGCCAAAAGAAGGGCCAACAGCAAAATAAGTAGGCAGCGGAGTAACAGGAGCCAGGGTTGGGTGAGGTGCAGGCTGCTCAGGCGTTGGCTCTGCGAGGGCTGTAACCACCGGATACTGCCTACAGGTACCGTTTGGGGTGGCTTCTTGTTCCACAAGTGAATCGCGATTGGCACCGCTACTGCGGCCGCTGCCCATAACCAAACCGGACTCAGGAACTGAAGCAAAACGAGGTAGATAAACGCAGGGGTAAGACATAAGACGCAAGCAAATGGAGCTTGGTCTGGCAATCCAAGATAAGAGGAGCATATGGATTTTCCTACATTCTCTGGGCATTCCGTTTTGGCCTGCCTTGGTTGCCTTTTGGAAAGTCCTCTTACTTGCCCAGGCTGTTCTTCAGGTGACGGTCATACAGCATGATGGAGCCCGCCGAGGCCACGTTCAGAGAAGTAGCCCCCGGGAGCTGCACCAGGTGATGGCACCGGTCCCGCACGGCATTGGTGAGCCCGTGGTCTTCCGCGCCCAGCAAATACACACACCGGCCTGGGTGCGCAAATTGCTCTACCGGCACCGACCGTACATCCAGCTCCACGCCCACCAACTGGCAACTGTACGGCAGGTGCGCGTAGAAATCCTCGAAATCTGTGTAATGGAACAGCGGAATCTCCTTCCAGCTCTTGTTCGTGTCGGTGGACTGCTTCTTGTACCGTTTGCCTATGGTGAAGATGAAACTGGCCCCCAGAATAGACGCCGACCGCCACAAGGTACCCATGTTGGTCTCGTTTTTCGGTTCAAAGATGCCTATCCCAAAGTAGCCGCTTTCCATAAAATGAGTGAATGAGTGATGGAGAGAATGAGTGAGTGCAAGACAAAGGTAAGGGAGGAAGTTTTCTGTTTCTGCCTTGTTTTTTGGGTAATAGGCTGTAAACGAATGTGGCCGAGACACTCGCAGGTCCTCCGGACACTACGAGGTCTTGAGCGGCTTTTTTGATTGTTGATTGTTAATTGCTGATTGTTTTACAGAAATATTACCGTTGGCACGAGTGTTAAGCGAAACGTCACGCATGCCGGGTAATCCTCGCTGGCCCTCGCTGGCGCGAGCCTCCGGCTCGTGTCCGCACGCATGCCTGATCTCAATTCAGGCGATATTCTGGGGATGTGAGGGATTGAAGGAAGAATAGACTACATGAACAAGGGTAGGGTCAAACAATACACTGCTTTCTTCTGTTTTAGGTTGATTTCTGCAAAAGAGGGCAATAAACGGTCCTAAGAGCGCCTGTTTGAACTCACGCTACTGCCTGGCTCGGCTCATCAGGAAAGCGCGCAGAGCTTTGTCCAGCGGCTCGTGCAGGTGGAAACGCTCGTAGTGGATCTGCTTTTTGCGGGTGTCCGTCTCCAAGTTGCGGAGCCATTCCTGTAATTGTTGCAGATAGGCGGTCCGCTGGCTTTCGGCACTCACCTGCATGGTTTGGCCGGACTCCAGATCCTGGAAGGTGAGTTGCCCTTTGTAGGTAAACTCCAGCTCATTCTGCCCCATCAGGTGGAACAAAAGTGTATCCCTTTCACGGGCTCCAATCTTGCGTAACGTTTCGGTGATCTCTGAAGTCTGCTCGTACATGTCGGTGACCAGCACGGTAATCTCTTTCTGCCGCTTTTTCGCGAAAACAGGCGCTAAACGCTCTGGTGCCGGAAATGCCCCATTAGGTTTTACCTGCTCTACCTGATGAAAGAACCGCTGTAAATGCTGACTCGATTGCTGCGGCGAAAGCTGCACCAATTGCTCTTCCTGTAACACAAACAATCCCACCGCATCACCTTGCTGCACCGCCAGATACGCGAGCGAGGCCACTAGATAACGGGCATAGTCCAGTTTGGTAAGTGTTCCGTCCTGATGCCCCATAGAACCACTGGCATCCACCACAAACCGCACCGCCACGCTGCTGTCCACCTCCGATTCCCGGATGTAGTACCTATCTGAGCGCGCGAACATCTTCCAGTCCAATTGTCGCAGATCATCGCCGGGCTGGTAGCTCCGGTACTGGCTGAACTCTATGCCTGCTCCCCGCCTAATGCTCTGGTTCTGACCCAGCATAAAACCATCTACCACCGTCTTGGCAATCAGGCGCAGGTCTTTAATAGCAGCAAACGTTTGCGGGTTGAGGAGGCGGTGGGGCATGAATGACGATTGTTTAGGTCTTTGTTCTTCTATAGGAGCTTTTTCGTCCCCCTTTGAAGGGGGTAGGGGGATGATTATTCGTGCTGATAGTATTATTACTTTCTTTTAATTTGATTAGAAATAAGCCTCTTCGTAAAGAACAGCAGTCTTGAATTGAAGCGCCTTTGTCATCCCCCTACCCCCTTCAAAGGGGGACTAAATACGTGCACAGCAAAAAACTGGCTTTAAAAGTGCTCAGTTATTCTTTTCGCTCTTTTCTGCAATCCACGTTTCCAAGGTCCTCTGCACGTTGGATAAATCGTTCATGACTTCATCATCTGTGAATCTCAGAACCGTAAAGCCTAAGGCTTTCAAACTCCGATCTCTTTCAGCATCTTCCTCGGTTTTGAAGTTGTGCGAATATCCATCCACTTCAATAATCAAGGCGAGCTCCTTACACAGGAAATCAGCGATGTAGTTGCCAATGGGCCTCTGCCGCAAGAAAGAGTATCCTAGTTTCTTTTTACTCAGTAACTCACACCACAGTCTGATCTCTGCTTTCGTGGAATCTGAACGAAGTGCTTTTGCCAGTGGCTTCAGTTTCTTATTGTAGTGGTGATTGTCCTCCATTTCAAGAACAGTTTGCCCTACCTTAAAACCTCCCTCGGCATCTCCACGCCTTTCAGCAGTTCTTCTACTACTTTATCTGTAGTGATATTGTCTGCCTCGGCGGTGAAGTTCACCAGCACACGGTGCCGCAGCACCGGATACGCCATGGTCTGCAGATCAGGCAATGTTACCGCGAAACGGCCTTGCAGCAGGGCTCTGGCTTTGGCGGTAAGGATGAGCGCTTGTCCGGCCCGTGGACCGGCTCCCCAACGCACGAACTCCTGCACAAACGGCACCGGACTTTCAGCGGGACGGGTGGCGCGAACTACGCGGGCAACAAAGGAAACCAAATCATCAGAAATCGTCACTTCGCGCACCAGACTTTGGAGCGCCAGAATCTCAGGTCCGGAAAGAATGGGTTGCACCGTTTCCCGTTTGCCGCCGGTGGTGTTTTTCAAAACCGAAATCTCCTCCAGTTCTGTAGGGTACTTTATTTTGATGTACAGCAGGAAACGGTCTAACTGCGCCTCAGGCAGCGGGTACGTACCGCTCTGTTCAATGGGGTTCTGCGTGGCAAGCAGGAAGAACGGGCGCGGCAGCGGGTAGGTTTTACCGGCATAGGTCACTTCAAACTCCTGCATGGCCTCCAATAACGCCGCTTGGGTTTTGGGTGGCGTCCGGTTGATTTCATCCGCCAACACGATGCTTGCGAAGATGGGGCCTTCATTGAACTGGAAAAAGCGCTTGCCCGTAGTGTGGTCTTCCTCCAAGACTTCGGTGCCCAGAATATCGGTGGGCATGAGGTCTGGGGTGAACTGAATGCGACGGAACGGCAAATCCACGGCACTGGCCAGCGTACGCACCAGCAGTGTTTTCGCCAAGCCGGGAACGCCTTCCAGGAGTCCGTGGCCACCGGCTAACAGGGTGATGAGCACCTCGTCCAGCACTTCCTGCTGGCCTACAATGATTTTACTTATTTCCTGCCGAAGCGCCGGCAGTTTGCTTAACAGGTGGGTTACGTCTTGTGGGGTCACGTGGGGCGGAAGCTAAACGGTACTACTTGAACTAGTAAGTAAGCGATTGTTGCGGGAATCGCCATGGAGATTTCAAGCTGTTTTCAGGAAAACAGGTAATACTACTTATACCATTTGCGCTGGCGCGAGCTTGCAGCTCGTGCCTCCATTTTTTTAGTGCTCAGAAGAAGAAAATCTGACATGCGTGTGGACACGAGCTACAAGCTCGCGCCAGCAATAAGCTTTTTACTAACTCGTCAACGCATACATCAAGATATTTACCCCAAACTTGGTGTTGTCCTCGGCCAGCCAGCGCTTGTTCCTAAAGTCGTAGTCCCATTCGCAGCCGTAGTCTTTGTTACTATAGAGCACCCCTATGCGGCCGTTCACTTCAACTGCTTTCAGGTAATCATGCACCAGGTCATCGCCCCAACCGTTGAGTTCAAAGGACGTGGTAGGCGGGCCTTCCTCGAACTTGAAAAAGGAACGGTAAATAGGATGGCTGTTGGGAATTTTCTTCAACGCCTTCGGCCCGAAACATACGCGCATCTGCTCCTCAAAAGACCGCGCGAAGAGACCATCTATGTCATGGTTGCAGTCATCCACAAACACAAAGCCGCCATTCTTCACGTAGCGCTCAAAATTGGCTCTTTCCTTCGCGTTAAACTGCACCAGCTTATGGCCGCTCAGGTAGCAAAACGGGTAGCGGAACAACTCGGTGCTTTCCAGGCTGATGACCTTTTCCTGCTCTACGATAGGCACGGTGGTGTACTCTACCAGCGAATGCAGCAGGTTGGAGGGCATCCGTTGGTCGGTGTCCCAGTTGCCGGAGCGGTATTGCAGGCGTACGAAGGTGAAAGGAGCGGGCATGGAAAAACTACGAAACTAGAGTAAACCCGCAATAGATAAATCTTCGTCCAGGTCCTCCCAGTGGATACCAACCCCATTCCCAATTAGGCGCCAGTTCATCCGTTGCGCTTCTGTACTGTCTCTCAAAACCGGAAACCACTCCAAAGGGATTCCCAATTCTCTTCCATCCGAAAGAAGAACATACATCTTGGCATCGGTGAACCAAACCTTCTGAGCTTGAGGAGTAGTGTGCTTAACTAAAGTATTCATGCCATTTTTGCTCAAACAGAGACTTATGTTCTTGTACCAATTTACGTAGTTCGTTCAGTTCCTTTGCATTGAGCTGGTAAGAACTTGCTAATTCAACAGGCGAAATCCAGAACTTAGCATAAGCCTCCGCATTCTCAACATGTAAATGAGGAGGTTCAGAACCTTCATTGCTAAAGAAGAAGAACCTGAATCCTAATATTCTTAAAATAGTTGGCACAGCAATCAGAATGCTTTAGGATGGACAAGTAAAATCCCGCTTTTGGCCTATATTCTTGAAATTAGGCCAAAAGCGGGAAAGAGATTCAGGCCGGACTACACTGCGTCTGACAAGCTGGTGAAGGTAAAGTCTCTGATCTTCATAGGGGGTACCAGATTGCCACCGATGCGCTGCGGTTTACCCAAAGCCTCAAGGTTGTTGAGCATGATGACCGGACTCTCGTTGAAACGGAAGTTCTTCACGGGGTGCTTGATCTTGCCGTTCTCAATATAGAAGGTTCCGTCGCGGGTGAGGCCGGTGTAGAGCAGGGTCTGCGGATCTACGGCTCTGATGTACCACAGGCGCGTCACTAGGATTCCTTTCTGGGTGCCTTTGATGAGGTCTTCCAGGCTCTGGTTGCCGCCGGCCATGATGAAGCCACCCGGAGAGGGCAAGCCTTTCACGCCTTTCTTCTGCGCCCAGAACTGGGAGTAGGTCATATTCTTCACCACGCCTTTGTCAATCCAGGTCACTTTCTCGTGCGGACGACCGTCGCCGGACCAGGTGGAGGAAGGAATCTCGGGGTTGGTAGGGTCTGAGGTGATGGTCACGCGCTCATCAAACATCTTCTCACCCAGTTTAGTCTTGCCGCCTGGCTTGCTCAGGAAAGAGCGGCCTTCCTCAGCGTTACGGGCATCCAGGCTGCGGAACATATTTTCCAGCAGGTCCACGGCCGCGGTAGGCTCTAGAATAACGGTGTATTTGCCGGGTTCCACCGCTTTGGCGTTCACCGAGCTCAGGGCTTTCTGGGCCGCAATCTCTGAGGCCGCAGCGGTGTCCAGCTTGGAAACATCGCTCACATCACGCGTCACGTAGCCCGAGCCGGTACCGTCTGAGGTACGCATGGTCACGGAGAAATCCACGTCTGAGCTTTGGTTATAGGCGAACAGGCCTTTGGAGTTCATCTTGGCGCTGAAGCCACTACGGTCTTCCCAGAAACCGGCGGCTGTCAGTTTTTTGCTATCGGCGAGCTGCATGCTTTTGGCGGCGGCGTTAGCGCGGTATTCAGGATCTATGTCGTGGGTAGTTTTAAACCAGGCGTTGCTGGGCAGGTAATTCTGCGGGCCTAGCATGGGCACGTACTCCGGGCTTTCCGGGGCGATGCGGGCTACCTCTTCGGCACGGCGCACTACTTTCTCCAGCGAAGCATCGTCAAACTCGTTGATGGTAGCTACGCCGGAACGCTTGCCGAAACGGGCTTCCACGGCCAGTGACATGTTTTCTTCCTCGCCGCTGGTAGACACGGTACTGCGGGCATAACGGATGTTACCCCCTTTATAGCCGGTGAGGTTTACCTCGCACTCATCGGCTTTGGAATAGCTCAGGGCCTTTTTCAGCAGCGCCTGCGCCTGATCTTTACTTAATATTGCCATTGGTTAGTATCACGTAGCGAGTAGCAAGACACACGACAAAAGCCAGGGTCTGCTCTCGTGTTTTTGTTAAATCTTACGACCCGTGTTAATTACATTCACACCATTGAAGCGGGTGTGGGCGGAGCCGTGCGAAACGGCACTCACCTGGCTGGGTTGGCCTTTGCCGTCGAAGAAGGAGCCGAACATGCGGTAGTCGCTTTCGTCGCAGACAGCGGCGCAGGAGTTCCAGAATTCCTGGGTGTTGCTCTGGTAAGCCACGTCTTCCAGCGGACCTACAATTTTACCTCCTTTGATCTCGTAGAACAGCTGGCCCCCAAACTGGAAGTTGTAGCGTTGCTGGTCAATGGAGTAAGAACCACGTCCCGCGATGTAGATACCACGGTCCACACCTTTGATCATGTCATCCACGCTCAGTTTCTGCTTGCCTGGCGCCAGTGACACGTTAGGCATGCGCTGGAACTGCACTGAGCTCCAGTTGTCGGCGTAAGAGCAGCCGTGCGATTCTTTCTCACCGATGATGTGGGCCTGGTCGCGGGTGGCCTGGTAATTCACCAGTACGCCGTCTTTGATGAGGTCCCAACGCTTGGTTTTCACGCCTTCGTCGTCATAGCCTACTGCGCCCAGAGAACCCGGCTGCACTTTATCGGCGAAGATGTTCACGTGCTTGCTGCCGTACGGGAAGGTTTTGGTTTTCCATTTGTCCAAGGTAGCAAAGGAGGTTCCGGCGTAGTTGGCTTCGTAGCCCAACACGCGGTCTAATTCCAGCGGGTGCCCCACGCTTTCGTGGATGGTCAGGCCGAGGTGATTAGGGTCTAACACCAGGTCGTACTTCCCCGCCATCACTGATTTAGCCGTCAGTTTCTCGCGGGCTTGTTTTGCCGCCAGACCGGCATCGGCCACCATGTCAAAGTATTTGTCATAACCGGTAAGACCAGTGCCTTCCGGGCCCTTCATGGTAGGCGCTTTCACGGTGAGGTACTCGTAGCCCATGCCCATCGGCGCGCTCAGCGCATCGCGGGTCTTGAATTTGCCAGAAGTTTTGTCCACGGCGGTTACCGTGAAGTTGGGCCAGATGCGGTGGATGTCCTGGTCAATGTAAGAGCCATCGGTAGAGGCGAAGTATTTCTGCTCGTTTATCTGAAACAAGGCCGAATTCACGAAGTTGGCTCCGTTCGCCAGGGCCGCCGCATTGGCTGCCAGAAGCAAATCGGCTTTCTCTGAAACGGGCACCTCAAAGGCGTTCTTCTGGATAGGCGTTCTCCAGCTTACCTCGCCGTAGCCTTTCTGCGGCGCCAGCTGTACCGGCTCTTTCTGCAGCTTGGAGTTGGCTTTGGCGATGGCCACGGCCTGCTCGGCGGCTTTGGCAACGCCTTTGTCGCTCACGTCTGAGGTGGCCGCGAAGCCCCAGGTACCGTTGGCAATCACGCGCACGCCCACACCGTAGCTCTCGGTGGTGCTGATGCCTTGTACTTGCTTCTCGCGGGTAAACACGTTCTGGGCCAGGTAGCGGCCAATGCGCACATCGGTGTAAGTGGCGCCTTTGCTTTTAGCGGCGTTCAAAGCCACATCGGCGAGGCGCTTTTTCAGGGCCACGTCCACGGTTTCCAGGGCGCGGGCCGGATCAATCTCGTGACCAAACGTTGGGACGTTGGAAAGCAAAAGCCCTCCTACACCCATGGCGGTCAGTCCTATAAAATCACGTCTTTTCAAGGGGTTGTTTGTTAGGTAAGCGAGAATTTATCAGAGCAAAAAGATTTGCACTTCTAAGTTTACTTCTTGTTCAGGAGGAAAGCAAGAAAGTTGGGCGGTAACTGCGGAAAGGGCCTCGGGATACACCGGTTAACCACCGTTTTGCCTCTGTTTTCCTGAAAACGGCTCTAAAACAGACAGGCCTTTCAACACCTTCTATATGATTGTTTCGCCAGTCGCCCTGCAAAATGCACCATTGGCTGCAAAACCCTGGCAACGGATTCCTATTCCCCCGAACTATGCAGTAAATACAATCAGCCCCTGCGTTTACCGGCTGGTTTTCTAAAAACTGTTTAAAAATGCTTTCCACCGCTAAAAAGCTTTTACTAGCCCTTACCGCTTTCCCAAGCCTAGCTTTGGCTCAATCAGCCCCAGACACTGTCACTGCCGTTCAACTTTCGGCCACGCCTCGCCTCTTCGCCGACGGCGTGATTTCCACCCAGGACTTTGAATTCAACGCCACCTTTACGCCCGACGGAAAGACCGTTTTCTTCACCAAGGCGACGCCCGGCTGGCAGCGCATGGTGATTCTGTACTCCGAGCAAAAGAACGGAAAGTGGCAGGAACCCAAACTCGCGCCTTTCTCCGGCCAGTACCGCGATGCGGATCCGTTCATCAGCCCAGACGGGCAGAAGCTGTTCTTTATGTCTGACCGGCCGGTGAACGGCGAAACAAAAGTAGACTACGATATCTGGTTTGTTTCCAAGACGAAGGGCGGCTGGAGCGAGCCGCAGGTGGTGCCGGGCGGACCAAATACGTTAAAGGACGTCTATTACCCCTCCGTAGCCGCGAACGGAAATATGTACTTCAGCGCGCTCACCGCCTCCGGCATGGACTTGTATGTATCTAAATGGGAGAACAGCCAATACGCCACCCCGGAGAAGTTGCCGTTCAACACTGCCGCCACCGATCTGGACCCCATTGTCACCGCCGATGAACGCCTGCTCTTTTTCACCAGCAACAACCGCAAGGCGTTTGGCGGGGCAGATCTGTTCGTGAGCGTCAATGGCCCGCAGGGTTGGTCCACGCCGCGGCCGCTAGGTTCCAGCGTGAATACATCGCTCAACGAAGGCCAACCCGGCCTCTCCGCTGATAACAAAAAACTGTACTTCACCTCGGCAAAAATGCCCGCTGGAGCCCGCCCGAAACAAGCTTCCTACAAAGAACTCCTGCAAGAACTGCGGGGCACCTACAACGGTTTGGGCAATATCTACGAGGTGGATATCTCTGAGCTCCTGGCCCTGGCAACGGCCTCCCATTAGGTCAGCTCACTGGCACGCAAATACCCAGTCCTGTTTTAAGGCCGATTTTGGAGAAACAGGACAAAAAACGCCTTTCCGCCCTCCCTTTAAAACACCAATCCCCAGCCTGAGGTTCAAGCTGGGGATTGGTGTTTATTTTTCAAGACTCAGGACTTGATGGGCCTTACTTTGCCCATGCCGCTGTGCTTTATTTTGGGCGAGCCTTTGTAGTCAACGCTCACAATGCCGGCGGCGTCTACGTTCAGTTCCCTGGCCACGTTTACCTGGGCACTGCTGGCCCCGGCGGCGTCAATGGTGAAGAAATCAGTTTTGAGGTCGATGGCCTTGAGGCTGGCGGCCCCGGCCAGGTCCAGGTTCACGGTTTCGGCGCGGCCGCTGAGGGTTATGTCGGCCCCGCCGGCCACATCGGCCACCAGCTCTTTCACGTTCAGGGCCATTTTCACGTCAATTCCCCCGCTGAATTTAAACTTCATGGCATTGGCGTTGAGGGCGTTGGTGGACGTCAGCTTGATGCCGCCGCTCAGGTTCAGGCTTTTCAGGTCTTTCACGGTCACGTAGGCTTTCAGCTTCTTGGCATTTTTGATCCCCGATTTGGTTTTGATCTGCAAAACGCCGTTCTGCACGGTAGACTCAATGAGGGGCAGAATGTTCTCCTCCGCCTCCAGTTGCAGGCGTTCAGTAGCGCCCTGGGTCAGCACCACCTCAAACCCGCCGCTCACGCTCAGGCCCGTAAACGCGCCCACCGAACGGGTTTCTGTTTTCATGTTGCCGTTCCCTTCCACAGCTTGGGCCTGCACGTGCTGCACCAGACCAACAAGCGCCAGCAGCATGCAGAGGGAGAAGAATGTCTTTTTCATGGTGAATAGGAGTTTAGTTTCGGGTTGTTTTCTCTAAAAAGATGCAGAATACGCGCAAAGGTTGCTTGCCCCGCTCAAAAACCAGGGCAACTTACCAGCGCCTGCCCACTCTGCTGGCTCTGTTTTAGGACCGTTTTGGGAGAATCTGCCAGGAAGCAGCGCAGTTTTTCCCCAAGACAGGCCAGGCAGGCGGGGGCCTTGCAAAAATATATAAACTCTTCTATATTCAAGAAGGAAAAGCCAGGCCTGTTCCCATCACCGGCCCTGGCAGAGGACGCGTTTTAGTCCCGTTTTTCAGGAAACAGGCCCAAAAAGACCACCCTACCAAAATTGCCGAAGTTTTAAGTAACTTGATTCCGTTCTCAACCTTCTGTCTATGTCACGCCTGAAGAGCTACCTGTTCCTCGGATTACTGTTTCTGGTGCATCTTGCCTTTGCGCAGGAAAAGAACGGCGGCGGCCGCCAACGTTTCCTGCTGGATTTCAACTGGCGCTTTGCCTTCGGACATCCGTCAGACACCAAAAAGGATTTCGACCACGGCACCAGTTATTTCTCTTATCTGGCCAAAGCCGGCTACGGCGACGGTCCCGCCGCCGCCAAGTTTGATGACCGGGCCTGGCGCCGGCTCAACCTGCCGCACGACTGGGCGGTGGAACAGGACTTCAGTCCGCAGGCCAGCTTCAGCCACGGGTTCAAAGCCATCGGCCGTAACTTCCCTGATAGGAGCGTGGGCTGGTACCGCAAAACCATCCACATTCCCGCCTCGGATCTGGGCCGCCGCATTGCGCTGGAGTTTGACGGCGTGTACCGCGACTCCAGGGTGTGGGTGAACGGCCATCTGGTGGGTGCCGAGCCAAGCGGCTACAACACCTTCCGGATGGACATCTCTGAGTACCTGAATTACGGCGCTGACAATACCATTGCCGTGCGGGTAGACGCCACCATGGAAGAAGGCTGGTACTACGAGGGCGCCGGCATTTACCGCCACGTGTGGCTTTCCAAAACCAACCCATTGCACGTAGCGCCCCATGGCACGTTTGTGACCGCACAGGTGAACAACACCAACGCGCAGGTCACCGCCCGGGCCAACATCCTCAATGAGAACAAGTCAGCCAAAACCTTCTCGGTGCTGCAGACCATTGTAGATGCTGCCGGCAAAACCGTGGCCACCCAACGGCAGGACAACCTCACCCTGGCGCCGTTCCAGACGCAGGAAGTACGCATGGTGCTGCCGGTGACCAATGCCCGGTTGTGGGATCTGGAATCGCCGTACCTCTACAAACTGGTGACCACCGTCCTCACCGGAAACCAGGAAACCGACCGCTACGAAACGCCTTTCGGGATCAGGACCATCCGGTTTGATGCCAGAGAAGGCTTCTTCCTGAACGGCAAGCACGTAAAACTGAAAGGCACCAATAACCACCAGGACCACGCCGGCGTGGGCACCGCCCTCCCCGATGAACTACAGTACTGGCGCATCAAAACTCTGAAGGACATGGGCTCCAACGCCTACCGTTGCTCCCACCATCCGCCCACCCCGGAACTGCTGGAGGCCTGCGACAAACTGGGCATGCTGGTCATTGACGAAAACCGCCTGATGGGTACTTCTGAGCAGCGCATGGAAGACATGAAACGCCTGATCATCCGCGACCGGAACCACCCCAGCATCATCAGCTGGTCTATTGGGAACGAGGAATGGGCTATTGAGAACAGCATCATCGGGGCGCGCATCGCCACCACCATGCAGGACTACGCCAAAAGCCTGGATTCTACGCGGGCCATCTCGGCGGGCATCAGCGGCGGGTTCCGGAGCGGGATTTCTGATGTGCTGGAGGTGATGGGCTACAATTACCTGGGCAACGGCGACATTGAAGCGCACCACAAACAATTCCCCAACCAGCCCGGCATGGGCACCGAGGAAGGCTCTACCTTCGCCACCCGCGGCGTGTACGTCACCGATCTGGAGAAGCACTACCAGGCCGCCTATGACCGGAAACCGCGCCCCACGTTCTATTCCATTGAAGAAGGCTGGACGTTCTACGCCAATCGGCCGTGGCTGGCAGGCATGTTCATCTGGACCGGCTTTGATTACCGCGGAGAGCCTACGCCGCACGGCTGGCCCTCGGTGACGTCTTACTTCGGGATGATAGACAACTGCGGTTTCCCCAAAGACAACGTGTTCTACCTGCGCTCGTGGTGGTCAAATCAGCCTACCCTGCACCTGCTGCCCCACTGGAACTGGCCAGGACAAGAAGGCAAGGAGATTCCCGTGTGGGCCTACAGCAACTGCGATGAAGTGGAACTGTTCCTGAACAAAAAGAGCCTGGGCAGACAAACCATGAAGCCCAACTCGCACCTGGAGTGGAAAGTGAACTACGCGCCGGGCACGCTGGAAGCCGTTGGCTACAAAAACGGCAAGAAGATTTTAACCGATGTGGTGAAAACCACCGGCGAAGCTGCTGCTCTGCAACTCACTCCGCATAAAACTTCCCTTAAAGCCGATGGGGAAGACATTGCCGTTATCACGGTTTCAGTGGCAGATAAAAACAAACTGGCGGTACCTACCGCCGGGAACGAGATTTCTTTCCAACTCAAAGGCCCCGGCACAATCATTGGCGTGGGCAACGGCGATCCTACCTCGCTGGAGAAAGACCGGTTTATTGAAGACATCAAAACCGTGGGAATCACCGACCTGAAAGAGAAACCAGTAGCAGGCATGGACAACGGGCAGGCCGCTTTCCAGGAGACAAACGCCAGCGGCTGGGACGATGCGTTCAAGAAACGGGACTACAAGAACCTGGCTCCTGCCTACGTACACCGCGGCTCATTTGAACTGCCCGCCAACTTCTCCGGCGCAGACATTACGTTCTTCTACAAGAGCATCGGGCGGGAGCAAACCATTTACATTAACGGCAAAGAGATTACCAGGAACCTCAAGGAAAGCGCCGAGGGTAACGTGTTCAAACTGGATCATTCCATCCTGAAGCCCGGTCCAAACCAGCTGGAGATTGTGGCTACGCCTATCCCTAAGAAATATGATTGGGATAACGTGAACCAAGATCCCGGCACCATTCAAGTCTTCACCCCGGCCCCTATCTGGAAACGGAAACTGTTCAACGGCCTGGCCCAGATCATCATCCAGACCACCAAAGACGCCGGCGAAATCACCTTATCCGCCACCGGGCAAGGGTTGAAATCCACCACGTTGAAGGTAGAATCTGCCGCCGTAGCGACAAGGCCTTCTATTGATTAACTCCTCACCACGGCTCAAAAGCATACAGTAAGCCTGCCCTGCACAAAACGGGGCGGGCCTATTCGCGTTCTACCCCGTTTGGTCCAAAGCGCACGTTCTGGTTTGTGCCGGTATTGCTGAAAACCCGCCAGAAATAGGAAGTCTCCTCCAGCACGCCTTCGCTGGGCCTTACCCGCAGCACCTTGTTCCCGTCCAGGGTGAGGGTAAGGTCGCCCTGCGGGGAGGCGGTCACCTGCAGCACCCGCAGCGGCTCCCGTTGGCTCCGCACCAGTTCCTGCAGTTTCCGGTCGCGGAGCGTGCTGCCCGGCACCTGCGGATCAAAGTTCGGGTCGGCCAGGGTTTGGGTGTCGCGGGGAATCTCCACCTCCTCAAACCGGATGGTCACGTCACCGGCCACTTCCACCTGCCAGTGGCAGGCCACCTCCAGGGTCCAGGCCCCCACGTCCAGGATGAGGCCGCTGGCGTTGGTGATATGCGCCTTCCCGAAGTGGAAAAACTGTACATGCCCCAGCCGGGTGGTCTTAGTTATCGGCAATTCCAGCAACTGCTGCATTTCTGGAAAGGTATTTGCACTCATGGTAGTCACACGTTTAAACGAGCCGTGAAGGTACGCAATTACCCGCACCGGTGGTAGACGGATGGTGGCGCGGTCTTATGCCAGGAAAATTCTAAAACTAAATACTGCCGTTTGCTTTGGTTTGTACCCATGATGGAGTACTTTCACCCGATTTATCCGGCTTGCTTTAAAAATTGGACAATTCACTGAGGACCGGCTGGTATAGCAACTAATTAATCTCTATAAATAATCATGAAAATTGTAAGGCAGTTTGATGTCTTTGATAAGAACACAGAAGAGTTGGTAAGCGAGATTCCAATCTCTGATTTTGACCTGGAGCAGGCAGTAAAGATCATTAACCCCAAAAGATATGATCCGGCGCTGTATGACTGCTATAAAATCTCGGGCAGCCTGAAAGAATATTTTGAAGGCAAGGGCCGCAATTTTGACACCAGCAGGAATATGTATTTCCTGTGCTGCTACCAAGGAAAACCAGAGCAACATGAAACACAACTACACTAACTAAGCACGTACCTCCAACCTCCTTAAGGCAGCAGGGCTTTACCTAAATAGTACAAGTTCTGCTGCCAACGAGGCTCCGTACCCTTCTAAACCCTTTCCATAGAAATTTACACGCTTTTTCTAGCATTCTGCAGAGGGAATCACCGGAGGGCCAAGCCAGCAGAGTAACCCAATAGCGGACCGCAGAGCCAACTACACCCAAGGGCCACCAGCGGTACTCACCGGTAAAACGTCCTAGTTCATTTATCTTCTCTTAATTTGCCCGGCTACTGCCCTCACTTGGGTGCCGGCCAACCAGAATGTGAGACTTGCTCCCTCCCAGGCACCCGGCAACTAGCAAACACCCCTAAATTCCCTGGGGCACACCTGACTATGCAACCAGAACGTACGTATCCAGAGAAAGAGAGAAAAAACTGTTTCTATGGGCACTACATCGCAGTCGCAACCACAGCCCGCCAGATCCATGCGGGCCAGTTTTCTCATTGGCGTGGGAGTGATGGCCGGGGTTGATGAGATTATCTTCCACCAGATCCTGGGCTGGCACCATTTCTACGACAGGGCCACGCCCGCCATTGGCCTGCTCACCGATGGGCTTTTACACGCCGCGGAGTTAGTGGCCATTGTGGCGGGCTGTTTCATGCTCTCAGAGGTGCGCCAGCAGCGGGCTCTGGTGCCTCTGAGGGCCTGGGCCGGCTTTTTCCTGGGCTTGGGCGGGTTCCAGTTGTTTGATGGGCTCATTGACCACAAGGTGCTGCGGCTGCACCAAATCAGGTACAACGTGCCGCTCTGGCCCTATGACCTGGCCTGGAACCTGACGGCGATTGTATTGCTGCTAATTGGCCTTTGGCTATGGCTCAGGTGCAAAGCCCGGGAGAAAAGAAGGGCCGAACCGTTTCCTTGATCTTTTCGCCAAAACTTCCGCAAAATGCACCAACATGAACCTACGCATGCCCTGGCCGGCGGCGCCACCGGACTTATTCCCCTGCTGCTGATAGCGCTGGTACTGGCGCTGTACCTGGCCGCCGTGGCAGTGATGCGCCAGAAACACCGCCCCTGGAGCGGCTGGCGCTCCCTCAGTTTTGGTGGTGGCCTGGTCCTGCTCTTCGTGGCCCTGCTCCCACCCTTGATGCAGTTGGCGCACCATGACATAAGGGGCCACATGGTACAGCACCTGTTGGTGGGCATGCTGGCCCCGCTGGGGTTGGTGCTGGGGGCTCCGGTTACGCTGGCGTTGAATACCTTGCCCAGATCTCTTGCCAAACTCCTTACCCGCCTGCTGGGCAGTTCCTTTTTTCACGTTATCAGCCATCCGGTAACGGCCCTGCTGCTGAACATTGGGGGCATGTACGCACTGTACCTTACGCCGCTGTACAACGCCACGCTCACCAGTCCGGCCCTGCACCACCTGCTGCACCTGCATTTTCTGGCGGCCGGATATCTGTTTACCTGGTCCATTGCCGGGCCAGACCCGGCTCCCCGGCGGCCTGGTTTCAGGGTGAGGGCGTTGGTGCTGTTTGTTAGCATTGCGGCCCATGCCTACCTCAGCAAGGTGATGTACGCGTTTCTGTATCCGCAGCACTCACCCCACGGGGCAGACCAGATAAGGGCTGCGGCCAAGCTCATGTACTACGGCGGAGATTTTTCTGAACTGCTGCTCGCGGTTGCGTTCTTTGCGGCCTGGTACCGGAAGCGGCGCCACCCCAAACACCAGAACGAGGTCCTGTTTACCTAGCAACCCGGCCAGCCAGCCCTGGCAACCGGCTCCCCGATGGCTACGCTGTGCCAGCCAACTGCGCACAAAAATCCCCTGCCATCTGTTTCAGGCCTTTTTGGTGAAAAAAGGCCTGAAACAGATGGCAGGGGATTTCTTTTGCCGGGCAACCCAATTGGGTTACCTGGTGGTGTGGCGGGAGTTGTTCCTGATCCTGAAGTTGGCTCCGTCTTTCTGCAGCATCACGTCTACGTCTTCGCCGGAGGCTTTCTGCATGAGCTTTTTGTATTTCTCAAACAGGGCCTCAGATTGCTTCTGGTCATTGATGAACAGGCCGTTTTTGTTGATCTCGAACTCATAGTCATCGTCGGCCGATTTGAGGAAGCCATCGGCCTGGAGGGCTGCCTTGAGTTCTTTCATCATGGCCTCATGCTTCTTCATGCGTTCTTCGTGTTCTGCCCTGCGCACTTCATGCTCCCTCATGCGCACGGCGTGCTCGGCCTGCCGCCGGGTGTGTTCTTCCATGCGGTGGGCATGTTCGCGCATACGGTCTTCGTGCTCGCGCATTCTGCCTGGGTTCTGAGCCATGAAGGCTTCCTGCCGGGCTCTGAACTCCTCCATGCGGGCCTCAAACGCCTTCATGCGTTCCTGGTACTCTTTCATGGACCGCTCGTAGGCCTTCTGCTCTTTCTTGTCATCAGACACCGGTGGCACGGGTGGTACCGGCGGCACAGGGGCTACGGGCGGCACCTCGCCCCGGAATCTTTCGCCCCTGGGCATGGGGGCCCGGGGAGCTCTTGGGGCCGGGGGCGGAGGCGGCATCAGGTAATCATCGGTCTCTAAGCGGCGCAGCGAGGCGTCTACCCGGCGCCGGGCCTGGGCCAGTTCCTCGGGGTCTCTGAGGGGTTTGCCTTGCTTGGCGGCTGCCAACTGCCGGTCAATCTGGTCCTGGTACTTGCCCATCTCGCTTTTGGGTACCCGGCGGCCGTTCACGTACAGCTCCACCACTTTGCCCTTCTTGTTTTTCACAATTACCAGGTCATCGTCCAACTGCTGCAGGCTTAGTTCTTCCTCGGATTCATCTAGGGAGTCAAGCGGGGCGGCG
This sequence comes from Rufibacter psychrotolerans, assembly GCF_016924645.1. Lineage (GTDB taxonomy): Bacteria > Bacteroidota > Bacteroidia > Cytophagales > Hymenobacteraceae > Nibribacter > Nibribacter psychrotolerans. Next base: position 212,473 of record NZ_JAFFJV010000005.1, on the reverse strand, counting down.
GAAACGGGAGGTTTGGCCAGGGCCGGAGGGGAGGTTTTTTCTTCCTGCGCAGCCGCCGTGTAGTTGGCGCTGGCGCTGGCCGAGAAAATGAGCAGCCCGGCTACCACGGCGCAGCTGGTCAGGAAGCCCTCAGAGAAGGAGGGGCGCACGGCAGGTTGCTGCACCAACCGGGCAATACGGCCCAGCAGGGAGCGGCGGCGGCCCGAGAAGGCCACGGCCAGGCGGGGAGAGGTGGAGTTCTTTTTGAGCATGATTTCTTCAAGGTTGGTTAAGGCATAGGCGTAGGTGAGCGAGTCGCCGCAGATAGAAAGGGCCAGGTCATCGCAGGCGTGTTCCCGCTCGGTGCGGATGCAGTCAGACATCCACCACACGGCCGGGTGAAAGAAAAACAGGGTTTCCATCACGCTCTGCAGCAGGTTAAGGAGGTAGTCGCGGCGGTGCACGTGGGCCAGTTCATGGGCCAGGATGGCCTCTACCTGCGCCCCCGACAAACCGGCCAATGTACCCAGCGGCAGCAGCACCAGCGGCTTGAAGTGCCCGATGACCATGGGCACCTGCACCAGCGCCGACTCGGCCATTTTCACGGCGGTGGTCATGCCTAGCTGGCGGCCCAGCTCCTGCGCCTTCACGGTCCAGGCCGCCGGCACCGGGCTCACGCGGTAAGACCGCAGCCGTTGCACGTACACCCAGCCGCCCAGCAACCGCAGCCCCATCAGGAGCATGCCCACCAGCCACAGCAGCACCACCGCGGGCAGATGCTGTTCAAAATACGCCTGCCCCTGGGTTACAAGGGTTTCCCAGCGGGAGGGAGCCTGCACCGAAAACAGGTGCACGGTGGTGACCTGCGCTCCGCCCTCAGCGGCAGTGAAGGCCGCCGCCCCTTCTAGCGGACCAGCCTCTGGCACGTACAGCCTACTGAAAGTCATGAGGGCAACCGTAAGCATGGCCATGAGCCCGCCCCAGGCCACGCGGTACCGCACGGCGGCAGTGTGCCGGTGCATCAGTCTGAGCAGTACCGCTAACAACAAGGCCAGCAGGGCACCTTGCCAGAGCGAGTGCAGGAGGGTCCAACCCAGGGCGCGGGCTACCGCCTCTGGTACTACATCATAGATCAGCGTTTGAGGAGTCATTTTCAAGTTTTTTCAAAAGGTGGCGGATTTGGTCTAATTCAGCGGGGGTGGTGCGGTGGTTGCCCAGGGCCTGCATTACCAGTTTCATGGCCGAGCCCCGGAACGTGGTGTCCAGGAACCGGTCCAGGAGGCGTTGCTGGGTTTCTTCCTCGGTGACGGCGGCGCGGTACACGTGCGAGCGGCTTTCCTCATCGCGCAGGACCAGGTTTTTCTCAAACATGATCTGCAGCAGCTTGAGGGTGGTGGTGTAGCCGGTCTCTTTGGTCTTGTTCTGCGCTTCGTTCACAAACCGGACGGTGCTGGGCCCGTGTTGCCACAGGATCTGCAGGATTTCCAGTTCGGTTTCGGTGGGTTTGGGGGGTGCGTTGTTTTCCATGGTGGCTGGCCTCTCTCGTTCTACGACTAACTTCGTAGACAAGTATACGAAGCATTTCGTAAAAAGGAAACGTTTAGCACGAATTTTTTCGTAGTTAATACCCGCAACAGCCCCTACGCTCTTATATGTCTGATTCCCATAGGGTTGGTTTACACCTGGCACCATGCCTGCTAATTAATAAAGCGGTGGGGTAAACGAATCTGGGGGCGTTGGCCGTTCAGGAGGCAGACAGCCCCTGCTTTGGGCACGGCTGTTTGGCAATCTCTTCCGTACTTTACCGCATGAAGAAAGTTTTCCTGCTAGGGTTGGGGCTTAGTTTCCTGAGCTGTCTGCCAGCCGTGGCGCAACGCTATAAAACCGCCGCCGGCCTCCGGATTGGCAATGACGAATTTGGGCTTACCGTTCAGCAAAAGATCCTGGACCGCACCACGCTGGAAGGGATAGTGACGGCTGCTCCCCGGCAAATTACGGCCACGGTGTTGGCAGAGCAGCATTTCCCTATGTTAGGCCAGCGGTTCAATTACTACATGGGCGGGGGCCTGCACGGCGGCCGCCTCAAAGACTATGGCGCCATTTACGGGTTTGACGTCATCGGGGGGATAGAGTACAAGGTGAACGGACTCCCGTTCCTGCTCTCGGCGGACCTGAAGCCTGCCATCCACCTCAAACACGAGGAGTGGTTCAACATGGGTGGGGCTTTCTCCATCAGGTACGTGCTGGTGCGGGAGAAACCGCCCACCCCGGGGCAAATCATCAAGAGCATCTTCACCCCCAAGAACAAGGGCAAAGACAAGGATAAAAAGAAGAAGGCTTCTTCCTGGTTTTAGCGCGGCTGTTCTGGGGCTTGTTTGGCAAAATCACCCCCAAAACGGCAGAGCGGCGTGGTGGCGACTAGGCGCTGAAGGTCACCTTGCCGGCCGTGCCGAAACTACAGGCCGTAGCGTTGGCTTCAGCGGTGGGGGCCGGCATGCGCTTGCCTGTCTGGTTAATGTAGATCACTTCCTGCTTGTAGTTGAGCCCGCTCAGGGCGTCTTTCAAGGCCAGGCCAGATCCAATACACATGGCGAATAAGAGGACAATTACTTTCATGGCTTTAGGTAGTAACGTTGATGGATAGACACTTGCTTTTCTGATTGGTTGCATGCTCCAGCAAAAACTGCTGCTGGTCTGGGCTCCTGTGCAACCGCTTCAATTAAAAGATGCAGACCCTGCTTCTTTGGTTGCCTGTTCTGGTTAGTTTCTTTCCCAATGTCGTGCCATTATTTAAATTGTTGATATACAGGTGTTTGCACATAACCTCCTCTAAAAGAGTGTCCGCCCCTGAACCAGGATTGTCCAGAAGTGAACAGTAGTTGCCAGGCGGTCGGGCACACAGAGACCAAGGCTAATCATGCGCCAGGTAGGCCAAGCTCCCTGCGGTTTCTTTGCAAGGAGGACCATCTTCTTTGGGGAGGGCCCGTACTCTTACTCTATGCTACCAGATTTAACCCCAGAATTGACGTTTCAAACCTCGCGCAGCAGTGGCCCGGGCGGGCAGAATGTGAACAAGGTGGCCAGCCGGGTAGAGGTTTGGTTCTCCATTGAAGGCTCCGCCTTGCTCAGCCCCGAACAGAAAGAGCTGCTCCTGGAGAAACTGGGCCCCAGACTCAACAAAGAGGGTTTCCTGCACCTGGCCAGCCAGGAAGACCGCAGCCAGCTGGCTAACAAGGAACTGGTGGTGCAGAAGCTGTACGAGGTGCTGGAACAGGCCCTGCACCGATCCAAGCCGCGCAAACGCACCCGTCCCTCCAAAGCCGCCGTGCAGAAGCGGCTCCTGAGCAAACAGAAGCAAAGCCAGAAGAAAGCCAACCGCGGGTTCAGGGGCCGGATGGAGTAAGCTGTTTTACCGCCCTTTCCTGAAAAAGAGCCCCAAAACAACTGGAGAGCCTCCTACCGCAAGCACATAGCAGCAGCGAAAAGACCTTATGCGTGGCACCGCCGCTGTATTTCTAAAGCAACGTCTCCTTTACGGACAGCTACCCAAAGCGCCTTTCTTTGCCTATCAGAGGCTCCCATCCGCTCCGCTGCGTTCAAAGGCTGCCATGGATGGCCGGAACTTTGAAGCTCCTCCTCTGCCGATAATGATGCGCTTTTCAATGCCCCATCGCCGGCGGCCAGCGTCATCACCGGTCGCCCGGTCGCCAGTGTTGGTATTCTCATTGATAACCTGAACGCAGCCTCAATCTGCGTGTACGTCGCTTAGAAACTCACCTGAATGCCGTTGGTGAGGCTGTACAGGTAGTTGGGGATGGGCACAATGGGCCGGTTCTCATAGGTGTGCGAGAAGTTGGTGATCAGCTGAAACCGGTTGTTGATCTTGGTGACAATGGAGATATCGCCGCTGAAGCGGTGCCGGGCCATTTCCGCCGGTTGGTCATAGCCCACCTGGTAGTAATGGATGGTGCTCAGCTCCAGGTACGGGTTCAGGGGCAGCCGGATGCTGGCGTAGTTAGACAGCTTGGGAATGTCTTTCTTAATGTAGCGGTCTTCTTCCTGGTTGCGCCAGCGCTCGTGCTCGTACATGACGCCGGTACCCAGGTTAAACCTGATGTTCGCCTTCTGCACCACCGTGTACCGGATGCCTGCGCCCACCAAGGCCCTGAACTCCAGCCCCCGGTTGTAGTCGTACTGGCCCTGGGCGTAGGTCTCATAGGACAGCCGTTCCTTCCGCCTGAAAGTTACCCGGCCGTGCACGTACCCGGTCTCTACCTGGGTTTCGCCCTTCAGTCGCACGTAATTGTAGGAAGCCAGCAGCAGGTAGGTGTTGTGCTCAGAGACATAGCCAATGTTGCCGCTCCCCGTCAGGCCAATGTAGTGGTCGGTTTTGCCCTCCTTGCCCACGGCCCGGTTAAACAGGTTCAGGTTCAGGCCAGCCTTGCCGGTGAAGTAATGAGAGGAGTCGCGCTCTACCCTGGATTTCTCCACGTTCAGGATTTGCGCCGGGGCCGATAAGGAAATAAGCAGGAAGAGACAGAAAAGAGAACGACGGAATAGCAAAAACATACGCAAAACAGACCGGCCCCTAAGGGTTCAGGTCCTTCTTCAGGGTGAACGTTGAGATGCCAGCGGTAAACGCCCTTTGCACCTGTATTACCCGAAGTTAGGACTTTTAGCCCAAGCGGCCAAGGCTTTGCGCCTAAACCGGCCCAGCCGGCGGCACCGGGTGCCCCTGTGCTGGCATAGCATTTACCCCAAAGGGCCGGCCCAAACAGCCCCAAACGCCAGCACTCCGGTTTGGGGCCGTTTTCTAAAAAACACCCCTAAAACCCATCGCCGACCGGTATCAATGCCGCCTCTCTTACGCTTTCCGGGAGCCGTTGAACTCAGAAATGGCGTCGCCCAGGTCATAGACCGGCACGCCTGTGACAAACTGGGCCACAATACTGGCCGCCACCGCCGACCGGTAACCGCCCGCGCAGTGCAGCACCAGGGGCTTCTCCGTGGGGATCTCGGGCAGGCGCTCCCGCAGCTCCGGCAGCGGCACCGACAGGGCACCTTTGAACACCGGTTTTTCCCGCACCTCGCTCTCGTTGCGCACGTCTATGATGGTGTACTGCTCTGGGTGGGCCCTGAAGTGGTCCAGGTCCAGCAGGGGCAGCTGCTCTGACCCGGTGGGCGGCACGGGCATGGCGCCCACAATCAGGGGCTCGTAGCCAATCCGGGAGGCCCGGCACACCAGGTCGCGCAGTTTTTCCTCGTCTTCGCCAATGAGGTAGAAGGTTTCATCTGGCCACACAATGGAGCCCAGCCAGGTTTCAAACTTGGGCCCGTCCTGGAGGTTGATGGCGCCGGGCAGATGCCCCTGCTTGAATTGGTCCTGCGGCCGGGTGTCAATGATGAGGCTTTCCTCGTCCAGGTCATGGTCTGATGCGATGATGGGCACCTGCTTGATGGACGTGAGAAAGTTGGGCGCCCCTTTCTGGTTCAGGCGCACGTCATAGGCAAAGTACTTGGGCACAAAGGGCAGGTCGGCGGTGATAAATGCTACAAACTCCTCTTCCGTCATGGGCTGCAGGGCGGGGTTAGAGGCTTTCTCGGCGCCAATGGTGCTGGACTTGGCCTGGCTCATGGATTTGCCGCAGAGGCTACCGGCCCCGTGCGCCGGGTACACCAGCACGTGGTCTGGCAACTGCATGAGTTTCTGGCGGGTAGAATGGTACATCTGGCGGGCCAGTTCTTCGCGCGCGGCGGTTTCGTTGCCCACGTTTTCGCGCAGGTCTGGCCGGCCCACGTCGCCCACAAAGAGCGTGTCGCCGGTGAAAACGGCGTGTTCCCTGCCGCTGGGGTCGCGCAGCAAAATGGAGATACTGTCTGGCGAATGGCCGGGCGTGTTGAGGGCCTCCAGGGTTACCTGGCCAATCTTCAGGTGGTCGCCCTCGTCAAAGGGCTGGTGCTTGTAGGTGGCCCCGGCCCGTTTGCTCACGTAAATGGGCGCCTGCCGGGCCTCAGACAGCTCCAGGTGCCCGCTCACAAAGTCGGCGTGCGGATGCGTCTCTATGATGGCCACAATTTTGGCGTCGTGCAGCATGGCATACTCCTCGTACGGCCTGGGGTCACGCGCCGGGTCAATGACGGCTATCTCGGCTTCGCTCATGACAATGTAGGAGAACTGGGCGAGTCCTTTGTCTTCAAATTGCTCAATCTTCATATCAACAGAAAATACGTATGGCGCCCATATATCGTTGAGGCCCGTGCCCGGCCTTTGACGCGAGCGATTTCTGCGCTATTTTAGAAACTATCTCCGGCAGCACCACCCCTGGGCGGCATTCTCGCGTAGGGGATGAGAGAACCCTTTGCACCGTTTACCCTAACCCAGATTACCATGCAAACCCCTAAAGGAACCCTTATAGCCCTGGGCGGCGGCGATGATGACGTCTTAATCAACCTGATCAGGTCTGAGATCTGCAGCGTGCACTCTAACATAGAGGTCATTACCACGGCCACGCTGGAGCCCATGGAGTCTGGGCAGGCCTACAAAGAAGCCTTTGAGGAGCTGGGCTGCAGCAGCGTGCGGTTCATGCACATTGACGAAGACAATGAAGCAGACCGGCCCGAGAACATCTCCCGCATTGAGCAGGCCCAGGTGATTTTCTTCACGGGCGGCAACCAGCTACGGCTAAAGGAATTCCTGGGCGGCACCAAGCTCCACCAACTCATGCAGACCCGGTTTATGGAGGAAGAGATCACCATCTCGGGCACCAGCGCCGGGGCGGCGGCCATGTCTAACCGCATGATCTATGAGGGCTACGGGTATTACTCCCTGGTGAAGGGCGAGGTAAAGACCACTGAGGGGCTCTCGTTCATCCAGAACGTGTTCATTGACACCCATTTTACCGAGCGGGGCCGCTTTGGCCGCCTGGCCCATGCGGTGACCAAGCGCCCGCAGTTTGTGGGCGTGGGCCTGGGTGAGGAAACGGGCATCATCATCAAAGGGGGCAACCACATAGAGGTGTTCGGGGCTGGGGTGGTCACCATCATGGACGGCTCGCACGTGCGGTACTCCAACCTGGAGGAGGTGGACGAAGGCGAGCCCATCGCCATTGAGAACCTTACCATGCACCTGCTGGTGGAAGGCCATGAATACTGCCTGTCTGACCGCGTCTTCCGGAAGGTGTCGCAGCAGAAGCGAAAGCTTACCACCAGAACGCAGGCCGCCCGCTAGTACCCCGCAAAAAAGGGGCGCCCGGGAGATGACACCTCCCGGGCGCCCCTTGGCTTCAAGGAGCTGAGCTGCTGCCTAGTGCTTCACCACCCGGCGGGCAATCTCTTTGTTGTTGTCTGTTCTGATGTGCAGGATGTACATGCCTGCCGCCAGGTGCTCCGTTGGGATTACGTGCGCGCCAGCAGCCAGGGACCGGTGCGAGATGGCGGCCTCGTACACTTTGGTTCCCTGCGCGTTCACCAGCTCTACCTGCGCCTCCCTGAACTCTACGCTCTTGAGGGTGATGTTCAGGTCCTGGGCGGTGGGGTTGGGGAACACGGCCAGCGACGACTGGGGCAGCTGCTCAGGCGACTTCATGATGTTGAAGATCTGGAAATCACTGTACACATCTCTGAAGGCGTTCTCAAACGGGCCGGTCTCCTCGTCTTTGGTTTTGGTGATCCGCTCAGTGAGCACATCATTGGCATTGTAGATGTAGTCTATCTGCGTTTCGCCATCAAAGGCCCAGGCATTGTTCTGCCACTCCTGGTCCAGCATGCTCACAATGTTCCTCTTGGCGTCATACGTCAGTATCTCCCGGGTATCGTTCTCCCAGTTGGTGCCTGTGTGCACCTCGGTGGTAATGGTGAGCTTGCGGGTAGTGGTGTTGTAAGACGTGTTCACCCTCTCTGTGCTCACCCAGGTGTTGGTGCTGCTGTTGTAGTCCTGGGTTTCGGCGGTGATGAGGCCGTAGGGGTTGGCGCCGTCGGTAGACCACATGAGGTTGGTGTCTCTGGAAGAGTTTTCCCAGGCGTTGCCCGCCTCATCCCAGCTCTGGTGCAGCACGGTAGTGGGGTTGGCGTCATTCCCGTTGTAAGTGTACACCGACCGGATGGAGTTCTTGAGGGGATCAAGGCCGAACTTGGTCTGTATGGTGATGGTCATGGTTCTGCCCCTGGCGTCATACTCGTACATTAATTTGGTAACATCTTCCCAAGCGTTGTTGAGGATGGACCAGGACTGGGCGGTGGTTTCCTTCAGCCTGTTGTTCTCATAGGTGTTCACCGTTCTGGACTGGTTGATGGTGCCCACCTTCATGATACTCTCCTGCACCTGCGCCCTGGAAGTATAGGTATAGAACTGATCACTGGCGTATTCCCAATTGCCTTCATCCCAGAGAAAGTGCTTGGACTGACGGGGCACGGTAACGGTGGTTTGCGCGAAGGCGCTCAGGCACAGGGCACCTAGCAAGACAAAGATGTAGAGTGTTTTCATAGGAATGGGATTGGATGATGTAGTATAGAATTAGACAAAAACCAAGGTTAGCTGAACTCTTACGTTGTCTGCCCTTTTCAAAACGCCTCACTGTCCCCCGCCTCTTTCTTCCTAAACCTCTTTAGGGCAACCTGTTACCTTCTGACAGCCGCTCTTGCCTTTACCCCCATGCCCTCCCTTACTTTTTGTTCCGGAGCCCCGCCAGCTCCTCCCGCACCCGCTGCAGGTTCCTCTTGGCAACCCCCTTTCTTTCTGCACAAAAATGAGTTTTAGGCCTGTTTTTGCAGAATCTGCCCTAAAACCCACCTTTAGCGGGTTGTTCCACGGGTTACGCGGGGGCCTTTGGCAGCAGGCTCAACTACTGCTTTACCACCCGGCGCGAAATCTCCTGGTTGCTGTCCAGTTTCAGGTGCAGGATGTACGTGCCTGCGGGCAAGTGCTGGAGGGAGATCACGTGAGGTTGGCCGGTAATGCTCCGGCTGCTCACCGTGGCCTCATACACGTACTGCCCCTGCAGGGTAACTACCTGCACCTGCGCCTCTTTGAACGCCACCTGCCTCAGGCTGATTTCCAGGTTGTCTGCCGTTGGATTGGGGTAGAGAACCAGCGAGGCCTCTGGCCGCTGCTCCCCTGCGCCTGTCACCACAAACGTCTGGAACTCTGAGTACACCTCTCTGAACAAATCTACCAGGGGCGCTCCCTCCGTTTTCTGCTGCCTGGTTATTTTCTCCACAAGTACACGGTTGGCATTGTAGGTTAACTGGTACTGCAGCCCGTTTATGAAGGCCCAGGCACCATTGGTCCACTGATAGCTCAGCTGACTGGTTTCATGCATCTGCTCATCATAGGTAGTGACGTTGCGGCTCCAGTTCACCCAGGTTGTGCTGGAAGTGGCCGTGTCAACGGCAATCGTGAGCGTGCGGGCAGCCGGGTCATACGTTGCGCTTACCCGCAGGTCGTTGACCCAGGCGTTGGTAGTGGCATTGTACTCCTGGAAGTCAAATTGGCTAAACCCCACGGGGTTGCCCGGATCAGTAGACCACACGTAGTTGGTAGACCGCTCAATGTCCACCCAGCCGTCGGCAGCCCCTCTCCAATCCTGCCGGAGTATTGTCTCGGGCTTTTCTGCGTCACCCGTATAGTAGAAGAGCTCCCTTGCGTCATTGACAGGATTTCCTGTGCCCGTGTCTTGCAGCATTGTAAGGCTGGTTACCCGGCCTTGCTGGTCATACTGGTACTGGGCTTTGGCTTCGTCTATCCAGGCCTCCATAACCATAGACCAGAACTGGTGGGTGGTTTCCTGTAACTGAAAATTGGAATAGGTTTTGACCGTTCGGGCACGGTTGCGCCCGTTAAAGGTTGATACGCGCTCTGTCTCCTGCCCCTGGGCATTGTACGTATGCGTATGCACTTCCCCCAGCATCCACGTGGGCGGAGAAACATCCGTACGGATAAAATAGGTCTGGGTCTTGCGAGGCAGGGTGAGCGTGGTTTGCGCAACGGCACTAAAGCAAATAGCGCCTAGCACCACAGCAAGGAAAAGCGTTCTCATTGCAAGCAAAAATCAATGACTGCAACCACTCACAGCAAGCCTGGCGGCATTGCACGTCTACTCTCCAAAGACTACTCCTTTTGGTACGCAAGCCTTTTGCGGGAGCATCTTTAACGCTTTTCCATATGGTGACTTTAAATTACATAAACATTAAAACAAATACCACTATCTGTTATTGATTTTTCAACAACAAATAGTGGTATTGTTCTAGGGCAATGTGTTTTGCCGTACTTTCCAGAAAATCAGCCCTGAAACGCCCTTGCCGTCAGTTGCCCAATTCCACAGACCAGAGCTTACAGCCTGAATTCTTTCTGCAGCTCCATGTTGATGGCTACGGCGGCCTTGGTGCCTTCTGCGGCGGCCACAATTACCAGCTGCATGTCACGGGCGGCATCGCCGGCTACGTACAGGCCGGGCACGTTGGTTTGTTGGTGCTTGTAGGTGCGCACCACGCCCTTGCTGGTGAAGTCGCACTGCAGTTGCCGGGCCAGGTCTGAGTGCTGGTCTGAGCCGGTGGAGAAGAACAGGGCCTGGCGGTGCTCTACATGCCCGTTCCTGAGCACGATGCGCTGCAGGTGCCCCTCTTCGCCCTCCAACCGCTCTATGGCGGCGGTGTTGATCTGCACCTTGTTGCGGCCCAGGAGCTCGCGGTCCTCGCGGGTGAGGCGGTGGGTGCCGTCGGTGAACAGCATTACGTCGCTGCTCCAGGTCTTGAGCGAAAGCGAGAGCCCGATGGCATCGCGGTTCTTGCCGTACGCGGCAAGGGGCTTGTTCCGGGACTCGAAACCGTCGCAGTACGGGCAGTGGTGGATGCTGGTGCCGTAGAACGGCTCGGCTCCGGGCAGCTGGGGCCAGCGGTCCTTGAGGCCGGTGGCCAGCAGCACCTTGCGGGACAGGTACACCTGGTCTTCCTCATCGCAGGCCCTGAAGAGCTCGCCTTCCTTGGCAAGCTTCACAATGCGCTTGTGCTTGAACTCTACCTCATATTTCTCCAGGTCTTCGCGGCCCAGGCGCAGGAACTCCTGGGGCGGGGTGCCGTCGCGGGTGATGAAGCCGTTCATGGCGTGGGAATAGGAGTTGCGGTACTCCCCAGAATCAAACAGGGCCACCTTGCGCATGCAGCGGCCCAGCAGCATGGCCGCACTAAGCCCAGCCGGGCCTCCGCCAACAATTAAAACGTCATACATAGATCTAATTTCACTTAGCCAGTGAAGGCTAAACGCATCTGGCAGAAAAGAGATGGCGCCTGGACCGCTTTTTTCTTGCGGATCATCACCAAGAAGTTAAAAACCAACGGCTTGCGGCAAGGCGGCGGGGGCTACCCTAAAGAGGTTATTAATATTTCTAAAATATATAGTGCTTATGCATACCACTATTAGAATATCTGTTCTGTTTTTCTATATTTGATTAACAAATATGCAAGAACCAATTACACCTATTTTTAACTAGTAAACGCATGAAAAACAAATTTTTGGCCTTTCTGGGCAGTGCCGTGCTTTCAGCAAGCGTGGCCACGGCGGGAGGCTTCCAAGCCAACCTACAGGGGCAAAAGCAGATAGGAATGGGGCACGCGGGTACCGGCCTGGCTTTAGACCAAAGTAGCATCTTCTTCAACCCGGGCGCCCTGGCCCACCTTCGGCAGAACGGGATTCAGTTAGGCGTGAGTGCGTTGAACGCTAAAATCGCTTACCGTGAACCGGCGCCGGGCATCTCGCAGGCCCAGACCGACAACCCGCTGAGCACGCCGTTCCAGGCCTATGCCTCGTTTGGCAAGGAAGAGAGCCCGCTGCGCTTCGGGATTGGGGTGTACACGCCGTACGGTAGCTCGGTGAACTGGGGAACCCTGTGGCAGGGCCGCTTTGGCCTGAACGAGCTTACCCTGCAGGCCATCTTCATTCAGCCCACCATCAGCTACCGCATTTCAGACAAGCTGGGCTTTGGGGCCGGGTTTGTGTACGCTACCGGTAACGTAAACCTACAGCGGAGCATTCCGCTGCAAGCCTCTAACTACGCAGAGGGCCAGGTAGAGCTGGACGGCGGCGCCAGCGGCATGGGCTTTAACCTGGGCGTGTACTTCCAGCCTATTGAGAAGCTTTCCCTGGGCCTTACCTACAGGTCTAAGGTAGAGATGGAGGTAGAAGACGGCGATGTTTCCTTTGTGCTGCCCAGCTCAGGGCTCATCACCAGCCAGTTCCAGGCCACCAAGTTTGGCGCCAAGCTGCCCTTGCCGGCCAACATTACCCTGGGAATTGGTTTCAGGCCTACCGAGAAACTCACCATTGCCGCCGACATCCAGCATGTGCAGTGGAGCGCTTACAAGGCCCTGCGCTTTGACTACAACGCCGGCATCAGGGGCGAGACTTTCTCTGAGAGCCCGCGCAACTATGAAGACGTGTTTATTTACCGCTTAGGCGCCCAGTACCAGGTGTCTGACATTCTTGCCCTGCGCGCCGGCGCGTACTATGACAAATCTCCGGTGCAGGCCGGTTATCTTACCCCCGAAACGCCAGACGCCGACTCAAGAGGCGTGTCTGCGGGCCTCACCATTGCCCTGAGCGACCGGATAGACCTGGATGCCTCGTTCCTGTACATCAACAAGAAAGAGCGCACCGATGACGCCAGCAAGTCTGGCGGCGTACCGGGTACCTACAAGTCAGTGGCGTACATTCCGGGCGTAGGCCTCAACTATAAGTTTTAATCTAAAGTACCATGAAGAATATATTCTACAAATTTGGCGCTGCGGCTCTTCTCTCCAGCGCGTTCCTGTTTTCTGGTTGTGACCCTGAGTTTGAAGACGATGTACAGGTAAGTGCGGGTTCTTTGGATTTAAGCAAATACGTAGCCGTGGGCAACTCCCTAACGGCCGGTTACCAGGACAATGGCCTGTACCTGGAGGGCCAGGTTTTCTCTTACCCTAACATCCTGGCTAACCAATTTTCTTTTGCGGGTGGAGGTGCATTTGCGCAGCCTTTGTTCACCAATGAGCAGCGCAACGGCTCTGGCTATCTGCGGTTAAGCGGTTTCACGGCTACCGGGTCTCCTATCCTGCAGCCGGTAACCACCAACCTGGCGGTGCGCACAGACGCCGCCCCGCTGCCCGGGGGGCCAAGGCTTGCCAAAGCATCAAACCTAACTGGCATTCAGAACTGGGGCGTGCCGGGCATCTCGGTTTTAGCCAGCGCCACCCCGGTATACGGCGGCGTTAATCCTTACTTTGAGCGCTTGCTCGCCGATAACGAAGTGGGTCAGGTAAGCTATGTGCAGAAAGTGGTGGCCACGCAGCCTACCTTCTTCTCTGTCTGGTTGGGCAACAATGATGTGCTGGCCTATGCCACGGCTGGCGGGGTAGTAGACCAAGCCAACCCGTTTGGCGGCATCACGCCAACAGCCACTTTCAATGCTGTCTATAGCCAACTCATTGCAGGGTTATCCCGCAATAAGACCGCTAAGGGCATTGTCGCCACCATTCCAGATGTAAGATCGGTTCCGTTCTTCACCACGGCAGGCCCGGTGTTCAAGGCTGGCTTACCGGCTGCGGTTACCCAGTTTGTGGTGCTCACCAAGAGCGGTGCGCAGCGCAAGGTCATTGCCCGCGATGATATCCGGGTAGGAAACACCGGCACTACCCTGTTCACGCTAACCTCCAGCGCCTACCTGGGCTTGCTGGGGCAGCCTACCGGCAAGTACTGGCGTGATCAGGCCAGAGCCAAATTCCCAACCGATGCCGCTGCCAGAGATCAGGAAATTAACCGTTACCTGCAGACCTACCAGGTAGATACCACCAAAATGTTTGGTTTAAGCGTTGAGAACCCATTGCCAAGCGCACTGGTGCTGGATGCTGATGAGCAGGCGGAAATTGAAACGGCTACCAATGCCTTTAACGCCACCATCAAGGCCCAGGCCCAAACCCATGACCTGGCAGTGTTTGACGCGCATAATTTCTTCAACAGCATCCAGGCTGGCTTTACCCAGAACGGAGTTGCTTATTCTCCGGCGTTTATCACCGGTAACTTGTTCTCTCTTGACGGGGTGCACCCCACCCAGCGCGGGTACGCCATCATTGCCAACGAGATGATCAGAGCCATCAACAGCAAGTATGGCTCCTCCATCCCCACCATTGACGTGACGCAGTTCAGAGCGGTGTTGTTCCCGTAACCCCGGCGCACCATGCTACGCAGAAGACCAGCCCTACCCGGCTGGTCTTTTTGTTTACCAGCCCTTTGGCTATCAACTAATTCCGGGGGAATACGTTGGGTAATATGGTGCCAAAAAGATAGATTTGTCACGGTCCATTTAATCTCTACTTCTATGAAAAACTACGCCTTTCTCCTTCTCCTTTTTTGCGGCGCGCTGCTCCTAACCGGCTGCAGTGACGATGATGACTCCACTCCTTCCAGAGAGGAAATGCTGGTGAACAAGCGCTGGCAAATCACGGGCTTAACCATCTCCAGCCTGTTGGGTACCATAGACTACTACGAGGAATCTGAGCCCTGCATGCGGGACAACTACGTAGAGTTCAAGCCCGGCGGCGTGTTGCTGATGAACGAAGGCCTCAGCAAATGCAATGCCTCAGATGCGCAGGAAGCCGAAGGCCGCTGGTCTTTGAACGGCAATGTGCTACACCTGGAGGGCGTGGGCGATCCGCTTTCATTGCCGGTAGATGAACTGGACCTTGACATAAAGGAAATGAGCAGCACGGAGATGTCGGCGGAATTTGAGACTACGTTCTCTGGCTTCAACTTCACCGGCACCCTGGACATGACCGTGATGCAGTAGCGCCACCGCACCAAACGGCTGTTTCAAACGCCTCAACCCGTCCAAAAACAGAGCGGGAGCCCCAGGGCTCCCGCTCTGTTTTTGGGTCCTTTTCTCAAAAACGCCCTTAAAACAAAGGCTCCTCTCTTTCCTACCTTGCCTCTGCCAAGCCAGAACCAGCCACAGTCTCTCCCAGCCAACAGGCAATCTGGCTAGCGCCCCCATTTGCTTAGCAGAAAAAGTGCCCCCAATACCCGCGCTCCCTTGCGGAGTACTCCCACTCCCCCCACTTCCTGGCATTTTTCTTCCTGAGCCCCGGCTGTTTCAGGCCTGCTATATCCGGTTTGGGACGCGCCAAATCTGGGTTTAGGCAAGAAGGCCGCTTTTCTACAAACTGCCCATAGGGGAAACCCCTGGGTTACAAGTCTTTAGTACAAGAACGGCAACCTACTCCACAACACAAAACACTATAAATCAAAGAGTAACAAAAAGAGGGCCCCGTTCAGAAGAGCAACCAATTTACTCAACCCATAACCCGTTTTTGTTTTATTTTACCAATTACAGCCATGTTCAAAAAAACGTATCTCCTTACCCTTCTGGCCGCCTTTACCCTTGTTTTTACCTCTTGTGAGAAAGACAAAGATGATGCAGATCCAAAACCACGCATTGACGTGAGCCAACTAGAGAAACATGAGTGGCTCGTCACCAAACATACCGTGAAAGTAGGCACCCAGGAGGCCGATGTGATTGAGGATGAATATGAATCTGATGTGTACGCCCAGTTTGATGGCGAGGGTGAATTTATCCTGACCGCCGAAGAAGCCGAAAACAATTTCGCTGGCAGCTACGAGGTAGACAATGGCCAGATCACCTGGGACTACCCGCTTTCCATCATCGCGTACATGAAAGGCGAATCTGAGTCTACCTACAACATTGAGGAGCTGAATGCCTCCACGTTCAGGATTTCATTCTCTACCAAGATAAACGGCAAAACCGTGGAAGAGAACATGACCCTGAAGGCCCAATAGCCTAAGCTCTCCTCCCTATCCGGGCCCTGAGGCACAATGCACCTGCGTTTGCCTCAGGGCCTTTCCTTTTACCGCTGCCGGCCAGTTCTGCAGCACCTTGTTTCCGGGCATTTTTCACCAAAACCTGCCTGAAACGCAAAGGCGCCAGAATTACCGCTGAAAAGAGCATTCAGCCCACCCCAAAATACCTGCGCCCCACCTGCACGAGTTCTCTTAGGCTGTAAACTTGGGGAACCCCCACTGCTTTAGAGCCGATTCATCAAAGGGCATAAAAAAGCGCAAAGCAGTTTCGGCTGCTTTGCGCTTTTTTATTTGGGAAGCGGGAGGCTCTGCAAGGCCCCTTCCGCAGTGATTCTACTTAGGGCTTATCTGCTCTGCTTTCTTATGCCGTTGCGGCGGAGTGTGTCACCGGCTTTAATGTGCCTGCAGCCAGTTCTCACCGGTGCCCAGGCCTACTTCCATGGGTACACTCAGCGGGAAGGCGTTTTTCATGAGTTCCTCAATCTTAGGCTGCACCACGGGCAGTTCCTCTTTGAGCACGTCAAACACCAATTCATCGTGTACCTGCAGGATCATGCGGCTGGCCAGTTTCTCGTCGCGCAGCCATTGGTCAATGTTGATCATGGCAATCTTGATGATATCGGCGGCGGTGCCTTGGATAGGCGCGTTAATGGCGTTTCGCTCGGCGTAGCCTCTGATGTTCTGGTTCCGCGAGTTGATGTCACGCAGGTAGCGTCTGCGGCCCAGAAGCGTTTCTACGTATTCCTGGTCGCGGGCCTGGTTGATGGCGCTGTCCATGTACTCTTTCACGGCTGGGAACTCCTGGAAATACGCTTCAATGATCTCGGCGGCTTCGCGGCGCGGAATGGCCAGACGCTCGGCCAGACCAAAGGCCGAGATGCCGTAGATGATCCCGAAGTTGATGGTTTTGGCTTTCCGGCGCATGTCTGAAGTCACGTCCTCCACATTCACGTGAAACACCTTGGCCGCCGTGGAAGCGTGAATGTCCTGCCCGTTCTGGAAGGCCTCTTTCATGGTGGCATCGTTGCTGAAATGCGCCATGATTCTCAACTCAATCTGCGAGTAGTCAGCGGAGAGGAGCACGTGGTTCTCATCACGTGGCACAAAGGCTTTGCGTATCTCGCGGCCTTTCTCCGTTCTAATAGGAATGTTCTGCAGGTTGGGGTTGGTGGAGCTCAAACGCCCAGTAGCGGCCACGGCCTGGTTGTAGGACGTGTGCAGGCGGTTATCTTCGTTGCAAACCAAGGCCGGCAGCGCGTCTACGTAGGTGCTCTTCAGCTTAGTCAACTGCCGGTGGTCCAGAATGAGCTGCACAATCTCGTGCTCAAAGGCCAGTTTAGAAAGGATCTCTTCGCCGGTGGCGTACTGGCCGGTTTTGGTTTTCTTGATCTTGCTACCACCCAACCCCATGCGGTCAAACAGCACCTCGCCCAATTGCTTGGGAGAGCCTATGTTGAACTCCATGCCCGCCAGGTTGAAGATCTTCTGCTCTATCTCCTGAATATCGGTTTGCAGCACCTGAGACGACTCCGCTAAGGCTTCGGCATCAATGCTCACGCCTTCGCGTTCCATGTGGCCTAGCACGCGCAGCAGCGGGTTCTCCACCTCGTTGAAGAGGCGTTTCAGGCCTTGTTTTTCCAGAAGCGGGTCAAAGTAGTTTTTGAGCTGCAAGGTGACATCGGCGTCTTCGCAGGCGTACTCATAGATCTGCAGGGCTGGCAGCTTGTCCATGGTGAGCTGGTTTTTGCCTTTGCCCAGCAGCGTCTCAATGGAAATGGGCGTGTAATTGAGGTAGGTCTCAGCCAGCAGATCCATGTTGTGGCGCATGTCGGGCTCCAGCAGGTAATGGGCCAGCATGGTGTCATAAAGTGGTCCTTGTACGTCAATGCCGTAGCGCTGCAACACCACCAGGTCGTACTTAATGTTCTGCCCAATCTTCACAATGGAGGGGCTTTCCAGTACTTCCTTGAACTCCTGCACTATCTCAAAGGCGGCTTCCTCATCGTGCGGCGGCACCGGAATGTAGTAGGCCTCACCGGGCACGTAGCAGAACGACATCCCTACCAACCGAGCCGTGATGGCGTCAATGCTGGTGGTCTCGGTGTCAAAAGAGATTTCCTTCTGCAGTTTGAGATATTTCAAAAGCTGCTGCCGTTGCTCAGGGGTGGTGAGCAGGTGATACTCGTGCAGCGTGGTATCAATGGTTTTGCGTACCCGTGGCGTGAACTCATCTGCCGCAGGTTCAACGGCCGAGCCAATCTCCGGGGCAACAGCTTCTTCAGTGGCTCCAAACAACGAAGTCTGGCCAGTAGGCACGCTGGATTTTACGCCTTTGCCCACGGTAGGCTTATTGGGCACGGGTTTGGGAACGGCCGGCGAGGCGGTGCCCAGCACTCGGGTAGCCAATTGCCGGAATTCCAGCTCGTCAAACAGGGCGGCTAGTTTCTCGGTGTCCGGACCATCATAGCGCAATCCATCTTCGTCAAAGTCAATGGGCACGTCCAGGTGAATGGTGGCCAGTTCTTTGGACAGCAAGCCCTGCTCCGCGAATTTCTCCACGTTCTCGCGCTGCTTGCCTTTGAGTTCGTGTGCGTTGGCGATGAGGTTCTCCACACTCCCAAAGCGTTGGATAAGCGTTTTCGCGGTCTTTTCACCAATTCCGGGGATTCCTGGGATGTTGTCCACGGCATCACCCTGCAGGCCCAGAATGTCAATGACCTGCTTTACGTTGCTGATCTCCCAGCGCTCCAGCACCTTGGGTTTGTCAATTACCTCAATGGCGTTGCCCAGGAAAGCCGGCTTGTAGACAAACACGTGGTCGGTGACCAGCTGGTAATAGTCTTTGTCGGGCGTCATCATGTAGACATCGTACCCGGCCTTCTCGGCTTTGCAGGACAGCGTCCCGATGATGTCATCGGCCTCATAGCCGTCCATGATCAGGCCCGGAATGCGGAACGCCTCCACAATTTTCTTCACGTACGGAATGGCAATGGCGATGTCCTCGGGCATGGCCTGGCGGTTGGCCTTGTACTCCACGAAGTTCTCGTGCCGGAACGTTTTTGAGGGTGCGTCATAGCAGACGCCAATATGGGTAGGCTTCTCGCGGTTCAGCAGGTCTACCAAGGTGTTGGTAAATCCCAGGGCTGCCCCGGTGTTCATGCCTTTGGAATTGATTCTGGGGTTCTTGCTGAACGCGAAATGGGCGCGGTAGATGAGCGCCATGGCGTCTAGCAGAAACAGGCGTTTGTCTGGTGTACTCATAGGCTAGCGAAGGTACGGGCAAAGCGGCGGCTGTGCAATGGTGGTTCTTGTATAAACTATGGTTTGCGTAAAAAGTTGAAGGGTTTTGTTTTGGAGCCGTTTTCTGCGGAACAGGCTCTAAACGGTTTTGCATTTTGCTGGTGGGGTGACGCGTTGTCTATGGACTGTTGCTGGCGTAGCTTCTGCTTGCCTAGGGCTTCAAAAGCGGTTGTTTATTTAGCTTTTTGCTGGCGTAGCGGCAGTTTGTCTATGGACTTATAGGCTGAGTTGTTTCATCTTTTCTGAAAAGCGCTCACGGCCGCGGGGCCCCGTCTTTGCCCCTCGCACTGCCCTTGCGGCCCACAATTGCAGTTTGTGCTTAGTTCATGTTATCCAAGGCCCACAAGCGAGGCGCTCGAGCCAAAGACTGGAATCGGGATCTTCTACCAGTTGCGTTGTATAGCGGCTGGGTTGCTTCCCAACCTACTTTTATAAACTGTGACGCAGCACTACCTCCGTCCCTTTTTTTGATACACGTGCTTTTATCGCTGGCGCGAGCTTGCAGCTCGTGCCTTCTTTGCCTGATCCGGCCCAGTCTGTTACGTAGCCCTGTCTGCCGGCAACTTTCTATGGCGCGGAAGTTCCTTCCGTGCCTTTCTTACTTTTCTATGGTTCAAGTCTGTGACTTGGACCTACCATGGTTGGCAGTTTGTAACTGCCGTGAGGCGAACCTCATCAAACGCTAGAGGTCCACGTATTGGCCGGTGAGCTGACAGGCAGCACTACTTAAGGACTAAACTGGGAGCCTATAACATAAATACGAACATTCATTCGTATTTATACTTATATTTAGTTCTTACTATATTTCACCAGCCTATGGAAGCCGGAAAAGACAAATCCCTCTGGAAACTGGCCAAGAAGCGCGTGGCCTTCAGGCGTCATTTCGCCATGTATGTCTTGGTCAATATCCTGGTCTGGGGCGTTTGGTATCTCTCCAAGGAACCTCGCATGATGACCGGGGGCCTGCCTTGGCCGGCCTGGCTCACGTTTGGCTGGGGCGTGGGCCTGGCGTTCAACTACTACGAAGCGTACTACGGCTTCCAGGATGACGCCGTGGAGCGCGAATATGCCAAACTCGCCCGCAAGAAGAAACTTTAGAACTATTGCAGAATTTAGCTAGTTTTGCTTGAAGACCAAAACTAGCTAATCCATGCCTAAATTTAGATCTGGCGTTCTGTACGGCGACGAAGTGCAGGACTTATTCAAGTATGCGAACGAAAATAACTTTGCCCTTCCGGCCGTAAACGTAATTGGTACCAACTCTATCAACGCGGTGTTGGAGACGGCCAAGGCGGTAAACTCTCCGGTGATCATCCAGTTCTCCCAGGGTGGTGCCCAGTTCTACGCGGGTAAAAGCCTGAGCAACGAGGGCCAGGCGGCCTCCATTGCCGGTGCCATCTCAGGTGCCCACCATGTACACCAAATGGCCGAAGTTTACGGTGTTCCGGTGGTGCTGCACACCGACCATGCCGCCAAGAAACTCCTGCCCTGGATTGATGGCCTGTTGGATGCCGGCGAGAAATTCTACGCCCAGCACGGCAAGCCCCTGTTCAGCTCGCACATGTTAGACCTTTCTGAGGAACCGTTGGAAGAGAACATTGAAATCTCTGCCAAATACCTGGAGCGCATGGCCAAAATGGGCATGACCATTGAAATTGAGCTAGGCGTAACCGGTGGCGAAGAAGACGGCGTAGATAACTCTGACGTTGACAGCGCCCACTTATACACGCAACCTGAGCACGTGGCTTATGCCTACGAAGAACTGCTGAAAGTGAGCCCCCGTTTCACGGTGGCTGCGGCGTTCGGAAACGTGCACGGCGTGTACAAGCCCGGCAACGTAGAGCTTCGCCCTGAGATCCTGAAAAACTCTCAAGACTATATTCAGCAGAGATTTGGCACTGAGGCCAATCCTGTGGATTTCGTATTCCACGGCGGCTCTGGCTCTGAGAAAGAGAAAATCACCGAGGCTATTGAGTACGGTGCCATCAAGATGAACATTGACACCGACATGCAGTGGGCATTCTGGGACGGCATCAAGAACTACTACGAAGGCAAAAGAGACTATCTGCAAGCTCAGATTGGGAACCCCACCGGCGAAGACAGCCCCAACAAAAAGTACTACGACCCCCGCGTATGGTTACGCGCCGGCGAAGAGTCTTTCGTGACCCGCCTGAAAGAAGCCTTCCAAGACCTGAACTGCCTGAACCGCAACGCGGAGTAATGTGCTAATTTTTCAATGTGCTGATGTGCTAATGCATTGCAATAAACAAAAAAGCCGATCCCTGTGGGATCGGCTTTTTTGTTGCCTCACAGCCTGACCGTCAATAATCTTGAGGCTTTATGGTTCTTATGCTTTATGGTTCCTATTGTTAGGTTGAGCATCTGGGATCAACTTGAAAAGCGCGAGCAGAATCAGCGTCAAGATTCTTCTTGCTCCCTTAAAAGGAGGAGCTTGCTCATGGAGCGTAGTTCAGGTTGTTGGTGAGAACACCAACAACGGTGAAAAGTTGAACGGTGAAAAGTTGGAAACCTCAACCATTGGGAAGAGGGAAGGTATTACCCGCTTTCAAGAAAAGTGAGGAGACACTCGCAGGTCTGGAAGACACTGCGATGTCTTTTGCGTGGGCAAGGCTGTGGGTTGAGTAGAGAGATCTTACAGGTTTTCTAAACCTGTGAGGTTTGGTGTTCTGAAGCCGCCCAACTATGGCGCGGAAGTTACTTCCGTGACTTTCAACCTCGCAAGTCACGGAAGTAACTTCCGCGCCATAGAAAGAAAAGTTCTAGCACAATAATTGGCTAAACCGCTGCTATGCAAGTCCACAGCTGGAAGATCCCGATCTCAGTCTTTGGCTCGAGCGCCTCGCTTGTGGCCCTTGAGTGACAGAAGCTAAGAGAGACAAACAGAGGTGGGCCGCAAGGGCAGTGCGAGGGGCAAAGATGGGGCCCCGCAGCCGTGAGCGCTTTTCAGAAAAGATGGAACAGCACTGCGTATAAGTCCATAGACCAGCAGCAGTTCGCCAGCAAAAAAGCAAACTAAGCAACCGCTTTTAAAGCCCTAGGCAAGTCGCCGTTAGACCTGCAACAGTCCATAGACAACGCGTCACCCCACCAGCAACATCCTTACAAAGCAAAAAGCGTTTAGAGCCTGTTTTACAGAAAACAACCTCTAAACGCCTTCACGATCACAACACCTGATTTTACAACAGGTGAAGCCAAAGCATTACCAACTGGATCCGGCCCCGCCGCCCCCGAAGCTACCGCCCCCGAAGCCGCCGAAACCACCGCCGCCTCCTCCAAAGCCGCCACCGCCGCCCCCGAAGATGCCACGTCCGCCGGAGAAGTCCCCGAAGATCACAGGTGGGAAGAACGGTCCGCCCAGGGTGCGCATGCCCCGGCGACCACCGCGTCCGCCGCCGCCCCGCCGACTGATGATGAAGATGAGGATGAGCAGGCCAATGATGATCCAGAGCACCGGAATACCGCCTTCGCCCTCGCCCCGGCGATCACGCGGGTCGGCTTTATACTCGCCGCTGGCTACGTCAATGATAAAGCTGGTGCCTTTGTCCAGGCCGGCGTAGTAGTTGCCCTGCTGGTACTCGGGTTTGATGGTGTACTCGGTGATGCGTTTGGCAATGGCGTCTGGCACCACGCCCTCCATGCCGTAGCCGGTGGCAATGAACACGCGGCGTTCGTTTACCGCAGTAAGAATGAGAATACCGTTGTTCTTGCCCTGCTGGCCAATGCCCCACTGCTCGGCCAGCCGAAAGGCGTAGTCTGAGATGTCATACCCGCCAATGGAGGTGATGTTGACCACGGCAATCTGGGTGGAGGTACTGTCACTGTAGTTGACCAGCTTCTGCTCTAGGGCCTGCTCTTCCTGCGGACTCAGGATATCGGCTAAGTCATTGACCAGGCGCGGCGGGTTAGGCCGGGGCGGAAAATCCTGCGCCAGCCCTTGCCAAGCCCATAGCCATAGTACTCCCAGAAGCCAGATAGATTTTCTCATTTACTTTTTAGTCTCGTCAAGGGTACTGCCGAAGGAGATATCATCAGACAGCTCATTGATGTCTTTGTGGTCTCCGGCGTAGGGGAAATACGCCTTGAGCTGTTCGCCCGCCATTTTAATGCCTTTGCTCAGCCCTTCGGCGTACTTGCCCTGCTTAAAATCGGCAATCACTACTTTGTTGATCTCTACCCAGAAATCTTTGGGCACCACGGCGTTGATGCCGGCATCGCCCAGCACGGCAAACTTGTGGCTTTTCATGGCCACATAGAACAGCACCCCGTTGCGGAGTTTGGTCTGGTGCATGTGCAGGTAGGCAAACACCTGGGTGGCCCGGTCCAGCACTTCGCCCTCGCAGGTATCTTCAATGTGCACCCGCACCTCGCCGGAGGTATTGCGCTCGGCTTCCTGAATGGCCGCCACAATAACGGCCTCGTCTGCTTCAGTGATGGTATCGCGTGGCATTTTGAGAGTTCTGAGTCTTGAGTGATGAGTCTTGAGTCATGTTAGAGGATGCGTTTCTGCCCTGATTTTGAGGAATCAGGCCAGAAACGCATAGGTAGGTTGGCAGAGTGCAGTCCAACAGCTAGGCTCAAGAAGTCTTGCTACCTGATACTTGCTACTTGCTTAGAACTGTACCGTGGGGGCGCGCTGGGCACCGGCATCGGCCTCAAAGTAGCCTTTGCGCTCAAACCCGAACCAGCCGGCGAAGAAGTTGCGCGGAAACGCCCTGATGTACGAGTTGTAGTCCTGCACGGTGGTGTTAAAGCGTTGCCGCTCTACGGAAATGCGGTTCTCAGTGCCTTCCAGCTGGGCCTGCAGCTCCAGGAAGTTCTGGTTGGCCTTCAGGTCTGGGTACGCCTCGGCGGTGGCCAGCAGGCGCGAGAGCGAACCACTCAGCTGGCCCTGCACTTCCTGGAAGCGCTGGATGTTCTCGGGGGTCAGCTGGTCGGCGTTCAGCTGGATGCTGGTGGCCCGGGAGCGGGCTTCAATCACCTGGGTAAGCGTTTCTTTCTCAAAGTTGGCGGCGCCTTTCACGGTGTTCACCAGGTTAGGCACCAGGTCGGCCCGGCGTTGGTAGGAGTTCTGCACCTGGGCCCATTGGCTGGAGACAGCCTCGTCTTTCTGCACCATCTCATTGTAGCCGCAGGAGCTCTGCGAGGCCAGAATCACCAAGCCGAAAAGGTAAAGCAATGCTTTTTTCATAGTAGGTTATTTGTTCAGAATAGGTAATGACAACACAGTACTTGTAGCACAAAGGCTTCTTCTATACGTACCCCGGCCAGAAAATATGCGTTTTAGGGCCATTTTCCTGCAACAGGCCCAAAACCGGGTGTACCCTGTCCGCTGGTTTACGTAGAAGTTGGTTTCTAAAGATAAGGGCATCTCGTTATATATTCAGAAAACTCTATTAATATTTTGGAGGAAAGGCGCCCGGGAGGTTCTTCTGGCGGGATAGATGCCAAACAAACCGCTAAATTGTGTAGCTTGTGGTGTTAAGCCTCCTTTACAGGTGATATGAAAGCATTAATTCCGGTAGCGGGCATGGGCGCCCGTTTGCGGCCCCACACCCACACCCAACCCAAGGCGCTGGTGCCCATTGCCGGCAAAGCCATGCTGGGGCATATTATTGAACGGCTGCAGGCCACGGGCATTACCCAGTTTGTCTTTGTGATTGGCTACCTGGGCGAGAAGATCATGCACTACGTGCAGCGCAAGTACCCGCACATACAGGCCGAGTTTGTGGTGCAGCAGCCCCGCGAGGGGCTGGGGCACGCCCTGTGGGCCGCGCGCGAAACGTTCCGCCATGAACAGGACCTGCTCATCCAGTTGGGCGACACCATTGTAGACGTAGACCTGCAGCAGCTTTTTGCGGCGGAGCACACCACCCTGGCGGTGAAAATGGTGAAGACGCCCACCTTGTTTGGCATTGCCGAGCTGGACGCCGAGGGGTTCATCACCAAGGTGGTAGAAAAGCCCAAGATCCCTAAGTCTAACTTCGCGCTGGTGGGGCTCTACAAAATCAACAATCCCGCTAACCTGGCAGAGGCCCTGGAGCACATCATTGCCCAGGACATCAGGACGCAGAACGAGTACCACCTCACCGATGCGCTCATGCACATGATCCAGAGCGGCGAGAAGATGGTGCCTCTGACCGTAGACCACTGGTTTGACTGCGGCCGCAAAGACACGCTGCTGCAGGCCAACGCCACGCTGCTCAACCGCCCCGAGTTCAAGCGCACCGAGCACCTGGACTTTCCCAACACCATCATTATTCCGCCAGTGAGCATTGGCAAAGGGGTGCACATCTCCAACTCCATTGTGGGCCCCAACGTGGCCATTGGCGAAGGCGCTATCCTCAACTACACCATTGTGCGCAATTCCATCATCGGCGGCTACGCCGAGCTGGGCTACGCCGTGCTGGAAGACTCGCTGGTGGGCTCAGACTCTGCCCTGAAAGGCCTGAGCCAGCGCCTGAACATTGGCGACAGCACTGAGATTGATTTTAGCCACTGATTTTTAGTAGCAAGTAGCACGTATCAGGTAGCACGACTTTATAGTAGAACATTCATCCATCATGTAGCATCAAACAAGGCTGTAGTCTTGCTACTTGCTACATGATACTTGAGACCATGAGCAACAGAATCACCCAACTCTTTCACATCCAGTACCCCATTATACAAGCCGGCATGATCTGGTGCAGCGGCTGGAAACTGGCCTCGGCGGTGAGCAATGCCGGTGGCTTGGGCCTCATTGGCGCCGGCTCCATGTACCCAGACACGTTGCGCGAGCACATTCAGAAATGCAAGAAGGCCACGGATAAACCCTTTGGCGTGAACGTGCCGCTGCTGTACCCAGACCTGGAAGAGCATTTCAAAATCATCCTGGAAGAGAAAGTGCCGGTAGTGGTCACCTCGGCGGGTAACCCTAAGACCTGGACCAAGGTGCTGCAGGAGAACGGGGCCAAAGTGGTGCACGTGGTGAGCAACGTGAAGTTTGCCCGTAAGTGCGAGGAAGCCGGAGTAGACGCCATTGTGGCCGAAGGATTTGAAGCCGGGGGCCACAACGGCCGCGAGGAAACGACCACCTTTTGCCTGATTCCCATGGTGCGGCAAGCCGTGAATTTACCACTTATTGCCGCAGGCGGCATTGCGAACGGAGCGGGAATCTTCGGTGCGTTGGCGCTGGGAGCCGAGGGCGTGCAGGTAGGCAGTCGGTTTGTGGCTAGCGTAGAGTCCAGTGCGCATCCCAGCTTCAAGGAGCGCGTGGTAGCCGCCCAGGAAGGCGACACCGAACTCTCCCTGAAACAACTCACGCCCGTGCGCCTGCTCAAAAACAAGTTCTACCAGGACGTGAAAGCCGCCGAACTGCGGGGCGCCACTCCCCTGGAGTTAGCGGAACTACTAGGTTCCCGCCGGGCCAAACGCGGCATGTACGAGGGCGACCTGGAAGAGGGCGAACTGGAGATAGGCCAGGCCGCCGCCATTGTACAGGACATTAAACCCGCCGGGCAGATTGTGCAGGAGATGTGGCAGGAGTTCCTGGAGGCGAAAGCGAGATTTTGTGGGGAATGGTAGTACCCTTCCGTTTAGGACCAAATTTTAAGAAAACAGGCCAAAACGGAAGATTCTCCTCTTGATGATTCTTCCTTTAGAGAGCGGATAGGGATGTTTTCTGCCATTCCTGACTATGGCGCGGAAGTTACTTCCGTGACTTTCTCTTACTCGTTAGTCACGGAAGTAACTTCCGCGCCATTGAAAGCATTCTACAAAGAACTTTCCTTGTCCTCCTAAAAGGATTTTGTGGGCGAATGGTATTGACGTTTACTCCAGCGCTTTTCTAGCCTTCTCTCAAGATCTTTCCAAGATGACAGAAAAGAGCAGCATTATATTAAAGGTATTTCACCGCGCTCCTGAAGGCATCTTCTCCGTATACTTCACCATGGCAACCATCAAAGATTATATCGCCATTGACCCAGAGATTCTGGCAGGTCAGCCGGTGTTTAAAGGAACCCGGGTTCCTATTGAGACTTTATTTGCGCATTTGGAAAAGGGGATTTCACTGGATGAGTTTTTAGAGGATTTTCCTACCGTAGATAGAGAACAAGCCGTAGCCGTGTTAGGAATAGCCGGAAAGCTGGTCACGTCTAAAAACATAGAGCAGTTGTATGAAACTGCTGCTTGACGAGAACCTTCCTAAACGACTGAAGCTGGATTTCGAGGAACATGAAATCTATACCGTGCGGGACAAAGGGTGGAACGGGAAGAAGAACGGAGAGTTAATGCAGTTGCTCCTGGCAGAAGGTTTTGATGCCTTCCTAACTTTTGATAGAAACCTTCAATTCCAGCAGAATCTCACCAAATTCGCCGTTCCGGTTCTCGTCCTGGCCGCTCCAGATAACACCTATATCACGCTAAAGGCCCTTGTTCCTGCGTTGAAGGAAGTCTTGGCTACGCCATTGGTGCCGGGAGCAACCATCATTACAACATCATAAAGTCTTGCCCCAAAACCTCCTCACCGCCGCCCTTGCCCAACACGTCACGCTTACCGCAGAGGAGGAAGCGGCGTTCCTGGCTATTTGCACCACACAGGAAGCGAAGAAGAAGGAGTATTTGCTGCGTACGGGCGAGTTGAACCACGCCATCTACTTTGTGCAGAAGGGTTGTCTGCGGTCGTTTATCATTGACAAGGCGGGCAAGGAGGTGAATCTGGAGTTTGCGGTAGAACGCTACTGGATCAGCGACATCGCGTTCAACAAACCGGCTATGCTGTCTATTCAGGCGCTGGAAGCTACGCAGTACGTGCAGATCAACATCAATGCCTTTGAGCAGCTCACGCAGGAGCGTCCCGTTTTCAACCTGTTTTTCCGGAAACTGCTCCAAAACGGCTACTTCGCGTTCAAGAAGCGGATGCTCACCGGCATGACGCAGACGGCCGCCGAGAACTACCGTGATTTCCTGCTCAAGTTCCCAGACCTGAGCCAGCGCATTCCGCAGTATCACATCGCCTCATATTTGGGCATTACGCCCGAGTTCTTCAGCACCATCAAATCCGAAGGGCTGGATTTGTACCGGCAGGCGATTTCTTAAACTACCTTATTCTTTTCGGCCCCGCCGCACGCGATCTTTGTATGGTGAACCTGCGGCAGAGAGAGGTTGTTTTGCCAGTAGCTGCCGCGGCAACGTCACTTTTCTTGATCCATACTTACCAACATGATGGAACGGAGAACTTTTATCAAATCACTGGCAGCAGGAGCAATCACCATGACTACTTTAAGCGCATTCCGGAAATTTACCGAGGAACTGACGCCTCAGGACTATACCATGCCGGTGCTCTTTATTGGGCACGGCTCGCCTATGAACGGCATTGAAGACAACGAGTTCAGCCAACGCTGGAAGAAGATGGCGCAGGAGATTCCCACGCCTAAAGCGGTGTTGGTGGTATCGGCGCACTGGTTTACCAAGGGCACCAAGATCACGGCCATGGATTTCCCGCAGACTATCCATGATTTCGGAGGCTTCCCGAAAGAACTGTTCGCGGTGCAGTACCCGGCTCCCGGCAATGCTGCGCTGGCCCAGGAAACCGTTGACCTGATCAAAAGCGCCCACGTGGAACTGGACCATGACTGGGGCCTGGACCACGGCACCTGGACCATCATCCGGCACATGTACCCCGAGGCTAACATTCCGGTGCTGCAGCTCAGCATTGACTACACCAAAGGTCCGCAGTACCACTATGATCTGGCCAAAGAGCTTCAGGCGCTGCGCAGGAAAGGCGTGCTCATTGCCGGCAGCGGCAACATGGTGCACAACCTGCGCATGATGAACTGGGCCATGATCAACGGTGGCGGCTATGACTGGACCCACTCCATGAACGAGAAATTCAAGGAACTCATCCTGAACCGCGACCACCAGCCGCTCATCCACTACCAGACCCTGGGCAAGGAAGCGCTGCTGGCTATCCCCACGGTGGAACACTACCTGCCGCTCATGTACACGCTGGGGCTGCAGGGCAAAGACGAAGAGGCCTCGTTCTTCAACGATAAAATGGTGGGCGGCTCACTGACCATGACCTCGGTGAAAATTGGGGCATAAGCTCTCTGGCTAATATATCAGAAATGTAGGGGCAATCCTTGTGGTTGCCCTTTTTCGTTTATCTCCGCTTTTGTACATTACATGGGCTGCCCTAATAGATAGGTACTCGGGGATAGGAACCAAACTGGTTGCCAACCATTTCCGAGGATTCGTCTAAGTAATTGGGCGGTTGGTCTAAATGATTTTTCAGGCTGTGGAACTCTCTTTTACTTGGAGTCATGATAGGAGCCGATGGTTGAAATCGGGCTCCTGATTTTCACCTCAATCTACCAGACCATGCTCCGAAACAAAGACTTTCTCGTGCTCCTCATCCGGCTCTTTTTAGGCTACGTCTTCTTCTCGGCGGGCATCTGTAAACTCACCCACGGGAACTTCGGGCAGTTGATTGGTCCGCCCTGGCTGGAGGAGGCGCTCGCCAAGCACGGCCTTGGGTTGTTTGCGCAGGTAGTGGCGGTATGCCAGGTGATCATAGGCGCGTTGCTGTTCTCGCAGCGGTTCAGTCTGCTGGGCGCCGTGATGCTGGTGCCTATGAACATCTCTATTTTGGCCGTTACCGTTTCGCAGAACTGGACCGGCACGCCCTACGTGAACACTGTGTTCCTGCTGCTGAACCTGAGCCTGCTGCTGTATGAGTCTAAACGTTTCTGGTTCCTGTTTTCTCCCGAAGTGATGATGCCTGCCGAGCCCACTCCGCTGGAGCAGTTCCGGAGCGGGAAGCTGCCTTGGGCTATTCTGGCGGCGGCGTTGAGCACCATGGTTTCCACCCAATTCAGTTATGACATGACCAACGGTTTCGGGCTACTGACTTTCGGGTTGACAGGAGCGTGTGCGCTGTTGCCGCCTTCGCTCAGCAGATTGGAGAAAGTGATGGTGGTACAAGCTATTGCCAATATGTTCCTGATGACGTTAGGGAAGATCTCTGGGGCCTTGCCGGTGCTAGCCGTCAACTCAGGAATTCTGCTGGTGCTGCTGCTGGTGAATCTGTGGCTCACTAGCAGAAAGCCCGTAGCGGCTTCGGCTTTACACGCTGCGGCTAAGTAGGTTCCTCCTCGCGCTGCAAGAGGCTCGGCTTTCTTCATCATTATTTATTGTCTTTATGTCGTCCTGGAAGGTATTGTCTCTTTGTCATCCTGGAAGGATCTTGGTTGCGAACGGTAGTGGCGCTTGAATAAACGCTTTTCTAGTTCGCCCACAAGATCCTTTCAGGATGACAAAGAGAGAGGATGCATGACAAAGGGAGAAGTTGGAAGGCAACGAGAAGGATTGAATGACAAAGGGAGAGGGTATATGACAAGAGAGGAGTTGGGGACAAGGAAAGAGGTTGAATGACAAACAGAGGGCTGGAGGAGGAAGAGAGAAGGATTGAATGACAAAGGGAGAGGTTGGAGAGCAAAGAAGGTGTGCCTTTAGAATGAAAAGAGGCCGGAGCATTTCCGGCCTCTTTTTGTGAAACTACCGCTGAAACGGGGGTGGCTTTCTGGTGTTACCTCACGGATACAAGAGATACTTCTTCCGCATCTCTTTGAAGGCTTTCAGGCCGGGCTCCCAGGTTTTCCGGATTTGCTCTTCAGACCAGCCTTCTTCTATCTGTTTCCGGAAATCGGCTACGCCGGCCAGGCGCTCAATCACGCCCATCTGCTTGCTGTAAGAAGAGTCAAAGAACCGGGCTTTCTCGGGGTAGGCTTTGTAGAGTTCTATCATCCAGCTCAGGTTGATCTGGCGTTTCTTTCTGAGTTGCTCTACGTCATAGTTCCGCAGGTCCAGGCCGTAGCATTCCTCGTTCATGTGCAGCGGGGTTTCGCTCATGCCTTTGATGCTCACCGGGGTGAAGGAGAACGAATATTTACCTTTCAGGGCTGGGGCACCTAACACGGTAAACGGCATGTGCGTGCCGCGGCCCTGGCTGATGATGGTTCCCTCAAACAAGCACAGGCTGGGGTACAGCATCACCGATTGCGGCGTGTTCAGGTTAGGCGAGGGGTTCACCGGCAGCACGTACGGCATGTCATGGTGGTAATTGGCCATTTTAATGATGTTGAGCTTGTTCAGTTTCAGGCCTTTCTCCATCCAGCCTTCGCCGTTCACCATCTGGGCAAATTCGCCAACGGTTAAGCCGTGCGCAATAGGAATAGGAAACTGCCCGATGCCCGATTTATACTTCATGTCCAGGATGGGCCCGTCAATCATGTAGGCGTGCGGGTTGGGGCGGTCCAACACCATCAGTTCCACGTTGTGCTCGGCGCAGGATTCCATCACATCGCGCAGGGTATTGATGTTGGTGTAGAAGCGCACGCCCACGTCCTGGATGTCATAGATGAGCACGTCCACGCCGGCCAGGTCTTCTTTGCTAGGCTTCCGCTTTTTGCCGTACAGCGAGATAATGGGAATGCCGGTTTTGGCGTCTACCTCGTCGTCTACCTTGGCGCCGTTGCTGGCATTGCCCCTGAACCCGTGCTCGGGCCCAAACACCTTCACGATCTGAATTCCCGAAGCCAACAGACTATCCACACTGGATTTTCCCCCGATGATGGAGGACGGGTTCACCACCATGGCCACTTTCTTGCCCTTCAGATAGGGCACATATTTCTGGGTTTGGTCGGCACCCGTCAGCAAGGCCTTGGCTGGTTTGGCCGCAGTAGAACCGCTGGAGGAAGCCGTAGACGAAGCAGTTGTGGTGGAGGTTTTAGAACAGGAAGAGCAGCCCAGCGCTAGCGTGAGCAAGCCCATGGACAGGTACGAAAGCAAGGAATTCGTCATAACTTGAGGGATAGTAGGAGATTAAACCGCAAGATGAAGGATTGCCGCCAAAGTAGCAATCAAGACCGGGGCTGCGCCGCTACTATTTGGCCCACGCGCCAGCATCGGCACCACAACAGGAGAGAAGTGCCCGGTTTTGGAGCTGTTTTCACGAAAGCGCCCCTAAAACCGGGCGTTACCCTCAAAGTATTTTGTATATTGAGACACCACTTCTACATGCCATAGAAACGCATCTGGTTTAGTTCTATGAAGAAGCTTCTCAGCCTGTTCATTCTTGCTTTGTTTGTGCTGTTCGCCTTCCGGATGAAGGGCGATCTTCGGGCGAAGGAGGTAAGCACGGCCTTTCTGTCTCTGGTGGGGCAAATGAACCCTAGTCTGCCTCCCCTTCAGGCGTATGAAAAGTATGTCTCGGGGTTAGACAGCAGCAATGTCACGCATGTCTCCAAAGCCGCCGAAAAGTACGCCTCCTTGTTCAAGGCGCAACGGCCGGCGCTCGCCGATTCAGGCTACGCGGTGTTTGAGGGGTTCTACCAGCGGGTGAACACCGCCCTCACCCGCCTGCACGGGGAAAATGCCGCCCACTCCAATCTGCTGGCGCAGGTTCACGGGGAGGCCAACCCTGCCCAACCTACCCCAACGCAGAAGGACTTTCAGCAAACCATGCTGGCCAACGGGTTTGAAGTGCACCTACGGGAAGGGGGAACGTACCTGAAACAGAACCGCGACTCTATCGCCCGGCACTTTTATCCGTTTATCAGTCCGGTTTTGAGGGAGTATCTGGAACAAGTCAACAAAGAAACCAAGGAAGGCTTCGCCGATGATACCGGCCTCACCATCATTGAGGAAGCGTTTGTGGACCGGGTAGTCTGGTGGGAATCCTTCGTGGCCAGAAACCCCACGTTCCTGTACGCGAAGGAAAGTGCAGAAAGGAAGAAGTACTACCTGACCGTTCTACTGGCTGGGCTGGACAACACGCCCGTCCTTACCTATGAGCGCAAAAAATTGGACACCTACTTCGCCGTGGCGTACCGGGAACTCCATAGATGCGCCCCCGCCTCAGAAGCCAACAAACTGGTACAACCCTACTTCAAAGCCTTGGTTCGGTCAGACAAACTCCGGGCGAATGCCCTCCTGCAGCAATACCGGAAAGCCGGCGCCATCCTGGGTTCCTCGGCACCGGGGTCTTGATCTGGGCGAAACAGGCTAGCACCTGATCTTCTATCAGTATTAAGCAAACACCTTTGTACATCTGCGTTTGCGGTTTTAGGAGCTCCTTTCTATTCAGAATTTACTATATTCACTGGTAATGGAAAATATGACCAATGCAGCTACTGCCTTTTCTGAAGAGAGAGCTAAGGGCGAAATGATAATAGACCAGGAAACCAATTTTGTCTACCTGTCTGCATTACTTGCCACCGAAAAAAAATACAGGCCTTTCTGGCTCAGGCTGAAAAGCATCCTAGACAAAGAAGGCATCAACTACAGCCTGCTTCAAGGCACTAAAGACATCTGGTGCCGCGATTACATGCCGGTACAAGTGTCAGACGATGGATTGGTGCAGTTCATTTATGACCCAAGCTATCTTGAACCTAAGAAGTACCGCCACCTCAGAACCAATGTTGCCGAGGTTCCCTTGGATTGGCACTCACCTGTAAAACATTCCTCCTTGAAGCTAGACGGAGGCAATGTAGTGAAGGCAAAAAGCAAAGCCATTGTTACGGAGAGAGTCTTCACAGAGAACAGCCACTTATCTAAAGAGGTAGTTAAAGCAGCTGTGAAAGATGAACTGCAAGTGGAAGAACTATTTGTTATACCTAGTCAGCCTTATGACTTTACCGGCCATGCAGATGGAATGGTTCGTTTTTTAGACGAGCATCGGTTGCTGGTGAATGACTTCAGCCATGCAAGCCCTAGTTGGAAGCAACGTCTTGCCAGAGCTCTGAAAAATACCGGTCTGGAGATTGTTCTGTTTCCTTACGTGCCATCAGACGAGAAAAATGAAGACGGAGATTATACTGCCATAGGTTGTTACATCAACTTCGCTCAAGTGGGCAATGTTATCCTGCTCCCTTTCTTTGGTCTACCAGAGGACGAGATTGTTCTAGCGAAGATGAAGGAACTGTACCCTGGTTGCATTATTCATCCTATTCTATCAAATGAAATCGCTTACCATGGAGGCGTTCTGAACTGCGCCACCTGGAATGTTAAACTCTGATCATTTCTTCTTTTCCTGTCATCTTGGAAAGATCTTGTTAGCGAACTAGAAAAGCTGTGTTGTAACGCTACTACCGTTCGCCCACAAGATCCTTTCAGGATGACAGAAGAGAGACAGAAAGGAGCCTAAAAGCAAAGAGCCTAGAAACATGAGTTTCCAGGCTCTTTTGGTAAAAACTACTTTAAAACTGTTACTTTAGACCCAACCACTTCCCATCTTTCAGACCTATGAGAGGATTGCTCTATTTGTTTACAGGCGTTTTGCTTCTGGTAGCAGCATGCCAACAAACTAGTCCT
This sequence comes from Rufibacter psychrotolerans, assembly GCF_016924645.1. Taxonomy (GTDB): domain Bacteria; phylum Bacteroidota; class Bacteroidia; order Cytophagales; family Hymenobacteraceae; genus Nibribacter; species Nibribacter psychrotolerans. The sequence continues at coordinate 177,990 of NZ_JAFFJV010000005.1, read as the reverse complement.
CCCCAGCAAGAAACGAAGGCACCAACGCAACTTCCTGAGAGAACAAGTACACCAACAGTCTCTCCGCTGATAGAGTATCAGCAGTTCCTGGCGAAACTAGATAGCGGAGATGTTACCAGCGTGTCTAAGGCAGCAGACAAGTACACCTCTTTGTTCAAAGGCCAACCCTCTTCCATGGCAGACTCTGGGTACGTCATCTTCGAAAAATTCTACCGGCGAGTTGATAATACTATCAATGAAATCCATTTTCAGGATTCTACCGACTATAAGCCCCTAGTCTTGGTATATGATGAACCCAATCCGCTGGCGTTAACCCAAAAACTAAAAGACTATAATAATAAAATGATAGCCAATGGCTTTGAAGTGGACATGACGGAGGGAGCGACCTATTTAAAGCAAGACCGTGATTTCATCGCGAAGCATTTCTATAGCTTTATAAGCCCAGTTCTTAAAGAATACCTCGTTCAGGTGAACAAGGACCACAAAGAGGGCTTCTCAGAAGATGGCGGCTTAACAATTAGTCCTGTTCAATTGGCGGATAGGGTAATCTGGAGAGAAAACTTCTTACGCAAACATCCTGATTTCATTTTTCGGAAATCTGCTGAATCAGAGAGAAAGAGTTATTTAGCTACTTTATTTGAGGGGATGGACAACACGCCAGTACTGAGCTTTGAGGATGGCAAACTAGATCCATCCTATGCTGAGGCGTACCAATATCTTCAGAAGAAAGCACCCCAATCACCTGCCAGTAAACTAATTAAGCCTTATTTCGCAGCCCTTCAAAAACAAGACACCTCCAAAGCTAACTCTCTTCTTACCCTCTATAAACTAGATGGCTTGGTGGGCTACTAACTTTCCTTGTCATCTTGGAAAGATCTTGTTAGAAAACTAGAAAGACCTTACAATAACGCCACTACCGTTCGCCCACAAGATCCTTTCAGGATGACAAAAGAGATGTGAAGCTGGAACGGGAGCAGAGCCAAACCATGAAAGAGCACGTTCGCAGATATGTAAAAACAAAGAGGCCGGTAAACGTACGTTTCCGGCCTCTTTTCTATAAAACTACTTAAAAACGACAGACTATTCTTTGTCAATTAGCTCCACGCTGCGCTTCACAAACGCGGTAAGGGCTGCACCGGAAAGCATGTTCTGCGACAGCAACGCCAGGTCATAGGCTTGTTTGGCTATCTTCTCACCGCGCTCGTCGTTGTGCTTGAGGATACGGTGGTTGATGGGGTGATTGGCGTTGATGGTCACGTTGTACATGTCTGGGAAGTTGCCCATCATCATGCCGCCGCCGCCCATGCGGTTCATGTCTTTCATGCGGCGCATGAACTCAGGCAGGGTGATGATAACCGGCTGGTCATCGGTGCTCAGGGCTTCCACGCCTACGGTCATGTTCTGGTTGTTGATGGCCTTCTCAAACAACTCTTTCAAACGCTTGGTCTCGTCTTCAGACAACACGCTGGCCGGCTTGGCATCGGTCTCAATGAGCTTGTCAATGGTATCGGCGTCTACGCGTTTCAGGGTCGTTTTCTCCAGTTTCTGCTCTAACTGACCAATGAAATGCGGGTCAATCATCGTGTCCAGCTTAACCACGTCATAGTTGCGGTTCTTGGCGGTTTCAATGAAGGCGTGCTGCTTCTCGGCATCCGTAGTGTACAAGATTACCAACTGGCCGTTTTTATCGGTTTGATTGGCTTGCACGTAATTGCGGTACTCTTCCAGGGTGTAGAATTTCTCGTCGGTGCTTTGCAGCAGGGCGAAGTCTTTGGCTTTCTCGTAGAATTTGTCGTCAGAAAGCATGCCGTACTTCACGAACACCGCAATGTCATTCCACTTCTCTTCGTAGGCAGTGCGGTCTTTCTTGTAGATCTCGTTCAGTTTATCGGCCACCTTACGGGTAATGTAGGTATTGATTTTCTTCACGTTGGCATCGGCCTGCAGGAAGGAGCGGCTCACGTTCAGTGGAATGTCTGGGGAGTCGATCACGCCGTGCAACAGCATCAGGAACTCAGGCACTACGTCTTTCACCTCGTCGGTGATGAATACCTGACGGCTGTACAACTGAATTTTGTTTTTCTGGAAATCGAACTCATTCTTCACTTTAGGGAAGTAAAGAATACCGGTGAGGTTGAACGGATAGTCTACATTGAGGTGAATCCAGAACAGCGGGTCCTCAGAGAACGGGTACAGTTCTTTGTAGAAGTTCTTGTAGTCCTCGTCGGTCAGTTCAGACGGAGACTTGGTCCAGATGGGGTTCGGGTTGTTGATGGTCTCGCCGTTGAACTCTACCGGAATTGGCAGGAACTTGCAGTATTTGTTCAGGATGGATTGCAAGCGGGCTTCTTCCAGGAACTCCTCAGAATCCTCGGCGATGTTCAAAATCACATCGGTACCACGCTCAGTGCGGCTGCCGGTAGTGATGGAGAACTCTGTAGAACCGTCGCAGATCCAGTGCGCAGGCTCCGCGCCGTCCTGGTGCGACAAAGTGTCAATCTCCACGGTGCCGGCCACCATGAAGGCAGAATAGAAACCTAAACCGAACTGCCCGATGATCTGGCTCTTGTCAGTAGAGTCTTTGTAGCGCTCCACAAACTCAGTGGCGCCGGAGAAGGCAATCTGGTTGATGTATTTCTTGATCTCCTCGGCGGTCATCCCTATCCCGTTGTCCGAGATGATGATCTGCTTTTTCTCTTTGTCCACCTTCACGGTCACCTTCAGGTCACCCAGGTCGCCTTTCAGTTCACCAATCACCGACAAACGCTTGGCCTTCTGGCTCGCGTCTACAGCGTTTGAAACCAACTCACGCAAGAAGATCTCGTGGTCTGAGTACAAAAACTTCTTGATGATAGGGAAAATGTTCTCGGTGTGAATCGAAATCGTGCCTTTTTCTTCCATTTCCTTTATATCGATGTGTATGTATTGCGGTTTTGAAGAGGCTTGGCAAAAGCTGTTCCACCTACGTCAAAAGTGACAGGATGGCAGAAAAAATATGGCAGGAGCAGCATTGGCGAATGTCAATGATTAGCTGAGGCGTTTTATGAAAGAACAATTTACTCGTTTATGCCCCGCTGGCGCGAGCTTGCCGCTCGTGTCCGCACGCATTCCATTGCTTCTTTCTGTCACCCTGAAAGGATCTTGTGAGCAAACAGTAGTAGCGTCTCTTTAAGGCTTTTCTAGTTTGCCTACAAGATCTTCCCAAGATGACAGGAGTGGGTGAATCGATTATCCCGGGAATGCGTGCGGACACGAGCTGCAAGCTCGCGCCAGCGGATAAGAGCAACTCTGTGAAGGCAAAGCATTTCTCATTTATAGCCCAGTTTCTGAGAAACACCCTAAAAACATAAGCCCGCACCTCCTCGTTTCAATAGCTTATAGCTGCCGTTCTTCCTGTTTGTCTGACGTTTGCTGTACAACTATTATTTTTAGGACCTATATTTGCTTATTCCCCTTTTGAAAGTGCGTTGTCTTAGAACCATAAGTGCCTACCTCTTGCTCCTGCTGTTTATGCGGGTGATGGTACCTGAAAAGGTACTGGTGGCTTTGCACGCCCACGCGCACTCAGAAGACAAACCCCACGACGAGAACCGGCCGCACATTGACAACAAGCACACGCATTGTCCAACGGCCGAGTTGTTCAATACGCCTTTTCAACCCTCAGAGACCGTAGTGGCGTTTACCGCTCCTATTCCGTTGATAGACAGCTATCAGGCTGGTTACGCCTTTATCTGGAAGTTCAGCTATCCACAAACCACCTCTCCGCGCGGCCCGCCTGTGGCCCGGCTTAGTTAATTCTTTTTCCTTTAAGGCAGACTTGCCTGGTCACGCTGTTTTCAGCTGATTTTGTAAAAACAGGCAAGAAACACCCTGCGCTTGAAGGACGTTTGGAGGGGAATCCTCCTGTTTTTCCATTTCTTTTTTCTTACTGAGTTGCGCAAATACATAAGCTATTTTGTGCTGCTTCTGCTGTGCATTGGTCTGGCTTCGGCCGGAACCATGGCACAAACGGGTCCGGTACCGCCCCTGCAAGACGCCCCTTCTGCCGAAGATTGCGGCATCACCTTGTCTGGCACGGTCACAGACCACGAAGATCGCAGCCCATTGATAGGTGCCACCGTAGTTTTGGAGGGCACCCAACACACCAGCATCACCGATGCCAACGGTCATTACCATTTTCACGATCTCTGCCCCGGCACGTACCGGTTGGTAGTGTCTTACATTGGCTACAACCCAGAACGGCTGGAGAAATCGGTACGGGCGCCCGAGGTGATCAATTTCAGGATGCACCCAGACGCCCTGCAACTGCACTCCGTGGAAGTGCGCGTGGCCCGGCAACGCGAAGAAGTTACCCAGGCCACTAGCCAGCTAAAAGGGCAGGAGCTGCGGCAGACCCAGGGTCAGTCGCTGGCCCAGTCGCTGGAGCGGATGACGGGCCTTACCAGCATCCAGACCGGACCCAGCATCGCCAAGCCCGTGATCCACGGCATGCACAGCAACCGCGTACTGGTTATGAACAACGGTGTGCGCCACGAGGCCCAGCAGTGGGGTTCTGAGCACGCGCCCGAGATTGATCCGTTTGTGGCCTCTGAACTTACCGTGGTGAAAGGTGCCGCCGGCGTACGCTACGGTGCCGATGCCATTGGCGGCGTGATTCTGGTAGAACCTAAACCGTTGAGAGATTCCGCCGGTACCAGTGCCGAGCTGAACCTGGTGGGCGTGAGCCACAACCGTCAGGGCGTGCTGTCTGGTATGGTGGAAAGCAATCCGGCAGGCATTCCGTCGCTGAGCTGGCGTCTGCAAGGCACACTCAAAAAGGCCGGTAACAGCAAAACCCCTGACTACTACCTCGCCAACACCGGCTACCAGGAACAGAACTTCTCGGCGGCCGCCGGTTGGACCCGCGAGAAGCTTGGGGTAGATGCTTTTTTCAGCCGTTTTGACACCAAGTTAGGCGTGTTCTCGGCCTCGCACGTGGGTAACCTCACCGATATCCGCAACGCACTGCAACGCGAACGCCCGGAGCCGGAGGCTGCTTTCACCTATGACATTGGGGTGCCGTACCAGAACGTGACGCATGATTTGTTCCGGTTGCACGGCTTCTACCGCACCGGACCCGCCAGCCGACTGCTCTTCACCTATGCCCGGCAATACAACCAGCGCGAGGAGTACGATGCCCACGGCGATTCCAGCCGGCCCGGTCTTCGGTTCGAGATCACCACGCACAGCAGCGAAGCAGTTTGGGAGCATCCTTTGATCTGGAATTTGAAAGGCAGCATCGGGGCGACGTACCAGTACCAGTTCAACCGCTACGAGGGCCGTTTCTTTGTGCCGTTTTACCAGATGCACACCGGCGGCTTGTTCTGGATTGAGCACTGGGAGAAAGGCAAATGGCACGTGGAGGCGGGACTCCGATATGATTACCGCTACCTGCAGGCCAAGTTGTACCGCAAAGACACCCCGGAGAGAACCGGTCAGTCGGCGCTGGACAATGAACTGCTCACGCCCACGCACCGGTTCCAGAACCTGTCTGGTACATTGGGCGCCATCTACCATTTCGGGCCGCACCTGGACCTGAACCTGAATGCCTCTACGGCCTGGCGCTCGCCTACCACCAGTGAACTGTACAGCAACGGCATCCACCACGGTACGGGCACCTATGAGTACGGCAACGCCAACCTGGGCGTGGAGCGGGCCTACAACTTCATGGCCACGCTGGCGTACGTGCAGAACAAGCGCCTGAACGGCGAAATCAGTGTGTACCACAACTTCATTGACAACTACATCTACCAGGAACCCGATACGGTGCCTACGCTTACCATCAGAGGCGCGTTCCTGACGGCCCGGCAGAAGCAAACCAATGCCACCTTTACCGGCCTGGATGTAAGTGCGTCTTACCAGTTGACGGATCACCTGCTGTTCGCCACCAAGGCGTCTCTGGTGCGGGCCTACAACCGTACCGCCGATGAGTACCTGATCTGGATTCCCACAGACCGCTACGAGAACAGCCTGCGCTATTCGGTAGAGCAGTTGGGAGCCCGGGGAGTATTTGCGCAAAACTTTCTTCAAGTAAGTGGCTTAGCCGTAGCCCGGCAGCGCCACATCCCAGACAATTACCTGGCCCGGGATTACGCCATGCCACCGGCCGGTTACTTCCTGCTGAACGCCGAGGCCGGCACTACCCTGCATTTTGGCAAACAGCAGATTGAGGTAGGCCTGATTGGCCGCAATCTCCTGAACACCGCCTACCGCGATTACCTGAACCGTTTCCGGTACTACGCCGATGAAGTAGGCCGGTCCATTACCCTGCGGGTGAGCATCCCGCTGAATTTTTAACCTTATTTTTTCACCAGACTAAAGATTTGAAATCTATATGAAAGCATTTTTGAAACCATCCCTCGCCATTCTGTTCACCGCTTCTGTGTTCATGACTTCGTGCAGCAATGACGAAGATCCCGTGCCCACTAACGAGGAAGAACTAATCACCACTGTTAAACTAGCGTTTAAGCCCCAGGGCGGAGGAACTACCGTCACCGCAACTTATCAGGATCTGGACGGCGACGGCGGCCAGGCTCCAACCGTGACCGGCGCTACGCTGGCCGCCAACAAGACGTATGACGTGACTGTGCAAGTGCTGGATGAGTCGAAGAACCCCGCCGAGGACATCACCGAGGAAGTAGAGGAGGAAGGCGATGAGCACCAATTCTTCTACGTGGCTTCCAACGGCCTGAACCTGACAGTAGCCTATACTGATACCGACAGCAACAACCGCCCCATTGGCATTCACACCAGAATCACCACGGCAGCGGCCTCTACCGGCAACCTGCAAGTAGTCCTGAAGCACCAACCCGACCTGAAAAGCGCTACCAGCACCATCAATACTGGTGAAACAGACGCAGAAGTAACTTTCCCTATCACCATCCAATAAGGAGGGGTTCCAATACAAGAAAAGGCTTCGGCGGTGCCGGGGCCTTTTCTGTTTTACAGCCCTTTTCTAGAAAACAGCTTTAAAACGCCCCATAAAAAAGGGTTGGCTCTGCTTAGAACCAACCCTTTTTTTATGGAGGCTGTGCCGCTTAGTCCATTACGGGTTCCACCTTGTAGCCTTGCTCGCGGAGCAGCTGAATCAGGCCGCCCTCGCCGGGCAGGTGGGCCGCGCCTACGGCAATGAACGCGGGAGATTTTTGCATCATATCCACCAGGGGAGTCAGCCACTTTTTGTTTCGCTCGTCCAGCAGGAGCGCCTGGGTTTCCGCAGCTTCGTCCTGGGAGGTAATTAGGGCGTACAGGCCGTCCAGATCCTCTTGCTGGTACAGGGCCAGCATCTTTTGCATGGTCTTGCGCTGCTGGTCAAACTGCTTCACGCTGTTGAGCAGTTGGGAGGTCTGCAACTCAAGGGTGGTTTTGTCAAACAGGGCCACCTGCTCTTCAGGGGTTTCCAGCACGTAGATAGACTTGTACCATTTCTTGGCCAGGTTGAGCAGGGCCAGGTCGTATGACTCTGGGTCGTAGCCCAGCAGCTTGGGGTAGAGCAGCATCTGGCCCAGGTAGCCGGGCTTCACGTACCGGAAATGCTGCAGGCTCCGCTCCAGGCTATCCTTCACAAACTGCGAGAGCAGATTGTAGTCTTGCTTGGTCATGAGCGTTTCAATGGGCTGGCTCATGCGCATGTGCTTGGACAGCAGGTTGCTTAGCTTGGGACTGTCCAGATCAACCTCAAACACCGCTGTCTCGGATTTCACTAATTTTTGTTTTACCTTACTTGGCAGAACAAACTGGTCTTTGGGCACCAGGTGAAAAGTCCCGTACAGGTACGAGGTCTTGATGCCTTTGCCGCTTACTTTCCAAAGCAAGGAGTTCTTTTGGGTGTTGGGAGTGCCACAAGTCCCACTCTTCGGAAGCAAGGTTCCAAAGAACAGGCTTACGGTGAACAACCAAAAAAAAGCGCTTTTATACGTGCCCATAGGGAGGAAGGTTACAGTACTTTGACAAAAGTATTACTTTTTTCCGGAGCACAACATGTTTTTTACCAACAAAGCGATGAATCGGGAGAATTTCCCGACCAAATCTAACAAACTGGAGATAAAGCATTTACCCCGCAAGGGAGCTGCAACGCATTTATTCAAAAAGTACAAAACAGACCTATAACCCATATTTGCTTCTTCCTGTATGCAAGCCACTGCCCCGCCGGCCCCCCACCGCAAGCTCTTGAACACGGCCGTGATTGTGGCCGCCCTAGGCTATTTTGTAGACATCTATGACCTGGTGCTCTTCAGCATTGTGCGTATTGCCAGCCTGCGCGACCTGGGCATCACCAATGCCACGGCCTTGCTGGAAGACGGGGTCTACCTGATAAATATGCAAATGACGGGCATGCTGTTGGGTGGGATATTCTGGGGAGTTCTGGGCGACAAAAGGGGCCGCATCTCGGTGCTGTTCGGGTCTATTTTTTTGTATTCTGCCGCTAACGTGGCCAATGGCTTTGTCACCAACCTGGAGCTGTACGCCTGGCTCCGGTTCATTGCCGGGGTGGGCCTGGCCGGTGAACTGGGCGCCGGCATTACGCTGGTAACCGAGGTACTGCCCAAGGAGAAACGGGGCTACGGCACCACCATTGTGGCTTCGGTGGGCATCTCGGGGGCAATTCTGGCCGGGGTGATCGGCGAGTACTTCCACTGGCGCACGGCCTATTTTGTGGGCGGCGGCCTGGGGCTGCTCCTCTTGCTGCTTAGGATAGGGGTATATGAATCTGGCATGTTTGAGCGCACTCAGCAGCAGCAGGTGCCCCGGGGCAACTTCCTGAGCCTCTTTACCAGCGGCGCCCGCTTTTTCAAATACCTTAAATGCATTCTCATTGGGGTGCCCATCTGGTTTGTGGTGGGCGTACTCATCACGTTCTCTCCGGAGATCAGCCAGGCCCTGAACATCACGGCGCCTATCTCGGCGGCCAAGGGCATTGCGTTCTCTTACTTTGGGCTTACGCTGGGCGATCTGGCCAGCGGTCTGCTCAGCCAGAAACTGCGGAGCCGCAAACGGGTGGTGGTGCTGTTCTTGCTGTTGCTGGCGGGCATCATTGCCCTGTACCTGCTGGCGCAGGGTGCCAGCGAGGCGTACTTCTATGGCTTATGCGTGGCGCTGGGCTTTGGCGGGGGCTACTGGGCGGTGTTTGTGACCATTGCGGCCGAGCAGTTTGGCACCAACATCAGGGCCACGGTGACCACCACGGTGCCCAACTTTGTGCGGGGCGCGGTGGTGGTGCTCACCCTCTCGTTCAAGAGCCTGCAGGATGACCTGGGGCTGCTCACCACGGCCGCTCTCCTGGGCGCGGTCACCCTCCTCATTGCCCTGGTCTCCATCAGCACCCTGCCCGAAAGCTTCAGCAAAGACCTGGATTACGTGGAATAGGGTTTTAGGCCCGTTTCAGGGGAAGTAGCCTCAAAACAGCGCTGCAAGTTACTGAGTGAATGAAAACCGGATGGGCAGCACAAACCGCTGCGAAACGGGTTCGCCCTCCAGGGTGCCCGGCTTCCAGTTGGGCATGGTCCGCATGACCCGCATGACCTCCTGGGCAAACTCCCTGAAGCTGGCTTCCTTGATCCAGACCCGCTCCACCTTCCCGTCGGGGCCCACCACAAAGTTCACGACCACCTTGCCGCCCACGCCGGCTAAGATGGCGGCCTCTGGCATCCTTCCTCGGTTGAGGATGAATTTGCGTAGTCCCGCGGTGCCGCCCTTCGGGAACTCGGCCAGGGTCTGGTAGGGAACGTACGGCAGCTCGGTGCTGTCTGGGGCATAGCAGTGGCCTTCCTTCAGTCTGCCTTTCTGGTACACGTCTTTGCGTTTAAGGGCACCGGTGGGGTAGAAGGTCTTCAGCGTTCCGTGCAGGGTGTCTTGCCAGTACGTCATCAGAGCCTTCCGGGTGCCGTCAGCGTACCATTCCTCACTAATGCCCTGCAGCCTGTTCTGGTGGTAGTACTTCTTCTCAGAGACCTGTCCGCTTTTGTACCAGTCCATCGCCACGCCCTCCCGCACGGCCCCCATCACTGCAAAGGGCACCACGCTTTCTTTTTCGCCGGTGAGATAGTAGGTGATTTCCGTGCCGCTGCCGTCTGGAGCGCCGTTCCAGTGGCTGATTTTGTAGTAAGTCGCCTCCTCCTTTGATTTTACCCGTACCCGGTCCTTATCTAAGTACTCCAGCGAGTCTGTCTGCGCAAAAACCGCCAATGCGCTGCCGGCCCATAGCAGCAGCACCATCCCTATTCTATTCATACCTTTTACTTGTGCGGTCCAGTAGTCTCGTATATTGCACTAAACCGTTCCTTCAATCGTTGAAAGATAAAGATTAATTTTGGGAATGATTCTGTTCAACGAGACCGTAAACATTGACAATGCCGTGGCGGCCGAATGGCTGCAGTGGATGCAGGAAACCCATATTCCGGAGGTAATGGCCACTACGTACTTTGTGCGCTACCAGATTGCCAAGGTAATGGAGGAGGAAGACAACGGCGGCACCACGTACGCCGTTCAGTACTACGCCCGCCACATGGATGACCTTCTGGAGTACCACCGCGAACACGACAAGGCCCTGCAGGCCAAGATGCAAGCCAAGTACGCCGGCCAATACGCCGCTTTCAGAACCGTGCTGGAGGTAGTGGGATAGTTTTGGCTGAGAGTCTTTAGTTGTTCGTTGTTAGAGAACAGCACTCTTGTCAATCTCTCCCGTTTCTGGCCTACTTTCAAAGAAACAGCCCGAAAACGTTCCATCGCTTTCGGGCTGTTTTATTTCTGCCGAGTGCTCCCGTTAAAACCGCCGCAGCTGCTCTGCCGTGAGATTGCAGTTGATCCACTCGCCGTCCAGGTTGGCGCCAATGCTGCGGTAGAAGTTGATGGCGGGCTCGTTCCAGTCCAGCACCTGCCATTTCATGCGCTTGTAGTCTTCCTCCTTGGCGGCCTTCACCACCTGGTTGAACAACAACCGCCCAATGCCTTTTCTGCGGTGCCGCTCAGTGACCACAATGTCTTCCAGAAACAGCATTTTGCCTTTCCAGGTGGAGTAAGCGGTATAGTACAGCGCAATGCCCACAATGCCTTCCTCCGGCGACTCGGCCACGAAGAACTCAAAGATCGGTTTCTCCCCAAAACCATCCCGACGCATGTCTTCAATGGTATTAGAGACCTCATTGGGCGCTTTCTCATAGACCGCCAATTCCACAATCAGGGCGTGCACGCCGGGCAGATCGGCCTCCGTTCCTCTCCTTACGGATATAGTTAGACTCATACTACTTTTCTAAAGGGCCTCTCGGCCGATGGTGCTGCAAATTACGCCTCCGCGGGCCTAAACCCAAAGGGCTCCGGCACTGCTTTTCTTTAATTCATCCGCCAGCACCACTGGCCCTTAAGCTTTCAATTATTCTAAGTTATGCCGTCTTCCCGTTTTTAGCCCGAATTCCCCAAAGAAGCACAAAAGCCGATACTCCAGAAGAACATCGGCTTTTGGCTATTGTTGATTTGGTCTTCTACTGCGCTCCGTACGGATTTACGCCCATGTTGTAGAAGGTGAAGGACCAGACATCGGTGGCCTCGGCGATCTGGGCGGTGGTGGATTTACCGGCACCGTGCCCGGCTTTCACGTCTACCCTGATGAGGCACGGGTTAGGTCCCGCGCCTTTCTCCTGCAGCGTGGCGATGTACTTGAACGAGTGGGCCGGTACTACGCGGTCGTCATGATCGGCGGTGGTGACCAGCGTGGCCGGGTAGTTCACGCCTTCCTTGATGTTGTGGATGGGCGAGAACTTCATGAGGTTCTGGAACTGCGCCGGATCATCTGAGGAACCATACTCCGGCACCCAGGCCCACCCGATGGTGAATTTATGGAACCGCAGCATGTCCATCACACCCACGGCCGGCAGGGCCACTTTGAACAGATCCGGACGCTGGTTGGCTACGGCCCCGATCAACAGACCTCCGTTGGAACCACCGGCAATAGCCAGTTTCTGCGGCGAGGTGTATTTCTGGTCTCTCAGGTACTCGGCGGCGGCAATGAAGTCGTCAAATACGTTCTGTTTGTTGGGTGTCATGCCCGCTTTGTGCCAGGCCTCACCGTACTCGCTTCCGCCCCTGATGTTGGCAATGGCCAGCACGCCGCCATTCTCCAGCCACAGCATGCGCGAGATGCTGAAACCAGGCGTCACCGCCGAGTTGAATCCGCCGTAGGCGTACAGGTAGGCGGGGTTGTCGCCGTTCAGTTGCAGGCCTTTCTTGTGCGTGATGAACATAGGTACCTTGGTGCCGTCTTTGCTGGTGTAGAACACCTGCTTGGTCTCATACGCATCCATGTCCACGTCTACCTCGGCCTTGCGGAACAGGGTAGATTTATTGGTTGCCACATCGTACTGGTAAATGGCACTGGGGTAGGTGAAGGAAGTGAAGGTGTAGAATACCGTTTTGTCTTCTTTCTTCCCGTCAAAACCACCGGCGGTACCCAGGGTGGGCAGCTGTACATCATGCAGCCACTTGCCCTTGGTGTCATGCACGCGCACCAAGGTGGCGGCATCTTTCATGTAATTCAAGATCAAACGCCCGTTTACCAGAGAAGCCGAGTTCAAGACGTTCTCGGTCTCGGGCACCAGGGTTTTCCAGTTGGCTTGCTGCGGCTTCTTCAGGTCAATCTCTACCAGCTTGTACTTTGGCGCGCCCTGGTTAGTGAGCACAATGAGCTTGTCGCCTACGTTCTCCACCACGCCGTACTCTTTGTCAAAGCTTTCCACCAGCGGCAAAATAGGGCTATTGGCTTTGGAAAGGTCTTTCACGTACAGGCTGTTGTTGCTGGTGCCTTCAGAGGCGGTTAAAATCAGGTATTTCTCGTCTTGCGTGGTGCCCGCGAACAACAGGCGCAGCGGGTGCTCTTTGGCCTCCCAGATGAGTTTGTCCTGGCTCTGCGGGGTGCCTATTTTGTGGTAGTACACTTTGTGGTACTCGTTCTTGTTGGCCATTTTAGAACCTTGGGTAGGTTCTGGGTAACGGCTGTAAAAGAACCCGTCTTTGTGCCAGCTGGTGCCGGAGAACTTGATCCAGTGCAGCTCATCTGCTAGTTTCTTGCCGGTGGCCACGTCCAACACGTAGGCATCGCGCCAGTCAGAACCACCGGTGGAGGTGGTGTACACCGCGTACCTGGCGTCTTTGCTGAAGGCCAAACTACCTAGCGAGGTAGTTCCGTCTTCTGACAGCTTGTTGGGATCCAGGAAGAGTTCCGGAGTGCCGTTCAGGCCTTTTTGCCGGTACAACACCGCCTGGTTCTGCAGACCGTCGTTCTTGTAGAAGTAGTAATAATCGCCTTCGCGGAACGGAGCGCCGTACTTGGGGTAGTTCCACAGCTTGGTGAGGCGTTGCTTGATCTGCTCCCGGAACGGGATTTTCTCCAGGTAATCAAAGGTAACTTCGTTCTGAGCTTTGACCCAGGCCGCTACGTTCTGGGCCGTATCGGCTTCCAGCCAGCGGTAAGGGTCGGGCACCTGGGTGCCGTGATAAGTATCTACGTGGTTTATTTTCTCGGTTTTCGGGTACATAAAAGATGGTTTAGCAGTGGCTGCCGCCGTCACCGCGGCCTTGTCCTCTGTAGAAACAGAAGCCGACGGAGCATTGGTCTTGCAGCCGGTGATCGCCGCAAAGGCGGCAAGGCATAGAAACGCAGACGGTTTGTTCATGTTGTTTCGGGTTTGTTTTTAGTTAGCGTAAGCTTTTCAGCCTTCCCCAATTTACTCACCAAATTAATCATTTTGCAGGTTAGAGCGGGTGATTCTCCAGTAGAGTTCGGTGAATGGTTTCACCCCCGGGAAGTACAGCAGCCCCGCCAGGTAGTAGTGCCGGTCCAGCAACCGTTGACGGTAGGCCTCAAAGCCGAAGTAGACATCCTGTTCGCCGTTCTCATACTGACGCACATAGCAAGCCTGCCGTTTTCGCCCTGTAAAACGAATTTCCCGCGGAAAACTGTATTGGGTCAGATGCTTCCTGAAAATAAGGCTATATGGGAAAAACAGGCAGAAAACGGTCAGACAGGTCACCACAAAGAAAATAAGGAAGGCGAACTGGTTGATGAGGTGAAAGCAGATGAGCAAAGCGCCAATCCAGGGCCGCAGGGGAGGATGCCAGGCCGCCACTACCGCCGAGGTCAGGAAATAAACCGTGATCACAAACCCGATCTGCCACACCCACGGATACTCCAGATACAGGTGGGCGAATGGAAAAGGCTGGTCATAGTCTCTGAAACTGACCAACGCATTGTACAGGGCCGCCTCAGGTTTGAGCCAATGCACCTCCGGCGATTGAGACAGCAGTTTCTTGCTCAGCGCCGCTATCTTCCACAACCCCGACAAGGTATAGACAAACAGCAACCCAAAATAAAACCAGTTGATGCTTGCGTATTGGTACTTGTCTGGCTCATTCACCGCGGGGCGCTCCACCGCCACGAAGATCAGAAACAGGTGCGCCAACAGAAACAAATGGTTCACGTGCGGCAGATAACCGTAACTCCACAGCACCAGGTTAATCCATAGCAAGGCCGCCGCCAGCATCACTTGCGGGAGCATCGCCTTTTTAAGGAAGAACTTACTCCCATTCGCCAGAGTTGCCACGGCTACTACGCTCCAGAACACTTCCTTTGGCGGGAAAGCAGGCGCGACCAACCGGCCCACCATATTCAGCGGCTCAAACAACTCGGCTGGTCTATCTAAGTACAGGTTGAACTTCTGCACGGCCCAATAGAGCCAGACAAACGTGAAAAGCCGCAATGTCAACTCGGCATAGAAGAAATCTATGCTCGCGCGCAGGTATTGGTTATTGACGACATGAGTGCTGGTCTGATGCTTTCTTTCTGCCGTTGCCTCCATAGAATCAGAACCAGACCACTGTATCGGCTTCATAGTTGTTGGGGTGATGCAGCAGTTCTTCTACCGTGGTGCTTTCCCGCACGATGCGGTATTCACTTGCTTCTGGGTGCAGGTATTTGATCAAGGTATGCAGTCGGGCTTTGCTGTTGGTGGTGCCAGCAGAATCAGCCAAGGTGCGGTTAACCCAGTAGTCTAGGGTGTAGACGTAATCGTCCTGGTCAAAGGTGCGGGTGGGGCGTACGGCTTGCCGTTGAAAGGTCTTTTCCCCGGCGGTACGGGTGTAGATCCGATAGGTGCTGTAGTGATTGTCGCTGCCGCGGGGCTGGGTGAAGAGCTTCCAGTTGGCAAATGGGTACAGCTCGCCCCAGCCTTTGATAAGGGTAAACGAGGAACACAAAGACCCGATGATACTCACCACCACCAGTACCCTAAGCCAGACCAAACGCCGATAAGAGGAGGGCATACGCCGGAAAATTTTATTCACCGATATTAGGGAAAGAATTCCTATATTCCCAATAGGGCAGCAGTCTGCCCCGCAAGCGGTTTCCTCCTCCGTAGAGCCTTTCCCTAGGTTTGCCCTTTGCCCGGTCTTTCCCTGCGAAGTGCTGTCAAGATTTACCTTAACTTAGCTACACCTATTTTTATCTCTATGAAATTAAAGCACTTTTTCCTGTTCGTCGCGCTTCTTTTGGGCGCCGCCACGGTTCAGGCCCAAACCAAACCCATCGCTAAGGAACCCGCCGAGGGCGAGATGAAAACCTATTACATGGCGTTCCTGAAGAAAGGCCCCAACCGCGGGCATGATTCGCTCACCGCCGCCAAGATTCAGGAGGCGCACATGGCGCACATCAACAAAATGGCCGCTGACGGCAAACTCACCCTGGCCGGTCCGTTCCTGGACGACGGTGACCTGCGCGGCATCTTCATCTTCAACGTGCGCACCATGGAAGAAGCCAAAGCCCTCACGGAGGCGGACCCAGCCGTGAAAGCCGGCCGATTGGTGATGGAACTGCACCCGTGGTATGCCCAGAAAGGCGCCAAGCTGCAGTAAGCCCGTTTTGGGGCTACTTTGAAAAAAACAGCCCAAAAACCCGAAAAAATTTCTGCGACTGCACAATATATCCCCGCAAGCCTGCGTTTATAGGGCGTAATAGTTGTTGTGTACAGACCGAAGGGATTCAGCCGGCTTGGCTGGATCCTTTCGTGTTGTAAGGCCCTTTGGTTTCTGGCTCATTTTGTGAGATTCGGGCCAAAAACAGGGACCGCTTTCTTACCCATCGCACAATATCAGCGACTGCCCGGCGTTTCTATCCTGAAGTAGTTTCTGTTTAGCTTATTGGGGCATCTGTCTGTAGGGATAGGTGCCCCAATTTTTTTAGGCCCCGCGCACTTTCCCAGCCATCCGCAGAGAGTATATATCCGTAGTAGTATTGCATTGGTGTCACTGGTCCAGTAACTTACTACAGCGGAGGACTCCATGCTGGTATCACCTTCTGCACAACTAGCAATGGCAACTATGAAGCATAGGTTTACGCGCCTTTCCTCTTTTTTCCAAAAGAACTTTCTTACGGTTTTCCTCCTGGCGTTAGGGCTGGCGCTGGCGGGCCCCGTTACCGCGCAGGACGTGTGCCTGCTGGTGCCCCTTTCTCTGGAAGAGCGGGTAGACTCCGCAGACCTGGTGGTGGAGGGCAAAGTCATTAAACAGCGCTCCTTCTGGGACGACCAGCACAAGAACATCTACACCGCGCATACCGTGGAGGTGTACAAAGTATTCAAGGGCAGCCCTGCGGCCAACACTGTGGAAATCATCACCGAGGGAGGCCAGGTAGGTCTGGACATTCATGTGTACTCGGCTACCCTGCAGCTCAAACCGCAGCAGCAGGGCGTGTTTTTCCTGCAGCCGGCCAAGCGCAAGGTGGCCAAGGCGCGCTATGAGGTATTTGGCAGCATGCAGGGCTTTATCAAGTACGAACTCCCGCAGGGCACGGCCAAAGATCCGTTTGCCCGGTACTCCTCCATTGCCATGCAGGTGTACAGCCCGCTCAGGCGCTTGTCGGGCAGCGCCCTGCGCACCATCAAGGCCAATCCAGACCTGGAAGAGGCCCTGAAACCCAAGGCCGCCACCCAGAACCAGCGCCGGCTCATTCCCTCCATCACCAGCTTCAATCCCACCACCTTACGGGCCGGTACCGGCGACGTGCTCACCATCATGGGAAGCAACTTCGGGAACACGCGAGGCAACGGGTTTGTGGAGTTCCGCAACGCCGATGACGGGGGACAAACCTTCATCAAGCCCCTGGCCACCGATTACCTCAGCTGGACCGATACCGAGATCAGGGTGAAAGTGCCCACCCACGGCGAAGACGGCGGCACCGCGGGCACCGGCGTGTTCAGGGTGGTGAACAATGATCCCAACACGGCCACCTCGGCCACCCAGCTCACCATCATCTACGCCCATTCCAACGTGAGCTATGAAGACGCCGAGCGGGGCATTCCGCTGCAAAGTTTTCAGCCGCGGCTCATCTCGCAGAACGGGCAGGGCGGCTATACGTTCCGGTTCGGGGCCAGTTTTGAGAACAACACGCCGGCCCTCTACGCCTTTAAGCGGGCCATGAACGAGTGGTCCTGCAACACCTACGTGAACTGGGTGGCCGCCTCTAATGTGCCCATTGCCACCACCGAGGAAGACAACGTGAACTCGGTGCGGTTTACCACCTCCGGCGAGCTGCCCAACAATGTGCTGGGACGCACCATCAGCCGCTACCGGGGCTGCATTGTGGGTACCACGGTCAATTTTTGGGTGCGCGAGATTGACATGGAGTACGCCTCTAACTTTAACTGGCAGTATGGGCCAGAACCCGCCACCAACCAGCAGTTCGACTTCCAGTCGGTGGTGCTGCATGAGTTGGGGCACGGCCACCAGCTCAGCCACCTGATCTTGCCGCGGGCGGTCATGCACTACGCCGTGGCCCGGGGGCAGTCTTCGCGCGTGCTGAACCCGCTCAGCGACATTGCCGGCGGCAACTACGTGATAGCCCGCAGCCAGGTGCCTTTCTCCTGCAACGCGGCCCTCATGGTGCCCAAAACCGCCAACGCCTGCGCCATTCCGGTGGAGTTGATAATACTGGAGGGCGTGCTCACCAGCGAGAACCAGGTGCTGCTGCAGTGGACCACCCAGCAGGAGGTAGGCATCACCGAGTTCTTGATTGAGCGCAGCCCCGACGGGGTGGCCTACACCACCATTGGCTCTGTGCCTGCCCAGGGCGGTCCCAACACGGCCCGCTCGTACCAGTTCACCGACCCGGCCCCTTTTCCTAACCTCAACTATTACCGCCTGCGGGTAGTCAGGACCAACAACGCCACGGAGTACTCTGAGGTGGTGCAGGTGGCGGGTCCAAACTTCACGGTACAGCTGGCCCCCAATCCTGGTGGCAACCAGACGTTTCTGTACTTCAGGACCACCGAGGAGGAGAAAGTTAACCTGGTGATCTATGACGTGGCAGGTCGGGTCTTCGGTACCGTTGAGCTGAACGTGGCCCCCGAGTCGAACCGCTATGAGCTCACCCTGCCGCCCATCGGCCGCGGACTGTTCCTGATCAGGTGGGAGACGGCGCGGGAAAGCGGCACCATCCGGTACCTGAAACTGGAGTAAAGCCTACTTTAGGTTGCTCCGGCGCTGGGTTTGTGGTCCTGCGCCTGGCTGGGAGCATCCCTTCGCCTTAAAAAAAAACTCCGTTTAGGGGCTGTTTTCTGCAAAACGGCTCTTAAATGGAGTTTTCTTTTACCCGGCCGGGGAGTTGCATGGCACGGTGGCTCACCGTAGCTTAGGGTTTTAGAGTTTTGCCATGCCACAGATGAACTGGGAGCGCCTGATCTCCAAGAAACGCTTTGACACCCAAACCCAGGCCCACGCCACCGATGAGTCGGTGCGCGGGGAGTTCCAGCGCGACTATGACCGACTGGTCTTTTCCACGCCGTTCAGGCGCCTGCAGAACAAGACGCAGGTCATGCCCATGCCCGAGAGCGACTTTGTGCACAACCGCCTTACCCACAGCCTGGAGACTTCGTGCGTGGGCCGTTCTTTGGGCCGCATGGTGGGCAAGGTGCTGCTGGAGCGTCACCCGGGCATTCTGGAGGCCCATCCGGGCATGCTGGAGTCAGACTTCGGGGACATGGTGGCAGCCGCCTGCCTCACCCATGACATCGGCAACCCGCCGTTCGGCCATTCCGGCGAAGACGCCATTTCCTCTTTCTTCAGGAGCCCTGAGGCGGCGGGTTTCCTGCAGAGCCTCACCCCAGCCCAAACCGCCGACCTGCAGAACTTTGAGGGCAACGCCGCCGGCTTCAGGATTCTCACCCACACGCACCCGGGCCAAAGCACCGGCACCTGCGGCATGCGCCTCACGTACAGCACGCTGGCCACGTTCACCAAGTACCCGCGCCCCTCAGACCAGGTGGTAAAGGGCAGCAAGCGCGCCAGCGAGAAGAAATACGGCTTTTTTCAGGCCGAGCAGGCCCACTTCAGCAAGATCGCCCAGGAACTGGGCATGCTGCCCGCCGGCGAACACGCGTTTCACCGCCACCCGCTGGCGTTTCTGGTAGAGGCCGCCGATGACATCTGTTACCGCATCATTGACTTTGAGGACGGCTGCCGCCTGGGGCTCATCCCGTTTGAGCAGGCCCGCGAGCTGCTGCACCCACTCCTGAACGAGCGCCCGGGCAAGGTGCACAGCACCACGTTCCACGACTGGCGCGAGCAGCTGGGCGTCTGGCGGGCCGTGATCATCAACAACCTGATCTACGAATGCGCGGGCATTTTCCTGGAGCACGAGGCCGAAATCCTGGACGGCACCTTTGACCAGTCGCTGATTAACCTGGTGCAGCAGAAAGAGGCACTGGATGCCATCAAGAAGATCTCCATTGACCGCATCTACCGCAACCGGCCGGTGCTGGAGATTGAGGCTGCCGGCTTTGAGGTGCTGGGCGGTTTGCTGGAGGCTTTTCTGAAGGCCGTGTTTGACCCCACCACCGGCCGGCACCGCAAGTACCTGGACCTGGTGCCCGATCAGTTCCTGGGTCCTCAGCGCCAGATTTCCCCGGATACCTACGAGAAGATCCTCAACATCACCGACTTCATCTCGGGCCTCACCGACAGCAGCGCCATTGGCCTGTACCGCAAGATCAAAGGAATAGAACTGCCCCGGATGTACTAGAGGATTGTTGATTGTCTATTGCTGATTGTTTTCCTGCGATGAGTAGAAAGGCGGCGCTTGGGGGCTGTTTTTTGGGAAACGGCACCTAAATAGACAGGGAGATACCATAGGATTTACACAAATCTTGGCTTCTCCCTCTTTTGTCATCCTGAAAGGACCTTGTGGACGAACTAGAAAGGCTTTGCGTAGCTGCCTTTACTGTTTGCTCACAAGATCTTTCCAAGAGGACAAAGAAGAGGGAAGGAGGCTATGGATGGGGCTACCGCCTTGGCAAGGAAGCCAACTTAACCCCACCACCAGCCTCACCCCTTAAAAGATGATGGTCTTATTGTTGCTCACGAACACCCGCTCAGCGAAGACCAATTTAAGCGCCTGCGCCAGCACAATCTTCTCCACATCACGGCCCGACTGCGCCATTTCCCGGGGGCCCTGGGTGTGGTTTACCTGAATCACGTTCTGGGCAATGATGGGCCCCTCGTCCAGGTCACTGTTCACAAAGTGGGCCGTGGCGCCAATGATCTTCACGCCCCGCTCATAGGCCTGCCGGTAGGGGTTAGCGCCAATAAACGCGGGCAGGAACGAATGGTGGATGTTGATGATGCGGTTGGGGAACTGGGCCACAAACCCGGGGCTCAACACCCGCATGTACTTGGCCAGCACCACGTACTCGGGTTGGTAGAGACTGATGACCTGGCTCATCTCCAGATCATGGTTCTCGCGCGTCTTATGGTCATGGGAGACGTGGTGAAACGGAATCCCGAACCGGGACACCAGTGACTCCAGCTCTGCATAGTTGCCCAGCACCGCCAGGATGTTGGCGTTCAGGTCGCCGTACTCGTGGCGCAGCAGCAGGTCGCCCAGGCAGTGGTGCTCCTTGGTCACCAGCAGGACGATGTCTTTCTTGCGCTCCGGCACTAGCCGGATGTTGGCCTCGGGGGGCAGCTCGGCCTGGAGTTCCCGCACCAGCTTCTGGGGGAGCACTTCGCCGGCCAACTCGGCCCGCATGAAGAACTGGTTCTGCTGCCGGTCTACAAACTCATCATTGCTGGTGATGTTGAGGTTGTTCCGGAACACAATCTGCGTAATGGTGAAGATAAGGCCCTTTCGGTCTGGGCAGTCAATCAGGAGGATGTGTACCATGGGTGCTTGTGATCTTGCGGCCGTTTTAAGTCCTTTTGGCCGAAAACGGCGCTAAAACGGCTTGGGGCAGGTGCAGGGTTAGAAACGGAGCTTTTGCAGCTCGGGTAAGTCTTTGAGTTGTTTGAAGGTTTCCAGCAGGCCCAGCTGCTTCATGACCGCGCCGGCGTTCGGCAAGCCCACTACCTGCCAGTAGGTGCCCTGGTCCAGCATCTTCACTTCCACAATCACCGGGTTGGGGTGGGAGGGCACCCGCAGGTCTAAGCCCACCACCGCCAAAGAATCCTCGCGGTTCACGTAGGAGATGCCTTCCAGGCGGCTGTTGCGCAGCGGGTTTTCCTGCAGCAGCTTCTGCACGGGCAATACTCGCTGCAGTTGCTCCCAGTCTTCCTCACTGATCTGGGCCGGCGGGCCGGTGCCGGCTTTGCCGTGCTGCACGTACTGCTCAATGCCGCCGCGCAGGGCCTGCAGCACTTCGCCCTTCTTGGAGGCCATGGCCATGCCCAGCGCCATGGCGGCCATAGCCTGTTCTTTCTGGGGCAGCTCGGCCATGCCGGCCTGCACGGCCTGGTCCAGGAAACTGGCGGTGGTACGGTCCACGTCTACGTACTTCTCCAGCGCCACCAGGTCGCGGTTGTCTACGGCTTGCTTTATCTGGTACAAAGAGAACTCAGGCCCCTGGGCATAGCGCTTGTAGAGCCAGAAACCAACGGCTCCTACCAATGCCAGCACAGAGAGCCAAACCATCACTTTCTTCATAAGGAGTTTTCTTGGGTGGAAGCGTACTTCTACGCAATGTATTGCCGGTGGCCCATGCTCCCGCGCCCCTCCTAGTTTTATAAGCTGGTAGGGAGCGGGTAGCAAAGGCACTTCTATCTCCTCAGACGCAAAAAGCCGCCTGCTTGTTTTTGCCTCTTTTTCTTGAAAGTACGCTAAAAACAAACAGGCGGCTCTATGCAGGCTAGTTATGGCGAAGATTTACAGCATGCCCGCGGCAATGGCAATCAGGGCGCCGGCCAGCGTGGCCAGCAGTTTGCCCTGGTTGAAGCGGTGCTCTGGGCTGGTTTCAAACAAGATGGTGGTGGAAATGTGCAGGAAATTGCCCACTACCAAACCCGACAGCACGGTATAGGCCTCGCCGGAAAGCAGCTTTTCCAGGGCCACGTAGTTGCTGAACAGCAAGCCCAGCGGCGAAGCCACGGCAAACAGGAGCAGGTACCCGAAGGCTTTCCGGAAACTGTGCAGCCGCGTCACCAGCACCGACATCAGCGCAATGGCCGCCGGAATGTGGTGCAGCGCAATGCCCGCCAGAATGTGGTAGAAGTTGTCGCCTACATGGTGGTGGCTGTGCAGGTGTTCATGTACCTGCTGGGCGGCCATGCGGCTCTGCACCATTACGCTGCCCTCCAGAAACGAGTGGATCACCAGCGAGGTCAACAGCAGAACTGGCACCGTGCCACCCGCGTGATGGTGGTCATGCTGCCCGGCCGGGTGCGCGTGGATGTGCCCGTGCTCTACCCCGTGCGAGAAGACCTCCAGCACCAGCTGCAGGAAAAAGCCCGCCAGAATGTAGAACCCCACGCGGTGCGGGTCCTGGGTACTCAGCAGCACATCTGGCAAAATGTGCAGGATGGTGAGCGCAAACAGGTACGCCCCGCTAAACGCCAGCAGCAACTTTAGCCAGCGCTGGTTGTTCTGGGGCAGGAAACGCACCAGCCAACCGGCCAGCACCACGGTACTAAATAGAACGGAGACCGCTACTATCATGGGTTATTTCTTCAGGATGAAAATCATGCGCTCGCTCTTCTGCGGATCAAACGGGTTTAGCTGGTAATCGCCGAACACGTCTGCCAACCGCAGCCGGGCCATCTGGAAGTACTCCAGAAACTCCTCATAGTGGAGCGCCCGCACTCTTTCCACAAATTCATACGGCTGGCCCTGGTCCTCAAACCGGATGGTCTTCAGGATAAAGCCGGCCTCTACTTTTCTAGTGATGTGGAAGGTGATGCCCTCTACCTGCTTGGTTTCCTGCGCCACCAGCCGCCCAATGACCCGGGGCGTGTTCATGAAGTCAATGACCAGCTTGCCGCCGGTTTTGAGGGCGGCGGTAGTGGCCCGCAAGGCTACCACGTTCTCGGCATCGGCCTTGAAGTACCCAAAGCTGGTGAACAGGTTGAACACAAAGTCAAACGCCTCTGGCCGGAACACCTCGCGCATGTCATGCACGTAGAAGCGCAGCTTCTCGTTCTCAAACTGCCGGGCGTAGGCAATGTTGTGCTCAGACAGGTCCAGGCCGGTGACCTCATAGCCTTGCTGGTTGAGGTACACGGCGTGCCGCCCTTTGCCGCAGGCCAGGTCCATGAACGTGCAGGTGGGCTTGGGCCTGAGGTGCTCCAGCAGCCGGTCTAAAAAGCGCTGGGCCTCTTGGGCATCACGGTTCCTGTACAGTACATGGTAGTACGGCGAGTCAAACCAAGTGTGGAACCAATCGGCCGGTTGTGTCATGCGGGGGTGCGGGGAAAGAGGAAGAAGGCGGCCGTTTCAGCGGCACCTCCTCGGGCGAAGCCTTACAGGGTAACCGTTGAGTCAGCAGGGGCCTGATACGCCGGGTTTTTCTCCAGGTCCATGCCGCACACCGGGCATTTGCCGGGCTGCATGCTGGCGCTGCCCTCGCACTCCATGGGGCAGATGTAGGCCATTTGCTGAGCTGGGGTGCCGGCGGCTGTGGTATCCTGGGCTGCTCCCTGGTGCTCTGCAGTGGCGGGCTGCTCCTGCGTGCCAGAACTGTTGCAGGAAGTTACCGTGGCGGCGGTGGCCAGGGCCAGGGCCCAGGCAATGAAAATCTTTCTCATAGAAAATAAAAGGTACGCCGAAGCCCGTTTTTGGCCGGTTTACAGAAAAACCGGCCAAAAACGGGCTTCGGGCAGGGTTGGCTATTCGTGGTTTTCTACCGCTTCTTTTTGGACGCTTTTCTGGGCAGGAGCAACTTCTTCCTGCTTTTTGGTATTGGTAGGGTTCTCGTGCTCGTCGTGGTTGATGTGTACATCCGGACGAGTCACGGCCTCTTCATTGTTCCCATTGTCAATGTTGGCCGTGTTGTTCCGCATTCCTGGGGGCACGTAGTCGGTGGTAACTTTTACTTCAGGACGCAGGTCAGACGGTTGGCTGCTGCAGGAAGCCAGGACAAGCGCACCGGCTACAGCAAAAACAGAAAGGATATTTTTTATCATTTTTAAGGAAGTTAAGTCTAAAACAGATTCTTGGTTTAGACGCTTATGCAGGAATAAGGTTTTTACGGCGCAACAGGGACTCCATCAATTTCAAATCATTGGGGCTGTTGAAGATTTTGTACGGCAGGTGCAGGAACACCGGCACGTTGAAGGTTTTGGCCAGCCAGCCTTTCCAGCCTTTGGGCAACTGGTCGGCCGCCGGGCCTTTGAGGTACAGTTGGTAGGCGTCTTTGGTCTGGCTCACGCGGTCAATCATGTCCCACTGCAGGGCCATGCCCTCGCGGTCGTTGCGCTTCATCAGGATCTGGCGCTGGTCTATCTCAAACATCACGCGCTCAAACAGCACGTTGCTCTGCTCCATCTGGGTCACGCCCATCACCTGCGCAGAGCGCACCAGGATGTAGAGCACGGTTACAATTACGGCACCGGCCACCCACCACCAGGAGAACTCATAAGCTGCCGGCAGGGAGAACAGCACCAGCGGAATAAGCGCCCGCCACCACTCTTTCTTCCAGACCTGTGCTAGCGCCATTTTGGCGTAATCATTCTTGTCCAGCTGATTCTTCTTCGTACGGATTGCCAGCGGATTAAAAGGCTGCTGTTGCTGAACCCGTTGCCCCCCTCTTTGACTTGGTTGTTGCATAGTGTTAATTAGTGTCAGGCGTGGTAGGTTTTGGGGCTGTTTTCTAGATAATGCGCCCAAAACGCGCCGGCCTGCTTCTCCTCTTTCTTTCTCTCTTTTACTTGTTTACGATATTTTAAAGCTAGTGGACCGTTCAGCTGCTTAATCTTTGAACGCCTTCAGGCTCAGGTCCAGGCTGCGGTTAGAGTGCGTCAAGGCCCCCACGGAGATAAAGTTCACCCCGGTCTCGGCCACCGCCCTGATGGTCTGCTCCGTAATACCGCCTGAGGCCTCGGTCTCGTACCGCCCGCCAATCAGCGCCACCGCTTCGCGCAGCGTATCCACCGCAAAGTTGTCCAGCATGATGCGGTCAATGCCGCCAGTCTCCAGCGCCTCACGCACCTCGGCCAGGTTGCGGGTTTCCACCTCAATCCTGAGCGGCTTGCCCAGCTTCTCCAGGTAGCGGTGCGTGGCTTCAATGGCCTGCCTGATGCCGCCGGCGTAGTCCACGTGGTTGTCTTTGAGCATGATCATGTCATACAGGCCAAACCGGTGGTTGGTGCCGCCGCCAATCAGCACGGCCCATTTCTCCATCATCCGGAAGTTAGGCGTGGTCTTGCGGGTGTCCAGCAACCGGGCGCCGGTGCCTTCAATCAGCTTCACCAGGCTCTGGGTGTAGGTGGCAATGCCGCTCATGCGCTGCATGCAGTTGAGTACCAGCCGCTCGGCGGTTAAGATAGACCGGGCCTTGCCGTGCACGGTGAACACCACGTCCCCGGGACTGATCTGGGCGCCGTCCTGTAAAAACACCTCCAGCCGCAGCGTGGGGTCTACTTCATGGAAGATTTTCCACGCCAGTTCTACCCCGGCCAGCACGCCCCGGTCTTTCACCAGGAGCTTGGCCTGGTTCTGGGCAGTCTCCGGAATGGCCGCCAGAGACGAGTGGTCGCCGTCGGCAACGTCTTCCTGCAGGGCCTGCCGGATAAAGGCCCTCATGCCTTCTTGGGTAAGGTAGGATGCTTTCACAGTGCAAAAATAAAAAAAGGCACCAAACATTTGGTGCCTTTTCTTTGGATTGTCCAGTTAAGGGGAATATATCTGGTTATTTAAACTCAATAGTGTCAATCTTATAGGAATCGCCGTACTTCTTCACCTTCACCACCACGTTGTAGCGGCCGCCCTTGTGGGCGTATTTGCCAATGGCGTAGCGCTGGCCGTCTTCTGAGCCGCCCTGGTGGTCAAAGCTGAACCCCAGCGGGGCGTTTTTACTGAAGAAGTTACGCACCACCATCTCGGCCTGGCTCTGGCTGTAGCTGCCGTTGTCGCCGTCTATGTTCACGTCTACCTTAGAATTGAAGTAGCGGGCCAGGTCGCGCGAGGAACCCGCCCTGATAGCCGACTGAATGCCGCCCATAACGTCAGACTGAGCAGCAACCTGTCCGGCACCCACCAGTATTCCCAACAGCACCAAGGTCATCGCCATCAATCTTCTGAAATTTTTCATGTCTTTGTTTCCCAAGTTTTACTTCTTCAGTGCCAAAACTATGCCAAAGGCAGATAAGTTCACCGGCCTAAAGATACAGGAAATCTGCAGAAACAAACCGCCATGGCTCTTTTTTCAAGCTAGGCTTGTATCTTTACGCGCATGAGCAAAAAGGTACTTTTGATGATTCTAGACGGGTGGGGACTGGGAACAGACCCTTCCGTATCGGCGATAGCACACGCGAATACTCCTTTCATGGATTCCCTGTTCCACCGTTTTCCGCACGCCCGCCTGCAGGCCTCCGGCGAGGCCGTGGGCCTGCCCGAAGGGCAGATGGGTAACTCTGAGGTAGGCCACATGAACCTGGGCGCGGGCCGCGTGGTGTACCAGGACCTGGTGCGCGTGAACGTAGCCATTAGGGAGAAAACCCTGGGCCAGAACCCGGTGCTGCAAGACGCCTGGCAATACGCCCGCCAGCACAACAAGCCCGTACACTTCATTGGCCTGGTGTCTGACGGCGGCGTGCACTCGCACATTGACCACCTCAAGGCCCTGTGCACCATTGCGCAGGAAGAGGGCGTTTCAGACGTATTTGTGCACGCCTTTACTGATGGCCGCGACACCGACCCCAAAGGCGGCCTGGCGTACCTGACCGATTTACAGGCTACCTTAGATAAAACCGGCGGAAAACTAGCCTCTATCATTGGCCGCTACTACGCCATGGACCGTGACAACCGCTGGGAACGCGTGAAACTGGCCTATGACCTGCTGGTACACGCCAACGGCCGGGGCTCGGTGAACTGGCGCGAAGCCGTGCAGGAGTCCTATGACAACGGCACCACCGATGAGTTTATCCAGCCCATTGTGTGCCTGAACGAGGAAGGCGAACCCACCGCCAAGATTCAGGAGGGTGACGTGGTGATCTGCTTCAACTTCCGGACCGACCGGGGCCGCGAGATCACGCAGGCCCTGACGCAGCGCGCCTTCCCTGAGCAGGACATGCAGCCCCTGAACCTGCGCTACTACACGCTCACCAACTATGATGACACCTTTGTAGGCGTGCAGCCCATCTTTGACAAAGACAACTTGGCCAACACCCTGGGCGAAGTTTTGGCCAACGCCGGCAAAACCCAGATCAGGATTGCCGAGACCGAGAAATACCCGCACGTGACGTTCTTCTTCTCCGGCGGCCGCGAGCAGCCGTTTGAGGGCGAGAAGCGCCTGCTGTGCCCTTCGCCTAAAGTGGCCACCTATGACCTGCAGCCCGAGATGAGCGCCTTTGACATCAGAGACGCCATTGTGCCCGAGATAGAAGGGGAGACCGCTGACTTTATCTGCCTCAACTTCGCCAACCCAGACATGGTGGGCCACACCGGCGTGTTTGAGGCGGCCGTGAAAGCGGTGGAAACGGTTGACCGGTGCGCCGAGGCTGTGGTGAACGCCGCCCTGGCACACGGGTACGCGTCCATCATCATCGCCGACCACGGCAACGCCGATGTGATGCGCAACCCAGACGGCACGCCCAACACTGCCCACACCACCAACCTGGTGCCCGTGATCTTAGCCGATAACGACTACAAAGGAGAACTGCAGGACGGGAAACTGGGCGACATTGCCCCCACCGTACTGGCCCTCCTGGGCGTACAGGCTCCCGCTGACATGACCGGCACCTCGCTGCTGATCCCTGCCACGGAGTAACCCCTGATCTATAGGAAACGGAGACAAAGGAGCGGCTTTGGCGTGCTTTGTCTCCGTTTTTTATCTGTTTTGCGTACAACAGGCCCAAAACGCCCGTTCTCACCTATTAGCCTTCGCGTACACCATGCCTACTCTACTGCCCGCCCGCCAGTGGCTCCAGAAATCAGCGGTTATTATATGTGCGGCCCTTGCGGTGGGGGCAAGCGCCTGCCAGGAAGACACGGCGGCTCCGGCGGCAAGGCGCACCCAGCAGGCGTATGACCTGGCCGGCTTCCTGGACCAGGAGGCAAAGGCCCTTTCTGCCCAGCAAGCCGCCGCCCGCAAAACAGTATCGGAGGGAGGTGTTATTAAGGAGGCAAAGACCGTTTCTACCCTCAACTGGGCAGAGGAACTGGGCCCGTTCGCCGATGCCGACATCAACAAGCCAGCCCTTACCGGGCTTTTCACCAAGACCACATCCTTCAACGCCCAGGGCCAGCAGGTGCACCGGTACCAAGCCAAGGAAGATGTTGCCTCCAATGTGAAGGAAGTAACCTACACGCTGGATGCCCAGGGACAATTGGTGCGGTTAGACGCCACCATTGTGCAGGAAAACATGCTGTTCCAGACCCAGAAACTCCTGCACCTGGAGGCGCCATCTGGCCCCTCGCCGCGGCTGCTCCGGTATTCGCTGGATGAAACGCAGAAACTGCTCCTGATGGAGCCCGACCGCTACCGCGTCACCGGGGAAGTGATCCGCTAGCCGTCAGGCCATTCCCGGTTACTCGCCTACCAGCCGGAAATACCGCACGCTTACGCTGCCAGGCACCAGCTTTGTTCCCTTCGGGATGCCGTGGTGGGAGTCGTGGTAGTGGTGGCTCTTGTACCAGGTTTTGAAGCTTTCCTCATCGGTCCAGTAGGTTTTCAGCCAGATTTCCCTGGGGTTGTCCTCTGGCGACAAGACCTCCAGCCGCAGGAAACCCGGGGCTTCCTCTACCAGGCGGGGCCGGTTCCTGAATGCCTCCTTCACCAGCTCGTGGGTGTCATTGGCAACGGTAAACGTACTGAGGGAGATAAACATAGTGGGGTAGATTGGCCTGCACGCTAAAACAAGCTAAAATAAATAGTGTACCTTAGCGCCCAGGATAAAGGTGGTAAAGATCAGAAAGGTAGGAAAAATTACCACGTTTTTTGATTGTTCCCCGTAAACCCTGCACGCGCTGCTGTTCCCTTAGAGAGTAGAATGCGGGGAAGCAAGAAGTAGCATGCAAAATTATCTGAACCACAAGGTAGACCTCACCAACTGCGAAAAAGAACCTATTCACCTCATTGGCCAGATTCAACCGCACGGTTTCCTGGCGGTGGTAGACGCGGCCTCACGGCAGATGGAGCAGGTTAGCCAGAACGTGGGGCAGTTTCTTCCCTTTTCCCCGGCGCAGCTGCTGGGCCAGCCGCTGGAGTTTCTGCTTGCCCCTGAAGACGCCACCCTGGACCTGACCCTGCCCGACTCCCAGTTCCTGACGCTTGCGGGCCTGCCGTTTCTGGGCCATTTTCACCAATCCGGGGCAAAAATAATCCTGGAGTGTGAGCCGGTACGCCCGTACCCAGACGCGGAGAAGATGCGGCACAACACGCTCCTGAACCGCCTGCACCAACAGCTCAATACCTTGTTCACGCTGGAGCAGGTGGCCCAGGCCGTGGCCGATGCCCTGCGCCTTATTCTGGGCTATGACCGCGTAAAGATCACGCAGTTTGACCAGGAGTGGAACACCGACGTGATTGCCGAAAGCCGCACCGGGCGCCTGAATTCCTTCATTGGCCACCACTTCCCGGCCTCTGACATCCCGGCCCAGGCCCGGGAACTGCTCCGGCAGAAGCACGTGCGGCAAATCCCAGACGTAAACGCCACCCCAGTGGCCATTCACCCGTACTACAACCCCACTACCGGCAGGCCCACCAATATTCTGCGCTCAGAGCTGCGCAACCCCTCAGAGATCCACCTGGAGTACATCCGCAACACAGGGGTGGCGGCCACCATCTCGTTCTCTATCCTGGTGAAAGATACCCTCTGGGGCGTGATTGCCTGCCACCATGCTGAGCCGGTGTACATAGACGTGTGGCGGCGGCAACTGGCCGATGTGGTCACCAAAACCTTCGGAAATGTGATTGCCTCCATTCAGGAGAAGCGCGACCTGGAGCAGTACGGCCGCTACAAGGAAGTGGAGCGCACCCTGGTGCAGCGGCTCAACAGCGGCGTGCCCCTTCAGGAGGCGCTGTTCGGTCAGGAGCCCACCTTGCTGCACCTGACTGAAAGCCACGGCGCGGCCCTGCTGGTAGACGGCACTTTGGTCACCATCGGGCTAACGCCCACCCTGGAGGAAATTGAGGGACTGGTGCGCTGGCTTGCGGGCGCCGTGCCTGACAGCGTTTTCTCCACCCACCAGCTGTCTGCTGCCTGGCCGGCGGCCGAAGGCTTCAGGGAGAGGGCCAGTGGCCTGCTGGCGCTGGAGATTTCCAGGTACAACCAGGAATACCTGCTGTTCTTTAAGCCCGAGATCAAGGAAACCATCACCTGGGCGGGCAACCCCGAGAAGCCGGCGCTGGGCGACAACCTGCGCATCCATCCGCGCAAATCCTTTGAGAAGTGGGTGGAGGTGATCAGGGGTAAGTCCCGGCCCTGGACCCTGAACGAGGTGGAGATGACCCAGGTGCTGCTCAAGGACCTGATTGCCATCAGGCTGCGCAACCAGGCAGCCGAGCTCCAGAACCTGAACCAGGAACTGTTGCTCAATACAGAGCAGCTCCGCAACCGCAACGCGCAGCTGGAGGACTTTGCCTACATCACGTCCCACAACCTGCGCTCGCCCCTGGCCACCATCAAAAGTCTGCACCAGTTCTACACCGCAGAACCCGGCCAGGAAACCGCAGACTACGTCATGCGGCAGGTGCAACGGGTAAGCGAGAACATGTCGGAAACCATTGAAGACCTCAACGTGATCCTGAAGACGCACCTGGTAAAACAGCTGCCGCAGGAAGAGGTGCAACTGACCGAACTGATTGCCAAGGAAAAGCAGAACCTAGCTGCGGTGATTGCCCAAACCCAGGCGGAGCTCAACACCCACCTGGAGGTAAGCACCCTGTACATGCCCAAGCTGTACCTGGAGAGCATTCTGCACAACTTTATCTCCAACGCCCTCAAGTACCGCGCCCCAGACCGCCAGCCCAAAGTGTTGGTGAAGAGCTGGAGCACGCCAGACTCCCTCTGCCTCTCTGTCTCAGACAATGGGTTAGGCATGGATCTGGAGAAAATAGGCCAGAATCTGTTTGGGCTGTACAAGGTATTCCATAAAACTGAGCAGTCTAAGGGCCTGGGGCTTTACCTTACCCATGTGCAGGTAAAAGCGCTGGGCGGCACCATTCAGGTAGAAAGCACTCTGGGCCAGGGCAGCACGTTCACGGTGTGCTTTCCGCGGGCAGGGTATACCAGATAAGCCCGCAGCGGCGGCTTTAGCAGGAAAATTTTGGGCTGGGCCTGCTCTTCGCTAGGAGGGTATGGCGGGAAACCCTTATCTTCGTTTCCCCCTTTCTTAACTACCCTTTATACTATTCTGCTTTCATGAAAAACCTCCGCCTCTTGCTGCTCGGCCTGGTACTGGCAGCGTGTGCCCCAAAAGTTTCCACCAAACTTTCCTCTTCCTATTCTCCCCTTGACTACCGCGAAGACGTGCGGGTCTACGGCCTGCAGGATGCCTACCCGGCCAGTGCCGAAGAGGTGGGCCTGGTTAAGATCACTGACACCGGCTTCTCCGTGAACTGCGGCCTGGAGCAGGTGCTGGAGAAAGCCAAGGCTGAAGCCCGCCAGGCCGGCGGCAACGCCCTTAAACTGGTGGAACACCTGCAGCCCAACCTCATGACCAGCTCCTGCCACCGCATTACCGCCAAGATTCTGCGGGTAAGCAACTTTGACGAGGCGCTGGTGAGTACCGCGTCCGCTCCGGAGGACAACAGCATCCCAGACGCAGACTATGCGCTGCTGCACGTGTACCGCGCCAGCGGAATGGGCCCCTTGGTGAACTATGACCTTTTCCTGGGCGACTCGCTGCTCTGCCGCGTGAAGAACAACTGGAAGCAGACCATCAAAGTGAAGAAAGACGGCCTGAATACACTGTGGGCCAGGACCGAGAGAAAGGTGGAGGAACCCATTAAGATAGAGCTGGGCAAAGAGTATTACGTGCGCTGCGGCCTGAGCATGGGAGCCTTTGTGGGCCATCCGCAGATTACCGTGGTAGACAAAAGCACCGGCAGCCTTGAACTGCAATCCATCAAAGAAAAAGCCGCTAAGAAAAAATGAAAAAACTTTTACTCCTTCTATTCCTTACCGTTACCGCCCACTTCCTGCAGGCCCAGGACCTGATTGTCACCCAGGAGGGCGACTCCCTCAACTGCAAGATCAGCAAAGTGGCCAGAGACCGGGTGTACTTTACCTTCGTGCACAAAGGCGAGGTGCGCAAGACGCTGCTTTCCCGTCACCTGATCAAGAATTACCAGCATAATTTCTACGCCACCAGCGCCCTACCCGAGGACTACAAATACCAGGAGGACCTCCAGATGTTTCCGCGCCTGCGGTTGGGCGTGAGCGGCGGCTGGAGCTACCGCCTGGCCAGCGTCAATGACGGCGTGCCCGCCGATTTCAAGGAATACATTGAAGGGTTGAAGAAAGGCTATAATATAAGCGCCGATGCAGCCTACTACTTCTCTGAGCAGATGGGGGCGGGCCTGCGGTACAGCACCTACCGGGCATCGAACGAGATAAACGATGTATCGGCGGTGTCATCTGGGGGCACCATCATCCACGGCAAGATGAGCGACAAGATCAGCGTGACGTTTGTAGGCCCATACTTCAGTTCCAGAATGCTGAGCGCCAACAAGCTGAACGGCTTCTTCGCTAACCTGGGCCTGGGCTACCTGGGCTACACCGATGAGGTGGTGCAGGTGAATGACCGCTTCACCATTAAAGGCAGCACCGTGGGCTTGTCCGGCGATTTGGGGTACGACGTGCGCATTGCCAAGAAACTGTCGCTGGGCTTTCAGCTGTCAATGGTAACGGGCACCCTGCGCGAGTACGAGGTAAGCTCCGGCACCTCTACCCGCACCGTGAAGCTGGACCAGGAGAACTACGAGAACCTATCCAGGATAGACCTTTCGGTGGGGCTGCGGTTCAACCATTAGGCATCCTAATCTTACCTGAAACCCGAAAGCCGGTTTGGGGCTGTTTTCAAGAAAACGGCCCCAAACCGGCTTTCTAGCGTACAGTAATTGTGAAATTATTTGCCCTGCAAGGTGACCACCACGGTGCGCTTGCCGCCGTGGTTTCGGTGTTCGCAGAGGTAAATGCCTTGCCAGGTGCCCAGGTTAAACCGCCCGTTGGTGACAGGAACCGTGACAGAGGTGCCCAGCAGCGCCGCCTTGAGGTGGGCGGGCATGTCATCTGCGCCTTCCAGGGTGTGGCGGTAATAGGGCGCGTTCTCGGGCACCATGCGGTTGAAATGTTGCTCAAAGTCATGCCGCACGGTGGGGTCGGCGTTCTCGTTGATGGACAGGCTGGCCGAGGTGTGCTGGATGAAGATATGCGCCAGGCCCACCTCTATTTCCTCCAACTCGGGCAACTGAGACTCTACCAGATCAGTGATGAGGTGAAAACCCCGTTTTACGGCCGGCAGCCGCAAAGATTTCTGAAACCATTTCATAGGCACGCAAAAGATTAATAGTCTACCTCCATGGCGCCGGCATCGGGCTTCTGCGCGTCACGGGGTTTGTTCTCGTAATCGGCGGTAATGCCGGGCACCGGCACGCCCGCCGCGTTGGCCGGCGAGAGCTTGATGAGCTGGAAGTCAAACTTAGGGGCGTCGCGGAACTGCGGATCTACGTTGAGCTGGTTGCCGTTCTGCCCAAACTCGGCCCGGTAGGCCTGGGTTTTCAGGAAGGAGTTACGGATGGTTCTGCCGGAGGTGCCGGTCATGGCCCCAAACCGTAGCTCTTCCTCTTGCCGCCCCCACAAAATGCTGTTCAGGATGTCTACCTGGTAATTGCCCTGCCGGATGAGCTTGCCCTCTACCTCGTACCGCTCCTCAAACACAAAGGAGGGCGTGAACCGGATAAAGTCATAGGCGAAATTGGCCAGGGTGCTGAACACCACCTGGTACCGGCCGCCACCCAGCCCCGCCAGGGCGTACTCGGCGCAGTTGGTAATGATGCTGTTCTGGAGGTGCACCTGGCCGCCATGGCTCAACACCCCGGCGTGCAGCATGTTTTTCACCAGGGTATTGCGCAAGGTTACCTCTGGTACGGCATCGCCCTGGGCTTTGAGGTACACCCCGTTTACGGCATTCTTGATTTCGGCGTAGCTGATCTGCCCTTGCCCAGTGGCCACAAACTCCAAGCCCTGCCACTGCCCCGGCGCATTGCGGTATTGTTCTTCACGGCGCACTTGCTGAAAGACCACCCGCTTCTCATGTTCCCCTTCTACCCGCAACGTGCCCAACACCTTGATCTTGGCCTTGCCGTGCAGGTGCACCTGGCTCCCTTTCTGGATGGTAAGCGTTTGCCCCGCTGGCACCGTAACCGAGTCATAGATTACGTGCGCCTTGGCCGCCGTCCAGACTTCGCCGGAGGCGGTGGTGTACTGGCGCTGGTAGTAGCGAGCGTTCTGTCCGTAGGCCACCAGTTTCACCTTCTGCTGGTTTCCGTTGGTCAGGAACAGGAGCGAGTCGTTCACCAGGAAAGGCTGCTCAGCCGCCGTAGGGTTAATGGTGGCTTTCACCAGCACCAGCAGGCTGTCTTTGCCCCGCAGCTCCACGTCCTGCACCTGCGGCCCCGCCAGCCCGTTGACCACCACCTCAAAAGGCGAAGCTCCCAAGCCGGCCACCTTTATCTCTGAGATGCGAACGGCGTTCTTGTGGGGGTTGTAGACTTTGAGGCGCTTGGTAATGCTGCCCACCTCCGTGAAGACGGTATCAAACAAGACGGTGTCTGCCTCAAACCGCAGCAGGGCGCTGCCGTCTGGGGTAATCTCCTCGTCGCGCGGCGTGCACGCACTCAACCACCAGCCCACCAGGCAGGCCAAAGCCAGGCTTTGCAGGAAAGCGTTCAGGGAAGCAAAGGAAAAGTGCCGCTTAATCATCTACTCGTCTGTAAAGATATATACCGCCCACCTGGAGCGTTACTGTTGGCAATAACTAAGATAAACAGAATAAAAAAAGCGCCACCCATCACAGGTCGCGCTTTTCGTTTTTAGGCTGAACTTACGCCTGTACTCCTTCTTTCAGGCGCTCGGCGTTTTCGGCAATGCGTAGTTGCTCTACAAACTCGTCAATGTTGCCTTCCATAACGGTGGGCAGGTTGTACACGGTAAGCCCGATGCGGTGATCGGTTACGCGGCCCTGCGGATAGTTGTAGGTTCTGATCTTGTCTGAGCGGTCGCCGCTGCCCACCATGCTCTTGCGCTGGGCACCTTCAGCCTCGTTCTTCTTGGCCAGCTCAATCTCGTACAGACGCGAGCGCAACACCGCCAGGGCCTTGTCAAAGTTCTTGAGCTGCGATTTCTGGTCCTGGCACTGCGCCACAATACCGGTGGGGATGTGGGTAAGGCGCACGGCAGAATACGTGGTGTTCACCGACTGCCCGCCCGGTCCTGAGGACATGAAGAGGTCTTTCCGGATGTCGTTCATGTTGATCTCAATGTCCAGCTCCTCTACTTCGGGCAGCACCACCACCGAGGCTACCGAGGTATGGATACGGCCCTGCGTTTCGGTGGCCGGCACGCGCTGTACGCGGTGCACCCCAGACTCAAACTTGAGCTTGCCGTACACGTCTTCGCCTTTGATGCCCACA
Organism: Rufibacter psychrotolerans; assembly: GCF_016924645.1. Taxonomy (GTDB): domain Bacteria; phylum Bacteroidota; class Bacteroidia; order Cytophagales; family Hymenobacteraceae; genus Nibribacter; species Nibribacter psychrotolerans. The sequence goes on along the minus strand of NZ_JAFFJV010000005.1, from coordinate 141,853 downwards.
ATGATCTCTTTGTAGCCCCCGGCGGTTCCTTCCATGGCGTCAATGAGCTCCATCTTCCAGCCTTGCTTCTCAGCGAAGCGGCTGTACATTCTGAACAAGTCACCGGCAAAGAGGGAGGCCTCATCGCCACCGGCGCCCGCCCTGATCTCCATGATGATGTCTTTGCTGTCATCTGGATCTTTGGGGATGAGCATTTCCTTGATGGTTTCCTCCATCTGGTCGCGCTGCGGCAGGAGCTCGTCCAGTTCCTCCTTGGCCATCTCCCGGAAATCCTCGTCTTTTTCCGTGGCGATCACCTGCTTGGTATGTTCAATGTTGCTGAGCAACAATTTATAGCGCTCGTATTCGGCTACAATCTTCTCCAGGTCTTTGTACTCCTTGTTCAGCGTCTTGAATCGCTTCATGTCGCTGGCCACATCTGGTTGGATGAGCTGCTGGCTTACTTCCTCAAACCGTTCCTTGATTGCTTCCAGTTTATCTAACATCTTCTGCGTTACTTAATTCAGGGGGCAAAGATACGAAATTCCGGCTCATTTGCTGACCTGTGTTTTTGCCTTGTTTCTGGGAAAACAGCCCGTAAACCGAAAAAGTTGCCCCCTGCCTTACCGTACCTGCAGCTGGGTGGTGGCCCGGCCCAACTGCCCCTGGGCGGTGAGGCCTTCCACCACGGCCTGGTAGGTGGTCTGCGGGTCTGCGCAGTAAAACGAGAACGAGGCCTGCCCCCGGGCATCTGTGGTAACGATGGGGCTCCAGTACAGGGTGGTGCGCAGGTCTGGCAACTCTGCCTCTGCGGCCCGTTGGTGCTGCGGCATATAGAATTCCCGGGCCCTCTGCAGCCTGACGCCCCGGTAGGCGGCAATTCCGCGGTAGCGCGTAGAAGCGGGAGCACTGGTGCCGCCCCTTTTCAAGATGACCGAGATAACCCCGCCGTTACCGCGTGAGCCGAAGATGGTAGCCATAGGCCCCGGCTTAATGATGTCAATGGCTTCCACCTCAGTCAGGGAAATGCCTTTAATGAGCTCCACTTCCACGGGCATGCCGTCTAGCAGGTAAAGCGGGGGCCCGCTGCCGCGCATGGAGACCTGGCCACCTACCACCATTACGCCCGCAACCCGCCCCTGCAGCGCTGAAATAAGATCCATGGCGGGCGGCAGGGTTGAAGCCTTGAGGCTGTGGTCGGGCTCCTGGTAGAGTTGGCCTTGGCGCAGCTCCTGTTCTTCTGTCCGTATCTTTTTGGCCCTGATTTCCACAGAACTCAGCAAAACGCTTTTCCCGGCCAGTTGATCCAGCCGCAACTGCTCCCGGTTGTTTCTGAGGTAGGCCCAGGTGCTTTGCGAGAGCAGGGCGGGCGGCACGTGGGCAGGAGCTTGCCGGGAGACCGGCGGAACGGGCACGCCCTTGTCCAGGAGTACCTCCAGCCAGTCTTTGCCCTTGGCGGTGCGGGCTTGCACGACCACATGGGCGCTGTCATCTAACGTGGCCAGGCCAAACGCGAACCTTCCCTGGGCATCGGTGGTGTCAAGGAGCAGCATGCCCGGCGCGCGCAGGCTGATCAGGGTCACAATGGCGTTGGCTTCAGGCTTGCCGGACGGCCTCTGCACCGTGCCCGTTACCGCCATACCACGTTCCACGGGAAAAGGCAAGGCCAGCGGTTTCTCCTGCAGCAGGTCTTTCCACACAAACCGGCGCCAGCCCTGGGTGAGCATGAGGTTGTCCAGGGCCTCGGGGGCTTCCGGTTCCGGCGAGAAGTAATAGCCCGGTTGCTCAATGTGGCCGCGCAGGTCTGAGGTAAGCAACAGGGTAGACAGAATAGAGGGGGCGTACGGCTCTGGGGTAACTTTCCGGGCATCGGTGACGGCCACGGAGAAGTGCCCCGAGACTGGAGTGCCCTCCGCGTTGTGGGCCTGCAGGTGCATGGTTACTTTCTCGCGGGGCTTGTAGCTGGGCTTGTCTGGCGTGAGCGTGAGCTGCAACTGGTCCTGGCGGTTCACGAAGACCAGCCGTTCGGCCAGGGGATCACCGGTGTGGGAGAAAAGCGTAAACTGCACCACGCCCGTGGGCAATTTATGCCGCGGCACGCTCATCTGGATCAGGTCTTTGGCGGCGGCGGTATGCCCCGTGAAGTAAACGGTTCCCCGGCTCTGCGCCACCATGCTGAGGGAGGCCGGCCGGTCTTCGGCGCCGGCGTAGCCCACCAGGTAAGCCCTTATCTGCACCGCGTCTGGCTTGCTGTTGTCTACGCGCATAACCACGCCTTTGGCCCGAGCGGCGGGTAGCGGGTATTGGGTCTGGGAGCCGTTAGGGTTTTGGAGCAGGGCCACGTAGCGTTTGCCCGGCTGTGGCAGAAACCCAAACCGCCCCATCCCAAACTTCAAGCTTTTGAAATCCGCTACTTTCCGGCCGGTGTCGTCCACCACATGGCCCTGCACGTCTTTGCCCAGCCCGTTGGCGTCTACCGCCTTGAAGCCCACCACGCTCCACATGTTCTGGACCAGCTCGCCGCCCTCGGGGAAGAACTCCAACTCCACCTGCTCGCTGGCCTGCGGAATCTGGAAGTGCCGCTGCATCTCTGTTTTGCCTTCTTTAAGGCTCAGCCAAAGCTGGGCCGGTTGCCGGGCCTCGCCGGTTGGCAGAAAGAACGCATAGCGCGCCTTTCCTTCCTTGCTGGTGATTGCTTTGCGCCTCGCCGAAATTTTCTTGCCCATGCGGGTATGGAACGCGACGGGCCACTGCGCCAGCGGTTCTTCCTTGAGGTTCCGCAAAGCCACATCGGCCCACACCGAGTCTCCCGCGCCGTACCGCTTGAAACTAAAATGAACGGAGGGCACCAGGTCCGCCAGCCTGGGGTTGAACACCCGCACGTTCTGGTGGAAGAAGTAGGCCTCGTCAAAGTTCTGCATCCAGCTGGTGTAGGCCCGCAGGCGGTACTGCCCTTCGGGAATGGTGTCTTCCAGCGCCAGGTCACCCCGACCCATGCCGTTCTCCATGTTCACGACCACGCGCCGGTAAATAGAATCTTCTGGTGTTACCAGATCTACGTACAGCACCTTGCTGATGGGACTGGGCGCATGGGTGGCCGCGTCTACCAGGTAGGCCTTGAACCACACATCCTCGCCGGCGGCGTAGTACGGCTTGTCCAGGTGCAGGTAGACTTTCTCCTGCGGATAACTCTTGCCGAATTGCTGGAGCTGCGCGATGATTTTCTGCAGCACCCCATCCTGCAGCCATTGCTTCGGCCCGAAGGCGCACATCAGGAACAAGCCAAGGGAAAAGAGGGCAAAACGTAACGTAGGCGTAACAGACATACGGGTGGGGGGAAGAGCGATTAAAAAAGGGTAGGCAGGGCCGTAGGGATTGGTTCTGCAGGTAACCTACAAAGTTTCCGGCAGAACTCTGGCACCTATTCACCTTATTTTTGTTTCCGGGCTATTTCCCGTAAAACAAGCCCAAAACGACTCCCATAACCTCAACCTTCGCCCCACAGCCTTTCCATGAAGTGCACCGCGTTTCCGTAACTGAGTGCCGACAGCTGCTCTGCCGAGAACTGTTCTTTCAAGGTCTCTAGAATGGTTTGATACTGCGCTGCATTGCGGTGCTGCGGATGGAAATAAGATTCGCCACCTTCCATGATGCCGGACTCCTGGAAAAAATCGGTCCCGAAACAGAGAGCTTGCGGGGCGTGCTCAAAGCCATGGCGGATGTGCTCCAGCAGCACCTCGGGCCGGGTTGGGTGCACAAACTTCTTCAGGAAATTAATGCCTATCAGTCCCTGGCGACGCACCACTTCCTGCACCAATTCCGGCGGCAGGTTGCGGGCCTCATTATGTACCACCCAGAAATTAGAATGGCTGGCGATGATGGGTATGTCCAGCCCGTGTTTGTCAATGAAGTTCAGCAGATCATAGGCAGCGGCGTCTGAGGTATGGGCCAAGTCCACGGCAATGCGCTTGCCGCTTAGGTATCGGAGCAGTTCTTCTCCATCTGACTTCAGGCCGATGCCGGGGGTGAAGTTTCCACCGGAGAAGCGGTTCTCATCTACGTGGGTAAAGCTGATGTACAGCAACGGACCGGCCAGTTGGATGATCTGCTCCAGCCGGGTAAAAGCCAGGCCCAGCGGTTCATCTTCCTCGCACAACCCCGAGGCGTTCTCAATGGCCGCCACCAGGGCTACCCGGTCCGCGTGGAGCACCTGGGCTGCCAGTTCCCTGGGGCGCACCAGTGTAAACACATCCTGGTTCTGCAGCAGGTTCTCCCTGAAAAGTTGGGCTTGTTTTAAGGTAAAGGCAGCGCTGCCCGGCTCGGTGGGCGTGAAGAAGGCCATGGTCTGCAGCCGCACCCGGCCGGCCTGCAAGTGTGGAATGGCACAGCCTATGATGTCCACATCCATGGGGGTGGAACCAGGTATCCAGGCCAGGTAGCCGGTCAGGTCGCAGTGCAGGTCAACAATGGGCAGTCGGGTATCTTCCAATTTTAATGAGTGAGGGAGTGAATGTGCGAATGAGCGTTGCAAGACTCATCCAGAGCGAGTTTACGAAGAACCGTTCCATCTCCCGCCGCAAACCCGGATTTTTTCCCGAATTTTGCAGAAACAACGCAAAAACGTACGCTACTTCTACCGCGTACCTTCTGGATTATGACAACACTTCCTTCCGTTATACTGCACGCCGGCAAAGAAATCTCGCTCAAACGCTTCCACCCGTGGGTTTTCTCAGGGGCCATCAAGAAGATTGAGGGCGAGGTGCAGGAAGGCGATATAGTGGCGGTATACTCTAACCGCCGCGAGTTCCTGGGCACCGGCCATTACCAACCCGGCTCCATTGCCGTGCGGATTTTTTCCTTTGAAGAAGTAGAGCCCAACTATGATTTCTGGCGAAGCCGCGTGCAGAAAGCCGTGGAGTACCGCCGCCAGCAAGGCTTCCTGGACAACCCCAATACCGATGTCTATCGCCTTATCTTCGCCGAGGGCGACCAACTGCCCGGCATGATCATAGACATCTACGGCAACACCGCCGTGCTGCAGGCGCACAATGTGGGCATGTTCCACGTGCGACAGCACATTGCGCAGGCTTTGATGGAGGTGTATGACGGAAAACTGACCGCCGTGTACGATAAATCGGCCGAGACGCTGCCCGCCAAAGGTCCGGTGCAGGGCCAGAACGGGTACCTGTTCGGCGACACGCCGGTACCGCACGTGGTCACCGAGAACGGCAACAAGTTTCTGGTGGATTGGGTGACGGGCCAGAAAACCGGCTTCTTCATTGACCAGCGTGAGAATCGTGATCTGCTGGCGCACTACGCTCCCGGCAAAACCGTGCTGAACACCTTCTGCTATACCGGCGGTTTCTCCATTTACGCGCTCAACGCCGGGGCTAAGGCTGTTCACTCCGTGGATGTCTCCAAAAAAGCCATTGACCTCACAAACCAGAACGCCGAGCTGAACCAGGGTCAGGACCGCCACGAAGCCTATGCCGTAGATACTTTTGAGTTCCTGAAAGGAAAAGAAGGCCTGTACGACCTGATCATCCTGGACCCGCCGGCCTTCGCCAAAAGCCAGAAAGTGCGCCACAACGCGCTCATGGGCTACAAGCGCCTGAACGCCGAGGCCATCCAGAAAATAAAGCCGGGCGGCATCCTGTTCACCTTCTCCTGCTCCGGCGTAGTAGACAAATACCTCTTCCAGAGCACGGTTATGGCAGCGGCTATTGAAGCTGGTCGTAACGTGAAAGTGATGCACCACCTCTCCCAACCCGCCGACCACCCGGTGAGCATCTTCCACCCGGAAGGGGAGTACCTGAAAGGCCTGGTGCTGTACGTGGAGTAGGGAGGTAGCACGTAGCAAGTATCACGTAGCAAGACCTTAGGTTTTAGCGCTTAGAGGAAAAATGGTGTTTCGGAACTGATTTCTGGAAATCGGCTCCAAAACACCATTTTCAATTTTTATAAGCTAACCGCGAAATGAAGTAAACTGCTCCGCAACATTTTGATGTTCATGATGGCGCGGAAGTTACTTCCATACCTTGTGTTAAGGGGAAAGGCACGGAAGTTACTTCCGCGCCATAGTAGCGGATAGTAGCGCATGGGGTTCCTGAACCCAGGATTACTCTTGGAATAATTTAGAGAACCGCTGGCGCGAGACTCTGATCTCGTGATTAGGGATGGTGCGAACGCTCCTGACTCGCCGGAACTATCTTTTGTGTTGCCCTATGGCGCGGAAGTTACTTCCGCGCCTTTCTCAGGTAGCTTCATAGCATAAAACGGGAATAATTACCGTGCTGTAGTTTGACTATGGTTCCTCAGCAATGCGTAGAATCGCTGCGGTGCAGCGAGGATAATCAGGAGACTATCTGGCATCTGTAGGCACGAGTCTGGAGCGTTCGCGCCAGCGGAAACGTCTTCAGGCATGAGTTGCAAACTCACGCCAACGGAGGGGTTAGCAGAAGCAGTCTAACTGTGTAAGCTGCCACTACATGGCATCAAACGCGTCCTAAGGTAAACAGCCCTGCCAGGTTCTGGGGCTGCAAAGCTTCATCCAGGCTCATTCTTATGCGCCATTCTTTGGGGTAATGGTTGTTGACGCGGTTCTGGAGCTTTTTGCCCCAACCCAGGCCCACGCCGTTGAACTGCACCAGCACCCAGCCGTTGGCGGAATTCTCCAGGACCACATCTTCGCGGTGCAGGAACTTGAGGGCGGTGGCCAAGTCTACCTCTGCATGCGGGAAAGCGTCTGGGGACAAATGCTGGGAAAGCGCCAGGGCCGGCAGCGGCTTGGCGTTGTTCTTCATGACCTCGGCCACCTCTATGCCGCCGTAGACCACGCGCAGATTTTCGTATAGTTGCTCCAGTTCCAGCATCCAAGCTTTGGGAAGTGCCCGCAGGGTATCTTTGTGCTTCACAATCTCCCAGTTTTGGGACTCTTTTAACCAATCCTGCACCAAACCCTTTTCCTGCTTAGAGGCGCTCACCAGGAATGGCCGCTTGCTCTTGCGGTAAGGCCGGGCTTCCTCGCCTTCGGTTTTGCGGACGGCCGCCAGGAAGAAGCCTTCGCCCTGGGTGCGGTGCGGGTAGAAGCGGTAGCCGTGCATGCCTTCCAGTTCGGTGGCGGTCACGCCCCAATCAGGGAGGAGTTGCAGCGGGATGGTTTCAGCGTCTTGCTGGCGGGCCAGCCAGGCCAGGTTCTCTTCGTTTTCTTCCTGGTTGTAGGTACAGGTACTATAAATCAGAACACCGCCGGGCTTGAGGGCATCCCACACGTCCATCAGAATACGGCGCTGGCGCTCAGAGCAGAGCTTCACGTTGGCTTCTGACCACTCGTTGATGGCATCAGGATCTTTGCGGAACATGCCTTCGCCGGAGCAGGGTGCGTCCACTACCATCACGTCGAAGAAACCCGTGAGTTGGCCAATGTGGCTGGGGTCATTGTTGGTCACGATCACGTTGCCGCTGCCCCATTTCTGCAGGTTCTCGGCCAGGATATTCGCCCGGGGTTTGATGACTTCGTTGGCCACCAACAAACTATCTGGAGAAATAAGCGAGGCGATGTGCGTGGATTTTCCGCCGGGCGCGCCGCATAGGTCCAGCACGGCCAAGGGCTGGGTTAGGTCAACGCTTTGCTTCAGGGCCTGCTCCAGAAACATGGAGCTGGCCTCCTGCACGTAGTAAGCGCCGCCGTGGAACAGCGGGTCCAGGGTGAAGCTGGGGCGTGAGGCCAGGTAGAACCCGGTCTCGGTCCAGGGCACCGGCGGCAAACCGGCAGGCACTGGCAGCTTGGCTTTGTTCACCCTGATGCTGGTGGGCGAGGGCTGGTCCAATGCCTCGGCAAAGGCCGGGAAAGCCTCCCCTAGTTGGTTCTGCATGCGGGTCTGGAAAGAAGCGGGAAGTTCTAGGCTCATACACGTGGTGCCCGGCTTAAACCGAAGCTCCTGCAAAGATACCGATTCTGTTTTTGGCCTGTTTCTGAAAATATGACCTTAAACCGGACTCATTCCGCCGCCAGGATAGGCTCCCGGCGCGTGGTGATCTTGGCCGGTTTGCGCACGGTGCGGGTCTGGTACACGGGGTTGTCTATAAAAGCTACCACTTTCAGGGTCAGATCCAGGCCAGTGATGGTGCTAGGGTTCTCAAAGCCCAGATACAGGTACCCGTCCTCGGTTTTAGGCGTCTGGCTGGCCAGCACTTTGCCGTAATCTGAGAGCACGTCTTTGCCTTTGGCTACACCGTAAGGCTTCCAGCCGTCCTCATCCTCGGTGAACAGGTAGGCGTTGTTCTTGTTGAACAGGTAATAGCTGATGTACCCGCTGGATTTCACCTGCGGCAACTGCGGCAGCAATCCCAGCCCGAACGCCACCAAGGGGTTGCCCCCGGTCAGCAGGGCTGTGGCACCTTTGGCCAAGGTCTTACCGGTTTCCTGCAAAGACTGGACAGATTCCTGCCCCACCCCAACCCAGTATACCCAGTGCTTGGTACCGGCGGGCAGCTTAAAGCGCTCGGTGCTGCGGTTGTTGCGGGTGATGTTTGTGAGGGAAGCCAGCTGAAACGTCTTGTCCACTACCGTCTCAGATTTAAGATCGTTTTTCACCAGTACTTTCTCGGTGGTGGTGGTCCAGGTGGTGTCTTGCACGGTGCGCCAGGCCACCAGCGTATTGAAATTCTGGGTGGCCTCAGTGCCGGGGATGCGGGTGAGGGTGAAATGGCTCCTGGTGCTGGTCTCAGACAGACTCTGCAGCGTGATGGTGTACACCGATTTCTGCGGCACCGTGAGGCGCAAATTGTTCAGTTTCCTGGTTTCCTCTATGCTATACAGCGGCGATTTAGAGAAATACTCCTGCACGGTTACCTTGTAGTTGGTCTTGGTTTTGTTCTCCAGGTCCAGTACAATCACATCGCCGGCCTGAAAAGCGTACTGGTACTGGGTGGCTGGCTGCTTGGTACCGGCCACCTGAATCTCCAGATCGGCAATTTTGATGGGTTTTCCGGCCTGCGCCACACAAACCAAAGAGCACATAAAAAACAGCCCACAAAGCAACAGGGCAGAACGAAAGAAAGAGCTACACATACAGAGAGCAGAAGAAAAACCAATTTGGCGGCAATTTACGAAAACCAGCTCAGAATCAGTACCTCGGCTCAATCCACATCTTCCGGGCAACGCCCAGGCCCACAAAGTTTCCGCGTCCGCCGCCGCGCATCAGAATGGCTACGTTCTGTCCTTCATAGAGCTCGCTCAGACTAATGGAGCCTCCGTTCAGCCCCACAATCTGGGTAACGGGCGTTACCAACACGTAGCCCCGGTTATAACGGGAAAATCGGGTATCGGTACCGTAGCCTTCTACTTCAATGGTCACCTGGCCCCGGTCATACACTCGCCGGGTGATGGTTCCTCTGAGGTCTACCCGGGTGGGAGCCAGGCTGTTCTGAGCTCTGGCATCGGCGGCGGCGTTGGCCGAAGTATCTGTGCCAACCGGAGCTGCAGTCTGGCAGCCAAACCCGGCAATCGTGACAAGTAGCACTAATACGAGATATGCGAATGGAATCTTTATGTTCTTCATGGTCTTAGAGTTAGCCCAAAACCTATGAACGAAAAAGAAGCCTCAACGGCTACACTTAGGAAAAGTCAATTGGGTTGTTTTCAGGGTATTTTGAGAAAAACAGGACAAAACGGAGTATTTATACGGAAGAAGTTGTTATCTCTGTACCTAGTTAGTTGCCGCTTAATCCTTAACTTCACCTTATTTCGCGGCGCGGAACAATCATCTTTATGGCTAAAATCAAAACAGCATATTTCTGCCAGAACTGCGGTGCGCAGTCGGCTAAATGGATAGGCCGCTGCCCGGCCTGCGGCGAGTGGAACACATACGTGGAGGAAGTGGTGGCCAGGGAGGACGTAACGCCCACCACCGCCTGGAAAGTAGGCACCAGCAGCCAGCAGGTGGCCAGCAAGCCCAAACCCATTGGCGAGATCACCTATTCTGAACAGGCCCGTATCATCACCGAGGACGCCGAACTGAACCGTGTGCTGGGCGGCGGCATTGTGCCCGGTTCCATGGTGCTCATCGGGGGCGAACCCGGTATAGGGAAGTCCACGCTCATGTTGCAGATTGCCCTGAGTCTGCGCAGCCAGCGCGTGCTCTACATCTCCGGCGAGGAAAGCGAACAGCAGATTAAGATGCGCGCCGAGCGCCTGGGCACCCAGCACCCCAACTGCTTCATCCTCACCGAGACGGGCACCCAGAACATCTTCAAGCAGATTGAACAGCTTCAGCCCGATGTCCTGATCATTGACTCCATCCAGACGCTGCATTCTTCCTTTATTGAGAGCGGCGCAGGCAGCGTGGCGCAGGTGCGGGAATGTACCGCCGAGCTGCTCAAATTCGCGAAGGAGAGCGGCACGCCGGTGTTTCTCATCGGGCACATCACCAAAGAAGGTAACCTGGCCGGGCCTAAGATTCTGGAGCACATGGTAGACACCGTGCTACAGTTTGAAGGCGACCGCCACATGACGTACCGCATTCTGCGCACCACTAAAAACCGTTTCGGGAGCACGTCTGAACTGGGCATTTACGAGATGTTGGGCACCGGCCTCAGAGAAGTGAGCAACCCGTCTGAGATCCTGATCTCGCAGCGCGAGGAGTCGTTCAGCGGCATCACCATTGGAGGCACCATGGAAGGCAACCGGCCTCTGCTCATTGAGGTGCAAAGCCTGGTGAGCCCCGCTACCTACGGTACGCCGCAACGCACTGCCACCGGCTTTGACGTAAAGCGCCTGAACATGCTCCTGGCCGTGTTAGAGAAGCGCGGCGGCTTTAAATTAGGCACTCAGGATGTGTTCCTGAACATTGCCGGTGGCCTCAAAGTGGAAGATCCCGCCTTGGATTTAGCCATTTGCGCTGCCCTGCTTTCCTCGTTTGAAGATGTGGCTATTCCGCACACCACCTGCTTTGCCGCTGAGGTTGGTTTGGGGGGCGAGGTACGGGCCGTACATCGCATTGAGCAACGCATCTCTGAGGCCGAAAAATTGGGTTTTCAGGACATCTACATCTCAAAATATAACAAAAAAGGAGTAGACCTGGACCGGTTCAACATCAGAATTCACGCGGCCAGCCGCCTTGAGGAGGTATTTAGTAGTTTATTTGGGTAGTTGGGCTATATTTGAACTATTCTGATAAGGCTGGGCGTTCACTAGCCATTACTATCAGAATAGTTCATCCTTCTAATTATCTGCAATGCTCCGTTATTCTAAAAGGTTATTGTCTTCCCTGGCCCTTTCGGTGGCGCTTTGCCTGGGCACTGTTACCCTGGCCCAGGCGCAGGCAACGGTTACCATTACCGGTAAAATCAACAACCCCGTAAGTGACAGCGTGCTGCTGGAGTTGTACACGGTGCCGGCCTCTTACTCCGGCGAGTCGCACACGGTGGCCCTTAACCAGAACGGGGAGTTTACCCTTACCGCCCCCTTGCCCGAAGCCATGCTGGGTGAGTTAGTGCACGGGCCCGAGTCGGTCATGCTGTACCTGCAGCCCGGCAACCGCCTGGACGTACGCGCCGACGCCGAGGACATGGTCACCAGCGCCAAGCTGAAGGGACAAGGCATGCAGGAGAACAATTTCCTGCTGGAGTTTGAGCGCAAGTTTGAGGAAGAGGAAGATTACCAGGTCCTGCCCAACAACATCCACAAGCGGGAGAAAGAGTTTCTGCTTTTCCTGGAGGAGCGCCGCGAAGACCAGCGCAAGTTTCTGGAGAAATTTCTGAAAAACGCCCAGGTTTCAGAAGCCTTCAAGCAGTACGCGCAGGCGCAGATTGACTTCAGCTACGCCCTGGACCGGCTCACGTACGTGGAGGTGCGCAAGCGCGTGGGCGATCTGCCGCCCCAGCTTTCGGCCAATTACTATGATTTTCTGAAGCAGGTGAACCTGAACGCCCCCGGCGCGCTGCGCAACCAGGCCTACCTTGATTTCCTGAACAACTACTTCCAGTTCAAGGCCCTGCAGGCAAAACCCGGCCAGGCCGACCGCGACTATTACCCTACGCTGTACAGCATGGCCAAGCAAGAGTTGCAGGGTACAGCCCGCGACATGATGCTGGCCCGCATCCTGTCCCAGTCCATCCGGTTTGGGTACGTGCCCGATACCGACGCCATGTACGCAGATTTTCAGAAAGAAGCCAAGCACCCCACGTTTGTGGCTTTCGTGAACGCCCAATACAAGCAGCACCGCCGCATTGGGCTGGGCAGCACGGCGCCGGCGTTCACCTTGCTTTCGGCCAACGGCGACAGCGTTTCTCTGGGCCAGTTCAAGAACAAGATGGTGTACCTAGGCTTCTGGCGCACGCACTGCGGCATCTGTACCGTAGACCAGCAGGCCTACAAATACTTCGCGCAGCAACTGGCCGACAAAGACATTGTGTTGCTGCAGGTATCGGTGGGGGAGGACTTCAATACCTGGAAAGCTAATACGGCCCAGAAGAAACTGCCGGGCACTCAGCTGTACGCCCCAGACCTTTCGGCCAGGATCCTGCAGGACTATGACGTGAAGAACTTCCCCACGTATTTCCTGATTGCCCCAGACGGCACGCTCATCAGCACCAATGCCCGCCGCCCCGGCCACGCCGAGGGGGCCCGCGACATTGCCGCCGCCGTGGACCAATATTATAAGTCTGCCCGCAAGTAGCGCTTTTTGCGTACTTTTGGGAAAACAGGTTTAAAACAGAAGCAGGTGCCGCCCGTACAAGGCGGCACCTGTTTTCACATAGCAACCCCGCACCTTGACCCGAGGCACCCTTCAGGATGGATTGAATCTGGCTTCCAAGCTTACCCCGCGCCGCGCCTGGAACGCGCTGCAGGTGGTAGGCAGCTACGCCCTGGCCCGCCTCACCAAAAAACCAGTGCACTGGGGCGCTCCCGTGAGCATTTCCTTTGAACCCACCACCTCCTGCAACCTGCGCTGCCCCGAGTGCCCCAGCGGCTTACGGTCCTTCACCCGGCCCACAGGCATGCTGGAAGACGGCCTGTTCAAGCAAACCATAGACCAGCTGCATGACCGGCTCTTGTACCTACTGTTCTACTTCCAGGGCGAGCCATACCTGAACCCCTCGTTCCTGGACATGGTCAAATACGCCTCCGGCAAGGGCATTTACACCGCCACTTCCACCAACGCCCACTTTCTTACCGAGGAGAATGCCCGTCGCACCGTGGCGTCTGGCCTAGACCGGCTCATTATCTCCTTAGACGGTACCACGCAAGACGTGTACAAGCAGTACCGCGTGGGCGGCAAGCTGGACAAAGTGCTGGAAGGCACCAAACGGCTGGTGAAGTACAAACGCGAGCTCAAGTCCCAAACCCCGTACCTCATTTTCCAGTTTCTAGTGGTGCGGCCCAACGAGCACCAGATTGAAGACGCCAAGAAGCTAGCCAAGGAGCTAGGTGTGGACGATGTTTGGTTCAAGACCGCGCAGATCTATGACTATGAACACGGGTCGCCGCTCATCCCTACCATAGACTATTACTCGCGCTACCAGGCGCAGCCCAACGGCACCTATACCCTCAAGAACAAGCTCATTGACGGCTGCTGGAAGATGTGGCACTCCTGCGTGATCACCTGGGACGGTCTGGTGGTGCCCTGCTGCTTTGACAAAGACGCCCAGTACCGGCTGGGCAACCTGCAGCAGCAGAGCTTCAAGCAACTCTGGAAAAGCGACTCGTACAGGAAATTCAGGGGATCCTTGCTTAAAGGCCGCAGCCAGATAGAAATGTGCCGAAACTGCTCTGAGGGCACCAAAGTGTGGGGCTAAGCGGTTTTCGCCACTTTCTGTAGCTTGTTTCCCCGCTCTTGCGTATGAGGAATTTAGCGCCCGGGGCTGGCCCCTGGAACGTCATGTCTGTATTACTCTACCCGCATACCCGTGACTGAAATAAACGAAGCTTTTCAACTCCTGTGGCGCAAGCTTGAGATCTGGATGAAGCAGATTGTGCTCATGCTGCCCAACCTCTTTTTGGCGCTTCTGGTGCTGGTGGTTACGTTTTTTGCCGCCCGGCTGATACGCCGCACCTCAGACAAACTCCTCATCAGGTTCACCCACAGCAGCGCCCTCAATAACCTGGTGGGCACCACCGTGTACGTGGCAACGCTTACGCTGGGCATCTTCTTCACCCTGAGCATCCTGAAACTGGACAAGACGGTGACCACCTTGCTGGCCGGTGCCGGTATCATTGGGTTGGCCCTGGGTTTTGCCTTCCAGGACATTGCCGCCAACTTCATCTCGGGGGTGATTATCGCCTTTAGAAAGCCCTTTGTGGTGGGCGACGTCATTGACACCAACGACCATTTCGGCACCATTGAGCGCATCAACCTGCGCACCGTGGACATCAGGAGGCAGACCGGCGAGCTGGTGAAAGTGCCCAACCGCAAGGTCTTTGAGTCGGCGCTGACCAACTTCACGCACTACGGCATCCGGCGGATTGACCTGAAGGTGGGAGTCTCTTACGCCGAGGACCTGGAGCGCGTGCAGCAGATTGTGAAGGCCGCCATGGTAGACATTCCCAACATGATCACCGGCAAGGAAGTGGAGGTGGTGTACGAGGAGTTTGGCGACAGCAGCATCAACTTTCTGGTGCGCTACTGGATCCAGTATAAGCGCCAGACCGATTTTGTGTACGCCAAGAGCGAGGCCATCATCAAGATCAAGAAGGCCTTTGATGCCCACAAGGTGGAGATTCCGTTCCCAATCACCACGCTCAACTTTGGAGTGAAGGGCGGCCGAGATTTATCTATTGAGCTGAAAGACGGGCTTCCGCAGAATGGCCACCCCACTGAGTTAAAGGTAAAACCCCAGGAAACCGCAGACGACAGTCCTGAAAACAAAGAAGCGGCCGAAGAATAATCTTCGGCCGCTCTGTTATACCGGGGTAAAGCCCGTTCTTACTTGGCCTTGTCTATGTTCTTGCCCAGGTCCTCTACCTTCCGCATGAAGGCGTCAATGTTCTGGTCGGCGTAGGGGCCGTAGGAGTTGGAGATGATGCCACGGGTGCCGTCGCTGCACTCCAGGGCGTACAGGATGGCCATGTCATCGGGGTTGGTTTCGCCCTCAAAGCGGTAGAAGTTGACAATGGTCACCTCTTCCACGCCGTAGCTCTTGTCGCCCTTGTAATTCCAGAGGCGTTCATCCTCGGCCACTCTAAAGTCTTCTGTATAGCCTTCTTTCCTAAGTTTAGCCTCAACCTTTACCTGGCTGGTCAGTTCTTCTTTGTCTTGCATAACCAAATATGTTAGAAGTGTTCAATATCAATGGTTGGTATGTGGGCTATACGTAAAACTACGGCAGGGTTGCCGCCTATATTCAATAAAAAAGATATACCGTTCTTCCGGTCCGCTCGGGCATCGCCAGGCCTATAGCCGGGCCCGGGCTGTTTCTGCCCTGATTTTCAGGAAATAGGCAAAAAAGAAGGCCACCCCGGGCAGGGTGGCCTTTTAGAGTGCATTCAGTAAGGGGCGGCGTTATTTCACCGATATTTTTTTTGCCTCCATTTCCCGCTGAATCTTGGCCAGGTCAATGGTGGAGCAGGCCCCGCCGCAGCCTTTGGCGCAACCGGTCTCTTTGGAAAAGAAGCTTTTATACCCCTGCCGCAGCATGTAGCCCGCCGCCAGGGCAAACACAATGAAAATGATGATTTCCTGTACCATAACAAAGGCTTAACGCCGGCAAAGGTACAAATAGTTTATTTACGTGCCCGATTCAGTGACTGAGCGCCGGTGCTGTTTCAGGGCTACTTCCGCAAAAACAGCCCTGAAACGCCTTTGACGTCACTCCCCGCGCGAGTAAAAATATCTACTAGTGACGGCAAGTATCACTGTTCCTGCTGCTTAACCTGCGGGGCAGGCAGAAGCCGCGCCAGTGGGCTGCGGTTTAACGGCTAACCATACACTAATCTGCCGGAGGCCGCGTTTTAGAGAAGACACTCCGCTCATGGCGTAGCGCACGTATCCCATCTTCTTAGCAACCTTTAACCTACCATTCCTATGAAATGTCCCTCCTGCAATGAAACGCTCCTGATGAGCGATAAGAAAGGAATTGAAATTGATTACTGCCCCAACTGCCGGGGCATCTGGCTTGACCGGGGCGAACTGGAGAAGATCATTGAGCGCTCCGCCGACCACTACTCCAAGAAAGAGAACTATGAATCTGACTACAAGCGGTACGGCTACGGCGAGTACGGCAATGATTATCACAAGAAACACCCGCACCAGAAGAAGCGGTCTTTCTTGAGCGATTTGTTTGACTAAGGCGCGGTAGCGGCCCAATAACTTTTCCCCACGCTAAAAAAAGCAGCTCTCCCAATGCTATGTCTCTTTCAAGAGGCACAGCATTGGGAGAGCTGCTTTAAGACCAGATTGGAGAAAACACGCCCTAAACGGGAGGGGCCTACTCCTTCCAGAACGGTTCAATGAGTTTGAGCATTTCCTGCTGCACGGTGGGGTTGTTGCTCACGCAGATTTCCCGCCCAAACACGTAGTTCTTGCCACCCCTGAAATCGGTGACCTGGCCGCCGGCTTCCTGCACCAGAATGGCGCCGCCCGCCACGTCATATGAGTTGATGTTGAACTCAAAGTAGCCCTCAAACTTACCGGCCGCCACGTACGCCAGGTCCAAAGCGGCAGAACCCAGGCGGCGCACGCCGTGGCAGCTTTCCATAAAGGCACCCATCACCTGCAAGTATTTCTGCATCAGGTCAAAGCTGTAGTATGGGAAACCGGTGGCAATGAGCGAATCGCCCAGGGTAGGCGCCCCAGACACCGAGATTTTCTGGTCATTGCAGTAGGCGCCGCCGCCTTTCACGGCGTGGTAGCACTCATCACGGGTAATGTCATAGACCACGCCCAGGACTAGCTCGTCACGCTGCTGCAGGGCAATGCTCACCGAGAACACCGGCAAACCGTGGATGAAGTTGGTGGTGCCGTCCAGCGGGTCAATGATCCAGTTGAATTCCTCAGACAGCTCAGACTTGGTCTCCTCCTCGGTAATAAAGCCCGCCTCTGGCAGGAACTTCTCCAGGCCGGCCACCAGGCGCTCCTCGGCCTCTTTGTCTACGTAAGACACCAGGTTGTTCAGGCCTTTGAGCTCCAGCCTGGACCTGTCAAAATTGGTGAACTCCTGCAGAATAAACTGGCCTACTTCTTTGGTGAGCGCTACCACCTGGTCGCGGAGGGCTGCTATGTCTGTCATAGTGTTAGTTGGTATATCCGCCGGAGCGGAATGCGTGTTAGATTAAACTTTGGCCGAACGGCGGGTAAACGCAAGCACCACGGCCAGCACCACCAGCCCCAAAGCCAGCCATTGGGTACCATGGCCAATAAACTCGCCGTGGCGGGTGTAGAACGTTTGCTCCTGGTTAAACCTGATCTGCCCCCGCAAGGCCGCCGGCACCCACCAGCCTGATCTCTGCACGATTTCGCCTTTCTGGTCTATAAACGCCGAGATACCCGTATTGGCTGAACGGGCCACCGCCCGTCTGGTTTCAATGGCCCGCAACGAGGCGTACTGCAGGTGCTGCTTGTGCCCCGGCGAATCGCTCCACCAGGCATCATTGGTGATGATGAAGATGGCGTTGGCTCCGTTGCGGATGTACTCGCTCACGTACTCGCCATAAATAGACTCATAGCACACCACTGGCGCCCCCGACAGCTGCGGGTTCTGGCTATGCCCGAAGACCGACCGGGTCTCCTGCACGCCCATGTTGCCAGCAATGCCGCCCAGGTCAATGGCAAACGCTTTCAGGAACTTGAACACCGCCGGGTAAGGGGTTTTCTCCACCCCAGGCACCAGCTTTGACTTATGGTAGAACTCATGCTGCCCGGTGGGTTTGAAGTGGAGCCCGGCGTTGAACACGTCATAGTAGCCCACCTCGGGGTGGAAACGGGCCGTGCCGCTCTTCTGGGTAGAATCTTGGTACACCTTGCCCGAGGTAATGCCCGCCACCAGTTCCACGCCGGGGTGCCGGCTCAGAAAGTCGCGCAGGGTGTAACTCACCGGACTCATAGCAAAGTTCTCTTCCCAGTTAATGCCGTTGCTGATGGAGGTCTCGGGCCAGAGTACAAACTTGGTGTTGGGCGTGATCTGCTGCTCAGACAGAGTAATGAGGCGCGCCAGCTGCTGCTCAAACGGAATGTAGCCTTCGCCGCCCTCAAATTTCTCGCGGTACGGGTCCACGTTGGGCTGCACCACTACCACCTCGGCCAGATCGCCCTTCTCCTGGTACCGGCTCCCGATAAAGAAAGAAAGCACCAAGGGCACCACCACGGCCAACACCGGCGCGACCCACTTCGTTAAGCTCTTTTTTTGGGAAACCAGGGCGAAAAACACCAGCAGGTTCACCAGCCACACCCAGAGCGAGCCGCCTAGGAAACCGGTGTACTCGTACCACTGCACCCAGCTGGGCAGCGCGGCAAAGCCGTTCCCCAGCGTGAGCCAGGGCCAACTCAGGTCCCAGTTGAGGTGGAACTGCTCAAACGCGATCCAGTAGACCGGCAGACTGAGATAGCCCAAGGTGTTTCCGACGGCCCGTTTGGTCCAGAAGAAGGCCATCATGGGCACACTCATGAACAGGGCATTGAACACCACGGCCGCAATGCCGCCGCCCAGCGTGGAATAACTCACCCAATAGGTAGTAAAGACATTCCAGAGGAACAGCGTGAGATAGGCGTATTTGAAAAAGGTGCGCCCGCGTTTTGGGGCCGTTTTGGCCGAAATAGCCCGTTCCAGGAACAGGAACGGCACCCAGCCCACAAACAAAACAAACGCCAGCGGTTTCACTGGCCAACCCAGCCACAACAGAAAGGCGCTCAGAAACGCCAGCATGGGGAGGTAAAAACGGTTATTTGCTTCCTTGAACAACAATGACAAATTCTCCTTTGATAGCTTTGGTAGTAAACGTCTGCACCATCTCTTCTAAGGTGCCATTCAGCGTTTCTTCGAACATTTTACTGATTTCACGGCTCACCGAGACCATGCGCTCGGCCCCGAACACCTCTTTGAACTGCTCCAGCGTTTTGAGAACCCGGTGCGGCGACTCGTAGAAAATCATGGTGCGCTCTTCCTGCGCCAGGCTCTGCAGGCGCGTCTGCCGCCCTTTCTTGATGGGCAGGAACCCTTCAAACGTGAACCTATCGGTACTGAAGCCCGATTTCACCAGGGCGGGCACGAAGGCGGTAGGCCCGGGCAGGCACTCAATCTTGAGGCCTTCCTGCACGCAGGCTCTTACCAACAAAAAGCCGGGGTCAGAAATTCCGGGCGTACCGGCATCAGAGACCAGGGCCATTTTCTCGCCCTTTTTCAGGCGTTCCACCAGGTGCGCCACGGCTTTGTGCTCGTTGTGCAGGTGGTGGCTGTGCATGCGCTTCTCAATGCCCAGGTGGTTTAGCAGTTTTCCGCTGGTGCGGGTGTCCTCGGCGAGTACCACGTCTACCTCCTTCAACACGCGGATGGCCCGCAGGGTAATATCCTCCAGGTTCCCGATGGGAGTGGGCACTAAATACAAACAGGTTTCTTCTACAGGCTCGGCCATACGGTCAAAGATACGGAAAAATGAGTTCGGAGTCCTGAGTACCGAGTCCTAAGTCATGAGTCCTGAGTACCGAGTACCGAGTCCTGAGTTCTGAGTTCTGAGTCCTAAGTCTTGTGTCTTGAGTAGATAGGGCGTTTTGGGGCCGTTTTGGGGAAAACAGGGCTAAAGCAGGAACTAGACGCCATACCGCTCGGCCAGTACGCTGATGCGTTGCGCCAGCACGTGGTCTTTCTCGGTGACGGTGTTGCCGGCATCATGGGTGGTGAGCCTGATCTCCACCTTGTTGTACACGTTGCTCCACCACGGGTGATGGTTCATTTCCTCGGCCACTATGGCCACTTCGGTCATGAAGGCAAACGCCTCTTTGAAGTTCCGGAAGGTGAAACTCCGGGTGAGCTGGTTGTCTTGTTCGGTCCACATAACGGGAAAAGGGTTAGGGTGAAGGCCGCCTTGTGCACCAAGCCAGGGGCCGTGCCTGTTTTTACTTTCTTTTCTGAAAAACGGCCATAAAATGTATCTCTTCGGGGCAGGATAAGTAAAAAGAAGGCAGCTTCTCTGGCAGCGGCTGCGCCTTAAACCTGAACCTACCACTTACACCTCTAACAGCATGGCAACAGAAAAACCGCAGGAAGTCCCTGACCAGCACCAGTCGCACCAGCCGGGCCTGGAGCATGAGATGGGCCCCGAGCCCGTTGTGATCAGAAAAAATTACAAAGGCAGCGACAAGCTGAAAGGCAAGAAAGCCCTCATCACGGGCGGCGACAGCGGCATCGGCCGGGCGGTGGCCGTCCATTTCGCCCGCGAGGGTGCCGACGTGGCCATTGCGTACCTGGACGAGCACCAGGACGCCGAGGACACCAAAAAGATGGTGGAGGCCGAAGGGCAGAAGTGCGTGCTCCTGCCCGGCGATCTGCGCGACGAACAGTTCTGCAAGTCTTGCGTGGAGCAGGCCGTAAAGGAGCTGGGGGGCCTCAACATTTTGGTAAACAACGCCGCCGAGCAGCACGAGAAAGAAGACCTGCGCGAGATCACCGCTGAACAGCTGGAGAAAACTTTCCGCACCAACATCTTCGCGTACTTCTACGTGGCGCAGGCCGCCCTCAACCACCTGCAGAAGGGCGACTCCATCATCAACACCACGTCCATCACCTCGTACCGGGGCTCTAACCACCTCATGGACTACTCAGCCACCAAGGGTGCCATCACGTCCTTCACCCGCTCGCTGGCCTCTAACCTGGCCGAAAAAGAGATCAGGGTCAACGCGGTGGCTCCCGGCCCTATCTGGACCCCGCTCATCCCGGCCACCCTGGAGAAGGTGGGCGAGTTTGGCAAAAGCCAGCCCATGGGCCGCCTGGGCCAGCCTTCAGAAGTTGCGCCGGCTTACGTGTTCCTGGCCTCTGAAGACGGCTCCTACATTACTGGGCAGACCATTCACGTGAACGGCGGCGAACAGATTGGCGGGTAATGCTTAACCTTTCCACGTGGAAAACAGTAAACTAAGGACGAATCAACCTTAAACCACATACGCCTATGGCAACTGACAATAAGGAGCACCCCAATGGGCACGACCGCCCCATACGGGTGATAGACGATACTGCCGCCAACTTAGAGGACATGATGGCCGGGCACATTATACCGGGCGCAGATCCGCCTAAGAACGAGGCGCAGCGCGGGGGCTTCGGGAACCGCGACGGCAAGGAAGGCTATGGCGTAGACAGCTCAGACGGCCCAACCGGCGTAAGCGTGAACGAGGACGCCGACAGCACCGAGCACCCCAAAGACAACATGCGCACCGAAGACGAAGGACGCGGCACATGAGGCCCGTTTTTGAACCGTTTTATCCAATGTTAAACCAAATTAGAAAAGGAGGAACTCATGCCCTATAAAAGCAAGAACACCAGCCACGATTCTAAATCAAATAAAGGAGAGCCTACGGGCGAAGGCATCAGCAAGGCCGGCGCAAAATCTACCGGCGGGCCAGAGGAGATTGACCGTTCTGAAGAAATTGCGGCCAGACACCTGGGCGACGACGGAATGCCCAGCCCCGATATCATAAGCCACCCCAACCGTAACCTCCACAAGCCAGACATCAACAAACCTGGCTACGGCGGCACGTGATGCCAACTAAGATATTCACGTATAAAAAAGCACCTTCTCACCGGAAGGTGCTTTTTTGTGCCGTTTCTGCCAAACTGCCGCAAAACTGGCATTGGCCGCAGCTTAGAGTGGCAGCCAATGGTGAAGTACGGCAATCTAATATATAGCGCTTATTATATATACAGAGAGTACCGCCGGAAAGGCCAACAAGAAAAATGAAGCGTTCTGTCCGTCTCTTGCTTTACACCAGATTCTAGAATAACATCCTGCATATGGCCCGTTACGCAATCTCAGACATTCACGGCTGCCTGGTCACGTTTAAGACGATGGTAGAGGAAGTCCTTCAATTACAGCCCCAAGACCACCTTTACCTCCTAGGAGACTACATCAACAAAGGGCCCGACAGCAAAGGCGTGCTGGACTACATCTTCTCCCTTCAGCAGCAAGGCTACCGGCTTACCTGCCTGCGGGGCAACCACGACCAACTTCTCCTGTATGCCGTTGACAAAGGAGAGCACACCGTATGGCTCACCCCTGAGGACAAGCAGAAAACCCTGGAGAACTTTGGGGTCACCCGCTTCTCAGACATTCCCTCCATTTACATCTCCTTCATCAGGTCACTTCCGCTTCTGGTCCTGCTAGACGACTATGTCTTGGTGCATGCCGGGCTGGATTTCACCTTACCCAATCCCCTCCTCACCAGCAACCACCTTTTACTGAATACCAAGCACATGCAACCCACCTGGGCCAAACTGGGCTCCCGAAAGCTGCTCCACGGCCACTTACCGGTACCCAGAAGCACCATTGAGCGTGCCGTAAACAAAAAAAAGCCGGCTTTGAACCTAGATGCTGGTTGTGTCTACTACAAGAATGATCAATTTGGTCAGCTATGCGCGTTCAACCTAGATAAAATTGAACTTTTCTTTTTAAGCAATCAGGAGCCTTTTTATTCCATCAAACTTAAATAGTTTACCTATTCTTACACATTCTTAAACTAAACAAACAGCACATCAAAATAATCTAATTGCCAATAAATTACATCCAATGAGCAAATAAGAATAATACAATCAACTTCAATCTCTACCTTCATTTCCCAGCTACCAGCAATTTAATTATATCAATTTAACAAAATCAAGCTGTAATTCTTAATTAAAAAATTATAAAAATTATTTAGAGCATCTTAAACATTCTAGTAATTTTGCCCGTAAGAGAGCGGCCAATTATATACCGGAATTTGAATATGTACTAACTCAATTATAGGAATATTCAATCACTAAATAGGCCATAGGGCTAGCTTTCAGCAGAAAACAACAAACAAATCACAAGTTTAATTATAGTAAGTTTATCAATTTAGAGTAGCGTTATGGAGAAAAATTTACTCAGAAAGAAAGCTTCCGGGGAAAGAAGTGTTAAGAAATTATTTCTTATAATACTCAGTCTATTTAGCCTTGCAACAATTTATGACACTAATGCCCAAGGGGCAGGAGCTGAAATAAATGTAGTATCACCTACGGCACAGCAAAGCAGTGGTTCTACATACAGATTTGCAAACCAAAATGTATTTACCACAAGCCCTCCAGTAACATTCACAATTCAGAATAATGGATCTCAACCATTATCAATAACAACACCACTTATGTTGAGTGGAACTAATTCTAGCCAGTATGAGATTGTGGAGCAACCTGCATCATCTATCCCTTCAGGCAGCACCTCATCTTTTAAAGTGGTGTTTAAACCAACATCAACTTTCACTAAGAATGCCACAGTTACTATTCTCAACAATGATTCCGATGAAGGTACCTACGAAATCAAATTACAAGGGCTAGCCAATCAATCAACTCCCACATTTACTAGCTTTACTCCAGAGAAAGCTTCGCCAGGATCAACTATAACTATATCTGGGACAAACCTTCAAAGTGTCAATCAAGTCATTTTTTTCGAGAATATACCAGCACTTCCTGAATTAGTTAATAATCAGACTTTAACGGTGAAAGTACCGTCAAATGCTAGCACTGGGATAATAAGACTAAAGTATAATACAGCGAGCTATGTAAGTAGCACCAGCGAACTGACAGTGGTTGTATTAACGCCGACCATTAGCAATGTTGACCCCAATATAGGGGCGCCCGGCGCCTTAGTCACTATTACAGGTACAAATCTTGCAGAAACCGAGAGCATCACCATCAACGGAACAGAAGCACCTTTTTTTGTAGACACAGATGAAACAGTCTATATCGAAGTCCCACTAGGAGCCACATCAGGTCCATTGGTTTTGACCACCCCACATGGTTCGGCTCAGGCACAATCAGACTTTACAGTAGTAGCACCTATTATAGAATCCTTTTCGCCTTCCTTTGGACCAGTAGGCACTGAGGTTATAGTGAGAGGAGCTAACTTCTCTACCCCAGATAATGCAGGGGCTCTCCTTTTTAGGAATTCTGCTGGAGCATACATTCCTGCTACGGATTACAGACTAATCAGCACAACCGAGATAAGAGGAAAAGTACCTTCTGGTGCAGTAACTGGACCAATAGCTGTAAAGGATGAGTACGGCCAAATCACTGAGAGCAGTATCAACTTCACAGTAACACTACCTCCAACCATTACTGAATTGAGCCCCGACTTTGCGCCTATTGGCACAGAAATCACGGTTCTGGGAACTAATTTTGAGAATATCCAAAGCATTACTTTTAACGGGAAGGCCGCAATTACCTATAACAGAGTCAATGCTAATAGCTTAAAAGTTACAGTACCACAGGGTGCTACCTCTGGTCCTTTAGTTGTAACTACACTTGGAGGTACAGCCCAGAGAAACTTCACAGTAGATAGCGCACCACTTCCCGTAGAACTCGTTGCCTTCACAGCCAAAGCCACTACTCAAGGCACTGTTCTTACCTGGCAAACCGCCTCTGAGCAAGACAACGACTACTTTGAAGTAGAGTCAAGCTCAAACCCCACAAAGGAAGGATTCAAAGCCATCCAGCGCGTGGACAGCAAAGTAACCAACAGCCAGGTGCTCACCTCTTATGAGGCAGAAGACAGAAATCCGGCAGGCAAGGTTACCTATTACCGCCTGAAGCAGGTTGACTTAGACGGCAAGTTTGAGTACAGCAAGACCATTTCAGTACAAACCAAAGCGGTAGCGCAGACCGCCTCACCAGTGAAAGTCTATCCAAACCCGTTCATTGAAAACCTGAGCATTGAGGTAGCAGCGAAAGAGGCCGGCCAACTGAACGTGGCGCTTTACTACGTAACCGGCAAGAAAGCCTTTGAGAAAGTGGTTACGGTAGAGGCCGGCGTATCAACGGTAGAAATCGCGCTAGAGAGCAGCAGACTCGCTTCCGGCATGTACATCTTGTCTACTGAACTGAACGGCGAGGTGAACACTACCCGCGTCATTAAAAAATAACAAGGTCCATGATCACCAAAAGAAAGGGGAAGCAAATGCTTCCCCTTTCTTTTTTACAGGCACAGGAAGAAGCGCTAGGAACCAAGGCCGCGGAGGCCACGCCACCAACCACCTGGCACCACTGTTTTGGCAAGGGTTTTAGAAAAACGGCTGTAAAACACCCGCTACTGGTTTCTTAAAGCCATGTCAGGCAGAACCATTGGTAATTTGCCGCAATGGCCGTACTTTTGGGCACCTACTAACAGAATACAAATGCAACGCGATTCCCAAATCTTTGACCTTATCCAGAAAGAGCATCAGCGCCAGCTGCATGGCATAGAACTTATTGCTTCTGAGAACTTTGTTTCAGAGCAGGTAATGGAAGCCATGGGCAGCGTGCTCACCAATAAATACGCCGAGGGTCTGCCGGCCAAGCGCTACTACGGTGGCTGCGAGATTGTGGACCAGTCTGAGCAATTAGCCATTGACCGGGCCAAGCAACTGTTCGGGGCCGAGTGGGTGAACGTACAGCCGCACTCGGGCGCGCAGGCCAACGCGGCGGTGATGCTGGCGGTGCTGAACCCCGGTGACAAGATCCTGGGCTTTGATTTATCGCACGGCGGACACTTGACCCACGGCTCTCTGGTGAACTTCTCGGGCAAGCTGTACCAGCCGTCATTCTACGGCGTGGAGCCCGAGACCGGTGAGATTGACTGGACCAAAGTGAGAGAAGTAGCGGAGCGCGAAAAGCCCAAGCTGATCATCTGCGGCGCCTCGGCCTACTCCCGCGACTGGAACTACCAGGCCCTGCGCGAAGCCGCCGATGCGGTAGGAGCCCTCTTACTGGCCGATATCTCGCACCCGGCTGGGTTGATTGCCACCGGCCTGTTGAACGACCCGTTTGAGCACTGCCACATTGTGACCACCACCACCCACAAGACCCTGCGGGGCCCGCGCGGCGGCATGATCATGATGCGGAAAGACTTCGAGAACCCGTTTGGCCTGAAGACGCCGAAGGGCGAGCTGCGCATGATGTCCTCTCTGCTGGACGGCGGCGTATTCCCGGGTACGCAGGGCGGACCACTGGAGCACGTGATCGCGGCCAAGGCGGTGGCCTTCTTTGAGGCGCTTTCGCCTTCTTACAAAGAATACACCGCCCAGGTGCAGAAGAACGCGCAGGTGCTGGCCAAGTCGTTCGTGGACCGCGGCTACAAGCTGATCTCCGGCGGCACCGACAACCACCTGATGCTGATTGACCTTCGTTCCAAGGACCTTACCGGAAAACTGGCCGAAAACACCCTAATCAAGGCAGACATCACCATCAACAAGAACATGGTGCCGTTTGACGACAAGTCTCCTTTTGTGACCTCCGGAATCCGGATTGGCTCGGCGGCCGTAACTACCCGCGGGCTGAAGGAGCAAGACATGGACCGTGTGGTGGACTATATTGACCGCGTGCTCATGAACCACGACAACGACACCATCCTTTCAGAAACCAGAAAAGAAATCAACAACTGGATGCAGCAATTCCCGTTGTTCAGTTACTAAGCAATAAGACGCACGTAGCAGGAAATCAGCCCCAGCGCTTTCACTCATTTAGATGAATCCGCAGGGCTGGTTTCCGGGTTACTATTAATTAATGGTGAAACACTAATGGCACAACGTTCCGGAGAGGTGGCAGCGCACGGCGGAGAAGAGCATGAAATGACCTTTTTGGACCACCTGGAGATTCTCAGGTGGCACTTGATCCGTTCGGCCATCGCAATTGTGATCTTTACAGGACTGGCCATGGCCAACAAGGAGATTGTCTTCCATGACATTATCCTGGGGCCCTCCCGTACAGACTTCTTCACGTACCGAAAGCTCTGCGAGGTGGGGGCGGCCCTCAACTCGCCGGGGCTTTGCATCAACAAGCTTGATTTTACCCTCCAGAGCCGCGAACTGGCCTCACAGTTTACCATGCACCTGACCAGTTCGTTCGTGATTGGCTTGCTGCTGGGTTTCCCGTACCTATTCTGGGAAATCTGGCGGTTCATCAAACCAGGGCTGTACCCCAATGAGCGGGAAAACTCGCGGGGGGCGGTGTTCTTCGTTTCAATGCTGTTCTTGCTGGGAGCCCTGTTTGGGTACTTTATTGTATCGCCGCTCTCCATCAACTTTCTAGCCTCTTACCAGGTAGACCCCAGCATTGCCAATGAGTTTGACCTGTCGTCGTACATCTCCACGCTGGTAACGCTGGTCTTGTCCTGCGGGCTTATGTTTGAGTTGCCCATGATTGTGTTCTTCCTGTCAAGGGCAGGCATTGTGTCGCCTGAGCTCATGCGCATTTACCGGAAGCACGCCATTGTGGTGATTGCCTTTGTGGCGGCGGTGCTGTCTCCGCCGGATGTGCTGAGCATGACCCTGATGGGCATTCCGCTGCTGCTCCTGTACGAGGTGAGCATCAACATCTCCTGGTGGGTACGCCGCCGCGACCTGGCCAAACTAAATGAACAAGCTACTTCTTAACCTTACTGTACCATGAAAATAGCACTAGGCGGCGACCACGCCGGTTACCAATACAAGGGAATTGTGAAAGAGCAGCTGGAGGCGCTGGGCCATGAGGTAAAGGACTTCGGGCCGTTTTCAGAGGCTTCGGTGGATTACCCAGACTACGTGCACCCGCTTTCCAGCGCAGTAGAGACCCAGGAATACGAGATGGGCATCTTGCTTTGCGGCAGCGGCAACGGCGTGGCCATTACCGCCAACAAGCACGCGGGCATCAGGGCCGCGCTGTGCTGGCAGAGAGAACTGGCCGAGCTGGCCCGCTCGCACAACAACGCCAACGTGCTCTGCATCCCGGCACGCTTCGTGAGCCAGGACGTGGCCCGCGAAATGGTAGAGGCGTTTCTAACCACCCCGTTTGAAGGCGGCCGCCACCAGACTAGGGTAAACAAGATTGCCTGCGCTTAGAGAGCGTTTTAGACCTATATGAAAAAGGTGTTTCGGGGTTACTTTTGGGAAAGTAGCCCCGAAACACCTTTTGTCTTTTTGTACCAATGTTTGTGGCCCGTGCTTTTGACGCACCAGCAGGCGCGTTTCTTGAAAGCTTATAAAATTTGGTTTCCTGCCTGGCGGGTTCCTGGCAGAGACACTCGCAGGCCCTGCGGACCCTACGAGGTCTTTTGAGAAACGCCTTTGCAGTTTGCTACCTCTCCGCACTGCCCCTGTTGGTGGTCTCCTGCGCCATTCGCTTCCGTTGCCAGCGTAATTCACCGCTCACTGCGCCGCCGTTGTTGGTGTTCTCACCAACAACCAGAACTACGCTTCCCCTTCGCAAAGTCCCCCTCTAAAGGAACAAGGGAAATGTTTACACCGGCAGAACACTTCCCACCATAAGCCGCCACTTCTAAACTCCTGACTCAGAACTCAGGACTCAGAACTCTGGACTCGTCCATCAGCGCCCGTTTTCAGGAAAACAAGCCGAAAACGAAGAAGCGGCCTGTACTCACCGAACCAGTTTGTAGAAGGGCCCGGTACCTACTCTATCGTAGCGCTGAAACACCAGTGGCAGTTTGTACTGTAGTTGGGGCATGAGGTTCTGCTGATCCACGATGTAGGAGGGAGGATCTTTGCGGAGGTCCTGCAGGATAGTGAAGAGCGCGTCATAGTGGTTCAGGCGCCCGAAGTTAGGTTGGGCCAAGTCCCACCGCAGGTACGGGGAGCCCAGGCTGTTTTGCTGGTAGTAGTTCACGTCGGGGCCCAGGACCAGTAGCCGTTCGCCGGACACTTGCCGGTACTCAGGGGCATCGCGCACCTGCACCAGCTCGGGCTGAATGCCCAAGTGTTCGTACACCAACCCCAATGGATTGTACCTGACGGCGATAACCCCGGCCACCACCACCAGAAAGAGGATCTCGGCAATCCAGATGCGGTTATCCCATAGGCTGAACAGGAAAATACCGAAGTAGGCCAGCAGGGGCAGCAGCAAGATGAGGCCTTTGGCCGAACCGTCGTGCCCGCTGAAGAGCACCAGCACCACCACAATCAACCAGATCAGCATGAACTGCAGGAAACGCGCCTGGTAGTTAGGCCCTAATGAGATCAGCGGCAGGCTCAGGAAAGACAAGGCCAGCACACCCAGCGGAATGGCCGCCACCAGCAGCACCTGCTGCATGGGCAAACCCACCGTAAACGTAAACTGCCAAGACCACGCCAGGCCCTGCTCCAGAAAAGGCACCAGCGCATTCTGGTACAGGAAATACGTGAGCACCACCGTGAACGGAAACACAAAGCCCGTGAGCATCAACAAAGTGCTCCTAAAGGCCGCCGAGGCAAAGTAAATAATGGCAAAGAAGCCCAGCACCAGAAACCACACCAGCGGCAGGTAAAACAGGGCAGCCACCCCCAGCATAAAGCCCGCCTTGAACAAGCGCCCGGCGTTGGCGGCTTCCTTGGAGATGGCGGTAAGGCTGTACACTGCCAGAATCACAAACGAGTGCCCCAGCAAGAGTGGCGAGAGCACGTCCAGCTCAAAGAAGATACTGCCAAACAGCAGGTACAGCAAGGCCGGCACGTATGACTTAGCCGGGTGCACCTGGTTGCGGTTAAAGATTAAGTTCAGCAGAAACGCCTGCTGCAGGAGCAGGGCCGTAGCCAGCAGGCGGTGCACCAGGTAAGAGCGCGGAGCCACCCAGTCCAGGAACCAGTACACGGCGGCCGCGAGCGGGCCGGTGGTGTCGTAGAGGTCCTGGTACAGCATGAAGCCATTGCCCAGGCGCTCGCCCACCAGCACGTGGTGCAGCTCAGAGAGCGTGGCCGGAAGCCCAAAGAAGAGCAAGGGAAGCCTTATAAGGAGAAACAGCAGCACCAACACCACCCACCTGGACGGAAACAAACTGCGGAAGAATCGTATCAAGCGTATGCACGGCTTAGCCTCCGCTAGGGCCCGCAGGCAAAGAGGAGGACGGATTGTGGGGTAAAAATGTGAAATTAATACGATATTTGTCGAACCATGGAAAGTAAACGCCAACAAAAATTCGCCCGTTTGATTCAAAAAGAGATTGCTGAGATTTTTCAGCGCGATGTCTCGCATTTGTTTCACGGGGCCTATATATCCGTCAGCGGGGTGAAAGTGTCGCCAGATCTGGGCGTGGCCAAGATTCACCTGAGCCTGCTGCTCAACCCCAACGGCCGCGACCTGCTCAATGAGATCAGGGTCAACAGCAAAACCATTCGGCATGAACTGGCCAAGCGCATCAAGAACCAGGTGCGCGTGATCCCGGAGCTGATCTTCTACCTGGACGATACCGCCGAGTACGCCGCCAAGATGGACAAGCTCATCTCTGAGCTAGACATTCCGGCCGAATCGAAGGAAGACCCCACCAACCCGTTCAGCCGCGAAGACGATGATTATTTCTACGACGAGGACATTGACGAAGACGACGAAGATACCGACGGGCGTTAATGCCGCCCCACCCGTTCTCCAAGCGCAAGCCAGCTACTAAACCCACCCATGCAGTACGATCCAATTAAACGCGTTCTGGGCGAGGCGTTCAACAAGACGCCCTTCCTGCGCAAGCTTTTTTATAACCTCCTAGACCTGCTGCTGCTGCGCACGTGGCACATCCACAAAGAGCTGCGGGCCTGGGCCAGAAACAAACGGCAGCAGCCCGTGCAGATTCTGGATGCGGGCTCGGGCTTCGGGCAGTACTCGTATTACATGTCGGGCATCAGCCCCAAGTGGCGCATCCTGGCCGTGGACGTGAAAGACGAGCAGATCACCGACTGCAGCAACTTCTTCCAGAAGATTAAGCGGCACAACGTGATGTTCCGGAAGGAGGACCTGGTCACGTTCCGTGATCCGGAGGCCTTTGACCTGGTGCTGAGCGTGGACGTGATGGAGCACATTCTGGAAGATGTGGAGGTGTTCCGGAACTTCCATGCCTCCATGCGCCCGGGCGGCATGCTGCTCATCTCCACGCCCTCTGACCAGGGCGGCTCAGACGTGCACGGCGATGACGAGAGCTCGTTCATTGAAGAGCACGTGCGCGATGGTTATAACATCCAGGAGATTCAGCAGAAACTCAAGAGCGCCGGGTTCAGCCGCACCGAGGCCCACTACTCGTACGGCACTCCCGGCAAGATCTCCTGGCGCCTGAGCATGAAGTACCCCATCTTAATGTTGGGGGCCAGCAAGCTGTTTTTTGTGGTGTTGCCATTCTACTACCTGGTGGTGTACCCCTTCTGCCTCCTCCTGAACTGGCTGGACGTGAACGGTAAACACGCCACCGGCACCGGCCTCATTGTGAAAGCCTGGAAGTAGGCGGTACAGGGCACGGGCGGCAAGGCAAGTTCTCAGGATAGCACTTAAGCGGGCTCCTGTTTTGGGCAACATTCTGAGAAAAGAGGGCAAAACCAGAACTTCCTCCTTGATTTGGACAATTTCAGGAGAACACTTACCTTCACCCTCCAACACCTGTACCACGTAACTCCAAGGTATAATGCTAGAGGTAGTCAGAACAGATTCAGGCAGCCAGGATTTTGCCGAGCTTGTGTTTCTCCTGGACGCCGACCTTCATGTAAGGGACGGGGACGACCATTCCTTTTTTGCGCAGTTCAACAAGATTGACAGCCTGAAGCACGTGGTAGTGGCCTACCAGGGCATGGTACCGGTAGGGTGCGGCGCCATAAAGGCCTACAGCCCAGACACGGCAGAGGTGAAAAGAATGTTTGTGCTGCCTGAGTTCAGGGGGCAGGGAATAGCCGGCCTGGTCTTGCAGGAACTGGAACGCTGGGCCTCGGAACTGGGCTACTGCCAGCTTATCCTGGAAACGGGCAAGGCCCAGCCAGAGGCCATCAGGCTCTACACCAAGAGCGGCTACACGGTTATCCCCAACTATGGCCAGTACGCCAACATTGAGACAAGCGTGTGCATGACCAAGAAGGTATCGGACGGCAAGCTGCACAAAGAATAGCGGCCCTCCGGAAAGCGTGGGGCCCACTACTATTCCAAAGAAAACAGAACCCTTTTGCCCTAAAACAGTAAAGGTGACCTGGGTAACGGAGAGAGCTCCTGCCCGTCATTCTTTCATTCAACCACTTATTTACCTATTTCCCAAAGATGAACGTTGCCCTCTTTATCGCCCGGCGGTACTTTTTCTCCAAGAAGAAGCGCAACATCATCAACATCATCTCCATTATTGCCATGATTGGCGTGGGGGTGGGCACCATGGCCTTGATTGTGGTGCTGTCGGTGTTCAACGGCCTGGAGGACCTGATCAGGTCTTTGTACGGCAAGTTTGACCCCGAGATAAAGATCACCCCTGCCGAAGGCAAGTCCTTTGAGACCGAGGCCCAGCTGCTGGAAAGGATCAGGAAAACCCCGGGCGTGGCTCTCATTACCGAGGTGATTGAAGACAACGCCCTGCTGCGCTACAACGACCGCCAGATGGTGGTGAAGGTAAAGGGTGTCACCAATAACTTCTTCCAGCAGAACCAGATAGACTCGGCCATTGTAGACGGCGACCACCACCTGGTGCGCGACGGCAAGCAGTTTGCCCTCATAGGCCGGGGTGTGCAGTACCAGCTTTCCATCAGGCCAGAGAACCCGTTTACGCCCCTGCAGTTCCTGTACCCCAAGGCGGGCAAGAAAACCATCATCAACCCAGAGAACGCCTTCCGGCAGTTAGGCATCCAGGCGGGGGGCATTTTCGCCATTGAGCGCCAGTACGACGACCAGTATGTGTTTGTGCCACTCACCTTCGCCGAGGAACTGCTGGGCTACGGCAACAAGCGCACCTCCCTGGAGGTAAAGACCCAGGACTCCAAGGAAATTGACCAGGTAAAGGCCCGGCTGCAGCAACTGCTGGGCCCGGGTTTTAAGGTGCAGAACAGCGAGGAACAGCACGTAAGCCTGCTCAGGGCCGTCAAGATTGAGAAGCTGTTTGTGTTTGTCACCTTC
Organism: Rufibacter psychrotolerans; assembly: GCF_016924645.1. GTDB lineage: Bacteria > Bacteroidota > Bacteroidia > Cytophagales > Hymenobacteraceae > Nibribacter > Nibribacter psychrotolerans. The sequence continues at coordinate 108,880 of NZ_JAFFJV010000005.1, read as the reverse complement.
ACCTTTGTCCTGCTAATTGCCTCTATCAACATCTTCTTCTCGCTCTCCATGCTGGTGCTGGACAAGCAGAAAGACATTGCCATTCTGGCCTCGCTGGGAACAGACCCCGGCACCATCCGGCGCATTTTCCTTACCGAAGGAGCCATTGTGGCTTTCTCCGGGGCGTTTATTGGCCTGGTGCTGGGCGGCACCGTGTGCTGGATTCAGCAAACGTACGGCCTGGTTTCCATGGGCATGAGCACCTCGGTGGTAGAGGCGTACCCGGTGCTCATGCGTCCCACCGACTTCCTGCTCACGGCGGTGGCCATTATCCTCATCACGCTGCTGGTCTCCATCAGGCCGGCCCGCAAGGCCGCCGCGCTTTCCATCCGGGAAAACATCTGACCTGTTTTGGGGCAGTTTCTCTGAAAAGGGGCCCCAAACAGAATAAGTCAATTCTAAACGCCTCTCATAAACAAAGCTCCGTTTCTATCACTTTTTCTATAAAATAGTCTAAAAACATGGATAAAGGCGCGCCTAAAAAGGGCGGAGTGCTAACTTTTTTGTCTTTTACCTCGGGAAAGAAGAGAATTTGTTGTACTTTCAAGATTGGGAAAGCGAGCCTCTGCCATGAAAGTATTCACCACACAGCCTTTTCAAGCAACTTATTCTCTCTTTGAGCATGAATATCTGGGCTTTCTGTTTGAGTCTTACGTGGTGCAGGTCAACTCCAAGAAACAGCTCACGCTCCAGCACCAGAACATCTCCAGTAAGAACGCCGACGAGTTCGCGGCCCGCCTGGACGAGCGTGACTTTGAGCTCATTGAGCTCACCGACCAGATCCAGCAGGATGCCGTGTTCAAGAAATTCGCGGTAAAGAAAACCACCCTTGCCGATTTCTTCTTCAAGACCTATGACCCCGCCAAAGGCGACAAGCTGTTGCAGGAGAACATTGAGCACTACATCCAGAGCCGCATGGCCCGCATCCTGGACCTGCTGGACGACAAGATGGTGTTTGTGATGGGCAAAGACGGCGAGCCCACCTGGAAGCGCCTGAGCATGGCCACCGAGAAGGCCACCGTGCTGTTCCACTTCCGCCGCAACGACGACAACACACATTACTTCCCCACCATCAAGTACAAAGGCGAGAAGCTGGACTTCCAGTACAAAGACGCCGTGCTGGTCTGCAAAGAGCCCGCCTGGCTGCTCCTGAACGACTGCCTCTACAGCTTTGAGAAACAGGTAGACGGCAAGAAGCTGCAACCTTTCCTCAACAAAAAGTTCATTGTGGTGCCCCGCAACGTGGAGGAAAGCTATTACCGCAAGTTTGTGGCCCCCTTGGTAGAGCAGTTTGATGTGTATGCCAAAGGCTTTGACATTAAGTCTGAGCGCTACCGGCCAGAGCCGCAGCTTCAGTTCTCTGAGCTCGCGGTGGCTGAGCCTTCGCCCGCCTTGTTTGCTACCGCCGGCGAGGACGAGGAGGAAGAGGAGATCAGGAACCCCTCTGAGGGCGACCGGATCATGTTTCAGCTCAGCTTCCGGTACGGCAGCTACACGGTTGGCACCCAGGAGCCCAAGAAAATCAGCGTAAGCGTGGAGAAAACCCCAGAGTCTTATGTGTTCCACCGCCTGCACCGCGACCTGGACCTGGAACTGTTCTTCCAGCGCGAGCTGGCCAGCCGGGGCCTGGAGATCAGGAACGGCAAGGCGGTGATGGACAAGCCCAGGGCCTTTAGCTGGCTCAACACCTACGCCAAAACCCTGGAAGAACTAGGCTTTACCCTGAAACAGAGCCAGTCTGAGAAGAACTATTTCATCGGGGAGACCTCGGTGAGCGTGGGCATCACTGAGACCAACGACTGGTTTGACATTTACGGCACGGTGCGGTTTGGGCCTTACGAGATCCCGTTCATCAAGCTTCGCAACCATATCTTAACCAAGCGCCGCGAGTACCGGCTGCCCAACGGCCAGATTGCCATCATTCCGGAGGAATGGTTTACGCAGTACCTGGAGCTGTTTGCCTTCTCTGAGGGCGAGGACGAGCTGAAGCTGCACAAACACCACCTTTCTTTGGTAAGCGACCTACAGAACGGCAACCTGGCCCACGTGACCATGAGCCACAAGCTGGAGAAGCTGCGCGCGTTTGAGGCCGTGGAAGACCGGCCCCTGCCCGCCGGCTTCAAGGGTGAGCTGCGCCCTTACCAGAAGGCGGGCTACAACTGGCTCCACTTTGTGCAGGACTACCATTTTGGGGGCTGCCTGGCCGATGACATGGGTCTGGGGAAAACCGTGCAGACCCTGGCTTTGTTGCAGCACCGCAAGGAGAACGGAGCGCAAAGCGCCTCCCTGCTGGTAATGCCCACCTCGCTCATCTACAACTGGCTGGCCGAGGCCCAGAAGTTCACGCCCCAGCTGCGCATTCTTACCTACACCGGCACGTACCGCAACAAGAGCATCGCGCAGTTTAAGCATTATGACCTTATTCTCACGAGTTACGGCATTGTGCGCCTAGACCACGAGATCCTGAAGAAGTACCTGTTTGACTACGTGATTCTGGATGAGAGCCAGGCCATCAAGAACCCTAACTCCAACACCTCGGTCAGCATTCGCGAGCTCAAGTCTAAGCACCGGCTCATCTTAACAGGCACGCCCGTAGAGAACAGCACGCTGGACCTTTGGAGCCAGATGTCGTTCATTAACCCGGGCCTGCTGGGCACCCAGAATTTCTTCAAAAAGGAGTTCCTGCGCCCCATTGAGAAGCTGAAGGACGAGCATAAGATCCGGCGCCTGCATGCGCTTATAAAACCGTTTATCCTGCGCCGCCATAAGAGCCAGGTGGCCAAAGAACTGCCTGAGAAGATTGAGCACGTCACCTACTGCAAGATGACCGAAGAGCAGGAGCATGCCTACGAAGAAACCAAGTCGTATTACCGCAACAAGATCCTGAAGAACATTGAGGAGCAGGGCACCGCTAAGTCGCAGTTCATGCTCTTGCAGGGCCTGATGAAGCTCAGGCAGATTGCCAACCACCCGCGCATGGCTGACCCGGCCTCCGAGGCAGAGTCGGGCAAGTTGGGCGAGGTGCTGCGCCTTACCAAAAATGTGGTGAGCGAGGGTCATAAGGTGCTTATTTTCAGCCAGTTCGTAAAGCACCTGGACATTGTGCGCGAGGCGCTGGACGAACGCAAGATCAAGTACGCCTACCTGGACGGCTCCACCAAAGACCGCCAGGCCCAGGTGGCCAATTTCCAGAACGACCCTAAATTACCGGTCTTCCTTATCTCCCTGAAAGCCGGGGGCGTGGGCCTTAACCTCACCGCCGCCGACTACGTGTTCATTCTGGACCCCTGGTGGAACCCCGCCGTAGAGGCCCAGGCCGTAGACCGTGCCCACCGCATTGGCCAGCAGAACACCGTATTCACCTACAAGTTCATCACCAAGAACAGCGTGGAAGAGAAAATCCTGGCCCTGCAGGACAAGAAACTGCAAATGGTCTCTGACCTCATCTCCACCGACGAGGCCGTTATCAAGCGCCTTACCAGGGAAGACATTGAGAACCTGCTGAGCTAAGCAGATTTCGGCGTGTTTTCCCGGAAACCGGCTAAAAACGCCTGGAAAGATTGTGCGCCAGATACAAGGCAGGTAAACCGAGTGGTGGAGACTTGGGAGGAGTTCTGTTTGTTTTGCGGCTGGGTTTAATAGGAAACATAAATGAAAAAGCTATTCTACATTCTTTTCATCTTCTTGTTCTCATGCAGCCAGAAAAGCGACTCACAAAGGAATGAAATAGCTGAACCATCTAATTCCGCTGAAATAAATGCAGTAGTAACACCTGTTAAGCCTATCCAGACTAGAGCTGAGGAGCCTCTATATGACACATGGACCTTTGATAAGGTTGACGGCACAAAACTGGTGTTCAAGGAAGGGCCTATCTTTGACACGGAACTCGTCAACCTGGAATACATCGGACAGATAGACATAGACCAAGAAGCTCCGTTCTTCATCTACTCAGGCCGGAATTGCGATGAATGCGACGCAAACACAGCCATCTATTTTCACTCTCCAAGGCACGGACAACTCAACGTTGGGAACGGGGAAAACAGGTATGGCTACCCTGGCAGGGAAAGAGACTATCAATCGGACTCACTCCTCTATCAAGCCAGAGCTTTTTACGGGGAGGCGCTGAAAGGTGTAAAGGGAATAGTGTGGTACCAGAAAACGCTCATGGAGGACAACTCTTTCCAGAATTCAGTCTTCATAGCCAGAATTGACGGTGAAAGCATTAAAGGGGAAGAGGTAAAAGGCTACGACAGACACCTACAGGAGACCCTTTCCTTGAATATGTCAGGCAAGAACAGGGAGATTAAGGGAAGAGACTACACGAGCGAACCATAAAAGCTACTAAACCCAAGATTGTGCATAATGTCATGTTCCAACCAGAGGCCTTGCACGCTTCATGTACTATACCGCTGGGTGATATTTGTAATACAACATGTTAAGATTATTTCCGCTATTTCTTATTGAATTGCTTTTTTACTCATGCAGCAGTGAGAAAGAGAAATTTGAATACTACAGGTTTGGGAAACAGGTTACCCCTAGTGGCAAATATGTTATATACGATTACGCCAGATTCGGTCCCATGGCTTTCAGTTCAGACATTTCAGCGACAGAAGTATTTAGCATCAGCGAAACCTTTGAAGAAGGCAAAGGGACACGCGTAGATGGAGCAATTGCCGAATGGCTTTCAGACGACACACTTCTCGTATTTAATTTCAGGTCAGAGTTACAGCAGCCTAAAGACACACTACCTATTAAGACAGAACATTATAGAGTCGGGGATTTCATCGTAAAAAGTATCAACTACAAATCTAATTCTGGAGGCCGCGTGATTTCTGATTTTGATTCAGTTTCTATCACCCAGGACTCAATCTGGATTAGACTGGTCTCAGAAGCAAAGGGAAGAAGGATAATCTCTTTCCCATTAGGAGGAACATATATCAAAGTAAAATCTGATACAATAAATCATATTGAGGTTTCAACAAGACTGCATAAGAGCATGGACTTTGTTTATAAAAATCCAGATGGAACGTTTACATCGGACTTACCACATGTTGGCACAACTAGGTACGACTTGACTCCTGTAAAGAAAATTTCGCCATTGTCGCTTCAGGAGAAGAAGGTGTTTTGGGAGAAATAAAAACAGTAACTAACCACGTGTAAACATCATGCCACGGCCGGCGACCTCGCATGTCGCTTACGCAAGTCCGTTGACGCAATCAAATGAACTACATAAAGCAGTTTTTTAAAGACTTCATAGACTTACCAAACCTCCATTTCTTTCGGAAGTACTTTCTTCTTCCGGTTACCCTTCTATTTGCCTGGATAACAATAGGCAACATCATTGAAATGAACTATAGAGTGACCGACCTCAATGAGATTACGGGAAAGGTAGAATACAATGAAGTGGTAACTACCAGGACAATTAATAAGCCCTTCTATAAGGGAAGAGAACAAGAGTTACATTTAAAACTCCACAACTCCCCTGAACACTTTAGGCTCACAGATAACTTCTTTATTGGAGAGGTAGCCGGAAAATTAACAGTCGGCGACTCTGTAACCGTCTACTACAGAAACTGGCTACAAACCCTTCTGGGTTTTGGAAGGCAATCTGATATCTATCAGGTAGAATATCATGGCAAAACATTGTTTGAACTGAGCTCCAGACAGAGGAATGCAGAAGGATTAGCACTAATCGGGGCTTTAGCGACCATATTGTTTTTCCCTATGTATTTACACCAAAGAAGAAATAAATAGCATTTACTAAAATATGTACTGTAAGCCTTGCAAAGACAACGAACGGCCAAGTTTGTAACCAGTGTATCCGGTTGTGCCATCGGGCTCTAATCCGTTCTCCTTGAATGATACCAGTCGCTTGCACCTTTCCCGCTAACCTGTAACCCATATGATTCAGCTTGAAAAGCCTACCCCATTCTCCAGCGATCTCCCCGATTACGTGAAGATACACACGCTCATTGAGGAAAAGAGCAGTTCTCACCATCTGGATGGTAGCCGTAGCTGGACGGGTGCTTGACAGAAGCTGGAACAAGAGCAACAAGACTGGTTTACCGCCTTTTTAGAACAGGGTAGGGGCGAACTGAAGTTCGGTGAGAAGATAGTCTCAGTCACCAGCAAACCGTTGCAAGACACCCCCATGAACTACAGGGTAGACCAGGCATACAGAGAGAAGTCCACGCAGCCGCATAACCTTTCATAGGTGCAGGGCATTACCCAGTCCGAGTACCACCCGTACACCAAGGAGTTTTTCTTTCAAGCAGAAGTAAGTTAACCCATTAGCAGTTGAAGGGATTCTGCCGCAAAACAGAACGGAGTACTACTTTGTCGGTAGTACTCCGTTCTGTTCTACAAGCCAGGTAGGGCTTTCTCAAGCTGGCCTACCGCTTAGCCTTACTAGTGCTTAGGAGTTCAATTTCGCGTACGGGAATTTCTTAGAGGCTTTGCGCATGATGGTAGTGATGATGGTGTTGGTATCACTGCCTAAGCCCCTTGACAAGCTTTTCTCATATTTCCAGAGCAACTCACCGGAAGTACCGTCATAAATATTGATGGCCGTTTTACCGGAATTGGTAGCGCCGTAGAAACCTACCACTAAGCCCAAGGCCAGAGAGGCTCCGTCTGACATGGGTTTATCGGTGCTGAAGGTGCCGGTGATGATACCGTCTACTCCCAACACCTTGGCCAGCTCGGCAGGGGTAAAGCCTTTGATGTTCTCTGAGTTGATGTTATTCTTCAGCAGCAAAGCGTTGGTGGTGGCCGCATCCTGGAAAGAAACGGTGTAGTCATCTTTGCTGCTCACCTTCAGGAAGTAGGTTTGCAGGGCGCTCTGCACCGCCAGGCCCTCGTTTTTCTCCATTTCCTTGATCCGCTCGGGGGTCAAGTTCTTCGCCTGGTTAGGTCTTAGCCCAATGGTGGCGTCAAAAGGCAGGATGGCAATGGTCTTGTGCTGCTTGGCCAGCGTGGCAAAGGCAGGGTTGGTGTAAATTTCCCGGGTCTGGGCAAAGGCTCCAACGCTCAGGAACAGCGCAAACAGCGCGAATACTATTGAAGTACGTTTCATAGAAGAGGTTATTTTGAAGGGTGAACAATAAGATAGCACAAACCAAGAAGGCTGTATAAGTTATAAAATTTATTAGTGTAATTCAATCAAGTCCTCATCTATTACAACCTGGCTCAAATAAAGTCTAGCCAATCTTGCCCTACTTGGCAGGTTTAGGGTCACAGAGCAGTCCTCCACGTCAGACTTCAACCGGCAGAATGATAAACCACCAACCGCCAGTTCTAAGCCGTTGGGGTCAGATGCTTTGCGGGGCGTCTGCCACTTTCAGCTTAGCGTAAGGAAGCTTTTTGGTGGCTTTGCGGGTAATGGCTTTCACAATATGGTGGGTATCGCTGCCCAGCCCCCTGGAAAGTCCTTTTTCGTAGCTCCACAGCAACTCCCCCGAGGCGCCGTCATAGAGCTTGATCATGGCGTTGCCCGAGTTGGTGGGTCCGCCGCCGCCCAGGTACGGCGTGTACAGGAAGTTATACACCAGCAGGGCCGCAGCCACGGCGTTGGACAGAGGTTTGTGCGTGGAGAGCGAACCCACCAGCACGGCGTCTACGCCCAGCATCTGCGCCAGCTCGGCGGGCGGAATCGCCTGCAATTCCTCGGGCTGCAGGTCTTTCTCCTTCAGGATGGCGTTGGTCACGTTCACATCCTGCACGGCTACTTTCTCGCGGTCGCGGTTAACTTTGTTCAGGAAATGGATCTGAAACGCGCTCTGCACCGCCCGCCCGTGCTTGAGCTCCAGGTCATACAGCTGCTCGGGCGATAAACGGCTCATCTGGTTAGGGCGTAGCCCCACCTGCACATCAAAGGGCAGAATGGCAATGGTTTTATGGTGTTTGGCCGCCGCCGGAAACGCCCGGCTGGTGTAAATATTCCTTGATTGGTTACAGCTGCCCAACCCCAACAGTGCCGTAGCTACTAACAGCAGGAACGCTCGCTTCATTTTAAGGCTAAATTCTAGATTTTACTGCAAAACCCTGGCGGGAAGGACATCTGGCGGATAACTTTTCAGCGAAGAAGAGGGTACTACCTTTAGCCCTTCTGCCTGCATGAAACTCCACCTCAAGACCTCCGTGGCCCAGCCGTATAAGGCCGTCTTAGACGGTTTTACAGTAGACCTGTTCAAGGCCCTTTCACCCCCATTCCCCCGGCTAAAAATTTTACGTTTCGATGGCAGCTCCCCCGGCGACAGGGTAGAGGTGGAACTGCAGGCTGGCTTTATCAGGCGGCGGTGGACCAGTCTGATCACCGAGCGGCAGGTTACCCCCCAAGAGGCCTGGTTCGTGGACGAAGGGCAGGAGCTGCCGGCCCCGCTTACCTTCTGGCGGCACAAACACCTCATCACCCATGAGGGCACGCACAGCACCATCCATGAACTGATTGAGTACCGCACCGGCTCCCTGCTGCTGGACTGGTTGCTGTATCCTATCTTCTGGGCCCAGTTTTGGGCCAGGGGACCGGTGTACCGCCAGATCTTCGGGCGGGTGAAATAGCGTTTTAGGCCCATTTTCCCGAAAACCGGCTTGAAACAGGAGCTTTGAGTCTACCCTTCGGTAAACCTTTACCCGTGGAACAAGTTATCTCCAGAAAAAGCAGGAAACTGCGTAGATTGGCACTATGGCAAAAGCAGTAGTAATCGGTTCGGGCATTGGCGGCATAGCGGCGGCCATCAGGTTGGCCGTGAAAGGCTATAAGGTGACGGTTCTGGAGGCCAATGCCTCCTTTGGCGGCAAGATGACGCAGTTCACGCTGCCCGGCGGCTACCGCTTTGATGCCGGGCCCTCGCTGTTCACGCTGCCCCACCTGGTAGACGAGCTCTTTTCCCTGGCCGGGCGTACCCCGCAGGACCACTTCCGGTACCAGCGCCTGCCCATTGTCACGCAGTATTTCTGGCCAGACGGCACCCGCCTCACCGCCCACGCCTCGGCCCAGGAGTTCGCCCAGGAGGTGGAGCGCAAACTGGGCGTCCCGCAACAGCAATTGCAGCAGCACCTGCAGAAAGTAGCCCGTCTGTACCACGCCACGGCCCATACTTTCCTGCACAAGTCGCTGCACAAACTGGATACCTACCTCAGCGCCGATGTGCTGAAAACCCTGCCAGCCCTGCCCGAGCTGGGCCTTACCACCACCATGCACGCGGCCAATGCCCGGGCGTTCACAGACCCCAGGCTGGTGCAGTTACTGGACCGCTATGCCACCTACAACGGCTCAGACCCCTACCAGGCCCCCGGCACGCTCAACCTTATCCCGCACCTGGAGTTCAACATTGGCGCCTTTTACCCCGAGGGGGGCATCTACGCCATTGCCGAAAGCCTGGTGAAGCTGGGCGAGGAGTTGGGGGTGACCTTTAGGTACCGGGAACCGGTGCAGGAAATCCTTACCCAGGGGAGCCGCGCCACCGGGGTACGCACCGCACAGGGCGTGTACGAGGCAGAAACCGTGGTGAGCAACATGGATGTGGTGCCTACCTACCGCAAACTCCTGCCCCACCAACCCGCCCCCGAGACCACCTTGCGGCAGCCGCGCAGCAGTTCGGCCCTCATTTACTATTGGGGCATGGCGCGCCAGTTCCCCGAGCTGGACCTGCATAACATTTTCTTCAGCCAGGACTATAAACGGGAATTTGAGCACATCTTCCGGAAGGAGACCGTTGCCGATGATCCCACGGTGTACGTGAACATTACCTCTAAATACACGCCCTCTGACGCGCCGGATGGGCATGAAAACTGGTTTGTGATGGTGAACGTGCCCCATAACTCCGGCCAGGACTGGGAGGCGCTTATCCAGAAAACCCGGGAAAGCGTGCTCCGCAAGGTGAGCCAGGCCCTGGGGGTAGACCTAGCGCCGCTCATCACCGCCGAACGGGTCTGGGACCCCAAAGGCATTGAGGCCGACACGTCTTCCTTTGCCGGGGCCCTGTACGGCAGTTCCTCCAACAACCGCATGGCGGCTTTCCTGCGGCACCCTAACTTCTCCGGCAAGCTAAAGGGCCTGTACTTTGTGGGCGGCAGCGTGCACCCGGGCGGCGGAATTCCATTGTGCCTGCTTTCGGCCAAGATTGCCACTGATCTGGTGCCCGCTGCCTCCGCTACCGTTACCGCATGATTGCAGCGCTTCCTGCCAGGGCATCAGTTTTCTCCTGCCCAAAAGTCATTGCTGCACGCTTGTTTCCTGATTGACGCGGTCTGTGGAGGATAAGCCTCCGTGCGCAGCAGATCATCCTGTACCCACCCAATTTTGCCTGCAGTAGCCTTGGCCTATGTACTTCCAAAACGCTGAACTTGGCTAACGCTCTTTCTTTTCTTGTGGCCTGACAAGCTTTTTTGGGCACCCGTGTCTGCTGGTGCTACGTTTTGGGGCCATTTTTCAGAAAACAGGCCAGATACAGAAGGTCTCCTAATTGAAAAAGCCCTGGCAGATGCTGGCGGCAGAGCCCAAGGAGTCACTTCACAGCATTACTTTCTGGCTAAAAGATAAGCCCAGGGCACGGTGGGTTTTTCTGGTGCAAATGCTGTTCTTTGCAGGGGTGGTTTTGGCGCAATATGCTTTTAACCTTCTTTTCTCCCGTAATAGAACCCTTAGAATGCCCTACGCTTCCATCCGTCAAGCCTTGCCCGTGGTGGCGCCTTTTATGGTGCTGCTGGCCGTGCTGACGTGGTACGTGCGGGACAACGGCTTTTTTTGGGACAGCATCCTGCTGGCTTCCAAATACGGCCAATGGTACTACCAGACCCGCTTTTCTACCCTGTTCGTGCCCGAGGCCCTGGCTGGTTACCCGCCCTTGTTTGGCATGTACCTGGCCGCCGGGTGGCTCCTGCTGGGGAAAACCGTGCCGGTAAGCCATTTTCTCATGCTCCCTTTCCTGGTGGGCATTGTCTGGCAGGTGTATCTGCTGGCCAAACGCTACTTACCGTCAAACTGGGTAGTATTAGGCATGCTGCTGGTTTTCCTGGACCCTACCTTGCTGGCCCAGAGCGCGCAGGTGGCCCCAGACCTTGTGCTGCTGTTTCTGTACCTGCTCTGCCTCAATGCCCTGCTACAGCAGCGGCCGGTACTGCTCAGCGTGGCCCTGGTGTTCATGGCCCTGCATACGCCCAGAAGCCAGATCTTGCTGGTGGCGGTGTTCTGCACGCAGGCCTTGCTAGTATGGCGCTCCCCCCACCGGTTTAGCTGGCCGCAAATTGGAAAGATGGTGGGCCCGTACCTGCCAGCTGGGCTGGTGCTCTTGGGCTGGCTGTTGCTGCATTACCAGCATTTTGGGTGGGTAGGATACTCCCGCAGTTCGGACTGGGGCGCGTATGCCGGCCTGGTCTCGCCCACAGGATTCTTACGCAATCTGGGCCTGATAGCTTGGCGCCTCCTGGACTACGGGCGCGTAGCCCTTTGGCTCACCGCGGGCTGGCTGGTGTGGCAGGGCAGGAGAGGCCTTTCCCCGGCCACCAGGGAACTGCTGCTGCTCCTGCTGGTGCCTTTGCTCACCCTGGGTGCAGTCTTGGTATGGTTTGCCAACCCCATCGGGCACCGGTACTGGCTGGTGGTGTACGTGCTGCTGGGCTTGCTGACGGCCCATCTACTGCTGCACGTGGGCAGCCAGCCGTTGCGCCTAACGGTTTACGCATTCCTGCTGACTAGTCTGGTGAGCGGGCATTTCTGGCTGTACCCGCAGAAAGTGGCCAAAGGCTGGGATGCCACGCTGGCCCACCTGCCGTACTTCAGCCTGCGGCACCAGATGATGGATTACCTGGACCACCGGCAAATTCCGTGGCAGCAGGTAGGCAGTGATTTCCCTAATCTAGCCGCTCCCGCTGACACCGACCTGACCCAGGACCGCCGCCAGTTCGCGCCCAAAGACCTAGCGGCCCAGTCGTACATCTTCTACTCCAACGTGTTCAACGGCTTCACCGACCAAGAACTGGAGGCGCTGGAAAAAGACTGGGTGGTGCTGCACGAGCTTAAACAAGGCCAGGTGGTGATACGCCTGTACCAGAAAAAACTGCAGCCGCCGCTTCAAGAAAAACGATAGCGCTTTGTTTTAGGGCCGTTTTCCTGAAACCAGCGCAGAAAGGGACAATTACTGAAAGGTACAACCCCGGTACGTCTTTCTTTTCCTCAGCCTTGAAGCAGGTGGCAAGCTCTGCCGGGGTTCCGCACCGTTCCTGCCCTGTGCCGCTCGTTTCTCTAGATGTATATAAAAAAGTTACTATATTTACTTGCATCCTTCGTACTACCGCCTGCTGAGGCACAGCGTAGTTGAACTTTTTCGGGCAGCTTTACGTCCTTGTACAGGTTTTTAGAGGAGGCTTTCCCTTGAACGGGAGAACCGGGGCCCGAAAATTACGGCCAACCTCTTTCTTGTTGCCAACATTCTTGAATTCCTGCCCGAAGTACGTATGGCTTGTAGCTGCCAATCTAGTAGCTTTGTAAACGGCAGAGACTTTTTTGCCCCAACCGGTTTCCAATCTGAATCCCTAAACATCCATGACCTTTAAGCAAACCGTATTGCAGGAGTTGCTCACCCTTATCAGGCAAGAGGGCCTGTCGCATCTAAGTGAACAGGAAGTCATTAACCGCGTTGACATCTCCTCGGCCACGTTCAGGGAGTTCTTCAACGGCATGGATGACCTGGTCACCCAAGTGGTGGAGTATGACCTGGAGATGCGGCAACAGGAGCACCAGCGGCTGTTTGCCCAGGAGCCCAGCCCGCTGCGCCGGTTGCTGCTGATCATTCAGCTTGGTTTAGAGACCTTGCGTACCTCACAGCCGGCCGTCTTGCAGGAACTCCAGGAGAACTACCCGGCTGCCTGGCGCCTGTACTGGAACCATTCCAATGAGTACACTACTTACCTGCTGCACGAGCTCCTCAACGAAGGCGTGCTGCAGCATGAGCTCCGGCGCGACATCAACATCCAGCTGGTCACCAAGATCATGATAGAGCAGCTTTCCATCATTGTGAACCCCGCTATCTTCCCGCCGGAGCGCTTCCACATTGCCGAGGTATTCAGAAGCATTTTCCTGTACTACGTGCGCGGCATCTGCACCGAGGCCGGCATGAAGAAAGCCGAGGATTTTTTTGCCGCCATGAAGTAAAACACCCCTAGAACAGAAAGAGCGGCTGCCCTACATGAGGGCAGCCGCTCTTTGCTTTTGTGGGCGTGGGGCTTAGCTAATAGAAACCCGCACCTTTTGGGTGAACTCGCGCAGGGCGGTTTTAAAGTCTGAGCCGTGGTCCTGCATGTGGTTGAGGATCCAGATGGCGCCAAACACGTGGGTCAGCTTCTCGCCTTCGTCTTCGCCGTCAATCTCAAAGGCGGGCGTTTCTTCGTTGATCAGTTGCTCCTCGGCTTCACGCAGGCGCTCAATGGTCTGCGTCTCCACCAGTTTCTTAATGGCAGGTATCTTCATCTCTTGTTATGCTTGAATTTTCTGAACCATGCCCACTACAAAGTCTTCTTTGCTGGTGGCGGCGCCTTCTACCAGCTCGCCGTTCTTGAACACGGCAAAGTAAGGCAGGTTGGTGACCCCGGCCAGTTTACGCGCCTCGGGGCTGGTTTCAGCGTTCACATCCACGAAGGCCACGTTGGCGAACTCCTCGTTGGCGGCCATGCGCTTGAACTTAGGGGAAAACAGGCGGCAGTTTCCGCACCAGTCGGCGTAGTATTTCACCACCACGCGCTCATTGTTTTGGAGCACTTCCTGGAAATCTGTATCAGTAGCTTGAATGATAGCCATAGTATTTAAATTAAATGTAGGTACACAAAATTATGGGTTCTTACGCAAAGTAAGCGGTTTTGGAGGCATTTTTCAGAAACCATGCCTAAAACAGCCCGGTTATGGTTTTTGTTCCTGGGCCAGGGAGTCGGGCTTACGCCCGAAGAGACCGCCCCGCCCGCGCCGCGAGGGCTTGGTCTTGAGCGTGATCTGCTCAATGACTTTGGCCCGGGGGAAGGAGAGGAGCCATACGCCGCGTACTTGTCCTTCTTCAAATCCATCGGGCTTGCCCAGGGCAGAAGGGACTCTCAGCTGCTCCAGCGAGCGGGCGCTGAAGTCCAGCAGGCTGGGTTCATCGCAGCTGGCGCAGTTGCGGCGTCTTATCAAAAGGGGTCTTTGGTACTCAATGACCTGCCGGGCCACGTTGAGCACTGCCTGCGCCTTGGGAGTTTTGGAGTCTACCGCCGCCATCTCTGAGTCAAAATACTGCTGCGCTTCTGCGGGCGAGGCGAAGGCTTTGCGCTCCAGGGTGGCGTTGTAGCGCTGCAGAATACTGCTCACGGTTGGGAGTTTGTCTGGCTCAGCCACAAACAGGGCCTGCGCCTGGGGCTGGCTCTCGGCCAGTTGCAGGAAAGCGCCTTCCACCAGCCCAACAACGGTGTCGCCGGCCAGCAGGGCTTGTTTCTCCATGTCTTCCTGGGTAATGCGCTTAACTTTGTGGCGTTCGGCCTCCACGGCCATCTCTTTTCCGCGCTCTAGTTTCTCCGGCTCACAGGCGGCACTCAACAGGCCCAACAGGAGCAGGAGCAAGGGTATCTTCTTTTTTATCATGGGGTTAAATCCTGACCAACGGCCGTTAAACCTTTGGTGCAGCAAAGATGGGGCATGCGTTGGTTATACACAACGCAAACGCCAGGGTTGCCGGTTTATTCTGGTAGACTACCTTTCTGCCAGGCTTGCGTTTTAGGGCTTTTTTACGGGAAACGGCCCCAAAACAAGGGCCAAAAGAAAAGCCCGCCGCCAAAGGCAACGGGCTTTCAATAAAAGAACTGATGGAAAATGGAAAACTATTTCTGCTGCAGCACCACCGGCTCGCCTAAGCCCAGGTCTTTCAGGCCGGCCAGCTGGGTTTTGGCGTCGCCCACCACCACGTAGACCATTTTGTTGGGGTCAATGTAGTTGCTGATGAGGTTTTTGGCCTGGGCATAGTTCAGGGCCTGAATGGCTTGCTCTTCCTGCTTCAGGTAATTGGTGGGCAGGTTGTAGGTGTTGATGGTCTCCAGCAGGCCTACCAGGCTGCCCAGGGTCTCATAACCAAGGGCCGTCTGGCGCAACAGGGCCCCTTTGGAGGTAGCCAGGTCCTGCTCGGTGTAGCTGGTACCGTAAGTCTTCAGGATCTCGTCAATGGTCTGCAGCGACTCCTTGGTCACGTTGGTACGCACGCTGGAAGAGGCCACAAATGCGCCCGGGGCCGTGGGCCGGCGCGAGAAGTTGGAGTACGCGCCATAAGTATAGCCTTTCTGCAGACGCAGCACGCTGAACAGGGTAGAGGCCGAGCCCGCGCCCAGCTTGTGGTTGATGGCCTGCATCACCGGATACTCGGTGGCACCCACCGGCACCGCCAGGTAGCCCGCGTAGATCACTGATTGCTTGGCGTCTGGCTGGTCAATGAAGTACAGACGCGCCGCCGGCTTGGTGATGGCGGTTACCGGTGCGGGCAAGGTCACGTTCTTAGGCGCCCATCTCTGCTCCAGCCCGGCCAGCACCTTGGCTACCTCGGCTTGCTTCACGTTACCGGCCACCTGGAATGAGGCCACGCTGGGCGAGAAGTTCTTCTGGTAGTAGTCTTTGAGGTCTTGCAGCGTAATGCTCTCTACGGTTTGCAGCGTGCCGGCGGTGGGGTAGGCAAAGCGGCTGTTCTCACCGTAGAGTACCTTGTTGAAGGCAAATGACGCTATGGCCGATGGGTTGGCCTGCATCTGCTTGATTTGGTTGAGGGCCGCCTGCTTGGCTTTGGCAAACTCGGCTTCATCCCAGCGCGGCTCCAGCACCATTTCCTCCACCAGTTTCATCACCTGCGGGAAGTTGCGGGCCAGCGTGTTGCCGGAGATGGTGATGTTCTCGGGAGAGGAGCTCACGCTCACGAACGCGCCCAACTGCCCAATGGCTTCCTCCAGTTGCTGTGGGGTTTTGTTCTTGGTGCCTTCCATCAGCATGGCGTCTACCAACGAGGCCGTTCCAATCTTAGAGGGCTCATCTAACTGCATGCCGCCTTTGATCTGCAGACTGAACTGCACCAGCGGCAACTCATTCTGCTCAATCCCCGACACCTTGATGCCGTTCTTCAACTGCGTGGTCCAGATGGCGGGGGCAGTGAACTGGAAGTTGTTGCTCAGCTCGGGCATCTTGCTGCGGTCAATCTTAGACGGCGTTTTGGGGAAGGAGGTAGGCTCTTGCCCGGTGTTATTCTCGGCCCCGGCCACAATCTTCTCTTCCACCACATCGGCCTTCACGGCGCCTTTTACGGCCAGTTCTTCCTGTCCTTTGGGCACGAAGCTGGTCATCACATACGGTTTGCCTTTGATGTACTTGCGGTACACGTTCATGATGTCCTGCGCGGTCACGGCCTGGGTCATGGCAATGTCTTTCTTGGCAAAGCCCGGGTCACCGGCAAACTCATTGTACTGGGCCAGCTGGAAAGCCTTGTTCAGGAGGCTGGAAATACCGTTGTACAGGGTGGTCTCTTGCTTGATCTTGATGCGCTCCAGTTCCTTGGGATTCACGCCTTCTTTCTCAAACTTGTCAAAGGCGGCAAAGACGGCGGCCTGCACATCGTCCAGGTCTTTTTTGTCGAAGGCGCGCACGCGTATCCTGAACGTACCGGCAATCTCGCTGGAACGGTTACCGGCCGAGGCACCCGGCGCCAGTTTGCGCTCTTCCACAATGATCTTCTCAAACGGCGAGTTCTTGCCGTCTGAGAGCAAACTGCCCAGCATGTCCAGCGCGTACGCGTCTTTGTGGTACTGCTCTACCGTGGGGAAAACCATGGTCAGCTCGGGCAGGTTGGCAAAGTTATCCACGTGGAAAAGTGACTTGGTGGCCGCCAGTTTAGCGGGCATTTTAGGGAGCGGCTTGGGCTCAGGCTTGGCTTTCAGCTCGCCAAAATACTTGGCAATCAGCTTCTTGGCATCGGCGGTTTCAAAGTCGCCGGTTAACACCAGCGTGGCGTTGCTCACCCCGTACCACTGGTCATAGAATTCCTTTACATCGGCTAAGGTGGCGTTCTGCAGGTCTTCCAGAGAACCAATCACGTCCCAGCTGTAGGGGTGCCCGGCGGGGTAGAGGTTCTTCAGGATCACGTAATCGGTGTGGCCGTAGGGCTGGTTATCCACACGCTGGCGCTTCTCGTTTTTCACCACCTGTTTCTCGTTCTCCAGGCCCCACTCGCTCACGGTGTTGATGAAGAAGCCCATGCGGTCAGACTCCAGCCAGAGCACGCGCTCCAGGGCGTCTTTGGGCACCACCTCATAGTACACGGTTCCGTCTTCAAACGTACCGCCGTTGAACGAGCCGCCCACCTGGTTGATGGCCTTGATGAAGTTGCCCTTGCCCACGTTCTCTGAGTTCTGGAACAGCATGTGCTCAAAGAAGTGCGCAAACCCGGTACGGCCCGGCTTCTCGCGGTTAGAGCCCACGTGGTACATAATGGCCACGGCCACCTTAGGGTCTGATTTGTCCTGGTGCAGCACTACGTCCAGCCCGTTGGGCAGCTTGTATTTCTCAAACGGCAGGTTGAACTGCGTCGCCGCCGAGGCTGGTTTGGCAGCCGTTTTCTTGCTGCCCTGCGCCCACCCGGGTTGGGCCGAGCTTAGCACCATGCCGCTCAGCAACACAGAGAGGCAAGCAGTTTTAAGGGTCTTGTTCATGGGAAAAAAGGGTTTAGTCTGAGGTTTGGTCCCGCTTTTAGGGCAGTCTGGGTAATTAGTCCCAAATATGGGGTTTTTCTTACACCCAAGGGCTGCTTTTTCTGGGCAGACCTACAGCGTTTCCGGCGTGTTTTTAGAAATTAAGGCTTAAAACGGCCCGCAGTTGTTTGCTTCCCGCGTGTAGGGGAACAGGACAGCAGCGGCCTGCAGGAAACCAGCCCCGGTGCGGCGGTGAAAGTATTTGTGGGGGAACTACTGGTTTTAGGGCCAAATTTCATAAAATGCCACCGAAAACGAGTTTTTTCCAGAAAATTGTTGTTGGGGCCATGAGAAAGCAGAATCTTTCTGAGCCGTTGAACGCTCTTGCCTTTACGTAACACCTGCATGAAGAATAGAAAGCTGATCTTATTCCTTTTCTGTTTAGGAACCCTCTTAGCCTGGACCGCCCTTTGCCTCACCTACTTCACCACTGGCCGCATTGAATGGCTGCGGCTCATCACCTTCCTGGCCTCCGGTATCTTGGCGTACGTAGTGTACAGACGAAAATGAGAAAACCTACCACCTTCCTGTTGCTCCTGTGGCTGGTGGCCGCAGCACAAGCCTGGGCCCAAAGCGCGGCCCCTGTGTCCATCCCCAAAAACCGGTACGGCTTGCCGGTGGTGGGCAGCGTGGCCTTGTACCAGCAACTGGTGGCAAAGCACCCAGACCAGGAATTGGTAGAACTGGCCACCCACATCCCGGGCCTGGTGCTGGACATCAGGTACGCCACGGCAGACAACCTGGTGGGCGAGCCGGTGTACAAAGTTGCCACCGCCTACGCCCGCAAGCCCGTGGCCGAGGCCCTGAGGAAGATTCAGGAAGAGCTGAAGCCGCAGGGCCTGGGCCTCAAGATTTATGACGGGTACCGGCCGTACCGCGTCACGGAGCATTTCTTTAGAAAGGTGAAGGAGAAAGACTACGTGGCCCATCCTAAAGACGGCTCCCGCCACAACCGCGGCTGCGCCGTAGACCTGACCCTTGTCCGGCTGAAGGACGGCCAGGAGCTGGAGATGCCCACGGCTTATGATGCCATGGTGCAACAGGCCCATCCAGACTACCCGCACGTGTCTGCCCAGGTGAAGAAAAACCGCGCCCTGCTCATCAACACCATGCAACGCCACGGCTTTACCGTTTTCAAGAATGAATGGTGGCACTTTGACTTCAACAACTGGCCCCAGTACCATTTGATGGATATCAGGTTTGAAGACCTGAAAGCCCTTAAAAAGTAAGCCTTTGGCGCTGTTTGGTAGGCTTTTTCCTGAAAACAGGTCAAAAACCAGCTTCCGCCCTTAAAATAGTTGCAGGAAATAGGCGAAAGGAGGTTATTTGCTCTTTCAGACCTACTAACCCTTTCCTCCAACCATGAGAAAACCTCTCCTCTTCAGGCAGTCCGCCTTGCTGGCGGTATTGCTGTCCCTCTTTATTGTTTCTGCCCAGGCCCAGCCTGCCCCCAAGCGGGAGTTCCGCGGCGTCTGGATTGCCTCCGTGGCCAACATTGACTGGCCCAGCCAGAAAGGACTCTCGCCGGCCACCCAAATGGAAGAGTTCCGCTACATTCTGGACGAGCACCAGAAAACCGGCATCAACGCCGTAGTAGTGCAGGTGCGCCCCACTACCGATGCCCTGTACCGCAGCAGCAAAGAACTGTGGTCGCATTGGCTTACCGGCAAGCAGGGGCAGGCCCCCAATCCGCCGTATGATCCGCTGGCGTTCCAGATTGAGGAATCGCACAAGCGCGGCATGGAGTTCCACGCCTGGTTTAACCCCTACCGCGCCACGCATGACACCATCAGCGCCAACATCGCCAAAGACCACATCACCAGAACCCGGCCCGAGTGGTTTGTGCAGTACGGCGGCAAATACTACTTTAAGCCCGGCCTGCCCGAGGTACAGGCCTACATCATTGACGTGATCATGGACGTGGTGCGCAACTATGACATAGACGCCGTGCACTTTGACGATTACTTCTACCCATACCCCACCAAAGACCCATACCCAGACGACGAGGATTTCGCCAAGTACGGAGCCGGGTTCGCCACCAAGGCCGACTGGCGCCGCCACAACGTAGACGAGGTGATCAGGGTGCTGGGCGAGCGCATCAAGCAGGAGAAGCCCTACGTGAAGTTCGGCATCAGCCCGTTTGGCATCTGGCGCAACCTCTCGCAGGACCCGCGCGGCTCAGACACCAAGGGCGGCATCAACAACTATGACGATCTGTACTCTGATGTGCGCGGCTGGCTGGAAAAAGGCTGGATTGACTACAACGTGCCCCAAATCTACTTCCACATTGGCTACCCCATCGCCGATTACGCCAAGATCCTGGACTGGTGGACCAAGAACAGCTTCGGGAAGCACACCTACATTGGCCTGGGTACTTACAAGGTAAACGCCGAGCCCCGCTTCAAGGAGTGGTCAGACCCGGCAGAAACCGGCCGTCAGCTGCGCCTGAGCCGGGCCACCCCCAATTCGCACGGCCAGGTGTACTTCAGCTCCAAATCAGTAATGGCCAACCCGTTGGGCGTGCAAGACAGCCTGCGCCAGCATTACTACGCCAACCCGGCCCTGCTGCCCACCATGCCCTGGCTAGACAGCATTCCGCCGCTGGCTCCTACCCACCTCAAGGTACAGAACTCTACGGAAGGCGTGGCCCTGCGCTGGCAAGCCCCGGCGGCCGCCCAAGACGGCAACCTGGCCCGCTATTACGTGGTGTACCGCGTTGCTAGTGGCCAGACCATAAACCCAGAGAACCCGGCGCACATCCTGGCCGTGCACCACGGCGAACCCGCTTTTACAGACAAAACCGCCAAAGCGGGCGAGCGCTACACTTACGCCGTAACCGCCGTAGACCGCCTGCACAATGAAAGCGGGCTGTCTGGCAAAGTAGCCGGCAAACGCAAGAAGTAACCGCGTGCCCATGAGACAATGTGCTAAAACGCTGTTTTCAGGCATAGGAAGCGGGCAATCACATCACGCCACTTAACTCCCCTCCTAGGAGGGGCAAGGGGTGGGTTCACGCCCTGCAGCCACCCGTCTGTTTCAGCAGTCTTTTCCTGAAATAAACCCAAAAACGGGCGGCGTGATCGTCGCCCGTTTTTTATGAATAATTGCGTAGTTTTGAGCATCTAATGTATTAACCATATTCTAACAGACATGAGCGTACGCATAGAGAAAGACACCATGGGCCCGGTAGAGGTGCCCGCCGATAAATACTGGGGTGCCCAGACCCAACGTTCCAAAGAAAACTTCACCATTGGGGGCCAGCTGATGCCCCGCGAAATCATTGAGGCGTTCGCCATCCTGAAGAAAGCCGCCGCGTACACCAACGCCGAGCTGGGCGTGTTGGCGCAGGAGAAAGCAGAAATCATTGGCCGCGTGTGCGACGAGATCCTGGCCGGTGAACTGGCCGACCAGTTCCCGCTGGTGGTATGGCAGACCGGCTCGGGTACCCAGAGCAACATGAACGTGAACGAGGTGGTAGCCAACCGCGCGCACGTGTTGCTGGGCGGCGACCTGATGGACGAGAAAAAGAAGATCCACCCCAACGATGACGTGAACAAGTCGCAGTCCTCTAACGACACGTTCCCCACCGCCATGCACATTGCCGGTTACAAGGTAGTGGCCGAGCACACCTTGCCCATGGTACAGAAACTGCGCGACACGCTGCACGCCAAGGCCCAGGAGTACATGAACGTGGTGAAGATTGGCCGTACGCACCTCATGGACGCCACTCCGTTGACCTTAGGGCAGGAGCTGTCTGGGTACGTGTCTCAGCTGGACCACGGCATGCGCGCCCTTAGAAACACCTTAGACCACCTGAGCGAGCTGGCCCTGGGCGGCTCAGCGGTAGGTACCGGCCTGAACACGCCCCAAGGCTACGCCGAACTGGTGGCCCAGAAGATTGCCGAATTCTCTGGCCTGCCCCTGCGTACCGCCGAGAACAAGTTTGAGTCCCTGGCCGCGCACGATGCCATCGTGGAAACCCACGGGGCTCTGAAGCAACTGGCCGTAAGTTTGATGAAGATTGCCAACGACATTCGTCTGCTGGCATCTGGCCCACGCTCTGGTATTGGCGAGATCATCATTCCTGAGAATGAACCCGGTTCTTCCATCATGCCCGGTAAAGTAAACCCTACCCAGGCCGAGGCCATGACCATGGTGTGCGCCCAGGTAATGGGGAACGATGTAGCCGTGTCGGTGGGTGGTATGAACGGTCACTTTGAGCTGAATGTGTTCAAGCCGGTGATGATTTACAACCTGCTCATGAGCGCCCGCCTGCTAGCCGATGCCTGCGACTCTTTTGACAAGCACTGCGCCGTGGGCATTGAGCCGAACTACGAGGTGATCAAGCAGCAGCTGGAGAACTCCCTCATGCTGGTGACCGCCCTGAACCCGCACGTAGGCTATGACAACGCCGCCAAAATTGCGAAGAAAGCCCACAAGGAAGGCACCACCCTGCGCCAGGCTGCCCTTGACCTGGGCCTTCTCACCGATGAGCAGTTCACCCAGTGGGTTCGTCCGGAAGACATGATCGGCAGCTTGAAAAAATAAAGCGTTTACGGGCCGTTTTCCTTAAAACGGCTCCAAAACAGAAAGGCCCTTCTACCAGGTAGAAGGGCCTTTTTTTGTGTAAGGGCTCTGGGTTGAGCGCTGGTCTGGTGTTACTTGACTCCTTTTAACTGCGCAGCTACGCTGGTACGCGCTAGGCGTTCTTGGGGGAGCCTTTCAGGTTCAGGTCCCGGGTTCTTTTCCTGATGCGTTTCATGAAAGATTCGCCGGGGTCAGTTTTCATGGTGCGGTAGGTAGAATCGGCTTCCTTCCAGAGCGGGTGCCCCACAAAGTCTTTGTACTCGTAGTGGCCTATCACGTACTCAATGTTGTACTTCTTCTTGAGGTACCTGATGATGGCCTCGTTGGCCTTGAGCTGGGCCCTGGTCAGGGGGGCGTTATCACTGCCCACGTTCTCTACGCCCACCGCGCAGTAGTTCAGCCCAATCACGTGGCGGCCAAACGCGGTATCTGGTAACTGCCGGAAAATGGTCCCGTCGCGGTCTACCAGGAACTGGGCGGCCACGTTCAAGGCGCTGGCCCCGGCAATGGCTTGTCTTCGGCCGGGTAACACCGCCGGGTTCATGGTGTTAAAGCCATCTTCCACGGTATGGCTGCCGGTCCAGTGCAGGACCACCATGGTAGGGGTGATGGAGGGCGTTTCTTTGGTGATGCCGTGCCGGGTCTGCAGGTACTCCAGCGAGAGCCTTTTCCGTTCCTCGTCAAAGACCACGGGCTTGTCAAAGGTTCTGAAGGTAGGCGCCGAACAGCTGGCCAGGCCCAGCAAGCCAATCAGGTAAAAAATTGAGCGGGGAAAGGAGGGGATTGCGTGTTTCATCTCAGATTCTGTTTCTGCGGGGTATTATAGAAAAGAGGACCAGCCGGGCCGGTCCTCTCTTTTAGGTTTAATGGTAAGATCATGGCGTGTTCCACCATAGCGGGGTAAGCAGGCGGTAGCGCTCTGAGTTATCGCCAATGTTGGCCCCGTTTCTGTTTTGCTCATTGGTCTCGTACACCATGGCCTGGATCCACTGGTTAGGGTTGTTGGCGTCAAACACCACAGTGTTCAGGTTGGCTGGTCGCTGGAGCGTTGGCCCGTAAATGGCCTGGCTGTAATCCATGCGGCGCATGTCTACCCACGTCTCTGGGTTGAGGGTCTGGGTAATGTATTTCTGCCGCATGATGTGGCTCAGCCCCTGGGTAAGGTTGTTGAAGTGCGCCACCAGGCCATCGGCCAGCTGGGCAGCCCAGTAGGCGTTGATCTCACCCGCGGATACCCCCAGTTTACGCATGTTGGCTTTTACGCCTTCTTCATACGCGGCCAACGCCCCACCTGGGTCATTGGACCGCAGCCTTGCCTCGGCCTCAATCAGTTTCACCTCTGAGTACGTGATGAACGGGAACGGCGAGGTGGCCCTGGTGTAGAAGCCGCTGTTCTTGAACGGACCGTAATCATTCTCTGAGGTAAAGTTGCCGCTTCCGCCCTGGCCACCGGCCAGACCTAACCCGGGTCTAAGCCCACGGTACTGGCCATCTGCGGCCGGAGTCATGATCCTGCTGATGCGGGGATCCTGGTAATCGGTTTCCGTTACCGGGAAGTTCTGGAGCAGGTCAATGAAGAACTGGGTCCAGGTGAAGTAGCGGTCTTGTTTACGGTCTGCGTTGGTAAAACCGCCCCAGCTGTACCAGGGGTTCTCGTCGGTCTGCTGGCCGCCGGTGAGGTAGGCAAATTCCGCGTCCATGCCGTCGGCGTTGAAGCCGTTCTGGGCGGCGGTAATGATGGCCTGCGGGTCGTACAGGTTTCCTTTCTTATGCAGGTGGTTCAGGTACCGGGCTTTCAGAGACCAGGCAAAGCGCTTCCATTTGTCCACGTCGCCCTGGTACATGATGTCCCCGCCGCTGAAGTTCAGCGGCGTTTTGTTGTTGGGGTTGTTGAACGCCTCAATGGCCTCATCCAGTAACCGCTGAATGCGCTGGTACACTTCTTCCTGCGAGTTAAAGGTAGGCGTAAGGTTGATCTGGGACTTCCCGGTGTAGTAGTCATCCACCACAATGGCCCCGTACTGGTCTGTGAGCATGCCGTAGTTCAGGGCCAGCAGGGTCTTGCCGGCCCCTACAAAGTGGGGGTTGCCTTCCTGCTCGCCCAGCACAATGAGGTCCACGCAGTTGGGCATGGTAAACACGTAGGCGTTCTGCCAGAAGAAATAACTGGCCGTGAAGCGCCACTGCTCGGCATTGCGGTTAGTACCCGTGGCTACGTTAGCCGTGGAAGCATACTGGGTCACGGCCGCAATCTCGCGGGCACCGCGCCACATAGAGGCCCCGTTGGTGGTAGTGATGGCCCCCACCAACCGGCTGTGCGCCGGTACAATGGTAGGCAGGTTAGGATCTTTGTTAACGTCAAGGTAGTCTTCACAGGCACTCCCAAACAGCAGGGTGGCCACTAAAAGCGCCTTAATCTGTATATATCTTTTTTTCATGATGCCAGCACACGTTAAAGCGTTAATTTCAAACCAATGTCAAAGCCGCGGGTAGCGGGTACGCCCAGGTTGTCAAACCCGAAGGACCCTGAACCGCCCACTCCGGCGCCACTTCCAGACACCTCCGGATCAACCCCTGAATAGTCGGTGATCAGGATCAGGTTGCGGCCGGTGCCAAACACCTGCAGGTTCTTGATGGGCGTTCTGGTAAACAAGTCCTTGGGAAGGTTGTAGGTAAGGGTCACGTACCGCAGCCTGTACCAGGAGCCATCCTCCACAAAATCATAGCCATGGAACGGATAGATGGTCTGGTAGTAGTTCTGGTCCAGCACCACCGGAATGGTGTTGGGCTGCCCCGTAGACTCAATAATGCCCTCAAACACCCTGGTCTGGCCGCGGTCCAGCGTTTTCATGCTCAGGCCCGAGCGCACCAACACGTTCTCAGTGGCGTTGTAGATATCGCCGCCAATGCGGATGTCCCACATGAAAGAGAGCGAGAGCGTCTTGTAATTGAACGTATTGGTGATACCGCCCGTCCAGTCTGGGTTTCTGTCCCCGATGGACTGCAGCAAGGACTGCACCTGCGGATACCCGTTGTTGCTCAGCAGCAACCGACCCTGCGCGTCACGCTTCCAGACGTTGCCATTGATCCCAAACAGGGAACCGTTCAGGAAGGCCGCGCCCTGCGCCACGTTATTGGCCGCCCAGGCATCTGATAGTTCTACCCTGTCCAGCATGCCGGGCAGGTCTCTCACTGTGGCGGTGTTCTTCGCGAAGTTCAGGTCCAGCGACCAGGAGAAGTTCTCCTTGGTGATGGGTTGGGTGTTGAGCATGATCTCTACGCCCTCGTTGTCAATCTGCCCGCCGTTAAGGTAGGCCAGGAAAGAGCCCGAGGAAGGAGGGGTACGCGTGCCCAGGATCTGCTCATCGGTACTGGTTTTGTAGTAGGTGAAGTCCAGGCCGAAGCGGTTGCGGAAGAACCTTACATCGGCCCCAATCTCCAGGGAGTTGGTGAACTCTGGTCTGAGCGCCGGGTTTCCGTAGTACTCATTGGCGTTGGAGATAAAGCCCCGGGGCGCAATGGTGAACGTGTTGGTGGCGGTAGCCAGGGTAGTGGCCAGCACGTGCGGCGGTGCATCTTTCCCTACCCGGGCCCAGGAGGCCCTGATTTTCCCGAAGGACACAATGCCCTCGCCGGAGGTAACGCCCAGCTCATCCAAAAGGTCGGTGACAATAATGGAGGTACTTACCGCGGGGTAGAAGAAAGACCGGGCGTTTACCGGCAGGGTAGAAGACCAATCATTGCGGCCCCTGAAGTTCAGGAAGGCTATGCCCTTCCAGTCCAGGTTCAGGTCCCCGAACACCCCGATCAACCGGCGTCTGGAAATTCCCTGCGACACGGTACGGTCTGCCTGCACCACGTTGTTGATGCCCGCAAACCCCGGGTCTATGAAGTTTCTACCGTACCAGGTGGTGGTTTGCCGGTAAGAATCTTCCACGTTGTGGCCCAGGGTTAAGCTGGTGTTGAAGTTTTTCCCAAACGACTTTTTACCCGTCACCAACAGGGTAGAGGTAGTGATCTGGCTGTTGGTGGTAGACTGTGAAAGGGCGCCCTTTTCTTCGGTCACAATGGTAGTGCCCGGCATGCGCACGCTCTTGAAGTTATCGGTGTAGTAGTCGGTGCCCAGGCGGTAGGTGATGTTCAGGAACTCAAACGGATCGTACATCACGTGCCCCACGGCCACCACGCGGTCTACCTCACTGGTAATAGGCTTGTTTTTTACGCCCCAGTGCGGGTTATCTATGCCGGGGAAGGTACGCTGGGTGCCATTGGGGTTCAGGTAGTTGCTCATGTCATCGTTCCGGGGCCAGTACACGGCACCCATCACGCCGTTGGCACTTCCCTGCAGCACGTACTCCCGGCCGGTTTTAATGTAGTTGGCGGTACCGCCTATCCTGAATTTCTCGCCCGCTTTGGTTTCGGCGGTCAATCTAAAGGTGTTCCGTTCCAGGCTGGTGTTGTCCACAATACCGCCCTGGTCATAGTGCGAGGCCGAGGCGAAGAACGTGGAACGGTCGCTGCCGCCGCTCACAGACAGGTCATGCTTTT
This sequence comes from Rufibacter psychrotolerans, assembly GCF_016924645.1. GTDB lineage: Bacteria > Bacteroidota > Bacteroidia > Cytophagales > Hymenobacteraceae > Nibribacter > Nibribacter psychrotolerans. The sequence goes on along the minus strand of NZ_JAFFJV010000005.1, from coordinate 81,967 downwards.
GGGTGAAGGCTGTCTTGAAAATGCTCTTCAGATTGTCGTACACCGGCTCACCGGCCTCAAAGCGGGGCCCCCAGGAATCATTTGAGGTGGCGTCAAAGGCACCCTGCTCGCCTTGCTTGTACTCAGACTGGAGCTCAGGAAGCTTGTTGACGGTATCAAAAGAGAAGCTGTTGGAGTACGTGACCCGGGTGCTGCCGGCGCTGCCCTTCTTGGTAGTGATTACCACCGCTCCAGAGGCGGCCCGTAAGCCGTACAAGGCCGCCGCAGTGGGCCCTTTCAACACGGTGAGGCTTTCAATGTCTTCGGGGTTGATGTCAATGGCCCGGTTAGAGCCCGGTGCAAGCCCAGCCGCAAGCCCTCCCTGGGTGATGGGAGTGGAGTTGTCAATGGGGATGCCGTCTACCACGTACAGGGGCTGGTTGTTGCCGCTCAGCGAGGTTCCGCCCCGGATGAGCATAATGGCCGAGGCCCCCGGCGCGCCGCCCGAGTTGGTGACCTGCACCCCGGCTACCTTGCCTTGCAGGGCGTTCACAATGTTGGGCTGCTGCGTCTCCACAATCTCCCGGGCCTGGACCTCCTGCACCGAGAAACCCAGGGCCCTTTTCTCCTGCTCAATCCCGAAGGCGGTGACCACCACTTCGTTCAGGGCTTTGGCGTCTGACCGCATGACCACATCCAGCGTGGTGCCCGTTCCTACGGTGCGCTCTACGGGCAGCATGCCAATAAAACTAAACACCAGGGTGCTTCCGGGAGCCGCCTGAATGGAGTAACGGCCCTCTGCGTCTGAGGAAGCCCCCACCGTGGTACCTTTCACCACCACGCTCACGCCCGGCATGGGAGCCCCGTCCTCGGCCGACGTGATTCTACCGGTTATGGGACTGTTTTGGGCAAAACTTGCCTGAACCACCAACAGGCTCAAGGCAAAAAGAGTTAAACGTAGAATTACTTTCATAGGAGAGGGTTTAGTGATTCATAGGTGAGCAAACATGATTGCTAGATTAAGGATGAAGAATAGAGAAGAGGAATCCTGTGTAATAAGGTACCTAATGGGAAGTTAAATCGCAATAAAAAAGCTTTTTAAAATGTACATCCCTAATTATGCAATTATCTTAATAACAACTTAGCAGCTTACATCCCGTTTTAGTGCCGTTTTTACAAATTCAATCGATTTACCTTTAGACATTGCGCAATGCCTTGGAAGGGCCATAACAAAAGGGCCATATGCAGCATTTGGTAAGCCTGTTTGGGCGCGCACCTGCTCCCTTAGAAATCCGCCTGCGCATGGGCCTGCAGGCTGTTTTAGGGCTATTTACAGCAAAACAGGGCCAAAACAGAAAGGCCTTGCCGGGGGTTACCGGCAAGGCCTTTCTGTGGGGTGTACCAAAAAAAGAAGGGGCTCCCTTAGGAAGCCCCTTCTGTAAGCAAGGTTTATTTAGCTGTTATTCCCAGCCTGGGTTTTGCGTCAAGGTTACGCCTCTTTCTTTGTAGAGCACTATCTGGTCCAGAGGAAGCGGATTCAGGTAATACTTATCTGGAATGCTGGTTCTCTGCGTAGCGGCAGTCCAGGCTGGGGTGATGTACCCTTCTGTGTCTGCCTGGTCTTTGTCAAGCACTACCGCAGCACTGATCCCCGGATGGTCAGCCTTTCTGATCCAGGCGCCCATGTTGATCTCTGGGTTGGTCACGGTGTTGGTGTACTCCAACTTTTTCCATCTCTTCAGGTCATCTAGTCTGAAGCCTTCAAACACCAGTTCAATTCTGCGCTCACGACGGATTTCCCAGATCATGGCCGGAACAGAAGGATCTCTGTCTGGGTCATCGTACACCTGGCCGTTCACCGCTGGCTCGCCGCTCACCACCTGCAGGTGCGGGATGTTGATGCCTGGTCTGCTTCTCAAGACGTTCACAGAGATATCCAGGTCATTCTGCGTGAGGGCAGGACCACCCACTGTAGCCAGTTCAGCCGCTGCCTCTGCATAGTTGATCAACACCTCGCCGTAACGGATCACCGGCGCATCTGTTGGGTTACCGCTCAAGCTTCCCTCGGGCAGGTCTTTGATAGACTCGTTCAGGAATTTGTGGGTGGCAATACCAGTGGTAGAGTAGTTCCCGGCAATGCCGTTCAGTCTCAGTTGGCTGGTCACAAAGGTCTGCGCAATTCTTGGGTCGCGGTTGGCCATTTGGTTGGCAATGCCCTGGTCACCCTTGTACGCTGGGGAGAGATCAATTGGAAGACCATCGTTTGCCAGGTAAGAGTCAATCAGGTCTTTAGACGGACCGGTCTGCGGCTCTTTGTTGTTGTAGCTGTTGAGGGCGTGCGTGAGGGTACCGGCTACGTATTCTCTGTAAAGAATAACCTCTGGGTTACCCACCAGGCTCAAAGAGTTAAACACCTCTCTGTAGTTGCCCAGGCGGTATCTGCCAGATTTGATCACCTCATTGGCCGCCCACTTGGCAGCTTCTAAGTACTCAGCGGCTTTCGCGCTGTTGTTGTTGTGGTATTTCTGCCAGGTACCCTCAAACAGGAAGATTCTTGACATGTAAGCCAACACCACATCTTTGTTCACGGTAAGGCCTTTGGTACCATTCTCCAGGCGCACATGCTCGGCGGCATATCTGAAGTCGGCCAGGACGCTGTCCATCACCAGGGTGCGCGAGTCGCGTGGCTTGTAGAGTTGCTCTACTTCGGATTCAGTGAGCGAGTTACTGTACCACGGAACATCGCCAAAGTTTTTCACCAGGTCATGGTACTCCATGCCTCTGAAGAAACGGCCAATTCCTCTCCAGTGGTTGATGGCCGCCTGCTCCATAGGCACCTGCTGTACCCGGTTGATGAAGATATTGGCTTTTCTTACCCAGGTAAAGGTCCAGCCTGCGGCCGACGCCGTGGCAGGCACGGCATTGGGCGTGAACTGAGCCGGCGCAGAAGGGGCAAAGTCATCGTTCAGGCCTTGGCCAGAGAAGTACCTTCCCCAAGTGTTACCAGATCCGTAGCCCGTGAAATAAGCCGTGTAGAACCCGTAAGAGAAGGTTCGCACGCTTGCCTCATTGGTCCAGTAGGTTTCATCCGTGAGGGTGTCTGCCGGAGGCGTCTCAAGGAAATCTTCGCAACTAAACAAGCCTAGCGCAAAGAATAAAGCGGTTATTATTCTAGTTTTCATGCTATTTACAATTATAGGGTTACCTGAAGACCAAATGAAAGATTCGTTTGGTAAGGGTAAACACGACCAAAGGTTGCTCCGTCGTTCAATCCGGCGGTAGTGTAGTCTACTTCTGGGTCAATTGGAATGTCGCCCAGTTTGTCAAAGGTTAACAGGTTCTCACCGCTGAAGTAGATTCTTACGCGCTCAATCTTGGCTTTCTGCGTTAAGGTTCTAGGCAGGGTGTAGCCAACAGACAGGTTTTTCACTCTCATGTAAGACAGGTCAAGCAGGTACTTGGTCTGCGGCAGGAAGTTTCTGCCGTTGTTTGACTGGTCTGCGTCTGTCAGGCGAGGGTAGAACGCATTAGGGTTCTCTTCTGTCCAGTAGTCTAGCTGGTGCGCGAAATAAGTAGCTTCAGAGGCTCTGAAACCCGGAATCACGATGGCGCCAGATCCCCAGAAGTCACGCTTGCCAACGCCCTGGAAGAAGACACTCATGTCAAATCCTTTCCATTCTGCCCCTAAGCGTAAGCCGTACTGGTAGCGAGGAGTAGAGTTACCAATCACCTTCATGTCACCTGGATCTGCCACGGTCTGCGAGCCACGGGTGATTTTACCGTCACCGTTCAGGTCTTTGTATTTCACGTCACCTGGGCCGTAGAAGAACCATCCGCTCTCAAACAAGGCCTGGTTTGGAATACCTTCCTTCATAACATACTTGCCGTTCTGCAGGATAAGGTTGCCGTTGGCGTCTTGCTCAAAATCATCTTTGGTGAAGTAACGGTCTGTCTCAAAGCCCCAGATGTCTCCCAATCTTCTACCTGGGCGGTCTGCGTTGATGCCGGTGTTGTTGGCATACTCAGTCACCACCTCTTTGAAGTCTGTTAAGGTAGCAGTAGCGTTAATCTTGAAATCATTTTTGAAGGTGTGGGTAAAGTCAACGGCTACTTCCCAGCCAGTGGTGGTTAGCTCACCAAAGTTTCTTCTTGGAACGGCGGCACCCAAGGTAACGGGCAGTACCAGGCCAGGGCTGTGCATGTCTGTGGTCTTTCTTTGATACCAGTCAAACGTCACGCCAAATTTGTCTCTGAAGAATCTTGAATCTAAACCGAAGTCAAGCGTTGAAACGGTTTCCCAGGTAAGGGCCGCCACGTACGCGGGCGTTCCTACCTGCAGGGTGTTCACTCCGTTCATTACCCAGCCAGAGTTGCCGGAGACCATGGTAGAGTAGATGTTGTTGATGTTGGCATTCTGGTTACCAATGGCACCCCAGGAAGCTCTCAGTTTTAAGAAAGAAAGCGTTGGGTTGGCAAACTGCATGAAAGGCTCTTCACTGATCACGTAACCGGCAGACATAGACGGGAAGAAGCCCCATTTCTGTTCTTTAGACAATCTGGAGGAACCGTCATATCTTCCGTTTACTTCCAGCAGGTATTTGCCCTTGTAAGAGTAGTTCACACGGCCAAAGGCACCAATGGTAGACCACTTGTCACGGTCACCAAACACCAGCTGGTCACCGGTAGCCAACGGAAGCTCTCCCTGGTCTGCGTTGAGGAGACCTCTTCTTTCAGAAGCGTGCCACCAGTACTCCATCTGCTCAATGTCACCACCGGCAATTACCTTAATAGAGTGGTCACTGATGTTCTTGGTGTAGGTAGCGAAGGCTTTTCCTGTCAGCTGCTCTCTGCGGCTGGTCTCATAGCGCACCTTGTCATAGGCAGCGGTAGTGTAAGGACCGTACGGCCAGGTACCTCCACCTGTCCAGTAGTTGTAGGCGCTTACAGACCCACCAGTCTGGTGTACTTGGCCGGCAGTGTTGTTGTAAGTAAAGTCACCGTCAATGGTTAAACCGGCGAATGGCTTAAGGGTACCACCCACGGCAATTCTTGACAGGGAAGTTCTGTTGTCATTCATCTTGGCTTGCTCCACCTCAGTGATGGCGCTTCTGAAAGGCTTGCCTTCATACGTACCATAAGGGAAGTTTACCGGCCATCTGTACAGGTAGTACCATGGGTCATAGGTAGCAGAGCCAAAGTTGAAAGGTTCTGTGGTAAGCGTGTTGGCGTACAATACTCTGGCTCTGGTATCCAGCCAGTCGGTCACGCTGGTGCTTACGTTCAGGTTAAGGGTGTATCTGTTGAACTCATCTGGGTTTACTTTCAATACTCCAGACTGGCCCAGGAATCCAGCCCCAATGTGGTAGGTAGTTTTCTCGCTGCCGCCAGACACAGAAAGGTCATGCTTCTGCATGGGAGTCCATTCACGCATATACATTTCGGCAGGGTCCCATGATCTGTAGAAGAACAGACGGCCGTTTCTTACTTCAAAGTCACGACCCATCACCATTTCAGGACCCAGGTCCTGTCCGCCGTACAGCTGCTCCCACTCGCGCATCTTCTGGATGGCCACGTCATCAAAGTACACCCCTACAATCCCCATCTCAGTGAGGTTAGGGTTTCTTCTTCTGGCTGAAGCAAGGGCCATGGCACCGGCATCTGCGGCAGAGGCCATTTCTGGTGTCTGGGTTGGTTTGTTCCAGGAGAAGTTGTTAGAGTAGTTCACGCGGGTAGGGGAGCCCTTCTTACCGGTTTTGGTAGTGATCAGGATTACCCCCCAGGCCGCTCTGGCACCATAGATAGAGGCAGAAGCCGCATCTTTCAGCACAGAGATAGACTCAATGTCTTCTGGGTTCACCAACTGCAAGCTGGGTACCTCTACGTTGTCTACCAGGATCAGGGGCTGAGCGCCACCGCCCCCTGGGCTTAAGGTACCCGTGGTACCGCGCAGTTTAATAGAAGGGTTCTGCCCAATTTGTCCAGAAGGGCTGGTGATGGTCAAACCTGGCGTGGTACCCTGTAAGGCACGTCCAACGTCAGTGATTGGTCTTGACTCCAGCACTTTGGTGTCTACGGTAGAAACGGCGCTGGTCACGTCGCTTCTCTTCTGGGTACCGTATCCTACCACCACCACTTCATCAAGAGCCTTGGCATCTGAGCCTAGTCTCACGTTCATGGTTGAAGCGTCGCCCACGGTCAGCTCCTGCGGCAGCGCGCCAATAAAGCTGAACACCAACACACTGCCCTGCGGGGCCTGGATAGAGTAATTTCCATCGGCATCAGTGGAAGTACCGTTGGTGGTTCCTTTTACCACCACGCTCACGCCTGGCATGGCGGAACCGTCTTCCGCGGAGGTTACCCTCCCGGTAATTGTTTTGCTTTGGGCAAAACCTGCCTGAGCAATACATATGCTCAAGGCGAACAGCATAAGCCGTAACATTATTTTCATAAGAAAGGATTTAGGAGAACTGATTGTTTTTTTGTAGTTGATCTGCAATCATTTAGAATTGACTAGGGGGATCATTTTATAGACTCATCGGCAGTTAAATTTGAAAGTGAAACAAGGCAATAGCTGGGTAGATAAATCTAGGTGCAATATTATGGATTTCTTAAAAAATTTGCCCTTTTGCATACTTGTTTTATGTTTTTAAATAAAAAGCAAGCTACTATTAAGTTAATTCTGTAAGAATTTGCTAAAAAGGGCTGCTGAAGAGCCAGGATCAGGGAGTTGGCACGCAAGGAGATAGGCCTGTATATTGGCAGAAAATATAGAGAAGCTTTTTTTCATGACCAAGCATTATTAAATATTTTTAATTTAATATGGTATAAAAATCAATTAAATTAAAAAATAAGTTAACGTACGCTGCCTAAACAGTCCTTTCCTCTGGCTGGTAGCTTGTTTTGCGGAAAATCCCGGCAGCCTGCTGCCACCCCAGCACGTTGCGCCGCTTACCAAAAAGCGGCTTATGGTTTTCCTAGAAACTGATATCTTGCCGGCTCTTCCTCTACCAACCGCTGCCCTTAAACATTAAAAAGCCCATTGTCCTACATCCCTAACCTAATCATCACGTGAACATTGTCTCTTCATCACCTGCCCCCAACCCAGAAGCAAACCTCAAAGATACTGAGGCGAAGCGCATACTACCAAGACTGAAGTCACTGGATGTGTTCAGAGGCATCACCGTGCTGGCCATGATCCTGGTGAACAACCCGGGCAACTGGGGCAAGATCTACGCCCCCCTCAGGCATGCCGCCTGGCACGGGTGCACCCCCACCGACCTGGTGTTTCCCTTCTTTTTGTTTATAGTGGGGGTGTCCATCGCGTACGCGCTCTCCGGGGCCAGACAGCTCCCAGAAACCCATTCGGCCACCATTCTGCGGGTAGTCAGGCGCGGGCTCACCCTGTTTGCGTTGGGTCTGTTTTTGGCCCTTTTTCCCAAATTTGACTTTGAAACGGTAAGAATCCCCGGCGTGCTGCAGCGCATTGGTGTGGTGTTCATCATTGCCGGCATCATCTTCCTGAAAACCGAACGGCGCACCCAGCTGGCGATTATTGCCACGCTGCTGATAGGGTACTGGGCCTTGATGATGTTTGCCCCCGTTCCGGGGATAGGAGGGGCCAATCTGCAGCCCACCACCAATCTGGCCGCCTGGCTAGACAACACCCTCTTGCCCGGTCACCTCTGGAAGTCTACCAAGGTGTGGGACCCTGAGGGAATCCTGAGTACGCTGCCCGCAGTGGCTACCGCGCTCCTGGGCGTGTTGGTGGGGCAGTGGCTTAAGAAGAAAGACGAGCCCGGTAACAAAATTGCCTGGCTGATGGTGTGGGGCGTGATCTGCACCTGCCTGGGTATGGTCTGGGACCTGCACTTCCCCATCAACAAAAGCCTGTGGACCAGCTCCTATGTGTTGTACACCGGTGGGCTGGCCATGCTGGGCCTGGGCTTGTGCTACTGGCTCATTGACGTAAAAGGCTATCAGAGATTCACCACGCCGTTTCTGGTGTATGGGGTAAATGCCATCACGGTCTTCTTCCTGTCGGGCATTATCCCCAGAATCATGGCGCTCATTAGGGTAAACACGTCTGCCGGCGAGGTAGACAGCAAGACCTTCCTGTATGAGACGTTCTATACCGCTCACCTGAGCCCGTACAACGCTTCCCTGGCCTGGGCCCTTACCTGGATTTTCTTCTGGATGGCCGTACTTTATATGATGTACCGCAAGAACATCATCATTAAAGTATAATGCCAGCGCGTAGCTTTACCCAAGAAAGGCCACTCCCGGAGTGGCCTTCTTTATAGATATCCGTAAAAAACTGCGGTAAGCCCAAGGGCACCTTGCCCTTAGCCCTTCCGTAGAAAGCAACCATGGAAAGACGCCCGCCCACGTTCATCAGAAGACGCCTCAACAGCTTTGGGTACGCCCTCAAGGGGATTGCCGCCGCCTTCCGGTCAGAGATCAACTTACGCTGGCATGTGCTGTCGGCGGGCGGGGTGGTGGCCCTGGGCTTCTATGTGGGGCTTACCCCGCTGGAATGGGTGGTGATTACCTTGTCCATCGGGTTGGTCTGGATGGCCGAACTGTTCAACACGGCGCTGGAGGTGGTGGTGAACCTGGTTTCGCCGGGCAGGCATCCGCTGGCCGGAAAAGCGAAGGACATCGCCGCGGGCGCCGTACTGGTGGCAGCGGTCACGGCGGCGGTTGCCGGTATGCTGGTGTTTTTTCCGTACGGGGTGGCTTTGCTGCAAAAGTGAAATAAACATTCATTCTCAACCCCACGTTTACTACTTTTGCCCGATTCTGAAAGGCAGAAGCCTTTTGTGTACCAATTTACCTTACCCATGACTTCAAACGATGTACTAAAGAACCTGGCCGAATACAACGTATGGGCAAACTGGCGCATACTCAAAAGCCTGGACCGCCTTGAGGGCGACCTGCCTGACTATGCGCAACTCATGTTCAGCCACGTCTTAAACGCCCAGGCCATCTGGATTGCCCGTATTACCGGCACCAAGAGCCCGGTTACCGTGCTGCAGCGACACACCCTGGAAGAACTGCACCGCCTGCATGAGCAGACCTCGCCTAAACTGCTGGAACTGTACACCGCCGCCGATGAGGCAGAACTGGACCGCACCATTGAGTACACCAACACCCAGGGCAAAGCCTACTCTACCAAGGTGCGCGATATCCTCACCCACGCCATTAACCACGCCACGTACCACCGCGGGCAGGTTTCCCGCGAGCTGCGCCTGGCGGGCCATGAGCCCATCAACTCAGATTACGTGACCTACGTGCGGGTGCAGTACGGCCAGGATCTGGAGATTTGACTTGACTCTGTTTTGGGGCCGATTTCCTGAAAACGGTGCCTAAACGAACATTGACCATAAAGAAAAGGGGAGGCTGAAACAGCTTCCCCCTTTTCTTTTCTCTATCAGGCAGAACCTAATCCAGATCCACAGTTGGTACTTGCGTGATCTGGTCATTGGTAACCACAATGTTGGTAAGCTCTTTGTTCTGGTAAGGAGCCACAGTGCTGAACTGCACTTTGTAGGTGCCGGCCGGTACACCCTTGATCAGGTAATTTCCGGCTTCGTCGGCGAAACCCCCAATGGTGTCGTTCGCGGCGGAGATCACCAGAATGCCTGGTTTGGCCGTTGCGGGCGTTACAGTTCCTCTAATGCCACCCGCCACTGCCTGGGTAAGGGTCCTGATTACCGGCTTTAGGTTGTACTGCCCGCTGTTGCCACGTGGAACAATTGACTTGGCGGCATCAAAGTCCAGAAGCAGGACATAGGTCACATCGGCCTCCAGATTGGTGTTGATCTGCAACTTCAAGCCAGAGGTTTGGCCGCTGGGGGTAGTCAAAGGTAGAGGGCTTGCCACACCTTTCAATTTAAGGGAGTTGTTGTCTCCCAGCACTAATCTGATCTGCGAGATACGGCCAGCCGGCAGGGTAGAAGAGGCCAGTAAAGTGTCGCGGCCGTTGGTAAAATCCAATAAGTTGTACACCCCGGGAGAGATGTGGTCCAGCGTCATCCAGTCGGTGCCATCATCGGCGGCTTCGCGTAGGATCTGCACAGACCGGATGTCAACGTTTACTTCCTCGTAATCGCCGGGAGCATCGGTCAGGCGAACTTCCAGGTGCGCTGACCCAACCGGATCACTTTCATCTGAACAAGCGGCAAACCCAAGGGCTGCCGTCCACAACAGGGCAAAAAAGAATCTCTTTCTCATGTAAAAAGGTAAGGTGGGAAATAGCTATTTCTGTAGCAGGCCTTTGTACGGGCACCAATGAAAAAGTAGAACCACCTAAAACAAAAAGTTTGTTTTAGGCCTGCTTTCAGATAAACAGCCCTAAAACAAACTTTATGCCACTGGAACAGCTATTGTTTCGTGGAAGTATCGGCGGGTGCCGTAGCGGCCGGCTTTCTGGGGCTTAACAGCTTGTTCAGTCGTGACTTAGCTTCTTCCCTTAATTTTTGCTCCGCCTCCTGGCGTTTCTTCTCCAGTTCCTGGCGGGCCTTCAGCTCGGCCTCCTGCTGCTTACGAGCCAGTTCGGCCCTGAGGCTGTCTTTGTTGGTAGGCACGTTCACGTTCAGCTTTTCCTTCACGTTCTCCAGCTTGCTGGTTACCACCTGTTTTACCAGGGTAGAGGCCTCTGCTTTCAGGCTGCTGCCCTTCAGGGCTACGGCGGGGTCATTGTAATTACCGGTAACGCCCAGCTGCAGGGTAACCCGCTCCAGGCTGTTGAGGTTCTGCACCCCGGTAAGGCTGGTGATTTTCCCCGCCAGGGCATTCCCTACCTTGCCCGAAGGCACGTCCATGGCCACCACGTAGTCTACTTTGCCGCTGAGGTTGTTGGTGCCGCCTACGGTCATCTTAATATCGCCCACCGAGAAATCGAAGGGTTTCACCACCAGGTTTCCGCCCACGATCTCGGCGGCGAAGCCCCGGTTCTTGAGGGTGAAGCTCTGCAGCTCATTCAGGTTGGTCAGCTGGCTGATCTTGCCCAGGGCCTTGATATTGGCCACTACGGCTTCCACCACTTCCACCATTCCTTTGCCGGTAAGGCTGCTCAACACCGGCATCATGTCGCTGCCCAGCTCCCCGTTAAGGGTGAACTTGGTGGTGAACTCTCCCTTCAGCAACTTGGTGATGGGGGCCAGGTGCTGGATGGTGTTGAAGGCATTGAACGCCTGTTGAAAATCAAGGCTCTTGATGTCTAACCCAAACGAAAACTTAGGGTGGATAAGGTCTCTGGAGTCATACGACCCGGTGGTGGAAAACTGGCCGCCCAGCGTGTTGAAAGAAACGTCCTCTAACCTGGCTATCTGGTCTTTAAGCGCAATTTTCCCTTTGAGGTTCTGCAGCTTCAGGTTGTCATAGATCACCGTGCCGGCCTGGGTTGTCAACACCATGTCCAGGTTGGCGGGTACCTGCACCACGCCCTGCGCCTCCTGTGTAGAGGCCGGAACTGCCTGGCCGGTGTGCTCGTCTACCATCCACTCGTTCACGTTGAAATTGGTTGACTTCAGGGTGAAGCTCCCGCGCAGGGGCTGGTTCTCAGAGAACAAGTAGCCCATGTAGTTAGACACGGTGCCATCCATCTGCACGTCGCTCTTGCCCAGGTAGCCGTTCAGCTGCTGCAGCGCCACCTGCTCATTGTTGAACGTGGCCCTGGCCGAGTTGATGCGCATGCCTTGGGGCAGATCGGTGCTCTTATAGTTAAGCTGCGCGATCTGCACCGTTCCGCTGGCCTGCACGTTGCCGTAGCGGCCGGCATCCACGTCAGTCATCTTGCCTTTGGCCTGGATGTTGCCGTTGAGGCGGCCGCTGAGGGTGGTGCCTTCAATGGGGAAGATCTTGGTGAGTTTGGTCAAATCCAGCACGCCCTTGATATCGGCATCAAATTGGGGTTGGGCCAGGTTCTTCACAAACACGCGGCCTTCCAGGGGCTCTTTGTCCAGCAGCATCCGGAAGCGGGAAATCTGAATGTCAGTGTCGGCGGCGTTGCCGGTGCGGTTGGTCACGGTAGAGGCAACGGTCACCTGCTCCAGCGGCGCGGGGAAGTCGGCCGATTTCACGTAGCCGTTGGTGAGGTTGAGCACGGCGGTGACCACGGGCATGTGCTCTTCAAAGTACACGCCTTTGGCCTGGGCGTTCACGTCCAGCAGGCCGCGCAGGGTGGTGCCCTCCACCGGAAATACTTTGGTGACCTCGGCCAGGTCTAACCGGGCTTTCAGGTTGCCGTCTACCTTCATAGGCTCCAGCCCGTCTATGAGCACCCGGCCATCTACGGGGTTCTTGCCTAAGTCAAGGTGCAGCTTGCGCACGTCTACCACGGTATGGTCCAGGTTGCCGTCGGCGTTCTTCACGCTCATGTCAATGTTGATGTTTTTGGCGGCCTGCGGCAGGTCCGGGTACTGGAAGGTACCGTTGTTCACCTGCAGGTCCACGCCGAAGCCCGGCAGGGAGGTCTCGTTGAACACCCCTTTCACGAAGCCGTTGAAGGCGATCTTGCCATCGGTCTGTACGTCTTTGAACTGCTGGGTGTACACCCCGGGCACCAGGGAGAAGAGCGTTTTAAAGTCGGTCTCCAGGGCTTTGAAGGTAAGGTCCAGGTTGATGTCCTCGGTGGGCATGGCAATGGAGCCAGCCATGCCCAGGGCAAAATCATTCAGCTTGAAATGGTTGTCTTTGAAGGTGTACTTGCCATTGGCCAGGTCCATGGCCAGGGTCACGTCGGCGTCCAACTTTTTGTTCTCAATGTAGTTCACACCGCCGTAGGTCATGGTGAAGCGCTCGGCCTGCGTTTGGGTCTCCATGTCAAAGACGTCTTTGGCCAGGTCTCCGCTGCCAGTGTGCTGCACGTTGTAGGCGGTCAACCCAAACGGAATGCTCAGGTCTTGGTACACCAGCTGGCCGTTGTTGATCTTCCACTGGTCAATGCCCATCTTGAAATCGGTGGTGTCCTGCGCTTCCGGGGCAGCGGCGGTGTCGGGGAGGAAGATGTCCCAGTTGGCTTTTCCGCTTTTGAGCACGAGTAACTTAATGCGGGGTTCCTGCAGCTGCACCGAGGTGATCTCCATCTGGTCGCCGGACATAACGCTCATCAGATCCAGGCCCAGACTGAAATCGGGCAGGTAGGCCAGGGTGTCGCGCTGGAAGGAGTCTTTGCCCACTATGGTAAGTTCTTTCACGCTCAGCCCCAGGTCTGGAAATGTGCGAAACAGGGACAGACTTACGTTATCTGTTTCGTATATAACGCGGGCGTTGATACTTTTGGCGATTTCTTTATCCAGCCGCTCCTTAATCTTATCTTTGAATAAAACAGGTAGTAAGGCAGCGGCGGCCAGCACCACTACCAGAAATACGGCCAGCCCTATAACTACTTTCTTCATGTCAATGCTTGTGTGTTTTCAACCTGTAAGTTTAGGTATTTTCAAATGAATATTCTCACCCGCCGGGTCATGCAATTTCTGTGTCTCTTGCCCTCTCCGCAGCTGGTGACCAAGCAATGGTACCTGCTGGCCGGGGTGCTGCTGCTGGCGCCCTGCGCTCAAGGGCTGGCCCAGGAAAATACAAGTACCCTGCCGTATGCGCACCGTCTTTTCCTTAACCCCGCTTTTACCGGTTTATTGTCTGACTACAGCATCACGGCCGGGCACCGCGCGCAATGGGTGGGCGTGCAGAACGGGTTCAGCACCCAATGGGCCAGCGGGGAATACCGGTTTGAGAACAACCGCAACGCCATAGGCGCCACCTTCATGACCGACAAGGCCCCGGCCGGTGGGTACCAGAAAATACAACTGGGCGCGCTGTATGCCTACCACACCAAACTAAGAGAAAAGCTAGACCTGAGCGCCGGTTTGCAGGTGGGGTACGGGGCCCAGAAGCCCTCGGCCAGCAGCCTGGTCTTTGAAGACCAACTGGGCGGTAACGGCACTGTCCTGAACCCCACCGCTGAAACATTTGGCCTGGACAGAACCTCTTACCTGACGGTTTCTGGGGGGCTTTTGCTCTACACCCGCCAATTCTGGGTGGGCGTATCGGGGCATCATGTCAATAGTCCTACCGTGGGGGAAGCCACTGGTGCCACCATGGCCCCAACCTTTCAGGTGCAGACCGGGTACAAGTTCTACGCCAGAAGCTATTTTGATAAAAATCACTTTGAAGAAATCAGCTTTACGCCCACACTTTCGTATACGCAACAACGTACCTTTACTCGCTTAGACGCAACCATTTACGCAAACATAACGCCTGTTACCATGGGGTTGGGAATGACACTGTTACCGGGGACAAAAAATACTTCGCTGGCCAGTACTATACAAGGGATAGTTGGCGTTACGCATAAAGGATTTAAGGTAGGATATGGTTATCGGCATCCGCTGGCTTCCAGTCCAATTGCCGTGGGTCCCTCGCACGAACTGGTTCTTTCCTTTGAGAAAGTGGATTACTTGAAGATTTTCAAACGGTTAGGGTACGACAAAAAATACAATCGTATTGCTTGCCCAGCATTCTAATTTTCTATATCATTGCGTGTTAAAAGCCACATTTGACCAAAAGAATACAATTTTACCTGGTATTTACCGATTTTATGAAACTGTCTAAACATTTACTGTACGTGCTGGCCGCAGGAGCTATGGTTTTCTCCTCCTGCTCCAAGAACAAACTTCCCACCAGCCAAAACCCCGGGAAGAATAGTACAGCCACCGGAATCGCCTACGATGATGAAGAAGGCGGCTTTGCGGTAGCAGACTATTCTGACGTACCCGAAGGACCAGGCTTGGTATTTATTGAAGGAGGTAGAACCACCCTGGGCTCTTCTGAGGAAGATGTGGCCATGACCCGTGACAACATTGAGCGTACCGTTACAGTGGCCTCTTTCTACATGGATGAGGCAGAGGTAGCCAACATTCACTGGCTGGAGTACCTGCACTACATCAGAAAAGACTCTTCAGAAGAAATCTATACCAAAGCCCTGCCCGACACTACCGTGTGGGAGCGTGAGTTGTCTTTCAACGACCCTTACGTGAGCTATTACCTGCGTTACCCAGGTTTCCGGTACTATCCAGTGGTAGGGGTGAGCTGGTTGCAGGCCCAGGACTACTGTACCTGGAGAACTGCTATGGTGAACAAAAACCTGGCGGCTGAGTATGACGGTGAACTGGCCGAAGGCAGCACGCCTCCTATTGAGTCTGGCGCGGTATTGCCTAACTACCGTCTCCCCACAGAAGCCGAGTGGGAGTACGCGGCGCAAGCCCTGATTGGCACCCAGCTGGACGAGGAAGAAAACCAAAGCAACAAGCGTATCTACCCCTGGGATGGCCACCAGGTGCGTAACCCTTACGGCAAGAACCAAGGCCAGTTCCTGGCTAACTTTAAGCGTGGCCGCGGTGACTACGCCGGTATTGCCGGTTCTTTGAACGACGGCGCCATGATCACCGAGTACGTGTACGCTTATCCGCCGAACGATTTTGGTCTGTACAACATGGCCGGTAACGTGAACGAGTGGGTGCAAGACGTGTACCGTCCGCTTTCGTTCCAGGATGTGGAAGACCTGAACCCAGTGCGTCGCAACGGGGTAATGGACGACACTACCAACTATGACGTAGCCGGCTTCCAGTCCTTGATCACCAACACCGTGCGCGTGTACAAAGGTGGTTCCTGGAAAGACGTGGCGTACTGGTTATCACCAGGAACTCGTAGGTTCATGGACCAGGATTCTGCTACTTCTACCATTGGTTTCCGTTGCGCCATGATCAACACTGGCTCCAACAGATAATAAGATCAGTTTCTATAAAACAAAGAAGGCCGGTGAAAACCGGCCTTCTTTGTTTTATAGCCCCTTTTATAAAGTGTAGGCAATGGATGCCACACTCACGGCCCGAGCCCCATGTTTGAGTAGCAGATCAGCGCATGCCTCCAGAGTAGCACCGGTGGTAATCACATCATCTACCAGCAACACGTGCTTGCCCGTTATTTCCTCTGCCTGCCCAATCGCATACAGTTGCTTCATGGCCTCCCAGCGGGCTTGTCGGTTCTTGGTGGTTTGAGTGCCCTGGCTTTTGTTCTTCCGCAAGGCTTCAGTAGACAAAGGAACAGTTAACGCCTCGGCAATGGCTCGGGCAAATCCTTCCACCTGGTTGTAGCCTCTTTGCCTGCGTTTACTTCGGTGTAAGGGAACGGGCACTACCACTTCTACTTCCTGAAAAGCTTCCTGACTTTTGAGAGCGTCCCCAAACCATCGGCCTAAGGTTTCACCCACCTCTTCCTGTCCTTTGTATTTGAGTTGGTGCAGGAGCCGCTGCACGCGTCCTTTCTCTTGGAACTTGAGGTACGCCACCGCCAGTTGTACCGGAACCCGACCCCAGAAAACCCGGTGCAAAGGGTTGTCAGTAGGGGAGAGGTGGTAATTGGTGTAGGGTAGTTTGATGCGGCAATGACTGCAGATGACCTCTTCGCCTAGGACTAGTTCGCCGGCACAGGCCCGACATTCCTCCGGAAATAACAAGGCCAGGAGGTCATGGTAGAGCGTCCGGAACTCGGTCTGCAGCTGCAACATAAATACTTGCCGTTTATTTGATGTAACTTTGCATACGGGCTAACATCATCCCATTATTAATTCAGCACAACAATGAGCTTAATAAAAGAATTCAACGACTACCGCACCCGCATGAACGAGAAGATCATGGAGGCGGACAATAAAGTGATTAAACGCTTTTTCAACCTTGACACCAATGCTTACGCCGAAGGTGCCCTGGATGTGAAGACCAAAGAGATGCTGGGCCTGGCATGCTCCATGGTGCTTCGCTGCGATGACTGCATCAAATACCACCTGGGCAAATGCTTTGAGTGCGGCCTCTCAGATGAGGAGGTATACGAGGTTTTCGCCATCGCGAATTTGATTGGTGGTTCCATCGTGATTCCGCACTTCCGCAGAGCGGTGGAATACTGGGAAGAACTGAAAACCGAGCAACAAGCGCAACAATAAGGCGTTCTGTTTTGGCCCTGTTTTCCGGTAAACGCTCCTAAAACAAGTTTGCTTTTCCTGTGGATTTCTCAATTAATCGCCTTCAGAAACTAGAAAGTGCCTTTATGCGAAATCTTACTTTAAAGCTTCGTTTTAAGGCTTTTTATAGAGAAACAGGCCAAAAACACTTTTCAAAGTCAGTGGAAAAAGTAGAGTAATCCACTTCTGTTAAGCTGCACTTATCAACACCTACTTAAATGGAGAACGAAGAAGATTTTGATGTACGGTGGGCCGAACTCCGGCAGAACATCAAAAAGATGTTTGGGAAAAAGCCCGATTTGAACGCCATTCTTTTTTTGATTGGTGTGCAGGAACTAGGGCAGGGAGTTAGGGAGTTCACCAAAGAAGAAAAGCAGGACCTCATGCACATTGCCACCTGCAAGCTGCTGAGCTTATCAGGGTACTATGAGTTGGAGGGTCTGGATCAGGAGGGCTGGCCACACTGGAAATCGGTGAAGCCGCTGCCGGCATGCAATCTTAAGGAACAGGAACGCATGCTCAAGTGGCACGCACTGGAGTATTTTGACCAAATGAACAGATGAAAATCATTAGCTATAACGTAAACGGAATCCGATCTGCCATCTCCAAAGGCTTTCTGGATTGGGTAAAAGCCGCCAACCCCGATGTGCTTTGCCTGCAGGAAATCAAAGCCGACGAAACCAAGTTTGACAAAGCCTGCTTTGAGGAACTGGGTTACCACGTGTACATCCATCCGGCTGTGAAGAAGGGCTACAGCGGAGTGGCTATCCTTTCCAAAAAGGAGCCTAAAAACGTGTGCATCGGCTGCGGCATAGAGCAGTATGACCAGGAGGGACGCGTGATTCGGGCCGATTATGACGGCTACTCCGTGTTAAATGTGTACATGCCATCGGGCTCCAGCGGGGAACATCGGCAGTCCTTTAAGATGGAATGGCTCCGCGATTTTCAACAGTACATTCAAGGTTTAAAGGCTACAGTGCCCGGTTTGGTCATTTGCGGCGACTACAACATCTGCCACCAGGCCATTGATATCCACAACCCCAAATCGAACGCGAACAGCTCAGGTTTCCTTCCGGAAGAGCGCAACTGGTTCAGCAGTTTTCTGCAGGACGGCTACATAGACTCGTTCCGTCACTTCAACCCCGAGCCACACCAGTATACCTGGTGGAGCTACCGCGCCAATGTGCGGGCCAAGAACCTGGGCTGGCGTATTGATTACCTGCTGGTGTCTGAGCACCTGAAGCCCTACATGAAACGGGCAGCTATCCTCTCCGAGGCCAAGCACTCAGACCACTGCCCGGTGCTGCTGGAGATGCACCCGGTAGAAGCAGAGGCATAGATTACCCTCATTTTACAAGATTGCGTTTTGGGACTGTTTTGAAGAAAGCAGCCTCAAAACGCATTTCTGTTTTAGTGTTATCAGGTTCCTGCTAAGCTTCTATCAAGGTCTATTCATAGGAAATGAACCCAGCCCGTGGTCTGCATTGGACAATCCCAACGGCAGGCTCTTCCATTTTGAGCCAGATTTCCGGAAAACTTACCAAAAACCGCACTGGTAGGTTCCAAATCAAAGAATTAACAATAAATTAGTAAGGAAAAGAGTTAATACTCTACTGATCAATTACGTATGTAATCAAAGGAAA
Source organism: Rufibacter psychrotolerans (assembly GCF_016924645.1). Classification (GTDB taxonomy): domain Bacteria; phylum Bacteroidota; class Bacteroidia; order Cytophagales; family Hymenobacteraceae; genus Nibribacter; species Nibribacter psychrotolerans. Next base: position 63,334 of record NZ_JAFFJV010000005.1, on the reverse strand, counting down.
CGGCTGGGAATTCTTCTCCCTTTTGCCTCGTTTCTGGGCTACCTTTCTAATTCTACGTTTTACTATGCGGGCTGCCGGTTCTTTAGACTCAGTTTTGCAGCAGCTTCAGGCGTTTAAGCGCAAATTTTACCTGAACCTGTTGGTCAAAGGCGCATTACTTTCCCTGGGGTTGGTACTGTCTTCTTTCCTGCTCATCACCATTCTGGAGTACTTCTTTTACTTTCAGCCAGAGGTAAGGGCGTTTCTGCTGTTCTCGTTTTTAGCCATCAGTGCGTTTGCCGTGGCTCGTTGGCTCTGGACGCCGCTCATGGCGTTGACCAACCTCAAGAAGCTCCTGTCAGATGAACAGGCGGCCGTACAGGTGTCGCATTATTTCCCCGAGATCCAGGACCGATTGCTGAATTTGCTGCAGTTGAAAAATGTGGCGATGAACAATGATCTGGTGGCCGCCAGTGTGGAACAGCGCTCCGAGGAACTAGCTGGTTACCACTTCCCGGAGCGGATTAAGCTCACCCAGAACCGATCTTACTTCAAATATGTGCTGCTGCCCTTAGCGCTGGTACTGGTGTTGGCGTTCATTTACCCCACGCTTTTTGTGCAGGGTACCGAGCGGATCATCCACTTCAAGCGGCATTACGCGCCCAAAGCGCCGTTCCAGTTTGTAATACAGAACCCGTCTCTGCAGGCATTCAAAGGTGAGGATTTCCAGCTGAAGGTGAACATTGAAGGCAGCTCCGTGCCTGAGGAAGTGTCTCTGGTGATTGATGGTCGGGTTATTCCTTTGAAAAAGCTGGACGAGCAGACCTACGTCTACGATTTCCAGCAGGTGCAGGAATCCGTGGATTTCCAGCTCACCGGCGCAGGCTTTTTCTCGGAGGAAAACCATTTATCGGTGGTGGCCCGGCCTATGCTTCGGCAGTTAAGAGCTGAGCTGAAATACCCCGCTTATACTAAAAAGCCCGCCGAAACGCTGGACAACACCGGTGATCTCACCATTCCGGAAGGCACCCAGGTTACCTGGCGCCTGGCTGCGGACAACGCAGATTCGCTCTGGCTCCGTTTCAACGCTCCTGTGCAGACGGTAAAAGCCCAGTCAGAAGATGAAGAGTACGTAGTGCGTAAAACGTTTCTGCAGAGCCAAGGCTATAGCATGCACCTAAAGAACCGCTACTCAGAAAATAAAGAACAGATCTCGCATCAGATTACCGTTATTCCAGACCGTGCTCCAGAGATTACCCTAGAGCAGTTCCGTGACTCGGTGCTGTACTCGTACTTGGTGGTGGGAGGAACCATCTCAGATGACTATGGCTTCAGCCGTCTAGCGCTGCATTACCGTGTACTTAAAGGCAACAAACCCACCAGCGGGTACAAGGCCGTGGCTATTCCGTTCAGCGGCAACCTGGCTACACAATCGTATTTCCGGCAGCTCAACCTGAAACCGTTCAACCTACAGCCCGGCGATAAGCTGGAGTACTACGTGCAGGTCACCGATAATGACCAGGTGCCCCAGCCGAAGAGCGCCCGTACCTCCACCTTCATCTTCAAGTATCCAGATCCGGCGGAATTGCAGAAATCCATTGAGGAAACGTCTAAGCAGGTGCAGTCTCAGATGAAGTCTTCGCTCACCAAAGCCGAGGAATTGCAGAAATCACTGGAGCAGAACGAAGAGAAGACCAAGCTGAAGAAAGAACTGTCTTACCAGGATAAAAAAGCGCTGCAGGAGCTGGCCGAGAAGAAAAAAGCCCTTCAGGAAGAACTAGCCGAGCTGCAGAAAATGAATGATCAGCTGAACCAACAGCAGGAGCGTTTTTCGCCCGAAAACGAGAAACTAGCCGAAAAACGCGATCAGTTGAAGAAGATGATGGACCAACTGCTGGACGAGGAAACCAAGAAGCTGTACGAGCAACTGGAGAAACTCTTGGAGCAAAAGCAGCCTCGGCCTGAGCAGATTCAGCCGCTACTAGACAAACTGAACAACAAAGAAGAGAACCTGCAGAAAGAATTAGACCGCCTGCTGGAGATGTTCAAGCAACTGCAGGTGGAGCAGAAACTGGAAGACGCCAAGCAAAAACTGGATGAACTAGCCAAGAAACAGGAAGACCTGGCCAACAAAACCGACGAGCAGAACAACAAGCCAGATCAAAGCCTGCAGCAGGAGCAAAAGAACCTTCAGGAAGAATTCAAGCAGATGCAGGAAGACCTGAAGGAAACCGAGAAGATGAACGAGCAACTGGAGAACCCAGAGGACATGCCTGACACTGAGAAACTGGAAGAGCAGATAGAGCAGGAGCAGGAGAATGCCCAGGAGTCTATGCAGAAAGGCCAGAACAAGAAAGCCAGCCAACAGCAAAAATCGGCGGCTCAGAAAATGCAGCAGATGTCTCAGCAGATGGAAAGCCAGGAAATGGAAGGTGACATGCAACAGGCCCAGCAAAACCTGGATCACCTGCGCGACATTCTGGAGAACCTGGTAACGCTGTCCTTTGACCAGGAGAAGCTCATGAAAGACTTCCGGAATGTGCAGCAGAGCGACCCTCGCTTCATTGGCCTGGCCCAGCAGCAGGTGAAACTTTCAGATGACGCCAAGATCATTGAAGACAGCCTGCTCTCGCTGGCCAAACGCGTGCCGCAGATTCAGTCGTTCGTGACCCGGGAGGTAGGCACCATGGAAGAGGAGATGAACAAAAGCTCTGAGTCCATCAAAGACCGCAACCTGTCTAAAACCGGCACGCACCAGCAAATGGCCATGACTTCCATGAACAACCTGGCCCTGATGTTGAGCGATGTGCAGCAGCAGATGCAGCAGGCCATGATGGCTATGCAGCAGAGCGGCCCGGGTAAGAAGAAAGGCAAAGGCAAGAACGGTAAAAACCAACCGGGTGCCTTGGGCCAGATGCAACAGCAACTGAACGAACAAATCCAGCAGCTCCAGAAAAGCGGCCAGAGCGGCAAAGAACTCTCTGAGTCGTTAGCCCGTTTAGCCGCTCAGCAGGAAATGCTCCGGAACGCCATGAAAGAACTGGCACCTTCGCCTACCCAACCCGGCGGGAAAGAAGGAGGGGAGAAACTCAGTAATTTGAGCAAACTGATGGAACAAACCGAAACTGATCTCGTTAATAAACGTCTTACGGAGCAGACCATGATGCGCCAGAAAGAGATTCTGACGCGTCTGCTGCAGGCAGAAAAGGCCGCCAATGAACGTGATCTGGACGAGAAAAGAGAGGCAAATACCGCCAGGGAATTGCCCGCCCGCATCCCGCCATCGCTTCAGAAGTACCAGGAACGCCAGAAACAGCAGACCGAAACGCTTCGTCAGAACCTACCTGCTTTAACACCTTATTATAAAAAGCAAGTAGATGCTTATTTTAAGCGATTAGGTTATTAGATTTGCAGACATTTCAGATATAGTAAACATATTATGAATCAAGTAAAAATTCAGATTCCTTCTATCATTGAGAATATCAGAATCGTGGAGAGCTTCATTGACAACTCCCGTGAGAAATTCCAGATTGAAGATGACATCTATGGTAATATCATGGTTGCCGTGACGGAATCTGTGAACAACGCCATCAGACACGGCAACAAGTTTGATAAGGATAAGAATGTTTATCTTTCTCTTTTTGTAGAACCCAACAAGCTCCGGTTTGAAGTGCAGGATGAAGGCAACGGTTTTGACCCAGAATCTTTGACAGACCCAACCGCTCCTGAGAACCTGGAGAACCCCGGCGGCCGCGGCATCTTCTTAATGCGCAACTTGTGCGACGACGTTACCTTCAGCAATGATGGCCGTACCGTCTCTTTAACCTTTAATATAGAGAATGCAGGAACTACCCATTGAGTTCTTTACCGAGGAGGTAGACTTTGAGGTAAAGAACGAAGCGAAAGTCAAAGCGTGGCTTTCACAAATAATTTCGAATTATGACTTCGAATTAGAATCTTTAAACTACATTTTTTGTTCCGATGAATATCTTCATCAGATGAATGTAGAATACCTGGAGCATGATACGCTCACTGATGTCATCACCTTTGATAATTCCGACTTTGAAGGAGTTATTGAAGGTGATGTTTTTATTAGTATTGACCGGATCGTGGATAACGCGGCAACTTTCAACATTACCCCCGAAGAGGAGCTTCACAGGGTCATGGCGCACGGGTTGCTCCATTTGCTTGGTTTTGAAGACAAAACACCTGAAAAACAAGCTTTGATGCGTTCCAAAGAAAATGAGTGTCTAAAACTCCTGCAGTTGTAAACACTAGTTTCTGTAGTTTTACCTCACTTATCAACAATGTTTCACGTGAAACACCACATTAATCCACACTATGTTCACAAGTTATGATGTAATAGTAGTAGGGGCGGGCCATGCCGGATGTGAAGCAGCACATGCGGCCGCCACCATGGGATCGAAGGTATTGCTCGTAACCATGAACATGAACACCATTGCCCAGATGTCCTGCAACCCAGCCATGGGCGGAGTGGCCAAAGGGCAGATCGTAAGAGAAGTTGATGCCCTGGGTGGCATGAGCGGTATCATTACGGACAAAACCATGATCCAGTTCCGGATGCTGAACATGTCCAAAGGTCCGGCCATGTGGAGCCCCCGTGCCCAGAGTGACCGTATGCGTTTCGCTGAGGAATGGAGAATGGCCCTGGAGCAAACACCCAACATAGATTTCTGGCAGGAGATGGTGTCTGAGATCTTAGTAGAAGACGGTAGAGCAGTAGGCGTGAAGACCAGCCTGGGCATTGAGATCAGAGCCAAAGCCGTAGTCTTGACGAACGGTACCTTCCTGAACGGCATCATCCATATTGGCGAGAAAAAATTGGGCGGCGGCAGAGCCGCCGAAAAATCTGCGAAAGGCATTACGGAACAATTGGTGCAGTTAGGCTTTGAAGCCGGCCGTATGAAAACCGGAACGCCGCCGCGTGTAGACGGCCGCAGCCTGAACTATGAAGCCATGGAAGAGCAGAAGGGCGATGAGAACCCGTCCAAGTTCTCCTACACCGATACGCCGGCGCTTACCAAACAACGGAGCTGCTACATCACCTATACCAACTCCAAAGTTCACGAGATCCTGAAAACCGGGTTTGAGAAATCGCCCATGTTCCAGGGAAGAATCCAGGGCTTGGGTCCGCGTTACTGCCCGTCCATTGAAGACAAGATCAATCGTTTCGCGGAGCGCGACCGTCACCAGATCTTCGTGGAACCGGAAGGATGGAGCACCGTGGAAGTGTACGTGAATGGGTTCTCCAGCTCGTTGCCCGAGGATGTACAGTTCAAAGCGCTGCGGGAAATCCCCGGATTTGAGAACGCGAAGATGTTCCGCCCCGGTTACGCCATTGAATACGATTTCTTCCCACCCACCCAATTGAACCTGACGCTGGAGACGAAGTTGGTGGAAAACCTCTATTTTGCAGGGCAGATCAACGGGACCACCGGATACGAAGAAGCCGCTTGTCAAGGCCTTATGGCAGGAATTAACGCCCATAATAAGGTGCATAACTCAGAACCGTTTGTCTTGAAAAGATCAGAGGCATACATAGGCGTTTTAATTGATGACCTGGTGAATAAAGGGACCAACGAGCCTTACCGCATGTTTACTTCCCGTGCCGAACACCGCATTTTGTTGCGCCAGGACAACGCCGATCTTCGTCTTACTGAGAAAGGCTACCAATTGGGTCTGGCTTCTGAGGAACGTCTGCAGAAAGTGAACCGCAAGAAACAGGAAACGCAGGAAGTCTTGACGTACCTGCAGCAGAAAGGGATTGAGCCGGAAGAAGTGAACGCCACGTTGCTTTCTTTAGACTCAGCGCCTATCAGCGAGCGGGCTAAAGCCGGCAATCTTTTGAAGCGCCCCAACGTGGAACTGGAGCACTTGCTGGAATCATCAGAAAGTCTGAAGCTGTACCTGAGCAAATATTTGCCGGAGAGTTTAGAGCAAGCGGTTATCTTGCTGAAGTACGCCAGCTATATTGAGAAAGAACACCAGATGGCCTCTAAAATGGAGGAGCTGGAAAATTACCGCATTAAAGACCGGTTGGACTACAAAGCCATCACGGCGCTTTCTAATGAAGCCCGCGAGAAATTGCTGAAAATCCAGCCAGAAACATTAGGACAAGCATCGCGCATCAGTGGCGTATCTCCCGCAGATATCTCCATCCTGATGGTATACTTAGGAAAATAGAATGAGCTACGAACGGCTAGACCATTGCCCCATTTGTTCCAAAACAGAGTTTAAGAATTTTCTAGTAGTACAAGACAAAAGCGTAAGCCAGGAGAGCTTTGTGATTGTGCAGTGCAACCACTGCCAGCTCAAGTTCACCAACCCACGCCCGGATGAAGGAAGCATAGGCCCGTACTATGCTTCCGAGGGCTACATTTCCCACTCAGACACCAGCAAAGGTCTGCTGAACAAAACCTACCGTTTGGTCAGATCCATGGCGGTGAAGAACAAAGTGGAACTGGTGAACCGTCTGGGCCCTAAAGGCAAAATCCTGGACTACGGCAGCGGGGTGGGGTACTTTCTGCAGGCCTGCCAGAAAGATGGCTGGCAAGTGGAAGGTTTTGAGCCCAACCAAGCCGCCCGGCAGCAGACGGAAGAAAAGATAGGCAAACCGCTGTTTCAGGGTTCTTTGGAGAATTTGGGCCAGGAAACGTTTGACGTGATCACCCTATGGCACGTGCTGGAGCATGTGCATACGCTCAATGAAACGCTCAAGGCATTGGTGAACGCCACCAAAACCGGCGGCCACGTGGTCATAGCCGTCCCCAACGCCGATTCCTACGATGCCAAGAAGTACGGAGCAGATTGGGCCGCCTATGACGTACCGCGGCATCTGTACCACTTCAACAAAGCCAGCATGCAGCGGCTTCTGAAAAAACACCGGCTGCAGCTGAAAGAAGTGTTGCCCATGAAGTGGGACGCCTATTACGTGAGCATCCTGAGTGAGAAGTACAAACACGGACAAACCAAGATGCTGGACTCGTTCTTCACGGGTTTCAGGTCTAACCTCCACGGCTCACAGAATGATAATTCCTATTCCAGTCAGATCTTCATAGCAAGGAAAAATTAAACCCACACACTAAGAGTAATGACCTTATAGTTTGACACTATAAGGTCATTTCCATTTTAAAGCCAAAAATGAAAAATCAGCTTAAAAACGCCTTCACCGCCGTTGCCTTGTTCCTGTGCGGATGCGCCAGCATCAGTAGCCCCGAAGGAGGAGAGAAAGACATCACCGCTCCAAAACTGGTTACCGCCTATCCCAGAAACGGGCAAACTAACGTAAAACCAGAAACCATCATCTTAACCTTTGATGAAGCCATCCAGACCGTGGATCTCACGCGGCAGCTCATCATTGCGCCGTTCACTGACAATACCTACAAAAGCCGGGTCAAAGACAAAACCGTGGAACTCACGTTCAGTGAGCCCTGGGAAGAGAACACCACCTACAGCCTTAACTTCCGAAACAGCCTGGCCGACATCACGGAGAAAAACCCTGCCAAGAACGTGGTCATTACCTTCAGTACCGGCCCGCTGTTAGATTCTGGTCGGGTGAGCGGGAAAGTGACCCAGCTGTTCAGCAACACGCCGCCTAAGGAAGTAAACGTACTGCTGTACCCCACCAACGACACTTCACAGGTGACCAAAGGCCGGCCGCTGTACGTGACCAACACCGACTCCACGGGGAACTTTGAGTTCAGAAACATCAAGGAAGGCAACTACTACATCTACGGCTTAACCGAGGCCAACAACAACCTGCGCTACGACAACGAGAAGGAGAACATCGCCTATACGCCAGACTCCATCCAGGTGCGGCCGACGGTAGAGAACATCCAGCTGCAGCTGCACACCCAGGATGTGACCCGGCCTAACGTAGTTTCGCGCCGCAGTTTCCTGAACGTGTATGAGGTGGAGTACAACGAGGGCATCACCACCGCCAACGTAACCTCCCCAGACAATAGCAGAAACATCAGATGGCTGATTGGCAACAACGGCAAAACCCTGCGCCTATTCCCAAGCAGCCCCGAAGAGAAACGCTGGCTAGTGCAGGTGCAGGACAGCGCCAGCAACCCGCGGGTAGACACCATAGCCGTGCGCCTCAGCGGCAACGCCGCCCCCCGTAAAAACAACTCGTATACCGTGGTCAACGGCTCCACCCTCAGGCCCGGAGAGCCCATCACCCTGCAGTTTGAGGTGCCCACCAAAGTGCTGAACCCGGAGGGCGCCTTTACCCTGCTGTTAGACTCGGTCACTACCGTCACCACCAAAGACACCGCGCAGCTACGCTTTAACCAGGAAGCCACCCAAATTACTTTGAACCTGCCGCTGCCGGCCAAGAAAGACATTACCCTGCAGATGGACACCACCAAGGTGGTACCGTTCATTGGCGCACCCTACACCAGCCAGACGCAAAAACTGGAAATCAGTGACAAGGCCGTGGCCGGCAGCCTCAAAGTGAACCTGGCCACCGAGCAGAAGAACTTCATTGTGCAGCTCCTGCGGCAGAACACGGTGGTGAAGGAAGTCAAAAACAAGAAGACCATCTTGTGGGACAACCTGGCTCCCGGCAACTACCAGATCAGGATTCTGGTAGACGAAAACGGCAACGGCAAGTGGGACACCGGCTCCCTCAAAGACCGTAAACTGCCCGAGCCAGTGGTGCTTCCCGTGGATAATTGGGAAGTAAGAACGAATTGGGACATTGAAACCCAGGAAATCAGGTTTTAGGTGGATACGGCGTGGATAACTGTGGAGAAAACTCTTGATAAAAGAACCCCAATCCTGAAAATCCAGAACGCGGGACCAGAAATTCAACCGTCTGGAGCCTCCATTGTGGGCGAGGGTGCATAAAATCAGAAGTTATCAGAAGTTATCAACCTGGGTATAAACGTGGGGCTGTTTCAGGCCCGTTTTGTGTGCAGAAGTGGAAATCTGAGATAAGTGATTGAAACTGACTAAAAAAGAATCCACACGCGCTTGCGAATAAAGTTGGGTACTTTGAGGATATATGAGCCCGCCGGGGAAAACCTGAGGAAAAGATTTTTTTTCCACTTCTGCACAGCCCTAATGACGAAGAAGAATCTTTTTAAAAAAATCATTTTATAATGGTTGTCCGGTTGACTTCGTGGAAAAGTGGGAAAAGCGCCAAAATCGGGAAGGAGAAAGGGGAGCCGGGGGGCGCGGCCAGATTTCGCCAGAGCGCGCCAGGCCGGCCCCAAATGTGGAAGAACCGCTATTTTTAAGTAGTTTTAGGAAAATCAAGCCGGAAACGGAACCATATAAACCAATAGAATCTATGGAACAGGACAGAGAGCAATTAGACAACGAGATAAAGCTGGGCTACGGAATAGGAGACCTGCGCTTCGGGTTGAGCATGGATGAAGTGGAAGACATCATGGGCGAGCCCGAGGAAGTAGAAGAATCTACCGACGAGGACGAGTTTGAGCACAAGGCCTGGAACTACTGGGACAGCGGCTTCTCCTTTTACTTTGACAAGGAAGACGACTACCGCCTGAGCTGCATTGAGATTGCCAACCCCAACGTGACGCTGTTCGGGAAGAAGATCTTTGAGATGAGCCTGCCCGAAGTGGAGGCCCTGTTCAGGCAGAACGGCGTGCAGAACGTAGAAAAAGAGAAGATTGAGAACAACGTGACCTGCCTCTCTTACGAGCGCGAGATGATTGACCTGTACTTTGAAGACGGCAAACTGCTGGCTGTGAACTTCGGGGTGCACATGGATGATAACCTGGAAGTGCTCTGGCCACAGGCAAAGTAGCCCCGGAGGAACCCAATTCCAGCATAGAACACCAGAAGAGAGCCGCCAATCGCGGCTCTCTTTTTTTTATGATCCGGTTTTCTGTTCAGGGAAGCCCCTGTTTTGGGCCGGTTTTCCAAAAAAGAAGCGTAAACCACGCCTATATTTTAAGTGTAAGGGCCGACTCACGCCGAATACGGAAGCCTGGAATCGTTCATATTTGCTGTTCCACGAAAAAGCGCGTGGAACAGCCCCGGGGAAGGCTCCAACAGGAGCGTTTTTAGGTACCACCAAGCCATCCACCCAGAAATAACAGGCTCTCGTGGGCTAGTTCCCGCGTGAGTCTTCTAAAACGCCTGTATTCGCAAAATGATTTTTCAGGAGCTAGCGGTTATCTAGTGCCCAAAGGCAGAAGACGGTGTGGGCCACAAAAGGGAGCTGCAGCCAGGTAGAGATTGCTGGGAAATTGGTTTCAGGGGGATTTTGGTAAAACAAGCCGAAAATGGCTTCAGAATCCAAGAGAGTGGCAGCTGAAAAGCAGATACAGAACGGCCTGAAACAAAAGAGCCGCTCCATTTCTGAAGCGGCTCCTGGTATGACGTACGAATTAAGGTCTTAGGCAAACATCCAGCGGAACAGCAGGAACAGGGTTCCCGACAGGAACATGGAAACCGGTAAGGTCAGGATCCAGGCCATGGCAATGTTGCGGATGGTGCCGGCATTCAGGTTCTTGATTCCGCGGTTGGCCACCATACTACCGGCAATACCAGAAGATAGGATGTGGGTGGTACTCACCGGTAACTTGAACACAAACGTAGAGAACCCGATCACGCTGGCCGCCATGAACTCAGCCGAAGCACCCTGCGCGTAGGTCAGGTGCTCCTTCCCAATCTTTTCGCCAATGGTTTTCACAATGCGTTTCCAGCCAATCATGGTCCCGATCCCCAGGGAAAGCGCAATCATCATAATCACCCAGTTAGGGGCATAGTCGGTGTAAGAGCGCATGCCGGTTACGCCGGCCATCAGTTGGTCGCGCTCGCGCTGGCTCAGGGTAATGTCTTGGCTCTCCATCAGCTTATCGGTGCCCTTGGTGATCAGGAGAATATCGCGGCGCAGCAAGAAGCGGGCGTCTTCGGGCAAGGTCTGGGCAGCGGCGTTCTGGGCGAAGATGCCTTTCATTTCGGCCACCTCGGCGTTGAGCAGGCTCAATTGCTTGGCGTCTGAGGCAGAAAGAACCGTGCTGTCTACCTTAGAAAGTACCAGCTCTACTTGCGTAAGGGAGTTTCTTAGTCCTGTAGGATCTTTCTCAATGTCCAGGGCATAGTAGGTGGGCACAATGGCAATCAAAATCAGCATCACCAACCCCACGCCTTTCTGGCCGTCGTTGGAGCCGTGGAAGAAAGACACCAGGGTACAGGTAATGATCAGGATGATTCTGATCCACAACGGCGGAGCCTTGCGTTTGTGCGGCTCCTTAAAGATGGTCTTGTTTTTCACGAACCGCTTCAGGATAAACATCAGGAACACGGTTAGGGTGAAACCCAGGAACGGCGAAACAATGAGGGACATGCCGGTTTTGCTGGCTTCAGACCAGGCAAAGGTAGCCTCTTTGGTAGAGGGCAGCAGCGAATAGGCAATCCCCAGGCCCAGAATAGAGCCAATCAAGGTATGGGAGCTGGAAGAAGGAAGCCCATAGTACCAGGTGCCCACGTTCCAGATAATGGCGCTCAGCAACAGGGCGGCTACCATGGCAATCCCGTGCCAGACGTCCTGGTCAATGAGCGTTTCAATGGGCAACAAGTACACAATGCCCATGGCTACTCCAATTCCGCCGGCGAAAACCCCAATGAAGTTCCAGAGGCCAGACCACACCACCGCGGCCCAGGGGCGAAGCGTGTTGGTGTAGATAACGGTGGCCACGGCGTTGGCGGTGTCATGGAAACCGTTCACAAATTCAAAAGCACACGCGGCCAGTAAGCAAAGTACCAGCAAGATCAACAGATCTGATTCTAATCCGAACATAAGTAAATATGAGTGAGAAAAAAGGTGCCAAAAGTAACGGAATAATTTTCCTCCAATGTTACCGAATTGTTAAGGAATACAGAGGATGGGAATTATACGGCAGCAAAAGTACTAAGTAGGAGCGAACGCTTCTCATTCTCAATCTTTTTAACCAAACATTTACCGGGTAAATGGGGTATCTTGCTAACCAAAGCCGCACGGGGCGGTACCCAACGTGAGCAGGAAACCTCTATATTTGCGCCCATGAGCACTACTGAGAAAACCACAGAAAACGCACAGTTAAAAGATATCATCTCGCACGCCAAGGAATACGGCTTCGTGTTTCCGTCCAGCGAGATCTATGACGGGCTCCAGGCCGTGTATGATTATGGCCAGAATGGGGTAGAGCTGAAGAACAACCTCAAAACCCTTTGGTGGAAATGCATGACGCAGCTCAACCAGAACGTAGTTGGGATTGATGCTGCCATCTTCATGCACCCGCTTACCTGGAAAGCCTCGGGCCACGTAGACTCGTTCAACGACCCGATGATTGATAACAAAGACTCCAAAAAACGCTACCGCGCCGATGTACTGCTGGAAGACAAAGCCGCCGAGTACGAGAAAGCCGGCGATGTGGAGAAAGCCCAGTCTTTGCTGAAGGAAATGGGTCGTTTGTTGGAAACTGAGGATCTGAAAGGCGTACAGGAATTGATTATCTCAGAAGGTATAAAGTGCCCAATCTCAGGTACTTCTAACTGGACCGAGGTGCGTCAATTTAACCTGATGTTCTCCACACAGGTGGGTTCTGTGGCCGAAGAGTCCAGCACCATTTATCTACGTCCTGAAACCGCCCAGGGTATCTTCGTGAACTTCCTGAACGTGCAGAAATCAGGCCGCATGAAAGTGCCGTTCGGGATTGCTCAGATTGGGAAGGCGTTCCGGAACGAGATCGTGGCCCGTCAGTTCATCTTTAGAATGCGCGAGTTTGAGCAGATGGAGATGCAGTTCTTCGTACGGCCTGGCACTGAGATGGAGTGGTACCAGCACTGGAGAACCGTTCGCCGCCGTTGGCACGAGGCCTTGGGTGTCCCTACCGAGAAACTCCGCTTCCATGATCACGAGAAACTGGCCCACTACGCCAACGCTGCCGTAGACATTGAGTTCGAGTTCCCGTTCGGTTTCAAAGAAGTAGAAGGTATCCACTCCCGTACTGATTTTGACTTGACGCAGCACCAGGAACTGAGCCGCAAAAAGCAGCAGTACTTTGACAATGATTTGAACGAAGACGGCAAACCATTCGGAAACTACGTGCCGTACGTAGTGGAAACCTCCGTTGGTGCTGACCGTCTGTTCCTGATGACCCTTTGCAACGCGTACCAGGAAGAGGAAATCACCGAAGGCGACAACACCAAGACCCGTACCTTCCTGAAATTCCACCCGGCCATTGCCCCGGTGAAAGCCGCTATCTTCCCGCTCGTGCGCAAAGACGGTTTGCCAGACAAAGCCATGCAGATCTTCGATGACCTAAAGCACGACTTCAACATCATCTACGAAGAGCGCGACGCCATCGGGAAACGTTACACCCGCCAAGATTTAATCGGGACGCCTTTCTGTATCGCCGTGGATTACGAAACCCTGGAGAACGACACTGTTACCGTACGCGACCGCGACAGCCGCGAGCAGAAGCGCATGCACATCTCTGAGTTGCGTCAGTACATTGGAGATGCCGTAAGTTTCAAACGCATTTTCGAGAACCTGTAAGTTGTGGATTTCAGAGCTATTTTCTGAAAAATACCTCCAAAACACTTCACCACAAAAAAGGCCTCTGCACTTTGCAGAGGCCTTTTTTGTGGTGGATAATGCAGAAACAAGCAGATGCTGAAAGTTCAGTTTTCCACGTGGTTCATCCTGCACCTTTTCCAAAATTTTCCCTGGTTCAAGTCAGTGACTTGGACCTATCATAGCTTCAGTTTGTAACTGCAGTGAAGCGTTAGCTTCAAAAGAGTACATTATATATAATAAAGTAAACCGCTGGCGCGAGCTTGCAGCTCGTGCCTTCACATTGCTGATCATCTAGATAAGTTAAAAAAGAAAATCAGGAATGCGTGCGGACACGAGCTGCAAGCTCGCGCCAGCGAAGCAGCAATAGATTGGGTTACTGCAGTTACAAACTGCAGACAATAGCAGGTCCAAGTCACTGACTTGAACCAGGGAAAATTTTGAAGGAAACTTCAGCCAAAGTGCTTAAAAACAGAAAAGCGTTTCGGGCCTGTTTTCATCAAAACAGACTTGAAACGCTTTTCAATTAACAGACCAATTTCCTCAGGATAAGGTAGGAGCGAAGATAACCCCATGACCAGGCACTTCAGGATTCAACCGCAGCACTTCACCTGTTTGTTCAAAACCACCGCTAAACGGATGCTCTGCTATAAATAAAGGAGTGTCCAAATCTATATACCCGAACCCTCCGATGCCGGCGGCGAAATGAGCAGAGAAAGTCATGGCCAGAATGCTCTCCACCATGCCGCCGATCATCAATCCCAATCCATGCACCTGCGCCAGGGCTGCCATCTGCAATGCTTCCAGCACGCCGCACTTCATCAATTTTATGTTGACAACCGAGGCGCTTTTGTCCTGAATAAGCCTTGCAACATCGGCAGCGCTGCGGGCAGACTCATCCGCGGCGATGGGGAAAGGACAAGTAGTTGCCAACACGGCCAAGTCTTCCCAAGATTCACGTGGAAGTGGCTGTTCTAATAAAATGATTGGGATTTCAGCTTCGAAAGCTATGTTTACAAAAGCTTGGGCGCGCACCAGATCATAGCCGCAATTTCCGTCAACAATCAGTTTTGCCCCCGGCGCTGCGTTGTGGATTGCCTGAAGTCGGCGGAGGTCATAATCCACATCGGTTCCTTCGGTCTTCACCTTGATGATAGAGAACCCACGTTCCACGATGGACCTAGCCGAAGCTGCAGCGTGCGCCTCATCCCCGGCAGTGATGGTGAGGTCAGTCACCAACTGCGTCTGCACTCCCCCGAAGAAAACATACAGCGGCATCTGGAAGTGTTTGCAGAGCGCATCCAGAATGGCCATCTCCACCCCGCACCGGGCAGCGGGTGCATCATGGGCGAGTTTATTTAATTCCTTGGCCAAGGTGCGCCAGTTTTTGACGTCTTTCCCAATCAAGTATTTCTCCAACTCCTGCAGTACCGCCAACGTGCTTTCCTGTGTCTCGCCGCTCACGGCCGGGAACGGAGCCGCCTCGCCCAAACCGGTGGTTCCATCTGCCAACTGTACCTGCACTACCACATTCTCCACCTGGTACTGCGTGCCCGTGGCAATGGCGAAAGGTTCTATCAGAGGCAAATTCAACGGTTGATAACTCACCGAGACGATTTGGGTAGAATTCATGCTTTTTTGTTTATAGGTGTGCCGACAAAGAAACAAAGAAAGGAAATGCAGCCGATAAGAAAACCGCGAATAAAATCTGCCAGGGCCGAAAGCGTGAAAGTTATCCTGTGAAAAACCGGCTTTTCCGTTTTCAAGGCGTTTTCTGAAAATCACCCTTAATATAGGAAGTTTTCAACGGCAGCTTTTCAAACCACATGCTACATCAATATTGGCCTACTATGGCGCGGAAGTTACTTCCGTGACTAACGAACATCAGAGTAGGAAGTCACGGAAGTAACTTCCGCGCCATAGTAGCAAAGGATGGGAATTCACTAAAAAGCGAATCGGGGCTACTTTTTGAAAAGTAGCCCCGATTCGCTTTTTAGCTGGTGTAAACGGTTTATTCTTTGGAATGGGAATCTGTTTGCCTGGTAAAGAAGAACGTTAATTACTGGTCTGACGGAATGCGTACGACGTTACAGGGTAACGTTGCTACAGTCCAGATGTGTAGCGACGTTACCCTGTAACGTCGTCATCCGGCAGGATGAAAGAGAGCAGCCCTCCAAAGGCAATACGGTGCAAAACACCTTCTGCACGCGGGGGCTGTACATCTTGATTAGGTTCACTTAAACTATCGTTTTTTCTATTTAGGGCCTGTTTTAAAGAAAACAGGCCCTAAAAGTCAAGGCTTACAACGCCTTCTTAGCTGAAGTATCCACCACTTTATACCAGACCTCACTTTTATTGTCCTGCTTTTGGGTATAGGCCACCAGGATTTTAGACGCACCGAGCCCCAGCACCACGGGGTGCGTGGCGCTGGTAGAGTCTGAGGTAAGATACGTTTGCTGCACCGGTTTACCGGAGGCGTCCCTCAACTGTAACCCGATGCGGCTGTTGAACCCCTTGGAGTTAGGCACCTGCTCATCCCACACCAAGGCCAGTTGATTTTCGCCAAAACTAGTGAGTTGCGGGTGTTTGGCCGAGGGAAGTTGACTTACCTGCTCTCTGGGAGCAAAGGTATTTGCTGCCGTTTTATGGCTGTAGAACACGCCGCTGCCGCCGCCCATGGTGTACCAGGCTGCGTGCAGACCGCTTTGGTTCCAGGCCAGGGTAGGGCCGGTGTGCGGACAGCCTTTAATCGCCCAATTGTCTACGCTGATGCGCTCGCGGGTAGCGAAAGTTTGTCCGTTATCCTTTGAAACCAGGTGCATCATGTCCCGGATGCTGTCGTTCAGGATGGCCCGGTAGGCGGCGTGGAGTTGGCCGGTGCCGTCCACAAACAGATCGGTGCGGCAGCATTGGCAGAGCTGCTGGTCGATGACTTTCTCGTAGGTGAACCCGTTTCGGCCAGTGGTGCTGGAAAAGTAGAGGCTGGAGCCTTCCTTGGGCGTGTTCTTGCGGGAATCGAGCCAGATGGCGGCAATCTCGCCGGTGGGCAGTAAGGCGATGTCAAAGTACCGTTCATCAATGCTGTTTTCGGCATCCTGCGCCAATTGCCTGGGGTCGGTCCAGGTTTTACCCCCGTCAAACGATTGGGTGTATTTCACCAGACCGGCGTAGCTGTTCTCTGGGTTAGGGTTCTGCACGGCAAACATGGCCAGAATGTCCCCGTTCTTCTTGAACAGGATTTTGGACAGGTTCTCATCGTGCGGGTACACGCCCTTAGAGGTAGGCACTGCTAAAGGTTTTTCAAAGGTGGTGCCGCCATCCTTTGAACGTGCGTACATGAGCAGGTAATTGCCCGTGGTGTCCTGCGCCTGCACCCAGCACAGCACTGGATTGCCTTGCTGGTCCTGGGTAAGGAAAGGGCAGGAGGCTTTCAGGTTTGCCAGGGAAATCCGGTTTTCTGGCGGTACCTCCTGCGCGGGGTTGGACTGACAACCTGCCAGCCACAGGAAGCACAAAACAGATAGAAGAGTAGTGATGCGGTATGGGTATTTCATATAGTCCTTGTGAATAAAAATGATGTAAATGCCTGAGCTTGATTTTAGCTTACTTTCTGTAAAACAGCTGTAAAACAAGCTTCAGCTAAACTAATCTGGTAAGTAAGTTAGGCTTGTTTTCAGCCGCCTTTTCCAATGAATTGATACCCCACGCCCACGTTGAAGGTGCGCGGCACGCCTTGCCGGTAGCTCTTGCCGTAGGAGTATTTGTCTACCGTGGTGGCGTAAAGTTTATCAGTGAGGTTGATGGCGTTGATCCACGCTTCAAAGCCTTTGAAGGCGTAGCCCAAACGCGCGTTGAACAGGTGGTAGCCACCGTAGTACTCAGAGTTCACGGGGTCCATGTAGTATTTGCCCACGCGCTGCCACTCCAGTCCTAAACGCAAACCTTTCAGGAAAGCCGGACGGTAGGTGACTTCGGCATTGCCGATGAACCGGGGCGCAGTGGCCATTTCATTGCCGGAATAATCTGCGCCGCGCTCCACGTACTCCAGAAACCAGTGCCGGGCGTTGGTGCCGCTGACCCTAAGTGAGAGTGCCTCAGAAGGGGCATAGTTCAGCCCATATTCAATGCCGCGGTGGCGGGTACGGCCGGCGTTCTGGTTCTGGTAGGAGCCATCGTCCAGCCGCACTGAGATGATCTCGTCTTTGCCGTCCATCTGGTACAAGCTCACGTCCAGGTAGGCTTTGTGCTGCAGGAAACTCCACCAGCCGCCCACTTCGTAGCTCTTGTAGTCAGAGGGTTGCAGGGTGGGCACTTTCACGCCGCGGTACAACTCAGTGATCTGCGGCGGCGAAAAACCAAGGCTGTAGTTGGCGTAAATTCCCTGGCTTTTCCCGAAATCATAGGTCAGCCCCAGCTTGGGCGAGAATTGCCGGTAGCCGTTTTCCTCATCAGGCGCACCGGTGAACGCCGAGGGCGGCAGATAGTTGTCAAAGGTATAGTCCATGCGGTCATAGCGCAGGGCGGCCACCAGTTTCAGGCGCTCCAGGGGGGAGATCTCGGCCTGGGCGTAAACGGCGGTGTTCAGCAGATCCACGGAGTAGTGGGTGAGCAGCGAATCAGAGGAGGTGTAGCCGGTGTACAGGCCGTTCTCGTCCCGATCAATGTCAATGAACCGGGCGGTATAGGTGGCGGGGCTGTAATCGGCACTCACGCCGGCAATGAGGCTGGCGTTCAGAAACGAGAAGGATTTCCGGTGCTGGGCAATAAGACCGTAGCTGGTGAAGGCGTCTTCGTTAATCTCGCCTTTGGCTTTGCGGGCGTTGCCCTGCACGTTCCCGATGGCGTAGAACGGGTTCTGCGCGATGGAGTTGTTCCGGAAATACAGGGTGGCCTGGGTTTGGTTGGAGGCATCCCAGGCGTGTTCCAGGGTGCTCCTGAGGCGCAGGGCGTTGACTTTGCGGTAGGTGAAGGTGTGCAGGCTGCTGTACTCTTTCCGGAAGAAACGGGTGCTGTCCAGGCCGCCGGTCTGGTCGGTTTGGTAGTCCACCAGGCTGCCCGAGGTAGTCAGTTTGCTGTGGTCACTGATGCGGTAATCGGCCCTAAGGGTGAACGCCAGTTTGTCAAAGTCGCTGTGGCTGATGATGCCGTCCCGCTGCGCGGCATAATACCCCCCGGCAAAGATGCCCACCTTCCCGAAGGTATTGGACACGCTGAAATCGGTTCTGCGGTAGCCCTGGTTGCTGCCTTCCACCTGCACTTTGGCCGTGGGCACCGGAGCCGGAGCCTGCGTGATGAAATTGACCGCCCCGCCGATGGCCTCGCTCCCGTACAGCGAGGAGGCCGGACCTCGTATGACCTCGATGTTCTTCAAGGCCGCCATGTTGATCTCAATAAGCGCGTTGTGGTTGAAATCACCCGAGGTACGGATAGGAATTCCGTCTTCCAGGTACAGGAAAAGACTTTTGTAGCCAATGGGCTGCCGGATGGCCATGGTGTGCTGCTCGTTACCCAGGTTCACCATGTACACCCCGCTCACTTTGTTGAGGACCTGGTCCAGCGTGGTGGCTTTGGTTTCCTGCAGCACCCGGCTGGAGATAGTACTGATGGCCACAGGCGCCTCAGTTCTGGCCTGGGCCTGCCGGCTGGCCGAGACAATGACCTGGTTTAGTTGGTTGGAGCTGGGCGTTAAGGAAACCAGGGTAAAGTTCTCTTGTAGTGGTACTTGCCGGGTGTTGTAGCCCAGGTAGGAAACCAATAATTCACTAGGCTTTTGCTCGGTTTTTAGGGTAAAGCTTCCATCGGTTCCGGTGATGGTTCCGGTGGTGTTCTGGACCAGTTGGACGGAGGCACCCACCAGCGCCTCTTTGGTATAGGCATCCAGCACCCGTCCCTTTACCGTGATTTGGGCATGGGCGTAGTGCACCAGCATCAGGAGCGTACAGATGCCGGCAAAAAGTCTTTTTTGCATGGAAGTAAGATTACAGTGAAAAACGGCAGGTACCGCAGCAACACCCGGGTACATCCCGGACACGGCTAACCGCTTCGGGGCTTAGGCCCCGAAGAAAACTATCTTTACACTGTACCCCTGGGCGGATGGAAAACGGAAAGAGGAACGCCCACCGGCCGGCCTTCCAGAGCAGCGGTGCGCGGCTGCGACTGTTGCGGTGCCTGGGGCACGGCAGAGGCAACCAGCGGCTGGTAATACAGCGTAATCTCCTGCTTCTGCTTCTGAGTTTTCTGGTTGGTAGGGTCCTGGGTCTGCTCGGATTTTTTGAGTTTCTTGGCCAGGTAGCACTTGCCGTGGCACTTCAGCTGCGGCTTCTCGCGGTTAATGCAGAGCACCCTGGCAATGAAGTCTTTGTTGGCCTCGTAATCCAGTACAATAAAGAACTTGCTGAATGCCTGGGTTAGCATCACCGTTAACAGCAATATGGTGGCAAGCTTTTTCAAGAGGTTCTGAATCGGCGCAAAGGTAAGGAAGCAACGCTAAACTTCTTGAATCAAGACGGCCCAAATGCAGGAAGGGTTGCCACTCCTATGATAGAAAGCTGTTTACGGGCCTTTTTCCGGAAAATAAGGTCAAAACAGCAGCCCAGGGCGCCGGCCCCAAGCCTTGGCGCCCATACCTTGGCGCGGAAAATCGGAATGGCTAGTACCGTAGCCCTAACTTCTGGTAGATGAAGCTCAGCAACCACACCGGCCCGATGAGCAGGAACTGCAGATCCTTCAGGAAGGAAGGTTTCTTGCCCTCAATCTTGTGCCCGATGAACTGCCCCACCCAGGCCACCACAAAAATGATGAGGCAGAAGGCCCAGAGCGGCAGTTGCTCGGACTGGTCCAGCTGGTAGACAATCCAGAGGAAGAAAGCCGTGACCAGGATCATGCCCACCGCCAGGCTGGGCGAAAGCGCCAGGTAGTAGACCATGCACAGCAGCACAAAGAGAATGCCCCAGTTGAAAAGGAACGGCAGTTCCTCAAAGAACGCCGGCACCGGGATAGACCAGATCAGCCCCACCAGGCTGATCATGATGGCGGGAACGCAGATCCAGTGGATGAGTTTGTTGGTGCCGTTGCGGTGGCTTTCGGCGTACTCGTCTAACAGGTGATGGATGGCGGCCATGGCTTTTTTTACTTCAAGGTAAACATTCTGCCGCAAGAAGTAAAGAGGTACTGGCAAGCGGGTTATTCCGCTCCAGCGGTGCCTTCAGGATGTACCTGCGACAGTCCTTTGTCGCCAAAAAAGGTGGGGCACGCGGTAACAGGGCTAAGGTGATACCGGGAGAAGAATTCTTGCCGGTCGGTGCTCCACAGGAGCCAGGCCCGGTTCAGGAGTGGGCTCTGCGGGGCGAAATCGGTGACGACGGGCCGCGCTTCCCTGGTTGCCTCGGCAATGGCCTGCTCCAGCACGGGGGTTGGCGCCGAGATCTCAAAAGCCCTGGGGGAATACTGCCCGGTGTGGTAGAACAGGTACGCGTCAAACGCGTTCTTGTCTGCCAGCAGGAGCGTGGCCTGCGGCTGCCGTTGCACATAGGCCCGGGTGCAGGCGAAGTTGGCGTACGTATACCCGTAGTTAGGTCCCACCGCGTAGGCCATGTTCCAGATAAACAGGCCAAGGCCCGCGAACAGCAAGGGGCGGGCCTGAAGCTTGTGGGAGCAGCTGAGCAGGAGCGCCAGGAGCCAGGGCACCATCACCATGAACTCGGCGTTGCCCACCGCAAACCAGGCAAACAGGAGATGGAGGAGCAGAATGAGCCCATGCGTACGGCAGAAAGCAGAGGTAGGCAGTGAAAGGCGGGGCTTGGCTGGGAGAAGTAGCAAGCAGGCCTTGCCCAGGAGTAGAAGTGTACCCAGTGCTGGTAATATGTAAAGCACGTTCTGCTGCACCAGGTAGTACTGGCGTCCGTGCACTTCAAAGAACGTCCTCACCAAAGAGATGCCCGTGAGCAGGAAATGCTGGTAGGTAACGGTGGTCTCCACCTCGCCTTTGTAGAAGTCCAGGAAGATAAACCGGTGCGCCTGCAGGAGGGGCATGCCCTGCAGCTCCATCACCACCGCGTAGCCCAGGGGAACCACCAGGGCGGGTACCACAAACCAGAGGGCAAGTTTCCAACTCCGCTTTTGGTCCAGCAGAAAGTGGAGGAGGAGCCCCAGCCACCAGAAAAAGTGGATCTGGTGGTACAGACAGGCCCAGGCGGCCCAGAAGCTGCTCCACAAGAGGTGCCGTTTCTGGCCACTTTCCTGGAAAGTAGCCCAGAAATAGCTGCCCAACAGGGAGAAGAAGAGCGGAATGATGTAGGTTTCGTTCTCGGTGGCGTACCGCAGGGTGCCCAGACTGGCCCCGGCAAGCAGGAGCAAGCCGGCCTGCACGGCTCTGCTCTTCTGCCGCGGGGCAATGATCCGCCAGAGCACCCACAGGCTGGCCCCGGCAAAAAGGCTGTTCAGGAACTGCATCAGCTCCAGGGGAGCCACGGGCAGGCCCAGGCGGTGCACCAGGGTATAAGCGCCCAGACCCGTGATGTTGTAGAGCAAGTGGTGCGGCTGCCACAGGTCTACCTGCCATTTCACGCAGGCGGCATAATCATAAGCGTCTGAGGTGGAGTTCTGGGTAGGGAAGGCGGCATACACCAGCCCCAGGCCCAGGAGAACGGTAAGCGGAAGGAAACGGCCTTGGACCAACGTGTCTGAGCGGAGCGCCATGGAAGCAGAAGCAGGCAAGTATCTTTTATGGAAGCCTTTTGGCCGGTAAAGGTATTTCTTTCCCCCAATTAATCGTTATCTACCAGAAAAGTAAAGCCTAGGGCATTAAAGGAACCGCACCGTTTCCGGCTCTTTTTCGGGAAAACCGCCCCGAAACGGGCGCCTGGCGCCGGGGCGCAAACCGGTCTGGTTTTTGCCTGCCACCACCTTATTCTTTACTTTTAAGCGAATTTACCAATAGAGGAAAATGAAGAAAACCCCAATTACCGCTTCGGCGCTGCTGCTGGCTACCTTGCTGGCGGGCGGCTGCGCGAAGAAAACCACTTCGGCTTCCGCCTCGGCCTCCATGATGCCCGCCGAAGCCGCGGCCGTCGCCAACCAGGACCTGGTGGCGGTGACCCAAACCTCGCCGCCGCAGGTCATCCAGGACGAGAAGGACTTCAAGTACGTGACCGAGCAGTTTGCCGACCTGCGCATCTTGCGCTACCGCGTGCCGGGCTTTGAGAACCTCACCGCCAAGCAGAAGGAACTGCTGTACTACCTGTACGAAGCCGCCCTCTCGGGCCGCGACATTATTTACGACCAGAACTACAAGCACAACCTGCGCATCCGGCGCACCCTGGACGCCATTGTGCAGAACAAGCGCGACCGCTCCACCTCGCCAGACTGGGAGAAGTTCATGGTGTACACCAAGCGCTTCTGGTTCGCAAATGGCATTCACCACCACTACTCGGCCAACAAGATCCTGCCGGAGTTCAGCCAGGAGTTCCTGGCCGCCTCCATCCGCAAGGTGCCGGCCGGCCAACTGCCGCTCACGCAGGGCGAAACCGTGGAGGGCTTCATCAAGTGGATCACGCCCATTTTGTTTGACCCAAACCTGGATGCCAAGCAGGTGAACAAGGCCGCCGGCCAGGACCTGATCAAGACCTCGGCGGTGAACTTCTATGAGGGCGTGACCCAGAAGGAAGTGGAGAGCTTCTACGCCAACATGACCGACAAGAACGACCCGCGCCCGGTGTCGCACGGCCTCAACTCCAAGGTGGTGAAGGAAAACGGCAAGCTGGTGGAGAAGGTCTGGAAGGCCGACGGCATGTACGGGCCCGCCATCCAGCGCATAGCGTTCTGGCTGGAGAAAGCCGCCGGCGTGGCCGAGAACGAGCAGCAGCGCCTGGCCCTGCAGAAGCTGGTGGAGTACTACCGCACCGGCGACCTGAAGGTGTTTGACGAGTACAACATTGCCTGGGTGAAAGACGTGAACTCGCAGATAGACGTGGTGAACGGCTTTATTGAGGTCTATGACGATCCGTTGGGCTTCAAGGGTTCCTTTGAGTCGGTGGTGTCGTTCCGGGACGAGGAGGCCACCAAGCGCATCAAAGCCATAGGCGACCAGGCCCAGTGGTTTGAAGATAATTCCCCGCTGCTGCCCCAGCACAAGAAAAAGAACGTGGTGGGCATCACGGCCAAGGTAATTACCACGGTGGTGGAAAGCGGCGACGCGGCCCCGGCTACGCCCATCGGCATTAACCTGCCTAACGCCAACTGGATCAGGAAAGAGCACGGCTCCAAGTCGGTGAACCTGGGCAACATTGTGCACGCCTACAATGAGTCGGCCAACACCGGCGGCAGCGCCTTGAGCGAGTTTGCGTTCAGCCAGGAGGAGATTGACCGCGCCAAGCAGTTCGGTTCGCTGGCCAGCGACCTGCACACCGACATGCACGAGGTGATCGGGCACGCCTCGGGGCAGATCAACCCGGGCGTGGGCACCCCCAAGCAGACCCTGAAGAACTACGCCAGCACCATTGAGGAAGGCCGCGCCGACCTGGTGGCCCTCTACTACGTAATGGACCCCAAGCTGGTGGAGATTGGCGTGATGCCTTCTCTGGAAGCTGGCAAAGCCGAGTACGATGGTTACATCCGCAACGGCCTCATGACGCAGCTGTCGCGCCTGGCCCCCGGTGAGAAGATTGAGGAAGACCACATGCGCAACCGCCAGATGGTGGCCGCCTGGGCGTTTGAGAAAGGGAAGAAGGACAACGTGATTGAACGGGTGACCCGCCAGGGCAAAACCTACTTCAAGATCAACGACTACCAGAAACTGCGCGCGCTGTTCGGGCAACTCCTGCGCGAGACCCAGCGCATTACCTCAGAAGGAGACTTTAAAGCCGCCCAAAACCTGGTGGAGACCTACGGCGTGAACGTAGACCAAGCCTTGCACAAAGAAGTACTGCAGCGTTACAGCAAGCTGAACATTGCCCCGTATAGCGGCTTCATTCAGCCCAAACTGACGCCCGTGGTAAAAGATGGAAAAGTGGTGGACGTGCTCTTGGTGTACCCAGACAACTTCACGCAGCAAATGCTGGAGTACGGCGAAGTGTACAACCTGCTGCCCCACTACAACTAATCCGGCTTTCTGCTTCTTTTCTGAGAACCGGCCCTAAAACAGCAATGCCCGCCAGGAGCGGGCATTGCTGTTTTAGGGCCGGTTTGGTTAAAGGAGTGAAAAAACGTTCTTTCAGGAAATACACTTAGTTTCCCCACTATACCCTCGCTCGCCTCTGGCGAGTGTGCGCTATTAGTCGGCCTCTGGCCGCATAATGGTTTACCCAAAGTGGAGAAAGCGACAGGGAGCCGCAAGTGATGCATGGAGAAGAAGCGCCCCCTTTCCCTCGCTCGCGTCCCGCGAGTGTGAGAAATTGCGCGGCGTCTCGCCGCTGGGGACATTGCACTACGGGTGCTTTGATCAACATTACCCGCAAAGCGGCCAGAGGCCGCCTGATAGCGCACACTCGCGGGACGCGAGCGAGGGGATAGGGAGTTAGCTTTCTTTCTGATCATTCGCTTGCAGGATGCGGGCGGTGACCAGGAGTTGGCCTACGTGGCGCATGGTGTGCTCGGCGGCGTGGAAGAGCAGGCCCAGAACGGTGGAGGGAAGCTGGGCCCGGCCCACACCCCGGAACTGCGTTAGGGTGCCAGGGTCTGTTTTTTTCAGCTGGTCCACTGCCTGGTCAACCTGGGTTGTGAAGGCCTGCACCAGCGCTTGGACCGTTGTGCCGGTGGCCGGGGCCGAGCCTTCGGCTTTCAGGTAGGCGAAATCCTCTGGGGTGAGGGTTTCTCCCTTGGCGTAGGTGAACAGGCGGCGCAGGACGCCGGTGAGGTGCTGCAGGTGAAAGCCTACTGAGGCCACTCCGGCTGGTTTTTCCCAGAGCAACTCCTCGGGGAAACCGCTGGTGTACCGTTCTACTTCCTCACGGGCCTGTAGCAGGGCATGGGCCACGGGTTGCAACAGGGCGGGCACCTGGGGCAAGGGGCCTCTGAGCCATACTTCTGGTTTGGGTTCTTTTTGCATGGTTTTAGAAAAACAGACTGAAAATAAGAATGCCCAACCTTAAGGCTGGGCATTCTTAGACTATTTATTCACTTTTGCCTCCCTTATTGGATGAAGAGGCGGAACTCAGCCCTACGGTTTCTGGCGCGGCCCGAGTTGGTGGTGTTAGGTGCAATTGGCCGCTCTTCGCCAAAGCCTTCGGTGATCACGCGGTCAGAGCTGATGCCCTTCTGGTTGGTGAAGTACGACTTGGCTGCCTCAGCTCTGCGCACAGACAACTCCTGGTTGTACTCATTGGAACCAATGTGGTCAGCGTGGC
Source organism: Rufibacter psychrotolerans (assembly GCF_016924645.1). GTDB lineage: Bacteria > Bacteroidota > Bacteroidia > Cytophagales > Hymenobacteraceae > Nibribacter > Nibribacter psychrotolerans. The sequence goes on along the minus strand of NZ_JAFFJV010000005.1, from coordinate 37,456 downwards.
CGGAGATGCGCAGGTTGTAGTGCGGATATTTACCCAGCATGGTGGCGATTCTGTCCAAAGTTGGGTAAGAAGTTCTCTTCAGAACGGCTCTGTTGAACTCAAACTCAATTTTTGGAACGCGGGCCATGTAGGTGCTATCGGCGGCGTCTAAGCCTGGGCAACCCATGTTAGCGGCAGTACCGGCAACGTCTGGGCAACGGTCTACGTCATCGTTCACACCATCGCCATCGCGGTCTACTACCACTGGGCATCCGTTGGCATCAACGCGGGTACCGGCTGGAGTGCCTGGGCAAGTGTCGTTTTTGTCAGCTACGCCATCGCCGTCAGCGTCTGGGCAACCTCTGGTAGCGGCAGTACCTGCCTGGTCTGGGCACTCATCTTCTGAGTCGCGCACGCCATCGCCGTCTTTATCTGGGCAGCCTTGCAGGGCAGCAGTACCGGCCTCAGTAGGGCACTGGTCTTGGTAATCTGGAACGCCGTCGCCGTCACCATCCAGCGGACAACCTTTCTTGTCTACCTGTACGCCGGCCGGAGTGTCTGGGCACTCATCTCTGCGGTCAGAAACGCCGTCGCCGTCAGTGTCCTTGGCCTTGCCTAATCCGAAGGAGAGACCCACGGAGTGCTGCAGGTAGCGGTCGTTCAGCTCATCGGAGTCACGGTACTTGATGCCGTCCAGCAGGTCGGTAGACGGGTAGTTGAAGGTACTCTGCACAAACAGGCCAATGCCGTCTGAGATTCTGAAGTTAAGACCGGCGCCCCCGGCATAGTTCATGCGCAAGATGCCCTCATCATACGTGGCTGGGGTAGCCCCAGTGGGGTAATAGGCCTCCACGCTGGCGTACTGGGCGCCTACGCTACCAATCAGGTACGGGCCAATGAAGGCATCCTCCTTCAGTATTTTGCCATTGTTCAGCTTCAGCTTCAGACCCAGGTTGGCCGTTCCTACCTCATCTTCGAACCGCATGTTGCCGGTGCCGCCGTTGAGGGAGTAATTGCCATCCTGCTCCAGGTTGAAGTAGTTCAACTGCAAGGACAGGTCAAAAGAAGGAGAGAGATAACGGTTTATTCCTAAACCTCCGCCCCAGGAACCGTTGCTCATGTCCCAGATATCATTGCGAAGATTGGTGCGGGCCTGGATGTTGCTGCCATACAACGAAATACTTGTTCGTCGATCTGCAGATTGACCCACTGACTCAGTGGGAGCCACCATAGCCAGCAGTAAACCGCCGAGTACAGAAGCTTTAAGTAATGTTTTTTTCATAGTGTTTACAGAGTTGTAATATAGTATTCTGCACATATTTACCGGTTTTTCAATAAAATGTTGCCCGTAATGAATAAAAATAAATTCTAATATTGGGTAAGTGCCACATTGTCAGCTGGTTAAAATTTGACAAAGTCTGATTATTTATAATACTAAATTACCTATACAGGCCATTTTGGCCGTTTTTTCAGGTTTTAAGCCTAATTTCTATATAGAAGTATTCATAAAAAAAGGAGAACTGGTACGTTCTCCTTTTTTGTTTTTGGGGCGGGTTGTGGGCTTACACGTTGAACCTAAAGTGCATGATATCACCGTCTTGCACCACGTAGTCTTTGCCTTCCAGGGCCATCTTGCCGGCCTCCTTGATCTTGGCCTCGGTCTTGTACTCCATATAGTCCTTGAGCTTGATCACCTCGGCTCGAATGAAGCCTTTCTCAAAGTCTGAGTGGATGACCCCGGCGGCCTGCGGGGCTTTCCAGCCCTTGCGGATGGTCCAGGCGCGTACTTCCTTCACGCCGGCGGTGAAGTAGGTGATCAGGTCCAGCAGGGCGTAAGAAGCCCTGATCAACTGGTTCAGGCCAGACTCCTTCAGGCCGTACTCGGCCAGGAACATTTCTTTTTCCTCTGGCTCCGTGAAGTCGGCGATCTGGGCCTCAATGGCGGCGGAAATTACCACTACCTGCGCGTTCTCGTCTTTCACGTGCTCTTTGAGGGTGTCCAGGAACTTGTTGCCGGTCTGGATGGACTCTTCGTCTACGTTGGCCACGTAGATCACGGGTTTAATGGTGAGCAGCTGAAGATCGGCCACGGCCTCCAGGTCCTCGTCTGAGCAGTCCAGGGAGCGGGCGTTCTTGCCGCTTTCCAGGTGGTCTTTGAAGCGCTGCAGGCTGGCGTACTCTTTCTTGGCTTTGGCGTCGCCCGATTTGGCGGTACGCTCTACCTTGGCAATTTTCTTGTCAATAGACTCCAGGTCCTTGAGCTGCAGCTCGGTGTCAATCACGTCTTTGTCAAACACGGGGTCAACGCCGCCGGCCACGTGCACAATGTTGGGGTCGTCAAAGCAGCGCACCACGTGGATGATGGCGTCTACCTCCCGGATGTTGGCCAGGAACTTGTTGCCCAGGCCTTCGCCCTTGCTGGCCCCCTTCACCAGGCCGGCAATGTCCACAAACTCCATCACGGTAGGGATCACGCGCTCTGGGTGCACCAGCTCCTCCAGGATGCGCAGGCGCTCGTCTGGCACGGTGATCACGCCCACGTTGGGCTCAATGGTACAGAAAGGGTAGTTAGCCGATTCGGCTTTGGCGTTTGACAAGGCATTGAACAGCGTAGATTTACCCACGTTTGGCAAACCCACTATTCCACAACGAAGTCCCATATAGATAAGGTTGGTCTTAAATCAAGGTTAGAATGGTGCCTCTGGCCGCCCACGCTCGTTTACGGGCTGTTTTTCAGAAGCGGGTGCAAATATACGCAATCCTTGGGGGACTATGGCGAAAATACGCAAAACGTTAAATGGTCGGCGGGAGAGCAGCTACTCTGCAGAAAGTAACGTACACGGCAAAGGGGCAGGGCGCGTCTGGCCCGCCCCGGCCAAACAACAGCAAGAGTACACCATTAAGCAGAACTACCGCAGTATGATGGAAAAAAGAAAATTAGGAACCCAGGGCTTGACCACATCGGCGCTGGGTTTGGGTTGCATGGGCATGTCTGACTTCTACAGCAACCGCGACGATAATGAGTCTATTGCCACCATTCACCGGGCGCTGGACCTGGGCATTGACTTTCTGGACACCGCCGATATGTACGGGGTAGGTGCCAACGAGGAGCTGGTGGGCATAGCCATCCGCGACCGCCGGGACCAGGTGGTGCTGGCCACCAAGTTCGGGAACGTGCGCGATGAAAAAGGGAATTTCCTGGGCATCAACGGTACCCCGGAATACGTGAAGAAAGCCTGCGAGGCCAGCCTGCGGCGCCTGGGCGTGGACCACATTGACCTGTACTACCAGCACCGCGTGGACAAGCAAACCCCCATTGAGGAAACCGTGGGCGCCATGGCCGACCTGGTGAAAGAAGGAAAAGTACGCTACCTGGGCTTGTCAGAAGCTTCGGCCAGCACCCTGGCGCGGGCCCATGCCGTGCACCCCATCAGCGCGCTGCAAACCGAGTACTCGCTCTGGAGCCGCGACGTGGAGGATGAGATTCTGCCCGCCTGCCGCGAATTAGGCGTGGGGTTTGTGCCCTACAGCCCGCTGGGCAGAGGGTTCCTGACCGGGCAGTTCAAGACGCTGGAAGACATTCCCGAAGATGATTACCGCCGGCATTCGCCCCGGTTCCAGGGCGAGAACTTCCAGAAGAACCTGGACCTGGTGAAAAAGATAGAGGAAATGGCCGGCCACAAAGGCTGCACCGCCTCGCAACTGGCCCTGGCCTGGCTCCTGGCGCAGGGCGAGGACCTGGTACCCATTCCCGGTACCAAGCGCCGGAAATACCTGGAGGAAAACGTGGGGGCCCTGCAGGTCACCTTGTCTAAAGATGAGTTGGCCGAGATTGAGGCCATCGCCCCGAAAGGCGTTGCCGCCGGCCAACGCTATGCGGCGCCGCAGATGGGCAACTTAAACGTGTAGGGCGGTTCCTTCACCCTGTATTTGACCGGCTGGTTTTCTGGCGTAACGGCGGCAGCCATTGAAGGATCACCGCCGGGCCTGAAAACCGGTGTACATCATCTTTAACCCTCACCCTTGTGCCATGCCCGAAGGACCCGAAATGGTTTTCCTGAAAGAACTAGCCGAGCCCTTTGTGGGCCAGCAGGTGTGGGAGGCCAGGGGTGAGGCCAAAGGCATCTCTTTTGACCGGGTGAAAGGGCAGGTGTTGCAAGACATCAAGACCTTTGGCAAGGAGCTGTTTTTCTGTTTCCCGGATTTTGCCCTCCGCGTGCACCTTATGCTGTTTGGCAAGTACTCAATTAACGGTGAGTTGAACCGCGTGCTGCAACTGGGGCTGGTGTTTGAGGCCGGGGAAATCAACTTCTACGCCTGCGACTGCCGCTTGCTCAACGCGCCCTGGGAGGACCAGTATGACTGGCCTACCGATGTGCTGCACCCCGCCTTTGACCCGGAAAAAGCCCTGGGCAAGCTCCTCCGCTCCCCCGGCCGGTTCATCTGTGATGCGCTGCTGGACCAGACCCTTTTTGCCGGCGTGGGCAACGGCCTTAAAAACGAGGTACTCTTCCGGCAGCGGATTCACCCGGAAAGCCAGGTGGGCGAGATTCCCGCATCGGAACTGAGGGCCCTCATCAAGGCTACCCAAGCGCTGAGCGCGGAATACCTGGAGGGGAAGCGCCACGGAGAAGGGGAGGTGCACTGGCAGGCTTACCGGCAGAAAATCTGTCCCCGCGACCGGGTCCCATTCCTGAAAGCCAAGCTCGGCAAGCCGCCCCGGTCCTGCTACTTCTGTGCCCTGTGCCAGCGCCAGTACCTTCCGGATTGGTAATTCCTCCTGTAAAAAGTCGAACCTGTTTTTGGGGCCTTTTTTAGATTTCGGGTACAAAACAACCTACTAGATCGGCACTGTGTCGGGCGCTTTTATATATATGATACTCACCGCTTACTCCATCCTGATCACGCTTTTCTGGGTCGCGCTCATGGGGTACCTGGTGGTGAACTCCAGGAAGGTGAAGTTTTTGAAAGACGTGGTACCTGCCTTACCGGCGCCGGAGCCCTCGGTGGCCATCATCATTGCGGTGAAGGACGAGGAGGCGAACCTGGAGGCGGCGCTGCGCAGCGTCTGCGGGCTGACCTACCAGAACCTGACTATCCTGGTCATCAACGACCGCTCCACCGACCGCACCCCAGAAATCCTGAGCAGGATGGCGCAGCAGAACCCGGCCCTGCAGGTGCTCACCGTACGGGAACTTCCGCCCGGTTGGCTGGGGAAAAACCACGCCTTGTACCAGGGCTACGGCGCCACAGCCAGTGAGTGGCTCCTGTTCACCGATGCCGACGTGCTCTTCCATGCGGGGGCCTTGCAGAAAGCCATGACCTACGCCGTGGCCAACCAGCTAGACCACCTGACCCTGTTCCCCCAGATTACCTCGCGGTCTGGCTTGTTCCGGAGCGTGATCAACACCTTCGCCCTCATGCTGGAAACCCGGCAGCGGCCTTGGGACGTGCCCAACCCGGCTTCGGACGCCTCGCTGGGCATTGGGGCCTTTAACCTGCTCCGGCGCTCAGCCTACGAAAAGGCCGGCACCCACACCGCCTTCTCCCTCCGGCCCGACGATGACCTGAAACTGGGAGAGCGCATCAAAGCGGCCGGTCTGCGGCAGGAGGTGCTGTACGGGGTGCCCGAGGTGTCGCTGGAGTGGTATACCAGTCTGGGCGAGTTTGTGCGGGGCCTGATGAAAAACACGTTCTCGGTGTTCAACTACCATTGGCCCACCGCCCTGAGCATGGCCCTGCTTACCTTGCTGGTGTTTGTGCTTCCGCTGCCGGTCATGTTGCTACGAGGGGAGATAGGCCTGCTCCTGGCCGCGGTGCTGCTTTTAGCACAGATTCTGCTAATGGTGCTGAAAACAGGAACGGACGGAAAATGGTGGCACGCCCTCCTGATCCCTTTTGCCGGCGCCGTGATGGTGTACATCCTCCTGGCCTCGGCTTACAAGACCTTACGGCAAGGAGGCATTTACTGGCGCAACAGCTTCTACCCGCTCTCAGAATTGAAGAAGCAGCGGTAGCCGTTTTCTTTTGATTAGTACTAAACAGGTTAGGGATAGAACCGGTTTGGCGTTTCTTTTCTTATTTCCTAGGAAGCCATGACCGGCGAAATTCAACGTTTTGAGGCTACTTTCCAGAAAACAGGCCTAAAACAAGAGCTCTCCTGCGCAAAAAGCGTACTCAAACCCTTACGCCGGTTTTCTGTCAATAAACCTCCTTAGGCCAGTTTAATCCGGTATTCCTGCAGGTACCGCATCACGGCTTCGTCTTTGGCTTTGGCCTCAAACATGATGTCCACGTCGTGGCCATAGCGCTTTACATGGCTGTAGATGTAGTCGGCGTGGGCGGTTTGTACAGCGGCGGGGTCTTCGTACTTTTTCTTGGGGCTGGAGAAATGCACCACGGGCGTCACCTCTTGGGGCCAGGTTTCTACCGCCGCCAGAAAAGCCTCTTCCTCGCTCAGGCCGCCCGTGCAGAACTCATGGTGAAAGTAATCAAACACCACCGGGATGTTGGTTTGCTGGTGCAGCCACAGCAGGTCGCGCACGCTGAACATGTTCACCTTGTCATCATTCTCCACGGTGAGCCGGGTCCGCACGTTGTCGGGTAGGTTGGTGTAGTTTTCGGCGAAGCGGGCCAGGGCAGATTCCTTGTCGCCGTAGGCGCCGCCCACGTGGATGTTGATCTTGGCGAACGGGGAGTGCGGCAGGTGCAGCAGGTCCATGACTTCGGCATGCTGCCCCAGTTCCTTGATGGTTTTGGTCAGGACCTGCTCAGAGTTGGTGGCCAGCACGTTGAACGGCCCCGGATGGTAGGTGAGCCGGAGCCCCGCCTGGGCGGCTTTTTCGCCGCAGCGCTTGAGCACCGCACGGATCTTTTCATAGTCGGGCAGGTCGGCAATCTGGTACTCGCTCATCCAGGGCACCATATCAGAGCTCATGCGGTACAGCAGGATCTTGTGCTTGATGTTCCAGTCAATGATCTTCTCCATGTCCTGGAAGTTGGCCAGGGCAAGTTGCGAGGCATAGGCGATTCCCTGCTCCTGAAACGTTTTCTTGATCATGGAGCGGTTCACCTTTATTTTTTGGGCGGCCAGGGTTAAGTTAATGCAGGCATATCCGAAGCGCATAGGCAGTCTGGTTAAGTACGGCACCTGCCCTCAACTGAGCAGCACAACTATGCACTACCCATTAGCGTGGAGTCAGGTGGGAAGGCGGAGAAAGCACCAACAAGTGCGCTCCTGCCCAGGATTTTACTAACGGCCCCCCTTGGCAAATGTTCAGAGAGGGCCCGTGCCAGGAGTTCGGTTCTGGGGCACCAAGGGGCTTGTTGTGCTTCAAGGCAGCTGCACAGGCTAACCTATTCGGCCCAGCTATCTTAGAGGGAAGAGCCATTCGGCAGGGGCCAGTTAATTGGCAGAGTAACCAGCAGCATGCTTTTAAGTTTCAAGCTAAGTTAAAAGCAGTATAGGCTAACGGCTTGCGTTGGGTAAGGACAGACCAGGCTAGGGTTGAATGAAGGAGTGAAAAGGGCAGGTTCCCGGATGAGAAAATCAGACCCGGAATTTTGCGGGGATGGATGAGGCCGGGTAAGGCAGGAGGGAAAAGCAACGCCCAGTGAACCAGAAGCTACCCAGGCGTTAGGAAAGGGACAAAGTAGCGTTAGGGCTGTTTTTTAGGAAAACAGCCAGAAAACGGAGCAGAAAAAGATAAAAAAAGCTCACGCGAGGCATGAGCTTGAGGAGAATTGCTGCGGGACTATTCCCACTTCAGTTCTTCATCTACTGCAGCTTCAGACTCCGCGTGTTCTAAGCGCTCCAGTTCCGCTAAGGCCTCTTCAGACAATAACTCACCTTTTACATGGTTAACGGTATCCTGCAACGCTTCCATGAACTTGGCAAAGTCTTCTTTGTACAAGAAAATCTTGTGCTTCTCGTAAGAGTAGTTGTCGTCCTTGAATTTCCTCTTGCTCTCCGTGATGGTCAGGTAATAATCATTGGAGCGGGTTGACTTCACATCAAAGAAATAGGTGCGCTTTCCTGCCCTTACTCTCTGCGAGTAGATTTCTGCTTTGTCGTTGTTCTCTTCCACCATAACTTGAAGGTTCCTTATTTATTTGAAGTAGCCAATTTAAAGCAACAGATTCACATCTAAAAATTTTTAAGATTAATTTTAATAGGTAAATTCGAATGTACTAATGTTTGTTTCAAACAAACCTACATGCGAAAAAGCCTACTTTGCCTTTTCCTTTGCCTGCTGCAATGGACCAGCTTTGCCGGAAACACCCCCCTGAAAGGCACCGCCACCTTCTACGCCAAAGCGCACATAGGCCAGAAAACCACCAGCGGCGAACGCTACGACCCCAATGAACTCACCGCCGCCCACGCCACTTTGCCCCTGAACAGTTGGGTGCAGGTGCACAACCTAAGCAACGGCCGCCGCGTGGTGGTGAGAATTAATGACCGCATGAGCCGCAATTCCCGTTACGTGATAGACGTTTCCAGAAAAGCGGCCCAGACCCTGGGCATCATTGGGCCCGGCATGGGCAAGGTACAACTGGAGGTGATCAGCAAAGAGGAGGCTCTTGCCCTTCTAAAGGAGACAGACAAAGCATGAGCAGAATAACCGTTGATTTAGACAGTGTCCGGAACATCCATAACCTGGAGTTGCTGGCCAAGCGTTTGGTGGAAGGGTTTATCACCGGTTTGCATAAATCGCCGTACCACGGTTTCTCCGTAGAGTTCTCTGAGCACCGGCTCTACAACTCCGGCGAGAGCACCCGCCACATGGACTGGAAAGTTTTCGCCCGTACCGAGAAGCTTTTTGTGAAACGCTACGAAGAGGAAACCAACCTCCGCTGCCAGTTGCTGCTGGATGTGTCTGGCTCCATGTATTATCCCACGCAGAACTACGGCAAGCTTTCCTATGCCGTGCTAAGCGCCGCCGCACTGGCAACCTTGCTCCAGAAACAGCGCGACGCGGTGGGGCTTACCACGTTCTCTGACCAGATTGAACTGCAGACGCCCATTAAATCTACCGGGGCGCACCTGCACACGTTAATGTTAGCCTTGCAGCAGCAGTTGCAGAAACCTGCTCCGCCGCAGAAGGAAACCCGGGTGTCGGCCATGCTGCACCACATCGCACAGCAGTTGCCCAAACGTTCCCTGGTGATTTTATTCAGCGATTTGCTCAGCCAATACGAGCAGCTAGACGAGATTTTCCTGGCCCTGCAGCACCTGCGGCACCAACAGCACGAGGTTTTGTTGTTCCATCTTACCCACGCCGAAACCGAGGAGGATTTTCACTTCCCCGACAAACCCTTCATGTTCACGGGACTGGAAACCGGCGAAAAGATCAAAGTACAACCCTCCGAGATCCGGGACGAATACGTGAAAGCCATGCGGCAATTCAAGAACGAACTGAAACTACGCTGTGGCCAAAACCGCATCGACCTGGTCTCAGTTGATCTGCGCGAGCCCATTGATAAAGTCCTGCAGGCGTACTTAATCAAAAGGCAGAAAGTGCGCTAACGTCTTATGCCTGATTTTGGGAAATAAGCTCAGAAACAACTTCTGTTTTTGACTCAAGACTCAAGACTCAGAACTCAAGACTCAGGACTACTTACTGGCGCATTGTCCAGCGATTGCCATAGGTACCGGCACGCCAGAGTTCTATGTGGTTTCCAGGGAAGCGACAGTTCCAGCATCTTGGCTTTGGCTTGTTTGTGGCTTTCAGTGAATTGGTAGAGGCGTTTCATGGCGTTGTAAATACTCAGATCGTCTACTGGCATTACATCGGGGCGGTGGAGGGCGAACATCAGGATCATCTCGGCGGTCCAGCGGCCAATTCCTTTGACTTGTACCAGGCGGGCAATCAGTTCCTCATCCGGTAAATGAGCCAGGAGGTTGTCTTCCAGGTGGCCAGCGGCTTTGTGCTCCGCCAGGTTCTGCAGATAGCCAATTTTCTGTTTGGACAAACCTGCCGCCCGCAAGATCTCAAAAGGCATGGAAAGCAGCAGGCTGGGTTCGGGGTAGTTTCGGGAAAAAGGGCCAGAAACCGGGCCTTGATGGTGGCCGCCGCCTTCACCGACAATTGCTGCGAGATCACTGAACTCAGCAAAGCATCATAAATGGGCCGTGTGGCCGCAGGAATAACAATAGGGGAAGCCTGCAGCACCAGTTGGTACAGCACCGGGTCTTGCCGGAACAAAGAAGCGTGGGTTTCGTTCATGCCTTCATTTAGTTGAGAAGTGGTTGGGGTAAACGTACCGTAGAGGGAAAGCCCTGCAAAATAAAGCATCAACCCAACGTTCTTACGCTTAAATTGCCCTTAAAAGTAGCCGCTTTCTTGGTGGCTGTTAACTGAACCTTCATGAAAATCATTGAATGTCCCCGCGACGCCATGCAAGGCCTGGCCGACTTTGTGGCTACTGAACTGAAAGTACAGTACCTGCAAGCCCTGCTTCAGGTGGGGTTTGATACGTTGGATTTCGGGTCTTTTGTCTCGCCCAAGGCCATTCCGCAGATGCGCGACACCGCCGAGGTGCTGGCCCAGTTAGACCTTTCCGCTACCACCTCCAAGTTGCTGGCCATTGTCGCGAACGTGCGGGGTGCGGAGCAGGCCGTAAGTTATGCGCCCATCCGGTACATCGGGTTTCCTTTGTCTTTGTCAGAAACGTTTCAGAAACGCAACACCAACAAAAGCATCTCTGAGGCCTTGGTGGAGGTGGCCCAGATGCAGGAGCTGTGCCTCAAAAACGACAAGGAACTGGTGCTGTACCTTTCCATGGGCTTCGGGAACCCATATGGTGAGCCGTGGGAACCAGCCCTGGTAGGGGAGATGACCCAAAAGCTGGACGAGCTCGGCATTAAGATCGTTTCGCTCTCAGACACTATCGGGGTTTCCTCGCCGAAGACCATCCTGCCCTTGTTCCAGACCCTGATTCCCGCATTCCCGCACATTGAATTTGGGGCGCATTTGCATACCAGGCCCAGTACCTGGCAGGAGAAAGTGGAAGCCGTGTACGCCAGCGGCTGTCGGCGTATGGATGGGGCGCTGCTGGGCTACGGCGGCTGCCCCATGGCCAAAGATGAGCTGGTAGGCAACATGCCCACCGAGAAAATGGTGGCTTATTTACAAGAGAAAGGCGTACCTTTGAACCTGAACCAGGAGGCGCTTTCCAAGGCAAAGGCCTTGGCGTCCCACGTTTTTCAATCGCATTAACCCACATGGCACAGCCGGTTGTAGATATTTTTATTCCTTGTTTTGTTGATCAACTGTTCCCGCAAACCGCCTGGAACATGGTGAAGGTACTGGAGGCCCTGGGCTGTAAGGTGCGCTACAACACCAACCAGACCTGCTGCGGACAGCCCGCGTACAACGCCGGTTTCCAGCAGGAGTGCCGCCAGGTAGCCGATAAGTTCCTGGAAGATTTCTCGTCTGAGGACAGCGACTACATTGTGGCACCCTCGGCCTCGTGCGTGGGCATGGTCCGGAACGCGTACGCCAACATCTTCGTGACGTCCTCCAACTTTGTGAAGTACCGGGCCATGGAGCGGAAAGTGCTGGAGTTAACCGAGTTTCTGACCGATGTGCTGCAGGTACAGCAGATTCCCGGTGCCCGATTGAACGCCAAAGTAACCTACCATGACTCCTGCAGCGCCCTGCGCGAATGCGGCATCAAGGAAGGCCCTAGAAAACTTCTGGAAATGGTGGAAGGACTGAGTTTAACTGAGATGCGCGAAAACGAGACCTGCTGCGGCTTTGGCGGTACCTTTGCTGCTAAGTTTGAAGCCATCTCAGTAGCCATGGCCGAGCAGAAAGTAGAGAACGCCCTCAGCACCGGGGCCGAATACATTGTCTCCACCGATACCAGCTGCCTCATGCACCTGGACGCCTACGCCCGCAAGCAGAACAAACCCATTAAGGTGATGCACATTGCCGATGTGCTGGCCAGTGGCTGGTAAACCTACCCGAACCCGTATTCAAATAGAAAAGCGGAGCCCGTTTTAGAGCAGATTTGAAGAAAACTGCTCTAAAACGGGCTCCGCTTTTTGCGTGAAGGTGCTACTTGATTCCTTTCACAAACCCAACTACCTCAGGCATCAGCTTGGACGCTAGCGGAAGGGTTGGGTTGGAGTACGTCGCCATGTTCGCTTTCAGGTCCATAGTGGTTTCTTTGAGTACGTGGTTCATGTTCTCCACTTCTACCAGTTTGCTTTTAGGGGCGGCGGTAGCCAGTAAAGTAGCCTCATTGGTGGTTACCTGCAGATCAAGGTTGCCCTGCACCACCAGCACCGGCACGGTCAGCTTCCTGATTTCGGCCTGCGGATCATACTTGAACCAGGAAATGAGATATGGCTGTACACTGGGGCGGAACAACGAAGCCAGCATGGGGTTCACCTCTGCCACGGTGTGGCCCTGCACCAGTTGGTCCAGGATAGGGTAGGCGGCTTCAGTGACCATCTTGGGCTGCATCATCAATTGCTGGCGGATGACCTTGTCGGCGGGCTGGCCTGCCCCGGCCAGGGAAATAAACCCATCGGCTTTGGCCTGGCGGGCAGCAATCATGCCAATGAGCGAACCTTCACTGTGGCCCAGCACCACTACTTTGCTGAACCGCTTGTCTTTCTTCAACTGCTGCGCCCAGGCGGCGGCATCCTGCACGTAATGGTCAAACCGCAGATCAAATTCAGACATGGCAGCCGCTTTGCTTTCGGCTATGCCGCGTTTGTCGTAGCGCAGAGAGGCAATACCCTGGGCGTGCAGTTCTTCGGCCACCATTTTCAGGCTGTTGTTCTGCATCATGGGGTTATTCCCGTCCCGGTCGGTAGGGCCAGAGCCGGAGAGGATCAGCACCACCGGCATTGGTTTCCCCGAGGCAGGGACCAGCAACGTGCCCTTGAGCGATCCTTTGGCGGTGTTCAGTTCAATGGGTTCGCCGGCAGTTACAGCTCCAGATTGCGCCTGCACCCGCAACAAACTCCAGAAGAGAAGCACCGCAAACAGCAGAAGTCGGTTTTTCATTTGTTTTCTGAAAAAGAGGCCAGAATCAAAGTCTTAGGACAGGAGCGGGGTAGCGGCATCCAGTACCCGCTGCTTCAGGCTAGCCGAGGCAGGGGCCAAGGGAAGACGTACGTACGGTCCGCAGATGCCCACTTGCTCCAGCACCAGCTTCACACCTACCGGATTAGCCTCTTCGTACATAAGCGGGTTTATTTTCCCGAAGGAGCGTTGCAAAGCACCGGCTTCTTTGAAGTTACCTTCCAAGGCCAGGCGCGTCATACGGCTGAATCTTTCCGGGAACGCATTGGCCAGTACCGAGATGATACCGTCGCCGCCCACTGAGATCAGGGGCACGGTGGTCATGTCATCGCCGCTGATCACCAGGAAACCTTCCGGTTTTTCCTCAATGATGGCCATGTACTGCTCCAGGTTTCCGCAGGCATCTTTGGTCCCGATGATGTTGGGGTGCTGGGCCAACCGCAGGGTAGTGGCAGCGGTCATGTTAATGCCAGTGCGGCCGGGCACGTTGTAGAGCAATACCGGTACCGGAGAAGCATCGGCAATGGCGGTGTAGTGCAGGAAAACACCCTCTTGCGACGGCTTGTTGTAATACGGGCACACGCTTAGTATGGCGTCAATGCCGGTGAAGTCAATCTTTTGGATCTTCTCCAGCACTGATCTGGTGTCGTTGCTGCCCAAGCCGTACACCAGGGGCTTACGGCCTGCTATACGCTCTTTAGCAAAGGCCAGAAGTTGCGTTCTTTCCTCTGGGGTAGTGGTCACGCTCTCGCCGGTAGTGCCGTTCACAATCAGGTAATCGGCGCCGTTGTCCAGCGTAAAATCAATCAATCGGCCGAAAGCCTCTATGTCTACGGACAGGTCTGAAGTAAAGGGTGTTACCAATGCCACACCTGTTCCTCTCAATGCTTGCATGTTTGTTTTCTTGATGAAGTATTTAGGCCGCAAAGATACGTTTTTGCCCCAACAGTTTTAAACCATGCCTAACGTTTGTTCTGAGAAAGAAAAAACGCCTCTCTTTGCCTGGCCCATTTACTTCTTCAAACTCAGCGGTTGGGCTGCTTTCTGAACCGCCGCCTCCAACTCAGCCCAGTCGGTTTCCTCCAGGTGCATGGCAAATACCTTCTTTACCTTCAGGTGTTCGCGCTGCACGGCCTGCGTTAGTTCAGAGACATACTGCGGCATGAAGAACGACTTATCCGGCATACGCTGGGCCAGGTCACTCCCGTAAAGCAACTGATGCTCGGGAAAATAGGCCATCATCATGCGCTCACCACCCTCACCGCGCACCGGGTACAGTTCCAGCCGGTTCGGTCCGGTCCCAATCACGGTTTTGCCTGAAACCAAAGTAATGTCTGCTTTTCTGCGCTTGGTTTGCAGCAGATCCGGATGCTGGGTATGCGGGGCTTTGAGGTAGCGTTCCAGAATAGGCTTGTTCAGGTCCAAGGCGATGATGGGAATGCCCAACGCCGCATATTCCCGAATGCCGGCGAAGTGCGGCCAGGCATCTGAGGTGGTGATCACGCCTTTGATCTTCTGGTTAGGAAAGCGCCTATTTGCTTCCGCGATGACCTTGCTGGAGTACCCCGCCGAGATAGGAGCTTCCAGGATAAGCAAACCGTCTGGCTGCTGCACAATGGCCACATCCCACATGCCGGGTATTTTCACCACCCCAACCGCCAGGGTGTCTGCGGGTTTGTTGGGCAGACCCAACGGCAAGCTGTCTATGTTCCGAGCGGGTTGTATCAGGAAAGCCTGGCGGGTTGCCTCTGGAATGGCGAAAGTATCCGCCGGGGCGGCAGGGTTCAGCTTCAGGTCCAGAATGGTAAACTCCTCATACGGTTGCTGGTTTCGCTCCACGGTACGCTGGCGCGGGTACCGTATTCCGCCCGCCTCCAGGGTCCAGTAAGAGTAGATGGTGCGGGTGGTGACATCGCCCCATCGCCCGATGAACAGGTCATCGGGGTACGAATCGGTGAGGTCCAGGGCGGTGGGTAGGTGCGTGTGGGCGTTCAGGAGCAGGCGCAAGGGGTTGCCGTTCCAGGTAAAGGAGAGAACCTGATGCGGCACATTCTGGTAAATTAGCTGCTTTTCCAGTTTCAGGTCCTTGGCCTGCAAAGCCGTCAGCAGGAGCCGTTCCGGAGCCAGGGCGAAGGTCTCCTCTGCTTCCCGCAATTGGTTAGACCTGCCGGGAACCACCCGGGCACCGACTTCCTGGGCGGCGGCTCCCTCTGAAATTTTCAGGGTAACCGGGCTCCATTCCGGCGATTGGGTGAACTTGCTTTGCGTTTTCCTGAGTAACCGGCTCTGTGCCACATCCCGCAGTTCATCAACCTGCACGTAAGAGACAATCCAGGGGCCCTCCGGCCTTTCGGATTGTTCGGTCCAGTACCGGTGCCCGATGCCGTGGTAGGAAAGGGAAGAGATGGATTTCAGGGCTGCTTCTCCGCCCATCGCGGCAATGGCTTGTTGTACTACCTGCTGAGCTGTAGAGGTGGTTTTCTGTTTCTGGGCGTGCGCAAGCCCAGTCACGGTGGCCAGGGCTAACATCAAAAGCTTCTTTTTCATAGAGGTAAACGGTTTGGTGGGGCGTTTCAGGCCTGTTTTTCTGAAAACGGCTCTGAAACAGCGCGAAGAACCGGTACTCTAAAAAAGAAAAGAAGGCAATTGCAGCCAACGGCAGAGCCTAACGGCCGATGGTTCCTTTGATGCAGTCAGTGGCGGAACAGGCCCTATGATTCCAACTGCTGTTGCAGCGGCTCGCGGCGTGACCGGCTTACTTTAAGTTGGGTGCCGTCCTGCAGCACCGCCACTGCTTCCTGGTTGAAATACGTCTGCAAAGACTGAATACGGTCAATGTTCACGATGGTGCTGCGGTGGATGCGCACAAATTGCCTGGGGTCCAGCTGCGTTTCCAGTTGCTGCAACGGTTCGCGGTGCAGGTATTTTTTCCGGCCCAGATGGATGGCCACGTAGTAGTCCTCGGCCTGCAGCCAGTCAATGTCAGAGACTTTCAGCACCACTTGGCCTTGCGCTTCTTTCACCAAAATTCTCTGCAGGTACCGGGGAGGAGTGGGCGGGGCCAAGTGCTGGAGCACCTGGGTCAACTGAAGCTGCAATTGCTCTGCCGAGGGATTTCTCTGGACATACCGCTTTGCTTTGGAAAGCGTGCGGAAGAAACGCTCGTCATCAAAGGGTTTTAACAGGTAGTCTACGGCGTTGGCTTCAAAAGCCTGCAGGGCATACTGGTCATAGGCCGTCACGAAAACGATTACCGGCACCTGTCCGGCAGGCAGGCGGGAAGCTACTTCCAACCCGGTCATGCCCGGCATCTGGATGTCCAGGAACAACAAATCGGGACGGAGTTGGGATATCTTCTCCAATGCCTCGGCCCCGTGGCCGCAGGTAGTCACTACCTCTATTTCCGGGTCACTTTCCAGCAATAACGCCAGGCCTTCCCGGGCCAGGGGCTCATCGTCCACTACTATGGTTCTGATTTTAGTCATGGTTAGCTGAGGTTGGGAGAATAATCTGGGCTAGGGTGCCGCCACCGCATGCTGGTGATAGGTGAAATTGCGCGGCCTCACCGTACAAGGTTTCCAGGCGCTGCCGCGTGTTGCGCAGGCCTATTCCGCTGGCAGACCCAAGGTTTTCCGTTAGCCCAATGCCGTTATCCTGCACCTCAAGAATCAGGTGCTGGTGCTGGGCGGAGGCCGTAATCTGTACCTGGCCACCTGTAAGTTTCTCTTTCAGGCCATGGCGTAAGGCATTCTCCACCAGCGGCTGCAGCAACAAGGCAGGTACTTTAATTTTTTCGGCGGTGGGATCTACCTGAATGGAATAGGTGAGCCGGTCCTGAAAACGGATGCCTTCAATCTCCAGGTATTTCTGCACCAAGGCTATTTCCTGGCACAGGGGAATCAACTGCACGTGCGAGCTGTCCAGTAGGAACCGCAACAAATCACTCAGGCCCGCAATCATTTTAATGGCGGTCTGTTCTTCGTGTCTGCGCACCAGCATGGAAATGGAGTTGAGCGTATTGAAGAGGAAATGCGGCTGCAGTTGCATTTTGAGGCTTTCCAGGCGGGCATCGCTGAGCTGTTTTTCCAAGGCAAGGGCCCGCGCCTCCCGTTCCCGGTAAAAACGGCGGTACGTAAATGCGTAGCCAATACCCGCCACCATGGCGTAGATGATGAGCTGGAAATGAAACCAACTGCCCAGATAGCCCCGCACGTAATCCCACAGCTCGTATTTGGAGCCCGCGGTGCGGAGCGAGTACGTGAAGAGCGCCTGGAAAGTGGTCTGCAAAAGTGCTACGGCAATGGCAATGGGCAGGTGCCGGGCCAGCAGCGAAGCGGTGGAAACTTGCCGGTGAATCCAGCGGTTACTCAGCGCCAGAATAAAAGGAGTGTAACAGGCCCAAAGAAAGTAGAAGGGGAGTTGCCGCAGAAAGGCTTTGCCCAGGGTCACCGGCATGTCGCCGCCTTTCTCCATGAGGTAGTACTGCACCGAGGAGAAGATCCCCAGCAGGCACCACCCCAGGAAGAGCGTCACATACAACCGTTTTTTCTGCAGAAAGGAAGCCAAGCAATCCGTTTTTAAGCCAATTTGGGAAAATCAGGCCAAATATAGCGCATCGACTATAAGTTCTTGCTTTCCACCCAGCGCATAAAACTTTCTTTGTAGCTGTCGCCAATGGGTATTTCCTGCTCCTTTATTTTGATGCGGCTTTTCTCAATACTGTCAATGTGCGCCAGAGAAACAATGTAAGAGCGGTGCACGCGGGCGAACTCCAGTTCAGGCAACTTCTCCATGATCTTGTTCATGGATAACAGCGTGATAATCTTGCGCGAAGTGGTGTGTAGGATCACGTAATCCTTGAGCCCTTCAATAAAGAGAATATCTCTCAGGTTTACCCGTAAGGTCTTATAATCTGCCTTCACGAAGATGAAATCCTCAGTATCAGGTTGGTGGGTTGCTTGGGTGGGAGCCGATGCGGCAGCGGGTTGCAACTGGGCCCGTTCATAGACTTTGTTCACGGCTTTGAAGAACCGGTCAAAGGGGATAGGCTTGAGCAGGTAGTCTACGGCATCCAGGGTAAAGCCGTCCAGGGCGTACTGCGGGTACGCGGTGGTGAAGATGACGGCCGGCCGGTTCGTCAGCGATTGCACAAACTGCACACCGGTAATCTCGGGCATCTCAATGTCCAGGAACAGGAGATCGATGGGTTGCCGCTGCAGGATGGCCATGGCCTCCAGGGCACTGGAACAGGTTTGGACCAGGTTCAGAAACGGGATCTTGCTGATGTAGGAGCGCATGAGGTCCAGCGCGAGCGGTTCATCGTCAATGGCGAGGCAGGTCAGTTGCATACGGCAAGTTAATGGTTAAGATAAGGTATTCAAGACCAGTTTCACGTCAAATTGCTGGTTCTGCAGGTTGGTGTCCAGGGTGTAGGCATTAGGGTACAGCAGTTCCAGTCGCCGCCGGAGGTTCTGCAAGCCAATCCCGCCAAAAGCATCTTGATTGGGCGTGCGTTTGCTGGTGTTATGCGTGGCGAAGGTAAGTTGGCCGTCCTCGGTGTGCAGGCAAATGTGCATGGGGGCAGTGGTGAGCCCGTGCTTGAACATGTTCTCTACCAGGGGCATAAGTAGCATGGGTGGCAGCAAAACCTTAGATACAGTGCCTTTCACATCCAGAGTCAACAGCTCGGGGTTGGGCAATCTTAGCCGGTGCAGGTCCAGCAGATGTTCCAGGTGCTCAATCTCTTTCTCCAGCGGCACCAGCGGGGTATCGGTCTCGTAGAGTTGGTAGCGCAGCAGCAGCGACAGCTTCAGGATGGCATCGGGGGTGCTGGGGGCGTTCTGGTAGGCCAGTGAGTAGATGTTGTTGAGCGTGTTGAACAGGAAATGCGGGTTCACCTGGGCTTTGAGCAATTCCAGTTCGGTAGTGGTCTGCTGGTGCTCCAGTTCTTTGCGGCGGCGTTCGTTGCGCAGGTAATCGCCGGTAACCTTGAGTGCCGAGCTCAGGAATACGTTCATGATGCCCATGATCGCAAGTTGCACCATAATGGTAGAGAACCTGGTGATGGCAGGCGACTTCCTGATCTGGGCGGCTATTTTAGGATCATGGGCGGCAATTCTTTTCCATTCATACAACTCAAGGGGCGTACGGATGGCCGCAAAGGCCGCCAGGG
Source organism: Rufibacter psychrotolerans (assembly GCF_016924645.1). Taxonomy (GTDB): domain Bacteria; phylum Bacteroidota; class Bacteroidia; order Cytophagales; family Hymenobacteraceae; genus Nibribacter; species Nibribacter psychrotolerans. The sequence continues at coordinate 18,265 of NZ_JAFFJV010000005.1, read as the reverse complement.
TGAGAATTACCGCTAAAGCATACAGGACCACTTTGTCTTTGGCCAGGATCTTAGGCACCAAAACAAACCAATTGAAATAGAACAGGGCCAGGTGAAACAGGAACGTTTGCGCCAGATCTACCAGCATCCAGGTAATGGGCAGGGAGTTGTACCTGAAGTTGGAATAGAATAGATTAAATACCAGCAGCGCTACCCAAAGCAGCACATGGAGCAGAAGCGGCGTATGTTTCTTCATCGTTTTCCTGAAAACAAGCCAAAACTACGCATTCACCTACGCTTTCCCGCAGGAACGAAAAGGATTTAGACCAACGCCCAAAATTTATAGATGAACAGCTTGCAATGGGTAAAAGCGGGATTCGTCTACAAGAATAAGGGGTTGGTATAGTTTAGTTGCAGCCGCCCGAGGAACCGCTTTCATTTGAAGCATCAAACCCCTTCGGCTATGAAACACCTTATCCAAACGCAGGACCTGCGCTACCGCTACGGCAGCCGCGAAATCCTGACCGGCTTACACCTGAACATCCCCAAAGGCAGCATCTACGGGTTTCTGGGGCCCAACGGGGCCGGTAAAACCACCACCATCCGCCTGCTGCTGGGTTTGCTGACCCCCTCGGGCGGTTCAATTGATTTGTTCGGGAAGGAACTGGTCCGGAATAGGGTGGAGGTGCTCCGGCAGATTGGTGCCCTGATTGAAGTGCCCAGCCTGTACCGCCACCTTTCCGGCCGAGACAACCTGGAAGTCCTGCGCCGCCTTCTGGGCCTAGACAAGAAGCGGGTGGAGGCCGTGCTGGAGATTGTGCGCCTGCAGCAGGATGCTCATAGGCCGGTGAAGCAGTATTCCCTGGGCATGTGCCAGCGGCTGGGCATCGCACTGGCGCTGCTGTCTGACCCCGAGCTGCTCATCCTGGACGAGCCTACGAACGGCTTAGACCCCAGCGGCATCCGGGAGATGCGCGAGCTGCTGATTGACCTGAACCAGAAGCACGGTAAAACCATCTTTCTGTCCAGCCACCTGCTCAGTGAAATAGAGAAAACAGTCACCCATCTTTCCATTCTGCACGAAGGAACGCTTGCCTTTGAAGGCTCGGTGCAGGAACTACGGCGTGTGGCGGCACATACCCAAACCCTGGAAGTAGAGGTGGATAACGCTTTATTAGCCAGGGAAGTATTGCTGCTGCAGGGGTTTGCGGTGGAGACGTTAACGGAAAACCTGATACGGGTAGCGGTGGATTGCAAACCAACCGCAGCCCACCTGAACCGCCTGTTGGTGGAGCAAGGCCTGGCGGTGTCTGGCCTGGTGTATGGTCAGCGGAGTCTGGAAGAGGTTTTCCTGTCCATGACCCAGGAAGCCACCATTGCAGCAGATTCTACTCTCTCCTCAACCCTAACCCTTGCTTAACCATGGAAACTACAATTACCTATCTGCGCCGCGGTGCCTCCGCTGAGGCGCTTAAAATCAAAAACTCCTGGGCGCTGTGGCTTTCGTTGCTGGCGCCGCTCTCAGTGGTGGGCATGACGTTTCTGGTCTTCTTTTTCCGGGGCGATAGAATTCTGAAACCGGGCACCGACCCGTGGTTTATCTGGATGACCAACAACTTCATGGCCACCTCGCAGTTGCTCATTCCGCTGTTTCTGGCCCTGGTCACGGCGCTGGTGAACGGCATTGAACACAACTCCTTCGGCTGGAAACAACTGTACGCCGCGCCGGTGCCCAAATGGACGGTGTTCCTGAACAAGTACCTGCTGTTGCTGGGGCTTACGCTGGTGTCGTTTGCTACGTTTTGGGCGGGCGTGTTGGCGGCAGGATATGTACTGGGCTTTCTCAAGCCCGAGTTCGGTTTCCAGCACTACTACCATGTGCAGAGCATCAGCGTGGGAATCTTCCGCATCTTTATCGGGTCCCTGTTTATCCTGACCCTGCAGTTCTGCATCAGTTTCCGGTGCAAGAGCATTGCGGTAAGCATTGGGTCGGGGATCCTGTTCGTGCTGGCCTTCCTGATTGCTTCCAGCTGGGAGTACATTGGGTACTACCCGTACAGCTGGCCCTATTTCGCAGCGCTTGCCTCCACGACTAAGCAAGCCAGCTTTTTTGTGCCCCAGATGGGCTACAGCCTGGCGGGCAGTGCGGTACTCCTTGCCTTAGGCACCTGGCATTCCGGCCGAAGCATTGTGTCTTAGTTTTTCAGCTGATTTTGTAAAAACAGGCTTAAAACCCAAACCCATGAAAGTTGTATTTACCCTTACCCTAGGCGTGTTGCTGGGCTGGGTTTCCTCTGTCTGCGACAGGGAAGGGCAAGTGGCCTTGGAGCAGCACCAGATTGACCTGGAGGCCAGGTGGCAGTACCAGGCTGCCTCTGAGTACCCCAAGGAGGAACCCGTGAAATCCGTGCTGTTTGCCTGGCCGTAAGCTGCCTGGCTCCTCAGAACAAGGTGTAGTAAGGCTCCTTTTCCTTGTCGTGCAGCCTGATGCGGCCCTGCAGCACCATGATCGCCAACAGGCGCTGCACCTGCGGTTTGGAGAGGCTGCCCAGCTGCATGAAATCTCTGAAGGTGAGCCGGCGGAATCTTTTGAGCAGCTCCAGAATACGTTCCTGCTGGTAATCTATTATTTCCTCCAGGGTCTCGGTGGCCGGTTCCGGGGAGGGGAGCGTTCCTGCCACCAGGCTGGTCTGCACACTCTCGTCTTTCACCCGGGTGTAACAGCGCCAGTCATCTTCTTTCACTTTGGCTAAGTGAGGTTTAGTTGAGCTTTCCGGAATAATCACTTTAAGCACGGTGCCCTCGTCCATTTCCACTTCCTGGTAGAACACCTGCACCGGCGGATCACAGAAAAGGTTCACGGCCAGGTTCAACGTGTGCATTTCCTCTTCCGGGTCTACGCCGGTGATGGTGCCGTTGTCCTGCACGCCCACCAAAATATGGCCGCCCCGGGCGTTGGCGAAGGAGACCAGGGTGCGGGCAATGCGGGCCGCGTGGGTGATGGTCTTCTTGAACTCCAGGGTTTCGCCCTCGCCCTGTAGGATCAACAAATACATTTCCTGGGTTCCCTGCATGCCGCTGTGCCTCCTGCTTTTGGGGTGAAAAATGAAAAACAGCCTAAAAACCCGTCTGTTCCGCGCTGATGTCCCAGAGCCGACGGGCCAGGTGGGCGTTGTTGGAATCGGCGGAGGAGTTCACCGGGCGGCAGTCTTTGAAGTACTTGCCGCTTACGTGCTTTACGTACGGCGAAGTGGCCAGGTACACCGAGGTCTGGGCGCCCTTGGCCGGCGATTTCATGAACAGGCGGCTCAGGAGCATCAGGCTTTTCACAAAGAGGTTGCTGTTCTTCCCGAAGTTGGTGGCCACGGCGCCCGGGTGCAGGCAGTTCACGGTCAGGTTGGTGAACTCGGTGCGGCGGGCCAGCTCGTAAGTGAAGTAAATGTTGGCCAGCTTGGAATCTGCGTAGGCGGTGATGGCGCTGTATTTCTCGGGCTTGCCTGCGTGCTCAAAGTCCAGCTGCCCCAGCCGGTGGGCTTCTGAGGTCACGTTGATCACCCGGCCTTGCTCAGAGGCCAGCAAAGAATCCATGAGCAGGTTGGTGAGCAGGAAAGGCGCCAGGTGGTTGGTGGCCCAGGCCAGCTCCCAGCCGTCTGGGGTGGTTTGCAGCGGGCCGGGAATCAGGCCGGCGTTGTTGATGAGCACGTCAATGACCGGGAACTGTTCTTGGAGCTCGCCGGCCACGCGCCTCACTTCCTGCAAAGAAGACAAATCGGCTATAAAGAGCGAAAGGCGGGCGCTGGGTACTTTCCGCTGGATATCGGTTAGGGTCTGCTGGCCTTTCTGGGCACTTCGGCAAATTAGTAGCACGTGGGCCCTTTGCTGGGCCAAGGCTTCGGCGGTGGCTTTTCCAATGCCCGAGCTTGCGCCCGTCACTACCATCACCCGCTGGTCTGTTTGTGTTGTCATGTCCTCTGCTGCTCCGGCTTCTCGGGGGTATTGGGCACTACGCAAAAACAGCCGTTTTAGCTGCCTTTTGCCCTAAAAAGCCCTAAAACGAAAAATGCGGCCCTTTTTGGGAGCCGCATTTTGTTGTATGAGGAAGCAAGAATTCCTTAGAAAGGAAGATCGTTGTCCATGTCGTCGCTGATGAATGAGCTGGACTTAACCGGCTGCTGCGCGTACGGGTTGCCCGCGGCTTGCGGCTGGGCGGCACCGGCGTGCTCTACTCTCCAGGCCTGCAGGTTGGTGAAGTACATGGTAGTACCGTTCTTGGTGAACGGTTTACCGCTCAGGTTGAACGCAACCTTCACTTCATCGCCTTTTTTGTAGTTGTCAAGAATACCGCACTTGTCTTGGGTAAGCTGAAACTTGGCATATTGCGTATAAGAGCCGTCTGGAATCTCCAGAACGAATTCACGTTTCCGGAATTTTTCGCTCACTTGGGTTTCGTCAAAGATTTCGTGCAATCTTCCCTGTACATCAAAAGACATAGGTGATAAATTTAATATGATTAGTAAAGTAAACTCTACAAATATACAAAGAATGGAGGGTTTAGATTCCACCGGGCGATTATTAATTTATCCACCGGCCGGGGGAATTTGCCAAGGCTTGCCGCCCGGGTTTTGCCCCTCATTTTACCCCCATTCCTGAACTTTTTAGAAGACTAGCAAGAAGAACCTATGGAGAAAAAGCCATCCTTTGCCCTGGCGCTGCACGGCGGGGCCGGAACCATCACCCGCGCGTCGCTCACCCCCCACATGGAGCAGGAATACCGCGCCGCCCTGCGGCAAGCCCTGGAGGTGGGATATAAGATTTTGCGGGAGGAAGGTTCTGCCTTAACCGCCGTGGAAGCCACTGTGGTGCACCTGGAAGACTGCCCCCTGTTCAACGCCGGGCGCGGATCTGTGTTCAACAAGCTGGGGTACCACGAGATGGATGCGGCCCTCATGTGCGGCAAAACCCTGGAGGCCGGGGCCATTACCGGGGTGCGTAACATCAGGAACCCTATTTTGCTGGCCAGCGAGGTCCTGCACCATTCAGACCACGTGCTGCTGAGCCATCCCGGAGCCGAGGATTTCGCCCGTAACCAGGGCCTGGCCTTTGAACCCGACGCCTATTTCTTCACCCAGCAGCGCTACGACCAATGGCAGGCCCTGCGCGACACCGATGTCTACATGCTGGACCACTCTGAGACCGGCGAAAAGAAATTCGGGACGGTGGGGGCCGTGGCGGTAGACCTGGCGGGAGACCTGGCGGCGGCCACCTCCACCGGGGGCATGACCAACAAGAACTTCAACCGCGTGGGCGATACGCCCCTCATTGGTGCCGGCACCTACGCCAATAACAAGACCTGCGCCGTGTCCTGCACCGGCCACGGCGAGTACTTTATCCGGCACGTGGTGGCCTATGACATTTCCTGCCTCATGGAGTACAAAGGAATGTCCCTGGCCCAGGCCTGCAACCTGGTGGTGCACCAGAAACTGAAGCAGTACGGCGGCGAAGGTGGCTTGGTGGCCGTAAGCCCCACCGGCGAGGTGACCCTGCCGTTCAACTCAGAAGGCATGTACCGGGCCAGCTGGGTGGCCGGCGGCGAGCCCCTGGTAGGCATTTACCAGGAGTAGCCGTTTCGGGGCTGCTTTACAGAAAGTAGCCCCGAAACGGCTACTCCTCCCATGCTGGTTGTTTGTTGCCCACGCAGAACTTGCGTTCCTTTATGTCATAGTAGTTGCCCAGGGCCAGCACGTGCACCCTGAAGTTCTCAATGGAGAGCGGGGTGCCCGGCGCGGCGTAGGAGGTGTTGTTGTGCTTGATGTGGTGCCCGTCTACCACAATCACCAGGTTAGAACCAATGGTTTCTATAAAGTTACCCTGGCTGATTAGGACGCCGGTGTCTTCGCCCAACCCTATGCCTATTTTAAAAGGGTGCGTGGCTACGGCTTCCATCAAACGGCCGAATCGGCCGCGTTTCACAAAATGTGAGTCAAAAATAACGTTCTCCTGGAACGCCAGGCCCCGGTCCAGCTTCACCGATCCCTTCAGCAGGGCCCGGGAGCTGCTGCCGCCCGTGATCATGATGTCTGACATGGCCATGGCCCCGGCGCTGGTACCCGCAATCACAAAACCCTCTTCCTGGTAGTAGCGCCGGAGCAGGATCTGGTGAAAGGCCGTGCCCGAGAAAATCCTGAACAGGCGGGACTGGTCGCCGCCGGTGAACATCACGCCGCTGGCGGCGCGCAGGCGCTGCAGGTACTCGGGCTTCAGGGCGTCGGCTTCCTCCCTTATGTCCATCACCCGCACCTGCTGGCAGCCCAGCACCTCAAAGGCGCGCAGGTACAGGGCCCCCAACTCCTCGGGGATCATGGAGGCCGACGTGATGACTTCAATCCGGGCCTGGCTGCCGCCCATGGCGTCAATAATGCGCTTGAGAATGCCCAGCTCAAAGAAATTGAGGTGGTACTGCTTCTTTGCCCGGGGAAAAGTGCCCTTGTCTTCGTTGCCGCCTACGGCGATGAGAATGCCCTTGGGAGCCTGCTCAAATGTGGTCATGTATGCTGCTTACGGTTACTTTCTGGGGTTATACGGGGCAACCGGGCGCAATGGCTTGCCCTAATTGCGGCGGAACAGAAGTTCTGAGATTCTTTTGAACTAGGCAAAAATCGCCTCGTATAGGAAAAGTACTTAGTGAAGATGTTCACCTTAAACCGTTTAGCTATGAAATTAACATCCTTGAATGACCTGTTCATCCACCAGATGAAAGACCTGTACAATGCGGAGCAGCAAATCATGAAGGCCATGCCTGAGGTGATGCAGAAGGTGTCTAACCGGGAGCTGGCTTCTGCGCTGGAACAGCACATGATGGAGACCAGGGGCCAGATTGACCGCCTGGAGCAGTGCTTCCAGATCCTGGGCATCAGCGGCACCGGTGAGAAGTGTATGGCCATGGAGGGAATCATCAGGGAAGCCCGCGATTTCCTGACCCACGACGCCGACCCCGATGTGATGGATGCCGGGATCATTGCCTGTGCCCAGCGCATTGAGCACTACGAGATAGCCGGCTACGGTACCGCCTGCACCTACGCCAAGTTCCTGGGCCACAACCAGGTGCTGGACCTGCTCAAATCCATCCTGAGCGAGGAGAAAATGACCGACGAGAAACTCACTGTGATTGCTGAAACTACCGTGAACAGAAAAGCAGAGAACCACTAAACGCCTTTCTAAGCCACACAAAAAAGCCCGTTAGGCAAACCTAACGGGCTTTTTTGTGTGGCCTGGCAGCTTTAGCGGTTCAGGAGCGCATCCAGGGTGCTGGTGGCAACGGCGTGGTAATTGGGCCGGGCTTTCTGGTAAATAGCCTGGGCCTGGGCGGTGCCCTGCGGGGTCTGCAGGAGGGCTTTGTAGAGGGGCAGCAGGAATTTGCGGCGGCCCACCCGCACCAGAAACGCCTCCAGAGCCGGGTAGGCGGCTTCATAGCGGTGTAGAATGGCGTGCCTGAGCCATTCGGCCTGCACCTCGGCGTTGCCTGAGGCGGTGAAGCCAAAGGCCTGGTCCAGCTCTTCCAGCTGGGCTTGCGTGAGGCCCTGGGGCAGGTTGGTGAGGAAATACAGCCACTCATGGGTGCTCCAGCCGTGGGTGGCCAGGTCCTGGGCGGCGGTACCGTGCTGCCATTTCTCCAGTTCCTGGGCTACTTTCTCAAACAGGACGGCTTTGGGGGGCAGTTGGCCCGCCGGGAGGCCGGGAGCGTGTATCCAGCCTGCGGCATTTATCTGTTGCCGTAGCGTGTCATCCCCGTTTATCAGCTCTTTTTCCAGAAACTGCTCAAAACCGGCGGTATCCATAGACTGGAACCGGAACTGGCTGAAATATCGGTTCACAAACAGATCAAACCTGTCGCGCCCAACCAGCTTTTCTAGGTGGCGCAGGAAGGCATTGCCCTTCTCGTAGGCAATCTCGGTGAGGCCTTCGTCCGGGTCGCGGCCTGCAAGGTTCAGGTGGAGGCAGGTGTCCTGCGGTTTGTCGCGCAGTTCCTCCAGGGTGAGCTGCAGGTCCTGGTAGCCCAGGGTGTGCAGCATCTCGGCGTATGCGGGGCCGTAGAGCGCCTCCATGATGCGGCGCTCAAAATAGACGGTGAAGCCTTCGTTCATCCAGAAGTCGTTCCAGGTGGCGTTTGTGACCAGGTTCCCCGACCAGGAATGGGCCAGCTCATGGGCTACCAGGCTGGTGAGCGAGCGGTCTCCCGCAATAATGGTGGGCGTGCAGAAGGTGAGTTTAGGGTTCTCCATGCCCCCGAACGGAAAGCTGGGCGGCAGCACCAGCAGGTCATAGCGGCCCCACCGGTAAGGGCCGTACAGGTCCTCGGCGGCTTCCAGCATTTTCTCGGTGTCGGCAAACTCATAGGCCGCCGCCTCCAGCGTGGCCGGTTCGGCGTACACCCCGCACCGTTGCCCCAGGGGCGCAAAGGCCAGATCGCCCACGGCTAGCGACAGCAGGTAGGAGGGAATGGGCTGCTCCATCTGAAAGAAGTACTCGCCGGTGGCCCCTTTTTCCTGCGGGTTGTCGGCGCTCATGAGGGGCAGCAGGTGGGCGGGCACCTGCACCCGCGCCGTGTACGTGAACCGCACGCTGGGGCTGTCCTGGCAGGGCAACCAGGTGCGCGCCAGGATAGCCTGTGACTGCGTGAACAGGAACGGGTGGGTCTTGCCGGCCGTCTGGCCTGGTTCCAGCCACTGCAGAGCCGCCGACTGCGGCGTGGTCACAAACCGGATCTCCACCTGCCGGGTGTCTTCCCGGAGGGCGATGTGCAGGCCCTGCCCCAGGAAAGGCTCCTCCTCTGTAAGGTGGTACTCGGCTTCTTGCTCCTGTCCCACCAGCTTTACCCCGGTAATCTGCAGGTGGCGCACGTCAAAGATAACTTCCGGAGCCCCCTGGTGCTGGAGGGTGTACAGGCCGGTGCCTTTGATGGTTTTCTTGCTAAAATCTAGTTCCAGGTGCCAGTCGGCATGGGTCATGCGGGCCGTTTCCGGCCTGGAAAAAGAATGCGGGTCTTGGGGATGTAGGGTGGGTGAACTATTGCTAAAATCCATTTTGTGAAAGGCTGGTTAAGTTAGTGGTTGTTGGTGACAGAGCCTGGCAGAGAAGCTTATTTTAGGGTCAATTTTTCCAAAACGGCCCTAAAACAGGAATCAGAGGTACTTACCTGAATTGGTCTCGCTTCTGGCAGGGTTGGGTGATTATAGTGTCGTATGGCTATATTTGTATGCATTTGGATTAGAAATGTACAATTTAATATAGTTGCGCTACCTTAACTTTTTTGGGAGCTTGGGAGTATAAGGAACAAACTTTTATGTAAGGTAGAATATCTATGAAATTAAATAAACTCTCCTTTTGCTTTTTCTTCTTTCTCATGATGACCATGGTGCTGGTGTCGGCCTGTGCCAAGTCGGGGGAGAAGCAGAAAAAGAAAGTAGCGCTTACCACGGCCAAGGAGTTTCCGCAGCAAACCGACAGTGTTTACGTGGTCAGGTTCACCTTGAGCGATCCTGAATTCAAGGAACACCTCAATTTAATGAAACTCTTCTATCGGGAGCGCCAATACCGGTTTGCCTGGTTCAAAGATGGCGAACTGGTGCCCCAGGCCTATAAATTGGTGGAGGTCATTAACCGGGCCCATGAGGAAGGCCTGGACCCCAAAGACTACGCCCGCAAAGACTTCAAGGGCATGTTCCAGCGGCTGGAGCAAGCCAAAGGCGATTCGGTGCGGTACAAACTGCAGCAGGAGCTGGACGTTACCCTCACCGCCTCTTACTTTGACTACGCCACCGACTTCTACAAGGGAACCGTGAACCCCCGCAACGTAGACAACATTGACTGGGCGGTAAAGAAAAACAAGATCAAGCTGCACAAGGCGCTGCAGACCATCTTGAAGGAAAGGGAAAGCCGTTATCCCTACTATGAATTTGAGGCCCTGCACAGCGGGTACATCAGGCTGCGCGAGGCCCTGAAGCAGTACCGCCTGGCCAAGCAGCAGGGCGGCTGGCCTAAAGTGGAACTCGCCACCAAAATGCTCAAGCCCGGCGACTCGGCCCAGGCCGTCTTAACCCTCAGGCACCGTATTCTGGGAAAACCCGCGGAAAATACTCCGCAGAACCTGGTGTATGACCCAGAGCTGGCCAAAGCGGTGCGCAACTTCCAGATCCGCCACGGCCTTAAGCCCGACGGGGTAGTGGGAGGGGAGACCTTGCGGGTCATGAACATTCCCATTGAGGAGCGCATTGACCAGATCATCCTGAACATGGAGCGCTGGCGGTGGGTACCCAAGCGCTTTGAGGACAAGTACGTGTTTGTGAACATTCCAGAGTACATGCTGCACGTGTTTGAGAAAGACAAAGAGGTGCTGAGCATGAAAGTAGTGGTGGGGAAAGAGATGCACGCCACCCCGGTGTTCAGCGACAAGCTGGAGTACATTGTGTTCTACCCGTACTGGAATGTGACACCCCAAATTCTGGCCGAGGAGATTGCCCCTGCGCAGGCCCGCAACCCCAACTACCTTGCCGCCAATGACATGGAGTTGGTGAAGGACATAGGCAACAACAAAGTTGAGGTGCTCTCGCCGCACTCCGTGGATTGGTACACCGTAGACGAGAAGTTCAAGTACCGGGTACGGCAGCGCCCGGGAAGCAAGAACCCGCTGGGCTACGTGAAGTTTATCTTTCCTAATGAGCATAACGTGTACCTGCACGATACCCCCTCAGACCACCTGTTCAACCAGGCCGAGCGGGGTTTCAGCCACGGCTGCATCAGGGTAGAGAAGCCATTTGAATTGGCGCAGTACCTGCTCAAGGACCAAAAGCAATGGACTCCATCGGCCATCAAGGCGGCCATGCATGGCGGGGCCGAGAAGTATGTCAACCTATCAGCGAAAGTGCCGGTGTACATTGTGTACTTCACTGCCTGGGTAGACGATGCCGGCGCGGTACATTTCCGGGATGATGTCTACGGCCACGACCGCGCATTGGAACTGGCTTATTTTAAATAATAGAAGTGTAAGTCCCTGCTTACTTCCATAAGAGTTCATCCTCCGTCTTTGCTCAACTTTTTAGCAGGGGCGGAGGATTCTCTTTTTGGGCAAGTTAAAAGGTTGAGGCTCGGCTTCGTTTTGTACAAGGCAGGGAACGGCCTGGTGGCAGGCACCCACCGCAGGATGAGCTTACCCAAGTGCCGGGAAGAACATTCAGGTCCGGTAAGGGAGAAAGCAGGATGAGAACTTTTAGCTGCCTGAATACCCTTTACATCCACCGCTCAGAAGGGAATCGCATCGAGTGGAAGGTATGTTGCCATTATGGCAGGAGCTTAATGGATAGAGCGCTCAAGTTTGCTGATTCTTGGGGAAGACAAGTAGGCCGCTTTGTAAAGGTGGAAAAGGAGTGAGGCAACAAAGATAAACCCTGTTTACATTTGTTATACAAATGTAAACAGGGTTTATCTTTGTTGGTGAGCAGCAGAACGAATGCGGAATAAAACCTTGGATCTGCACTTATTATATTAATTTTGAATCTGTTGTGGAAGTTGCTTTAAGTGAGGCTTACAGTTGGGCGGGTGATTTATCCCCAACCTAGCGGTAAACTCTAAAGGGCATTGTTGCTCCGGTTTGATGGTTTTGAACAGAAAACAACTACCTAATTGTGTCTGAGTTACTCCCCAGAATTACAGAAATACTCCACTGGAGCACCCTAGGGCCCGCCGCTTTCGCCGATGAGATTGGGGTTGCCAGAGCCGTGATGAGCCATATTTTGTCTGCACGAAACAAGGCCAGCCTGGAAGTGGTGCAGAAAGTTCTTCTCCGGTTCAAAGAGATTTCCCCGGCCTGGTTGCTTCTGGGCCAAGGAAGTATGCTAATGCAATTGGGAGAAGAAACAAGCCACTCTGACCCGGTGTTGAAGCAGGTTCATGGCGAGTCTTCTGATGCTAATGTGAGTAGCCGCGCTGATGAGGATGGAAAAGTACCAACGCAGCTGCACCCTTCTACCCCGCCGATTCCAAGCAAGTATGGCCAGGAAAGAAAAGTGGTCAGGCTAATGCTGTTGTATTCAGACGGTACATTTGAGAGCTTTGATCAGCCTTAAATTGCAATATCAAAGGTAGTGTCATTTGAAAGTAGTTTCAAATAACACTGGTGCATGTTGCATAAAAGAAAGAAGCCTCGCCGCAAGTCTCCAGTAAGAGGTGCTTGCGGCAAGGCTTCAGAGCGAACATCAAAGGCTGGTTGTTAGCCCTTAATCAAATTATTCTATTGCAGAGGTATCTTGGTAAAGGGGGCTTCTAAAAGGTGGGCTTTCCGGTTTAGGACACCAGGGCAACGTCAATAAGGTACACACCTTCTTCCTCAGTGTTTGTGAGGTGGACGTGCAACTTGTGGAGTTCCCCGTAATGATCAGCAATTCCCTTGATGACCCCTACGCCCAACTGCGGGATGTTCCTTTTGGACCTATAGTGAATGTGGATGGATCTGGGGCCTTTTCTTTTAATCTCCAGAATAGGAGGGGTTACGTCGGGGTTGTTGGTCCTGACGGCATGGTGCATGGTGTTCTCTGTGTGCTCCAGCAGGTCAATGGTTTTCCAGGTGGGGTCAATGTAGGCCTTGTACACCTTGAGCAGATTGGGCACCAAGGCATAGCCAAACCTTTCCAGAAAAGCCCCGGGTTCTACGTCCAGCTCCTTGATGGCTTCCCCCACCAGCGTGAATACAATGGAATCGGGGTAAATCTGGGTAGCATCAATGGATAGGCTCTCGGCGTTGGCCTTTTTAGAGATAGTATTCCAGGTGGCAAAGCCGTGCTCTTTAATGACAAACTTCTCAAACTCTAATAAAATAAAACCATGCATAGGTAAACGGTGGGGCTCATGGGGTGTATCGGCGGGCAGCCTTAAAGGCAGGTCCGGCAGATTTTGGTAAATATTGCAAAAAAAGCCCACTTCTCTTACCTGGCTGAAGAGGGCAAACAGGTTATCTTTTCCCAAAAGGCATTGCTGGCGAGGAAGCAGTAGGTGGAAAGTGCCGCACAGCCTGCGTACGCCCGTTTTGGGCCTGTTTTTACGATTTTAGCCCCAAAGCGATTTACTGATGAGGGGCGAGCCTACTGACCAAAGGTGGGCAAGCGGGGCAGGGCCAGCTAAAAGTAGGGCACAAAAAAAGCCCCTCATCTCTGAGGGGCTTTTGCGGTCCGGACGGGACTCGAACCCGCGACCTCCGCCGTGACAGGGCGGCATTCTAACCAACTGAACTACCGGACCAACTTGTGTTTTTATCACCTCAGGACCTGCTGTCCCGTTTTGATGGTGCAAATATGTAGCGTTAAATTTTAAGATGCAACTTTCCTTCTCAAGAAAACCTCTTTTTTTTCTGACCTGGGCCTTAAGGCTCTGTTTCTGGCCTGTTTTGGGCGAAAAAGGGTGAAAACGCTTTCCCGAACCAAACGCGCTTAACTGGCGGGCCTACTGCAAAGGGCACAAAAAAAGCCCCTCATCTCTGAGGGGCTTTTGCGGTCCGGACGGGACTCGAACCCGCGACCTCCGCCGTGACAGGGCGGCATTCTAACCAACTGAACTACCGGACCAACTTGTGTTTTTATCACCTCAGGACCTGCTGTCCCGTTTTGATGATGCAAATATGGGGGGTAGATTTTTACCGCACAAGGCCCAAGCCTAAAAATAGCCAAATTTATATATGCCAGTAGGGGTAACCCGTTCATAGTCAACCCAAAAATTTTCACTTAAAACTAGAAAAAAGTCCTGCTACTAAACTTTGCAAGTTTCGTTTACCTTTGTAGTCACACTTTAGCTAAACGTAAGGGGCATCATATGCTATTAGATTTTGAACAACCCATTGCTTCCCTTGAGGGGAAACTAGCCGAGATGAAGAAACTGGCCGCCGAAAGCCAGGTAGACGTGAGCGAGGCAGTACAGGCATTGGAGGATAAAATTAAGACGCTTAAGAAAGAGACCTATGCGAATCTTACCCGCTGGCAGCGGGTGCAGCTTTCCCGCCACGTAGAAAGACCCTATACCCTTGACTACATCAATGGCCTGTCTTCTTCCTTTATAGAGTTGCACGGCGACCGCAACGTGCGCGACGACAAAGCCATGGTGGGCGGTTTTGGCGAGATTGACGGCAGAACCGTCATGTTCATAGGCCAGCAGAAGGGCCGCAACACCAAAGAGCGCCAGTACCGCAACTTCGGGATGGCCAACCCCGAAGGATACCGCAAGGCCCTGCGCCTCATGAAACTGGCCGAGAAATTCAACAAGCCCATTGTTACCCTCATAGATACGCCGGGTGCTTTCCCGGGCCTGGAGGCCGAGGAGCGCGGACAGGGCGAAGCCATTGCCCGCAACCTCAAAGAAATGTTCATGCTCAAAGTACCCGTAATCTGTATTGTTATAGGAGAGGGCGCATCGGGCGGAGCCCTGGGTATTGGCATTGGCGACCGCGTGTACATGCTGGAGAACACCTGGTACTCGGTGATCTCGCCGGAGTCGTGCTCTTCTATCTTATGGCGCAGCTGGAACTACAAAGAACAGGCGGCCGAGGCCCTCAAACTCACAGCCAAAGACATGCTGGGCAATAAACTGGTAGACGGCATCATCAAAGAACCGCTGGGCGGCGCGCACGTGAACCCCGAGAAGATGATCAGGACGCTCAAGAAAAAGATCCTTTCCACCCTGGAGGAACTGGAAGCCATCCCCGCCGAAGAACGTATCATGCAGCGCATTGAGAAGTTCGGGCAGATGGGCGTGGTCGCCGAGTAAGTCCGTTTTAGGGCGCTTTTCAGGAAATCAGGCACAAAAGCTCTTCTATGTCGTTGACCTTATACCCCATCAATACCGGAAATTTTAAGTTAGACGGAGGCGCCATGTTTGGCGTGGTGCCCAAGTCCCTCTGGCAGCGCACTAACCCCGCAGATGAGAACAACCTCTGCACCTGGGCCATGCGCTGCCTTTTGGTGCAAACCCAGGACCGGCTGGTGTTAATTGACAACGGCATAGGCGACAAGCAGGACGCCAGGTTCTTCAGCCACTATTACCTGCACGGCGATGACTCACTGGAGAAGTCCCTGCGTAAAGCCGGTTTCGGGTTCTCAGACATCACCGATGTTTTCCTGACCCACCTGCACTTTGACCATTGCGGCGGCTCGGTGCGCTACGGGCAAGACGGCACTTCCCTGGAAACCGTGTTCCCCCGGGCCCGCTACTGGAGCAACCAGGACCACTGGCAATGGGCCACCCAACCCAATCCGCGCGAAAAGGCGAGCTTCCTGAAGGAGAACATCCTGCCCCTGCAGGAAAGCGGCCAGCTGGAGTTCCTGCCGGTAGGGCAGGAGCAGTTCCTGCCCGGCTTTGACGTGACCTACGTAGACGGCCACACCGATAAAATGATGGTGCCCCGCCTGCAGTACAAAGGCCACACCCTCTGCTTCATGGCCGATTTGCTTCCCTCGGTAGGGCACCTGCCGCTGCCGTACGTGATGGGCTATGACACCCGCCCCTTGCTCACGCTGCAGGAGAAGGAAGCTTTCCTGAACCGGGCGGCCGAGGAGCAGTGGGTGTTGTTCTTTGAACACGATGCCCAACACGAGTGCTGCACCGTGAAGCACACCGAAAAAGGGGTGCGCGTTGACCAGGTTTTTCCTTTCGCAGCCCTGTAAGCCATGCCTGCACTGGGACTTTGCCTGTCTGGGGGAGCCGCCCGCGGGGTGGTGCACCTGGGGGTGCTCCAGGCCCTGCAGGAACTCAACGTGCCCATCCATGCCATTTCGGGGGTAAGTTCCGGGGCCATTGCCGGGGCCCTGTACGCGGCCGGCTTCGCGCCGGAAGAAATCCTGCGCTTGGTGTGTGACCTGCCCCTTCCTAAACTGTTCAAACCTGCCCTCAACCGCGGGCTCCTGCACACCCAGGCCTTGCACAAGATCTTTGAGGAGCATTTGCATGAGACTACGTTTGAGGAACTGCCCATTAAACTGATCATCTCGGCCGTGGACCTGGTAGAGGGCAGCACCGTGTATTTCACCCAGGGCTCGCTCATTGAAGCCCTGAAAGCCTCCTCGGCGGTGCCCATTCTCTACAAGCCCGTGCAGCGGGAGAAGCGGCTGCTGGTAGATGGCGGCATCATCAACAACTTACCCGTGGAGTGCCTCACCGGCGAATGCGACAAGATCATTGGGGTGCACGCCAACCCCACCAACTACAAGGCCGAGATCTCCAGCATCCGGAACGTGACGGAACGGATTTTCCATCTGGCCCTGCACGCCAACGTACAACCCCGCGCCAGCCTGTGCGACCTGTTCATTGAGCCGCCCAAGCTCCGGGACTACCACATCTATGACCTGAAAAGGGCCCGGGAAATTTACGCCATCGGGTATGAGTACACGCTTACGCTAGAACCCCAGCTCAGGGCGCTGCTCCAGAGCGTTAGCTAACTAGTTAACGTATATAAATTATCCTATTAAGAAGGCAGAATCTTCCTGTCTTTGAGTAAATTAGTTTCGTATAAGGCAAAGGAAAGCTCCTTCCTCCTAACCAGTCTTGTATGGGCAAATTTCTTTACGTAGCCGTCTTTCTGCTTGGCTTTTTGCCCGTGAGGGCCCAGGAAAACAGAAGCACCCTTATACCGGCCAAAATCATTCAGCGCACCCTCATGGTGGGCGGAAGCGTGAGCGGCTCTTACCGCCAGATAGACATTACCGGCCCCAATGAACCAGTCTCGGGCCACCGGACGCAGTTTGACCTGGACGCCAAACTAGGCTACTTTGTCCTGCACGATTTTGCGCTTGGGGTGCGGGGCGCCATCTACTACTATAAGGAATCTATGGACAACCAGGTGCCTACCCAGGCCACGAATGTGCTGGTAGGGCCCTTCGCGCGGTATTATCTAAACAACGGGTTCTTTGGCGAGGCCAGTGCCGCCGTGGGGGTGAACAAACGCCCCAACATTTCCAAAACCGACCTTGCCGAGTTTAGGGGCGGCGTGGGGTACGCCATTTTCATCAACCCCAAGGTTGCCGTTGAGCCGGCCCTGCTCTTTTCCTACTACCAGGAGAAACGCGTGACCGAAGGTAACCGAAAGGTGACCGAGTTTGGGCCCACCCTCAACGTGGGCTTGCAGGTGTACCTGTTCAGAGAACGCAAGTTTAAACTCACCCCGTAAGCCTGACCCAGATAGAAACCAGCAGAAACGCTGGTTTTTTTCGTATTATTGTGGTCTGATCTAACGCAACACTATGTTTGGGAAGGCACTCGCAAAAGTTATTTTCAAGGTATTTGGCTGGAAACTGAACGGATCTATGCCACCGGACATCAAGCAGGCCATTATGGTAGCCGCGCCGCACACCAGCAACTGGGACTTTGTGTTTGCCCGGGCCGCGTTCTACCTCATGGATGTGCCCGTGAAGCTGACCATCAAGAAAGAGGCGTTTTTCTTCCCCATGGGCGCGCTGCTGAGGTCCATGGGGGCCGTGCCGGTAGACCGCAAGAAGAACAACAACCTGGTGGCCGCCATGATTGACATCTTCAAGACGCATGAGGAGATGGTGATGCTGGTAACCCCCGAGGGCACCCGCAAGTACCAGCCCCGCTGGAAAAAGGGCTTCTACCACACCGCCGTTGGCGCCGGGGTGCCCATCTTGTTGGGTTACCTGGACTACGCCAAAAAAGAAGCGGGCATTGGCCCCACTATTTACCCCACCGGTGACTTTGACGCCGACATGCAGAAGATCCTGGCGTTTTACCGCACCGTTACGCCTAAATTCCCGAGCCAGGGGGTTAGGTAAGTTTCCATGAAACCATTTTCAAGCGTTTAGGGGCTGTTTTACAGAAAACAGCCCCTAAACGCTTTTTTGTTTTAGTGGGAATGAATTGTTTAGGCTTCTGGAGATGGAATACAGCTTTGTTCTGTGCGGCGGAGCCATTTAAGGCCTTGGCTCTATCGTTATTCAAAAGACAGTTACTTGTAGGAGGAGGCGGTCCTTGCGCTGATGACCGCATGTTGGTTGTTGGTGATAACACCAACAACGGTTTACAGTTTATACAGTATTAGGGTAGGAGGAAGGGATGGAACACTGAAAACGAAGGAACACCAACAATGGTAGAACCACGGTGTTATAGGAATTAGGGTAGGATGATAGGACGGAACACCTACAGCAGTGAAACACCAACAATGGTAGAATAGGCAACTGGATTAAAGCAGATCGGCCGGGGTGAGTGGTTTTTGAGTTTGTTGGCAGTGGTTGGGGCGGGG